>NZ_AP024463.1:1200000-2400000 GCF_019973735.1 Arachnia rubra
CTTCTCGAGACGCCGGTGGGCCGACGGCGCACCCCGCCGGGTGTCGGAGCCATCGATCAGGTCGTCATGGACCAGGAGGGAGGCATGGAGCAGGTCCAGCGAGGCCGCCACCCGCATCAGGGGAGCCGGATCGGCGGGCCGTCCGGCGGCTGCCACGTACCCCCAGTAGCAGAAGGCGGGACGCAGCCGCTTCCCACCCATCACACAGGTGCGGGCTGCTCCCAGCAGGGCGGTGGCGCCGGTGTGTGCGGCGAGCCCGGCCTGCTCGTCGAGAAAGCCGGTCAATGCGTCTCCCACCGCCGAGACGAAGGCCGGGCTTATCGGATCGTGGACGGACGGGGTCGGCATGCGAACCACAATATCCTTGTCACCATGCCTCCGACTGTCGCCGAGCTGCTTGACCACGCCACATCTCCCCTGCTGAGCTTCGAGTTCTTCCCGCCCCGCACCCCGGATGAGCAGCCGCGCTTCGACGCCTCCGTGGCGAAACTCACCCGGTTCCGGCCGGCGTTCCTGTCGGTCACCTACGGGGCATCCGGCTCCACCCGCGACCGCACGGTGGCGGCCACGGCGGTGCTCGGCGCCGCCCGGCACGCAACCGTCGTCGGCCACCTGACCTGCGTCTCGCAGTCGAAGACCGAGCTGCTGCGCACGCTGGACTCCTTCGCGCAGGCCGGAGTCCGCGATATCCTCGCCATCCGCGGCGACATGCCCGGCGGCCCGCAGCAGCCATGGGAGCAGCATCCCGAAGGCCTTGCCAATGCGACGGAGCTGGTGCGGCTCATCAAGGAACACGGTGACTTCTGCGTCGGCGTGGCCGCCTTCCCCAACGTCCACCAACCTGACAACGACCCCGAGCTGGACGCCCGGATCGTCGTGGAGAAGGCGGCGGCGGGAGCGGACTACGCCATCACCCAGCTGTTCTTCGAGTCACACCGCTATGTGGAGCTGGTGGAGCGGGTCCGCGAGCGCGGCTGCGCCATTCCCGTCATCGCCGGTATCGCGCCGCTGACGGTTATCACGCAGATCGAGAGGTTCGCGGCGCTGGCCGACTGCTCGCTGCCGGAGGATTTCGTCGCCGCCCTGCGGGCCGCCAGGGATCCCGCGGAGGTGCGCAGCATCGGTCTGGCTCGCGCCGTCAGGCTCTGCCGGGAACTCCTGGAGGCCGGAGCGCCAGGCCTGCAGTTCTTCACCCAGAACCGCTGGAAGGCCACCTCGGAGGTCCTGGATGCCATCGGCTGGGGTGAGCGATCAGGTGAGGGCCGTCCGCCACTGTGAGGTGCCCGCGTCCAGGACCGTCATCCGCTGGGTGGCGCGAGTTAGGGCGACGTAGAGGACCCGTTCCCCGCCCGGGGCCTCGGCGACGATCTCATCGGGAGCCACCACCAGGACGCCGTCGTACTCCAACCCCTTTGCCTGCAACGCGGTGACCACGATCAGCCGCTCCTCCAGTGCCACCAGGCGTGGGTCCGACATGGCAAGGCGTGTCACCGTGTTCAGCCGCGACGGCGGGACGACTATGCCCACGGTGCCGCTGACCTGGCCTGCCAGATCGAGGGCCTGTGCCACGATGGCCTGGTCCAGCTCCGCCTCGCTGGTCTGCTTCAGCTTCGGGACAAGCCCTGTGCTGCGCACCGCCCGGGGCAGCTCGGCCCCGGGGAAGACCTGGGTGATGACCTTCGATGCCAGCTCGAAGACCTCGGCGGGGGAGCGGTAATTCGTCGAGAGCGTGAAACGTCGTAGCGGGGCTCGCCCCACCAGGTCCGTGATGGCCCGCTCCGCTTCGGCAGTGTCCGGGTAGGAGCTCTGGGCTGGGTCGCCGACGAGCGTCCAGGATGCCTGAGGGCCGCGCCGCCGCAGCATCCGCCATTGCATGGGGGTGATGTCCTGAGCCTCGTCGACGAGGATGTGCGCATAGGTGACCTGCGGGTCCTCGTCGGGGTCGGCGGCATGGTCGCGGCGCAACAGATCGGAGGTGGTGACCAGCTCGGAGACATCACCGAAGTCGATGAAGACCGGGTCCTCCTGCCTGTCAGCGGGAACCGGCCCGAGCATCTCCAGCAACTCGTCCAGCAGGGCGATGTCCGCCACTGACCAGCCCGTGATCTCCAGATCACCGGTCTGCAGCCACTGGTAGGACTCCGCCAGCTGGTCCTTCTCCTGGGCGCTCAGGTGGGGTGCCAGCTCTTCAAGCAGATCCCGGTCCGCCAGACGGGCCAGTACCGAGGGGGCGCCGAGCATTGGCCACCAGGCGTCCATGAAGTCCCGGAATGCCTGGTGGTCGCGGATCCGCTCGTCGATCTCCTCGGGTGACAGGTCCACGTCGACGGTGAGCTTCCCCGCGAGCGCCCGCGCCACCGCTGTGGCCGCAGCCGTCCGCCCACGGTTCATCTTATAGCTCGACAGCACCGACTCGCGGATGCCTGCCAACTCCACCGCCCCCAGTTTCAGGACCTCGCCCTTGAGAGTCACCCTCAGGTCCTCCGGGGCAGGGGTGGGGGGGCGGCGCACCAGGCGGCGAAGCACCTTGAGCATCCGCAGCGACCCCTTCAGGGAGGCCGCTGGAGCCGCGTCGACTCGTTCCGAGGCCATGCCCAGCACATCCGCGGCAACAGCCCCGATGGCACGCAGCGTCACCGAATCCTCCCCAAGGCTGGGAAGCACTCGCTCGATGTAGTTCATGAACACCGAGCTGGGACCCACCACGAGCACCCCGCCCTTCTCTAGCCGGGCGCGGTTGGTGTACAGCAGGAAGGCCGCGCGGTGCAGCGCGACGACAGTCTTACCAGTGCCGGGGCCGCCGCCGATGATCGTGACCCCTTGGTAGGGGGCGCGGATCGCCTCGTCCTGCTCGGCCTGGATGGTGGCGACGATGTCCCGCATGGTGCGGCCCCTGGCGCGGGTGAGGGAGGCCATCAGAGCGCCTTCCCCGAGGATCGGGAGATCCGTCTCGGCACTGGTGTCGAGCAGATCGTCCTCCAGACCGATGACCTTGTCGTCGCGGCAGCGCAACACCCGCCGCCGGATCACATTCATGGGGTTGACCTGGGTGGCGCGGTAGAAGGGCTCGGCGGCGGGTGCGCGCCAGTCGATCACCAGCGGCTCATACTCGGAGTCACGGACCCCGAGACGGCCGATGTAGCGGGTCTCCGGGAAGCCCAGGTCGAGACGGCCGAAGACAAGTCCCTCGTGTTCCGCGTCGAGGATGGCGAGGCGTTTGGCTGCCTGATAGGCGAAGGCGTCACGCTCGAAGAGCGCGGTCCCGGACTCCTCACGCAGATAGTCGCCCCGGTCGGACTGATAGATTTCCGCGCCGCTGCGGGCGAGCGTCCGGGCGCTGGCCGTGGAAGCCGCTAGGTGTTTGTAAACCCGGTCAACATGCGCCTGTTCCAGCGCGATTTCGTGTTGGAGATCGCCTCGGGAAGTGGTCAAGGGTGTTGGTCCTCACTTCTGGGATGGACGCTCTAGCTTACTCTCTCTGGCTCCCAGAAAAGTGCGTAAGACGTACTTGGGATTAAAGGCGTACACACCGTAGTCTCTTGGGCGGCTTGGAGGGGAGACAACAGTGAATGATAAGCAGCAACCGGGGCCGGGAGCCCGTCCATGGCAGATCGCGACGGGGGTTCTGGCTGTGGCCCTGGTGTTCTGCCTGGGAGTGATGAGTCAGAACACGCAGGGCGGTGGGCCGCAGGCTGCCAGCACGGTCACCGTGACCGCCGGGGCGGGGGACAGGGATGCTGCGGCAAGCCAGTCGGCAGCGGGGGCATCCCAGAACACGGAGCAGGACTCCCAGATAGCCAGGCTCGCGAGGCGGCAGGAGGGGGACCCGATGGCGAGGGGCCGTGTGGATGCCCCTGTCGTGATGATCGAGTATGCCGACTACCGGTGCCCGTTCTGCTCTGTGTTCGCGGAGGACACGCTCCCGAAGCTGCAGCCGTTGATCGACGACGGCACCCTGCGGGTCGAGTTCCGTGATCTCGCGATCTTCGGTGACGACTCCGTGGCGGCGGCCGCCGGAGCCAGGGCGGCTGGGGCGCAGGGCCTGTTCTGGGAGTTCCAGGAGGCCCTCTACAGGCGCCTGCCCAACCAGGGACATCCCGATGTGAAGGATGATCTCGTGCTGGAGGTCGCCAGGCAGGTGGGGGTGCCCGACATGACTGCCTTCGAGACGGCCTATCGTTTAGAGGAGACCCGCGCCGCGGTCAGGAGGGAATCCGACGAGGCCCGGCAGATGGGGATCAACGGAACCCCGTTCTTCTTTGTCGGCACCCGGCCGGTGTCCGGAGCCCAGCCTCTGGAGGTATTCCAGCAGATCATCGCGCAGGAGAAGGCGAAGGCCAGCTGATGGGAGTCGGTTTCGCCGGAGCATTCCTCGGAGGGCTCGCGGCCCTGCTCAGCCCGTGCGCCGCGATGCTGCTGCCGTCCTTCTTCGCCTACGCTTTCGGCGACCAGAGACGTCTGCTCGTGGTGCGCACCGGGATGTTCTATCTCGGATTGCTGCTGACGCTCGTCCCCCTCGGTCTGGGGGCCGGGGCCCTGGGTGGTCTGTTGACCACGCAGCGGCATCTCCTGACCATCGGCGGGACAGTGGTGCTGATCGTTCTCGGCGTCATCACCATGCTCGGAGTCCAGCTCCCCCTGCCAGGGCTGCGTGGCCCGGCACGTGGCACGGACACCGCCGCGGTGGTCGTCATGGGCGCGGTCTACGGGCTGGCCGGGGCGTGTACCGGGCCGCTGCTGGGGGCCGTCCTGACTTTGGCCGCGATCGGTGGCTCCCCGTTGTATGGCGCGCTGCTGCTGGCCTGTTTCGGGGCGGGCATGGTGGCTCCGCTGCTCGTGCTTGCTTGGTTCTGGGATGGTCTTGGCCTCAGCCGCCGGCTCCAGCCGCGTGAGCTCCGGCTGGGTCCGCTGCGGACCAGCTGGTGGGCGCTGGCCAGCGGACTGCTGCTGACCGGCCTTGGTGTGTTGTTCCTGGCCACGGATGCGACGGCTGCGATCGGTGGGCTGCTCGACGCCCGGCAGCAGGCCGGCCTGGAGAACCAGCTCCAGGCGTGGAGTGCGGGCATCCCGGATCTAGTGATGGTGGCCATCATCGCTGCTGCCGCCGGCGTACTGATCTGGTGGGCTGGGCGTCACTGCCGCTAGTGCAAGGGTCCGCCTGATGCTCAGGCGGACCTTTCATACTCATCCACGACCTCGACGTCACCATCATCAACACCACCACCGGAGAAATCCTGCGCGAACTCACCATCGACACCACCCGCGACTACCAACCCCACAACACCACCCCCCACCCCAAAACGTAAACAAAGCCCCGAGACACCCGTTAACCATGTCCCGAGACTTCACATTGTGTCCGAGAGAGGACTTGAACCTCCACGCCCTAAAACGGGCACTAGCACCTCAAGCTAGCGCGTCTACCTATTCCGCCACCCGGACCTGCCCCCACTGTGTGGGCGCGACCAGAAACGATAGCAGGCTGGCCGCTGGAGCCGCAACCAATACGGGTGGCCAGCTCAGTCGATGGCCCGGAACTGGTTCGGGCCGCCCGAGATGTCGTCGAGGGCAGCGATGATGGGCGGGACTAGCCGCTTGGTCTCGGCGTCGAGCAGCTCTGCCAGGTGCTCTGGGGTTCTGGGGCCCACCAGGGCGCTTGCCACCTGCGGTGCGTCACGGACCCACATCAGCGCCACCTGGGCGGGAGTCAGGACCAGGCCGTCGGCGGCCTTTGCGACGGCGTCGATGACGGCCCGGCTCCGGGGCTGGAGGTACGGTTCCAGGAACCAGCCGAAGTGCTCGGAGGCTGCTCGGGAGTCCTTGGGGACACCCCGGCGGTACCGGCCCGTCAGGGCTCCCCTTCCCATCGCGGACCAGGCCAGCAGGCCCATGCTGTGGTACTGGGCCGCGCCGATGACCTCCACCTCCGCGCGCCGGGCCAGCAGCGAATACTCCACCTGCACCGAGGCCAGTTTCGTACGTCCCGCCATCGCCTCCTGCCAGGTGGCGGCCGTCGCGGTCTGCCAGCCGACGAAATTGCTCACGCCGGCGTAGCGGGCCAGGCCACGCGAGACGGCCGAGTCCAAGGCGGAGAGGGTCTCCTCGATCGGGGCCTGGCCCCAGGCATGCACCTGCCACAGGTCAACATGGTCGGTGCGGAGCCTGCGCAGCGAACCCTCGAGGTCGTTCAGAAGGGCCGCGCGGGAGGTGTCTATGATCCGCCTGCCATTCCTGATGATGAAGCCGGCCTTGGTCGCGATGGCCAGGGAATCACGGGGAATGCCCGTGGCCAGCAGTTTCCCGATCATCTGCTCCGCCACCCCGCCGCCGTAGGCGGGGGCAGTGTCGATCAGATTTCCACCGGCCTCGACGAAGTCATGGACAAGCTCACGGACCACCGGCCACTCGACATCCCGTCCCCAGGCCATCGTCCCCAGGCCGACCCTGGAGACGTGCAGCCCAGATCCGCCGAGTGCCCGATGTTCCATCCGTGCAGTCTAAGTCTGCCTCTCCTTAGGATGCTTGAAGCACGCCGGTGAGCAACAGAGCCGCGACAACGACCGCGAGCCCCCAGCGGTAGTAGACGAAACCACGGAAAGTGTGCGTGGAGATGAACTTCAGCAGCCAGGCGATGACGGCGTATCCGATCGCGAAAGCGATCACGGTCGCCACGGCCACCGGCCCCCACGAGATCTGCTCTCCTGCGCTCCCGATGTCCTTCAGCTTGTACAGGCCTGAGCCGAACACCGCTGGGATTGCCAGCAGGAAGGAGTAGCGGGCTGCGGCCTCGCGGGTGTAGCCCATGAGCAGCCCGCCGGAGATGGTCGCGCCCGAGCGGGACACCCCGGGAATCAGGGCGCATGCCTGGGCCAGGCCGAACCACAGGCCGTGGGGCCAGGTGAGCTGGTCCAGCTGGCGCTGGTTGTGCTCGGCGATCTTGTCGGCAAGCAGGAGCACGACACCGATACCGACGAGCATGATGACGGTGACCCAGAGGTTGCGCAGGTGCGTGTCGATGGCGTGCTCGAACAGCACCCCCAGCAAGACGATGGGGATCGACCCGACGATCACGAGCCAGCCCATACGAGCGTCTGGGTCGGAGCGGGCTACCTTGCCGGTCAGCGACCCGAACCACCTGGAGATGATCCGGATGATGTCCTTGCGGAAGTAGAGCAGCACTGCGGTCTCAGTGCCCAGCTGGGTCACCGCGGTGAAGGCCGAGCCCGGATCCGAACCGTTGAAGAACAGCTGACCGAAGATGGAGATATGGGCGCTGGAGGAGATCGGGAGGAACTCCGTCAGTCCTTGCACAACCCCCAGCACTATGGCTTCCAGCCAATCCATTCCCTACTCCTTCTCGATCAGTCATGATTCAGACAATCCCGGGTCACTCTAGCTCTCGGTGCGGGAAGACGTCTCTGGCCGTAGGCTGGGGTAAATGATGTACGAGTTCCCCCACCCCGATCGTGTGGTCGTCGGTGCCCTCGGTCCTGCCGGGGAGCGCAGATTCATCATCCAGGTGCGTCAGGGGAGCCGGATGGTGGCCGTCGAGATCCGCCGCGACGCGGTGCTCTCCATCGCGCGGCGGATCGAGTCGCTGCTGCGGGAGGCGATGGCCCTCGGGTGGCTTGGGGAGCCGCCCCAGACCGATCCCGAGCTTGGGCCGCTGGACGCCCCCGTCGATGTGCTGTTCACCGTCGGTGCCATCGGCTGGGCCCTGGATACCGGCCGGGGGGCCGTGCAGCTGGAGTTTTACCCAGGGGATCAGGAGCCTGGGGCCGCGGGAGCCGATGCTCTCGTCCAGATCTGGCTCTATCCATCCATGGCCAGGCAGTTCGCGGCCCGGGCGCGCTTGATCGTTGCCTCCTGCGACCCGAGCTGCCCGTTCTGCTCCCAGCCGGTCCACGCAGCTGGCCACATCTGTCCTCGCAGCAACGGCTACCGGGCGCCCCTGTTCTGATCCGCTCGTTTACCAGGCTTTCAGCTGCGGGGATCAACGGCAGGCAGTAGTTTTGTAGCCATGTATTCGTGGGCCCCCGTCGAGATTCCCAGCATTCCGCCGTCGCAGGATGTACCCAGACAGCTCCGGCTGCACGACTCTTCCTCGGCCCGGACGATCCCCGTCGACCCCGTCGAGGGGCCCGCCCGCATGTATGTGTGCGGAATAACCCCTTATGACGCCACGCACCTGGGGCACGCCAACACCTACGTCACCTTCGACCTGGTGAACCGGGCCTGGCGGGATCTCGGCCTGCCGGTGAGGTATGTCCAGAACGTCACGGACGTGGATGATCCGTTGCTGGAGCGGGCCGATGCGACGGGTCAGGACTGGGAGGAGCTCGCCGAGGGACAGACCGAGCTGTTCCGGTCCGACATGGCCGCACTGCGCGTCATCCCACCGGACCACTACGTGGGGGCAGTCGAGTCCATCCCGTGCGTGGTGGAGCTCATCGAGAAGCTGCTGCCCACCGGACTGGTCTACCAGGTCGAGGATCCCGAGCATCCCGACTGGTACTTCAACACCGCCGGCGCACCAGGATTCGGAGAGGTCAGCCACTACGACGAGGAGCGCATGGCCAAGATCTTCGCGGAACGCGGCGGGGATCCCGAGCGCCCGGGGAAACGCCACCCGCTGGATTGCCTGCTGTGGCGGTTCGCGCGCCCCGGCGAGCCCAGCTGGACCTCGGCGCTTGGGTCGGGACGCCCTGGATGGCACATCGAGTGCACCGCCATCTCCCTCCACTACCTTGGGCCCTGTTTCGACGTCCAGGGTGGTGGCACCGACCTGATCTTCCCGCATCACGAGATGTGCGCCGCCGAGTCCTGTGCCGTGACCGGGGCGCCGATGGCCGCGGCGTACGTCCATTCCGGAATGGTCGCGCTCGGCGGCGAGAAGATGAGCAAATCGAAGGGTAACCTGGAGCTGGTCAGCAGGCTCCGTCAGCAGGGGGCGGACCCGATGGCCATCCGGCTGGCCCTGCTGGGCCAGCACTACCGCAGCGACTGGGAGTGGAGCCCGCAGTTGTTGGAGAGGGCGGTGGATCGCCTGGCCACCTGGCGATCCCTGCGTGACCTGCCTGCCACCCAGCCCACAGAGGAGACCGTCGCCGAGGTGCGCCGCGCGCTGCGCAACGATCTCGACGCTCCGCTGGCCCTCAGCCTGGTCGACGACTGGGCGGCTGCCAGCCTCACGTCTGGGGGCAGTGACCCGGAGGGTTTCGTGAAGATCGCGGCCTGCGTGGATGCACTGCTCGGCATCAAGCTGTGACCCGTTAGGGTTACATGCTGTGAAGTCTTTCGAACAACTCTTCGAGCAGCTCCGTGAGACTGCCCGGACCCGTCCGGAGGGGTCGTCCACCGTTGCCCGCCTGGACGCCGGAGTGCACCACATCGGTAAGAAAGTGGTCGAGGAGGCGGCCGAGGTCTGGATGGCTGCTGAGCATGAGTCCACTGAGGACGCTGCGCTGGAGATCAGCCAGTTGCTCTATCACCTCCAGGTGATGATGATCGCCCTGGACCTGGACCTCGAGGACGTTTACCGGCACCTGTGAGCCGGTGGGAGAGAACACAATGCTGAAGATTGCCGTACCCAACAAGGGCTCCCTGGCCGAGGCTGCCAGCACCATGCTCCGGGCCGCCGGATACCGGCAGCGGACCGACTCCAAGGACCTGATCCTGGTGGACAGCGCCCATGATGTCGAGTTCTACTACCTGCGTCCCCGCGACATCGCCGTCTATGTGGGGGAGGGGCACCTGGACGTGGGCATCACCGGCCGCGACATGCTCCTCGACTCGGGTGCCCGGGCCACCGAGCTCCTGTCACTCGGCTTCGGGGGCAGCCGGTTCCGGTTCGCTGCTCCCGCCGGCCCCACCCACAGCGTCGAAGAGATGGCGGGGCGGCGCATCGCCACCTCCTATCCGGGGCTTCTCGGGCGCTGGCTTGCCGAGCACGGCATCGAGGCGACCCTGGTCAAGCTGGACGGGGCTGTGGAGTCCGCGATCCGGCTGGGTGTGGCCGATGTGGTCGCGGATGTGGTGGACACCGGCACCACGCTGCAACGAGCTGGGCTTGAGGTCTTCGGGGACCCCATCTGCGTCTCGGAGGCGGTTCTCATCGGCCGGGAGACGGCTGGCGACCTGCCGGGCCTGGCGCCGCTGCGCACCCGGCTTGAATCGGTTCTGGTGGCGCAGAACTACCTGATGATGGACTACAACGTCGCACAGGAGAATCTCGCCGCCACAACCGGCCTGGCATCAGGGGTCAACGGCCCAACTGTCTCCCGCCTCGCCGAGCCCGGCTGGCTGGCGGTGAGGGTGCTCGTGCCGCGTTCTGGGGCTCATTTGCTGATGGATCAGCTTTTTGAGGCGGGGGCTCGCGGCATCATCCTGACAGAGCTGAGTGCTGTCAGGCTTTGACCCCGCCAGCGCGACTCTGGTCAGACGATCCCACGTTTCTTCAGGATGGCCTCGATCTCGTCGAGATCCTCCTCGCCGGAGGCCCCTTTCCCTGCGCTGGGCTTGCCGGCCTTGGGCGCCGGGCCGGGTGCGGGCTGTCCCGCAGGCTGGGACGGGACAGATTTCTGCTCCGGCTTACGCTGCTTGACCGCGGGCCGTTCCCGGGGTGCGGCGTCTTGGCCCTGCCCTGGCTTGGGTTCTGGCAGGAAGCGGGCGACGACGATCAGCAGGATACCCAGGCCGCCCAGTCCCGCTCCCCAGCTCATGGTGTTGGTCCAGCCGGTGCGGTTCACCCAGCTGATCAGGCTCTCAATGCCGCTGACGAGCAGGTCGGACATCCCGGTCAGCAGCAGGCCCAGCGGCAACAGGGCGAAACCGATGCCTGCCACCAGGGTCCGTGTGTTGCGGCCCCGGGCGAACAGCCCCGCAGTGATGGCCACGATGACGGTCATGATGGCGATGGTGACAAACAGCGACGTACCCATGAACCAAGCATTCCACATTAGCGCCCGGCATTTCCCAACCGGGAAAACGGACTTGTGAAAACTGTTTCGCGGAGTTTAAAGTTGCCCCGGCGGGACAGGCCTGTCCCGCCGGGCTGGTAGTACAGGGGAACCCGGTCGGAATCCGGGACTGACGCGCAACGGTAGGTGGGCACGATCCTCGCGACAGAGGCGGCTCCACGAGTCCGAGCACCTGGCCAGCCCCCATGCGAGCCTCGCGCCCAGGTTCTACAGGAGTCCCGTGCCAGCATCCGTCACCCAGCCCCAGAGTTCCACAGCCTCCCGGGAGGCACTGAGCGTCACTGGCTCTCCGGATAAGACCGGGCCGTCAGAATCAGAGAGAAGGCGCCGCGGATCGCTGGCGATGCTGATGGCTCTGCCCGCGCCGCTGCGGCTGGTCATCATCACGCAGTTTGCCTTCAACGTCGGTTTCTACCTGGTGGTGCCGTTCATCGCAGCACACCTTGCGAAGGACCTCCTGCTCGCCGAGTGGATCATCGGCCTGCTCCTGGGACTGCGGACGTTCTCCCAGCAGGGCATGTTCTTCCTCGGTGGGGCGCTGGCAGACCGGTTCGGAATCAAGAACGCCATCATCGTCGGTTGTGTCATCCGCATCTGTGGCTTCCTGGCCCTGACCGTCGCCGACGAGGTCTTCGGGGTGATGGTAGGCGTGGTGCTCATCGGCTTTGCGGCAGCGCTGTTCTCACCTGCAGTCGAGTCCGCGATCGTCGCCTGGGCCGGTGAGGCCGAGTCCGACGGGGTGGCGACCCGGGAAGAGGTCATCGGACTCGAGCTGATGGCATCAGCCTCGGGTTCCGTTATCGGCCCTGTCCTGGGTGGTGTGCTGCTGGTGGTCCCGTTCCGGCTCACCTGCCTGCTGGCCGCCGTCGTTTTTGGACTGGTCCTGGTGGCTCAGATCATCTGGCTCCCCAGCGGAAGCCGCATTGGAACGCCGACGCGGGTGCGTGAATCTGTGGGTCGGGTGCTGGTCAACCGCCGTTTCATGGTCTTCACACTGATCCACTGCACCTACCTGCTCACCTATAACCAGCTCTACCTGGCTGTCCCGGTCGAACTGGACCGGATCGGTGTTCCCAGCGCAGACATCACATGGCTCTTCGGCCTGGCCGCTGTGCTGACCGTCACCCTGCAGCTACCCGTCACCCGCCTGGTGGCCCGCTGGCCTGCGTCGCGTGTCCTCGGGTGGGGATATGGGCTGCTGGCCGCCGGCCTCCTCGCGGTGGCGCTGTTCGCTGCGTTGCCGCCCCTACCGGGTGTGCTGGCCTTCCTTCCCTCGGTGCTGTTCGTGATCGGCCTCCAGCTGGGGCAGATCCTCGTCATGCCCGCAGCCCGCACCATCGTCGCGAACCTCTCCGGTGGTAGGTGGCTCGGCAGCTACCTGGGGATGCTGGCCTCTGTCGGTGGGGTAGCGGTGCTGCTCGGTAGCACCGGGACGGGTGCCATCCTGCCGCTGGCCGAGGTCCCACAGTCCCTGGCCCCCGTTCCGTGGCTGATCCTCGCCTGTCTGCCCGTGCTCTCCTGCGTCGCAGCTGTCGTCTTCTGCCGCAGGCTCTCTCATCCCACCTCCGCAGAGGTGCCTGCAGAGGCACAGTAGAACCAGCTGGGCCTGGGATCTGTGGTCCAGGCCCAGCTGGCTCTGTGTCAGGAGGCCTCGCCGGCAAGGATCTCCTGAACCGCCTCATCGGTCAGGTCCTGGTAGCCGTATTCCTTGTAGAAGGCCTTGACCTCAGCTGAGATGTCCACGTCGGCGAACAGGTCCGGATGCAGGATCTTGCCGAGCCAGTGCGGAGCCAAGGCGCCTTCGGCGCTACGAACACACCACAGGTAGACCCCAGCAGGGCAGACCTGGATGTTCTTCTCCTTGACTGCGTCCACCCCGGCCAGTGCAGGGTCTGCCAAGATGGCATCCCTGGATTCCTGGGAGAGCGTGAAGATCATCTTCGGGTTCCAGGCCGCAACCTGTTCGGTCCCGACCGCAAGTCCTGTGCCCTGACCATTAGCTGTGAAATCAGCGGCCACGTTCACCCCGCCTGCAGCGACGATGTACTCGTGGCTGATGTCCTTTGAGTTGATGGTGGAGTACTCGCCACCATCGGCGCGCAGTTCAAGTACTGGAACCCGTTGCGCATCTGTCAGGGAGGAAGTGCGTTTCGCCGTGTCCGCGACGTTCCCCTGGTAGAGCTTGACCAGCTCTTCCGCTTTCTTTTGATGCTCACCTCCGAGAATGTTGCCGATGATGGTGAAGGCCTGAGACATCTCCTCGACCGTGCCCAATTTGTCGATAGTGACAAAGGCGATTCCTGCTCCTCTGAGCTGGTCCTGCTGCTCTTCATTCACATTGTCGGGGCCGTAAACAACCTGGGCACCCGAAGCAATGATGTCTTCGACGTTCTTGGTGTCGAATCCTTTGGGATTTGCCTTCTCGTAGTCAGGGTAGGTGGCTTTGAAACGTGGGGAGAGCGCACTGGTGGCGGCAGCGGTGATCTTGCCCGATGCGCCCAGCATCGCTGTCACAGCTGAGAAGGCGCCAATGGTGGGAGCCACCCTCGTGACGTCTGCTGGGATCTCGACGTCTTTGCCGCCCGAGTCCTTGACGATCCGGATACCGGATGCGGAGGACGCGGCAGCCGAGTCAGAGGATGTGGGCTGTTGGGTCGCCGGCGAGCAGGATGCGATTAGGGCGACAGTCACCAGGCTGCCGGTCAGTGAGGTCAATAGTTTCTTCATTGCCGGTTTCCTTCTTCTTCAGAGATGGGTATGGGGGCGATGTCTTCGATGGGCTGGACGCAGTGATGCCGATGCCCCTTGTATTCGGCTTCGAACACCGCGACATCGATGTCATAGGCGCGCTTGAGATTCGGTGGGGTCAACACTTCAGCCGCGGAACCATGTAGATACTGATGGTCCTTGGTCATCAGGGAGACTTGGCCGTTGCACTGGAAAACATGGTCTGGGGAATGGGTTGTCATCACTACCGCATAACCATCAGCGGCCAGGCGACGTATGACACGCAGCACCCGCACCTAGTTGCCGAAGTCTAGGTTGCTGGTCGGCTCGTCCATCATGATGAATCGTGGCTGCTGAGCGAGCGCCCTGGCGATCAGGACGAGCTGCCGTTCGCCCCCTGAGAGCTCGGTATAGGCTCGCTTGGCGAGATGGCCGACCTCAAGGCGGTCCAGGCACTCGGCGGCAATCTCCATGTCGTGCCGTCCCAGCATCTCGAAGGTCCTCAGATGCGCGGTGCGACCCATGGCCACCACATCCACCACTTTGAAAGAGAAGGGAGGGACATGGGACTGAGGCACATAGCCCACTAGTTTCGCAAACTCGATGTCACTGAAGTCCTGGACGTCGCGGCCGTCGATCACCACTTTTCCGGTGATGATCGGGTTCACCTGACTTGGCTCATTTAGTGTCGTTCCCGGGTGTTGTGGATGGCGTCGAGCCAGGCTTGGATGTTGTCGGGGATGGGGTCTTCAGCGGTGACGATGGCGTCGCCGGCTTGGATGTCGATGGTTCGGTAGCGGCGTAGTGTCTTGACCAGGGTCTTCAAGCTGACTTTGGTGGTGGCCTCCAACCAGCGAGCGACGGCGAGGGCGGCGAACACGATGGTGAGGTGGGCCTCGATCGAGTCTTTCAGGTGGTGGTAGATCGGGCGGGCTTTCAGATCGGATTTGCTCATCCGGAACGACTTCTCGATCTGCCACAACTGGTGGTAGGCGCCGATCACGTACTCCGGCCTCGGGTCAGCCAGGTTCGTGATGTATCCCTTCCAGCCAGCCAGCGCTTTGGCTTTGGCCTCCAAGTCCCGGTTCACCGATTTCTGTGCGCCGGTGAGAGTGATGAACCGGTTCCGTTTCACCGGGATCTTCCCCGCGACCACGCGTTCGGCCTTGCTGACCTGCTCGCTGATACCGCGCAACGTCCGGCGTGCTCGGTCGGCCCGGTACTGGTAGTAGATCGTCTCTGTCACTGCTGCCCCGGCCGGGCCCCTCGACCAGGGTTGAGTCAGGGTCAGCCCGTCAGGGGGCTGCTGACCGGAATGGGTCTTCAGCCACTCCCGCACGATGTAGGGGACCTCGGGAATCTTCTGACCCACGATGAACCGCAACCCCGCCCCGGACAACGCCCGCAGGTTCCCGTCAGACAACATGCCCGCATCAGCCACCACCGTCACCTCCGGCAGGGCGTGAGCGGCCTGGAACGCCTGGAGCGACGGGATGATCGTGGTCGTCTCCGCACGGTTACCCTCGAACGCCTCCACCATCAACGGGAACCCCCGCGCGTCGGTCAACAACCCGATGGTGATCTGGGGTTCCAAGCGGCGTTCCTTGCTGTATCCGGGTTCCCGGAACCCGTCCCCAACATCAGTCTCAAAGTAGAGCGTGCTCACGTCGTACAACACCAAGGTGGCAGGCCCCAACCCCACATGCGCTGCGCACGCGGACGCTATCTGCTGCCGCCACGCCGGCTCGGCATACACGGCGAGCCGACGCTTCACCGTCGCGTAGCCGCAAGGCCGAACCCCGATCTCTTCGAGCACCCGCAAGGTCTCCAACTTGCTGGCCGGCTCGATCAACCGGCCCAGCACCAACTGCTTGAAAACCTCGTCACCACCACTGGCGGTATCGAACCCGAGCCGTTCAAACCCGACCGACAAGGCATTCCACAAGTGCTCCGCCCGCGACCGCCGGATCGGTAGCGCCCGCCGTCGTGGCTGCCCGTCCCCGAAATCGAGTTCGTCCTGACCAGCGGCGATCATGCGTTGCCGCGCCACCGCTTTCAACACCTCAACATCCTCCGGTGTGTGTGCCGACCCGATGTGATCCATCGACCGCGATCCACGAGACGACGACCACACCACCTGAACCGCCGTCGCCCCCGACGCGGTCTTCACCGTCCTCACATACGGACTCACCCCAACAGGCTAAAACACCCCCGATTAGTGCACACCACACCAACCAAAACCCCTAGCCAACACCCCCTCCAACCCCAAAAACACCAAACATGAGCCAAGTCAGGTGGACGTCGCGGCCGTCGATCACCACTTTTCCGGTGATGATCGGGTTCAGGCGGAGAACTGCCTTGAACAGAGTCGTCTTCCCGATCCCGTTTGGACCCAGCAGGCAGAGAACAGAGCCCGAGTCGATGCTGGTGCTGAACCCCTTCACCACAGCCTTGCCGTGGTATCCACAGGACACGTTCTGAATCTCTAGCCGCATCACACCCAGTCCCTCCGGCCCTGGAAGAGCAGATAGATGAACAGCGGTGCCCCGATGAGGGAGGTGACGATCCCGACCGGCATCTCGCCTGGTAGCAGAAGCCGCACCGTGTTGTCGACCAGCAGCATGAACAGGCCACCGGCAAGCAGGCAACTTGGCAGCAGATAACGGTAATCAGGGCCGACTATGAGGCGCATCAGATGGGGCAGGATCAGACCGACCCAGCCGATGTTTCCGCAGAGGGTCACAGTCGCTGCCGTCAGGACCGTCGCGCAGCAGATGATGATCAGCCGCGTCCTGCGGACGTCTACGCCCATCGTTTGAGCCTCTTCCTCACCGAAGGAGAGCACATTCATGCGATGCCGCAGCAGCATCAGCGGTACGCTTCCCAGCGCCATCGCCACCGCAAGTACGAGCAGGCTGTTCCAGTTGCTTGAGCGTGCGAAGCTGCCCATGAGCCAGAAGACGATTGCGGGCAACTTGTCATTGGAGTCGGCGATGTATTTGATGAGGCTGGTGAAAGCCGAGAAGATCGGCGAGATCACAACCCCGGCCAGCACCAGCACCAGGAGCTTCGACGAGCCTCGGCCGATGAGGCGTCCCAGCAGGAGGACGATTGCCACGGCTCCCAGCCCGAAGGCGAAGGCCACCCCCTGCATCACCCAGAGGGAAGCTCCCAGCAATAGGCACAGGATCGCACCCGTGGAGGCGCCCGAAGAGACCCCGAGGATGTCGGGCGAAATCATGGGATTACGTAGCAGGCCTTGGTACGCCGCTCCAGAGACCGCAAGGGATCCACCCGCCATCAGGGAAAGCAGCAGCCTCGGGATCCGGATCACAGTGAGGACGTACAGGGCTTGGCTGTTCTCCTGCGCCACTCCCTGGCCTGTGGCCAGGTCCACGCAGATGCTTATCAACTGTTCCAGAGGAGTCGCATAGCTTCCCGTTGTCATTGCAGCCAGCAGAGTGATCGCGATCAGCGCCACGAGGATGGGGATCACTGGAATCTCGTGACGGGTCTTCTCCCGGCCGACGGGAGCGATGCGCTGCTTCATTACACAGATCTAACTGCATATGCGTTTGACATGCGATGTACCTTCCGCAAATGAGGAAAGAAGTCTAACTCAGGCTAGTGTGCGCCAAGGCCTGTCTTGGGTGATCCGGAGATGTTTGAAAGCCGGAGGCAAGTGATCGGTTGACCTGGGCATGCCAGGCGCCGTACCAGGCCAGCGAGTGTCGTCGCACGATCTGGCGCGCTTCTTGCCGAGCCCTGTCAGCGAGGCACCTTCTGATACCCCTGGTCGATATGGTTGCGCAGTGGGATTTTTGAAGGGACTATTTGGCCGGGAGTCGACGCTTGCCCAGGGCGGAGAGGGCCAGACGGACCCCAGCCCGGGGTGGGACGCCATCACCAAGGCCTGTGAACGGGTCTACCCCGGCCAGAGCGATCCGCTTCACTTTGACATGCTGGTCCCGGCCTTCCTTGACGACGGCAATCCGCTGCATGGCATCTCTGTCTATCGCGCGGCTGGGCCCCGCCCGCACTGGCACTATGTCACCTATGGGCTGACCGACCTCTTCGGCCAGCAGGAGGGGTCCGGTGATAACGGGGTGTCCGGCTGGGGTTTCGAGCTGACCTTCAGGCTCGCGGATGACGAGGCCATGAAGGCCCGGCAGGCGCCCACCTGGCCACTCAACATGCTGCAATATCTTGCAGGTTATGTCGCTCGCACCGGCAACGGGTTCGCGCCGAATCACCACCTGGACGCAAATGGGCCCATCGTGCCGGGCGAGGAGACCACGCAGACTGCCCTCGGCTTCATTGAGGATCCCGACTTGGGCAGTATCGAGACCTCCAGCGGGACCATCCAGTTCGTGCAGCTTGTGGGCCTCACGCAGGAGGACCTGGAGGATGCCAACAACTGGGATGCCGGCAGACTGTTCGCGCTGCTGGTCAAGGCCTATCCGAAAGGCGTCACAGTCCTGAGACGTGCCTCGTTGCGGGCCGATCCCCAGGCAGCGTCCCAGATCTTGGAAGGCCGTAAGAAGGACGGCTCGCAGATGGGGCAGGTCTTCATCGATGTTCTCCACGTGGCCGCTGAGGACAATATGACGGTTGTCGGCATCGGGGCCCGGACCGCAGGGTTCCTCGGGGAGCGGCTGAACAACCGGCTGCCCCACGGCCGTGAGTTCCTGCTCCACAGTCCTGACGCCGAGTTGCTCTTCCTGCCTGGCGACCGGACGGGGGTCCAGGTGGGCCAGGCGGAGGCCACGCTGACCCTCGATCCCGCGGACCTGTCGCGGCTGGCCGCCACACTCAAGGCGCAGGCGGGGCACTACATGGCTCCGGAGGGTGTCGTGTGGCAGGTGGAGCGTACCGAGATCACCGATGAGGACGGCAATGTCATCGAAACCATCGGATGATCCTTCCTGCGGGGTCCTCCATTTGGTTCTTGGACTTTGGCAGGGTATTCTTTCTCGCCGTTGACAGCGACGTGAAAGCGTTCGCCCGTGAAGTGGAGGCCTGACTTCCCACCCTGCTCGCCTCGGCGTCTGGGTCATACTGCACGCTGTGGCGTGCTCGTCAGGCCTTCGCGCATGCGCGAAGGCCTTCGTCGTGAATGCTGACATCAGACACGACAATCTTGGAGGAACTCATCAGCACTGAACCCCGGATCAACGAACGCATCCGAGTACCCGAAGTCCGGCTCGTGGGCCCGAAGGGTGAGCAGGTCGGCATCGTGCGTCTCGAGGACGCCCTTCGCCTCGCAGTGGAGAGCGATCTCGATCTAGTCGAGGTGGCGCCTCAGGCGCGCCCCCCGGTTGCAAAGCTGATGGACTACGGCAAGTTCAAGTACGAGGCCGCACAGAAGGCGCGGGACGCCCGGCGTAACCAGTCGAATACCATCACCAAGGAAATGAAGCTCCGTCTCAAGATCGACAATCACGATTACGAGACGAAGAAGGGTCATGTCGTCCGGTTCCTGAAGGCCGGGGACAAGGTGAAGATCACCATTATGTTCCGTGGGCGTGAGCAGTCTCGCCCGGAATTGGGCATCGACCTGTTGAAGCGGCTGGCGGACGACGTCACCGAGTTCGGTTTCGTGGAGTCCGCGCCTAGACAGGACGGCCGGAACATGCTCATGGTCCTCGGCCCCACCAAGAAGAAGACCGAAGCCAAGGCCGAACAGGCCGAGGAGCGGGACCGCCGCATGGAGCAGCGCAGGGCTGACGCCGAGGCGGAGAAAGCCGAGGAGGCCCGGATCAGGGCCGCTGCCCGGCCCTCCAAGAAGAAGCGCGGTCCCGCCGACAACATGGATCCCGACATCGACCTGTGACCCAGGCCGATCATCACTAGAAAGCGAGCCAACAATGCCGAAGATGAAGTCGCATTCGGGTGCCAAGAAACGTTTCAAGGTCACCGGATCGGGCAAGCTGATGCACCGCCAGGCGAACCTGGGCCACCTCAACGCCCACAAGCCCTCCAAGCGGCTGCGTCGCCTCAAGGGCAACACCGAGCTGGCCGGCTCTGACCTCAAGCAGGCCAAGGCGCTCCTCGGCGGCTACCCTGGCCGCTGAGCCCCTCCCGACCCCAAGTACACCAGTGGGCCGGGCATGACCGGCCGAAGAACAAGGAGTAACCATGGCACGCGTGAAGCGTTCTGTGAATGCGAAGAAGAAGCGCCGTGAAGTGCTGGAGCTGGCCTCCGGCTATCGCGGCCAGCGCTCGCGTCTGTACCGCAAGGCGAAGGAGCAGGTTCTCCACTCCGCCACCTACGCCTATCGTGACCGCCGCGCCAGGAAGGGCGATTTCCGCGCCCTGTGGATCCAGCGCATCAACGCCGCAGCCCGCGCGCAGGGCCTGACCTACAACCGTTTCATCAACGGCCTGAAGAACGCCGGGGTAGAGGTGGACCGCAAGATCCTCGCCGACCTGGCCGTCACGGACACGGAGGCCTTCGCCGCGCTGGTCGCCGTTTCCCGCGCGAACCAGACCCCGGCTGCCGCCTGAATGGTCCATACCCCGAACGCAGCACGCGAGCTTCCCAGCTCCGTGCTGCGTTCCATTCGCCGGCTGACCCATCGCCGTGGCCGTGGTCTCGCGGGAGAGTTCCTCGCGGAGGGAAGGCAAGCGGTGCGGGAGGCGCTGGCCGCTGATGGGGTCGTCACCGGCGTGATAGTCGTCGACCCGGAGCGCCACGCCGACCTCCTCGACGGTTTGGAGGTGCCCGTCTGGCAGGGCACCGAGGCCGCGATGCGGCAGCTCTCAGACACCGTGACCCCGCAGGGGATCGTCGCAGTCTGCCGGCAGCTGAGCTTCGGCTGGAGAGATGTCGCCGACGCCCAGCTGCTGGTGATCTGCGCACAGGTCCGTGATCCCGGGAACGCCGGTACCGTGATCCGCTGCGCCGACGCCTTCGGCGCGGACGGCGTGATTCTCACCTCCGGCTCGGTGGAGCCATGGAACCCGAAGACGGTGCGGGCATCCGTCGGGTCGTTGTTCCACCTGCCGATTCTCACTGGCATCGAACTGGCTGATGCCATCGCTCATGTCCGCTCCCGGGGGATGCAGGTGCTGGCAGCGGACGGCGACGGTGAGCCTCTGGACCTGCTCGCCGCCTCAGGTGGCCTGGCCAAGCCGTCGGCCTGGCTGATGGGGAACGAGGCCTGGGGTCTGCCGGCCGAGGACGCAGCCCTGGCGGATCAGGTGGTTGCGATCCCGATGTGGGGAGCGGCGGAGAGCCTGAACCTGTCCTCAGCCGCCGCCATCTGCCTGTACCAGACTGCCTCCGCGCAGCGCCGCCGGGAGCTTCGGTAAGGCCGCGGGGACGAGAGCGTACAAAGCCAGAGCATGATCCAAACCGTCGACACTGGTTCTGATGCCCAACTCACCATCACCCTTTGCTCAGTTTGCTCAGTGCCGGGGGAAGGCCCCCGAGGCGCCCCGCACGCCATATATTTCCTTTCTCAACCATCTCAACGACGGCGGTGCGGCTATCCCCGCCAGCAGCGGTTCTTCTACACTCGATTGCTGTATCTGGAAGGGGAACTCCATGTCAGGTTCGAACGACAACTCCGATCCACAGCAGGCGCCGGCTCTTGAGGCCGCAGCCGTCGAGGGCTATGTCGCCGACGCGTTGTCCGCTGTTGCCGCAGCCACGTCGACGGCAGAGCTGAAACAGGTTCGTATCGATCATGCGGGAGATCGTTCTCCACTGGCCCTGGCGAACCGCCAGATCGGTGGCTTGCCACCCGCCGCGCGCAAGGAGGCCGGCGCGCGGGTGGGCAGGGCGCGTGGCCAGGTGAGCCAGGCGATCGCGGCACGACAGCGGGAGCTGGCGGAGGAGGAGCTGGCCCAGGCCCTGGTCACCGAGCGCATCGACATGACTCTGCCCGCCGATGTGCTGCCGCGTGGGGCGTTGCATCCCATCACCAAGATGATCGACGACATGTGCGATGTGTTCGTCGCCATGGGCTGGGAGGTGGCCGAGGGGCCCGAGCTGGAGGCCGAATGGTACAACTTCGATGCCCTCAACCTCGGGGTCGACCATCCTGCCCGCGGCGAGCAGGACACCCTGTGGGTGGAGCCGGCGAATGGCGGCAAGCTGCTGCGCACCCAGACCTCGCCCGTGCAGGTCCGTGCCATGCTGGAGCGCGGTCTTCCCCTCTACATCGTCAGCCCCGGCAAGGTGTTCCGCGCCGACGAGTATGACGCGACCCACCTGCCCGTCTTCCATCAGCTTGAGGGGCTCGTGGTGGACAAGGGCATCTCCATGGCGGACCTGCGCGGGGTGCTGGATCACTTCGCCAAGGCACTGTTCGGGGACGTCACCACGCGGATGCGCCCCCACTACTTCCCATTCACGGAGCCCTCGGCCGAGGTCGACTTCCAGTGCTTCGTCTGCCATGGTGAATCCGTCGGCAACCCCGACCGTCCCTGCCGGACGTGCCGTTCCGAGGGATGGATCGAATGGGCAGGCTGTGGCGTCGTGAATCCACGCGTGCTGCGGGCCTGTGGAATCGATCCCGAGGTCTATTCCGGCTTCGCCTTCGGCATGGGAATCGACCGCACCGTCATGTTCCGCACCGGTGCCCCCGACCTGCGTGACTTCGTCGAAGGCGACGTCCGTTTCTCCCTCTCCGCCAATGGAGGTGCCCGATGAAAGCCCCGATCTCATGGCTGCGCGAGCTGGTGAACCTTCCCGAGGGGATCGGTACCAAAGAGATGGCCGACGCATTCACCGCGCTGGGACTGACGGTCGAGCACATCGAGGCGACTGGTGCCGAGGTCACCGGGCCCCTCGTGATCGGACGTGTCCTCAGCCTCACCGAGGAGCCCCAGAAGAACGGCAAGACCATCCGGTACTGCCGCGTCGATGTCGGTGCCCACAATGCCCCGGCCGATGATCAGTATCCCGCCTCGCGCGGCATTGTCTGCGGGGCGTCGAACTTCGCCGCCGGCGACCTGGTGGTTGTCGCATTGCCCGGCGCGGTGCTGCCTGGGGACTTCCGCATCTCGGCGCGCAAGACCTATGGGCACATCTCCGACGGCATGATCTGTGCGGAGGATGAGATCGGCCTGGGGGAGGACCACAACGGCATCATCGTGGTTCCTGAGTCCTCAGGTCTGCATCCGGGTGACGATGCCCTGGCGGCGCTGTGGACCCAGGACGAGGTGCTGGACATCGAGGTAACCCCGGACTTATCGCATGGCCTGTCCCTGCGGGGCCTGGGTCGTGAGCTGGCCGTGGTCACTGGGGTTCCCTTCAGCGACCCCTACGACCAGCCGCTTCCCGCCCCGGTCTCCGATGGCTACCCGGTGGAGCTGGACTCTGACCGCTGCCGACTGTTCGTCGCACTGACCATCGAGGGTTTCAACCCGGCTGCTCCGACGCCCCGGTTCATGGCGGACCGGCTGCGGGCCTGCGGGGTGCGGTCTATCTCCCTGCCCGTGGATGTCACCAACTATGTGATGCTTGAGTCCGGGCAGCCGCTGCATGCGTACGACGCGGCCAAGCTGCAGGGCACCATCCGGGTGCGACTCGCCACCGAGGGGGAAGAGATCACCACCCTCGACGGTCTCCGGCGCACCCTGACAGCCGAGGACTTGCTGATCACCGACGACTCCGGACCGATCGGGATCGCGGGCGTCATGGGAGGGGAGACGACGGAGGTCTCACCGGAGACCACGACCATCGTCCTGGAGGCCGCGAACTTCGCTCCGGCCAGTGTCTCCCACACCTTCCGGCGGCACGGGCTGCCGTCGGAGGCATCCAAGCGATTCGAGCGTGCCGTGGACCCGGGGCTCTGCTATGCCGCGGCCCGGCGGGCAGCTGATCTGCTGGTTGAACATGGCGGCGGGCAGGTGCGTGGCGACATCACGGTCGCCGGGCAGGCGCCGGCCGCGAATCGCATCGACCTGAGAGCCGGCCTGGTTTCCTCGGTCCTCGGAGCCGAGGTGGAGCTCGAGGAGACCCTCCGGGTGTTGGAGGCCGGTGGCTGCCTAGTCACGGCGCTCGGCGACTCCCTTACGGTCCAGGCTCCGACCTGGCGTCCCGATCTGCGGGATCCCTATGACATCGTGGAGGAAGTCGGACGCAAGATCGGCTACCACCGGATCGGCAGCCGGCTTCCTGCGTCTCCCGCCGGCAGGGGCTTGACAAGAGCCCAGCGTGCCCGGCGCGCCGCCCTGCGTGCCGCCGCCGCTTCCGGATTCACCGAGGTGCTCAGCCTGCCGTTCATCTCCGATGCCGATCTGGACCGTCTGGGGCTGGCGGAGGACGATCCGCGCCGGACGGTGGTGCGGCTGGCGAATCCCCTGGCCGAGACCAGCCCTTATCTTCGCACCACGCTGCTTCCAGGGCTGTTCGCGGCGGTTGTCAAGAACACCTCCCGTTCCCTGCCGGACCTGGCGTTGTTCGAGCGTGGTCTCGTCTACCGCGATGGCGGCACGCCTGCCGCCCCCCCGCCCCGGCGTGACCCAGCGTCCAAGCGACGAGGAGCTCGCAGCGCTGCAGGCCTCCCTGCCCGAGCAGCCGGAGCTTCTCGCCGGGGTTGTCACCGGAGCCTGGCATTCCACAGGCTGGGATGGGCCGGCAGTTGCAGCTGACTGGCGGCATGTGGTCGCCCTCGCCGAATCCGTCGCCCAGGCGACGGGGCATGTGCTCGAACGCCGCAACGCAGATGCCGCGCCCTGGCATCCGGGGCGGTGCGCTGAGCTCCTGCTCAAGGGACAGGTCATCGGTCACGCGGGCGAGCTGCATCCCGAGGTGGTCAAGGCTTTCGGGCTGCCCGCCCGGGCCTGCGCGGTAGAGCTGAACCTCGGTGCCCTGCTGGCGGCCGAGGCTGAGGTTCCCCGCATCGGGCTGCTCTCCGGGTTCCCGCTGGCCAAGGAGGATGTGGCGCTGATTGTCGACGAGGCAACCTCCGCCGAGGCGGTGCGGCAGGCCCTCATGGAGGGGGCAGGTGAGCTGCTGGAGAGCGTCACCCTGTTCGACGTCTACCATGGTGATCAGGTGCCCGAGGGCAAGAAGTCCCTGGCCTTCGCGCTGCGGTTCCGTGCGGACCGCACCCTGACCGACGCGGAGGCCGGCGCCGCTCGTGATGCGGCGGTCGCGGTGGCGGCCAAACGTTGTGACGCCACCCAGCGAGCCTGACGCCGGCATGAAGCAGTAAAGGAGTGATGTGCACGTCTCACGGTCCGCGGGGGAGTGCCCGCTCCGGCAGGAGCATGGGTATCTGAGGGTTGTGGGACATCCCGAGGTGGTTGATGTGGTCACCAGTGCCGCCACCTTCTCGAGTGGTGTCTCCCGGTTCCTCCAGGTGCCTAACGGCCTTGATGGCGCGCAGCACGCGATGTTCCGTGCCGTCATCGACCGTTTCTTCACTCACGAGGCCCTCGCTGTTCTGGAGCCCCGGCTCAGGTCTGTGGCACGGCGTCTCGTGGCGAAGCTGCCCAGGGGAGAGGCGACCGACGTGGTCGGCGGCCTCGGGACCCGCTATGCCGTGCAGGCGATGCTCACCTGGCTTGGCTGGGATCCCGGGCTTGAGGAGGAACTTGTCACGTGGGTTGCGGACAATGCCACCGCGACTCGCTCCGGTGAGCTCGAACGCACCCGCACCGTCGCCGAACGTTTCGACGAGATCATCGTCCGTGTGATCGAGCCCCGCCTGGAACGCCTGGACTCGGCGGCCCGGGACGTTACCGACCAGCTGCTGCGGGAGCAGGTGCAGGGCCGGAACCTGAGCCGCGCCGAGCTGGTGTCGATCCTGCGGAACTGGACCGGTGGCGACCTCGGCTCGCTGGCCCTGTGCGTCGGGGTGATCATGCATCAGCTGGCCGCATCCCCGGGCATATGCAAGCAGGTCCGTGACCGTCTCGGCGACGATGAGGCACTGGACAGGGCCATCGACGAGCTGCTGCGTATTGATGACCCCTTCGTCTCCAACCGGCGGGTCGCCCTCCACGGGGCCAGGCTCGCCGGTAAAGACATTGGTGCCGGGCAGCGGATCGTCGTGGACTGGACCCGGGCCAACCGCGACCCACGGGTCTTCATGGATCCTGACGCCTTCAACCCCGAGGAGAACGCCCCCAACAATCTCGTCTATGGCCGGGGACCACATGTGTGCCCGGGGCGTGGCCTGGCGACCCTCGAGCTGCGGATCCTCCTGGAAGAGCTACTTCCGGTCTTCTCCAGCATCGACCTTCCCGTGACGCCGCGAGGGGTGCGCGCCGAGTTCCCGCTCGGCGGCTGGGCGGCCTGTCCCGTGGTCTTTCACTGAACACCCGGCTTCGGGAACGATGATCCCGTGGATGTAGCATTCACAGCGTGCTGACCAGGGGACGGATCGTCGAGGCGGGACTGCGGATCCTCGACGCCTGGGGGCTGGGCGACTTGACGATGCGGCGCGTCGCCGACGAACTCGGGGTCAAGGCCGGGGCCCTGTACTACCACATGCCCAACAAGCAGTCACTGCTCGCGGAGATCGCCGATGTCATCCTGACGCCCGTCGCCGTTCCCCGGGCCACCGACACGGGGGAGTGGCTGCGTCAGTGGTCGCATCATCTACGTGACGCGCTGCTGGCCCACCGTGACGGGGCCGAGCTGGTCTCCTCCGCCGCCGCGCTGGGCATGGGTGCCGTCGACGTAACCCTCGCGGCCCGGGAGCTGCTGGCCGGAAATGGCTATCCCGAGCCCGCGGCAACCATGGCCACCTTCCTGCATTTCATCCTGGGACACGTCATGGCAGAGCAGACCCGCGTCCAGCTGGCCACCCTCGGGGTCCTTGAGGGTTTCGACGAGCACGCCTCCAGGACCGATTTCAGCCACGGAGTGGAGCTGCTGGTCCGCGGCGTCACCACCAGCCAGCAGCCTGAGGATTTTCCCTCCCGCTCGCAGTGAACTAGGCGGGTACGACGTTCACCAGCTTAGGAGCCCGCACGATCACCTTCCGGACGCCGCCTTGGATCTCCTTGGCGATGCGCGGGTGTGCAAGCGCCAGCTCGCGTAGCTCGTCCTCGGTGATCGAGGTCTTCACCTCCAGCTGGGCTCGCAGCTTGCCGCGTACCTGCACGACAGCGGTGATGGTGTCCTCGGCGACCAGCTCGGGATCCGCCACGGGGAAGGGCTCATACGCCAGCGATTGATCATGCCCGAGACGGCTCCACAGTTCCTCGGCGATGTGGGGGGCCAGCGGAGCGACCATCAGGATCAACGGCTCCACCGCGGACCGGGGAACCACCTTGAGCTTGGTCAGGGCGGTGTTGTACTCGGTCAGGCGCGCGATGGCGGTGTTAAACGACAGATCCTCGTAATCCCTGTCGACGGCCTCGATGGTCTTGTGCAGGGCGCGCAGCGTGGTGTCGTCGGGATCGATGTCGTCCACGACCAGCTCGCCGGTCTCCTCATCGACCACGTTCCGCCACAGGCGCTGCAGGAACCGCTGGGATCCCACCACCGCCCGGGTCTCCCAGGGCTTCGACTGTGCCAGCGGGCCCATGCCCATCTCGTACAGCCGGAAGGTGTCAGTGCCATAGGCCTGGTACATCTCGTCCGGGGAGACGATGTTCTTCAGCGATTTGCCCATCTTCCCGTATTCACGTTTCACAGCCTGGCCATGCCAGGACCACGTGGTCCCGTCCCCCTCCCCGTGGGATTCGACCTCGGCCGCAGGCACTGCTTGCCCGCGGGAGTCGCGGTAGGCGTAGGCCTGGATGTAGCCCTGGTTGAAGAGCCTGCGGAATGGTTCGGCGGAGGAGACGTGCCCCAGATCGAACAGCACCTTGTGCCAGAACCGGGCGTACAGCAGGTGTAGCACGGCGTGCTCGACGCCACCGACGTACAGATCGACGCCGCCGACGTCGCCCTCGCCCCGTGGACCCATCCAGTAACGCTCCACCTCCTCGTCGACGAAGCGGTTGTGGTTCTCAGGATCCAGGTAGCGCATCTCGTACCAGCAGGAACCGGCCCACTGCGGCATCACGTTCAGCTCACGCCGGTAGGTCTTCAGCCCGTCACCTAGATCCAGCTCGACGGTCGCCCAGCTAGCAGCGCGGGCCAAGGGAGGCACCGGGTCGGAGTCCCGGTCCTCCGGGTCCAAGGCCTTCGGGGAGTAGTCGGTGACCTCCGGTAGCTCTACTGGCAGCATCGACTCGGGCAACGCGACGGGCAGCCCTTGGTCGTCGTAGACGATCGGGAAGGGCTCGCCCCAGTAGCGCTGGCGGCTGAACAGCCAGTCTCGGAGCTTGTAGGTGACGGTTGCCTCGCCCAGGCCTTTGGTCTTCAGCCACCTCGTGATGGAGGCCTTCGCCTCAGCGACATTCATGCCGTTGAGCGAGATCTCGGAGTTGGCGGAGTTGATGACCTCGCCGTCGCCCGTCCAGGCTGAGTTGCCGTCGTGTTCTGGCCCAGGCGTCACGGTGTCGATGATCGGCAGGTTGAAGGCCTTCGCGAAGTCCCAGTCACGCTGGTCGCCCGCAGGGACCGCCATGATCGCGCCCGAGCCGTAGCCCATGGTCACGTAGTCGGCGATGAAGATCGGGAGCTGCCGGCCGTCGACGGGATTGACGGCGAAGAGCCCGGTGAACAGGCCTGTCTTCTCCTTGTCCTCGGCGCGGCGGTCGGCGTCGGTTTTGCGTTCCACCTTGGCCCGGTAGGCGGCGATCGCCTCGGCCGGAGAGGGATACCCCCCGGTCCACGCCGGGTCAGTGCCTGTGGGCCACTCGGAGGCGGCGTTGTCGGCCAGGTGGTGCTCGGGGGCCAGCACCATGAAGGTGGCGCCGAACAGGGTGTCGGGACGCGTGGTGAAAACCTCGATCCGCTCGCCGCTGGCGGCCTCGGTGAAGAAAACCCTGGCGCCCTCGGAACGCCCGATCCAGTTGCGTTGCATCGCCTTGACCTTGTCGGGCCAGTCCAGTTTGCCGAGGTCGGCAAGTAGCCGCTCGGCGTAGGCGGTGATGCGCAGCATCCACTGACTCATGTTGCGTTTGAAGACCGGGAAGTTCCCGATCTCAGAGCGGCCCTCGTTGGTGACCTCCTCGTTTGCCAGCACGGTGCCCAGCCCCGGGCACCAGTTCACGGGAGCGTCGGACAGGTATGCCAGGCGGTGCGAGTCGATGATCCGGCGTCGCTCCAGCTCAGACAACTCGTCCCAGGCCTCACCCGAGGGTGTGGCCCGGGTTCCATCGGCGAACTCCTCGATGAGCTCGTCGATGTGCCGGGCCCTGCCTGCCTCCTCGTCGAACCAGGCGTTGAAGATCTGCAGGAATATCCACTGCGTCCAGCAATAGAAGTCGACATCGGTGGTGGCCACGCTGCGGCGGGCATCGTGTGCCAGGCCCAGCCGCCGCAGCTGGCGCCGCATGATGGCGATGTTCTGGTCGGTGGTGACCCGCGGGTGCTGTCCTGTCTGCACTGCGTACTGCTCGGCGGGTAGGCCGAAGGCATCGTAGCCCAGTGCATGCAGCACGTTGCGGCCCTTCATCCGGTTGAAGCGCGCGAAGGTGTCGGTGGCGATGTAACCCAGCGGGTGACCGACGTGCAGGCCCGCTCCGCTCGGGTAGGGGAACATGTCCAGGATGAAGAGTTTCTCGCCGCGGGCCCGGGCCTTTCCCGGCTCGGCCCAGACCCCGGCGGGATTCGGGGCATGGAATGTTCCCTCGGCCTCCCAGCGATCCTGCCAGTGGGCCTCGATCTCACCGGCCAGTTGTGCGTTGTACCGGTACGACGGCTCACTCATCAGCGTCTCTCCTTCACACTCTCTGCGGGGTCGAGACTATCCCGCCACGATCGGGCCAGTCGACTGAGTCCACGCCGACGACCGGACAATTGGAATATTCATTCGTTTAGCAGCATAATTGCCATTGTGAGTTTCAAGGTTGCCGTCGCAGGATGCACGGGATACGCGGGGGGTGAGGTACTGCGGCTGTTGTTGCAGCATCCTCAGGTGGAAATCGGGGCTTTGACGGGCAGTTCGTCGGTGGGTGGTGCCCTCGGAGAGCATCAGCCTCACCTGGTGCCCCTGGCCAGTCGCGAGATTGCCGCCACCACGGCAGAGAACCTGGCCGGGCACGAGGTTGTCTTCCTGGCGCTGCCGCACGGGGCCAGCGCCGGGATTGCCGGCCAGCTCGGGCCAGATGTGCTGGTCGTCGATGCCGGAGCCGACTTCCGGCTGCGTGACGCGCAGGCCTGGAAACGTTTCTATGGCACGGAACATGCCGGGACCTGGCCCTACGGTCTGCCTGAGCTACCCGGATGCCGTGATGCCCTGCGTGATACCCGCCGGATCGCGGTGCCCGGCTGCTACCCGACGGCTGCGACGCTCGCTCTCTACCCCGCAGTGCGGTGGGGGCTGGTCGATCCGGCGGCCATCACGATCGTCGCGGCCTCCGGCACCTCGGGCGCTGGCAAGAGCGCCAAGCCGCACCTGCTCGGGTCCGAGGTCATGGGCAGCGCCTCCGTGTATGGGGTCGGCGGGGTGCACCGCCACACCCCCGAGATCGTCCAGAACCTCGCCATGGTCACCAGTGAACATGTCAGCGTCTCATTCACCCCGATGCTGGTGCCCATGCCCAGAGGCATCCTCGCGACCTGTTCCGCGCCCGTCGTCGAGGGTGTCACGACTGCCCAGGCCCGGCAGGCCTACGCAGAGGCCTATGCGGATGAGCCTTTCGTGGGCCTGCTGCCGGAAGGCAGCTGGCCCGCGACCGGAGGTGTCATAGGCTCCAACCGCGCCGCCGTGCAGGTCGTCGTCGATGAGGCCGCAGGCCGGCTGATCGCGGTCGCGGCCATCGACAACCTCACCAAGGGCACCGCCGGCGGTGCCATCCAGTCCATGAACCTCGCCCTTGGTCTCGATGAGACCACCGGCCTCAGCGTGATCGGAGTCGCCCCATGAGTGTCACCGCCCCCCAGGGATTCGCGGCCGCCGGAGTGGCATCCGGCATTAAAGCCAGCGGCCGCCTGGATCTTGCCGTCGTCGCCAACCTCGGTCCCCGGTTCGCCGCGGCCGGGGTGTTCACCCGCAACCGGGTCGTCGCGGCCCCGGTCAGGTGGTCCCGGGAGGCAGTCGCCAACGGGCAGCTGCGTGCTGTCGTCCTGAATTCCGGTGGGGCCAACGCCTGCACCGGGCAGCCTGGCCTCACCGATGCCCAGGCCATGGCCGGGGCGACGGCTGCCGCGCTTGGAATGGAGGCCGGGGATGTCGCGGTCTGCTCGACGGGCCTGATCGGCACCCGGCTGCCCATGACGGAAGTCACCTCGGGTATCGGCCGGGCCTGTGTACAGCTCGCGGCCACTGGCGGTGAGGCTGCTGCGACCGCGATCATGACCACCGACACAGTGATCAAGCAATCCGCCCACCAGGATGGGGGATGGACTATCGGTGGCATGGCCAAGGGGGCTGGGATGCTCGCACCCGGGCTGGCGACGATGCTCGTGGTGCTCACCACCGACGCCTCCCTGGAGCCATCAGCCCTGGAGCTGGCCCTACGTGAGGCAACCAGGACCAGCTTCGAGCGCGCCGACGCGGATGGCTGCATGTCCACCAACGACACCGTGCTACTGCTCGCATCCGGAGCCAGCGGTGTCGTACCTAGCCAGGAGGAGTTCACCGCCGCGCTCGGCGGGGTCTGCCAGGACCTGGCCCGTCAACTGATCGCTGACGCCGAGGGCGCGAACCATGAAATCGCAATCGAGGTGGTTGGCGCCGCCACCGTGCGGGACGCCGAGGTGGTGGGGCGTGAGGTGGCGCGCAGCAACCTGTTCAAATGTGCGATCTTCGGTGCTGACCCCAACTGGGGGCGTGTGCTGTCCGCCGTCGGTGTCACTGACGCCGTCTTCGACGCTGACCAGCTGGACGTCTCCTTCAATGGCGTCCAGGTCTGCCGCGGCGGTGGTATCGGCGAGCCCCGGGACCTGGTCGACCTGTCCGGGCGGCAGGTCCATGTCCTGATTGACCTCCACGCGGGTGATGCCACCGCCACCATCCTCACCACCGACCTCACGTACGGATACGTGAAGGAGAATGCGGAGTACTCCTCATGACCCCTCGTGTCACCAGCCCCGACCGTGAGCGGCTGCTGGTCAAGGCCGGCACCCTCATCGAGGCCCTGCCGTGGCTCAGTCAGTTCTCAGGCCAGACTGTCGTCATCAAATACGGTGGCAATGCCATGATCGACGACAGCCTGAAGCGTGCCTTCGCCGAGGACATCGTCTTCCTGCGACGCGTGGGTCTGAAGCCGGTTGTTGTCCACGGTGGCGGTCCCCAGATCAGCTCGATGCTGGAGCGGCTGGGCATCACATCAGAATTCCGCGGCGGTCTCAGGGTGACCACCTCAGAGGCGATGGATGTTGTGCGCATGGTCCTAGTGGGCCAGGTGGGGCGGGAGCTGGTCGGCTTGATCAACGCCCACGCCCCTTTCGCCGTCGGCATGTCCGGCGAGGACGGTGGGCTGCTGCGTGCCCGGCGTCGTGGCCTGGTCGTGGACGATGAGGAAATTGACCTGGGATTTGTCGGTGACGTCGACGCGGTCGACCCGGCGGCACTGCTCGACCTGATCGATGCCGGGCGGATCCCCGTGGTGGCCACCGTCGCACCTGGGCCCGATGGCCGGGTCTACAACGTCAACGCCGATACCGCGGCCTCAGCGCTGGCGGTTGCGCTCGGGGCGAAGCGCCTGGTCATGCTCACCGACGTGGCGGGGCTGTATGCCGACTATCCGGACGAGTCGACCATCATCACCTCCATCACCCCGGGGGAGGTGCGGCAGCTGATGCCGGATCTCACCTCGGGGATGGTGCCCAAGATGGAGGCGTGTGTGCGTGCCGTGGAGGCCGGAGTGCAGTCCGCGACCATCATCGACGGCCGGGTGCCGCACTGCCTGCTGCTGGAGATCTTCACCGACGACGGCGTGGGAACCATGGTCTGCGAGGAGCCGGCATGAGTGGCGAGAACGACCTCAAGAGCCGCTATCAGGCGGTCATGATGAATGCCTTCGGCCCACCTCGGAAGGTCTTCGTCCGTGGTGAGGGCATTCACCTGTGGGACGCCGGGGGGAAGCGCTACGTCGACCTGCTGGCGGGGATCGCCGTCAACTCCCTGGGCCACGGCCATCCTGCTGTCGTGGAGGCTGTCACCAGCCAGTTGAACACTCTCGGGCATATCTCCAACTTCTTCGCATCCGAGGCACAGATCCGGCTGGCCGAGCGTCTCGCCGCCGCAGCAGGGGGCGGCAAGGTGTTCTTCGCCAATTCGGGAGCCGAGGCCAACGAGGCCGCGTTCAAGCTGACCCGTCTGACTGGCCGGACCCGGCTGGTGGCGATGGAGGGTTCCTTCCATGGACGCACTATGGGGGCGCTGGCGGTCACCCACACCGCGAAGTACCGGGAACCCTTCGAACCGTTGCCTGGGGATGTCACCTTCGTGCCCTTTGGAGATGTGTCGGCCCTGGAGACAGCCGTTGACGAGACGGTCGCGGCGGTGGTCCTCGAACCCATCCAGGGCGAGTCCGGGGTGATCCCTGCTCCGGATGGCTACCTGGCCGCGGCACGGCGGATTACCTCCCGCGCCGGGGCCCTGCTGTGGGCTGACGAGGTCCAGACCGGCATCGGGCGCTGCGGAGAGCTCCTGCTCAGCCGGGCGCTGGGGGTGACGGCCGATCTGATCACCGTGGCCAAGGGACTCGGCAACGGTTTCCCGGTCGGTGCCTGCATCGCCACCGGGGCCGCTGCGGAACTGCTGACTCCTGGTGGGCATGGCAGCACCTTTGGCGGCAATCCCGTCGCCGCCGCGGCGGGCAATGCTGTCCTGGACGTGCTGGAGGACGGTCTTCTCGCACATGTACACCGCGTTGGAGACTGGTTTGCCGCTGCGGTGACGGGGCTGCACCACCCGGACGTTGCCGGGGTACGTGGTGCGGGCCTGCTGCGGGGTATCGTGCTGAACCGGGAGGTGGCTCCGCGAGTTGTGGAGCTGGCCCTGTCACAGGGGTGGGTGCTGAACGCTCCGCGTCCTGACGTGCTGCGGGTGGCGCCGCCGCTGATCATCACGGAAGCCGACCTCGAGCCCTTTGTCAACGCCCTGCCTGGATGGTTGGAGAGAACCGATGCCTGAGATGAAACGATCTGCTCGGCTCGCCTTGCTGCGCAGCCTGCTCGAGGAAGGGGAGTTCGCCTCCCAGCATGAGCTGAGCGCTGCACTCGTAGAGCGTGATGTGGAGGTGAGCCAGTCCACACTCAGCAAGGACCTCCTCGTCCTCGGCGCCGTGAAGCGCCGCACCGCCGACGGCAGCCTGGTCTACGCGGTCGGCGACGAGTCGGAGGGTGGGGGAGTGGCGGCCGAGAAACTGGCCCGGCGCTGCGCGGAACTGTTGCAGTCGATACAGCACGCAGCCAACCAGATCGTCGTCAAAACGCCTCCCGGCGCCGCGCAGTTCCTGGCCGCTCACGTCGACAGGGCACGCCTACCAGGGGTGATGGGCACCATCGCGGGTGATGACACCCTGCTGCTGATCACCACGGACGGGGACTCGGCGGCGCGCACTGCAAGCATCATCGCCCACATGACACGCACCGGGAAACCGACGAGACTCCGGAACCTTGGGAGGGAAGAACAGTGACTGAGGGAAGACTCTGGGGTGGGCGATTCGCTGGCGGCCCCGCTGAGGCGATGTCCGAGCTGAGCAGGTCCACCCACTTCGACTGGCGTCTCGCCCCCTACGATATCGCCGGCTCGCGGGCCCACGCCAAGGCCCTCCGGGCGGCCGGGCTGCTGACCGGCGATGAGGCCGCCGCCATGGACGAGGGGCTTGCCGAGTTGCTACGCCGCGTCGCCGCCGGTGAGTTTGTGCCAGCACCGGCCGACGAGGACGTGCATGGTGCGCTCGAACGCGGTCTCAAGGAGATCATCGGCCCTGAGCTCGGGGGACGTCTGAGGGCCGGGCGTTCCCGGAATGACCAGATAGCCACTCTGATCCGAAGCTACCTTCGCGAGGAGGTGCGGGTTTTGGCGCTGGGCATCCTGGAGGTTGTCTCCTCCCTTGGACAGCAGGCGCGGGACAACCTCGGCGCGGTAATGCCGGGACGTACCCATCTGCAGTCAGCCCAGCCCGTGCTACTTAGTCATCATCTGCTGGCACACGCCTGGCCGCTGCTACGTGATGTGGCCCGCCTCCGGGATCTCGATTCCCGCCTGGCAATCAGCCCCTATGGGTCGGCTGCCCTGGCGGGCACCTCGCTTGGGCTGGATCCCGAGCTGGTGGCACACGAACTGGGCTTCACATCCTCAGTTCCCAACTCCATCGACGGCACTGCGGCCCGCGACCTCGTCGCCGAAACCGCGTGGGTCCTGGCCCAAACCGGGGTGGACCTGTCCCGTCTCAGCGAGGACGTGATCCTGTGGTGCACTGCCGAGTTCGGCTTCGCGAGGCTGGCAGACGAGTGGTCCACAGGAAGCTCGATCATGCCGCAGAAGAAGAACCCTGACGTGGCAGAGCTCGCTCGCGGCAAGGCCGGACGCCTCATCGGCAATCTCGCTGGGCTTCTCGCGACGCTCAAGGGAATGCCGCTGGCCTACAACCGCGATCTTCAGGAGGACAAGGAACCTGTCTTCGACGGCCTGGACCAGCTCCGGGTCTTGCTACCCGCCGTCGCAGGGATGATCGCCACGCTCACCTTCGATCGCGATCGCATGGCTGCAGTGGCTCCAGGGGGATTCTCTCTCGCTACCGATGTGGCCGATCATCTGGTGAGGATGCGTGTGCCCTTCGCCGTCGCCCACGAGGTGGCGGGGGAGACGGTGCGATACTGCGAGAGGCGCGGCATCACCCTCCAGGACCTCACTGAGGCCGATCTGCCCGGCATCAGCGAACACCTGGATCCAGGTGTCCTGGAGGTTCTCACCGTCGAGGGCTCGGTGAGCGCCCGTGATGGGCGTGGCGGCACCGCGGAGGCGAGAGTTGCCGAGCAGCTTGAAGAGCTCTCCGCCACCCTGGAGGAGAGCAGAGCCTGGGCCGCAGGCCGGTAACCCCTGAGACGAAAACTACCCCGCTCTTTGTGAGGAGCGGGGTTTCAGATGCGGGGTAGTTCGGAGCTCAGATGATCTTCACTCAGGCGGCGTGACGGCAGGTCGCACAGGTGCAGTCCGCACAGTTGCAGGAAGAGCAGGACGTGCAGTTGCAGGATCCGCAGGAGCAGGCATTATGCGAGCAGTTCTCGCAGGTGCAGTCCTTGCAGGTGCAGGTGGCGCAGTTGTCGGAGCAGTTCCCGCAGGTGCAGGTGGTGCACTCGTCGTAGTGGCCGTCGTGCTCGCGGTGGGCGTGGCCGTCATGGATGTAGTCGACGTGGTCGAAGTGGATCACAGCCTCGTGGCCGCAGGACGGCCCGTGGGTGTGCTTGTGGGTCTCGGCGGAGACGTGCTCAGTGGTCGTGGTCATGGTTTCCCTCCTGGGTGTGTTTCATGGCATCGCCCAGGATGTGGGCGATGTGCTGGTCGCAGATGCTGTACCAGATCCCCTGCCCTTGCCGCCGGGTGGCAACCATCCTGGCGCCACGTAGCACACGCAGGTGCTGGGAGACCATCGGCTGGGCCAGCCCAAGCTCCTCGACGAGCTGGCCCACAGTGCGCTCCTGAACGGACAGCAAGTGCACGATGGCGGCACGAACCGGGTTTGCCAGGGCCTTGAAGAAGGCGCTGACCGATTCATACTCGGAGATCCTCGTGCCGGACATGCCTCTATTCTTATATGCGAATGTTCGCATTGCAACTCCTTGGGGATGAGGCGGGGATGATTCCGTCCTCGAAGCGTGGGTAGGCTGCCCCCGTGAACGCATTGCTTGAGGACCTTTGCTGGCGTGGGCTGATCGCCCACTCAACTGATCTGGACGCCCTGGGGGCGCACCTGGATGATGGTCCCATCAAGTTCTATGTGGGTTTCGATCCGACGGCCCCGAGCCTGCACATGGGCAATCTCGTCCAAGTCCTGCTCGCCCGCCGCCTGCAGCAGGCTGGTCATAAACCGCACCTGCTGGTCGGCGGCGCGACGGGGCAGATCGGCGACCCCAAGGAGACCGGGGAACGGGTCATGAACTCGAAAGAGGTTGTGGCCGGCTGGGTGGAGCGCATCCGCAGCCAGGTAGAGCGCTTTGTCTCCTTCGAGGGCGATAACGCCGCCGTAATGGTCAACAACCTTGACTGGACCTCCGGGATGTCGGTGCTGGACTTCCTGCGGGATGTCGGAAAACATTTCCCAGTGAACCGCATGCTTGCGCGTGACGTGGTGGCCCGGCGGCTGGAGGCTGGGATCAGCTATACGGAGTTCTCCTATGTGCTTCTTCAGTCGATGGACTATCGGGAATTGCATCACCGTTACGGCGTCACGCTCCAGCACGGTGGGTCGGATCAGTGGGGCAATATCACTGCGGGTGTCGAGTTGCTCCGCCGGTCCGAGCAGGCCCGGGTCCACGCCCTGGCGACTCCACTGCTCACTAAGGCGGACGGCACCAAGTTCGGTAAGACCGAGTCTGGCACCGTCTGGCTTGACCGTGAGCTGACGAGTCCCTACGCATTCCATCAGTTCTTCCTGAACGCCGAGGACGCGAAGGTGGTTGACTACCTGAAGGTGTTCAGCTTCCGCTCGCATGAGGAGATCGAGGCGCTGGAGAAGGCCACGGAGAACGAGCCGCACAAACGCCTGGCGCAGAAAGCCCTCGCTGATGACGTCACCGACATCGTCCATGGCATCGACGAGAGAAAGGCCGTCGTGGCCGCGGCGGCGGCCATCTTCGGGAGGGGGGAACTGGCCGAATTGTCCGAGGAGACCCTCGGCGGCATCATGCGTGAGCTCAAGGCCCCCGAGGTGAAGCTGCCCATGCCTCTGGTCGACGCCTTCCTGGTCTCCGGGATCGTCGAGTCGAAGGCTGCTGCCAGGCGGGCGATCCTGGAGGGCGGGGCGTATCTCAACAACGAGAAGGTAACTGACCCTGACTTCGTCCTGACCTCCGACCATCTCCTGGGTGGGCGGTGTGCGATAGTCCGCAGGGGGCGCCGTACCATCGGTGGCATCCAGGTCTCAGCTGCTTGACAAGGCCGCAAACAACCGGGGAAGAAATGGATTTGCATTCTCCGGCAGGGCCCTGTAATGTTCTTCGAGCTCTCGCGGGAAGCCACCATATGCGGATGAACGTGGGAGCCCCAGCTCGGTCATGCGAGCCCGGAGTGAGTGTGTGGTCAGTGAGATCCCACTCAAGGCCTCGGGGGAGCAAAAGTCTGACTTGACGGATACTGAGAGTTGGGTCTAAACTAGATGAGCTTCGGTTAGCCGAAGCGAATCAGATCAAACTGAATCGGCCTCGATTTGACGATTGGGATAAAACCGATTAAGCTTGATTAAGTTGCCGGTTTTTGGTTTCGAATTTTGAGAACTCAACAGCGTGCTTTAAGTCAATGCCAATTTTTTTTGCAGTGTCTGCTGGGGTGATGCTCTGCCTGGTTTGTGGTGGGGTGTTGTTTTGGTGGGTGTTGTTTTTGGGGAATGGATCCTTTTTTGGGTTTGTTTCTTGTTTTTTCCTTTGATTGATGGCCCCTGATTGTGTGTTGGGGGTTTGTTGGTGATTGGGTTCTTTGTTGATTTTTTGGTGCCTGGTGGGTTTGGCCTGATTGTGGGTTGGGTTTGCTGGGTGTTGTTTTTTCAGCGGAGAGTTTGATCCTGGCTCAGGACGAACGCTGGCGGCGTGCTTAACACATGCAAGTCGAACGGTAAGGCCCCTTTTTTTGGGGTGTACGAGTGGCGAACGGGTGAGTAACACGTGAGTAACCTGCCCCAGACTTTGGGATAACAGTTGGAAACGATTGCTAATACTGGATATGAGCTGCTGCCGCATGGTGGTGGTTTGAAAGTTCCGGCGGTTTGGGATGGGCTCGCGGCCTATCAGCTTGTTGGTGAGGTGATGGCTTACCAAGGCTTCGACGGGTAGCCGGCCTGAGAGGGCGACCGGCCACATTGGGACTGAGATACGGCCCAAACTCCTACGGGAGGCAGCAGTGGGGAATATTGCACAATGGACGGAAGTCTGATGCAGCAACGCCGCGTGCGGGATGACGGCCTTCGGGTTGTAAACCGCTTTCATCCATGACGAAGCTTTTGTGACGGTAGTGGGTAAAGAAGCACCGGCTAACTACGTGCCAGCAGCCGCGGTGATACGTAGGGTGCGAGCGTTGTCCGGATTTATTGGGCGTAAAGAGCTTGTAGGCGGTTTGTCGCGTCGGGAGTGAAAACTCGGAGCTTAACTTTGAGCTTGCTTTCGATACGGGCTGACTTGAGGGAGGTAGGGGAGAATGGAATTCCTGGTGGAGCGGTGGAATGCGCAGATATCAGGAGGAACACCGGTGGCGAAGGCGGTTCTCTGGACCTTTCCTGACGCTGAGAAGCGAAAGCGTGGGGAGCGAACAGGCTTAGATACCCTGGTAGTCCACGCCGTAAACGGTGGGTACTAGGTGTGGGGGACATTCCACGTTCTCCGTGCCGTAGCTAACGCATTAAGTACCCCGCCTGGGGAGTACGGCCGCAAGGCTAAAACTCAAAGGAATTGACGGGGCCCCGCACAAGCGGCGGAGCATGCGGATTAATTCGATGCAACGCGAAGAACCTTACCTGGGTTTGACATATGCCGGGAGCGTTCAGAGATGGGCGTGCCTTTTTGGGTCGGTTTACAGGTGGTGCATGGCTGTCGTCAGCTCGTGTCGTGAGATGTTGGGTTAAGTCCCGCAACGAGCGCAACCCTCGTCCAATGTTGCCAGCGGGTTATGCCGGGGACTCATTGGAGACCGCCGGGGTCAACTCGGAGGAAGGTGGGGATGACGTCAAGTCATCATGCCCCTTATGTCCAGGGCTTCACGCATGCTACAATGGCCGGTACAAAGAGCTGCGAGCCTGTGAGGGTGAGCGAATCTCGGAAAGCCGGTCTCAGTTCGGATTGGGGTCTGCAACTCGACCCCATGAAGTCGGAGTCGCTAGTAATCGCAGATCAGCAACGCTGCGGTGAATACGTTCCCGGGGCTTGTACACACCGCCCGTCAAGTCATGAAAGTCGGTAACACCCGAAGCCGGTGGCCTAACCCTTTTTGGGAGGGAGCTGTCGAAGGTGGGACTGGTGATTAGGACTAAGTCGTAACAAGGTAGCCGTACCGGAAGGTGCGGCTGGATCACCTCCTTTCTAAGGAGTTTTTGTGTGCTGCAACGTGTTTGTGTTGTGGTGTTGGGTGGAACATTGACTTGTTGTCTTGGAGGGATTTTCTGGTTGTGGGTTTTCTTCAGGGCGGGGGCACGTTGTTGGGTTTTGAGGGGTCGATGCTGTAGTGCTGGCTTCTTGAGGTGTGTTTCTTGAGAACTTTATAGTGGATGCGAGCATCTTTGTAGAATTTGTGTTGTGTTTGGCAAGCTACTAAGTGCGATCGGTGGATGCCTTGGCACCAAGAGCCGATGAAGGACGTTGTAACCTGCGATAAGCCTAGGGGAGTTGGTAAACGAGCTGTGATCCTGGGATGTCCGAATGGGGTAACCTTGAATGTCCGGAGTTATGTCCGGTGACTTCTGCCTGAATGTATAGGGTAGTTGGAGGGAACGCGGGGAAGTGAAACATCTTAGTACCCGTAGGAAGAGAAAACAATAGTGATTCCGTGAGTAGTGGCGAGCGAAAGTGGATGAGGCTAAACCTATACCGTGTGATAGCTGACAGGTGTTGCGGTGTGGGGGTTGTGGGATGTTGTGTGGCCTGGCTGTTGACGGGTCGTGGAGTGATAAATGGTGGGTGAAGTTGAACAGGTTGGAAAGCCTGAGCGTAGTGGGTGATACTCCCGTAGGCGTATGTCTGCCACTTCATTGCAATATTTTTCCCAAGTAGCACGGGACTCGTGGAATTTCGTGTGAATCTGGCAGGACCATCTGCTAAGCCTAAATACTCCTTGGTGACCGATAGTGGATGAGTACCGTGAGGGAATGGTGAAAAGTACCCCGGGAGGGGAGTGAAATAGTACCTGAAACCGGTCGCATACAATCCGTCGGAGCCTTCTGCTGTGTGTGGGGGGTGACGGCGTGCCTTTTGAAGAATGAGCCTGCGAGTTAGTGATGCGTGGCGAGGTTAACCTGTGTGGGGTAGTCGTAGCGAAAGCGAGTCCTAAGAGGGCGTTGAGTCGCGTGTTCTAGACCCGAAGCGGGGTGATCTATCCATGGCCAGGGTGAAGCGAAGGTAAGACTTCGTGGAGGCCCGAACCCACTTCAGTTGAAAATGGAGGGGATGAGCTGTGGATAGGGGTGAAAGGCCAATCAAACTCCGTGATAGCTGGTTCTCCCCGAAATGCATTTAGGTGCAGCGTTGCGTGTTTCTTGCCGGAGGTAGAGCACTGGATGGTCTAGGGGGCCTACAAGCTTACCGAAATCAGCCAAACTCCGAATGCCGGTAAGTGAGAGCGTGGCAGTGAGACTGTGGGGGATAAGCTTCATAGTCGAGAGGGAAACAGCCCAGATCATCAGCTAAGGCCCCTAAGTGGTGACTAAGTGGAAAAGGATGTGGAGTTGCGTTGACAACCAGGAGGTTGGCTTGGAAGCAGCCATCCTTGAAAGAGTGCGTAATAGCTCACTGGTCAAGTGATTCTGCGCCGACAATGTAGCGGGGCTTAAGTTATCCGCCGAAGCTGTGGCGCCTGCACTGTTGTGTGGGTGGGTAGGGGAGCGTCGTGTGTGTGGTGAAGTTGCGGGGTGACCTGTGGTGGAGTGCATGCGAGTGAGAATGCAGGCATGAGTAGCGAATGACGGGTGGGAAACCCGTCCGCCGAATATCTAAGGGTTCCAGGGTCAAGTTAATCTGCCCTGGGTTAGTCGGGGCCTAAGGCGAGGCCGACAGGCGTAGTCGATGGATAACGGGTTGATATTCCCGTACCGGCGGAGCAACGTCCGTGCCGGGGCGCATGATGCTAAGCATGCGAGGCTGTGGTTTGTCTTTCGGGGCAGGTCATGGTTGAGTCTGTGATCCGATTGTGTAGTAGGCAAGCTGCGGAGGGACGCAGGAAGGTAGCTCATCCTTGGTTTTGGTTGATCTGAGGCTAAGTGTGTAGGGCGGGGTGTAGGTAAATCCGCATCCTGGGTGCCTGAGACATGATGGGCCTAGCCCCTTTGAGGGGTTGGGTTGAGTGATCCTATGCTGCCTAGAAAAGCTTCGTTAGCGAGTTGTGAGCCGCCCGTACCCTAAACCGACACAGGTGGATAAGTAGAGAATACTAAGGCGATCGAGTGAATCGTGGTGAAGGAACTCGGCAAAATACCCCCGTAACTTCGGGATAAGGGGGACCTGAAGCGTATTAGACTATTTGCGTTGAAAGCGTTGAGGGTCGCAGAGACCAGGCCCAAGCGACTGTTTACTAAAAACACAGGTCCGTGCCAACTTGTAAGAGGATGTATACGGACTGACTCCTGCCCGGTGCTGGAAGGTTAAGGGGAACTGTCAGCCACTGTGTGTGGTGAAGCGGTGAACTTAAGCCCCAGTAAACGGCGGTGGTAACTATAACCATCCTAAGGTAGCGAAATTCCTTGTCGGGTAAGTTCCGACCTGCACGAATGGAGTAACGATTTGGGCGCTGTCTCCACCACGAACTCGGTGAAATTGCATTACGAGTAAAGATGCTCGTTACGCGCAGCAGGACGGAAAGACCCCGGGACCTTTACTATAGTTTGGTATTGGTGATCGGTGTGACTTGTGTAGGATAGGTGGGAGACTGTGAAGCTGGGACGCTAGTTCTGGTGGAGTCGTCGTTGAAATACCACTCTGGTTACTCTGGTTATCTAACCTAGGGCCATGATCTGGTTCAGGGACAGTGCCTGATGGGTAGTTTGACTGGGGCGGTCGCCTCCTAAAAGGTAACGGAGGCGCCCAAAGGTTCCCTCAGCCTGGTTGGCAATCAGGTGTTGAGTGTAAGTGCACAAGGGAGCTTGACTGTGAGACTGACGGGTCGAGCAGGGACGAAAGTCGGGACTAGTGATCTTCTGGTAGCGGATGGAAGCGCCAGGACTCAACGGATAAAAGGTACCCCGGGGATAACAGGCTGATCTTGCCCGAGCGTCCATAGCGACGGCATGGTTTGGCACCTCGATGTCGGCTCGTCGCATCCTGGGGCTGGAGTCGGTCCCAAGGGTTGGGCTGTTCGCCCATTAAAGCGGCACGCGAGCTGGGTTTAGAACGTCGTGAGACAGTTCGGTCCCTATCCGCTGCGCGCGTAGGAGTCTTGAGAAGGGCTGTCTCTAGTACGAGAGGACCGGGACGGACTAACCTCTGGTGTGCCAGTTGTTCCACCAGGAGCACTGCTGGTTAGCTACGTTGGGAAGTGATAACCGCTGAAAGCATCTAAGCGGGAAGCACGCTTCAAGATGAGGGCTCCCACAGAAACAATCTGGTAAGGCCCCCCACAGACCATGGGGTCGATAGGTCGGACGTGGAAGCGTAGTAATACGTGAAGCTGACCGATACTAATAGGCCGAGGGCTTACCACACAACACACACCCACAACTGTGCACTAACCGCATCCACTATAAGGTATCCCAAGAAACACACCACCCCCAACCCAAAAAGGCAGGGGGGCTACAACTTCACACTATAGACTTGGTTGCCGGTTTGTGACGGTGGTCATAGCGAACAGGGAAACACCCGGACCCATCCCGAACCCGGAAGTTAAGCCTTTCAGCGCTGATGGTACTGCACACGCCAGTGTGTGGGAGAGTAAGACACCGCCGAACAACCACAAAACATGTTCCCCTGCACTGATCACAGTGCAGGGGAACAATCATTTTCGCCACTCTCCCTGCCAGCTGTACTCCACGTATGGAGTACAGTCACCAAGCTGTGCCGCCTTCCCCGTGATCGCGCCGATATACGAGATCCCAGCCGCCCGCTTCCTGACCAAGACTCGTGAAGACCGGGTTGAAGTTGGGTTCTTGGCGTTGCTTTGGGAGAATTACAGCTATGGCTTTTGATGGAAAGCCCCCGGGGAGGGGTGCTCAGGATCGCGGTCATGGCCAGGGCCGCGGCGATCGTGACCGGCACGGCCGTGCCAGTTCGAGGGATCGCACCAAAGGGGGAAAAAGAGACGGGCAAAAACCCCGCGACCGTGACCAGGCGCCGTGGCATCAGGGCGGTGGGCATGGCCGCAGCCTCAATCCTCGTCGCCGAGAGAAGTCCTGGGGAGAGAAAGGCCAGTCCCGTGACGAGCGGAGGCAACAACGCTTCACATCACGCGGGGGAGAAGAAGACCGCAGCTCGCGTGGGCAGCGTGAGCCTCGGAAGTTCCAAGGATCCCAGCGTGAGTTCCGTGGACAGGACACAAAGGGCCGCCGGAGGGAGCCTGAGGAACGACGTGTGCCGAAACCCGGCACCGCGCGGGCGCACGATGGACCCTCCGTGCCCAAGGACTTCGATGAGTCCTCGCTTCCTGTGAACGTCCGGGCTGAGTTGAAGAGCCTGCCCAAGGATCTGGCGGCCACGGTGGGGGGGCATATTCTCGCGGCCGGTGAGCTGCTGGACGTCGACCCGGAACTGGCGCACCGGCATGCGGAGGCCGCCAAACGACGTGCCGGGCGCCTGCCAGTCGTGCGGGAGGCTGCTGCTGAGGCGGCCTATGTCTCTGGGCACTACGACATCGCCCTGCGCGAGTTCCGGGCCATCAGGCGGATGAGCGGAGGCGATGAGCTTCTTCCCGTGCTCGCTGACTGTGAACGCGCCCTGGGAAGGCATCGCGAGGCACTCGAGCTGTTGGCAACCCTGGACCCGCGTACGAAGAAACTTGGGCTCCGTATCGAGTGCATTCTCGTGGAGGCGGGGATTCGCGCTGACCTCGGGCAGCGTGGGGAGGCATTACGTCTGCTCAAGTCTGCGATCTCGCACCGGATCGGCCCGAGGCCGGCTCAGGCTCGTCTCCACTACGCTTACGCTGACCTGCTTGAGGCTGAGGGGCGGAGTGACGCCGCACGGGAGTGGTTTGAATCAGCCGCCAGTCTGGATCTGGACGGGCGGCTTGACGCCACGGATCGGATTGCTGCTCTTGACGGTATCACCCTGCCCGAGGACTTTGAGACGGAAGATCCTGCGGAGAAGACCGATCCAGAAGACGAGATGGAAACCCAGGTGATCGACGTGACGGCCCCGCCAGCAGGCGCGGTGGTGAAACGAGTGGCTCCCGGGGGACGCCAAGACGAGGCGGAGGAAGAGGGCGCGCCGCATCGCACACCGGCGGCGGATGACGCAGCTGGCACGGTGCCTGCACGCCGAGAGTCAGCCGTCCCCTATCAGCGTGATCTTCTGATCAGCCCGGAGGAGGAGATCGCTGAGATCCTCTCCGAGATCGATGGGGATGGTAGATGAGTACGCTCGTATCGGGTTATGACGCCGCCCTGTTCGATCTTGACGGCGTGATCTACCTCGGGCCAGACGCCATCGACGGAGTTCCGGAGGCGCTGGCTGACCTGCGCGCCGGGGGGACTAGGCTCGGGTTCGTCACTAATAACGCCGCACGTACTCCGGCTGCTGTGGCCGAGCATCTCCGTGATCTCGGCATTGACGCCAGTGACTCGGACGTCGTCAACTCAACCCAGGCCACGGTACGCATGCTCCAGGGGAAGCTCCCCGAGGGAGCGAAGGTGCTCGTAGTGGGAACGGACGCCCTTGCCACCCAGCTTGCCGAGGGAGGCTTTGTCCCAGTATCGGCACTTGATGAGGAGCCTGTCGCCGTCATCCAGGGCTACCATCCACAGCTTCCCTGGAGCCTCTTGGAGCTCGGGGCCATAGCAGTTCAGAGGGGGGCGGCGTGGTTTGCCACCAACCCTGACCAGACCCGCCCCACCGAACGCGGCATCCTGCCGGGTTGTGGTGGGCAGGTTGACCTGATCGCGGACTGCGTCGGGCACCGACCCCCGATGGCGGGCAAACCTTTCCGGCCACTCTTCGACGAGACCCTGCTGCGGCTTGGCGCCACACATCCGGTTTTCGTTGGGGACCGGATCGACACAGACATCATCGGTGCTGGAAACGCCGGCATGGATTCCCTCTTCGTGTTCACGGGGGCGCACGGCAAGTACGACCTCGCGGCGGCTGAGCCCATCGGCCGGCCGACCCACATCGGCTATGACGTCTCGGCCCTGCTAGCCCCGGTCCGTGAGGTGGAGACCGTCGGGAATGGCTTCCGCTGTGCTGGGGCGGAGGCCTGGATGGTTGACGGCAGGGCGGTTGCCGATGCGGTCCCGCAGGACATTGATGGGCAGCTGGACCTGTTGTGGTGCGTGCTGCATGCCGTGTGGCGGTTCCAAGCTGACGGCAAGGACCTGTTGGCCCGGCTGGACCGGTTGCGATGACTGCCCCCACTCCCCGCAGCGCCGCCCCTGGTGAGGTGCAGCGCCTCCAGGCGATCAACGAGGCCATGAGGAGGCTTGACGAGGTGGGAGAGCTTTCCGCCGATGAGGCACTCGCCCACTTGGAGGAAGTGCATCAGGTCCTGGCTGAGGCCCTGAACCCCGGGGCGGCCTCCCAGGGCCACGCTGGCTCGGAGGGCCACGCTGGCTCGGAAAACCCACAGTGAGGCTGGATCAGGCACTTGTCGCCCGCGGACTGGCGCGTTCGCGTACGCAGGCCGCCCGGCTGATCGCAGAGGGCAGGGTCCTGGTGGCCGGGGACGTGGCCCAGAAACCAGCGCTGGCTGTGACTGATGACACACAGATCATCGCCGAACCTGAGAAATGGGTCTCCCGGGCTGCCTACAAGCTGCTGGGAGCCCTGGAGGCATCCGGAACCCGGTTGCAGGGCCGTATCCTTGATGCCGGGGCATCGACGGGAGGGTTTACCCAGGTTGCGCTGGAAAGTGGCGCTGAGCTGGTCTACGCCGTGGACGTCGGGCACCGGCAGCTGGCCGGCCTGGTACGCGCCGATCCGCGCGTCCGGGTGCGGGAAGGCCTCAATCTGCGAGAGATCACCCTGCAGGACCTGGACGGGCAGCCGGTCGATGCCATCGTTGGAGACGTCTCGTTCATTTCGCTGAGGCTTCTGCTGCCCTCGCTGCTGGATGTCCTACAAGAGGATGGGGTTGCCCTGCTGCTGGTGAAGCCACAGTTCGAGGTGGGGAGGCGACGACTCGGAACCGGAGGGGTGGTAAACGATCCGCGGCTGCGCGAGGAGGCGGTGGATGCTGTTACCGCGGTTGCTGCCAGCCTGGGCTGGGAGTGCGACTGGCGTGCCCCGAGCCTGCTGCGTGGTGCCAGTGGAAACCAGGAGTTCTTCATTCGATTGTGCGCTGCTCGGAGCGCTGATTACCCTTGATGACCGTGGAGACCCGTGCTGTTGCCGTGCTGTTGCATCCTGAGCGCCCGGAGGCGCTGGAGGCAGCCGTTGCCTTCATGAGGCAGATGCCTGGCTTCCGGTTTCTGAGTTTTCCCGACGATGTCAGCCGACTGGCCGATTTTGTTCCCGATGCGGATCTAGCACCCATCGGTACCAATCCCGTTGAGCTGGCCGTGGTCTTCGGCGGTGACGGCACTTTGCTGCGGGCAGCGGAATGGGCTCAGCCCCTTGAGGTCCCGCTGCTGGGAGTCAACCTAGGGCATGTCGGTTTTCTCGCCGAACTCGAGACCTCGGACCTGACCTCCCTGCCGCAGGCGGTTATCGAGGGCCGCTATGAAATCGAGCGGCGCTTGGTGCTGCAAGTCGAAGTGTCTGACGCGTCCGAGCAGCTTCTGTGGTCGTCATTCGCGATCAACGAGGTATCCCTGGAGAAGCTGATGCGAGAGAAGATGCTCAACGTTCTCGTGCATGTTGACGCCCATCCTCTTTCCCGCTGGGGGTGCGACGGGGTACTGGTGGCCACCCCGACCGGTTCCACAGCCTATGCGTTTTCAGGCGGCGGGCCCGTCGTCTGGCCCGAGGTGCAGGCGATGCTTATAGTGCCGCTGTCAGCGCATGCCCTGTTCAACCGGCCGATGGTCCTTGCCCCCACATCCCATGTGTCCCTGGAGCTGGGGGGACCTGTCCCACAGGGCATCATCTGGTGCGACGGGCGGCGTAGCGTCGATGTGGGCCCGGGGATGCGCATTGCGGTGAGAGCAAGCGAACACCCGATGCTTCTGGCGCGACTGTCCGAGCAGCCCTTCACCACGCGGCTGGTGCGCAAATTCGAGCTGCCGGTTGACGGCTGGCGGCGTTCCCCCCGGGGTGAGGCATGCTGACAGAGCTTCGCCTGAAATCGCTCGGAGTGGTGGAGGACGCCACCCTCCCGCTGGGTCCCGGCCTCACCGCTCTCACAGGTGAGACGGGTGCGGGCAAGACGATGATCGTCGCCGGGCTTGGCCTGTTGCTGGGTGCCCGGGCTGATGCCTCCCTGGTGAGGAAGGGCCAGGACAAGGCAGTCGTGCAGGGGCGCTGGGAAGTCGATGATGCCATCGCTGAAGCGGTCGAGGATCTCGGCGGCGATCTCGATGACGGGGTGGAGCTCGTCACTCTTCGCCAGATCTCTGCCCAGGGGCGTTCCCGCGCGCTGGTGGGCGGCGCGCAGGTCCCGGTCTCTGCCGTGGCCAGTCTGCTGGATGAGATCGCGACAATCCACGGTCAGTCTGAGCAGACACGGCTTTCCACACCGGAGCGGCAACGAGAGCTGCTGGACACCTTCGCGGCCCCGGCTGCGCTGAACGACTACCGCCGGGATTTCGCAGAACATCGTCACATCACCGAGGAACTCGCCAGACTTGAGACAGAGGCGTTGAGCCGCACCCGGGAGGCCGAGGTCCTCCGGTTTGGCCTGGACGAGATCGCCGCCGTGAATCCTCAGAAGGGGGAAGACGAGGCTCTGGCGGCAGAAGCGGTGCGCTTGGCTGATGCTGATGACCTGAAAGCCTTGGCTGTCAGCGCCCAAGTGGCGCTGAGCGGCGCAGAGGAAGACCTGGATGCCCCCAGCGTCCTGGGACTGGCCGGCTCCACCCGCAAGGCCCTCGACTCTCTCGCAGAACGGGATCCGAGCGCCTCCGAGCTGGCGCGGCGCCTCACAGAGGTCAACTATCTGCTGGTAGATCTCGCTCAGGATGTCGCCAGTCACGCCGCAGATCTTGTCGCTGATCCCCTGCGCCTGGCAACTGTGGCAGACCGGCGTGGTGAACTGGCAACGCTGACCCGCAAGTACGGCAACAATGTCGCTGAGGTGCTCGAGTGGGCGAGACAGGCCACCGAGAGGCTGGCTGAGCTTGAGGGGGCGGATGAGCGGATCGAAGAATTACGGGAGCGCGCGGCGATCCTGGAAGAGGCACTTGAGACTGCCGCGTCTGCGATCACCCGGGATCGCAGGGAAGCCGCGGGCAGGCTGGCAGAGCTCGCAGCTACCGAGCTGAAGGCTTTGGCCATGCCGCATGCCCGGCTCGAGTTCGCGGTGACGCAGGCCTCGCCCGGTCCTCACGGCGCCGACCGGATCGAGCTGGTGTTCGCCGCCAATCCAGGGTCAGCTCCAGGCCCCCTCGGGAGAGTCGCCTCTGGTGGTGAGCTGTCCCGGGTCCGGCTGGCCTTGGAGGTGGTCCTTGCGGGTAAATCAGCCGGGCGCACTTTTGTCTTTGACGAGGTGGATGCCGGTGTCGGTGGTGCCGTCGGCCTGGAAATCGGGCGCAGACTCAAACGGCTCGCCGCAGGAGGCCAGGTGATCGTGGTCACGCATCTTGCGCAGGTGGCGGCTTTCGCCGACCAGCATTTCGTGATCGCGAAATCCAGCGATGGGCAAGTCACCACGTCCGATGTCACGCTCCTTGATGAGCAGGAACGCGCTGCGGAACTGGCGCGCATGATGAGTGGCAGTGGAGAATCGGACGCGGGTTTGAGACATGCGGAGGAGCTGCTCAAGAGCGCACAGAACGGCTAGGCTCTCCCGGTATGAGCCGTGCATTGATCGTCGTAGACGTGCAACGTGACTTCTGCGAAGGCGGGTCCCTCGCAGTGCTGGGAGGAGCGGCAGTGGCCGCGGCGGTGAACCGTGTCCTCGCGGGGAACCATGGTTACGACCTGGTGGTAGCGACTCGTGACCATCACGTTGATCCGGGGTCTCACTTCAGCGATGAACCCGACTTCCAAGATTCCTGGCCACCGCACTGCATCGCAGGCACGGCGGGGGCGGGTCAGCACCCCGGGCTGCATTTCACCGGATGGGACGGCCTCTTCCTGAAGGGGCAGCACAAGGCCGCCTACTCCGGTTTTGAGGGGACCGATGAGGCCACAGGCGAGCTCCTGGCTGAGTTTCTCCACAATCGCGGCGTCACTGAGGTTGATGTCTGTGGCATAGCCGCCGACTACTGCGTTGACGCGACGGCTCGCGATGCCGCTTCCGCGGGTTTCGCGACCACGGTGCTGACTGATCTGACCGCTGCGGTGCATCCCGAATCCATGCTCCGGTTGAGACGGCAATGGGCTGATGCGGGGTTGCAGACACGTGACACCGGCGGAGCCTAACTTTCCTCCAGCTGATTTGTCGCGCATGCCGACTTTCGGCTAGTGTCCGCCCTCGTAGGGCGCCATGGTGAGCGCACCTGGGAGAGGAACAGACATGAGGAAGCATGCCCTGACGGGTGTTGCTGCCCTGGCCATCGGCTTGGGTTTTTTCACAGCTCCTGCGGCGCAGGCCGACGGCTCCGCCAGCCTTGAGGTTTACGCCGTCGGCACTGCTCAGAACGGGGCGGCTCCGGTGTGGCTGGGAGGGCAGTGCAGCTCTGGTGCTTCCCGGGCGACGCTGCATTTCCTCGCTGGGGAATTTCCCGGGCTGGAGTTTGCGCATCCGGTTGAAGTCGCGAGCCCCTCGCCGGGGACACAATCGCCTGAGGTCCCCAGCGAAGCCGGGAATGACGATCCCGACAACAAGGTGGACGTTACGCTGAATAGCGATGGCAGCTTTGAATACATCTATGACACATCCGGTGTGCAGCAGGTGATCGCCAATTGCATCTACCCAGATGGAAACGTGGCAAGCACCTCCACCGAGGTCAATGCGGACCTGCCCACTAAGCCGGCCCTGTCGGCGTCGAGCAATGAGCAGCAGGAGTTCTACCCTGGCGGGACCATTGAGCTTTCGCTCAGGGGATTTGCGGCTGGTCAGAGTGCTGAGGCATATATGCACTCCAAGCCAATGTTTTTCTGGGATGGCAATACAGGTTCGGGGAATATCGACGTCCGGACAAAAATCCCCGAGAACGCCACACCTGGGAAACACCATCTCACGATCCGGGCACGGAACGGGCAGCGGGCCATTTTCGCCTTCCTGCTGAGGAACAAGCCCGCAGGTGATAGCGGAGGCTCCACTGCCGGGCCAGTCCAGCCCCGTGGTGATAAGCCCGCGCAGCAGCGGGAGGGACGGGAGAAGACAGTGGCCCACAAGCAGCAGGGGAAACAACAGAGCACGGGAGGACGCCAGGTGTCACAAAGGCTTCCAGCGGTGATGCCGAAGTTGCCCAAGACAGGGTTCTGACGGACATGTGGCAGGGTCTCTACCTATCTTTGTGAACTGTCAGTGGTATAGCCTAACCCTTGGTGCGTGGCATTGGGCTACGCAGAACAGAGGGGAAGTATATGAAGACTCGTGTCCTTGCCGGGGCTGCAGCTGTAGCACTGGCCCTTGCGGGTTATACCGGGGCCGCACCGGCCTCCGCCGACGACGCCGTGCCCTCGTTGACGGTCCGGGCCGTCAATACCGCCCAGGGTGACTCCTCGGCCTATCTGGATGCCAAGTGTCCTGAGAACACCGCCAAGGCCGTCATCAAGGTTGGTACCTGGAAGACTGAAACAATCAACCTGAAGAATCAGCAGGACGAGTTTGGCTACATGGTCAACGGCCAGGGACAGGTTCCCACTACGCTCACCTGCTTCGATTACCAGGACAAGTCCACCAACACCACCGTGGAAGTTGACGTGACCAAGCCCATCGGCCCGCAGGTCACTGTCAGTGGTGATGGTGTGGCCAGGAAGGCCGCCCCGGGTGGAAACATCACCGTCAGTGCCACTGGTTTCACTGCCAGCAAGGAAGTCGATTTCACCCTGTATTCCAAGCCCTACGCGCTCGGCAAGGCCACATCCTCCGAGAGCGGCTCCGTGCAATTGAGTGCCGTCGTGGACAAGGACGTTACACCTGGCAGCAACCACTTCGTGGTCCTCAAGGCCGACGGTGAGGTTGGCTTGGCCAACGTTACCGTCGTCAGCAAGGAAGACCTCGGCAAGAGCCAGCCCAAGCAGGATGGCTCGAAGTCCGGTAAGCCCGGTATGCCACGCACCGGTGCCCCAGCCTGATCCAGCAACCAACCGCCCCGGGCCTGGAGGCCCGGGGCGGTTTGCCATTCCCAGGTGGATCTGGATTCCCGGGATGCTGATCCTGGCTCTCGTGGTCGGCCTGGCCGCCGCAGGCAGCCTGCTTGCCTCACGCGCCACCAGGCTGGAGGTAGCGCTTCACACCTCACGCGATGACGGGCGCACTCTCGTCATCGTCGGGATCGATGACCGCTCCCTTGCGCCCGAAGGAACCACCGACTTCGGTGACCTCAGCGATGAGCATGGTGCCCGGGCCGATCTGATCCTGGCGTTGCGCCAGCAGGGTGGGCAGATCCGTGCCGCAAGCATTCCCCGGGACCTCCTCGTCGAGGTCGCACCCAGCGAATACGACCGGTTGGCAACCAGCTGGCTGCGGGGCCCGCAGGCTTTCGTCGATGGTCTTTGTCGTAGTCTAGCGATGCCGGTGGACCATCTTGCCGTGATGAACCTGCGGGGATTCGTCACCCTGGTCGACGCTGTCGGCGGAGTGGAGGTCACGCTGGAGCATCCGCTACGTGATGAGCACGCGCACATCGATCTGCCTGCGGGAACACAAAGGCTTGACGGGCGTACCGCCCTTGGTTTCGTGCGTAGCCGCCAGGGAGAGATCCTGGCCGGTGGAACCTGGACTCCCGATCCTGAGGGGGCGGCCGGGAGGCAGCGCCGCGGTGGTGAGGTGTTCCGCTCCCTACTCAGGCAGCTGCCCCGCAACCCTGTGCATCTCTACTCACTGGCCTGGCAGACACTGCCGGAGACCTCGCTGAGCGAGGGGACGTCCCTGCTCGACCTGGCGAGTTTTCACGACCTCAGTGGTGGATTCACAGGTGTCCCCGTTGAAGGTGGCCAGGACGCCGAGGACTGGGTGGCTTTGGCCAACGATGAGACCCGGGCTGCTCTCTCGCAGGCCGGCCTGGCGGGTGGCTGCGGTGTGTGAGCGCTCTGTGGCAGGGTGTTGTTAGATCAATGAAACTGCCCGCGGGCGGTAGCGAGGAGAAGGTGAATGAGCTGGGACCGACCTGTTGCCTGGGAAGTCCAGGAACGCGCGGAGCTGGGGGCTGGGCGGGTCTCCACTTTCGTGGACGAGACCGTGGTGACCCCATCCGGCGAGATCATCACACGCCAGTATCTGACGCATCCCGGCGCGGTGGCGGTTGTCTGCTGGGACGAGGAACGCGACGTCATAGCAGCAGTGCGCCAGTACCGGCATCCCGTGCGTCAGGAGATGGTCGAGATCCCGGCCGGCCTGTTGGACCTGGAGGGCGAGGACTACGTGGCCGCGGCGAAACGGGAACTCGCCGAGGAAGCGGAGCTGGCTGCCTCCCGCTGGGATGTGCTGATCGACATCGTCACCACGCCAGGCGCCTGTGAGGAGTCCCTGCGGATCTATCTGGCACGTGACCCGCACCCTGCCTCTAGGCCGGAGGGCTTCGTCTTGGAGGGGGAGGAGGCCCACATGAGATTCGAATGGATTTTCCGCCCTGCGCTCGTTGCTGCTGTGTTCGCTGGGGAATGCCAGTCACCGAGCCTGGTCTCAGGGGTGCTGGCTCTGGAGACAGCCCGGCTCTCCGGGCGGCTTGACCAGCTGAGGCCTGCAGATGCTCCTTGGCCGGTCAGGGCCGGTCGCTGAGTGACCGCGGCTGAGGACATCTTGGAGCAGTACCTGGCTCACGTCCGGGTGGAGCGGGGACTGCGGGCCAACACCGTCGCTGCTTACCGCCGTGACCTGGAGCGGTATCTTGCGTTTCTCTCGGAACGCGGTGTGACCGATCTTGCGGCGGTCACACCGGTGGAGATCAGTGAGCACGTGCGTGACCTGGCAGGCGAACTCAAGGGAACGTCGGTGGCGCGGGCGTTGGTCAGCGTGCGCAACCTGCATGCCTTCGCGCACGAGGAGGGGGTGACAGCTGGCAATCCAGCTGCCGAGACCCAGGTGCCTAAGCTGGGCAAGCGTCTCCCCAAGGCGCTCAGCGTCGCTGAGATTGATGCCCTGCTGGCGTCACCGGACCGGGATGACCCCATAGGAATGCGAGATGCCGTCTTGCTGGAGATGCTCTACGGGACAGGCGCCCGTGTCTCCGAGATCACCGATCTCGATGTCGACGACGTCACCACGGTCGTGGACGACGAGACCACGGGGCTGAGGCTCCGGGGCAAGGGCGGCAAGGAACGGGTGGTGCCGTTGGGCAGCTTCGCCCGGGAGGCCCTCGGCGCTTATCTGGTGAGAGGCCGCCCCATCCTCGCCGCCAAGGGCGACGGGGGCGGTGCACTGCTGTTGAACACCCGTGGCAGGCGTCTGACACGCAACTCGGCGTTCACCGTCGTCGTACGCCATGCCGAGCAGGCCGGTATCGAGGCGGATGTCTCACCTCACTCGCTACGGCACAGCTATGCCACCCATCTGTTGGAGGGCGGCGCCGACGTGAGGGTAGTCCAGGAGCTGCTCGGGCATGCCTCGGTGGCGACCACACAGATCTACACCCTCGTGACGGTGGATCGCCTGCGTGAGGTCTACCTCGAATCGCATCCGCGGGCAAGGTGACAATCTTTGCCCCGGGAAGAACAGTCGATTCCCGGGGGCCTGTGGTTTATGCACACATGGCACTGTCATCCTGGCTAGGATGGACTTGTCGACATTTTTAGGAGGCGAAGTGGCCGACGAACTGTTCAAAGTTCCAGATGCGCCCGCAGAATCCACACTTCCGGAGGAAATCGGACCCACAGGGCGGCCCATGCCAGATCTGCCTGTCCCCGCACCCCCGGCTCCCGGGCGGGAAATGAGTGCCGTGATCATCTCGATGTGCAATCAGAAGGGCGGGGTGGGCAAGACCACGACAACCATCAATCTGGGTGCAGCCCTGGTTGAGCTTGGCCACAAGGTGCTGCTGGTGGACTTCGACCCGCAGGGTTCACTTTCCGTTGGCCTCGGTGTGAATCCTCACACCCTGGAGCGCAGCGTCTACAACCTCCTGCTCTCCCGTGACTACACGGCGGGTGAGGTGATCCAGCCGACCTCGGTGGAGGGCATGGACATCCTGCCCAGCAACATCGACCTGTCGGCCGCAGAGGTGCAGCTCGTCAGTGAGGTGGCCCGGGAACAGACCCTGACGCGCCTGCTGGAGCCGCTGCGCAGTGACTACGACTTCATTCTCGTCGATTGTGCCCCTAGCCTTGGGCTGCTCACCATCAACGCCCTCACCGCAAGTGACTACGTCATCATGCCGCTGGAATGCGAGTTCTTCGCGCTGCGCGGTATCGCCCTGCTCACAGACACCATCTCCAAAGTTGCCGACCGGCTGAACCCTGATCTGAAGATTCTCGGGATCCTCGGCACCATGTACGACGGACGTACCCTGCACTCCCGCGAGGTGCTGGAGCGTGTTGTCCAGGCATTCGGCGACGACGTCTTCCACACCGTCATCCGGCGCACCGTGAAGTTCCCCGAGACCACCGTCGCGGGTGAGCCCATCACCACCTACGCGTCGGCCTCGAAGGGAGCCGATGCCTACCGGATGCTGGCGCGAGAGGTGCTGCGGAAGTGCCAGTGAACAAGAGGGCCAGCCTGCCCGGCGCGAGCGAGTTGTTCCGGCCCACTAAGGCCCCGGAGCCCGTCACCCCAGCAGCTCCTGCCGACCCTGAGAAGGCCAAGCCGCAGAAATCGGAGCCACAGGGGAAAGAGAAGGCATCCCGCCCGGTGGCGTCAGGCCGCATCAGGCATGACCAGAAGATCACCGTCTATTTCTCCTCCGAGGAGTTGTTCGCGCTGGAGGATGCCACCCTTGAGCTGAAGCGCCGTCACGGCATTAACCTGGACCGGGGGCGCTTGGTGCGCACCGCCGTTGCCTTGGCCCTGCTCGACCTGGCTGAGAACGGCGCCGACTCGGCTGTGGTGGCGGAACTGAATCAGAAGTGAGCAGGCGGGCCCGCAACCGGACCGCGGAGACACCTGAGACCACTCCCGGTTTCGATGTGCACCTGGCGAACTTCGAGGGTCCGTTTGACCTGCTGTTGCAGCTCATCTCCCGTCGCGAGCTGGACGTCACACAGGTGGCGCTGAGCCAGGTGACCGACGAGTTCGTCGCGTACGTTAGGGCTGCAGGGGAGACCCTCGGGCTGGAGCAGACCAGTTCCTTCCTGGTGGTCGCAGCCACCCTCCTGGACCTGAAAGCCGCCCGCTTGCTGCCGGGCGGTGAGGTCACCGACCCAGAGGACCTGGCTGCACTGGAGGCCCGAGACCTGCTGTTCGCCCGGCTCCTCCAGTACCGGGCCTTCAAACAGCTGGCCTCCTGGGTTGGACAGGCCATCGCAGTCGCAGATCGCCAGCACTGGCGTCCCGGAGGCTTGGAGGAGCAGTTCCGTGGTGTCCTGGTCAAGGTTGAGCTGCCGATTGACCCCAGTGGGCTCGCCCGCCTGGCTGTCCGGGCACTGACTCCGAAACCCACGCCTGCGGTGCAGCTAACCCACCTGCATGGCAGCCGCGTCAGCGTGGTCGAGCAGACCGGGATCGTCTCCGAGCTGCTGGCGGACAGGGGGCAGGCAACTTTCCGATCCCTCGTCGCCGGCTGCGACCGCCTGACCACCGTCGTGCGTTTCCTAGCGGTCCTTGAGCTGTTCCGCGCGGGGAGGGTCAGCTTCGAGCAGGCCGGCCCGCTCAGCGAACTCAGTATCCGATGGTCGGGAGGCGCCGCACATGAGATCGCCGTCGACGAGTATGACTTCGAGGAGGGGACGTGAACGCTGGCCGTGCCATCGAGGCGCTGCTGATCATGGCCACCGAGCCTCTGGCCGCAGCGGATCTGGCGGCCCAGCTGGGACTGCCGGAGCGTGATGTGACCGCGGAGCTAGAGCAGCTGTCCCGGTTCTACCAGGACACCAGCAGGGGTTTTGAACTGCGCCGTGTCGCTGGGGGATGGCGGCTGGCCACCGCCCCCGACCTCGCGGAGACGCTGGAGGCCGCCGTGGTTGCCGAGACCCGGGCCCGGCTGAGCCAGGCCGCCTTGGAGACCCTGGCCGTCATCGCCTACCTGCAGCCTGTCACCCGCGGCCGGGTTTCCGGGGTGCGTGGCGTGAACGTCGACGGCGTGGTCAGGACCCTGTTGTCGCATGGGCTGATCACCGAGGCAGGAGAGGAACCGAGCGGGGCCATGACCTTCGCGACCACATCGCTGTTCTTGCAGAAACTCGGAATCGACTCGCTGGATGAGCTTCCGGACTTGGCGCCATTGCTGCCCGACGCCGTAGCCTTGGAGGCTGAACTGCGCGCCGCGTCGGGAATTGAGGAGCAACATGACTGAGCCGGAGGGCATCCGCCTGCAGAAAGTCCTGGCTGCGGCCGGTGTGGCATCACGGCGTGCCAGCGAGATCCTGATCGCCGAGGGCCGCGTCGAGGTCAACGGCACGGTGGTCTCCGAGCAGGGACGCCGGGTGGATCCGGAGCGGGACACCATTCGCGTGGACGGTGCGCGTATCCCGCCGCCACGTCACCATCGTTACCTGGTGCTGAACAAGCCGCGCGGCGTGGTCTCCACGATGGAGGACCCGGAGGGCAGGCGTACCCTGGCCGACTACCTGCCACGGAAGACAGAACGGCTGTTCCACGTGGGGCGGCTCGACACCGAGACCGAGGGCCTGATCATCCTGACCAATGACGGCGAGTTCGCGCATCGTCTTGCGCATCCCAGTTTCGAGATTCCGAAGACCTACGTCGCAGAGGTCGCGGGACTCGTGGAGCAGCGGACCCTGCGCCGGCTGGAGAAGGGGCTACGCCTCGACGACGGCCCCGTGAAACCGGACCGGGTCAAGCTAATTTCCCGGGGCGAGTCGCGTTCGCTGCTGGCCATCACCCTCCATGAGGGACGCAACCGCATTGTCCGGCGCATGATGGACTCTGTGGGTCACCCCGTGGACCGGCTAGCGCGCACAGCCATCGGTCCGGTCCGGCTCGGCCAGCTGGCGGTCGGCACCACCCGTGAGCTGAGCCGCCAGGAACTGGGCGCACTGCTCGATCTCGCCGGGATGTGAGGAGTGTAACCAGGTCTGAGGTAGCATCTGCTGGGTGCGTTTGAGTGAAGTGATGACCCGAGCCCGGATGGCCCTTGCGGCTGCTGCTCTATCCGCGGTGGCCCTGGCGGCCTGCTCTGAAACCCCGGCCGATCCCTCTGCAGGGGCGTCCTCTGGCGCGGCGACGGAACCCGCCTCGCCCGCCCCGAGTTCATCCCCGGCTGCCCTGCCCACGGGGAGTATCACCCCATCGGACAACCTCGACGCGATCACCGTCTCCGATGCCGACACCCCCGAGGTGAAGGTCCCGGCGCCGTGGGCCATCAGCAGCACCCAGACCAAGGTACTGCGTGACAGCAGCAACTCCCAGGTCGTCGGTGACACCTCCACCGTCACAGTCAATTACGTGGGCGTCAATGGGCGCACTGGCGAGCCTTTCGACAGCTCCTACACCAAGGGCCAGCCCGCGACGTTCAAGCTGGACGGGGTGATCCCCGGGTTCAAGACCGGCCTGGCCGGGCAGAAGGTCGGGTCGCGAGTGCTGATCGGCATGACAGGTGCTGACGGCTACGCCCAGGGCAACGCCAAAGCCGGCATCGAGGCGGGTGACTCCCTGCTGTTCGTCGTCGACATCGTCTCCGCTTCCTACACCGAGGCCACAGGTGAGGCGGTCACCCCGGCTGACGGCCTGCCCGCGGTCACCATGACCGAGGGCAAACCGGAGGTCGCGATCCCGGAGGGTGGCGTCAACGCCGAGCAGCTCGTGGTCCAGCCGCTCATCAAGGGTGCGGGCACAGAGATCACCGCCGAGTCCAGCGTCTCTGTGAAGTACCGGGCCTGGGGCGCCAAGTCCGGGAAGCTGATCTATGACGCCTGGCAACCCCAGGAGGGCAAGCTCGCCAGCCTCATCGCGGGCTGGAAGACAGGTCTGCTGGGGCAGACGGCGGGGTCGCGCGTGATGCTAATCGTGCCCGCCGCTGAGTCCTTCCCGAATGGGAACCCGAGCATGGGTCTCGAGAGTGGTGAGGGGCTCGTCTACGTCATCGACATCCTCGACGTCAAGGCTGCAAGCTGACCAGCTGCCTCCCCGTCCACGTGACGGGGAGGTGAAAGGCGGCAGGCAGGAGCCTGGGCATGGCGTCCAGGGCTTCGTGAGGTGTCGTGTGACGTCCTAGACCCAGTGACGCGGTCAGCTCGGCCAGCACGTCGCTGGTGCGCCATCCCTGGGCCTGCAGATCGGCCAGGGTGACCGCGCCGTCACGTTTTGCCAGGCGCTTCCCCCGATCGTTGGTGACTAGGCCGATGTGTGCATAGGCCGGCGGCTGCCCGCCCAGCTGGGTGGTCAGCCATGCCTGGCGGGGCGCGGAGCTGAGGAGGTCGGCGCCGCGCGTGACCTGCGTCACCCCTTGGTACATGTCGTCCACCACAGAGGCGAGATTGTATGCAGGCACGCCGTCTCCCCTCACCAGCACGAAATCATCGACGGTAGCGGTCACCTCGCCTGAGAACCGGTCCGTCACGGTGAACACCGCATTCTCAGCACGCACCCGGATCGCTGCCGGCCGTTCCTCCCGTCTCCTGCTGCGCTCAGCCGCCGACAGCCTCGCACAGGTCCCCGGATAGGGACGGTATCCGTCGTTGTGCGGAGCTGAGGCTGCCTGTTCGATCTCACGCCGCGTGCAGAAGCACTCGTAGGTCCGCTCTCGTAGCCGGGTCAGAGCATCGCGGTAGGCCTCCATGCGCTCGGACTGGGTGACGGGTTCGCCATCCCATGCCATTCCCAGGTCCTTCAGATCCCTCAGCTGACGGGCTGCGGCGCCTTCTGCCGCCCGCACCCGTGCCACATCGAGGTCTTCAACCCTCAGCCGCCAGCTTCCCCTTGCGCGATGAGTCAGCAACCACCCCGCCAGCGCGGTGCGCAGATTTCCCAGGTGCAGATCGGAGGTGGGAGAGGGGGCATAGCGGTCAACGATTGACATGCCCCCATTGTTGCGGCGTCCTCTCCCCGGTACCCTCTAATTCCACCAGGGAGCTAATTCCACCAGGGAGGTGAGATGTCGGCGAGCAAATCGGAGCGGCTGCTCAATTTGTTGATCATGCTGCTCAGTACGCGCAGCTGGGTGGGGCGCGACCGCATCCGGCAGGTCATCGAGGGCTACCGGAGCTTGGATGACGCGAATTTCGACCGTACTTTTGAGCGTGACAAGGCCGAGCTTCGTGGCATCGGAGTGCCGGTGGAGACCGGCGCTCTCGACCCGGAGGCGAACGAACCCGGTTACAGGGTGGACCGCTCGGCGTTTGAGCTGCCACCCATCACCTTCACCGCGGACGAGCTGGCAGCGCTGGGCGCTGCTGCCCGGGTCTGGCAGGACAGCGTCGCCGCTGAGGACACGCGCGTGGCACTTGCGACGCTCCGTGCCGCGGGTGCTGATCCAGATGCTGCGCGATTGCTCACCCTGCAACCGCAGCTGACCGCCATCGATGGTCTTGACGTCTGGTGGGATGCGCTGCGGTCTCGTAGGGAGGTGCGGTTCGGGTACCGGGATGAGCCCCGCAGGCTCCAGCCCTGGCGGATCGTGCAGCAGCGTGGTCACTGGTATGTGATCGGCCTGGACTTGGACCGCGGGCAACGGCGCTACTTCAAGCTCTCACGAGTCACGTCCCCTCCCAGGGCAGTGGGAGAGGAGGGTGCTTACACCCCACCAGAGAAGGTCACCATCGAGTTCACCACCTCCGAGCGGCAATCCTCGGCCAGGGTGGCGCTGCGTCCTAGGCGCGGGCGCGACCTGGCCCGCAGCGGAAAACCAGCCACACGGCTTGACAGCGACCCCGAGGGTTTCGAGATCTACGAACTGCCGTTGACGCCGATGCTCGTCGGTGAGATCTGCGCGCTGGGCGTGGACGCCATCGCCTTGGCTCCTGAGGAGCTGGTTGATGACGTGGTGGCAAGACTCCGGGCGGTCGCAGGGAGGTGGGCCAAGTGAGGTCGGCGGATCAGGTGCGGCGCCTCATCCAGCTGGTGCCCTATCTCAGCCGGAATCCCGGGGTAACGGTCACCCAGGCCGCCCACGACTTCCAGACCACGCCTGCCGTGATCCTGCGGGACCTGGAGGTCATCCAGTTCTGCGGGCTGCCAGGAGGACTGACCGATGACCTGTTCGATGTCGATATCGAGGGGGTGCGTGCTGACGGGGAGATCTACCTGTTCAACTCTGATGTGCTGGCGCGCCCCATGACCCTGACCGCTGTCCAGGCGGTGAGCCTGATGGTGGCGCTGGGTGCTCTTGTCGAACTCGGCTCCGAGGCGGCGGCCTCCGCCAGGGCTAAGCTCAGCGACGCCTGCGGCCAGGCGGGTGCCGGCATCGAGGTCAGTCTCGCGGCAGGTGACGAGGAGATCCGTCGGATCCTGACCCAGGCATGTGAGGAACGCCGCGTGGTCCGGATCGATCACGAGGGAACCGGTTGCCGCGCCGTCGTCGAGGTGGAGCCCGCCCGGCTGCGGGTGGTGGACGGCACCACCTACCTGGATGCCTGGTCCCGGCTGCGGGATGCCTGGCGCAGTTTCCGGATGGACCGGATCCGCTCCGTCGAAGTGCTGGACGAGCTCTCACCCGCCCGGGAAGGGCTGGAAGAGGCGACAGGATCCTGGTTCGCCGACTCCGAACGCCGCGTGGAGCTGACCCTGGGGCCAGGTGCATCCTGGGTCCCCGAGTATTATCCGACTCATTCCGTCGAGTCCGATGTGACCGGGCTGCGGGTGGTGCTTCCTGTCGGCAGCCGTGACTGGCTGGTGTCGCTGCTGCTGCGGCTCGGCGAGGACGTTGTCATTGTCAGCGACGGTGAGGCCGTCACCGAAGCCGCTGAGCGGGCTTGGGAGGCGCTGCGCGCATACGGTCGTGAAGAGCCGTGACCTACAGTCGGGTACGATCGCGTAGTGTGATCTGGTTACTCGTGTTCGGCGGCCTCGCGGCGGCCGGGGTGGTGGCCCTGGTGGTCATGGCCCTTGGGGTGCGGCACAAAATCGATGACGTTCTGGTGGAGGTACGGATGTTGGGAGAACGTCACGATGAGCTCAGGGCGCTCACTGCGCAGGTTCAGCTGCCCCGCAAGCACCGCGAGTAAGCTTCACAGGAAACCAACAAATCCGGAACGAGGTAACTGCACATGCCGAACATTGGCCCTATGGAACTACTGATCATCCTGGTGATAGCTCTGGTGCTGTTCGGTGGTTCGCGCCTGGCCGGAAACCTGGCCGGAATCGGCAAGGGGGTCGGGCGCTCCATCCGGGAGTTCAAGGAGGAGGTCAAGTCCACCGACCAGGACAAAGACGGCAACAAGCCCGCGGAGCCCGAGGTGGTGGAGGCTGAGATCGTCGATGACCGGGCTGCCGAGCTCGAACGCCGCCAGCGTGACCTGGAGGCTCGCGAGCAGGCCCTCAAGGAAGCCGAGCTGGAGGCCCGGGAAGCCGCTCTCAACTCTCGTCAGGCTGAGACGGGGCACTGATCACATTGAGCTCCGACACCAGCCGTGCTGAGGCGAAACCGCGTCGGTCCAGCTGGTTCCGCCCGCCCAAAAAGGAATCCCCCGACGGGAGCATGTCCCTGGGAGATCATCTCCGGGAGATCCGCTACCGCGTCACCATCTCGGCATTGGCCCTGGTGCTCGCCGCGATTGGGTGCGCCTTCTTCTACCAGCCTCTGGTGGAATTCATCATGTATCCCTATCTGGTTGCCCGGGATGATGTGACGGCAGCCAATAGTGAGGCCATGCTGCAGCTAGCCAATACCGGTGTGACTGGGCCCTTCACCCTAGGGGTGGTGATCTTGATCATTTGTGGCCTGATCATCACCATCCCAGTGTGGCTCTATCAGATCTGGGCCTTCGTCGCCCCAGGGCTGCTGGCCAAAGAGAAGAAATACGTGATGGCCTTCCTTGGGGCAGGGATCCCGTTGTTCCTGCTGGGCTGTGCAATGGGCTACTGGATCTGGCCCAAGGGCATCGCGGTGATGCTTAGTTTCACGCCAACCGGCCTGGGCGTGATGAACTACCAGGACATGTCTGAGTTCGTGAGCCTAGAGCTGAAGGTGATACTCATCTTCGGGGCATCCTTCTTGCTGCCGGTGATCGTAGTGGCCTTGAACCTGTTCAACGTCGTGCGCGGCTATCAGCTCAAGAAGTGGCGCAAGGGCGTGTTCTTCGCATCCTTCGTCCTTGCAGCTGTCGCGACCCCTTCCACTGATCCCTTCACCATGCTGTGTATGGCGATCCCCGTCACACTGCTGTTCTACATAGCTGAGATGATCTGTCGTTTGCTGGACAGGCGCAAGGGAATTGTCGAGTCCGATGAGGCGCAGTTCAATATTGACGTGGACGACGGCAAGTGAACCAACTGGCGAAGCCGCGCCTGCTGACCCTGGTGGTCAATGAGCGCTCTGGTGGCGGGCGCGCGGGCCGGATGTTGCCGAAGGTGGCGCGCCGGCTCCGGGACCAGGTGCCGACCGCTGAGCTGCATATCATCTCCTCTAGTTCCTGGAGTGATGCCGAGAAACTGACCCGGGCGGCAGCCCTTGAGGCCCGGCCGGGGGATGCGCTGCTGGTGATGGGCGGAGATGGCATGGCCCATCTGGGTTTGAATGCTGCCGCGGGGACTGACGCTGTCCTCGGGCTGATCCCGGCGGGAACCGGCAATGACTTCGCTCGTGGCGTCGGCGTGCCCCGCACCGTCGATGAGGCGGTGGGGGCGATCGTCGGGGGCCGGACGCGCACCGTCGACCTGACGCGCATCTCGAATGGCGCCTTCCCGCAGCGGTACGTCGGCGCTGTGGTCTCCACGGGATATGACGCTCGCGTGAACCGCTCCACCAACCGCATCCGGTTGCGCCTGGGGGCCCTCAGCTATGGCTATGTCGCGCTGCGGGAGCTGGCCTCGTTCTCGCCGTTGAACTACGAGATGGTGGTGGACGGGGAGCCTCGCGCCCAGGAGGCGATGCTGGTGGCGGTCGCGAACACGGGACTCTTCGGCGGCGGCATGCGGATTGCCCCCGACGCCGATCCATCCGACGGCCTGCTCGACGTGACCGTGATCAGGACGGTCTCGCGCGGGGTGTTGCTCAGGCTGCTCCCGTCCCTGTACTCGGGGGCATTCGTCAGACATCCCTGCGTGGAGCAGTTCCGGGCGCGCAGCATCGAATTGGCCGGGCCGGGGCTGTTCGTGATGGGCGATGGCGAGGAGCTGGGGGAGGTGCCCGTGCGGGCTGAGTGCGCGCCGGGGATCTTGAAGATCTTCGTCGCCTGATCCGGCCCTGCTACCTTGGGGCCGTGACCGATCAGGTGCAGCGCTTCGCCGCGCTCTACTCCTTTCCGCTTGACGACTATCAGCTTGCTGGGTGTGAGGCTCTCGCGTCGGGGGCTGGGGTGCTGGTGGCTGCCCCGACCGGGGCCGGTAAGACCGTGGTCGGTGAGTTCGCCGCGTGGCTGGCCCTGGAGACGGGGTCCAGATGCTTCTACACCACCCCCATCAAGGCTCTCAGCAATCAGAAATACCACGATCTCGTAGCCCGGCATGGTGTCGCACAGGTGGGCCTGCTGACTGGGGACTCCTCAGTCAACGGCGACGCGCCGGTGGTGGTGATGACCACCGAAGTGCTCCGCAACATGATCTATGCGGGTTCCACGGGACTGAACAACCTGGGGCATGTCGTCATGGACGAGGTGCACTATCTGGCCGACCGGTTCCGGGGAGCGGTGTGGGAGGAGGTCATCCTGGGGTTGGCTCCCCAGGTCCAGGTCACGGCGCTGTCCGCGACTGTCAGCAACGTGGAGGACTTCGGCGACTGGCTGCGCACCGTGCGCGGCAGTTTCGAGATCGTGGTCTCCGAGAGACGCCCGGTGCCGCTCTACCAGCAGGTGCTGGTGGGAAAGAGACTCATCGACCTGTTTGAGGGGATCGCCCCGACCGCCAGGGAACTTCCAGGCAGTCGCGCGGCGAAGGTGAATCGTGAACTGGTGAAGGTCTCCCGCGCCGAGGCCACGCGCGTACGTGATGACTCACGCCGGCCCCGGGGACGCTCTGGCCGCGGGAAACGGCCGCGCGGTACAGGGTCCTTCGGCGGCGATGTGCACCCGCGTTTCGCGGGGCAGCGAACCTCGCGGGCTGAGACGGCTCGTGTGCTGGAGAGGGCCCGGCTGCTTCCCGCGATCTGCTTCATCTTCAGCCGGGCCGGCTGCGACGCCGCCGTCAGTCAACTGCTCGCAGCCGGGGTCACCCTCACCAGCCGGGATGAGGCGGCCCTGCTGGGGGAGATCGCCGACCGGCACGTTGCCGGACTGTCGATGGCCGATCTGGATGCCCTGGGATACGAGGACTTCCGCGCAGCCCTCTGCTCTGGGGTGGCCGCCCACCACGCCGGGCAGCTGCCTGCCTTCAAGGCGATCGTCGAAGAAGGTTTCGCCACGGGGGCCTGCAAGCTGGTGTTCGCGACCGAGACCCTGGCGCTCGGCATCAACATGCCAGCTCGCACAGTGATGCTGGAGAAACTGGTCAAATACAACGGTGAGGCCGTGGTGGACATCACGCCGGGTGAGTACACGCAGCTGACCGGGCGGGCCGGTAGGCGGGGCATTGACGTCGAGGGATATGCCGTCGTGCTCTGGCAGCCCGGGATGGATCCCAGGGCGGTGGCGGGCCTGGCCTCCAGGCGCACCTATCCGCTGCGTTCCTCGTTTAGCCCGAGCTACAACATGGCCGTGAACCTGACGGCGGCGATGGGCAGGGAACGAGCGCGTGAGGTGCTGAACCAGTCGTTTGCGCAGTTCACCATCGACAAGAGCGTGGTCACCGCCAGTCGCGCTGGTCGTGACCGGGGGCGGGAGATCGCTGCCAGCCGTGCTGAGGCCGAGTGTCACCTGGGGGATTTCATGGAATACGCAGCGCTGCGTGAGGAGATCTCCCAGCTGGAGGGCATCTCCGCTGCGGCACGCCGCGCCCGGCGGGCAGATGACACTGCCGAGGCCATCTCGAAACTTATGCCAGGCGATGTGATCTGGGTGCCGAGACAGGGCTGGTGCGTAGTGCTGGCCGTCGGTCAGAAGCAGAGCCGCGACGGTGTGCCCTGGGCGCAGATCATCGCCGCTGACCACACCATCTTGAGACTGCGGCCCCACGACCTGCCCGGGGCGCCCGCGCCCGTGGCCCGGGTTCGCGTCCCACGGCGGTTCTCGGCGCAGGATCGCAAGGCCCGCCGGGAGCTCCTGGCGTCCCTGTCCGCCAAGCTGGAATCCGTCGATCCCGAGACCCCTACCTTCGACCCGACCCCGACCGATGAGGCGCAGGCCGCCCGCATCGCAGAGCTGAGACGCGAGATGAAACGGCACCCCTGTCATGCCTGCGAGGAACGGGAACTGCACGCCGTCGCCGCGGCACGCGCCATCCGGCTGGAGCGGGAGGCAGCACGCCTGGAGGCAGAGTTGACGGGACGAGCCAACTCCCTGGCGGTGCAGTTCGACCGGGTGTGCGGGGTGCTCTCCGACCTCGGCTACCTGCACGGTGACGAGCTAACCGGCGCGGGCCGGATGCTGCGCCGCATCTACAACGAGCTGGACCTCGTCGCCGCCGAGTGCATCCGGCGTGACGTGTTCGCTGACCTGGACGCACCGCAACTGGCCGCGGTTCTGTCCTCGCTGCTTTACGAGTCACGACCCAGCCGGGATCAGCGGCCCCCGCGCATGCCGGATGCCGCCAGTGAGGCCGCCCAGTCCGCGCTGCGTACCGTGTGGCGTGAGGTCGGGGCGCTGGAACGCAACCACCGCCGCGACCGGGGGCGCGAACCGGATATCGGCTTCGCTGAGGCGGCCTGGCGCTGGGCCAGCGGCCAGGAGCTCGCAAAGGTATTGCGCATCAGTGGCCTGTCCGCCGGTGACTTCGTGCGCTGGGTGCGGCAGGTCGTGGATCTGGCAGGACAGATCGCCACCGCGGCGGGCCTGGGGGATCTGCGCCGCACCTGCCGGGAGGCGGTCTTCGCTATGCGGCGGGGCGTTGTCGACACCGACCTTGAGGAGGACTGATGGCGGTTGCGCTGCGAGTCATTCCCTGTCTCGACGTTCATGACGGACGAGTCGTCAAGGGAGTCAACTTCCGCGACCTGAGGGATGCGGGCGACCCGGTGGAGCTGGCTGCCCGCTATGGAGCGCAAGGGGCTGACGAGCTGACCTTCTTGGACATCTCCGCGTCCGCGCAGGGCCGGGCAACCACGCGTGAGATGGTGACCCGCTGTGCTGAGACGGTGTTCATCCCGCTCACGGTCGGCGGGGGAGTGCGGTCGGCCGCGGATGTGGATGAGCTGCTGCGCTGTGGAGCCGACAAGGTGGGTATCAACACCGGCGCGCTTGCCGCGCCAGGTGTGATCGACGAGATCGCCGCGCGCTTCGGCAATCAGGTGCTGGTGTTGTCCCTGGACGCCAGGCGAGCCGGCTGGGCCGCGTCGGGCTTCGAGGTCACCACCCATGGTGGCCGCAGGCCAGCCGGCAGGGATGCCATCGAATGGGTGAGGGAGGCAGCTGACCGGGGGATTGGGGAGGTGCTGCTCAACTCCATGGACGCTGACGGCACCACGGATGGGTTTGACATCGAGATGATCCGTGCCGTCCGCCAGGTGGTTGATGTGCCTCTGATCGCCTCCGGTGGCGCTGGGACCGCCACCCACTTCGTCGAGGCCGCACGCGCGGGGGCCGACGCCGTGCTGGCCGCCAGCGTCTTCCACTATGGGCGGCTCACTATTGTTGAGGTCAAACAGGAGCTGGCAGCAGCCGGTTTCGAGGTGCGAGGAGTGTGAGGACCATGAGCGATTGCCTGTTCTGCCGGATTGTCGAGGGCGAGATCCCGTCGAAGCGGATCTATGAGGACGAGACCGCAGTCGCGTTCCTCGACATCAACCCGTGGCAGCAGGGCCACGCCCTGGTCATCCCCCGCCGTCACGTGAAAGACGTCCTGGAGGACCCGGCTGCGCTTGCTGAGATCGCCCCGGCCATCGGCACCGTAGGTGACCTGCTGAAGGAAAGGCTGGGAGCCACGGCCTGCAACATCCTGAGCAATGCGGGTGCCGACTCGGGGCAGGAGGTCTTCCATCTCCATGTCCACGTCTTGCCCCGCTACGCCGACAACCCAGGCATCTCCAACATGCGAGGGCCGGTCACGACCGACCTGGACCAAGTTCACGCCCGCCTGGTCGGCGGCGAATAGGGGAAGAAGCAGTCAGTCGCAATCGCAGTCGATGGGATTGAAGTCCGACGGGGCAGGTGAGATCACGCTCACGAAGATGAAATCCTCGTCTCCCGTGTTGCGCATCCCGTGGCACTGCCCGGGCCTGGAGACCATCACGTCGCCGGCCTGGATTTCAAGCTCCTCGCAGGGCTCGGGGAAGAACACGCCGCTGCCCTGGAGACAGATCCAGATGTCGTCCGACGCCGAGTGGTCGTGGGCCATCACCTCCTGGCCGGGCTTGACCACCCAGACCACCCCGCCCGTGTTGTCCGTGGTGAAGAAGGGCGTGCGGGTTGCGGTTTCCCCAGAGCGTGCTACCTCAGAGAGCCGGTAGCGCCGCTGCGTCTTTGCATCTGTGGAGCTAGTCATGGCATACCTCTCAACCGGATTCTTCCAGGCCTCCAGCATATGACTTGCCCGGGGTAGCGGCTCACACCCTCCGCATGACCGCGACCACCTTGCCCATGATGCGGGCGTGGGTGCCGTCTATGGGGGAGTAAGCCGGGTTGTGGGGCATCAGCCAGGCTTTGCCGCCGCGACGGCTGAGGGTCTTGATCGTGGCCTCGTCGTCGAGCAGAGCCGCGACAATGTCGCCGTTGTCCGCATCGGGCTGCTGGCGCACCACCACCCAGTCACCATCGCAGATTGCGGCGTCGATCATCGAGTCGCCTTGTACCTGGAGCATGAAGACAGTGCCCTGACCGACCAGCTGCCTGGGCAGCGCGAAGACGTCCTCCACCTGTTCCTGGGCGAGAATCGGCCCGCCTGCTGCGATCCGGCCGAGCAGCGGGGTCTCGACGGTAGCAGGGTGCGTATCGTGGCTCTGTTCCGGGACCGGTAGATCCGGAGCGGGGGCTTCGGGTTCGGTGCCATCCGGCAGGGTGACCACCATGGCGCGTGGCCGGTTCGGGTCCCGGCGGATGAAACCTGCCCTCTCCAGCACCTTCAGCTGGTAGTAGACCGAGGAGGTCGAGGCCAGGCCCGCTCGCTGCGCCAGCTCGCGCATGCTCGGTGGGTAGCCATCGGCATCCACGGCCTCCCGGATCAGTTTCAGCATCAGCTGCTGGCGGGGAGTGAGGGTGTCGACGCTGGGGGACGACGGGGCCGCGTCCGGGACGCCCGTGATGCGTGCCACGTCGGCGGCAACCTGCTTCTTGCTGGGACGTCCGGCACGCGAGGCCTTCCGAGAGGGAAGCCGGATGATCGTGGCCTCTTTGGCCTCCGCGGGGTGGGTCTCGTCTGCCATGGAGGCATCCTACCCGAGGATACGAACAATTGTTCGAGCCAGCATGTGCTGACCGGAAAATGTCAGTGGTGCCGTGTCTACTTCCGTGAGGATGCGCACGGCGCAGCATAATCGATAGCATGTTTGAAAAATCCGCTGCGCCCTGTAATCTGATCGAACATCAGTTCGATGTGCCGCGGATGGCGGCCGTCGTGGACAGCAGACGTGTGGAGGAATCATGAGCACCGAAGTCGCCGAGCCGGCCGTTGTCATCTGCAGTAGAGGGAACCCTGCGGGGCCCTGCGCCCGCTCCTCAGCCCGTGGTTCTGCGAGATCATCCCGCAGGCTCGTCGTGCCTCGAGGTGGCAAGGGTGTGGCCTGTTCGGTCCTGCGTCCCGCTCCCCATCTCGTGCATCGCATCAAAGTCGTGGCGTTCACCGTGCTGACGGTGCTCGCCTTCATCGTCGCGGCGCCGGGGATCGCTTCCCTCAACCAGTCGGATCCAGCGCCGGTCTCCGTCAGTGACCGCTGAGGGGTTTCCCGCAACACGCCTCGCGTGATGTTTGACGGGGCGGGGGAGTGGGCATAGAGTTCCCAATATCTAGTGGTTGCTACCTCTTGTTTACTCAATAAATTGTGTTGAGTTAGATGCCATAGGGCGCTGGGGAGCAACGCGATAAGCCGTGCCCCAGGGGACGGGGCCGTGTGAGAGGACTCTGCCGTGTACTGTCCGTTCTGCCGCCATGCAGACACCAAGGTGTCTGACTCGCGTGCGACGGATGACGGCCTGGCCATTCGCCGGCGCCGGATGTGCTGTTCCTGCCAGCGCAAGTTCACCACCGTCGAGCAGATCCAGCTCTACGTCTTGAAACGTTCCGGGGTTGTGGAGACGTTCAACCGGGATAAAGTGATCAAAGGGGTCGCCAAGGCCTGCCAGAACCGTCCGGTGACCGCTGCCCAGCTGGCCGCCCTCGGGCAGCGCGTGGAAGAGGACCTGCGTTCCATCGGACAGGCTGAGTTGACCAGCGAGGACATCGGGGTGGCGATCCTCGGCCCGCTAGCGGAGCTGGACCCCGTGGCCTACCTGCGCTTCGCCTCGGTCTACAAGAACTTCGGCTCTGTCGAGGACTTCATCGACGAGATCGACTCCATGAGAAGACGCCAGCCAACCGGCGATGCACTACTGCCTGAACCCACTACAGGCTCGCGGCGCAGGCGTCGCCGCGAGTCTGACACCCAGGACCCCCTGATCGGCTGAACAAACCAGTCCCGTTGCCAGTTTCGAGTGAGGAAATTCATGACCGCCACTGTGACCAAGTCCGCAACCCGCCGGGAACGCGCCGGTGAGCAACCCGCCCTGGGAGTGGGTCTTGCCGTCAAGCGCGTGTTCTCCACCGAGGGAGTGCACCCCTACGACGAGGTCACGTGGCAGCTGCGCGATGTGGTGCAGACCAACTGGAAGACCGGGGAGGTTGTCTTCGAGCAGCATGGAGTGGAGTTCCCCGACTTCTGGAGTGTGAACGCCTCCACCATCGTGACGAACAAGTACTTCCGGGGCGCGCTCGGCACCCCGCAGCGTGAGGCCAGCCTCAAGACCCTCATCGACCGCGTCGTCGGCCAGTACGTCAAGGCTGGCCGCGACAACGGGTACTTCGCCACCGAGAAGGACGCCGAGGTCTTCGGTGCAGAGCTGACCTGGCTGCTGCTCCACCAGTACTTCTCGTTCAACTCGCCAGTGTGGTTCAACGTGGGCACCGCCTCGCCCCAGCAGGTCTCCGCCTGCTTCATCCTCAGCGTCGATGACTCGATGGAGTCCATCCTCAACTGGTACCGGGAGGAGGGGTTCATCTTCAAGGGAGGCTCCGGCGCCGGCCTGAACCTGTCGCGTATCCGCTCCTCCAAGGAACTGCTCAGCTCGGGCGGTACCGCTTCTGGCCCGGTCTCCTTCATGCGTGGCGCGGATGCCTCAGCCGGGACCATCAAGTCGGGCGGTGCCACGCGTCGCGCCGCGAAGATGGTCGTGCTCGACATCGACCACCCGGACATCGAGGAGTTCATCGAGACCAAGGCCCGCGAGGAGGAGAAGATCCGGGCGCTGCGCGACGCCGGATTCGACATGGACCTCGGAGGCAGGGACATCACCTCTGTGCAATACCAGAACGCCAACAACTCGGTCCGGGTCACCGACGAGTTCATGTCGGCAGTCGATACGGGAGGCGACTTCGGGCTGCGCGCCCGCACCACCGGTGAAGTCATCGAGAAGGTTGATGCCCGGGAACTCTTCAGCAAGATCGCCAAGGCGGCCTGGGAGTGCGCCGACCCCGGGGTCCAATACCACGACACCATCAACACCTGGCACACCACTCCGGAGACCGGCCCCATCACAGCCTCGAATCCGTGCTCTGAGTACATGAGCCTCGACAACAGCTCCTGCAACCTGGCGAGCCTCAACCTGCTGAAGTTCCTGAGGCAGGACGGGGTGTTCGACGCCGAGAGGTTCGTGCGTGCCGTCGAGCTGATCATCACCGCGATGGACATCTCCATCTGCTTCGCGGACTTCCCGACCGAGGCGATCGGTGAGACCACCCGCAACTTCCGGCAGCTGGGTATCGGCTATGCCAACCTCGGGGCGCTTCTGATGGCCATGGGCAAGGGGTATGACACTGACGGTGGGCGCTCCACCGCCGCGTCCATTACCTCCATCATGACTGCTGTCTCCTACCGCCGCTCCGCGGAGCTGGCCGGGATCGTCGGGCCCTACAACGGCTACGCACGCAACGCCGAGGCACACAAACGCGTGATGCGCAGGCACCGTTCCGCCAACGAGTCGGCGCCCATCATGGCCGCGGACAAGACCCTCCACGAGGTTGCCACCCGGGAGTGGGAGCAGGTGGTCTCCCTGGGGGAGACCAACGGCTACCGCAATGCCCAGGCCTCTGTGCTGGCGCCCACCGGGACCATCGGATTCATGATGGACTGCGACACCACCGGCGTCGAGCCGGACTTCTCCCTGGTGAAGTTCAAGAAACTCGTTGGCGGTGGCTCCATGCAGATCGTCAACCAGACCATCCCGCGGGCGCTCACCAAGCTCGGCTACACCGAAGAGCAGATCCAGGGCATCGTCGACTTCATCTCCGAGAATGGGCACGTGGTCGGGGCGCCGGGTCTCGCGGAGGCGCACTACGAGGTCTTCGACACCGCGATGGGGCAGCGGGCCATCGCTCCCATGGGGCACGTGCGGATGATGGCAGCGGTGCAGCCGTTCCTGTCGGGAGCCATCTCCAAGACTGTGAACCTACCAGAGTCGGCCAGCGTCGAGGACATCGCGGATGTGTACCGGCAGGGCTGGAAACTGGGGCTTAAGGCGCTCGCGGTCTACCGCGACAATTGCAAGGTGGGACAGCCGCTGTCCGACGGCAAGAAATCCGATAAGGAAGAGGATGCCGTCCGAGTTGTCGAGAAAGTGGTTGAGAAGGTCGTCTACCGTCCCAAGCGGGAGCGTCTGCCGAAGTCACGCCAGGGCCGCACCACCAGCTTCTCCGTCAGCGGCGCCGAGGGGTACATGACCTCCGGCGCCTACGAGGACGGACGCCTCGGAGAGGTGTTCCTGAAGCTCGGTAAGCAGGGCTCCACGCTGGCTGGTGTGATGGATGCCTTCTCCATTGCCGTGTCCATCGGCCTGCAATACGGGGTGCCACTCGAGAGCTTCGTGCAGAAGTTCACCAACCTGAAGTTCGAGCCTGCGGGTATGACCGACGACCCGGACATCCGCATCGCGCAGTCGTTCATGGACTACATCTTCCGGCGCCTGGCGCTGGACTACCTGACCTTCGACGACAGGGCTGACCTGGGCATCTACACCGCCGCCGAGCGGGCCCGTTACGTCGCGACCGGCTCCTACCTTTCGGAGGAGGAAGAAGCCGAGATGCCCGAGGCAGAGAGCCTGCGCAATGACGCCTACGACGACTTCAACGTCGACGGCGCCCGGCAGCCCTCCCTGATCGATGCCCACACCACGGCCGAGTTGATGGAATCGATGACAGGGCATGCAGTGGACGCGCCGCTCTGCTTCACCTGCGGTACCAAGATGCGGCCCAGCGGTTCTTGCTACGTCTGCGAGGGCTGCGGGTCCACCAGCGGCTGCAGCTGACAGTTCTGACGGCAACGGGCGCCAGACCGGTCGGGTCTGGTGCCCACCGGGGTGTTCCCCCGGAGCCGGCGTGTTGCCTGCGCTCTTACGGCGGGAGCCGCGTCGTAGACTCGCCGCGTGAACCAACCCGATCCGGAGTGCTACGGCGACCAGGAGTTCGAGGACTCCCTTGAACCCAGACACCTCATCCGGCGCACTGACGTGGTGGCCCGGGCCGGGGGAATGATGCTCGGGGCCGGCACCAGCTCACTGAGGATCAGGCAGCTCATGCGCCGGGCAGCCACAGCCCTCGGACTGGGCAACATCGCGTCGTCGATCACTTTCACATCGCTTGCGATGACGGTGGAGCGCCGGGGTGTCTTCCGCACCAAGGTGGTCGAGGTGCCCAAGCCGGGGGTCGACGCGCACCGCATCGCGATGCTGCAGAAACTCAGCAATGAGATGCCGGGGAAGATCACCGCGACGGAGCTGGACCGCCAGCTCGACCGGATCGAGAACGCACCCTCCCTGTACCCGGCCTGGCTGCGGGGAATCATGGTCGCCTTGGCGTGTGCAGCCGTGGCTGTGCTGGCCGGGGCTGGATGGCGCGAGATCACTGCCGTGCTGCCGGCCTCTGCGGTGGCCTACCTGATGTTTCGCCGGCTCAGCCGCTGGCAGCTGAACCACCTGGCGGTGGTGTTGGTGTCGGCCTTCACGGCCTCTGCCCTCTATCTGCTGGGAACCGGTGCGCTGGATCATCTGCTGGGGGAGGCCAGCCCACGCATGGCCGCAGGCTTCATCTGTGCCTCGATCTTCCTGATTCCGGGCTTCCCCTTGGTCACCGCCGGCCTGGAGCTCACCCGGCTGGACCTCACTGCGGGGCTACCCCGGGCCGCCTACGCGTCGATGATCCTGCTGGCCATCACGATCGGGGTGTGGCTCGTGGCCCGTATCGGAGGGGTGGCAGCCGAGGCGGTCCCACCCCTCGTTGCCGAGCCATGGCAGTTCTGGGTGATCAGGGCGGTAGCCAGCTTCGTCGCCGTCGTCGGCTGGGCGATGATGCTCAACTCTCCCCTGGGGACGGCGATCGCCTCCGGAGTGGTCGCGGTGCTGGGCAATGCCCTGCGGCTTGGAGTCATCGACCTGGGTGTTGCGGAGCACATCGCCACGTTTGCGGGGTGCTTCACCATCGGCCTCGGCTGTGCCGTGCTGGGAAAGATCTTCGGGCTGGAGAAGATCATCATGACGGTGCCGACCCTACTGGTCTCCATTCCCGGGTCGGCAGCCCTGCGGAGCCTGCTCCATATCGACCAGAACCGTCCGGACCTGGCGCTCTCGCAGGGAACAACCGCGCTGTTCGGGGTGATAGCGATGGTGGCGGGGCTTTCCGCGGCGCGGATGCTCACCGACCCGGAATGGACCTTCACCCGCGATGATCCGCCGAACCTGCGAGAGGTGGTCCCGCGGCTACGGCACCGGAGACGAAACCTCAAGGGACGCCGGTAGGGGAACCCGGCGCGCCCGGTCCGGCCGTCGCTGAGCTGCGAGGGAACCCGCCGTAGGGTCGCAGGCGCTGCGAGGGGCCCCGGGCATCGTGCTGGCAAGGTAGTGGCGAGGCTGCCCCCTGGTAACCCAGCTGGTTTAAGGCCATTGAAAGCCCGTTAATACCTTCTCTGGCCGGTGCCCACCACTAGCGAGGCGTCCAGCTCCCTGCCCGCCAGCTCCTCTGCCAGGAGTGCATGGGCCTGTTCGCGGGTGGTCGCATCGAGTCCGGTGAGCATCCCCCGGAAAGCTGAGCCCTCCACCAGCAGCCGGAGGGACGTGGGATCGAGGGGAATCTTCAGCTCCGCTGTCGTGGCCTCGGCAGCAAGCCCGAGGGTCTCCAGCCTGGCCTTCATCGAATCAGGGTGGGTCAGGTCTTTGCTGAAACTGGCACGGCCCATATGCGGTGGTGACACCGAACCTCCGAGACGCTGCAGAGCCCCAGCCAGGGTGGCTCCGACTCCCGGCAGGTCGAGTGAGTCTGAGGAGGAGCGCCAGTGGGCGATGACCAGCTTCCCAGTGGGGCCGAGCAACCCGGCCAGGTGAGCTGCGCCACCAGCCGGGTCGGGGATGAAGGGAAGCCCGAGGATGCAGAGAACCTGATCGTAGGGTCCAGCTTCCCAGGTGGTGATGTCGGCGGTGAAGGCATGCACTCTCCCCAGGTAGGGCGAATCGGCCAGGCGGCTCTTTAGCGCCTCGATCAACGGAGCGGACAGATCGACACAGTCCACCTGTCCGTTGGGCCCGGCGCATTCGGCGGCGGGGAGTGCCGCTGACCCGGCGCCGCAGCAGGCATCCAGCACCCGTGCGCCGTCCTGGGGAGGTGCTGACTCGACGACGATCTGGCCTACACGGTCCCACAACAATGGAGCCAGGGCGATGAAATCTCGGGCGGCGGCGTCGAAAACACTGGTCACGCCAGCCATCATGCCTCAGAGGCTCCGCTGGCGGGCAGGCGCGGACAGGGAACCGGCAGGCGTGGACGCCTTAGCCCAGCTCATCCGCGGCTAGCCAGTCGCGTGGATCAGCGGTGCAGTGTCCGTGCCGAGTCAATGTTCTCATCGATGATCGGTCATACTGCGGCAGGAGTTCCAGGTGGTCAGGCTCCCGGCCAGGAAATGATGTGCGCCTACCGTATGGGGCTCTACCTACCGTAATGGGCGCGGTGCGCCGATAGCGATCACAGTGGCTCAGACAGGGCGGGATATCCGCTGAGTCAGGCAATCCTTATCGGTGGATTCCTTGCTCTACCCCGTACACTTGGCGAGTTCAACGCATGAAGGAGAAATATGCCTGCGCTGCGTTCCCGCACGTCCACTCATGGTCGCAACATGGCCGGCGCCCGTGCGCTCTGGCGCGCCACGGGGATCACCGACTCTGATTTCGGCAAACCCATTATTGCGGTGGCGAACTCCTTCACGCAGTTCGTGCCTGGGCATGTCCACCTGCGCGACATGGGCAGGCTCGTCTCGGAGTCCATCAAGGAGGCCGGGGCGGTTGGCCGCGAGTTCAACACCATCGCCGTTGATGACGGTATCGCCATGGGGCATGGGGGCATGCTGTATTCGCTGCCGAGCCGGGAACTGATCGCCGACGCGGTGGAGTACATGGTGAACGCCCACTGCGCTGACGCGTTGGTGTGTATCTCCAACTGCGACAAGATCACCCCCGGGATGCTGCTGGCCGCGCTGCGGCTCAACATCCCGACGGTGTTCGTCTCCGGCGGGCCCATGGAGGCCGGCAAGGCCATCATCCGGGACGGGCAGGCCACGACCTCCCTCGACCTGGTCAACGCGATGACGGCCGCCGTGGACCCAGATGTCAGCGACGAGGAGCTGGGCCGCATCGAGGCCAGTGCCTGCCCCACCTGTGGTTCCTGCTCGGGGATGTTCACCGCGAACTCCATGAACTGCCTGCTGGAGGCGATCGGCCTGGCCCAGCCTGGAAACGGCTCCACTCTCGCCACCGCGGCCGCCCGCCGCGACCTGTTCGTGAATGCGGGACGGTTGATCGTCGACCTGTGCCGCCGGTGGTACGACGAGGACGATGCCTCGGTGCTGCCGCTGTCCATCGCCACGAAGCAGGCGTTCAGCAACGCGATGCGCCTGGATGTGGCGATGGGTGGCTCCACCAACACCGTCCTGCACCTGCTGGCCGCCGCCCAGGAGGCGGCGGTGGACTTCGACCAGGACGACATCGACGCCATCTCCCGCGTCACCCCTTGCCTGTCGAAAGTGGCTCCCAACTCGGAGCGCTACTTCATGGAGGATGTCCATCGTGCTGGCGGGATTCCGGCGATCCTCGGGGAGCTGCGTCGCGGGGGGAAACTCGACGAGGATGTCCACTCGGTGCACTCGCCGTCGCTGGAGCAGTGGCTGGCTGACTGGGACATCCGCGGTGGTAGTGCGACGGACAGGGCCATCGAGCTGTTCCACGCTGCCCCTGGCGGGGTGCGCACCACGGTTCCCTTCAGTTCCACCAATCGCTGGGAGTCTCTGGACACCGACTCCGAGTCCGGGTGCATCCGCTCCGTCGAGCATCCCTACACCACCGATGGCGGCCTGGCTGTGTTGAAGGGGAACCTCGCCCCCGACGGGGCGATCGTGAAGACCGCGGGTGTGCCGGAACACCAATGGGATTTCACGGGAACCGCCTTCGTCACCGAATCCCAGGAGGAGGCCGTGGAGTCCATCCTCGGCAAGAAGGTGAAGGAGGGAGACGTCGTCATCGTCCGCTACGAGGGCCCCAAGGGCGGCCCGGGGATGCAGGAGATGCTGTATCCGACGTCTTATCTGAAGGGACTGGGCCTTGGACCCAAGTGCGCGCTCATCACCGATGGGCGCTTCTCGGGCGGGTCCTCAGGGCTGTCCATCGGGCATGTCTCCCCCGAGGCGGCCTCCGGGGGCCCGATCGCCTTGGTGCGCACCGGCGACGAGATCACCATCTCCATCCCCAACCGGTTGATCTCGCTGAATGTTCCCGATGAGGAACTCGCTGCCCGGCGCGCGGAGCTGGAGACCGGCGGGGGTTACCGGCCTGCGACCCGTCAGCGGCAGGTCTCGACTGCGCTGAAGATCTACGGCTCCCTGGCACAGTCGGCGGACAAGGGGGCGTCGCGTCGTTTCGACGGCTGATCGCCACGGTGACGTCCCAGCAGGTTGAAACCGATCACCGCCACAGCGACCACGACTAGCCCGGCGACCGTCAGCACCGGGCTGTGCTCCCAGGCCTGGGAGATGACCACCAGGCTGATCATCCCGCCAGTGCCCCAGATGAATGCCCAGATGACGCAGCCCACGATCACCGCGGGCAGGTAGCGGCGCAGCGGCATCCGCGCCACCCCCGCAGCCAGGCTGACCATGGTCTGGAGCCCGACTACCAGGAAGCTGAGGGTGACGGCGGCTGGTCCCCAGCGGTTCAGCCACGAACAGCCGACGCGGTATAGCCGGGTCTCCAGTATGCGTTTCCAGCGTGTGTGGCTTGTGCCGGTGATGATGCCCCTCCCGAGCCAGTAGGTGCCGTTCGAGCGTGCCATGACTATGCAGAACAGGCTCAGGAGCATCAACTCATACGGCAGCTGCCAGTCCTGGGGATGCATGGCGTCCTCTCGCATCAGGGAACGGGATAATTTTAGGACACCCTCAATGAGCCCGGGATAGTGTTACCGCTGCCCATGAACCGCTTCAGAGAGTGTGCCCGCAGCCGGGACACCCGTATTGTTGCCGGTTTGCTAGGTTGAATCCCGGAGGTGGGCTGCATGGCTGATATTGAAGATTTCGATCTGGACAAAACCACCAAGCAAGCGTGGGCGGACTTCACTGAGAGGCTCGCCGATGTGCTGTCGGTGATGGATGCCAGCGCCGACCTGACCATCTCTGCCGTCAGCAGTCAGGACTCTCGCGAGGCACACCCCGCGGTGCGGTTCTCGGCGGTCGAGCCGGGGATCGTCGAGGCTACTCTCGTCGGCGTCGATTCCCCACAGCTTGAGGAGCTCGGCTGGGCTGCCTCCCCCCAGGGTTTCACCGCCAGGCGGGACCAGGAGGAGGCCGGTGAGCTGGCGAATCTCACCACCGCCACCATGACCGAGATCGTGGGGGTGCTGCACCCGATCTTCCTGGAACCTGACCAGCTCGCGGAGTTGCTGACAGCCAGCGATGGCGGCCTGACCCCACCGGCTCCCGGAACCTATGGCGTTGTGCTCCCCAGCAGCCAGGCCCAGCTCGACTCGATTGTCGACGCCGAACTGGAACAGATGTTCGGGCATCCGGCTCTGCGTAATGCCGCGGGGGAGGTCGCCATCCGCGTCGGCTCCACGATGGTGTTCTGCCGCTCCACCCCGGATTTCAAGGAACTGGTGTTGTTCGCGGCGCTCGTCCACGATGTCAATGGCCGTTCCCGGGCCTGCGAGGTGCTCAACGACCTGAATGTGGAGTCCCGCTACTGCCGTTTCGCCCTGCACAGGGATCGCGTTTTCGTCCAGGTCTCGGTTCCCGCCCAGCCCTTCGTCCCCCGGCACCTGAGGCAGGCCCTCGAATCCATCTCCCAGGTGGCGGACGGTATCGATGACGACCTGGCCCACAAGTTGGGCGGACGCACCACCTTCCCGTCCGCGGGCTGAATGTGCCGTTCTGCCACCAGCTGGTGTCCGGGTAGGTCTGAACCTGGGGACGATATCGATATGGTGCGCGGACTGTCGTCGTCAGACACTAGAGTTCTCCCATGGCTGAGGTCACATACTTCGAACGGCTGGACGTTCCCGAGTGCCTGCGCCTGCTGGGGGGCGGCGGGGTCGGGCGTGTGGTCTGGCAGGGAGCTGACGGCTTGACCGTGCTTCCCGTGAACTACCGGCTGATCAACGGTGCAGTGGTTTTCCACACCAGTCCCGCATCCCCGCTGGCGCGGCTCGCTGAACCCACGCAGGTGGCTTTCCAGGTAGATGAGATCGACCACGGCACCGCGGTCGGGTGGTCGGTGCTGGTCCGGGGGACAAGCGGGCCCAGCGAGGTTGCCGGATCCGTCAGTTTCCTGGCGCACAACCAGCCGGTCAGCGTGGCGGTGAATGTTGAAGAAGTGACGGGCCGGGTGATTTCCGGCAATCCAGTGCCCCAGAGTTGAGGAGGATGACATGGAGGACCGCAAGCTCATAGTGGTGGGTGTCGATGGCAGTGAGGATGGTCTGCGCGCCGTCAAATACGGCGCCAGCTTCGCCGCTGAGATCGATGGTGAGCTGCTGCTGGTGCACGCCGTCGACGATGCCATGCTGGCTGGGGCATGGGGTGTTGTCTACGACCCGGAGGTGCTGCAGAACGCAGGAGTCAGCGCCAACGAGGCCGCCGCCACCAAAGCCCGTGAGACTGGCCTGGGGGAGGAACGTATCCGCACCGAGGTGGTGCTCGGATCACCTGGCGGGGTATTGGGCCGGCTCAGCGAGGTGGCTGACCTCATCGTCGTGGGCAGACGCTCTGTCTCTGGGCTGGAGCGGATGTTCGTCGGCTCCACAAGTGTCTCCGTTGTGGCCGGCTCCCACTGCCCTGTGCTGGTGATCTCGGCTGCGGCCCATCCGCAGGATGTGGGGCATAAGAAGCTGATCGGGGTCGGGCTCAACACCAGCCGGGTGAATCGTTCCACGCTGACCGCGGGTTTTGAGCAGGCCCAATTGCTCGGGGCGCGGCTTGAGATCGTCCATGCCCTGCAGCCGCCCATCGGGCTGTTCGGCCCGAAACTCGGGCCTGCCGACCTGGAGGAGCTGATCCGTTTCACCGGGGGCGGCATCGAGGCGATGGCAGTGGAGCAGGCCAAAACCTTCCCGGATGTTCCTTACGAGGTGGCGGTCGTGGCGGCCACCCCGATCAACGAGTTCGTGACACGCTCGGAGAATTACGACCTGCTTGTGCTGGGCGCTGGCGAGGAGGCTATCCCGGGGTTCGGGCTGGGAGGCCTGCTGCGTGGCTTGATGGCCCATTCGCTGTGTCCGCTATACATCACCCACGGTAAGTGAACCAGCAGCCACACCTCACCTTCGATCCGGCGCTTCCGATCTCAGCGGAGGCGCCGTTGATCGCCTCCCTGATCCGCGACCACCAGGTGGTTGTGGTCGCCGGCGAGACCGGATCGGGAAAGACCACCCAGCTCCCGAAGATCTGCCTGCTGGCGGGACGGGAACGGATCGCCCACACGCAGCCGAGAAGAATCGCCGCCCGTACGGTCGCGCACCGGATCGCGGAGGAATGCGGGACGCAGCTCGGGGAATTCGTCGGATATCAGGTGCGGTTCACCCGGAGGGTTAGCCACGCGACCCGCATCAAGGTGATGACCGACGGTGTGCTGCTCAGCGAGCTGGCTCACGACCGCGACCTGAGGCGCTACGACACGATCATCATCGACGAGGCCCATGAACGCAGCCTCAATATCGACTTCCTGCTGGGCTACCTCAAGCAGCTCCTGGCGCGTAGACCGGAGCTGCGGGTGGTCGTTACCTCAGCGACCATCGACACTGCCCGGTTCGCCGCCCACTTCGGCGATGCGCCGGTCGTCGAGGTGTCCGGACGCACCCACCCGGTGGAGGTCCGCTACCAGCCTGCCGGGGAGGGAATCGACGAGGTGGACGCCATCGCCATGGCTGTCGAGGAACTGGCGGCCACCACCTCCTCGGGGGATGTGCTGGTGTTCCTGTCCGGGGAACGGGAGATCCGGGATGCCGCGGACGCCATCCGGGCGTTGAAGCTGTCCGGCTGGGAGACGGTACCCCTGTATGCGCGGCTGGCTGCGGCTGACCAGCAGAAGGTGTTTCAGTCACACGCAGGCAGGCGCGTGATCTTGGCGACGAACGTCGCGGAGACCTCGATCACCGTGCCGGGAATCCGCTTCGTGATCGACACCGGCACAGCCCGCATCTCCCGCTACTCGGCACGCACCAAGGTGCAGCGGCTGCCGATCGAACCGGTCTCGCAGGCCAGCGCAAACCAGCGGGCCGGCCGCTGTGGCAGGCTCGGCCCCGGCGTCGCGATCCGGCTGTACAGCCAGGAGGACTTCGCTTCCCGCCCCGAGTTCACTGAGCCGGAGATCCTGCGCACGAACCTAGCCACCGTCATCCTCCAGATGGCGCAGGCGGGGCTGGGGGATGTCGAGAGCTTTCCCTTCGTCGAGGCCCCGGTGGCCTCGCAGATCAGCGACGGCCTGCGGGTGCTGCAGGAGCTCGGCGCCATCAAGCCGCGCCGCCGCCGTGAACAGGTCAGGCTCACCCGCGTGGGGCGGCTGCTGGCGAGGATGCCTGTCGACCCGCGGCTCGGCCGGATGCTCATCGAGGGTGCCCGGCGTGGTGCCCTGCACCAGGTTCAGGTGATTGTCGCCGGACTGACCGTGCCCGACGTGCGGGAACGCCCCACAGACAACCAGCAGGCCGCCGATGAGCTGCACCGGCGTTTCAGCCAGCCAGTCGTCGCCGAACCGGAGCCTGAGGGCACAGAGCCGAGACGTCACACCGTGCACACTGGGACCCGGCCTGGGAAACAGCCGAGAGGGTCCTTGGCGGGAGGTGACTTCGAGGCTTTGCTGAACGTCTGGGACTATCTGCGGGGTCAGCGCCGGAAGCTGTCGGGCAGCGCTTTCCGCAAACTCTGCCGTGCGGAGTTCCTGCACTTCGTGCGTTTCCGGGAGTGGGAGGATCTCGTCTCCCAGCTTCGTGAGGTCTGCCGGGAACTTGACCTGCCGGACAAAGGCACTGCCGCGATGGACGTGGTCCTCGACTGCCTGCTGACCGGCCTGCTTTCTAATATCGGATTAGCGCTGCCACCACTCCCGAGAACCCAGGGACGGCGCCGTCCCCTGACTGAGTACCAGGGGACACGTGGCGCGCGGTTCGCCATCACGCCTGGCTCGGCGTGTGCAGAGTCCACGCCGCCGCTGGTGGTGGCCTATGAGCTCGTGGAGACCTCCCGTCTGTGGGCGCGCACCGTCGCGCCGGTGACGGCTGCACAGGTAGAGCGAGCCGCCGGTGACCTGGTGACCCGCACTCTCTCCGAACCGGCCTTCTCGCCTCGCAGTGCCACGGTCATCGCCAGCGAGACCGTGAGTCTGTTCGGCGTGCTGGTCATCTCCGGACGCCGCACCAACTACGCCGTCGCCCATCCTGAGCAGGCCCGTGCGATCTTCATCCGCACCGGGCTGGTGGAACGGGCCTGGGAGACCCGCAACCCCGTCGTAGCTGCCAATCGGTTCGCCTACGACGAGGCGGAGCGGCTCACCGACCGGATGCGTCGGCCGGAGCTGCTGATCTCCGACCAGGCTCTCTACGATTTCTACGCCACCCGGCTACCCCCCGAGGTCGTCTCCGGTGCTGCCTTCGAACGCTACCTGAAGTCCTTGGACGATGACTCAGGGCTGCGCCTGAGCCCCGCGGACTGCATGACCGACCCCGGTGCGCTCAACATCGCTGACTTCCCCGACAGATGGGTGGTGTCGGGACTGGAGCTGCCGGTCACCTACGTCTACGACCCTGGGGCGGGCCACGACGGTGTCACGGTCGAGGTCCGGCTGGAACAGCTGGGAGCCCTGGACCCGGCGCCCTTTACCTGGCAGGTGCCGGGGCTGCGCGAGGAACTCGCGACGGCCCTGATCCGGGGTCTTCCCAAGAGGATCCGCACAGCGTTCGTGCCTGCCCCGGATTTCGCTCGCCGTGCCGTCGCTTGGCTCCGGGAGCAGGGGGTCAGCGACACCAGCTATTTCCCAGACGCCCTCGGCAGGGCGCTCACCGCGCTCACGGGGGAGCGGGTGGCTTCTGATAACTGGCGCCTGGATGCGGTGGATCACCACCTGCGTCCCATGTTCATCGTGTTCGAGGGCCGCCGTGAGGTGGACCGCGGCGAAGACCTAGCCGCGCTCAAGACCCGGCTCAGCGCCAAGATCGCCTCCCGGCTTACACGCTCCGCGGGGAGGGTCGCGACGACGGGGCAGACCGACTGGAGTTTCGGGAGGCTTCCCGTCACGCGGCGCCTCGGCGGGGGAGTGGAAGGCTATCCCTGCCTCGTGGATGAGGGGAGCAGCGTCGGGGTGCAGGTGGTGGACACATCCGTGAGGGCAGAGCGTCTCCACGCCCTGGGGGTGCGGCGCCTGCTGACCCTGGTGAATCCATCGCCGGTCCGCTGGGTGGTCTCGCACCTTGGCAACCAGGAGAAGCTCGCGCTCGGCTCCAGCCAGTACTCCTCGGTGCCGGAACTGCTTGAGGACGCCTGGCTGAAGGCCTCCGACCGGTTGTTGCGAGCGATCACGGATCCAGTGCGGGTGCGCGATGAGCAGGAGTTCCGGCGGGTGGCGGAGGCAGTGCGCGCCGATTGCCCTGAGACAACAGCCGCTGTGGTCTCGACTGCCGCGCGGGCGTTGGCGGCTCAGGCCCGGGTGGAGCGCCTGCTCGCCGGGCTGCCGGTGGACGACGAAGTGCGGCAGGACATCACCGAGCAGCTGGCCAACCTCACCTTCAGGAGATTCATCTCCGCCACGCCGGATCCGTGGTTTGACCGTGTCCCCGTCTGGGTTGGGGCCTGCGAGACCCGGCTTGTTGCGCGCGGCAAAAACCCCAGCAGGCACGAGCGGAACCGTGCCGAGATCTCGGAGCTGGAATCCCGCTACGCCGAGTTGTGCGACACGCAGCCTCCAGGCCCGCTGTCCCCCGAGGTGGAGGAGATCGCATTCCTGCTGGAGGAGTTCAGGGTCAGCCTGTTCGCACAGGGAACACGCACCCTGGTGCCTGTCTCAGCCAAACGCATCTCGCAGGCGATGGGCAGAATCGGGTGATAATGGCCGGGTGCCCGCGACCACGAAAGACCTGATCCAGCTGTTCGACCTCGTCGAGGTCGGCAAGGACAAGTTCCGGGGTCCCCAGCCGGACACGCAGTGGCAGAGACTGTTTGGCGGGCAAGTGATGGCTCAGACCCTCGTCGCAGCCATGCGAACCGTCCCCGAGAGCCGGGCGGTCCACTCCCTGCACGGTTATTTCTTGCGCCCGGGGAACCGCCGGGAGCCCTTGCGTTTCGGTGTGGAGCATATCCGTGACGGTCGCACCTTCTCGGCGCGCAGGGTGATCACCCGCCAGTACGACAGCGTGATCTTCGACCTGAACGTCTCCTTCCAGGAGCAGGAGGAGGGCCTGACTCATTCTGCGGTACAGCCGGAGTCGGTCGCTTCGCCGGAGGAGTCGTCGTCGCTAACTCAGGCGCTGGAGGAGCGTTTCGGGACCCCGATCCGGATGCTGTCGGAGTGGGATGCCCTTGATGTCCGCCTGGCATCCACCCCCGTGCCGAGCCAGAACGGCGGGGTTATGAGGGCCTGGGTTCGTACCCAGGAACCGATGCCTGGTGACCAGCGGCTCCATTCAGCTGTGCTGGCCTACCTGACCGACCTGCTGCTGCTTAGCGTCTCGACTGTGCAGCACGAGGTCGAGTTCCTGTCTCCGCAGATACAGGCCGCCTCCATCGACCACGCCATGTGGTTCCATCGTCCGGCCCGCTGCGACGAGTGGTTGCTTTACGACATGGTCTCCCCATCGGCCTCCGGGGCTCGCGGGTTCTGCCAGGGGCGGCTGTTCCAGAACGGTCAGCTGGTTGCCTCCTGCGCCCAGGAAGGGCTGATCCGGCTCGTCGGCTGAGCCGGATCAGGGGATACGCGAGTTCAGGCGGCTGCCTGGTACTCGCGCATCTTGGCGAGGGCGAGGCGCTCGATCTGCCGCACCCGCTCAGCGGTGATCCCCCAGTGCTGGCCGATGTCGGCCAGTTTGGCTTGCCGGCCATCGAGGAGACCGTAGCGGCGTCGCACCACGTCGGCGGAACGGTCATCGAGTGCTGAGAGCATGCCGTCGAGGCGGGCACGTTCCTCCGCGTCGAGCACCACCTCATCGGGGCCCGGGGCGGTCTCGCGGGCGATCAGGTCGCCGAGCGCGGTGTCGCCGTCAGCCTCGACGGGGGCGTCGAGGGAGACGTGGTCGCGGGCGTAGCGGATCAGGTCGACGACCTTGTCCTCGGCCAGATTCAGCTCGTCGGCGATCTCACCCACCTCCGGTTCGCGGCCGAGGGTGCGCTCCAGGTTGCGGCGTACCGCGGAGACCTGGTTGACCTGTTCGGCCACGTGCACGGGGAGGCGCACGATACGGCCCTGCTGGGCGATGCCGCGGGAAATGGCCTGCCGCACCCACCAGGTGGCATAGGTGGAAAACTTGAATCCCTTGGTGTAGTCGAACTTCTCCACCGCCCGGATCAGGCCGGTGTTGCCCTCCTGCACCAGGTCGAGCAGCGGCATCTGAGCGCGGCCGTATTTCCGGGCCACGGAGACCACCAGGCGCAGGTTCGCCTTGATGAAACGCTGCATGGCCTGCTCACCGAGCTCGACGAGCTGCTCCAGTTCTTCACGGGTGGCGTCTGTCGAGGTGGTCTCATTGCCGTCGAGGATTTCCTGGGCGAACAGTCCGGCCTCGATGGCACGGGCCAGCTGCACCTCCTCCTCGGCGCTCAGCAGAGGGGTCTTGGCTATCGCGTCCAGGTAGAGCCCAACGGCATCCTTGCCATCGATACCGTCGGTGCTGCGGGTTCGCGCAGTCATGATCATTGGGTCCGCCTTTCTGACGTCTATGCCCATCTAAACGCGTCCAGGAGGGCAAAGGTTCCCGCAATCGTGACCCAATCGTTATCTCAGGGGTATCTCAGACCGTGGTATGACGTCCGGTGCGGTGAGGCCCGGGCCCGGGATGGGGACTTCCCGTAGGCGTGCGTTTGAGTGTGGGGGAAGGCCGTGGAATGATTGCTCAGACGCCCCTTGACCGCAACGGGGTGCTCTGTGCCCAGACGCGAGGAGAAACCGCTGTGACCTCTGGTTCGAGCTCCGAACAGGCTCCGAAGACCACCCGTAGTCGCACGAGGAAAACCGCCACCATCGTTGCGGATGCCCCGGAGAAGGCCAAACCCGCCACCAAGCGCACCCGTGCCACGAAGACAACGAAATCTGAATCGAAGGCGGGGGCCACGAAGGCTGAACCAAAGAAGAAAGCCGTGAAGGCCGAACCGAAGGCCAAGGCCGCGAAGATCGACACCAAGGAAAAGACAGTTTCCGGCACCCGGAGCGCCCGCGCCAAAGCCACTGGGGTCAAGGCGACGGCCAAGACCAGTCGTGCGACGACGGCTACGGCCAAGGCCGCTACCAAAACCACCCGATCACGGTCCAAGCCCGAGCCGACGGCCGAGGCGGATGGCCCGACCATTGCCCAGGTCACCTCCGGCGAGATCGAGGTCGAGGTGCAGCGTGACGGCAACGATGTCGTGCTGAAGGTGGGAGGCAAGAAACGCTCCCTTGACGAGGTGGACGACTCCCAGTTCATCGAGGAGAAAGAAGCCACCCTCGAGAAGGAGCTCGTCGAGGAAGAGGGCTTCTCGCTCTCGGACAAGGACGATGCCGACGAGCCGGAGCAACAGGTCGTCTCGGCCGGCGCCACCGCCGATCCCGTCAAGGACTACCTGAAGCAGATCGGCAAGGTGGCGCTGCTCAACGCCGTCGAGGAGGTCGAGCTGGCCAAGCGCATCGAGGCCGGCCTTTTCGCTGAGGAGCGGATCTCGGACGCCGATAACCCGATCCTTCCCGACGATCTTGAGGATTTCGAGTGGATCGCCAATGACGGCCGCAACGCCAAGAACCACCTCTTGGAGGCCAACCTGCGTCTCGTCGTCTCTCTCGCGAAGCGCTACACGGGACGCGGGATGTTGTTCCTCGACCTGATTCAGGAGGGGAACCTGGGCTTGATCCGGGCGGTTGAGAAGTTCGACTACACCAAGGGGTACAAGTTCTCCACCTACGCCACCTGGTGGATCAAGCAGGCCATCACCCGGGCCATGGCCGATCAGGCCCGCACGATCCGGATTCCCGTGCACATGGTCGAGGTCATCAACAAACTGGCCCGTGTGCAGCGGCAGATGCTGCAGGACCTCGGCAGGGAGCCAACCCCGGAGGAACTGGCCCGCGAACTGGACATGACTCCTGAGAAGGTGGTCGAGGTACAGAAATACGGCCGCGAGCCGATCTCACTGCATACCCCGCTGGGTGAGGACGGCGACTCCGAGTTCGGCGACCTCATCGAAGACTCCGAGGCGGTCGTCCCTGCGGACGCCGTCAACTTCACCCTGCTGCAGGAGCAGCTCAACGACGTCCTCGATACCCTCTCGGAGCGGGAGGCCGGGGTGGTGTCGATGCGTTTCGGACTCACCGACGGGCAGCCGAAGACCCTGGACGAGATCGGCAAGGTCTACGGGGTCACCCGGGAACGCATCCGGCAGATCGAGTCGAAGACCATGAGCAAGCTGCGGCACCCGTCGCGTTCTCAGGTGCTCCGCGACTACCTAGACTGACTTTAGGGTCCCGGGAAATGGGGGCAACGCTGAGGAGAGAACTTGCGAGACGATCCCCTGGCCTTTGAAGACGACACCCCCACTGTGGAGTTGCCGGCTATCACGGTGCCGATGGCCCCTGTCCAGCCGGCTACGGCCCCGCAACAGACCTGGCGGGTCACGCCAACCGAGGTCGACGCCATGGCGTCTGTATCCTCGCCGGCCCAGCCGTCGGCAGCTGTCGCGGCCGAGTCGGAGAGAGAACGCCGGCGCCGCGAGCTGAACCAGTATCGGAGACAGGTGTGGGACCGGCGTTTCGTCGCCTGGGTGCGGTGGCTGTACTCGCGTGTCAGGACGGCCGTCTACATCACCGTGGTCCTGATGCTGCCTGGGCTGCTGTTCCGTCCCATCAGGGGATACCTGGACTGGGTGATGATCGCGAACCTCGGCCTGGTCGGGGTCGTGGCTGTCTCTCTGGTCGCCGGGGAGGTGACCAGCCGTCAGCCGCAGTGGTCCTGCATGTTCGGGGCCCTGTTCCGGCTGCTGATGGTGGGTGGTTTCGCCATAGCGTGCAGCTACGTCAGCGATGCCGACCCTTGGAAGGCGGTCGTCGGGCCGCTGCTGCGGTTTGCGGGGTCGTGGGGTTTGCAGATACTTACGCTGGTGGATCACGCGGTCGTGATGGTCCTAGGGGCGCTGCTCGCCCGGGGCAGCCTCAGATCGCTGGCCGAGGGTGGGAAGATCCACCTGGAGGGCATGTCACGATTCGGAACCCGGCCAGGCTGGACCCTGAAGGCCCAGTTCATAGGCGCCGACCCGCGTGAACAGCCAGGCTGGGCAACAGCCCCCAGCATCTTCGCCTACCGCAGGGCGTTGTTCCGCTTCTATCTCGGCCAGGTCAGGGTCCTGATCACCTGCGTCTATGTCACATTCCTGATGTTCGTCATTGCCTCGGCCTGAGGGGCCCGCCCCGGCGGTCAGGACTCCAGGAGCCATCGTGTTTACTGCCTGACCGCTGCTATCGCCTTGACCACGGTCTCCAGGTTTGCCTCGTTGAGGGCTGCCACACACATCCGGCCCTTCTCGGTGCCGTAGATGCCGTGTTCCCGGCGCAACGCCAGCATCTGATCCCTCGACAGGCCCGAGTAGCTGAACATGCCTGCCTGCTGGGCGATGAAGTCCATGTCCTCGATGCCCGTAGCGCGCAGCCCCTCGACCAGGCGGGCCCGCATCTGTTTGATGCGGTTGCGCATCTGGTCGAGTTCCCGCTCCCATGAGGCCCGCTGGGCCGGATCCCCGAGGACGCCGGCGACGATGGCCGCTCCGTGTGTTGACGGGTTTGAATAGTTGGTGCGAATGCAGATCTTCACCTGCGACAGGACCCGCCTGGCCTCCTGCTCATCCTGGCAGACGATGTGCAGCGCACCGATGCGTTCGCCATAGAGTCCGAAAGACTTCGAGAACGAGGTGGAGACGAACAGGGGCAGTCCCGCCGCCACGAAACGCGAGATCACGGCGCCGTCCTCGGCAACCCCGGTCCCGAAACCCTGGTAGGCCATGTCGAGGAAAGGAATCAGCGCGCGGTCCGCGATCACCTGGATCACCCGGTCCCACTGATCCGGCGTCAGGTCATATCCCGTCGGATTGTGGCAGCAGGCGTGCAGCACCACGACGCTGCCAGGCCCGGCTGCCTCAAGGTCGGCGACCATGCCGTCGATGTCGAGGCTCCTGGACGCGGCGTCGTAGTACCGATAGGTGCCGACATTGAAACCGGTGCGCGCGAAGATCGCGCGATGGTTCTCCCACGAGGGGTCGGAGACCAGGACCGTGGCTCCAGGGGCCAGGGTGGCAATGAAATCGGCCCCGACCTTCAGCGCGCCGGTGCCGCCGAGGCTCTGCACCGTGGCGATGCGCTTCTCCGCGACAGCGGGCGAGCCGGGTCCGAACACCAGCTCCCTGGCCAGTCGCACGTATTCCGGGAACCCGTCGATGCCGAGGTAGACGTGCGGCTTCGCAGCGGCGGCCAGCCGGTCCTCCTCAGCGCGGACGCACTCCATCAGCGGTATCCGTCCCTGATCGTCGAGGTATACGCCAATGCCGAGGTTCACCTTGGAAGTGCGTTCATCTGCCTTGAAGGCCTCTGTCAGACCCAGGATCGGATCGGCAGGAGCCAGTTCGACGTGCTCGAAAACAGACATGTTCAAGGCCTTCCTAACGTTGAGCGTCCCTTAGCCTAGCGTTTCGGGGACCGCAGTTCGCAGCAGCCCGCTGGCTCGCCTAGCCTTGGTCTCGACGGCTTTGCGCAGTGCTTCCGGGGAGCCATAGAGCCAGACCTCCGACTCGGCCCTGGTCACCGCCGTGTACAGCAGTTCTCGTGTCAGCAGCGGGGACCCGGCTGGGGGCAGGATGACGCTGACCTGCTCGAACTGGCTGCCCTGCGATTTGTGGATGGTCATGGCGTGCAGCTCCTGCGTGGCGTCGAGGAGCAGCGGATTCAGTAGTTCCGCATGCCCGCCACGATCCACAGCCGCCAGCAGCTGCCCGCCGGTCTTGACGATCACCGCCACGTCACCGTTGCTGACCACATCCGAGTTGCGGGTGACGATCAGAGGCTGTCCCGGATAGGCACCCACCTCGAGGGCATACCCGGGGAACCGTCCTGCCAAGTGGTTCCGCACCGCCTGCTGCCAGTGACCGGTGCCGAAAGGGCCTTCGCGGTGCGCGCACAGCAGCCGGTGCTTCTCAAGGGCCCTGACAGCCCCCGCCCCGTCACCCGCCAGGGCTGCATCCAAACCCTGGCGGGCCGCCGTCTCAAGGCTGGTGGCGAGTGCGGGCAGGTCACGCAGGGACTCCACGCCCGTGAACGGAATCAGCGTGCATGTCTCCGACTGCTCCAGGAGCGCCAGGCAGGCATCGGCGTCGCCGTCGCGGATGGAATCTGCCAGCTGCGCCACATCACCGAGGTTGCGGTGGCTGCCCCCGAGCTGTACGACAGCTGGCCCGCCGGGGGAGGTGACCAGATCGGGCGCGGCCGAGATATCGGCCAGCACCGCCCCGGCCTCCACCGATGCCAGCTGGTTGGGGTCGCCGATCAGGATCAACCGGGTGGTGTCAGCGACTGCCTCCAGCAGCCACGACATCAGCGTGATCGACACCATGGAGGTCTCGTCCACGATCACCACATCGAGGGGCAGCGGGTTGAGCGCGTCGTGGGTGCGTTCAGCCCGGCCTGGGACCACGCCGATGACCCGGTGCAGCGTCCCCGCGGTCAATGCCGTCCTCTCCGGGTGTTGGAGTCTGTCCCGCACCGCGGTCTCCAGGCGGGCGGCCGCTTTGCCGGTGGGGGCGGTCAGGGCGACGGTGACAGGACCCTGGGCCGTCAAAGTGTCGATGATCCGGGAGACCACCGTCGTCTTTCCCGACCCGGGCCCGCCGGTGATGACGCTGGTGCGGGCCCGGGTGGCAGCCGCCACCGCAGCGTCCTGGGTAGGGTCCGGTGTCATGCCGGGAGGTGAGGTCAGCTGACCGGGGGAGGGCAGGTCAGGCAGCGCGCTGCGGTGTTTGAGCTGGGCCATCAGGCTCTGCTCCTCCGCGAAGAACCTGTCAAGGTAGAGCAGGTCGTTGACCAGGCGAAACGGGCGTGGCCCGGCATCCGGCCCTGCGACCGCAGGTGAGGCCGACACTGTTGCCGCCCAGGCGTCGGGCTCAGGCCAGGGGAGTTCGATGGGTTCCGCCGCCGAGCCGTCGTCAGCCTCACTGGGGACGATCAGCTCCGGTGCTGCCGCCAGGTCCAGGCACACCGACCCTAGGCGCAGCTCCCGTACCGTCAGGGCGAGAGCCAGCAGCACCTGTTCATCGTGTTCCCCGCAATAGGCAGCCATCCTGCGGGCCAGGTGGAAATCTGCCACGTGGATCATCCCGGCCTCGGCGAAGGTTCTCAACAGTCCCGTCGCGGCGACTGGGACCTCAGGTCTCGTCATGACATCCTCCCAGCAGCTCAGAGACCTCCACCACGAGCGTGGCCGGGGGGAACCACTCGAAGACGCCGCAGCGCCCGCCCCCCACGACCGGTGTGCGAGGCCCAGCCATGCCCCGCACGAACAGGTAACCCACCCCACCCAGATGCTGCTCGGGGCAGTAGCCGGGCAGCCGCCAGGCCAAGAAACGGTGCAGGGCCGCGCAGTACAGCAGCGCCTGGAGCGGGTAGTGGGCCTGCATCATCGCCTCCGCCATGGCGGGAGGCGAGTAGTGTTCGGCGGCCAGGTCCTGGCCGGGAGGGGTGGGAAGCCGGTTGGTCTTGTAGTCCACCACCGTGAACCTTCCCGTCGGCAGTTTCAGCACCGCGTCGATGGAACCGGTCAGGAAGCCCTTCAACGTCGCCTGGGCGGCTTCGGTACGGACAAGCCGCTCCGGATAGGCGGCCAGCGGGTCGGAGGCGGGCAGGTGCTGGGACAGCGCATGCGCCAAATCCGCGACGAGCGATGCCCTGCCACGATCTCCCAGTGGCAGGTCGAAGTCCAGTTCCGCCAGCCGGTCCCTGACCGGCAGGTCCGCCAGGGCCTCCTCGCAGAGTCCGCCCAGGGGAGTGGTCACCACCAGTTTCAGCGCCTCAGCAAGCTGCTGCGCCTGCTCTGTGTCCAGCCCGAACAGCGGAGCCCTCGACTCGGTCACCTGGGACAGATGCTCTAGATGGTTCCAATCCGCCTGCTCCAAGACCTCATGCACGAGTGTCCCGAAGCGGGCGCCTGCGGGCAGATCGTTCATGGGTGAGGCGGTGACAGGTCCCGTGTCCGCTTCCAGTGCCAGATCCAGCTCCTCAGGCTCATCCAGGGCCTGCTCGTGGAGGCCCGCGGTGAGTCCGGAATACGAGGTGCGCCGCCACTGCTGGTCGATGTCACGGGTGAAACGGGCGGTGTGAAGGCTTCCGGGCGGGGCCTCGGGCTCCGGGACTGGAAGATCGCTGCCCCAGGGGGTGGCGGTGACCGGTGACAGGTGCACCAGCTCCGGGTCGAAACCGAAAGCAGATGGCAGCCGGGCGTAGTCGGGGTTGAGCTGTGGGACCGAGCGGTCACGGCACAGCAGCGCCGTCAGAGGACCTCCTAAGGCACGCCGGTCCATCACATGCCACGCGATAGCCAAGTGCCTGGCACGGGTGAGCCCCACGTAGAGCAGCCGCAGCTCCTCGGCACGCGCCTGCTGCCTGGCGACCAGGGCCAGCTCGTCCCGGTACCCGGGACGAGCACCCACGTGCAGCACCCGGCGGTGCGCGGCGTCCACATACGGAAAAGCACCACGCAGGTTCACCTCTGTGACACTGACCTGCGGCAGGAGCACTATTGGGAACTCCAGCCCCTTGGCCGAGTGCATGGTGCATACCCGGACCGCTGCCTGGTCCGACGCCAGCCGGGTGGTCAGCTCACCCGCCGGCCTCGCTGCCTGCGTGCTCAACCAGGCCTGGAGGCTGTCGAGGCTGGTGGCCCCCGAGGACGCCAACAGTTCGCCGACCTGGGTGAGGTCGGCCAGGCGGCGTTCCCCATCGCTGAGATGCGCCAGGTGAGGGGCAGCGCCGACCAGTAGCTCGCTGGTCAGTGACACCACGCCGCCTGCCGCGAAACACCTGGCCAGCTCGTGTACGCGCTGCGATGCCTCGGTCTCAGTGCGTTCAGTCAACAGGTCGGTGGCAGGCAGCCCGAGCAGATTCCCCAGAGCCGCTTGAAGGATACGGGCACGGGTCGGCTGTGCGACCGCGGCGAGCACTGCCAGCCAGTCGGCGACCGCAGGCGAGTCGAGGGCAGAGCCAGGACCATGCCAGGTGGCGGGCAGCCCAGCGGCGTGCAGATCAGCTGTCAGCGCCAGGCCGCGGTCACGGGTGCGGGTGAGGACCGCGATGTCCTGCGGGCCGATCCTGCGTTCCCCGTCCTTGCCGCGGATGCGTGCTCCGGCCAGCAGCGACCGCACGTGAGCCACCACGTCCCCGGCGACGGCACGATCCGGGTTGTCAGTGGCTCCGGGGCCGTGGCCGCGTAGCCAGATGCGGGCCGTGGGGGCGTCGGTGAGGACAAGCACCCCATCCTCCGGGCTCCGGATGGAACGCACAGGGGTGACCTGGATGCCGCCGCTGCCCAGGGAAACGTTGCCAAACAGCTCCGCCACCCCGGCCACCACCCCGGGCTCGCTGCGGTGGTTGGTCTCCAGGGTCGCGCGGTGCCGCACCACTTTCGCTGCCTCCAGGTAGGAGCCGAGATCGGCGTTGCGGAAGCCGTAGATCGACTGCTTGGGGTCGCCGATCAGGGTGATCATCGCATCCGCATCCACGAAGGTGCGTCTCAGGATGTCCCACTGGTCCGGGTCGGTGTCCTGGAACTCGTCCACCAGCACGACGGGGAAGCGGCGGCGCAGCTCCGTACGCACCTGCTCGGCGGCCGCGGAGCTGCCCACCAGCTCTCTCAGCCTGCCGGGCAGATCGTCGAAGCTGACCAGCCCTAGCTCACGCCGTCGTCGCGTGAAGCGTTCCCGCACCCGTGCCTGAAAATCCAGCAGCTCCTGGTCCGGCGAGGCCAAAGGAAGGCGCGATGGGGCCGCTGTGGCGGCGACCAGGAGCGCGCGCCGTGCATCCAGCGGGGGAGCAGGCTGGTTGAGGTAACTGGCCAGGTACTCGTCGGTGGCGCATTCCCGCACCAGCGTGGAGACATCGGCCACCACCTGGTCGGCGCTGTCCCAGTCACCCAGCATGCCCAGGCTCTCCAGCTGCCCCTGGCAGAACGAGTGGATGGTGGTGATGGCTGCGGTGCCGAAATCATCCAGGGCTGCGTGTAGCCGCTGCAGGTAGCGCCTGGCGTGGCGGTCTGTGCCCAGGAGTTGCGAGACCGGGTCCGCCGGGGTGGCTTCCCCCGCCAGCATCGACGATAGGTCGGCGGCGACCGAGACGATCCGGGAGTGGACGCGTCCCCGCAACTCCTGGGCGGCGGCATTGCTGAAGGTGATCAGCAGCAGCTGGCCTATGGGCACTCCCGCCTCGGCAATGTGACGGACCGCAAGCCCGGCGATGGTCCAGGTCTTACCCGTCCCGGCGCTGGCCTCCAGTAGCATCGGCCCATCGGGCAGGGGACCGGTGATATCGAAGGGGATCATTGCGCGGCCTCCACGAGAGGGGAGTGCAGGGCCAGTGCCCACCCCCCGAAGGCTCCGAAGCGCTCCGGGCCGGGCGGGTCGCCGTCCTGGGGCGGGTCGGTGAACAGCTCCGAGGCCGGGCCTGCGTAGAAATGCTCCCAGTGTGCGGGACGCCACGCCCAGGGGGAACCCCAGCTGCTGGTCGGCAGGTCCCAGTCCGGCGCGTTGAATCGTCTCTCGCGAGCCGACTCGGCGAGGATCCGCGCCGGTTCCGCGGGGACGGGGATGAGCCTAGAACGGGCCAGATGGGTGCCGCGGACCAGCATTTCCAGGTGTGGGCCAGCATCCTGTGGCGCAGTCAGTGTCACCGATCCCGGGAAGAGGTCACCGTAGTGGCGGCGCAGGTAGTGAATGCGTGCCCGCGTGGCCACCCCGGATGCAGCCAGCGCCAGCAGGTGTACCCACGGCTCGAACAGGGGGCGGGGCAAGTCACTGGGGGACAGCACAACCAGCTCGTCTCCGCGTAGCCGGACGGTGCCTGTCAGCCGCAGCCCTGAGCAGCTCATGTCAATAGCGGCGTCGCGGACCGGGCGGTTCCAGTCGTCCTGGGCCTGCTGCCAGAGCCGCCTGATCAGGTCCACGTCCGCGTCGAGAACTGCTCTGCCCAGGAGACCGGCGGGCAGTAACTCACGCCGTGCCTCGGATCTCGCAGCGGCATCGGGCGGCACGCCGGTGCGCGCAGCAGCCAGCAGCCGGGAGCGGATGCCCCAGGCCTTGAGCCCGCCGGCCTTGAGCGGCAGGTCATCGCTGGTCTCCGGAGGGTTGATCGCCCGGATGCCGAACCGCTCCCGCAGGAATGCGGCTGCGGGATCACGTAGGAAACGCACCACCTCCTCCAGGGTTACCGGCAGGCCATCATCCTTCGCCGGCAACGCGAGAGCTGCCCGCCGCCGTGCTGTGGTGGCGGAGACCGCGCTGCCATGCCGGGACCGCCGCAGGACCTGGGCCATCTCCAGGGCCGCGGTGTCGAAACTCGGGTGGGTGCCGGTGAAATTGCTCTCTGACTGCCTGGTCGGCGGCATTTCCTGGAGCTCTGGGTTTGCCTCCAGCCGCCGCCACAGCCAGGTGAGCGCCGTCGGGGTCTCCCGCACGGCATTGGTGGTCTCGGAACGGTTCTGATGTATCACCACCAGGTGCTGGCAGGCCCGTGCGTGATCCAGGAGGTCCTCAAGCCGCTCCTGACGGGGATCCGGCAAGACACCGGGTATCGCATCGGGTATGGGATCAACCCCTCCGTCCTCGAAACCGATCAGGGCGACGATGTGGAAACCGACACCTTTGAGTTCCCCCGGGCCGGCGATAGTCACGTTGCCGTTGCCCACAGCTGGCCGGGACGGGGGCTCTGCCGCGAGCTGTTCCAGCAGGTCGGTGAAGTCGGCCGCCGTCAGCCTGACGGGGTTGGTGGCGCTCTCCGCAGCGAGGCGCGCTAGACGGGATGTCGCCTCCTGGAGCTGCGACTCCTCGGCAGCAGGCAGGCCGGTGAGCTCGGCCAGCAGACTCCCGGCCCGGGCAACCCATTCCGGGATGGTGGCGGGCCCGGCTGTGGTTGCGTAACGCCGTAGCCGGGTGAAGATCTCCGTGAGCGAGCCGATCAGCTCCAGATCCGAGCTGTTAACGGCGTCGGCTCCTGAGATGGGTAACGCGGTGCTTCCGGGAGCCAGGGCCAGGCCAGCCAGCAGCCGGTCGAGACCCCGTGCCCAGGTGTTCTGCGTGACCTCGCCCAGTCCCTGGTCTGCGCGATGCTGGCTGTCCAGTCCCCAGCGGATTCCGGCGGAGTCGATCAGCTGCGTGAGTTCGTCACGTCCTGGGAGGCGCCAGCGGTGTGCGATGGGGGCGAGCTCCAGCAGGTCCAGCATGCTGCTGGCGGTCGCACGGGAATCGCGCAGTCTGGTGGCCTCGGCCAGGACACGCAGCACCGGGTTGGGAGTGCGCGCTCTATCCGGGATCTGGAGGCGGAGCTGCCGGCCTGGGTGGGAATGCGTCTCCAGGGGTGCGAAGACCATGCTGAGTGCGGGCCACCAGGCAGCGGGGTCTGGGACCACCACCAGGATGTCGCGGGGTTCCAGGCCCGGGGTCTCCTGCAGGAGATGGCACAGCTGATCCCGCAGGACCTCAGCCTGCCTGGCTGGGTGGTGGGAGCCCAGCCAGGTGATGGTCGCGGGGACTGTGGTGCCAGTCAACTCCAGCACCGGGATGTCCTGGGCCTGGGCGGCAGCCCCCAGCAGCAACTCCGTTGTTGCCGGCAGCCCGGGGCAGTGCAGCACTGCTGTGGCCGGGCCGGGGGCCTCCACGAGACTCAAACGCATGCGTGCCAGTTCCTCCACCGGATCCCACTCGAGGATCTCAGTGATGCGCGAGGCAAGCTCTGGCTGCCAGCTCAGGTGTGCTGGCAGTTCCTCGGCCGCCTCGCTGGGGCTGGCGAGCCACTGCGCCAGCATCTCCGGGCGGTGCTCCTGGTAGCGGCGCATCAGTGTGGCCACCCGCTGCGAGACACCGCGCAGCCTGCCCGGGCCGGCCTTGAGGTGTGTGGCGACCACGGGATGGCAGTCGAGGAAGTCCGGGTCCGTCAGCACCTCCTGGACGGCCAGCTCCAGAGAGCGGCCGCGCCAGGGCGACGCTTCCCCGTCGCCCAGCTCCGCCTCAAGCTGCGTCACCCACCGGTCGGCTGGCAGTAGATCGACTCCCGCCAGGATGCCGATGCGGGATGCCAGCGCCTGGCCAGCCAGGCGCGCAGCACCGGCGGACGAGGTGATCACCTGCACGCGGTCGAGGACGCCGGGGCGAAGTGCAGTGAGCCACGCCTCCAGGGCGTCGATCAGTTCGTCCCAGCGCTCAGCTGTCTGCCTTTTCAACCCGATGACCTGCTCCTTTCCATGTGTGCGCTCACATTAGTGCCCCTCCAGGACAAAACTGCTCGGACACCTCCTGGGGAGCTTTGTCGTGGGAGGCTGTTTCAATGGTGCACGTGAGTGATCCGATCCTCGATGCCCTTGACCCCGAACAGCGGCAGGTTGCCGTGTTGCTGGACCGGCCCCTGGTTGTGCTGGCAGGGGCGGGGACGGGAAAGACCAGGGCCATCACGCACCGGGTGGCTCACGCCGTCCGGGAGGGACGCTATGCCCCGGCAGCGACGCTCGCAGTCACGTTCACCACCCGGGCGGCAGGCGAGCTGAAGTCGCGGCTGGCCGGGCTCGGGGTGCGGAGGGTGTCGGCCCGCACCATCCACGCCGCTGCTCTGAGCCAGTGCCGCTACTTCTGGCCGGCGGCCTACGGGTCGGAGTTCCCGATGCTGCTCGACAACCCCTTCCCGCTGGTGGGGCGTGCCGCCAATCAGGTTCTGGGAAACACCGACACCAATCTGGTGCGGGACCTGATCGCTGAGATCGGCTGGGCCAAGTCCAGCAACGTCGCGCCCAGCCAATACGCTCGGCTTGCCCGTGGCCGTGAGGTCGCGGGGGCGGAGCCGGAACGCGTGGCCCAGGTGATGGAGGCCTACGAGAAGCACAAGCTCAGTGCGGGGGTGGTCGACTTCAATGACATCCTCTTGTGCGCGGCAGCGCTGCTCGCAGAGCGTCCGGCTGCCGCTGAGCAGATCCGCACCGCCTACCGGCACTTCGTGGTCGATGAATACCAGGACGTCTCCGCCATCCAGCACCGTTTGGTGTCGCTGTGGGTCGATGGCCGTCCCGACATCTGTGTGGTGGGTGATCCTCAGCAGGCCATCCACGGTTTCGCAGGTGCCCGGGCCGACTGCCTGACCGGTTTCGCATCCGAACACGCTGATGCCCGCACAGTGCGGCTGGTGCGCAACTATCGTTCCAGCCCGGCCATCGTCCAGCTCGCCAATCGCATTGTGTGCCGCTATCCCGGTCAGGGAGATCTGCGTGCCACGTGCCCCGAGTTTCCTCCTCCGGAGTTCCATGCCGACGGGTCGGAGGAGGACGAGGCGCGGGCCGTGGCCGCCTGGCTGGGCCAGCGACACGCTGAGGGGATCCCGTGGAGCGAGTGCGCGGTCCTGTACCGGATCAATGCGCAGTCGCCTGTCTTCGAGTCCGCCCTGGACGCCGCCCGGATCCCCTACCAGGTGAAGGGCACCGACCGCTTCTGGGAGCGGCCTGAGGTGCGTGATGCCGTCAACCGGCTGAATCGTGCCGCACAGCACAGACCTGACAGCCACCCCGGGGAGCTGCTTGACCAGGTGCTGGCCGAAATGCGCTGGAATCCGGAGGCGCCGTCGGGGATGGGGGCTCAGCGGGAGCGCTGGGAGTCCATCAACTCCCTGGCCCAGATGATCCGGGACACGCAAGCCGGGGAACCCGGCTGGGCTGTTCCGGGGTTCATCGCATGGCTCAGCGACCGCGCCAGCCTGGAGACACCGCCTGTCACCAGCGCCATCACCCTGGCCACCATGCACGCCGCCAAAGGTCTCGAATGGGATGCGGTGGCGGTGGCAGGGGTGCGTGAGGGGATGGTGCCCTTCGCCCTGAGCCAGGAGGAGCCTGCGTTGTCCGAGGAACGGCGTCTGCTGCATGTGGCCGTCACCCGGGCCCGGCAGAGGCTGCGTATCTCGTGGCCCAGCTCACCTGCGCGTGGCCGGGGCGTGCGCTCCCGTTTCCTGACGGGCCTCGTGCCCTCGGAGCAGGCTCCGGCCAGTCAGGTCAACCGGGGTGGTCGCGGCAGTGTGAGGTCGCGGACCTGTTTCGTCTGCCAAGGACAGCTCACCGATGCCTCGGAACGCAAGCTCCGGCGCCATGCTGGCTGCGAGGCTCCCTACGATGAGGAGCTGCTGGCGGCCCTCAAGGCATGGCGGCTCGAGACCGCCAACGCCGCCTCGCAGCCTGCTTTCGTGATCTTCACGGACGCCACACTGCAGGCCATCGCGGAGGCCACCCCTGTCGATCGCTCCCAGCTGCTGCGTATCAGCGGCATCGGAGCCGTCAAGGCTGACCGATTCGGTGAGGACGTGTTGCGGATCATCGCAGAGCGGATAGCCCCCGGGCAGTGAGGCCGGTGCTCAGACAATCAAAACGGCCCCCTCCCGGAAGCTCGCCTTCCCCTGCGAGCCGGCCCGGGTGGGGACCGTGGTATTAGTCAACCGCTTGCAGGCACTTTCGTCAAGTGTCACTCGCTATCACTCGCCCAGCAGCTTGCGCAGTTCGGCGTCGAAGTCGCCGTCGTCCTCGCTGCGATGCGACGGATGTACGTAGGAGAGCGGGTCCTCCAGGTGCCGGGCGGTTGGCAGCATGTCCGGGTGCCGCCAGACGTCATCGCGCTCGACGGGCCCGTGGCGGTGTTCCAGGGCCGCCCACAGGTTCTCCGCATCCCGTACGAGACGGGGCCGCAGCTCCAGGCCCAGCAGGTCGCGGAACACCTCACGTGTCGGGCCCGCGGAGGCGCGGCGGCGGCGCACCACCTCATCGAGTTGGGTGGCATTGGTCATCCAGTTCGAGGCCGCCCGGTTCGTCACGTGATCCACCCAGCCCTCGATCAGGGCCAGCAGTACCTCCAGGCGTCCCAGGATCTCTAGCTGGAGCTCCGTGCTGGCCGGCTTGAAGAAGGAGCCGCGCACTTTCTCGCCGACTGCGACGATGTCCTCCAGGGAGACCTCCTCCCCGCCGATGTCCAGCTGGGAGGACAGGGCTTCGAAGTCGATCCTGATCTCCCGGGCATAGTGCGCTAGGAGCGCGTCCAGCTGAGGGGACAGCCAGCCGACTCCGTGGAACAGTCGTTTGCGTGCCGCCTCGCGCAGCAGCAGGTAGAGCATGACGTCGCCGTCGGGCAGGTCGAGGTCGCGGGTGAACTCGGCGACATTAGCGGGCAGCACAGCGACTTCTGCGTCCTCAGCCAGGGCGATGCCCACCTCCGAACCGGTCAGCGTGCTTCCGGCGACTGCGGCCAGCACCTTGCTCAGCCGGTCGCGGTAGATGAGCGATGCGGAGGAGCGCATCATGGGGGCGAGCATCGACGACAGGCCGGCGAACTGCGGGTCCTCGGGCTGTGCGGTGCCGCGTTGCAGCGCGTCGGCGAGCCCCTCGATGATCGGTTCGACGAGACGCCGCCACCCCGCTGAGGTGGCCTCGATCCACTCCTCGCGGCGCTGTGCCGCCGGCGGCAGCCCGGAGGAGTTGAACTGGGTTGCCGGGTCCAGCCACGACTGGGCCAGGCGCTCGGCATCCACTATGGCCAGGCGCTCCCCGGATGACAGCTCTGGGTCAGGCCCGAGCTCCGAGGCGATGCGTCGTGCCGCTGCGATCGTGGTTCGCCAGGCCGCCTCCGGATCCCGGTCAGCCGGAGTGAACCCGAAGCTGATTCCGCCGGAGCCCTGCAACCGCTGCACCTGTTTCATCAGCTCGTCGAGATCCAGGTCCTCCGAGTTGATGCCGAGCTGCTCCATCATGCGCCTGAGCTGCTCGAAGTCGAACCCTCCGGGAGTGGACATTGGGGTACCAGACCTTTCACGCAAGAGAACCGGTTATCGAAGACCATTCAACCTCATGAGGCAAGGGAATTCCGGATGACCGGGCTCCTGGTGTCTGCTTGGTAGGCTTGCCGTCACCTGACATGGGCAGACAAGGAGGGGCGAGAGGTTGTCGCGGAACACGGTGTCAATTGTGGCCACAGTGCTGTTCTTTCTGCTGGCCGTGGCCCTTGCAGTGACCCCGGTGCCCTTCGTGACCTGGCGTCCCGGACAGACGGTTGACGTGATGGGCAGCACAGATGACGGGCCGCTCATCGAGATCTCGGGGATCCCCACCAGCAGCAGGGGAGGCAGGCTGCTGATGACCACGGTCTCCACTACCCGTGTCGATTCACCGATCGGCCTTCCCGAGGCTCTGCTCGCGCATCTGTTCGCCGACGCCGACACGCTCCCGCGCGACGCCATCTATCCTGCGGGCAAATCGAATGCGGAGGTGCAGAGCGAGGGGGTGGCCAAGATGGACTCCTCCCGTGTCGACGCCACTGTGGCCGCCCTCAGGGCAGCTGGACAGTCGGTGACCGAGATGCCCATGATCTCCGCGGTCAGCCTCTCCGGGCCCTCGAATGGGCAGCTGCAACCCGGTGATCTCATCGAAATGGTTGACGGCAGCGAGGTGACCACCAGCGAGGAGGTGACCACGGCGATCAGGGCCAGGGCTGTTGGAGATCCCATCGTATTCCGGGTGTTGCGCGGTGGTACCAGCCAGGACGTGACCATAACCACAGCCATCGAGCGGGACGGCGCACCTTATCCGGGGATCTCGCTGTCAGTCGGTTACCGGTATGCTCCCTCCATCTCCTTCCGGATCGATCCCAGTATCGTCGGCCCCTCCGCGGGACTGGTGTTTGCGCTCGCCATCTACGACCGCATCACTGACGGGGTGTTGCGCGAGGGGCGCGTGGTCGCGGGCACCGGGCAGGTCGACGCCGCGGGGAAGGTGCATAAAATCGGCGGGATCCGCGAGAAGATCAAGGGCGCCGAGGCAGCCGGAGCAAAGCTGTTCCTGATGCCCGCCAGCAATTGCGCGGATCTCGGGGATCTGCAGACAGACCTCAGGCTGGTCCCGGTGGGTACCCTCAAGGATGCGATTGCTGCGCTGCAGCTGGTCAACGAAGGACAAACCACGCAGGAGGTGCCCAGCTGTGGCTGAGGGGGACCCGAGCCGCTTGATCGCGGCGTTGGCCGACATCGAACGTCATGTCTCGGAACTTGGCTGGGACCAGCCGGCCAGGCTGTTCGCGCTGGTTGACACTGCGACGCTGCTGGAACTGGAGCCGCAGCTGCGCGGGCGAGTCACACAAACCGCGGCGGATGCACTCACCGCCGTGGAGCAGGAGGACTTCCAGCTCGGCGGTGACATAGCGGACAGACTCGCCAGGCTGACGTGGCCCCAGACTGTCACGGGCTGCGCGATCGCGATGGAGCGGACCTTCCTGCCGCCCGAGTTCGAACCCCTGATTCCTGTAGACCCCATCAAGGCCATCGAGTTCGTGAATCAGCATGAGGCTCGTGCGGACGTCCGGGTGGTGGTGGGAGCCCTGCGTGACGGTTCCCGCCACGGCCTAGCCCGCGTCCTCAACAACCCGGATGACCTACTCGGCGCCGAGGATCTCGTTCCCGGACTCGCCGATGCCCTGTTGACCACGTTGAAGGAGGAAACCGCATGAGTGCGGAAGCTGAAGCCGGTACGCGACGGCGGCGGAGCCCGTTGCTGATCACTGTGCTGATCCTCGGGGTCCTGGCGCTGCTGGTGGTGCTGGCCGCCCACCTCTACACCAACTATCTGTGGTTCAGGAGCGTCTCGGCGACGACAGTCTTCACCACACAGCTGGCGGCTCGGGTGGGGCTTTTCCTGGGTTTCGGGCTGTTGCTGGGCGGCGGTTTCTTTGGGTCGCTGATACTGGCGTATCGCCTGCGTCCCCCCCGTCCGGCGCACGAACCTGGATTCCGAGCTGCTGCTGCAGCTGCGTGACAATCTGGACCGGCGTTCCCGGACACTCATATTGCTTCCGGCCGTGGTGCTGGGCCTGATCGGCGGTGGCGTGGCTGCCAGCCAGGTTCAGACCTTCCTCGCTTGGACCCGCGCCACGGATTTCGGGAAGGGGGACGCCGTCTTCGGGATCGACGCCTCCTTCTACGTTTTCCAGCTACCCTGGTGGCGGTTCGTGCTGGCCTATCTGAACTTCATGGTGGTGGCCTGCCTGGTCGGTTCCCTGCTGGTGCACTTCCTGACCGGCTCCATGAACGCCGCGGCGTTCCGCAAGACCGGCAACCTGCCGTCAGCGGGCAAGGCCGCCCAGCGACAGGTTTCCGTCCTGCTCGGGCTGGGGCTGTTGCTGTACGGGGTGAGCTCTTTCCTGGACCGCTATGGCTACCTGACCAGCCAGAACAGTCTTTTCACAGGCGTCGACTACACCGATGCCACCTCCCGGATCCCGGCCAGCCTCATCGTCGCCGCGATAGCGGGAATCTGCGCGCTGCTGTGTTTCTACAATGCATGGCGGGTGAAGTGGAGTGTGCCCGGTATCGCCCTCGGCCTGCTGGTCGTCTCTGCGATGATCCTCACCGCGGTCTACCCGTGGGGGATCCGCTACTTCGTGGTCAAACCCAACGAGCCCGACCTGGAACGGCCCTGGATCGCGAACAACATCGAGGCGACCCGTGGCGCGTTCGGCATCGACTCGCTCCAGATCTCCGACTATGAGGCTGTTGACAGCGTCAGCGCCGGGCAGCTGCGTGCTGACGCCGCCGCTCTTCCCGCGATCAGGTTGATGGATCCCTCCGTCATCGGGCCCACCTTCGAGCAGCTGCAGCAGGTGCGCGGCTACTACCGTTTCCCCTCCACCCTTGACGTGGACCGCTATAGCCTCGAGGGACGTGAGACGGACGCTGTCGTCGCCGCCCGCGAACTCGACCTGAACGCCGTTGAGGCGGGCAACACCTGGAACAACATGCACACGGTCTACACGCATGGCTACGGTCTGGTGGCGGCCTATGGGAACCGGCGTGAGTCGAATGGGGAGCCCAACTACTTCTCAGGTGGTATCCCGACCGAGGGATTGATCCAGCAGGAACAGCCCCGCATCTATTTCGGTGAGGAATCCAAGCACTGGGTTATCGCTGGCGCTCCTGAGGGAGCCGAGCCGGTTGAGCTCGATACCCCCGGCGGGGGCCAGGAACACACCGAGACGAAGTACACCTACCAGGGCAGTGGCGGCGTGCCCATCGGGGACTTCCTGAACAAGACGGCCTTCGCTGTCCGCTTTGGCGACATCAATCTGCTGCTCTCTGAGCGGGTGAACTCCAACTCACGGCTGCTGTTCAACCGGGTGCCCGCCGACCGGGTCAAGGAGGTGGCGCCCTTCCTGACGGTCGATTCCGACTCCTACCCGACCGTGGTCAACGGGCGTATCGTCTGGGTCATCGACGCCTACACCACCACCGCGGAATACCCGAACTCCACCCGGGCCGACTGGCCTCAGGCCACCAAGGACACCCGCACCACCTCTGAGCGAGCCACCGCTGGCGACCTGGTCAACTATGTCCGCAACTCGGTGAAGGCGACGGTGGATGCCTACGACGGCACCGTCACGCTGTATGGCTGGGATGAGTCTGATCCCATCCTCCAGACTTGGTCGAAGGTCTATCCAGGGCTCATCACCCCGAAGTCCGAGATCAGCCCTGAGCTCATGTCCCACCTGCGTTACCCGCAGGACCTGTTCAAGGTCCAGCGCCAGATGCTTGGGCTGTATCACACGACGAACCCCTACACCTTCTTCCAGCAGTCGGACATCTGGGAGGTTCCCTCCGATCCCGTCAACGGTGGGGAGAGCGGGACCAAGGAGCCGCCGTATTTCCTAACCATCAAATGGCCGGGGGAGGAGCAGGCGCATTACTCCAACACCACCGTCTTCGTCCCCAGGGGGCGTGAGAACCTCTCGGTCTACATGGCAGTGAATGCCGACGCCACCAGCCCGAACTATGGCCAGCTGCGCGCACTCAAGCTGTCAGATGCCAAGCAGATTCCCGGGCCAGGACAGACCTTCAACGCGATCTCGACGAATGAGGCCGTGGCGGAGCGGCTGCTTCCCTACAACCGGCAGGGCAATGCCAAGGCGATCTATGGGAACCTCCTCACACTGCCGGTGGGTGGGGGTCTGATGTACGTGCAGCCGATCTACAGCGCCACCAGCGGCGGCTATCCTGCGCTGCGGTTCGTCGTGGTGCGCTTTGGTGAGCACGTCGGGATCGGGGACACCCTGAAAGCGGCGCTGGACCAAGTCTTCAAGGGAGACGCGGGCGCCGAGACCGGCGAGAAGCCCGTCGAACAGAATCCCGAGGGGCAGCAGAAACCACCGGCTTCCGAAGGTGACGCCAAAGAGCAGGCGAAGGCGCTCCTCAAGGAGAGCATGGATCTTTTCGCCGCCGCCGACGAGGCTTTGAAATCCGGTGACCTGGCCACCTATCAGCAGAGGGTCAACGAGGCAAAGGCAAAGGCGGAGCAGGCCCTCGCGCTGTTTGACCAATAAGGATAAAGAGGCTTTCTCTAGGCGGGGAGCGCGCGGTTTGACATGCTCCCGCCCCTGATGCGCCCGCCGCACGTCCGGTGGGTCTTCCTCGCAGCCAGGCCAGCTGGCTCAGGCATCGTCTTCATCGGTGGGGCCGCCTGCGAGAACCTGTGCATCGATCCCGGCGGCCTGGAGCCGCGGCGCCAGCAGCGCTGCCGGGCCCCCGATTGCGATGGTGGTGTTATCGGGACGGATATGGGTGCGCCAGGCGGTGTTGACCTGTCCGGTCGTGGTGGTGCTCAGCGCCGCCTGGTAGCGGTTTACGAAACCCGTGTCGAGCCCGGCTGCGGTCAGGGCGGCTGTCTGAGCCGTGATGTCGGCTGCGGTCTCGTAGTGCAGCGGCGACACCTGCACTAGGTAGTGTGCAGCGTCCAGGATCTCGTTGTCGGAGAAGGGGGTCTCCAGTGCGAGTGCGTCCAGCAGGCGGGCCGTGGCATCGGCTGCTGACTCGTTGCTCAGAGCGGTTTCGATGCTGAGAGCACCTCCCCCACGGCGGGGTGAGACGCCTCCCGAGATGCCATAGGTGTAGCCGAGGCGTTCGCGGAGCTCCAGGTTCAGCCGGCTGGCGAAGGCCCCGCACATGGCGTGACCGCCAAGTTTCAGGGCTGTCCAGTCTGAGTGCTCCCGTCCGGGAGTCGGGATGAAGGCCTGCACCACGGTCTGTGCCGCCTGGGGCAGGTCAACCAGCACGATCCCGGGCGGCCCGGGAACCCCCTGCGGCGCTGGGGCGGGGGAACGGCTGCCGGACCAGACCTCGAAAGGCGCCGTCAGGTCGTCCTCGCGGTTCTCAGCCAGGTCTCCCGCGATGATCAGGGTCGCTCCTTCGGGAACCCAGGTGCGGGCATGCCAATCCTGGACGGCCTTCCTGGTGATGGCCGCCAGGGTCTCGGGCGTGCCCGCTATGGGGCGTCCCTCCCGCTGGTTCATGCCGAACAGTGAGGCTCTCAGAGAGTCCCGGGTCATGGCGCTGGGAGAGGCTCGCCGGGTCTTCCAGGCCGCGATCTGGTTCTCGATGTGGTGTGCCACGTCGGTTTCGTCGAAGGCCGGTTCCCTGATGACGGACGCGAAAAGCTCCAGCACCTGCGGCAGGCGGCGTGCTGGGGCGCTCAGCCCCAGCCGCGTGTGTCCCCAAGCCGCATGCCCGCTCAGCGCAGCCCCCTGGAGCTCCAGGCGTTCCACGATGTCAGGAATCGTCACCGTGGCCTCGTCGCAGGCGTGTAGACCCACGTTCGCGATGCCCTCCAGGTTCCGTGGTTCAGCTTCGAGGGGCGTGGGCAACACCAGCTCCACCGAGGCCAGGGCCTGTCCGGGCACCTGGATGAAAGCCAGCTCCAGACCTGAGCTGAGTGTGCTCTTCTCGGGTGTGGGGAAGAGCCAGGGCTGGGGCTCGGCTATGGCGGGACGTCTCACGAGGCATCCTTCGGGAGATAGTGCAGCTGGCTCAAGGATGGCTGGTTGGCTAGGACGCGCGACACATCGTCGGGGGTGACGGCCGCGAGGTCTGCCAGCCTACGGTTGACCAGCGCAGGGTCGCCCCAGGTAGCCCAGGCCTCGGCGGCAGCCTCGGCGCGATCTTCGACGGTGGCGAGTTCCGACAGCCAACTGCGCTCATACTGGGCCTTGGCGCGGTCGAGTTCCTGTTCGGATGGGGAATCCAGGACAGCTAGCTCATGCGCGAAGGCCTCGGCAAGGTCCCTGGTGTCCACCCCATCGGCAGGCCTGGCGCTGAGCGAAGCGATGGAGGGTGCACGCAGGTGTCCGAGCACCGTCCCATGTACCTCATGCGCGAGACCGCTTTCCCGCACCAGGCGGCGATGGAGTCGGGAGGCGTGGCCCTCAGACAGGATCGACAGGCCCAGCTCGAGTGCCAGCTGGTCCGGGTCACCCGCGGCCGGGGCCTGCCAGGAGCAGTACAGTAGGGGGTGGGGTACATCCCCGGTCAGGGTCAGGTCTCCACCGTCAAGGGTGGGAGTGGTGATGGTTTCCCGGGGGGGTGGTGAGGCATTCTCAAGGTCGCTGAAATGCTGTTCGACCAGGGCGATGGTCTTTTCGGCGTCGATGCCCCCGCAGATCACCAGCTTCGCATGGGAGGGGCGGTACCACGTCGCGTGGAAGGCCGCCACATCGTCCAGGCCTGCTGCGGCCAGATCCTCCATGGAGCCTATGGGCAGGTGCCCATAGGGGTGGTCAGGCCCAAAGTGCTGCCCCACCAACTCCGCCAGCAGATCCCCGTAGGGGCGGTTGTCGTAGCGTTGGCGTTTCTCCTGGGTGACCACGTCACGCTGGGCGTCGAGGTTCTCCTGGGTCACCGCGAGACTGCGCAGCCGGTCCGCTTCCAGCCAGAGCACCAGCTCCAGCGCTCCTATCGGCACGCACTCATGGTAGACGGTGCGGTCAGTGGAGGTGAAAGCGTTGACGTTACCGCCGGCGGCCTCAATCATGGACATGTGCTCGCCGGAGGCGACCTGGGCTGAGCCCTGGAACATCATGTGCTCGAAGAGATGGGCGAAACCCGTGCGGCCCGGTGTCTCGTCAACGGAGCCGACCTGGAAGCTGAGATTCACCGCGACGGCTGGGGTCTCGGGGGCTGGGAGCAGCGCCAGCTCCAAGCCATTGGTCAGGCGGTATCTGATGACGGTGAAACCGGAGGAGGCTGGAAGTCGTGATTCGGCCACGGCTCAGAGGTCGCCACCCTGCTGGCGCTTGCGCCAGCGTTCCTCCAGTTTGCTCATGAAGTCTTCTGCTCCGGATGACGAGGCCTGGCCCGAAGGCTTTGAGGGCCGCTTCGTCTCCTCCTGGCCCTCAATCCGCGACCAGGCGCTGATGCCGACGATGGCGGAAACAAGCATCATGACGAAACCCGCGATGGAGATCGCCGGCTGGATCTGCACCCCGATCACCAGCGCGGCGAGACCGGCCACGAAGGCCAGCCCGGCCAGGGCCGCTCGCCTGCGCTGAACCCGGAACTGGGAGTTCCCCCTCAGGGTGTCCGCGAATTTCGGGTCCTCAGCGAGCAGCGATGCCTCTAACTGTTCCAGGCGCTTCTGCTCCTGCTCAGACAAAGCCATCGTGGCCTCCTGTCGTGTTTCCTTGGGCACCCCGCCCTGAGAGGCCCATTGTAGGTGCCTTGCCAGATAGGTGGAAAACCACCTCCGAGGTGCTCAACGAGCTCGCCCGCCTCGCCGCCACAGGGACGCTGGAAGCATAGTTGCGAGGAGACGTTTCAGGCGTGGAATACCGAGTCTAAGTTCGCGGCTCAGCTGCTTGACCTGGGCAGGAAGCTGGTCTACGGCAGGGCTCTGCCTGGCGAACTGGCTGCGCTGCACGACCTCAGCCACCTCGATGAGGTGTCCTGCAGTTGCTGGAGGCAGGGTCTGACCCATGGCTTTGGCCGCCGCGACGGGGGATCCCGTGGCGAAGTCCAGTCCGAGGTCGGTGTACACGGCAGCCAGCTCCCGCCACGCGGCGGCGGGAGCCGCGACCGGCGGCTGGCCGGTGCGTAGGCGCCAGAGTCTGAGAGCCAGCCGGATCCCGGCGGGCGCAGCCAGCAGCAGCACCACGGGAAGCAGCCAGAGCAGTCCCGCCGCGTTTCTGGTTCCTCCGCTCCCAGGGGTTTGCGTCTCGGGTGACTTGGGTGAGGGCGAGGGCGCTGCTGGAGCCGACGAAGGTGGGGCCGGCTGAGTCTGGGACGCCTCGTCGCTGGGCTCCGGGATCGGCGATGTGCTGGGTGCGGAGCTCGGCGGAGCCGAGCTGGTTCCGCTGTCCGAAGAGGAGGCGCCGATGGACTTGGTGGGCTCGAAAGGCACCCACCCCAGGCCCTCGAAATACAGCTCGGGCCAGGCATGCATGTTGTCTGTGGTCACCTGGTAGCGATCCCCGGCAGGCGTGCCACTGGTGAATCCGATTGCGATACGCGACGGGATTCCCAGGATCCTGGCCATCACAGCCATGGAGGTGGCGTAGTGGATGCAGTAGCCAGCGCGGTCCTGCAACAGGAAGGTGCTGACGGCATCCGCCCCGGTCGATGTGGGGGCCTGCAGGGTGTAGGTGAACTCGTCGGAGTTCAGGTAGGCCTCGATGGCCTGCGCCTTGGCGCCGTCACTGGCCGCGTTCTGGGTGATTCTCTCCGTCAGGGAGCGCACGTCGTCGGAGAGGCCGTCGGGTACCTTCAAGGTCTCCCCGCCCCCTGGGTCGGTTCCCGCGCGGGCGCCCGCCACGGCTGACCCGGCCTCGGGCACCACCGATGTGACCTGGTAGTCGAGATTCGAGGTCTGCGCCGGGCCCTCGTTTCCCGTGGCGACGACGGAAAGGGTGTTCTGGTCGAATCCCCAGTTTCCCTGCGCGTCGAAACCTTCCACGGCGAATGGCGCCGGCAGGTATTGGGAGGGGAATCGCATCGAGACATCCACCTCGACCCTGGTCCCGGGCGAGTCGTAGGCCTCAGCGAGTCCTGAGGCGCGCAGCCTCATGGACTCCAGCTGGGCGCCCTCGGTGGTCAGGCGGGTCAGCGCGGTGGTTCGTAGGTAGTGGGGTTTCCCATCGTTGGCGCGGTAGCTGAGGACATCCACAGGTGTTGGGCGCTGGAGATTGCGGCTCAACTCAATGGTGGGGTCGCTGAGCTGAATTGGCTTGTCAGAGCCGTTGTTCAACCACGGCTGCTTCTGCCCCATGGGCAGGGCGGAGGTGACGCTGAGAGTCAGGGCCGCGGCCAGGGCGGCTGCGAGCAGGCCGGTGATTCCCCGGGCCGACTGGAACCCGGCTCCACCCCCGGTCAGTCCTGGGCCGCCAGCCGTGAGCAGGACCGCCGTGTAGCCGGCCGCGACCAGCAGGAATCCCGTGACGCTGAGATCCGCTGGATGGACGAGGGCGGCGATGCCGTAGGGCAGCGCTAGGGGGGCCAGCGTCCAGGCTGGCTGTTCCAGCGCATCGGCCAACAGGTAGGAGATCAGCCACAGGGTGAAAGCGAACAGCAGGAGCAGCCAGCTGAGCGCTGGGTTGTCGGGCATCGGCGGACGGGATTCCCGCAGGACCTGCACTCCGGTTGTGAAGAGGCCGGGGACAGCCCGTAGGGGGTCGGTGCTGCCGGCCGTGCTGCTCCCCAGCCAGCACAGCAGGCAGCCTCCGGCGATCAGGGGCAGAAGTATGGTCCAGCCGCGTCTCAGCTTCAGCAGCGAGGTCACAGCGGCGAGAAGGCCCGGCACGCCCACAGTCAGCATGAGGTTGGTTGTTAGGACAGGGGCCGTGAACAGGGGCGCTAGAGCCAGCATTCCCAGGGCCACGGCCACCGAGATCACCATGGGGAGCAGGGCCGGGGGTCTTCTGGTCATCGGGCCTCCTGGCGGGCGATGAGCTGGCCCCATCCTTGAGGAACTGTTGTGCCGGGGCCGAAGGCCGACACATTCCAGCCAGAGGCCACCAGCAGCTGGCAGGCCTCCTCATGGGCGGCTGTCACTGCCGTCGGGAGCTTAAAGGCCCGCGGATCGGGAACTAGGGCATCGAGTTCGGCTATCCGGGCGGTGGCGGCAACCAGCGACGCGGCGTCACGGGAGTTGAGCAGGCCGAGCCCGGCCACCACCGTCTGCGCAGTGCCGAGGGCATCCGGATCCGCCAGGCAGTCCTCCAGGGAGGCGCGGCCGGATGGCTCCACGTCGGTCACCGTGGCCAGCAGCCGGGTTGCCGCTCCCATGGACTCGCCGTGGATGGGGCGGAAGATCAGTCCGTCTGCGCTGAGGAGGCTGACCCGAAGCCGGTCGTTGAGCAGCTCGGTGGCCAGCGAGGCCGCAAGTGAGAGCACCCACTCGAGTGTGGATCCGGGGCCCTCCCCGATGTGGGCTGTGGAACGCGTGTCGACGATGATTGTCATGGCGGGGTCCCAGGGCTGTTCCTCCAGCCGCACCATGAGCTCGCCGCGTTTCGCGCTCATCCGCCAGTGCACGCGGCGCATCCCGTCGCCATGACGGTGCTCCCTCACTAGTACGTCATCCGTGCCGGCGTGCCCGATGCGCTGGGGAGTGGCGTCTCCGCTGGCGCCCGAGGTGCGGCCGCCCCGGGGCAGCGCCAGCGGCCATAGGCGTGGCGTGACGCGCAGTGATGTGGTGCGCCCGGTTGCCTGCCAGCTGCGCCAGGCGACGCCGAAGGCATCGAGGTTACGCACCCTGAGAGGTCCCAGCTGGAAATGGCCACGCTGCTGGGCGAACACGTCGTATCCGGCTGCCTGGTGCCACCGTCCCAGCCCCCGGATGAGCTCGAAGGTGGCGTCCCTGCCCAGCTGGGACGGCAACTGGTCCCGGAAGCTGAGCGCCGAGAAAGAGATAGTCCTCCGGCTGGCGACCAGGAGGTTCACACGCGCGGTCTCCCCCACCGGCAGGGACTCGGGCAGGACTGAGCGTTCGCAGGCCAGGCGGGGCGGCAGCGCCAGCACGGCGACAAGGCCCACTATGGGCAGGGCAGCGACGAAGACCCCCACCCATGCCAGGTCGGGCTCTCCGATGACTGATGCGCCTGCCGCCAGGAGGCTGCCGATGGTCAGCATGGCCAGGCCGCGTCCTGTCAGGCCGAAGCGGAACCCCCGCATCTCAGCTCCGGTGCGGCGGCTGGGTGGAGGCGACGATGTGCTCGATGACGGTCTCATTCGACTGCCGCGCGACCTGGGCATCGACTGTCAGCAGCACCCGGTGGGCCAGCACCGGGACAGCCAGATTGCCGACATCCTCTGGGATGACGTAGTCGCGTCCCTGGAGAGATGCCTCGACCCGTGCGGCGCGCATCAGATGAACGCAGCTGCGGGGACTTGCACCGAGGCGGAGCTCCGGGTGCCCGCGGGTGGCGGCCACCAGGCGCACGATGTAGTCGTTGATCACGGGAGCGACGTAGATCCTCTGTATCGCCGCGATGGCCCGCTCCACGTGGGCGACATCTGTAACGGGCTGGACGGTGGCGAGCTGATCGCCCTCGGCCTGTGCTGTGAGCATCGCCACCTCGGATTGGTGGCCGGGGTAGCCCATCTCGATCCTCGCCATGAAGCGGTCGCGCTGGGCCTCGGGCAGGGGATAGGTGCCCTCCATCTCGATGGGGTTCTGCGTGGCCACCACCATGAAGGGCCGCTTGAGCCGGTAGGTCTGGCCGTCTGCTGAGACCTGTCCCTCGGCCATCGCCTCCAGCAGAGCCGACTGGGTCTTGGGCGAGGCCCGGTTGATCTCGTCCCCCAGCACGATGTTGGCGAAGATGCCGCCGGGCTTGAACTCGAACTCGCGGGTCTGCTGGTTGAACACAGACACGCCGGTGACATCGCTCGGAAGCAGGTCGGGCGTGAACTGGATGCGGCTGACCGCGCCCGCGATGGAGCGGCCAAGAGCCCTGGCGAGGACTGTCTTGCCCACCCCCGGGACGTCTTCCAGCAGCAGGTGGCCTTCGGCAAGCAAGACCAGCACAGCCATGTGGATCTGGTGCGGTTTCCCCTCGATGACGATGCCGATTGACTGCTTAATCCGGTTTGCCAGGGCGCTTACCTCGGCCAGGGCCAAGGGGGCGGCAGCGGTCTGGGTCATGGGGCTCCTAGGGACTCGCGACGCTTTCTCGACGTGGATGAAGCCTAGGGCATTGATTCAACACGCCCAATGAGCATGACATGGCCGAGGTGGGGTCTGAGTGGAGGAAAGTGGGGTAATGTGGTGCTAAGTGGAGCGAAGTGGGGGCTTTGTGGAGGAGAGGGGGTTTCCGGTTGTTCCTGGGCACTCACACGCCGAAGCTGGACGAGAAGGGACGTCTGATCCTTCCTGCGAGGTTTCGGGAAGCCCTCGAAGGGGGGCTGGTCGTGACGCGCACCCAGGAACGGGCACTCGCCATCTACCCCAAAGACACTTTCGAGGCACTCATGGCCCCCGTGAGCGCTGCGCCTTCCACGCTGAAGCAGGTCCGTGACTATCAGCGCATGCTGACCGCAGGAGCCAGCTTCGAGGTCCCAGACCGGCAGGGCAGGATCACGATTCCCCCGATCTTGCGCGCCTATGCGGGTCTGGAACGCGACGTCGTGGTGATCGGTGCCATGAACCGGGCTGAGATCTGGGACGCCGAGCACTGGGCCGAATACCAGGCGGAGCAGGAGTCAGGTTTCGCCGAACTTGATGCCGAACTGCTGTCCCAGCTGGGGCAGTGAGCCCCCGAGGCGGTGGTCCATCACCGGGGCGACCCTGGCCTTTCTTCCCCGAGGCCAGGTGCGACTCCGGTGGAGGAACCTCCGCCCCGGGCACCGGACCGGCAACACCACTGGGCACACGAGACGAAGGGAGGGAAGCGGAGGATGAGCACGGACGTGCATGATCCGGTCATGATCGGCCGGGTCATCGAGCTGCTTTCCCCGGCCCTCGTCGCGCCCGGTGCCGTCTGTGTCGACTGCACCCTTGGGCTCGCCGGACACGCACGCGGCCTTCTAGAGGCAGCGCCCTCGGCCCGGTTCGTCGGCATCGACCGTGACCCTGATGCCTTGGCTGTCGCGCGAGAAAGGCTTGGGCCCCTCGCGCGGCGGGTGACCCTGGTCAAGGCCGTCTACGACGAGCTACCCGATGTGCTCGCCGGTCTCGGGATTGGTCAGGTCCAGGCAGTCCTGGCCGACCTTGGGCTCAGCTCCCTCCAGATCGACCGCCGGGACCGGGGCTTCGCCTACCGGGTGGACGCCCCCCTCGACATGCGCATGAGCGCCGGTGAGGGGCCCACCGCCGCCGACCTGCTCAACACCGCTCCCACGACAGAACTCACCCAGATCCTGCGCCGCTACGGCGAGGAGAGGTTCGCGGAACGCATTGCCACCGCGATCGTGCAGGCGCGGGGAAGCGAGCCCCTCACCTCGTCAGCTCAGCTCGTCGAGATCATCTCCAGCGCTATTCCCGCCGCTGCCAGGCAGGCTCCTGGACACCCTGCGAAACGCACCTTCCAAGCGCTCCGGATCGCGGTCAACGACGAGCTGGCCGTGCTGGGACGCTTCCTGCCCGCCGCCACGGGAGCCCTGGCAGTCGGTGGCCGGATCGCGGTCCTGGCCTATCACTCCCTGGAGGACCGGATGGTGAAGCAGCATTTCGCGGCCCTGGTTGCCGACGGGGCGCCGCGGGACATGCCGGTCGTCCCCGAACACCTCCAACCCAGGTTCAAGCTCCTGACGAGGGGGGCGGAACGGCCCGCTGAACAGGAAACCCAGTCCAACCCTCGTGCGGCATCCGCCAGGCTGCGCGCCGCAACCCGAATCAAGGAGGCATAGTGAGCGCCCTCGCCGCTGAAGCCGAGCACCACGACCGGGAACCGTCACGTCCCCGGCTGCGACTCGTCCCCCCCGGTCAAGGCAGGTGTCTCCACCTTCGGGTTTCTGGTGATTCTCGCGGTCCTGGTGGTGGTCGGGATGGGGGCCGTCATGGTGGTCACCACCCAGGTTGGTGCGCAGTCCCGTGACCTGACGAACCTCCGTAAGGAGGCCAACCAGCTCTCCTACAAGGCAGCTGCGCTCCGCACCGAGCTCCAGGGAGTCTCCAGCAGCGGGTCCCTGGCCCTGCGTGCCTCGGAACTCGGGATGGTGCCGAACCCGTTCCCGGCGTTCGTGGATCTGTCAAACGGCAGTGTCCTCGGAGAGCCCACACCGGTCAGCGGAAACGAGGCTCCTTATCTGACAGGGCGGTCCCCGTCCCGCCAGCCCGCGGCCACGGCAACCCCGGACCCCACCCCGCCGGCAGCCCAGCAGACGCAAGAGTCGGCAGGGCAGGCGACTGCGCAGACTGAGATGGGTGAACAGTGAGTCCGCGTCCACCGGGCCGCTCCCGGAGCGGGCCGGCAACCCGCAGGGCGTCGCATGGCCGGCGTTACCGCCGCGTGTGGCGGATGCCCCTGGGCCGTTCCGGCATGCGCATCCGCGCGTTCATGATGGCCCTGCTGCTGCTGGTGGTCGTCTGCGTTGGGCGTGCCGTCCAGCTGCAAGCCCTGGAGGCCCAGACATTCGCCGCGCAGGCGGCGGAGAAGATGCAGAACACGCGCGAGCTGCTGCCCGACCGGGGGATGATCGCCGACCGCAACGGAGTGGTACTCGCTGCCACCGAGCCGGCGATGCACATCACAGCCGACCCAGAGATGGTGCAGTCCAATGGTGCAGACAAGCGCTACGCGGTCAGTGCCAAGAAGCAGGAGGAGGCGGAAGCGGCGCCGCAGGCCGTCGCCAAGATCCTCGCCACGCATCTGGGGGGCAGCGAGTCGAAGTACCTTGAGATCCTGCTGACCAAGGATTCCAAGCATGCGGAGATCGCCAGGCATGTCCCGGCAGCCACCTGGACCGAGATCGAGAACGACATGCGCAAGGGAATCGACGGCGACGGCAAGCGTCGCTGGTATGGGTTGTTTGCCCAGCCCGACCCCATGCGCACCTACCCGAACCGGGCGCTGGCGAGCAACGTCGTCGGTTTCGTCAACGGCGAGGGAAAGGGCTCCGCGGGGCTTGAGGGCCTGCTCGACTCGCAGCTGGCGGGCACCCCTGGCCAGGAAGTCTATGAGCACTCCACCTACGGGCGTATCCCGCTGGGGACTAATGTTCTCACCCCCCCCGGTGAACGGCATCAACTACTCCCTGACGCTGGATGCGGACCTGCAGTGGTTCTCGGAGCAGGCGCTGGCCGATGGCATTGCGAAGGCCGGGGCGAAGACGGGATCCATCCTCGTGATGAACCCGAACAACGGCGAGATCCTCGCCCTGGCGACGGCGCCGTCCTTCGACTCTGCTAACCCTGGGGCCGCTGATCCAGGGAACCTGGGGAACCGCACCGTGACGGAGGCCTTCGAACCGGGATCCACCGAGAAAGTCCTGACCATGGCCGCTCTCGCCGACTCGGGCCTGGTCACGCCAGACACAAAAGTCGACATCCCGGCCCGGATCGCTTCCGGGGGTGGGTACGTCACCGACTCATTCGAGCACGGGCAGATCAAGCTGACCGCACGTGGCGTGATGGCGCAGTCCTCCAACATCGGCACCATCAAACTGACCCGCCAGATGGACAGGGAGAAGCTGCACGAGTACCTCACGTCCTTCGGTCTCGGTTCGGTCCCGGGGGTGGGACTGCCCGCCGAGAGCGCCGGGTCAGTGCCCGCAGCCGACATGGCCGACTATACGCGCGACCAGATCTCCTTTGGGCAGGGACTCTCGGTCACGACCGTCCAGATGGGGGCCGCGCTGTCAGCCGCTGTGAACGGAGGCACCTATCACCAGCCGCAGATCATCCGCTCGGCGACGAATCCCGACGGGACCCCGGTGTCACTGGCCGCTCCATCCTCACACCGCGTGATCTCCGAGGAGGCCTCTGGCATGGTGGTGAACATGATGGAGGCTGTCATCACGAGCGCCAGCTCAGAGCGGGCCATCCCCGGCTACCGTACGGCTGGCAAGTCGGGTACTGCCCAGCGGTATGACCCCAGCTGCAAGTGCTACAACGGCTACACCTCATCCTTCGTGGGTGTCGCCCCGGCGGACAAGCCGCAACTGCTCGTCTATGTTGTGCTCGACCAGCCCACCAACGGCAACCTCGGCAGCCAGCTGGCCCTTCCCGTGGTCAACAACGTGCTCCAGATGGCGCTGCCCAGGTATAACGTGGTGCCCTCCAGCACACCGGCCCCGAAAGAACCTCTGACATGGGAGTGAACACGCTCCGGCCCGCTGTGGTTCCCGCAGCCGGGCTCGGTGACGTCCTCGAGGGACTCGGCGTCTGCGGTGATGCCGGGGAGGTCCTCGTCACGGGGGTGTGCCTGGACTCACGCCTGGTGCGGCCTGGTGACCTCTACGTGGCGCTACCGGGGCTGCATGCCCATGGAGCGGGGTTCACCGGGCAGGCGGTGGGACGCGGGGCGGTCGCTGTCCTCACCGACCCTGAGGGGGCCAGTGCCGCTGGTGACCCGGGGGTTCCCATCCTGGTCAGCGAGAGGCTGCGCCCGGTGATGGCCGCGGTGAGTGCGCGGGTCTATGGTGAGCCGGCGCGGGGACTTGAGCTCTTCGGGGTCACCGGCACCAACGGCAAGACCACCACGGTTGCCCTGCTGGAGGCCACGCTCGCCGCTATGGGACGGCGGGTTGGCACCATCGGGACCCTGGGATTCCGCATCGGCGGCAGAGCCCTGGCCTCCGGCCGCGGGACAGTCACCACTCCGGACTCCCCGGACCTCCAGGGACTGCTGGCGGTGATGAGGGAGCAGGGCGCCGAGGCCGTGGCGATCGAGGTCTCCAGCCATGCCATGGCCATGGCCAGGGTCGACGCGATCAGGTTCGAGGTTGCTGCCTTCCTGAACCTGGGGCGAGACCATCTCGATTTCCACCACACCGTGGAGGAATACTTCGAGGCCAAGGCCTCGCTGTTCACCCCGGAACACACCAGGGCCGCCGTCGTCTGGATCGACGACGAGCATGGCCGCCAGGTGGCCGCCCAGGCCCGCGCAGCCGGTCTGCCGGTCGCGACAGCCGGAACCGGCGACGAGGCTGACTACCGCCTCACGGGCTACGAACCGGTTGCCCCGCTGGGTGGTCGTGCCCGGCTTCGCACCCCCTCCGAGGAGGTGACGGTGAGTCTCGGGCTGCCTGGCTGGCACAACATGGTCGATGCGGCGGTCGCCATCGCGATGCTGGAGCGGGCGGGGGTCCCCGCCGGCCTCGCATTGCCTGGCCTGGCCCAGGCTCAGGTGCCAGGACGGATGCAGGTGCTGCCGCTGCCCGGCAACGCGCCCACCGTGATCGTGGACTTCGCCCACACCCCGCAGGCGGTGGCGGCCACCCTAGAAGCCCTTCAGGGGTTCGCGCAGGTGATCACCGTCGTCGGATGCGGGGGGGACCGGGATCCGGACAAGCGCCCCATGATGGGACACGCGGCGAGCAGCCGCAGTGACATTCTGATCATTACCGATGACAATCCCCGGAGCGAGGATCCGGCCAGTATCCGGGCTGCGATGATTGCTGGAACCGCGGATTCCCGGGCGCGGGTCATCGAGGTGGGGGGACGGGGCCAGGCGATCGATTTGGCCCTTGCCACCGCTGGCCGCGATAGTGTTGTGGCGATTCTCGGGAAGGGCCATGAGCAGGGCCAGCAGATAGGAGACCGGATCGTGGCCTTCGACGATGCCGTAGTTGCTCTCGAGGCCTGGCGACGGATGGAAGGAAGTGGTCGATGAGGGCGAGGCGGCTCAGCGAGCTGGTGGATCTGATGCAGCCAGCCGCCGTCGAGGTTGTGGGCGAGGATGCCGTGGCCGGTCCCGATGTGGTGATCGACAATCGCGTGGCTACTCCCGGCAGTCTCTTCGTCGCCATCCCCGGGGCCCGGGTCGATGGTCATGCATACGCTCGTGAGGCTGCCGCCGCCGGGGCCGCAGCTGTGCTCGGCAACCATGTGACTGATGCCGGGGTGGCCCATGTCCTGGTGGAGGACTCTGTCCAGGGACTCTCGTGGCTGGCCCGGGGCCTGGTGCGGGAGGCGCGTGCCCGGGGGATGGTCAGTCTCGGTGTGACGGGATCGTCCGGGAAGACCTCCACCAAGGACCTCCTGGCGCAGGTGCTGGAGGCCAAGGGCCCGACGGTCGCTCCAGCGGGCAGCCAGAACAATGAGATCGGTGTTCCGCTGACGGCATGCCGGGTCGATGACTCCACCCGCTTCCTGGTCAGCGAGATGGGTTCCCGGGGGGTGGGGCACATCGAGTGGCTCACCTCGCTGGTGGGGCTCGACGTCGGGGTGGTGCTCAATATCGGGCGCGCTCACGTGGGGGAGTTCGGCGGGATCGAGCAGACAGCTCAGGCTAAATCCGAGATCATCGCTGGCCTGCAACCCAATGGCTGGGCGGTGTTGAATGCCGACGACCCGGCTTGCCGCGCCATGCGGGAGGCCACCGCCGCGCAAGTGGCCTGGTTCGGAGAGGGCGATCTGCCCTCCGGGGCTGATCTACTGGTGACGGCGCGTGACGTCGTATGTGACGAGTTCTCCCGGGCCGGTTTCACCCTGGTGGCCTCCCGTGATGGGGAGAGCCTGTCCGCGCCGGTTGCGCTGAGAGTCATCGGCCGTCATCAGGTCTCCAACGCCCTGGCAGCCGCAGCGGCTGCCCTGGCGGCAGGGATGACTGTGACGGAGGTGGCTGACGCACTCTCGGGCGCTGAGGCCCGGTCTGACTGGCGTATGGACTTGGTGCGCTGTAGTGAGGACAGGATCGTGTTGAACGACTCATACAACGCCAACCCCGACTCCATGGCTGCTGCGCTGCGCACTGCCGCTGACCTGGCCGCCAGGCAGCGGCTCCGTCGTCCGGGTGCTCGTGCGGTCGCGGTGCTGGGCGACATGCTGGAGCTTGGGCCCGACACTGACAGGCTGCATGCTGAGGCGGGTGCCCTCGCGGCCGAGCTAGGGATTGATGAGGTGATCGCGGTCGGGGAGTTCGCCGAGATCGTCGCGGAAGCGGCACGCGGCCGGGGCTGCCAGGGCCGGGCCGCCACCCGCGAGGAGGCTAGCCTGCTGGAACTTGGCCCGGGTGACCTGCTGCTGGTCAAGGGCTCGCGGAGCGTGGGTCTGGAGCTGGTAGCGGATGCTGTGGTTTCAAGGAGCGGGGGCGTTGCCCAGTGAGGACCATCCTGCTCGCAGGCGGCCTTTCCCTGCTCCTGACACTGCTGCTCACCCCGCAGTTCATCAAGTTCCTGACCCGCCGCCAGTATGGGCAGTTCATCCGTGACGACGGCCCTAAGGAGCACCTCACCAAACGCGGCACCCCCACCATGGGTGGGGTCGTGATCGTTGCCTCGGTGACTTTCGCCTATTTCGCCGCCCACCTCATCTTCTGGGAGCCGGTGACCATATCCGGGGTCCTGCTCGTCGGGGTGATGACCGCCCTCGGGCTCCTGGGTTTCCTTGACGACTGGGCGAAGATATCGAAGGAGCGTTCGCTGGGACTCACCCCCCGGGGCAAACTGATCGGGCAGTTCGCCATCGGCGGCGTCTTCGCAGTGCTGGCGCTCAATTTCCCCGACGGGCGGGGGCTGCGGCCCGCATCCGAGTTCGTCTCCTTCCTGCGGGACCTGCCCTGGCTGCACCTGCCGTTCTTTGTGGCCGTGATCTGGATCGTCTTCCTGCTGATGGCCTGGCCGAACGCGACCAATCTCACCGACGGCCTCGACGGCCTGCTCGCAGGCAGCGCGACCTTAGTATTCGCCACGTTCTCCCTGGTCAACATCTGGCAGTTCAATCAGTGGTGCGGGAGGGTCTCCAGCGTGGGGCCGCTGTGCTACGAGGTCCGCGACCCCTACGACCTGGCTGTCGTCTCTACCGCGCTGGCCGGGTCCTGCTTCGGGTTCCTGTGGTGGAACGCCAAGCCGGCGCGGATCTTCATGGGAGACACGGGCTCGATGGCAATCGGTGCCGCTCTCGCCGGGCTGTCCATCATGACCCGCACCGAGCTGCTGCTGGTGATCATGGGCTTCCTATTCGTCATGGAGGCCGGGTCCGTCGCACTGCAGGTTGGCTATTTCAAGGCGACGAAGGGCAAACGCATCTTCAAGATGTCCCCCATCCACCACCACTTCGAGCTCCTCGGCTGGCAGGAGGTCACGGTCGTGATCCGGTTCTGGATCATCTGCGGGCTCTGCGTTGCCATCGGTATCGGTATCTTCTACTCGGAATGGCTGGTCGGTCAGTGAATCAGTTCCTCTTGACGGCGAACCGGCTGAGCGACTGGAGCCAAGTGCACGCCGTGGTCGCGGGCCTTGGGGTCTCGGGATATGCGGCTGCCGACGGGCTGCTGTCGCTCGGCGCTCACGTCACGGTCCTTGACGAGTCGCCTTCTCATGCCCAGAAGGCAGCCATCCTCGAGACCCTTGGCGCCCAGGTGCGGCTCGGGCCGGGAGCCACCTCGGATCTGCCGCCCGACACCAGCCTGGTGGTCACGTCCCCTGGCTGGCGGCCCGACACTCTGCTGCTCACCCAGGCCTTGAGGCGTGGCATTCCCGTGTGGGGGGATGTGGAGCTGGCCTGGCGGATGCAGCAGCCAGACCGCGTCATCCCGTGGCTTGGGATCACCGGGACCAACGGCAAGACCACCACGACCCAGATGGCTGAGTCCATGCTCCGCGCCGCCGGCATGCGGGCGGCGGCGGTCGGGAACATCGGCCGTCCCATCGTGGAGGCCATCCTCGACGAGGAGCCCTATGACGCCCTGGTGGTCGAGTTGTCCAGCTTCCAGCTGCACTGGGTGCACACCGTCGCCCTCCACTCCGCCGTGGTGCTGAACCTCCACGAGGACCACCTGGAGTTCTACAACGGCCCCGGCGGCTATGAGCGCTACGTGGCGGACAAGGCGCGGATCTACGAGCGGGTCACGAACGCCTGCGTCTACAACGTGGCTGAGCCGGAGACCGAAAGGCTCGTGGAGGAGGCTGAGGTGACCGAGGGAGCCCGCGCCATCGGGTTCACCACCGGCATCCCTGCTATCTCGATGGTGGGGGTGGTGGATGAGCTGATCGTCGACCGTGCCTTCGTGCCGCAGCGGCGCAGTTCAGCACTGGAGCTGGCGAAGGTGTCCGACGTGCAGCCGTTCGCTCCTCACAACGTCGCCAATGCCTGTGCCGCCGCCGCACTCGTGCGGAGCCTGAGGGTCCCGCCCCAAGCCGTTGCCAGAGGCCTGCGTGATCTGCAGCTGGCTGGGCATCGTATTGCCGAGGTCGCTGAGATCGATGGTGTGCGCTGGATCGATGACTCGAAGGCCACGAACCCGCATGCGGCGGACTCTGCCATGCAGGCCTTCCCGTCATTCGTGTGGGTGGCGGGGGGGCAGACGAAGGGAACCAGCTTCGACGACCTGATCACCAGGCACCGCGACCGCATCCGGGCGGCCATCCTCGTGGGGGTTGACCGGCAGGTCATAGCGGATGCTTTGGCCCGACACGCGCCTGATGTGCCGGTGATCGTCCTGGACAGCAGCGACCATGGGGTGATGGACGAGGTGGTCTCCCAGGCGGCACGTCTCGCTCGCAGGGGGGATGCGGTGCTCTTGAGCCCCGGAAGCGCCTCGCTCGATATGTTCACAGGCTACGACGATCGCGGCGAGCGCTTCGCCACGGCGGTTCGGAGTCTTCAGGCACCGAGCAGTTAGGCACGCCAATGGCCAAAGCACCCTCAGCTGGGCGGCGGTCCGGCAACGTGGTGCAGGTGCTGACCCGGTCTCCGATGGCGGATCACCATCTGATCATCTTCGCGACGGTCATTCTCACGGCCATCGGGGCGATGATGGTGCTCTCGTCATCGTCGGTGATTGCCCTCTTCCAGGGGGAGTCCCCCTATTTTTTCGTGTCCCGGCAGCTCATCTTCCTGGTCGGTGGGCTGCTGCTGATGATTCCCGTGAGCCGGATGCAGCCGAGGACGCTGCGGCGCCTGGCGAGTCCCGTCTGGGCGGTTTCCCTGATCGGGCTGATCCTTGTCCAGACGCCGCTGGGTTTCGAGATCAACGGCAATCGCAACTGGATCCGGGTTGGTGGACTGTTGACTATTCAGCCCTCGGAGTTCGCGAAACTGGCCCTGGTGCTGTGGGCGGCGACCGTGTTCCACAACAAGCGCCGTCGGCTGGAAGAACCCGCCCAGCTATTGCTTCCCTACGTGCCCGGTGCCCTGGCGCTGCTGGCGTTGATCCTTGCCGGACGGGACCTCGGCACCGGTCTGGTCTTCGGTGCCTTGATCTTTGCGCTGCTCTTCTTCGTGGGAACGCCGCTTCGTATCCTGGTGCCAGCGCTGCTGGCGGCCCTCGGCGTGGTGGCCGTGCTCGTGATGGGGTCGGAGAACCGGATGGCACGGTTCCTGGTCTTCCTGGATCCGCAGGCGAATCCTGATCTCGCATCCCAGCCTCTCTCTGCGTTGTATGCGCTGGCTAGCGGCGGCTGGTGGGGGCTGGGGCTCGGGGCAGGCAAGCAGAAGTGGGGCGGTCTGAAGGACGGAGCGCACACGGACTTCGTGTTCGCCGTGCTCGGTGAGGAGCTCGGGCTGTTCGGGGTGCTGCTCGTGATCGGACTTTTCGCCCTGTTGATGCGCAGCGGTTTCCAAGTTGCCCTGAAATCTGACAAGCTTTTCAACCGCATCGCTGCATCCGGCATCACCGCATGGTTCCTGCTTCAGGCGATCGTCAACATCATGGTGGTCATGAACCTGCTGCCGGTCCTCGGTGTGCCGCTGCCCTTCATCTCGTCAGGAGGTTCTGCTCTGATGGCCAATCTGCTGGCTGTGGCTGTTCTGCTGGCCTGTGCCCGGGATACGCCCGACGCCCGTGCCTATCTCCGGAACCGGCGCCGCGGCGCAGGGCCGCGCATGACCAGTGTGCTCGCGGCGGGAGGCAATTCGTGACGCGCATCGTCCTGGCCGGTGGCGGTACCGCAGGCCATACCTCGCCCCTGATCGCCACTGCCCAAGCGATCACCAACCTCGACCCGGAGGCCGAGATCACTTGCATCGGCACCAGTAAGGGCCTGGAGACCAGGGTGATACCGCAGGCCGGGCTCAAGCTGGAGCTGATCCGTCCCGTCCCCATGCCGCGCAAACCAAACCTGGACCTGGTCAAGCTGCCCTGGAATCTGACGCAATCGGTGCGGGAGGCCCGCGCCATCCTGCGCCGTGCGAGGGCCCAGGCGCTGATCGGCTTCGGCGGCTACGTCGCCATCCCGGCCTACCTCGCGGCTCGCACCATGCGGGTACCCGTCCTCGTGCACGAGGCCAATCTCGTCGTCGGGATTGCGAACAAGGTGGCGGCCAGGTTCGCCGCCTTCACGGGCTACACCTTCCCTGACACCCAGATCCGCGGTGGCCGGCGGATCGGGATGCCCATGAACCGGAGCATCACTCAGCCCGCGATGACCCGCACAGAGGCCAGAGAGCGTTTCGGGCTGGACCCGGACCGGCCGACGCTGCTTGTCAGCGGGGGTTCTCAGGGAGCCCGGGCCATCAACCAGGCTCTGTCTGGCGCGTTGCCCGCGATCCTGGACGCCGGAATCCAAGTCCTGCATGTGCTGGGTGCCAAGAACTTCTCGGACGCGGACGTCGTGGTCGAGGCCGCCAGCGGGGCACGTTACGTCCCGGTCGCCTATGTCGACGCCATGATCGAGGCCTATCTCACGGCCGACCTCATGATCGGGCGGGCTGGGGCAGGTACGGTGATGGAGACGGCGGTCCTGGGGCTGCCAGTGGTGTTCATACCTCTGCCGTGGGGCAATGGCGAGCAGGCACGTAACGCGGCCGGCCTGGTCGCTGACGGGGCAGGCATCCTGCTTCCCGAGGCGGAGCTCAGTGCCGATAAGCTGTCAGGCCTGGTGATCCCCACCATCACAGACCAGGAGAAGCTGGCGCGCATGTCTGAGCTAGCCCGTCCGCACTCGCCAGCGGACGCCGCTGATGTCCTGGCGAGTGCGGCCGTGAATGTCGTTCGAGGAGAAGAGGCATCGTGAGCTTGCTCACCCCCGTTGAGGTTCAGCCCGCCGCAGAGGTCGGTCCCGTCCATTTCATAGCCATTGGCGGCTCCGGGATGAACGGTATCGCCCGGCTCTACGCGAAGCTCGGTGTCCCAGTCAGTGGCTCTGACCGGTCTGAGTCCGCGACCTTGGACGCGCTCCGGGAGGCAGGCATCACCTGCTATGCCGGCCACGAGGCATCCCAGCTCGGGGACGCCAGGACCGTGGTGATCTCCTCCGCCATCCGGGAGGACAACCCCGAACTCGCCGAGGCCCGCCGCCGGGGCCTGCGGGTCTGGCATCGCTCCGCCGCCCTGGCAGCTCTCATGCTGGGCAAGCGCGGGGTCTCGATAGCCGGCACCCACGGCAAGACCACCACCACCGCCATGACCGCGGTGATGCTGCACGAGGCAGGCGCGGATCCGAGCTACGTCATCGGAGGCAAGCTCGCGACCACCAAGGCCAGCTCGGACCTTGGCTCAGGCGATGCCTTCGTGATCGAGGCGGACGAGTCGGACGGATCCTTTCTGCAGTACCCGACGCAGATCGCGATCATCACGAGTCTCGAGCCCGACCACCTGGTCAACTGGGGGACCCCGGAGGCCTACACGGAGGGCTATCACACGTTCGCCACCCTCCCCTCAGTCGCCTGGGTGATCATCAACGTGGACGACCCCGGGTCTCGTGAGCTGGCTGACCGGCTGCGGGCCGAGGGAAGGCAGGTGATCCGCTACGGCTTCTCCGAGGACGCGGACGTGCGTGTCACGGATGCCCGCCCCACGGGAAACGGCATCGCCGGCATCCTCACATACGGGCAGGATTCAGGACCGCTGGAGCTCAGGGTCCCAGGTGATCACAACCTGTCCAACGCCTCGGCCGCTTACGCGGCGGGCCGCCTGCTGGGTCTCGGGCATCGGGAGGCCGTGGCTGCCTTGCAGCGTTTCGAGGGGACACTGCGGCGGTTCCAGCTCATCACCGATACAGCGGGCATCCGTGTCTACGACGACTATGCCCACCATCCGACGGAGATCCGGGCAGCGCTCTCGGCGGCACGGCACGCCACGGTGGCGGGCAATGAGGCGACCGGCTTGGAGGGCCGCCTGATCGCCTGCTTCCAGCCGCATCTGTACTCCCGCACCGCGGATTTCTACGAGGAATTCGGCGACGTCATGACCCTGGCTGACGTCGCAGTCATCAACGATGTCTGCGGGGACAGGGAGGACCCGGTCCCCGGGGTGACGGGCCAGCTGGTGGTGGACGCAGCACGGCGGCATGGCGCCCGCGAGGTGCACTACGTCGTGGACAAATACGATCTTCCCGCGGCCCTGAACCAGATCGCCCGTCCTGGTGACCTGATCATCACCCTCGGCTGTGGTGATGTGACGATCGTGGGCCCGCTGCTGGCGCCGCTACTGGCTCAGCGACCGGAGGCGCAGGTCAGTTGACTACCGCCCCTGGGGAGTTCAAGAAGGTGTTACGGGCCAAGCGCCACAGGAAGCGCCGGACCCGGTGGATCGTGCTTGGCTGTGCGCTCCTGTGCCTTGTATTGGCGGGAGTGGGCATCTGGCTGGTCAGCTTCTCCTCCGTGTTCGCCGCGACCGAGGTGAAGGTCAGCGGAGTCTCGCTGCTGAGCGAACAGCAGGTGATCGACACCGCGGCCGTCGAACTCGGCAAGCCCCTGGCAAACCAGGACACGGATGCCATCCGTGAGAGAGTGGCTGGGCTGGCCCCGGTCGCCGAGGTGAGCGTGGAACGCCGCTTTCCGCACACCATCGAGATCACAATCACCGAACGCACGCTGGCCTACGTGTGGCTGGATGGGGGTGTGCCTCGCTGGGTGGATGCGGACGGTGTGGTGTTTCATGAGGGGGAGAAGCCGGCGCAAGGGGCTGTCACGGCACAGGTCGCGACATCCGATCAGCGCCTTTTGAAAGATGTGGCCACGGTGGTCTCCGCCGTGGTTCCGTTGCTGGGGGAGCGCATCACGCTGCTTCAGGCCTCGGCCGTCGACCAGATCCAGGTCCAGTTGTCTGACGGGGACACCGTGGTCTGGGGTAGCGCCGAGCAATCCCAGCTCAAGGCTCAGGTGCTCTCGGTGCTGCTAAGCCAGGAGGCCAGCGTCTACGACGTCTCGGCCCCGCACGCTCCGACGACGCGCTGACGACTCCCAAAACCCTCAACCTTTGGTTGAGGTGATTTCTGGTAGTTGCGGCATGGCCGTTGGATAGTGCGCCCGTCTGCCCCTAGCCTTCTTTTCGACTACAAGGACAGGAATGGCGGTCATGGCAAGCGCATCTCAGAACTACCTGGCAGTTATAAAGGTCGTTGGCGTCGGCGGCGGCGGTGTGAACGCCGTCAATCGAATGATCGAGGCCGGGCTGCGCGGCGTCGAGTTCATCGCCGTCAATACCGATGCTCAGGCATTGCTCATGAGCGACGCCGACGTCAAGCTCGATGTTGGACGGGAGCTGACCCGTGGCCTGGGGGCTGGCGCGGACCCGTCCAAAGGACGTCAGGCCGCCGAAGACCACGCCGAGGACATCGAGGAGGCTCTGAAGGGGGCCGACATGGTCTTCGTGACTGCGGGTGAGGGGGGTGGCACCGGCACAGGAGCCGCTCCCATCGTCGCCAAGATTGCCCGTTCCCTGGGGGCGCTCACCATTGGTGTGGTGACTCGCCCCTTCTCCTTTGAGGGGCGCCGCCGGGCAACCCAGGCTGACTCTGGGATCGAGTCGCTGCGGGAGGAGGTGGACACCCTGATCGTCATCCCGAACGACAAACTGCTGCAGATGACCGACCACCAGGTGGCCATCCTTGACGCTTTCAAGCAGGCGGACCAGGTCCTGATGCAGGGCGTCTCGGGTATTACCGACCTGATCACCACCCCCGGCCTGATCAACCTGGACTTCGCGGACGTCAAGTCGATCATGAGCCAGGCAGGCTCGGCCCTGATGGGCATCGGGTCTGCGCGTGGCGAGGACCGGGCTCGTGCCGCCGCCGAGATGGCCATATCTTCGCCGCTGCTGGAGGCCAGCATCGATGGCGCCCATGGGGTGCTGCTGTCGATCGCAGGCGGTTCGGATCTCGGCCTGTTTGAGGTCTCGGCCGCGGCTCAGCTCATCGAGGAGGCAGCCCACGACGAGGCGAATATCATCTTCGGCACAGTCATCGACGACGCCCTCGGAGATGAGGTCAGGATCACCGTTATCGCGGCCGGCTTTGACGGTGGGCATCCGCAGCCTCGTCCCGCTCGTGTCGAGCACACCCGCAACCAGCCCCCGCGCGCCGCCGCTATGGGTGGCCTGGCAGGTGCGACGCCGCTCAACGGGCCCCGCCAGCCCCAGCAGCCACCAGCTGCACCTCCCGTCGCCCCCATGCCCATCTCCCGGCCAGAGCCGCCCCAGCCACGACCGCTGCGGGCCGACGACGATGACGATCTGGATGTTCCCGACTTCATGAAGTGACGGCGTGTCGGCTGCCATTGTCTCCGGTTCCGGGCAGCCTGTCTGTAGTCTCGTGCGAAAGCGTTTGAGGGAGGCGTGCCGTGGGTGTACGTAAGCTGGCCGAATGGATGGGCCTCGTTGAGGACGGTCGTTACAGCGACCCGAAAGATGAGCTGTCCGAGGAGTACTCAGTGGATGAGTACGTGGAGCCGGAACCCGAGCCCAAACCCGCCGCCAGTCCCAAGCCAGTGGCCAGGATCCACCGCCGCCCGCATGCCGTCAGGCCTGAGCCTGCCGCAGCGGCGGCTCCTGCGCCCAGCCCGGCACCTGCGCCAGCCCCAGCGCCCGTGCCCAGCCCGGCCCCCGAGCCCCGTCAGGTGACGGACCTCAGCCGGATCATCTACGTGCGGCCCAGGAGCTACAACGAGGCTCGCTCCATCGGAGAGAACTACCGTGACGGCATTCCCGTCATCATGAACCTCTCCGACATGGAGCGCGGCGAGGACAAACGGCTCGTGGACTTCGCGGCTGGGCTGATCTTCGGTCTGCGCGGCAATATCGAACGCATCTCCAGCCAAGTCTTCCTACTGTGCCCGCACAATCTTGTGGTCGGGCCGGAGGACAAGCAGAAGCTGGCCACCGGCGGTTTCTTCAACCAGAGCTGACCCGTGGTCGCCCTGGTACTGGTGTGGGTCCTGCGGACCTACCTGCTGATCCTGCTGGCGCGGGTCGTCCTGTCCTGGGTTCCCTTGGCTAATCCTGGGTGGACGCCCCGTGGGTTTTTCCTGGTGCTCGTGGAGGCCGTCTACTTCGTCACCGACCCGCCCCTGAGGCTGCTGAGATCGTTTATCAAGCCAGTGCGGCTCGGATCGGTCGCACTGGATCTCGCCGTGCTGGTGCTGTTCCTGCTGGTGCAGTTCCTCACGGTGTTTGTTCTCTGGATCCCGTTCTGATCTGGGCGTGTCGCGGTTTCATCGGCGTTGGATCTGGTGAAGTATTAGAGTAACCTTAACGTTGTGCCCAGAGTTTCTCAGGTTTGGGCACAGGATTCTTCAACCGTGTGGGAGTAAAGATGAGCCTGACCCTGGAAGAGGTTCGCCGAGTCCGGTTCCGGATGGCACGCCGCGGTGCCACCGGATACGAGGTCGGTGACGTCGACACTTTCATCGACAAGGTGGAGGAGTCGTTCGCTCAGTTCGAGAACGAGCGGGACCTGCTCCGCCGCGAGGTGGAAGCGGCCCGCACCACAGGGGACTCAGCCCCTGCGGGCAACGACGAGGCGCTGGCGGCCAAGGACCACGAGATAACCTCGCTCCGTACTGAGGTCGAGCGTCTACGCAACCAGGTCGCCCAGCAGGCCAAGCAGCAGCAGGCCCCCGTAGCCTCCCCCGGGCAGCTGGACGACAAGCGCGTGGCGCAGCTCACCCAGGACAACGAGCGCCTGCGTAGCGAGCTCGACCGCGCACGTCGTGAACTTGACGAGGCTCGCAGCAGCTCTCGTGTCAGCCACTTGTCCGGCAACACGGAGACCCTCCAGGTAGCCACCCGCGAGGAGGCCACCCCGGCGGTCGTACGCCTGGTCTCTCTTGCCACAGAGCAGGCCGAGCGTCTCGTGGACGAAGCCAACAACGAGGCTCAGCGCAAACTCAACGAGGCCAAACAGCAGGCCTACGAGATCACGACGGATGCCCGCACCCGAGCCGAGCGCATCGAGTCCGAGGCGCGTGTCACTGCGGAGCAGATGACTCGCGACGCCCAGAGCCGGGCGGATCGCGTCAACGGCGAGGTGGATCGACGTCGCACTGAGCTGTTCGCCGAGCTCGAACGGGAGAAGGGCGTTCTCACCCAGAAGGTCGCCGCACTGCGCGGATTCGAAGCCACGTACCGCGAAAACATGCGCGGCTACCTGTCTCGGCATCTTGAGACCCTTGACCAGAACCTACCGGAGCCCTTGGACATCCCTGAGCTCGCCGAGCGCTCCCGGACGCCGCGTCTTGATGCCCTAGCTGCTCAGGACCGCCTGGCCTGATAAGCACGCGAAAAGACGACTGGTTGATGGTCCGGCGAGGGTGTAATCTCGCCGGACCATCACTTAACCCCCAAGGAAAACAATGCCATCCACCAAACCTTCAGAGTCCGTGATTCTTCCCGTCCGCGGCGGTGAGGAGCCATGGACGGCGGAGGAGATCCAGGAGCAGCGAGAAGTCCTCGTCGAGGAGCTGGAGAGACTCGACAAGAAGGTGGCCGCCACCGACAGCGAACTCAGTGATCTTCTCCTGCAGGGCAATGACGGTGCGGGGCGTGACCCTGCCGATGTCGGTTCCTCCAACTTCGAACGGGACCAGGAGCTCTCCCTGGCGCAGAATGCCCGGGAGATGGCTGATCAGGCGAGGCTTGCCCTCCATCTATTCGACGAGGGGCAATACGGGCTCTGCGAAGTATGCGGTGAGCCGATCGGTAAGGGCAGGCTGCAGGTTTTCCCGCGGGCGACCATGTGCGTTGCCTGCAAGCAGCGCGAGGAACGGCGCTGAGCCGCAGGCTTCCTGCCCTGCTTGCTGTCGGTGTGGCGTTGCTGGGGCTGGGAGTAGATCAGGTTTCCAAGGGGGCGGTGCAGGCTAGTCTGACGCCTGGGCGCCCGGTCGACGTCGTCGGCACCTTCCTACGTTTCACGCTGACCTTCAATCCAGGGGCTGCCTTCAGTCTTGGCACCTCGATGACGCTGGTGCTCAGCATCTTCGCGATAACCGCCCTGCTGGCGTGTGTTTTCTTCGGCCTGGGCAGGATTCGCACGATGCCCCAGGCGGTCGCCCTCGGCCTGTTGATGGCAGGCATCTCGGGCAACCTGTATGACCGGCTTTTCCGGGCTCCCGGGCCTCTTCTCGGGCATGTGGTCGACTTCATCCAGCTTCCGCACTTCGCCATCTTCAACGTGGCGGACATCTGTATCACCACCGCGGCGGGCCTGATCATCCTGCTCAGCTTCCGCGGCCCCAACGAGAAGAAAAAATCCGAGACGATATGACTGTGTTTCTGGTGCCGGATGCCCTGGCGGGGGAGCGGATTGATGTAGCCGCAGCCCGTGTGACGGGACACAGCCGCTCCCGTATCGCCGAGCTGATCGCCTCCGGTGGGGTGCTGCTGGATGGTGAGGCCGTCGGGAGGGCTTCCCGGACCGTGGCCGGTGGATCGATGCTGGAGCTGGTCACAGACCCCCGGCCCACCCATGCCGTGACCCGGCCGCGCCTCGCTGATGGGCTGGAGATCATCCACGAGGACAGGGACATCGTGGTGGTGGATAAACCAGCCGGTGTCGCCGCTCACCCGAGCCTGGGATGGGAAGGGCCGTCGGTCACGGAGCATCTCGCCGCGGCAGGGGTGGCCATCGCCACCTCAGGTGCTCCCGAACGACAGGGCGTGGTCTCACGGCTTGACGTCGGCACATCCGGTTTGATGGTGCTGGCCCGTTCCGAGCGGGCCTACTCGGTGCTGAAACAGGCTTTCCGGGACAAGGCGGTGGACAAGACCTACCAGGCGCTGGTGCAGGGACATCCTGACCCGTTCTCAGGAACCATCGATGCGCCCATCGGGCGACATCCTGGGCACGAATGGAAGATGGCGATAGTCGAAGGCGGCCGGGAGTCAGTGACGCACTACGAAGCTCTTGAGGCGCACCGGGCAGCGACCCTCGTCGAAGTCAGCCTGGAGACAGGGCGTACTCATCAGATCCGGGTTCACTTCGCCGCCATCGGGCATCCCTGCTGCGGGGATCCGCTATACGGGTCGGACCCGGTGCTTGCGAGCCGGCTCGGCTTGGAGCGACAGTGGCTACACGCCACCCGCCTGGCCTTCGAGCACCCGGTGGATGGGGACCGTGTGGAGTTCGAGTCGAAGCCGCCGCAGGACCTCGAACACGCCTTGGGTGAGGTGAGGGCGGGCTGAGCTCGTGAGGTAGGGTGACGTCGTGCGTAAAGCAAAGATCGTTTGTACTCTTGGTCCGTCTGCCAATACGACTGACCGCCTCGTTGAACTCGTCAATGCCGGAATGAACGTTGCCCGCCTCAACATGAGCCATGGGGACTACGACGAGCACGAAGGCCGTCTTGCGGCTGTGAGGGAAGCCTCAAGGATCACCGGCCGCACCCTGGGTGTCCTGGCTGATCTCCAGGGCCCCAAGATCCGTCTCGGCAAGTTCGCCGATGACCAGAAACACTACCTCGAACGCGGGGATCGTTTCACCATCACCACTGAAGACATCCTCGGTATCAAGGAGCGCTGCTCCACCACATTCAAGGGACTTCCTGGGGACGTCAAGCCCGGGGACCAGATCCTGATCGACGATGGCAAGGTGGGGATGCGTGCCCTGGAGGTCACCTCCACCGATGTGCTCTGTGAAGTCGTCGTCCCCGGTGAGGTGTCGAACAACAAGGGAATCAACCTGCCGGGGGTCGCTGTCTCCGTCCCGGCCATGAGTGAGAAGGACGAGCGAGATCTGCGCTGGGCGCTCTCCAAGGACATCGACATGATCGCTTTGTCCTTCGTGCGTAGCGGCGATGACATCAAAAGGGTCCATGAGATCATGGACGAGGAGGGACGTCGGCTTCCGGTGATCGCGAAGCTGGAGAAGCCGCAGGCAATCGCGAACCTCCAGGAGATCGTCGATGCCTTCGATGCTTTTATGGTGGCCCGAGGCGACCTGGGTGTCGAGCTACCGCTCGAAGACGTTCCGCTAGTGCAGAAGCAGATCATCCGCGCTGCGCGCAAGTGGGCTAAACCGGTGATCGTCGCAACTCAGATGCTGGAGTCCATGATTTCCTCGCCGCGGCCCACTCGCGCGGAGGCGTCCGACGTCGCGAACGCGATCCTTGACGGGGCGGATGGCGTCATGCTCTCCGGTGAGACCTCGGTTGGCGACTACCCGGTGCAGGCCGTCCAGACCATGGCCCGGATCGTCGAGGCGACGGAGCACGATGGCCATGCCGAGATCCACACCATCGACTGGGATCCTCACACCACGGGGGGCGTCCTCGCGCATGCTGCCGTGGAGGTGACCCGGCGCGTCGGGGCACGTTACCTCGTGGCCTTCACCAAGTCCGGTGACACGGCCCGCCGACTGTCGAGGCTGCGCCCCTCACCGCCGTTGCTGGTGTTCACCCCCGAGGTGACCACCCGCCAGGCCATGACGCTGACCTGGGGGGTTGAGGCTCACATCACCCCGGACTTCACGGTCCAGGAGCAGATGGTGGAGACCGTCGATGCGTTCCTCCGGGAACGCGGCATGATCGAGGTCGGGGAGCGCATCGTCATCCTGTCCGGTTCTCCGATGGGGGTTCCCGGCAAGACGAACAACCTGCGCGTCCACAAGGTCAAGGCCAAGGGCGAGGCAGACGCCTGAACCGACCGGAATCCGAGACAGCGGGGAAGCCTATATCCAGGCTCCCCGCTGCTTTGTACCCGGCAGGGGATTCGAACCCCTACGGCCCGTCAAGGCCAACTGATTTTGAGTCAGCCGCGTCTACCATTCCGCCACCCGGGCAACAGGGACCATTGTGCCACAAATGCACGTTTCTTCGCCCAAACCCCTAGTGGCGCGCTAGAATGCCTGCTGAATCCATGTCTTGGAGACCTAATCGGTCCACTCGAAGGGGAATGGAGCTAGAAGCATGGGCCAGACGCGGCCAAAGAAGGTGCTCATCGCCGAGGATGAGGCGCTTATCCGCCTCGACTTGGTGGAGTTGCTGACCGACGAAGGTTTTGAAGTTGTGGGGCAGGCTATCAACGGTGAAGAAGCTGTGAAGCTTGCCCGGGAACTGGAGCCTGATCTGATCATCATGGACGTGAAGATGCCGGGAATGGACGGCATCACCGCGGCCGAGATCATTGGGGAGGAACGTATTGCTCCTATCCTGATGCTCACAGCTTTCAGCGAGCGTGAGCTGGTTGAGCGAGCGCGCGACGCGGGGGTGATGGGGTATCTCGTCAAGCCTTTCGGAGCCAATGAGGTGGTGCCTGCCATCGAAGTCGCCATCGGGCGCTTCGCCGAGCTCAGGGCCATCGAGGAGGAGCTGGCGAACCTAGAGGACCGTTTCGAGTCCCGGAAGATCATCGACCAGGCCAAGGGCATGCTGCAGGAGGGACTGGGACTCACCGAGCCTGAGGCGTTCCGCTGGATCCAGAAGACCGCCATGGACCTGCGCAAGTCGATGCGCGAGGTCGCCGAAGGGGTTATCTCCCACAAACGGAAGAAGTGACCGGCAGCTCCTGCCGGCACGAATGGGCGCAATTGCACACCATTACCTCTGGTCCCTGGGCTATCGCTGGTGAGCACCACCGGCTCCTGCTTACCTACTGGAAAACGATTGACTCTGGGGGCTGGCCGTCTCTGGGCGGTGGTCTCACCGTTCCTGGAGCCGTGGTCTGTCGCGGGCCAGGGAGTCCTGTCCGCGTGGCGCGATCAGCTGGCAGGTGAGGCGGCCGACGGCGATCAGCTCTCCGGTGGAGTCGTAGATCTCCACCGTGTGGACGGTGGTTCTCCTGCCGAGACGGACGGGTGTGGTCTTTCCCGTGACCTTGCCCGAAATCGCGGGTCGCAGATGCGTCACGTTCAGGTCGACTCCCACCGCGATGCGTTCCGGCTGCGCGTGCATCGAGGCGGCAATTGAGGCCAGTCCCTCCACCAGAGCGGCGGTCGCCCCGCCGTGCAGCACCCCGGCGGGCTGTGTGTTGCCCGGTACCGGCATGGTGCCGATCACCTCGTGGGAACTGGCCTGGATGATCTTGATTCCCAGTTTTTCATGCAGCGGGGAATGGGGCACCTCGGTGGCGTAGGTCATGACCGTCAGTTTCGCACAGTAGATTGGGGGCGTGAATCGCCTGCTGCTCATCGACGGACACTCCATGGCCTACCGGGCCTTCTTCGCCCTGCCAGCTGAGAATTTCCAGACCTCGACGGGGCAGCACACGAATGCGGTGCATGGCTTCGTCTCTATGCTGATCGGGCTGCTGGCTGCGGAGAAGCCGAGCCATGTGGCTGTGGCCTTCGATGCAGGGAGGGAATCTTTCCGCAATGAGTCCTACCCGGACTACAAGGCCACCAGGAGTGCGTCGCCTCAGGAGTTCAGGGGGCAGGTGGAGCTGATCAAGGAGGTGCTCGATGGTCTGCGGATAGCGCACACCGAGCTTCCCGGCTACGAGGCGGACGACATCATCGCCACCCTTGCGACGCGTGCGGAGGCCGACGGCTATGAGGTGCTGATCTCCACAGGGGACCGGGATGCCCTGCAACTGGTCACCGACCGCACCACTGTGCTGTATCCGCGGAAGGGGGTCAGCGACCTGGCGCGGATGACGCCGTCCGCTGTGGAGGAGAAATACCTGGTGTCGCCGCGGCGCTACCCTGAGCTGGCCGCGCTGGTGGGGGAGACCAGCGACAATCTGCCCGGGGTGCCCGGGGTCGGCCCCAAGACCGCGGCCAAATGGATCGCTGCCTACGACGGCCTCGAGAACATCATCGAGCGTGCCGGGCAGGTGCCGGGCAAAGCCGGGCAGTCGCTGCGAGAACATCTTGATGACGTGCGCCGCAACCGGCGCCTGAATCGCCTGCTGCGGGATCTTGAACTGCCTGTGGAGCTGCCACAGACCGAACGGCGTGACTGGGACCGGGAGGCCATCACGCAGTTGTTCGCTGCCCTGGAGTTCCGCACCCTGCGGGAACGGCTGTCCCAGCTCTACAGCGCCGGGGAAGAAGCGGGGGAGACCGGTGGGCATGAAACATTCAACGTGACCGGGAGAGCACTGAAAGCCGGTGAGGTGGCTGCCTGGCTGGAGGAACACGCCACCGGTGAGGTGGCGCTGGCCTTCGTCGGCGATTGGGGATCGGGCACAGGAGACCTCCGTGGCATCGGACTGGCTGCCGCCGATGGGCCGGAGGCCTTCATCGACCCCAGCATCCTGACCCCAGCCGACGATGCCGCGGTGGCGCAGTGGCTGGCCAATGCCGACCGCCCCAAGGTGGTCCACGACGCAAAGGGACCACGGCTCGCGGTCTGGGCCAGGGGTTGGGAGCTGCGTGGGGTCGTCCTCGACGTCGCGCTCGCAGCCTATCTCCTGCGTCCTGATGTGCGGGGTCAGGAACTGACCGATCTGGTGCAGCGGCACCTGCACCGCGAACTGGTTGCCACCGCCGCCGCGGATCCCCAGGACTCGTTGTTCGAGGTGGACGAGGGGGCCACCGCCAGGACCGCCATGCTGAATGCCCGCGCTATCGCCGAGCTTGCCCGGGTGCTGCGCCCTGAGCTTGGGTCCCAGCCTGCAGCCGAGCTTCTGGAACGGGTTGAGCTGCCGTTGCAGCAGACCCTCGCTAGCTGCGAATGGATCGGCATAGCTGTCGACCGGGATGTCCTTGAGGGCTTGCACTCGGAGTTTGACTCCGCTGTGGTTGCGGCCCAGCAGGCAGCATGGGAGGTGCTGGGGCATGAGGTGAACCTGGGATCTCCCAAACAGCTGCAGTCGGTACTATTCGACGAACTCGACATGCCGAAGACCCGCCGCACGAAATCCGGATACACTACCGACGCCGAGGCGCTCGAATGGCTCTTCGAACGCACCCACCATCCCTTCCTGGAGCACCTACTCGCGCACCGGGACCGGATCAGGCTAAGGCAGACCGTCGATGGCCTGCTGGCCGCTATCCAGCCAGATGGCCGCATCCACACCACCTACATGCAGACCATCGCAGCGACAGGCCGGTTGTCCTCTACGGACCCGAACCTGCAGAACATCCCCATCCGCACGGAGCTGGGGCGGCGTATCCGCAGCGCCTTCGTGGCCGGTGAGGGATTCGAGGCGCTCATGAGCGCCGACTACTCGCAGATCGAGATGCGGCTGATGGCGCATGTCTCGGGTGATGAGGGACTGATCGCGGCTTTCAAATCTGGGCGGGACTTCCATGCGGAGATGGCCGCCATCTTGTTCAGCGTCGATCCGGATGAAGTCACCGGGCAGATGCGGGCCCGGGTCAAGGCAATGAACTACGGACTCGCGTACGGGCTGAGCGCGTATGGGCTGAGCACCCGTCTAGGGATCTCAGCCACGGAGGCGAGGGAGCTGATGGAGATCTATCAGGCCCGCGTCGGTGGTGTTCAGCGGTACCTGGCGGATGTGGTCGCCGACGCCAGGAAGAGGGGGTACACGTCTACTCTGCTGGGGCGCCGCCGCTACCTGCCGGATCTGAGCTCCGGCAACCGGCAGCGCCGTGAGATGGCGGAACGTGCGGCGCTGAACTCTCCGATCCAGGGGTCGGCTGCCGACATCATCAAGCTGGCGATGCTCGGTGTTGAACGGGCGCTAGCGGCCGCCGGGCTGCGTAGCCGCATGCTGTTGCAGGTCCATGACGAGCTCGTCCTGGAACTGTTTCCGGAGGAACGGGATGTGGTGGAACAGCTGGTACGCAAGGAAATGGGCACCGCCATGGAACTGGCGGTGCCCCTGGAGGTCTCGGTCGGGGTTGGCGACTCGTGGTTCACGGCGGCCCACTGAGCCGCCAACCCCATCGGGATCAGGCCGTCGTGGGCTTGAACATGAAGAAGACCCGGGAATCCCACTCGTTGTTCGAGTCGTTGTGATCCCAGCAGACGATGATGGCGAGCGTAGGGTCGCCAGTGCGCCTTTCCAGCAGGTCCGAGTCCGGCTTGAAGTCGCTGACGGCGATCTTCTTGGCCTCGGTGTACTGGTAGCAGGCGACACGGCCGTCGGCCGCATACAGCTTCAGGACGTCGCCCTCCTGGAGCTGGCTGGTGCCACCTTCGTAGAGCTGGTTACCGACAGCGCCACCCTTCTGGTAGGTGTGGATCGACAGGACTACCTGGCCGGCATTGGTGGCGACCTTCGGTCCCTCGTTCCACCACGAAGCGGTCTTGGGTTCGTCCTTCGGAGGGGCTGCGATGGCGCCATCCTCCTCGTGGCCCAGCGAGACTACGTTCGCGTCGACGCCGAGGCGTTCGATCGAGTAGCGGACCGGTTCGAAACCGGCCTCATCCGGGGCGACGCAGGCCCCCGGGCTGGCGGAGGCCGATGGGTCGGACGAAGAGGTCGTGGCTGCCGTGCCATCGGCGCTGGTGCTGGGGGTGGCAGCGGTAGACGGGTTGGCGCTGGCGTCCGAGTTGTTCTTGGGCTGGAAGATCCAGACGAGGGTCAGGGCTGCGGCCAGAAGGATGGCAGCTGCGGCTATGCCGATCTGCACCTTCCGGTTTTTAAGAGCTTCGACGAGATTCACGTGGAACAGGTTAAACCCTGCCCAAGCCCGGGCCAACCGGCGCTACTGTTTTACAGGGCCCTTGACGTTGCCCCTAGAGTGTTCTTGACCGCTTCCCGGCTCGACGATAAGGTGAAGGGGCACTGTGGCCTGCTTGCCCTCGGACCTAGTGGGGTTGGCGCGTCCCATTCCCGAGTCCCTCTATATCCCGACCCGGGATGAAGGACAGGGCACAGGGCGAAACCTTATTGTGAAAGCCCTACTACATGTCCTCCTCCTCCACTGAGGCTTCGGCCGTAGCGGTCGACGATTTCGGCACCCCGGAAGCCTTCATGGCTGCCGTTGACGCCACAATCAAGTATTTCAACGACGGTGACATCGTCTCCGGCACCGTCGTGAAAGTCGACCGGGACGAAGTTCTCCTTGACATCGGTTACAAGACCGAAGGCGTCATTCCGTCCAAGGAACTCTCCATCAAACACGATGTCGACCCATTCGACGTGGTTCAAGTCGGCGATGAGATCGAGGCCCTGGTCCAGCAGAAGGAAGACAAGGAGGGGCGTCTCATCCTCTCCAAGAAGCGTGCCCAGTACGAGCGGGCTTGGGGCACGATCGAGAAGGTCAAGGAAGAGGACGGCGTCGTCTCCGGTTCTGTCATCGAGGTCGTCAAGGGCGGCCTGATCGTTGACATCGGCCTGCGCGGCTTCCTCCCCGCATCCCTGGTGGAGATGCGGCGTGTCCGTGACCTCCAGCCTTATGTCGGCATGGAGCTTGAGGCCAAGATCATCGAACTCGACAAGAACCGCAACAATGTGGTTCTGTCCCGTCGCGCCTGGCTGGAGCAGACCCAGTCCGAGGTGCGTCAGACATTCCTCAACCAGCTGCAGAAGGGCCAGATCCGCAAGGGCGTCGTCTCCTCCATCGTCAATTTCGGCGCCTTCGTCGATCTCGGCGGTGTCGACGGCCTGGTGCACGTCTCCGAGCTGAGTTGGAAGCACATCGATCATCCGAACGAGGTCGTCGAGGTCGGTACCCCCGGTCACCGTCGAGGTGCTGGAGGTGGACATGGACCGCGAGCGCGTCTCCCTGTCGCTGAAGGCCACCCAGGAGGATCCGTGGCAGACCTTCGCGCGGCTGCACCAAATCGGCCAGATCGTGCCCGGCAAGGTCACGAAGCTGGTCCCATTCGGTGCCTTCGTCCGCGTTGGCGACGGCATCGAGGGCCTGGTACACGTCTCTGAGCTCGCTGAGCGGCACGTCGAGATCCCGGAACAGGTCGTCTCCGTCGGCGACGATGTGATGGTCAAGGTCATCGACATCGACCTGGAACGCCGGCGCGTGTCCCTGTCGCTGAAGCAGGCGAACGAGGGCGTCGACGTTGCTGCCGATGAGTTCGACGCCTCCCTCTACGGCATGGCCGACAGCTATGACGAGCAGGGCAACTACATCTACCCCGAGGGCTTCGATCCGGAGACCAACGAGTGGAAGCCCGGATATGAGGAGCAGCAGGCCGCCTGGGAGCAGCAGTACGCCGAGGCCCAGGCCCGCTGGGAGGCCCACAAGCGCCAGGTGGCCGAGGCCGCCGAGGCCGAGCGCCAGGCAGCCACGGCCGCCGGTACCGGTTACGCCTCCACCTCCGATGAGCCCGTCGAGGGATCGCTTGCATCCGATGAGGCCCTGCAGGCTCTCCGCGAGAAGCTGACCGGTAGCAACTGACCCGCGGGACTTAGCCCTTTCCCAGGGCGGATCCGCAATGTGATGAGGGTCCCCGTCCTTCACAGGACAGGGACCCTTGTCTTTACTCACTCGTTTCTTTACTCACTCGGTGGCTGGTTCCCAGGGCGGGCAGGAACACACCAGGTGCCGGTCACCATAGGCGTTGTCCACGCGGCCCACCGGTGGCCAGTACTTGTCGATCCGGAACGCGCCAGGCGGGAAGCAGCCCTGCTCCCGGGAGTAGGGACGATCCCAGTCGGCGACGAGGTCCTCCACAGTGTGCGGAGCCCTGCGCAGCGGCGACTCGTTAGCCGCAACCCGTCCCGACGCCACCTCATCCGCCTCGCGGGCGATATCCAGCATCGCCGCCACGAAACGGTCGAGTTCAGCAAGCGTCTCGGACTCCGTCGGCTCCACCATCAGCGTCCCCGCCACAGGGAAGGACATGGTGGGGGCGTGGAAACCATGGTCGATGAGCCGTTTGGCGATGTCATCGACGGTGACCCCGTGCTTGGCGAAGATACGTGTGTCCACGATGCACTCGTGCGCCACACGGCCACCCTTCCCCTGGTACAGGACCGGGTAGGCCTCGGAAAGCCTGCTCGCCAGGTAGTTGGCGCTCAGAATCGCCACCCGGGTTGCCTGCGTCAGGCCCTGTCCGCCCATGAGACGCAGGTAGGCCCACGAGATTGGCAGGATCGAGGCGGACCCGAGCGGTGCAGCCGACACCGCGCCCTCCTCACCGCTGGACGGGTCGCCTGGCAGGTGCGCTCTCAGGTGCTCCTTCACACCGATGGGTCCCATGCCGGGGCCGCCACCGCCATGCGGGATGGCGAAGGTCTTGTGCAGGTTCACGTGGCTGACGTCGCCTCCCAGGTCGCCGGGACGTACCAGGCCCACCAGGGCATTCATGTTGGCGCCGTCGATGTACACCTGCCCGCCGTGGGCGTGCGTGATGTCGCAGACCTTCCGGATGGTGTCCTCGAAAACACCATGTGTGGACGGATAGGTGACCATGACGGCTGCCAACTGGTCACCGGCCCCCTCCGCCTTCGCTGCGAAGTCATCCAGGTCGATGTCCCCGTTATCCGCGGACTTCACCGCGACCACCTTCATGCCCGCCATGGTCGCCGAAGCCGGGTTCGTGCCATGGGCGGAGGTGGGGATCAGGCAGATGCTGCGGTCATCATCGTTGGCCCGGTGATATGCGGCGATTGCCTGCAGCCCGGCATATTCGCCCTGGGCGCCGCTGTTGGGCTGCATCGAGAATGCGTCATATCCCGTGATCTCGCAGAGCAGTGTCTCCAGATCCGCCGCCAGCTCCTGGTAGCCCTCCGCCTGGGCGGCGGGGGCGAATGGGTGCAGGCCTGCGAACTCCGGCCAGGTGATGGGCATCATCTCGACCGCGGCATTCAGCTTCATGGTGCAGGAACCCAGGGGAATCATCGCCCGGTCCAGCGCCAGGTCCCGGTCAGAGAGGCGGCGCATGTAGCGCATCATCTCCGACTCGGCCCGGTTCATGTGGAACACCGGATGGGTCAAGTACTCAGACGTACGCAGCAGCGAGTCTGGAATGGCCGGGTCCTGGCTGAGCTCCTGGGCGGGTTCGATGCCGAAAGCATCCAGTACCCGGGCGAGAGTCTCCAGGGTGGTGGTCTCATCGACTGAGATTCCCACCCTGTCACGGCCGACCCGCCGCAGATTGATTCCCCGCTGCTCGGCCGCGGCGATGATGCCGGCCTGGCCGACCCCCACCTGCACGGTGATCGTGTCGAAGAACTCGTCCGGCTCGACGATGGCGCCTCCCGCCCGTAGCTGCTCCGCCAGTGTCACGGCCATCAGATGGACCCGCTGCCCGATCGCCTTGAGCCCAGCCGGCCCGTGGAAGACCGCGTAGAAGGAGGCCATCACCGCCAGCAGGGCTTGGGCTGTGCAGACATTCGATGTCGCCTTCTCGCGGCGGATGTGTTGCTCCCGGGTCTGCAGCGCCAGCCGGTAGGCGCGATTGCCCGCGCTGTCCTTGGAGACACCCACGAGACGTCCCGGCATGGTGCGCTTAAGTGCATCGCGACAGGCCATGAACGCCGCATGCGGGCCGCCGAAGCCCATCGGGACGCCGAAACGCTGAGCCGAGCCCACCGCGATGTCGAAGCCCATCGCGCCCGGCTCCTTCAGCAGCGTCAGCGCCAGCAGGTCGGCTGCCACGATCGCCAGGGCGCCTGCCTCGTGCAGGGCTTCGCACCACCGGGTGTAATCCCGCAGCTGCCCGAACGTCCCGGGATAGCTAAAGATTGCGCCGAATAGTCCATCGGCCTCCAGCTCCTCGGCCTTGCCGATCACCAGCTCCATGCCCAGCGGCCGAGCCCGGGTAGCCAGGACACTGAGGATCTGCGGGTGCAGGTCATCGGCTGCGAAGAAGCGTGACCTTTTACGTTTCCCCGCTGCGAACGCCATGTTCATCGCCTCCGCGGCGGCGGTCGCCTCGTCCAGCAGGGATGCGTTTGCGATCTCCAGGCCGGTCAGGTCGCTGATCATGGTCTGGAAGTTCAGCAGCGCCTCGAGCCTGCCCTGCGAGATCTCCGGCTGGTACGGGGTGTAGGACGTGTACCACGCCGGATTCTCCAGGATGTTGCGCTGGATTGCCGGGGGAGTGATGGTGCCGTAGTAGCCCTGGCCGATCATCGAGGTCCGGACCTGGTTTCTGGCCGCCATCCTCCGCAGCTCGTCTATGACGGCGCCCTCCGTCAAAGGCTCCCAGCCCAGGGGCTCATCCTGACGCAGGCCAGCGGGCACTGTCTGGTCGATCAGCTCGTCGAGACTGCTCACCCCCACCGTGGAGAGCATGGCCTCCATCTCGGCTGGGCTCGGTCCGATGTGCCGGCGGTTGGCGAAGTCATCCGGGTCATAACTGGTTGGGTTCCAGCTGCTCATCAGTCGATCAACGCCTTGTACTCGGCCTCGTCGAGGTACTCGTCCAGGGCGGAGGGATCGCTGGGCTGGATCTTGAAGAACCACGACCCGGCAGGGTCTTCGTTGACGGTCTCGGGGGAGTCAGCCACCTTCTGGTTCACCTCGGTGATGACCCCGTCGAAGGGCGCGATGATCCCGGAGGTGGCCTTGGTGGACTCGATCACGACGATCTCATCCCCCTTCTCGACTTCGGCCCCGACCTCGGGAAGCTCCACGTAGACGACGTCCCCCAGCTCGCTGGTGGCATGGTCGGTCAGACCCACAGCAACTCCGTTGTCGCCGCTGTCGAGCCAGTCGTGGTCCTTGGTGTACTTGATCATGATGCTCTCTCCTTAGCGTTTGTAGGACGGTGTGATGAACGGTAGTGCGGTGACCGTCATGGGAAGGCGTTTACCGCGCACCTCGGCATAGATCGTGGCGCCGGGTTGGACCTCTGGCGGCAGCATCGCCATCGCGACGGGGCCGCCGACAGTGGCTCCGAAACCACCGGATGTGACCTCAGCCACCGGTTCGGTGTCCTCGGGTGACAGGAACAGCTTCGCGCCCTCCCGCACCGGAGCCCTGCCCTCGGCCCGCAGACCGGTTCGTTTGCGGGTGACCCCCTCGGCAAGCTGCTTCAAGATGATCTCAGCGCCGGGGAATCCGCCCTCGCGGGAACCGCCTAGGCGCCGTGCCTTCGGGATGGCCCAGCCCAGGTCAGCCTCAACCGGCGTGATTTGGGGGCTGAGGTCATGCCCGTACAGCGGCATGCCCGCTTCCAGCCGGAGCGAGTCGCGGGCCCCGAGACCGGCCGGCAGCACCCAGTCAGGCTCCAGCAGGGCACGGGCCAGGTTCTCTGCCTCGGGGCTCGGCACAGAGATCTCGAAGCCATCCTCGCCGGTGTACCCGGAGCGGGAGACCCAGACCTCGACGCCATCCCACGTGAGGATCTGGGAGTCCATGAACTTCAGCTGCGTAGCCTCTGGGACGAGCGCGGCCAGCGCCTCCTCAGCCCTGGGGCCCTGTAGCGCGAGCAGTGAGCGATCGGCTAGATGCTCGACCGTGACGTCTGCCAGCGTTCGCAGCAGTTCCAGATCGTGCCCGGACCGGGCGGCGTTCACGACCAGGAAGTAGCGGTCGCCATGATGGGCGAACATGAGGTCGTCCAGAACCCCGCCGTTGCTGTTGGTGAACAAGCCGTAGCGCTGGCGTCCCTGCGCCAGCCCGGCAACGCTGGCCGGTATCAGTGTCTCCAGGGCGGCTGCGGCATCCGTCAGATTCCCCGACCTGGGGCGGATCAGAACCTGCCCCATGTGGCTGACATCAAACAGCGATGCGGACTGCCTGGTGTGCTGGTGCTCAGCGATGATGCCGGTGAACTGCACCGGCAGCTCCCAGCCGGCGAAATCCACCAGTCGGCCGCCTAACTCTCTGTGTAATGCGTTCAATGCGGTAGTCGACAGTGACATGAGGCCCCTTTCCTGACGGCGTGCGACGTTGCTGGGTGGTGCCCACCCGTAGCCCCCTCTGTCGCTGCTGCCTGAGATCGTTTAATCCTTCGGCGGACCCTGCCGGGTCTCTCTCCAGAGTGTGCAAGTCGTCGCGGTCCTGGGGCCTGAGAGTTTCCGGGGCGGTTGCTCCTTCGGCACCGACTGGGTCGGTTCTCCCGCTACAGGAGAAAGCATAGCGAGAAGCGTCCCGGCCAGGAGGTAGCCTGGAGAAAACACAGACCTAGAACTTCAACGCGGAAGGAGCGGGCATGGCTGTGAACCTCATCGCAAGGTTCGAGTGCCGGGACGGGGCGCGCGACGTGGTGGCGGGCCTCATCGGCAGCTATGCGGAACACGTGAATGCTTCGCCGGGGACGGTGCGTTTCGCGGTGCATACGGAGCGGGACAACCCGAACCAGTTCGTCATCGTCGAGTGCTACGCGGATGAGGCAGCCTTCGAGGCCCACCTCGCCGACCCCGAGAACGCCACGTTCAACGAGAAACTCGGGCCGTTGATCGTTGGGGACGCCTCTGAGCTGACCTTCCTGGAGGTTCCGTAATACCCTGTACCCGTGCGCATCGGATTGACGGGTGGGATCGCATCGGGCAAATCCACGGTTGCCCGGGAACTGGAGCGGCTGGGCGCCTTCATCATCGACGCCGACGTCCTCGCCCGTGAGGTGGTGGCGCCGGGCACCGAGGGCTTCCAGAAGGTCCTCGACCGTTTCGGCGGCTCTGTGCTGGCGGCGGATGGCAGCCTGGACCGGCGCGCACTCGGCCGCGTTGTTTTCGCCGATCCCAAGGCGCTCGCCGACCTGAATGCCATCATCCATCCCCGCGTGCGTGCCCGGGCCGTCGAGCTGGAGAAGATAGCGCCCGAGGGGGCGCTCGTGGTGCATGTCATCCCGCTGCTGGTGGAGACCGGGCAGCAGGAGAATTTCGATGTGGTCGTGGTGGTGGACACCACCGTGGAGGAGCAGCTCCGCCGCCTATCACGCCGCGACGGCATGACGTCCACCGAGGCAAGGCAGCGTGTCGCTGCCCAGGCTGACCGCTGGGAACGCCTGGCCGCGGCCACACACGTGATCGACAGCTCCGGGCCTGTCGCCGAGACCATGAGGCAGGTCGCTGCGCTGTGGCGGGACATCTGCCGCATGGCCGACGAGACCACGAAGGCCTGAGCCTATCTGTTGGCCTCGATCATCTGCCGTAGCTCCTTCTTCAGATCCGCTATCTCGTCACGGTGGCGGGCCGCCAGCTCGAATTGGAGGTCGGCGGCAGCCTGGTGCATCTGCGCGGTGAGGTCATCGATCAGCTTCGCCAGTTCCTGCTCGGGAAGCTCCCTGACCTTCAGGCCCCTCTCACGGCGGCCCTCGAGCAGGACCTCGGTGTCGGCGTCCTCCCGGTTCAGCATGTCTGTGATGTCGGCGATCCTCTTCCGCAGCGGCTGAGGATCGATGCCGTGTTCGGTGTTGTAGGCCAGCTGCCGCGAACGTCTCCGGTTGGTCTCCCCGATGGCGGCTTCCATCGACGGCGTGACCGTGTCCGCGTACATGTGCACCTGCCCGGCGACATTGCGTGCCGCCCGGCCGATGGTCTGGATGAGGGAACGCTCCGAGCGGAGGAAACCCTCCTTGTCGGCATCGAGGATGGCCACGAGGGAAACCTCCGGCAGGTCCAGGCCCTCCCGGAGCAGGTTGATGCCCACCAGGACGTCGTATTCACCGAGCCGGAGCTCCCGCAACAGCTCGACCCGCTTCAGGGTGTCGATGTCGGAGTGCAGATACCGGGTCCGGATGCCCGCTGCCATCAGGTAGTCGGTGAGATCCTCGGCCATCTTCTTCGTCAGGGTGGTCACCAGGACCCGTTCATTGCGTTCCGCACGGGTCCGGATCTCCCCGATCAGATCGTCGATCTGTCCCTTCGTCGGTTTGAGGACGATCTCCGGATCCACCAGTCCGGTGGGCCGGATGATCTGCTCCACGAAGCCCCTGCTGCGCTCCAGTTCGTAGGGACCGGGGGTGGCTGAGAGATAAACGGTCTGCCCGATGCGCTCGCAGAACTCGTCGAACTTCAAAGGCCGGTTGTCCAGGGCACTCGGCAGGCGGAAGCCGTGTTCCACGAGAGTACGTTTCCGGGAGGCGTCGCCCTCATACATGGCCCCGATCTGCGGAATGGTGACGTGGGACTCGTCCACCACGAGGAGGAAGTCCTCGGGGAAATAGTCCAGCAAGCAGGCAGGCGCTGATCCGGCCTCGCGGCCGTCGATGTGGCGGGAATAGTTTTCAATCCCGGAGCAGGTGCCGATCTGGCGCATCATCTCGATGTCGTAGCTGGTGCGCATCCGGAGCCGCTGCTCCTCCAAAAGCTTGCCCTGGGCCTCCAGCTCCTGCAGGCGGGTCGTCAGCTCAGCCTCGATGCCGGCGATGGCGCGTTCCATGCGTTCGGGGCCCGCGGAGTAATGGGTGGCCGGGAAGACGTAGATCTCATCCTCATCACGCAGCACCTCGCCGGTCAGCGGCACGAGGGTGGAGATGCGCTCGATCTCGTCACCGAAGAACTCGACGCGCACGGCATTCTCCTCGTACATGGGGAAGATCTCCAGCACGTCGCCGCGTACCCGGAAATTACCGCGCTCCGAGGTGAGGTCATTCCGGTTGTATTGGATGTCCACCAGATGCCGTAGCAGAGCAGTACGTTCGTATTCCTCGCCGACGCGCAGGGTCAGGCGCTGATCAAGGTATTCCTGCGGCGTGCCCAGGCCGTAGATAGCCGACACTGTGGCGACCACGACGCAGTCGCGCCTCGTCAACAGCGAGCTCGTCGCAGAGTGCCTGAGCCGCTCCACCTCCTCATTCAGCGAGGAGTCCTTCTCGATATAGGTGTCCGTCTGCGGGACATAGGCCTCGGGCTGGTAGTAGTCGTAGTAGGAGACGAAATACTCGATGGCATTGTCAGGGAAGAACTGACGCAGCTCATTGGCGAACTGCGCGGCCAGGGTCTTGTTCGGCTGCATCACCAGGATGGGACGTTGCAGCCGCTCCGCCAGCCAGGCCACTGTCGCGGTCTTCCCCGTCCCGGTCGCGCCGAGGAGCACCACATCCTGCTCGCCCGAGCGGATGCGGCGCTCCAATTCCGCGATGGCGGCTGGCTGGTCCCCGGAGGGGGAAAAATCAGCCGCCACGTGAAGCGGCGCCACCTGGCGACGGACCTCGTCGATCGGTCTCATGAGCCGATTATGCGTCAGGAATCACTTGGGGGAGCCAAGCAGTACGTGCGGGCAGGCGTGTCGTAGGAGAGAGGCAATTCATCGCTTTCGCAGGACGCATTTGCCTGATCGACACGCTTTGTCACCTTGACGTCTGCCGATCCGCACTCCGTCACAGCGAGAGGTGCAGTTTGGTTGCTGGTGTCGACTTTGTAACACACGCCTTGGTGCAGATTCCTTATGAGACAGGCCACCTTCTGGGTTTTGGTGCTCCGACCTGACCTGTTTGTTACCTCGTAGCTCACCATGTCGGAGGGGCAGGCGTCAGAGTTGTCTACGGTCTTGGCCACCTCGAAGGAGAACTGCGTCTTGTCTGAGCAATCCACCTCTTTGTGATCGGCTTTGTCTGCCGTGCCTGAGACAACGATGCATTTGCCTACCTGGAGGGCCTGGCTAGATTGAAACTGGCTCCACAAACCCCAGGCACCCAGTCCAAGGAACACGGCGGCCACGATGACCTTGATGACCGCGGCTGCATTATTATTTTTCTTCTTCGGCTGGTCGAAGCCTCCCTGCGCCATGTACGGCTGCTGTGGCTGGTTGGGATCGTATGGCTGGCCGGGATTGTAGGGCTGTTGTGCCTGGTTGGGGTCGTAGGGCTGGCCGGGGGTGTAAGGCTGCTGGCTTTGCGGATTATACGCCTGGTTGGGATCGTATGGCTGATTCGGAGGTTGCGTCATCTTTGTCCTTTACCGGGGAGAATCCTCATGGTGGGGCGGCCCCTACCCAGCAGGCCGCGGATCTTATCGATGACGTATCGAACGGGCTTGCCACAAGCTTTGTCAAGTCAGCGTAGGCCTTAGTTATTAGTGGTTGGCCTCTATCCCTGTCCGGGCTCTACGGGCGAGGACTGCAGTTCTTCCAGCTCGATGCCGCGGGCCAGCCAGGTGAGCAGCGCTGGCGCGGGACCCACTAAGCGGCGTGGGGGATTGGGGCCGTCGATGTGCAGCACCTGCTCGCGGGTGGTCTCGATGTCCAGGGAACCGGTTCCCCGGGCAAGGTAGGTGGCCTCGAAAGCCAGCAGGGGGGCGGCCACCTCGTCTGTGACCTCAAGGCTGGAGGCGTCTGGTTCCAGGTCGAAGCTATGCAGCACCAGTTCGCGTAGCCGTACGAGGGGAAGGTCGCGGATTGCGACCTTAAGGCCAGGGCGCAACTGGACATGACCCTCCCGGCCAGCCAGCTGGGTCAGGAGAGGATCCAGTTCGCCTGCGCTCGTGTCGAGTTCGATCTGGAGATGGAGGCCGTCGGTGATGGCGAGAAGTTCGCAGTCACGTCCCAGCCCCGAGTCGTAATGGCTGCCGGACGAACCTGCCAGCAGTTCCCGGCACACCTGTGCGAGGCTGCGGGCACCTTTGATCAGGTGCGCCGCAACATGGCTTCGGGTCCATCCCTGCAGCCGGGTGGGAGCGGCCCAGGCCTCGGGGGAATAGGAGATGGTACGTCCCAGGAGTGCGTGGGTCTGGTCCCGCACTGCCTGCAGGATGGAGTCGAAATGCTTGCCAGGGGCGCTCGGCATGCCGTCAAACCTATCAAAGGTGAATTGTCAGCGTGGCGGCATACCATGTGTGACCGTGACTGCTCGACCTGCCCAACGCGGAATCCTCGTACGCGGTGCCCGTGTTCACAACCTCAAGAACGTCTCCCTGGACCTGCCTAGGGACTCCCTGATCGTGTTCACTGGGCTGAGTGGATCGGGTAAGTCGTCGCTGGCCTTCGACACGATCTTCGCGGAGGGGCAGCGGCGCTACGTCGAGTCCCTGTCGGCCTATGCCAGGCAGTTCCTGGGGCAGATGGACAAACCGGACTGCGACTTCATCGAGGGGCTTTCGCCCGCGGTGTCCATCGACCAGAAATCTACCTCCCGGAATCCCCGCTCGACGGTCGGCACCATTACGGAGGTCTACGACTACCTGCGGCTGCTGTTCGCCCGCATCGGCATCCCGCACTGCCCGGAATGCGGGGTCGCCATCGGGAAGCAGAGCCCGCAGCAGATCGTCGACCGCCTGATGGGCATGGCCGAGGGCACACGCTTCCAGGTGCTCGCCCCCATCGTGCGTGGCCGCAAGGGTGAGTTCCAGGAGACCTTCCGGCAGCTCGTCGCCGACGGCTACGCCCGGGTGCGTGTCGACGGGAGGCTGTATTCGCTCACCGAGCCTCCGTCGCTCGACAAGAAACGTAAGCACGACGTGGACGTGGTGGTTGACAGGGTGGTCGTGAAGGCCTCCGCCAAACAGCGGATCACCGAGTCGGTGGAGGCCGCCCTGCAGCTGGCCCATGGCGTGGTTGGCGTGGAGTTCGTGGATCTTGAGGCGGATGATCCTGAGCGCGAGAAGCGTTTCTCGGAGAAACTCGGCTGCCCCAACGAGCATGATGTGGCCATCGATGAGCTGGAGCCCAGGCAGTTCTCGTTCAACGGGCCTTGGGGGGCCTGCTCTGAGTGTTCCGGGCTCGGCACCATGCTGGAGCCCGATCCTGAGCTCATCATCCCCGACGAGACCCTCAGCCTCGCTGACGGCGCCATGGCTCCCTGGAACACCCCCCATCTGAAGGGGCATTTCGAGCACGTCCTGGAGGCCCTGTCTGCTGAGTATGGCTTCGACATGCGCACCCCGTGGCAGGATTTGGCGGCCAAGCACCGGAAGGTGCTGCTGCACGGCGTCCCTGGGGCCGTGGTGGTGAGTTTCCGCAACCGGTTCGGGCGGACCAGGTCCTTCTCCCAGAAGTACGAGGGCATCCTGCCGTTCGTGCGCCGCCGCTACGCTGAGGCCGAGACCGACTCGGCGCGTGATCGCTGGGGCGGGTACATGCGGGAGATCGACTGCCATTCCTGTGGCGGTACCCGGCTGCGGCCCGAGACCCTGGGCGTCACCGTGGCGGGCAAGAACATCGCGGAGGTGGCTGACCTGTCCATCGGGGAGGCCTTCGAGTACCTGGATGCCCTGTCGCTGAACGAGCGGGAGGTGCGGATCGCGGAACGGGTGGTCAAGGAGATCCGGGAGCGGCTACGTTTCCTGCTGGACGTGGGGCTGGACTACCTGACGTTGTCCCGCGCCGCCGGGTCGCTGTCGGGTGGTGAGGCGCAGCGCATCCGCCTGGCGACGCAGATCGGCTCGGGACTGGTCGGGGTGCTTTATGTCCTGGACGAGCCCAGCATCGGCCTGCACCAGCGTGACAACCTGCGGCTGATCGAAACCCTTGAGCGGCTGCGTGACCTGGGGAACACGCTGATCGTCGTGGAGCACGACGAGGACACCGTCCGCGCTGCCGACTGGGTGGTGGACATCGGCCCGGGCGCCGGGGAATACGGCGGCGAGGTCGTGGTTTCGGGGCCCGTCGAAGATCTGCTGGCCAGTGAGGAGTCGATGACGGGGCGCTACCTGTCGGGGCAGCTCGCCATCGACGTGCCCACACTCAGGCGTCCCGGGAACGGCAACGCGGTCACTGTCGTCGGTGCCTCGGAGAACAACCTGCGGGACGTGGACGTCACATTCCCGCTGGGGCGGTTCATCGCGGTGACGGGGGTGTCCGGGTCCGGCAAGTCGTCGCTGGTCAACTCGATCCTCTACACTGCGGCGGCGAAACAGATCTACGGGGCGAAGGCCGTTCCCGGGAAGCACCGGAGGTTGAGGGGCCTGGAGCATCTGGACAAGGTGATCCAGGTGGACCAGTCGCCCATCGGACGTACCCCGCGATCCAATCCGGCCACCTACACCGGGGTTTTCGACAAGATCCGAGGACTATTTGCCACCACGCCGGAGGCGAAGGTTCGTGGCTATCTGCCCGGCCGGTTCTCCTTCAACGTCAAGGGCGGCCGCTGCGAGAACTGCTCTGGTGACGGCACCATCAAGATCGAGATGAACTTTCTTCCCGATGTCTACGTGCCCTGCGAGGTATGCCACGGGGCGCGCTACAACCGCGAAACCCTTGAGGTGCACTACAAGGGCAAGTCCATCTCCGAGGTGCTGGAGATGTCCATCACCGAGGGGGTGCGGTTCTTCGAATCAATCCCCGCGATAGCCCGGCATCTGAGGACCCTCGAGGAAGTCGGCCTCGGATACGTGCGTCTCGGACAACCCGCCACCACTCTCTCCGGTGGTGAGGCCCAGCGTGTGAAGCTCGCCGCGGAGCTGCAGAAACGCTCCACGGGCCGCACCCTCTATGTGCTTGACGAGCCCACCACGGGCCTGCACTTCGAGGACATCCGCAAGCTGCTGGCCGTGCTGCATCGTCTCGTGGATGCGGGAAACACCGTGGTGGTAATCGAGCACAACCTCGACGTCATCAAGGCTGCCGACTGGATCATCGACATGGGGCCGGGCGGCGGTTCCCGGGGTGGCGAGGTGGTGGCCACCGGCACACCCGAGGAGATCGCCCGGGCAGAGGGGTCGGCGACGGGTGAGTTCCTGGCTCCGCTGCTGGCGCTTTGAGACGCCTGGTTCAGCTGGGCGAGCCGGGGCTCACCAGACCGTTCTCGTAGGCGGCGATCACCAGCTGGGCGCGGTCGCGGGCCTGCAGTCTGCTCAGTAGCGCCGAGATGTGGGTTTTGCAGGTGGCGTGGCTGATGTGCAGTTCCTGTTCTATCTGCTCGTTCGACAACCCGCGGGCCACGAGCCGCAGGATCTGGGTCTGCCGTGGTGTCAGGCCTGCCACGTTCCCGCGCGGGGTCTCGGTAGGAAGCCAGCGTTCCACGAGGGTGGTCACTGCCGACGGGGCCAGCAGCGACTGGCCCGCCGCGACCGTGCGGACCGCATTGATGAGTGCATCCGGGGTGGCGTCCTTCAACAGGAAACCGGAGGCACCCGCCCGCAGTGCTCCGAAGACATACTCGTCCAGGCCGAACATCGTCAGCACCAGCACCCGGGTTTCGGCCAGGCGCGGGTCACGGGCGATGGAACGGGTCGCAGCGATCCCGTCCAGCTGCGGCATGCGGATGTCCATCAGCACGACATCAGGTGCCAGCTCGCGGGTGACCGACACGGCCTCGACACCGGTGGCAGCCTCCGCGACGACCCGGATGCCGGGCTGGTGGTCTAGAAGGTGCACCAGGGACTTGGCGCAGCAGCTGCTGGTCGTCGGCGATCACGACGCGGATCTCAGGCATCGGTAGGCTCTGGGTCTGGGAGCTCAGCCACGAGGCGGAAACCCGCGGGGGAGGAGCTGTGGCTGAGCTCCCCGCCCAGGGCGGCGACGCGTTCCTGAAGGCCCAGCAGGCCATGGCCCGCGCCGGGACGCGCCCGCCACCCCGGAACCGGGCCCTCGTCCGCCATAGTGAGGCAGAGCGTGTCCCCGTTGCGGGTCAGATCGATGCGGACCTTCGTGGGACCGGCATGCCTGGTCACGTTCGCCAGCCCCTCCTGGAGGATGCGGTGGACGGCCAGCGCCACCCCGTTGCTGTTGACAGCCACACTGGTTCCTGCGGCCTCAACCGTTAGCCCTGCCCGTTCGGCGGCTGTGATGCTCTCCTGCCAGTTTGGCGCTCCCGGAGCTGGTGACAGCGGCGGTGACTGGCTGGCGCGCAAGACCTGGAGCATCCGGCGCAGCTCCAGGGTGGTGGCCCGGCTGGCCTGCTCGATGTCACCGAGCGCAGCCATCAGACGGTCCGGTGAGGTGGCGTCCACGCTACGGGCCACGGCGGCCCGCACCGTGATCAGACCGAGGCCGTGGGACACCAGGTCGTGGAGGTCGCGGGCTATCGTCAGCCGCTCCGCCGCCACCGCAGCTGCCACCTGCTGGGCCTGCAGCTGCCTGGCCTGGCGGCGCTCCATGACCCGGGCCAGCCGCCAGATCCAGAGGACCCCGGCGGCTGCGAACAGCAGCGGCAGCAGCGCCATGGCGCTGGGGACATCCATGAGCACCGTGATCGCTAGGAAGCCGAGCAGTGTCAGAATGACCATCACCCAGGTGGTCAGCGAACGCATGTGGTGATGCTAGCCGCCAGCATCCCATCCGTCTTCAGCCCAGGGGCTGAGATCCTCTGGTCCTAGAGGCCACGGGACAATCACCACCAGGCCCGATGGACGCTGCGACCTGGTGCAGCAGCATTGCCGCCATGATCAGATTCGACAAGGTCTCCAAAACCCGTGGCGGCCGCCGGATACTCGAAGCGGTGAGCTTCGAGGCGCGTCCCGGACGGGTGACAGGATTCGTGGGGCCGAACGGCGCCGGCAAGTCATCGAGCCTACGCATCCTCCTCGGCCTGGACCGGGCTGCGGCGGGCAAAGCCACCATCGACGGCCGCGCGTACCGGGACCTCCATCACCCTCTGCGGCACGTCGGCTCCATGCTGGGCGGGGCCGCGGCGCACCCATCGCGCACCGCACGGGCCCATCTGCGCTGGGTGGCGGCCAGCAACGGCATCCCGGCCTCACGGGTGCCGCAGGTCCTCCAGGAGGTTGGGTTGGCGGCCGACGCCAATCGGCGGGTGGGCACCTATTCGCTGGGCATGGGGCAGCGACTCGGATTGGCGACCGCCCTGCTGGGGAAACCGGAGCGGTTGGTCCTCGACGAACCGGTCAACGGCCTCGACCCACAGGGTGTCAGGTGGATCCGCCAGCTGCTTCGCGCCCATGCCGATGCGGGAGGCACAGTGCTGCTCTCCAGTCATCTCATCGGCGAGCTCGCGGAGATCGTTGATGACGTGGTGGTGATAGCGGAGGGCAGGATCCGGGCCCAGGGCAGCATCGAGGACGTCCAGGCCGGGTATCCCAGCCTGGAGGAGGCCTTCTTTGCGCACGTGGAGGGCCGGGCATGAGAGGGGCGTTGCGCGCCGAGGCGCTGAAGCTGTACACACTCCCCGGAAGCTGGCTTGCCGTGTTCCTGGCGATGGTGGTCCCGGCACTCCTGGCGTGGCTAGATGCTTTCCAGGTCCGTCATGCCGTGGAGACCGGTGACCTCGGACCGCTGATCGATACGTCCACCACCGACTCCGGTTTCGCTTCTCTCATCCTGGCCCAGATCGGGTTCGTGGTGCTCGGCGTGCTCGCCACCTCCAGCGAATACGCCCGTAATGCCCAGGCTGTCGGGAGGGGCAGGCAGCTCACCACCAGCATGACCGCCGTGCCCCAGGGGACGATGCGGATGGTTGCGAAACTCGTGGTGCTCTTGCTGTCTGCCACCGTTCTCGCCATCGCCTCCACAGCGTCGACGCTGGCGATCTCACGCTGGGCGCTGGGAGAGCTGGCGACCGATCTGGGTGGGGCCCTGTGGTCCCGGTGCGCGGGAGTGGTGATGCTCCTCGTGGTGATGACCATGGTGGCGGCTGCCCTGGCGGAGCTCCTGCGTGGCGGGGCTCTGGCGCTGACGCTGCTGATCGTCAACTCCTCGGCGGTCTCGTTCACGTTCCTGCTCTCTAAGATCACGCCGCTGGCCCGCTACGCACCCGATCTGGCGCTGACGTCGTCCTTCATGACCGACACCGACATCCCGGATCCCCTGGAACCAGCCACTGGAATGCTGGTGGGGGCTGCCTGGGTGGTCGGCGCCATTGTCTTGACAGTGCTGGTGCATGCTCGAAGGGAGGCCTGAGATGGGGGTGATCACAGCGGAGTGGCGCAAGCTATGGCTTCCTGGTCTCTGGCTGGTGGCTGCGGTCACCACGGGCTGCTCCTGGCTGCTGGCGGCGATGATGTCAGGCCCTCGGGGAGCCGAGCAGACGCTGCAGCTGGTGCCGAGGTTCGCGGCGCTGGGGCTCATCCTGCTAGGCGTGATGGCGGCCACAGGAGAGTACGCCGGACGCCAGGTGTTAACCACCTGCGCCGCGATGCCCTGCCGCGCCCAAGTGGGGGTGGCCAAGCTGGCGACGGCCGCGGGTGCCCTCCTGGCAGCCGCCCTGGTGGCCGTGCTGGGACTGTGGCTGCTGGCCGGCGCGGGGGAGTGGAGACTGCCCGGAGCGGCGGCCTACCTGGTGGCGATGGGACTGCTCGGCTACGCCATCGGGCTGGTACTGCGTCAGCTGGTGCCGGCCCTCACCACAGCGCTGGTCTTCCTTGTGGTCCTACCACCCATGCTGCTGCCCTACACCCGGCTGGCCAGCTGGCTCCCAGGGGCCGCCGGAGCCGACCTGTTCGCGGCCAGCCCAGAACATCCCGTCATGCAGTCCGCCACCGCCCTGGCCGGGTGGGTGGCGCTGCTATGGCTGACCGCCCTGGTGACCTGGGCGAGACGCGATGCCTGATCTCCCGCCGGCCTCTGACGTGAGTCACGAGGATTACCCGTAGAATCCCATGCCATACCTGCGCATTGGATTGCGGTGAATATTATCAGTGTTCCCAGAGAGCTGAGACTGGCATTCCCCAGAAACCAGGCCCCATGCCTACATTCTGGGGATATAGACTCAAGACAATGCCACCTCGGCAGCGGTCACCGAGTCTCTCCTTGAGCTTCTTCAGGTGCTTGAAATGGTCAGTGCGCAGCGTCTGTGTCGCCTTTACCTCGATTCCCCATACACTTTCATCCGACATTTCGACGATGATGTCGATCTCGCTTCCCAGGGAGTCGCGATAATGCCCCAGGGTGAAATCGGATTCCGACCACCCCTGTTGTTTCATCAGTTCGGTCGCCACGAAGCTCTCCAGCAATCCCCCTATGTGAGGACTTGTCGTGCTGGCGAGGCGCTCTGATGTCGTCCCCAGAAGGTGTGAGGCCAAGCCGACGTCCCTGATGCCTGCCTTTGGCTTTCCTGTGACCCGTTTCAAGGAGTTATTGGTCCAGGGGGGCAGGAGGTAAATCATGTAGAGACGTTGAAGCGCATCCAGGTAGAGGTTGGCGGTGGAGGCCGGAAGCTCGGCTTGTGAAGCCAGGTGAGACTTGACGAGTTCTCCTCCCTGGTTTGCGGCAATCACGTCGAGGATGCTGGCCAGGCGCTCAGGCTGGTTCGTTGCAATCGTGTCACGGGCGTCGCGTTGAACTATTTGACTCATATAGGAGCTAAACCACAGGCGGCGAGAGCGTGCGCTGAGATCCTGCACCTCTGGGAAACCTCCCCGGATAAGTATTCCAGCGTAGTCAGGCCTGCTTAATGCTGAGTTTTTGCTGTGTCCTGGGCCAACGGTTTCCAGATGTGTGATGAAATCATCCTGTTTGCGGCGCAGCTCGCCTTGTGAAAATCCCTCGAGATTCATCAGGATGGCCCGGCCAGCCAGGGAGTCGGGGGTCCTTTCCAGGCGTAACAGATCGGCGGAGCCGGTCAGGAGGAAACGACCTGGGCGACGGTCCCTATCGATGCTGGCCTTTATCTCCAGTAGAAGCTCTGGACATCTCTGCAGCTCATCGATCACCAGAGTTTCTGTTCCACCAGAGGTGATGAAGCCAACAGGATCTTCCAAGGCACTGTTCAGGGTGGCCGTATCGTCCAAGGTCATATACCTGGCCTGCGGCAGGTCCAGCAGGTGAGTGAGTGTTGACTTCCCGACCTGACGGGCGCCAAGCAGCATCATCGCTGGGAATGTGCCCATGACCTCGCCGGCGATTGGTCCCAGGTGACGATCTCGCAACTCCATGGGAAGATCCTAGCTGGAGCATTGTGATTCTGCAGCAATTTCATTGTGATTCTGCAGCAATTTCATTGTGGTTCTGCAGCAGTTTGGTTGTGATTCTGCAGCAGTTTGGTTGTGGTTTTGCACTACTTCCATTGTGGTTCTGCAGTCAGCGGGCGGCGGGTGGGTAGGTGGCGAATAGCTCGGCGAGGCTCATTGAGTCGCGGCCTGCCAGGCCTTTCAGCTGGGTCTGGCAGCTGAAGCCGTCGGCCAGCACGATGGCCTCCGGATGGGCCTCGACCGCGGGTCCCAGGTCGTGCTCGAAGACCTTGACGCTCACTTCGTGGTGTCCGATCTCGACGCCGAAGTTGCCAGCCAGGCCACAGCAGCCACCCACCTGCACCAGATCGGCCCCGGTCGCCTTCACCAGGGCCTGGTCGGCCTGCCAGCCGATCACGGAGGCGTGATGGCAGTGGGGCTGGGCGACGATGGTGTGCCCGCTCAGATCGGGGGGCTGGAGGTCCGGGTCCTGGGTCAGGAATTCCGCCAGCGTCAGGACCTTTCCCCTCAGCGCCTTCACATTCTCGTCCTGGGGCAGCAGCTCGGGGGCGTCGGAGCGCCACACGCTGGTGCAACTCGGCTCAACCCCGATGATGGGGATCCCGCCGGCAACGAACGGCGCCAGCACGGCGGCCGCGTGCCGGAGCTGGCGGCGGGCGCCGTCGAGCTGCCCCGTCGAGATCCACGTCAGGCCGCAGCATGCCCGTTCGTCCAGGACCTGGGGCTCGTAGCCGAGCCGGGCCAGGACCTGCACCATCGCCGCGAAGGACCCCGACTCGAAGCAGTCGCTGAACGAGTCCACCCAGATCAGGACAGGCCCCTTGGAGCCGCCCGTGGGCAGAGGAGTGCGGCGACGGGCCGACCGCGATGCGAACCGGGGGATCTGACGCCTGCCATCGACCCCGGCAGCCCATTTCATGACCGCCCCGAGCCCTGGTGCGGCGCCCACGATATTGATTAGCGGCCCGATGCCGGGGATCTTCGTGATGAGCCGTCCCCAGCGCGGCAGCCAGCCCAGCGAGTAGTGGTTGCGGGGCCGCAGCCGTCCCTTGAGACGCTCGTAGGTGACACGTGCTTTGTAGGCGGCCATGTCGATGCCGGTGGGGCAGTCGCGGGAGCATCCCTTGCACGACAGGCACAAGTCGAGAGCCTCGGCCACCTCCGGGGATCGCCATCCGCCGGTGATGAGGGAGCCGTTGACCATCTCCTGCAACGCTCTGGCTCGGCCCCGGGTGGAGTCCTTCTCGTCGCGGGTGGCCTGGTAGCTGGGGCACATCACGCCGCCGGCTGCGGTGGTGTTGGACAGGCATTTCCCGACCCCGGAGCACTGGTGCACCTGGGTCACGAACGCGGGATCTGCCACATTGAGCGGAGAGACGGTGGCAGCCACCATCCGGAGGTTCGCGTCCGTGGGAGCGGGGTCGACCAGCACCCCGGGGTTGAGGAGGTTCTCGGGGTCGAACAGATGCTTGACCTCGCCGAACAGCCTCAGCGCCTCGGGGGAGTACATCCTGGGGAGCAGCTCCGAGCGGGCGCGCCCGTCACCGTGCTCTCCGGACATCGACCCGCCGTGCGAGGCCACCAGCTCGGCCGCCTCCAGCATGAAGGCGCGGTACCGGGCCTGGCCGTCTGGGGCCTCGAAGGGAAAGTCGATGCGGGCATGGACGCAGCCGTCGCCGAAGTGGCCGTAGGGCATCGAGTGCAGGCCATGCCGCGCCAGGAGGGACTCGAAGTCGCGCAGGTAGTCGCCCAGGTGCTCTGGGGGAACCGCCGCATCCTCCCAGCTGCCGTAGGCGGGTTTGTCCAGCGACACCCCCGCCAGGCCGGCCCCGTCCGCTCGTAGTTTCCACAGCGACGTGGCCTGTGCCTGATCCTCGACGATCCATCCCGCGTCCGTGGCGGCCTCAGCCAGCAGGGCTTCGGCGCGGGCGTGGACCTCGGCCGGATCCTCGCCGGCCAGTTCGACGAACATCCAGCCTTCGCCGTCCGGCAGCCGCCCGACGGAACCGGTTCCGCGTTTGCGGATCACGACATCGACGATGCGGCGGTCCAGTCCCTCGCAGGCCGTGGGCCGGAATTTCAGCAGGCGGGAGATGTCGTCGCCGGCGCGGTCCATCGACGGATAGCCGAGCGCCACCATCAGGCGATGCGGCGGATCGGGGGTCAGGCGCACCGTGGCGCGGGTGATGATCCCGAGGGTGCCCTCGGTACCTGCGAAGAACTTCGCCACGTTGAAGCGTCTCTCGGGCAGCAGATGCTCCATGGAGTAGCCGGAGACCTGGCGTGAGAACCGGCCGAACTGGGTCCGGATCACACCCAGGTTCGCCATCACCAGGGAACGCAGCTCCGGGAAGTCGTCGTGGCCCAGGACCCGCAGCTGGCCGTGGCCGTCGATGATCTCCAGCTCCACCACGTTGTCAGACATGCGGCCATAGCCCAGCGCCCGCGGTCCACAGGCGTTGTTCCCGATCATCCCGCCGACGGTGCACCTCGACGAGGTGGACGGGTCGGGGCCGAGCCTCAGCCCATGGGGTGCAGCCGCCCGCTGCAATTTCTCCTGGACCACCCCAGGGTCGATCACAGCGGTGCGGGTTTCCTCGTCGATGACGTGGATGTGGTTCAGGTGTTTGGCGACGTCTATCACGAGGCCTTCCCCGACGGCGTTGCCTGCACAGGAAGTCCCCGCGCCACGCACCGTGACCGGTAGGCGGCAGGCCAGGGCAGCACGCGCCACCGCGATCAGCTGATCGCGGTCCTCGGGGTATGCCACCAGCAGAGGTGGCACCCGGTACAGGGAGGCGTCGGAGGAATAGATGGCGCGGGTGAGCGTCGAATCATCCAGTAAGCGGGTTAAGTCACCTAGTCGGTCACGAAACTGCTTGACTGGATTCACGAACGTTCATCGTAATCAGGGACAGCCAGGATGGCAGCGCAGGCCCGGCCCAGAGCCTCTAGATCATCGGGTTCAACAGCGTCAATCAGAATCCGCCGCACCGCGGCCACATGCCCGGGGGCGACCTGCGCCAGGAAATTTATGCCCGCGGATGTAAGCGAGGCTAATACTCCGCGACCGTCGTCGGCGCAGTTCGTGCGTTCTGCGTGCCCCCTGACTTCGAGACGTTTGACGGTGTGCGTTAAGCGGGAGCGAGACTGGCTGACTGCGTGTGCCAGCTCGCTCATACGTAATTGCTTCCCCGGCGCCTCGGAGAGGGTGACGAGTATCTCGTATTCAGCCAGATCAAGGCCATCAAGCCGAAGATCGGCATCGAGGTAGCTCTGTATGCGATGAGTAGCTCGCAGCCAGGAACGCCAGATTTGCTGTTGATCATCATCTAACCATTGGACCTCGGTCACTTCGCAATCCTAACCAGACAGGGGGTCCAGCGTCGCAAAATTGTGGAATAGACCCTGGTGTTCGGTTAGGCTCGCAGCGCCATGTCTCGAGGAGTATCGATGAGTCTTCAGGAAGAACTGCTCAGCTTCGCCAGCTCGGTGGGTGACATGTTCCGGCGTAGAGTTGCCAAGACGCCCAACAGCCTGGCTTTCCTTGATCCGGATCGCGCACCGCAGGGGCCCAACCAGTGGTCCCGCTACACGTGGGCGGAGTCTCGGGTTCTGGTGGACCAGCTGGCTGCGGGTCTGCTTGCCCGGGGACTGGCCCGGGAACAGCGGGTGGGCATCATCTCCAGCACGCGGCTCGAATGGATTCTGATGGATCTCGCGGTGGCCTGCGCAGCGGGCGCCACCACGACGGTCTACCCCAACACAGCTGCTGGGGATGTGGACTTCATCCTGGGCGATTCCGGGACCTGCATCGCCGTGGTCGAGGATGCTTCACAACTGGCGAAGGTGAACGCGAGCCCGTTCCTGGCCAAGACCATCCACACGATCGTCGTCATCGACGCCAGCGGGGTGGAGCTGAACGACCGGGTCATCTCCTACACGCAGCTGCAACGCCTGGGCGCGGAACTCCTGGACCAGAACCCCGGCATCGTCGACGAGGCCATCGCCACCACCGGCCACGAAACCCTCTCTACCCTCATCTACACCTCCGGGACGACAGGCCAGCCGAAAGGGGTCCGGCTCAATCACGCATCCTGGATCTACGAGGGGGCAGGGACGAAGCACTGGGAGATCATCGACGAATCCGACCTCCAGTACCTGTGGCTCCCGCTCAGCCACGTCTTCGGCAAGGCGCTCATCGCCTGCCAGATCGCATACGGCTTCGCCTCGGCCGTCGACGGGCGCATCGACCGGATCGTCGAAGGCCTGGGAGAGGTCAAACCCACGTTCATGTGCGGCGCCCCACGCATCTTCGAGAAGGTGAGGGCTGCCGTGATGACCAGCAGCTCCGGCCTGAAGGACCACGTCGCCCGCTGGGCCTTCGCCGTCGGCCGTGACTCCCGCAGCTACCGGCTCGCGGGTCGCCCCATGCCCGGGTTCCTGGCGATCAAGTACCGGCTGGCCGACGCCCTCGTGTTCTCTAAACTGAAGGCGAGGCTGGGAGGGCGCATGAAGTTCATGATCTCGGGCTCGGCGAAGCTCTCCGCTCAAGTGCAGGAGTGGTTCTACTCCGCCGGGCTGCTGATCGTGGAGGGGTACGGGTCCACCGAGACCTCCGCGATCGCTTTCCTGAACCTGCCCACGGAACCATGTTTCGGCTCGGTCGGGAGGGTGATGCCCGGGATCGAGACCATGATCGCGGATGACGGCGAGGTGTTGTTGCGGGGGCCCATCATCACGCCTGGATATCACAACCTGCCGGACATCACAGCCGAGGCGTTCACCGACGGCTGGTACCACACGGGAGACCTGGGAGAGTTCGATGCCAGGGGCAACCTGACTATCACCGATCGCAAGAAGGACCTGTTCAAGACCTCCGGCGGCAAGTACATCGCGCCGCAGAAGGTGGAGGCGGCGATCACCGCGAACATCCCCTACATCTCCCAGGCCATCGCGGTTGGTGATGGGCGCAAATACTGTTCCGCCCTCCTGGTCCTCGATCCGGCGCTGCTGCGAATCTGGGCTGAGAAACGCCAGCTGGGCCACCTGAGCTATGCGGAGCTCAGCCAGCGTCCTGAGATCCGCGCATCGATCGAGAAGCAGATGGTGAAGGCGAATTCCCGGCTTGAGCGCTGGGAGACCGTGAAGCGATTCGCGATCCTCGACCATGAGCTGACGGTCGGCAACGATGGCGTGACCCCGAACATGAAGATCCGTCGTGCGGCGGTGACAGATCGTTACGCCGACATCGTCGACTCACTCTACGACACCGAGGAGTGACATGTTCCGCACCACGATTGCGCTGCGCTGGTCCGACGTCGACGCCCAAGGGCATGTCAACAACGCTGTGGTGGCTGACTACCTGCAGGAGGTGCGGGTTGCCTTCTTCCGGTCCGGGCCCTGCACCGAGCTGCTCGACGCCGGGGTTGTGGTGGTCGGGCACCAGATCCGCTACCTGGCTCCGATCACCTATTCAGACGCCGGCATCGGCGCCGAGATCGTGGTCTCCCGCCTGGGGGGAGCCCGGTTCGACGTGGCTTATTCGTTGTTCCAGGACGCCACAAGGGTGGTGGAGGCCAGGACGGTGCTGTGCCCATTCGACTTCGAGTCCCAGGTGCCCACCCGCCTGGCCCTGACCGACCGGGAATGGCTAGCCACCCATCAGGCTGAGGCGCAGCCCCTGCAGCCCCTCGAGGTGCCGGACCTCGGCCGGAGCGGATCCGTGACGCCTTGCCCGGTGCGCTGGTCCGATCTGGACTCCTACGGACACGTCAACAATGTGAAGGTCCTCGACTACCTGATGCAGGCGCGCATCACCGTCACCACCTCATGGAGCCCCGGCATGGCGCGCTCCGGAACCCCAGGAGCCCAGCTGAACTGGCTCATCGCCCGGCAGGACGTCGACTACGTCAACCAGATTCCCCACCGGCTGGCGCCGTACGCGGTGCGCACCGCCCCGGCAGCCCTCGGCCGCACATCGGTGACCCTCACCGCTGAGATCTTCAATCCCGACGACGGCACCCCCTTTGCCCGTGGCCGCACCATCCTGGTCGCCGCGGACCAGGCCGGGAAGCCCATCGAGCTGCCAGAGCAGGTCAGGCAGGACCTCACGGAGCGGCTGATTAGCTGATCCGCGGCATATCAACGCTCCGGGGTCTCATCCACAGGCTCCCACAGCGGCTGAAGCAGGGGAGCCCCGGGCAGGGAGAGCGCCTCTGACGGGGCCGCGTCGTCCTGCGCTGGTTGCCCCGCCGGTACCAGCGCCTGCGCGAGCTTTTCAAGGGTCGCTGCGCGCGGCGAGGTGTGAGGCCAGGCCAGGGCGATGTCCCGGCTGGGTGCGGGAGGGTCGATCCGGCGCAGGGCCAGGTCGTGAGACGAAGGGACGGGGGGTAGGACCGTCATGGCCGGGAGCAGCGTGATGCCACCGCCTGAGGCGATCATGTGCCGCATGGACTCTAGGCTGGTGGCGCGGTAGTCTTGCCTCAGGCAGACCCCATGCTCGTCCGCCCACCGCTGCACCTGCCCGCCCAGGCAGTGCCCCTCGTCTAGGACCAGCAGCTCGTGTTCCGCGACGCGGGCCGGCGGGATGCAAGACGCCTCGCCTGGGCCGGCCCCGGTGACAGCGGCCAGGGGATGTCCTGCGGGCGCCGCCAGGACGAACTCCTCACGGAACAGGGGACGCGTCTCCAGGCGCGGGTCAGTGACGGGCATGGCGATGAGGACCGCATCCAGCTGGCCAGCCTGCAGCATCGTAACCAGCAGCTGGGTCTTCTCCTCGGTGAGCAGCAGCTGGAGATCCGGGAGGTGCCGCCGGACCTGCGGGAGGATATACGGCAACAGATAGGGGCCCAGGGTGGGGAAGACACCCAGCCGCAGCTCTGTCAGTGTGCCCGTTGCCTCCTGGGCGATCACGTGGATCGCTTCGGCGCTGGCCAGGGTCTTGCGCGCCTGCTCAGCCACCCGCTGCCCGACCGGGGTCAGCACGAGAGGCGAGGAGATACGGTCGACCAGGATGACGCCGAGCTCTTCTTCGAGTTTGCGGATCTGTACGGACAGGGTCGGCTGCGAGACCCCGCAGGCGGCGGCCGCTGCGCGGAAACTCCGCTGCCCGGCCACCGCCACGAGGTACTCAAGGTCCCGCAGATTCATGCATGGACAGTAGCAGCGGGTGTGGTCTCGCCCGTCTTGCCTGAGCGGATCAGGTGATCGAAAGCGGACAGCGCCGCAGTTGCCCCTGAACCCATGGAGATGACGATCTGCTTGTACGGGGTGTCCGAACAGTCCCCAGCGGAGAACACCCCAGGTAGCGAGGTAGCGCCGCGCATATCAGTGACGATCTCACCAGCCCGGTTGCGCTCGATCACGCCGTCCAACCAGTCAGTGTCGGGCAACAGGCCGATCTGAACGAAGACCCCCTCCACCTCCAGCCGGCGCACCTGCCCTGAGGAGCGGTCCTCGACGTCAAGACCCGTCACCTGGGAGCCATCGCCGGTGACTTCCGTCACGCGAGCCGACGTCACGACATCGACGTTGGGCAGGGAACGAAGGCTCTCCACCAGCACGGCATCGGCTTTGAGATCGTCGAGAAACTCTACGACCGTCACGTGTGATGCCACCCCCGCCAGGTCGATGGCTGCCTCAATCCCCGAGTTACCGCCGCCAATCACCGCGACCGGCCTGCCCTTGAACAGGGGGCCGTCACAATGCGGGCAGAAGGTCACACCCTTGTTCCGGTATTCCTCCTCGCCGGGCACCCCCATGGTGCGGTAGTGGGCTCCCGTGGCCAGGACGACACTGCGTGAGCGCAGCGTCCCGCCACCCTCGAAGCCGACCTCGATCAGGCCATCCTCGCCCCCTGGGCGCAGCGCCGAGGCCTTCACGCCTGTCGTGATATCCACATCGTGGGAGCGCACGTGCTCCTCCAGGGCGGCGCCGAGCCGTGGCCCCTCGGTGCGGGGCACCGAGATGAAGTTCTCGATCGCCATGGTGTCGAGCACCTGGCCGCCGAACCGGGCAGCCACGAGGCCGGTGCGCAAAGCCTTGCGAGCGGCATAGATCGCAGCGGTGGCGCCCGCAGGACCGCCGCCCACGACCAGGACGTCGAAGGGGTCCTTGGCATCGAGGGAGCCGGCGATTCGTGCTCCCGCCCCCGCGTCCAGGCGGGCGACGAAGTCCTCGACGTCCATGCGGCCCTGCCCGAAGAGTTCCCCATCCTTGTAGACGGTGGGGACCGCCCGGATGCCCCGCGCCTCCACTTCCTCCTGGAAGGTGCCGCCCTCGACCGCCACGTGACGGATCCTTGGGTTGATGACGCTCATGGTGTTGAGCGCCTGCACCACGGTGGGGCAGTTCTGACAGGTCAGGGACATGTAGGTGACGAACTTCCCACCCTCCAGTCCCCGGACCGCCGCAGCGGTCTCCTCATCCAGGCGGGGGTGGTGCCCACCGACCTGGACGAGGGCAAGTACCAGCGAGGCGAACTCGTGTCCCATCGGCAGGCCGGCGAAACGCACCGAGACCTCGGTTCCCGCTCGCCGCACCGCGAAGGACGGGGTGCGCTCGTCGGGCTCGCTTGTGACGGTCACCAGGGGGCTGAGCGCCGCGATCTCGTCGAGCAGGTCACGTGTCTTCGCAGAGGCAGCTGAGTCGTCGAGGGAGGCGGCAAGCTCGATAGGCAGCGAGACGAGCTCCAGGTATTTCCTGAGCTGTGCAGTTGCGTTGGCATCCAGCACCATGGGGTTTCCCTCTCAGATCTTGCCGGCCAGGTCGAAGGACGGGGTGAGCGTCTCCTCGCCCTCCTCCCACTTGGCGGGGCACACCTCGCCGGGGTGGTTGCGGATGTACTGGGCCGCCTTGATCTTGCGGACCAGCTCCGCTGCGTTGCGACCAACCCCGTCCGGAGTGGTCTCGATGTACTGGATGAGGCCGTCGGGGTCGATGACATAGGTCGAGCGGTCGGCCAGGCCGGAGTCCGGGCGCGCGTTGTCGAAGTTCTGGGTGATGACGCCATTGACGTCCCCGAGCATCGTGTACTCGATGGTGCTGACCTCAGGAGAGGACTCATGCCAGGCCTTGTGGACGAAATGCGAGTCACGGCTGACCGAGTAGACCTCCACACCCAGCGACTGGAGTTCGGCATACACGTCCTGCAGGTCGGCGAGCTCGGTCGGGCACACGAAGGTGAAGTCGCCCGGGTAGAAGAAGACGACGTTCCACTTGCCCCGGAAGTCATCGCTGGAGACGTCCACGAAAGCGCCGGAGCGATAGCCGGTCGTGGCGAAGGGCTTGACCGGGGTGTTGATCAAGGACATGAAGATCACCTTTCATCGTTCGATCAGGATGATAGTAAATGTATATCGAAACAGACCTATTTGCATGGTTTTGTCTATGGGTGTTGTGGTCTCGCCACGGGATGAGGTTCCGTGAGGAGGGATGGCGGTGCGGGTGGCATTCCAGGCGTCCTGGCGGGATGCCGCGCGCCGGATGGCCTGGCCTCAGGGAAAGGCCCAGGTGCCGCGTCAGCGGACCCCGCGACCTGGGCCGCTGGCTCCCTCCACGACGAGGCCCTGCGGATGGAGCCCGGCGCCGGCCTCGCGGAGCGTAGCCGCCGCGGGGTGCGCGGTGGCGCGGACGCCGTCGATTTCCTCGATGCGGAAGCGGGGCATCCGGGTCTGCGCGACACACTCCGCCAGGGCATGGAACACCTGGGTTGCCGTCAGGTCTGGGGAGTCCGAGGGAAACAACGCCAGTGACCGCCCGCCGCGTCCCAGATAGGCCAGGCAATGGCCGCCGGCGATCACGACCACAGCGCCTACGCTGCGGGATGGTCGGGCCGTCTCATGCTGAGGCCAGGGCAGCACCTGGCCGAAGGGATTTGCAGGATCCATCGCGGCGAGCACCCGGGCGGGTGAGGCGACCGGCTCGCGGAAGGAACGTAGCGTCTCGATGGTCTCGGGGGACGCGAACTGGGCCGCGCCCAGTCCTGCCACGAGCATGCCGCGTCGCACCAGGCCACTGTCCTCGAACTCTCTCAGCAGCCCATAGGCCGCGGCGAAGCCGCCGGGCGCGCCCTCGGCGACTCCCCGGGTCACGACGCCATAGCGCTCTAGCCAGCCGGCTGCCTGCGCCAGCCGCGCCTTTCCTGGCTCGGGGAAGGCGTTGTTGGCGACGTACCAACGGCCGGCCAGATGTTGCGGGGCAGAGCGAGCCGGCCGCATCGGCCGGGGCCGCCTGGCCCGGGTGCGTGTCGCGGGCCGTGATGCGTGGCGAGACGATCTATTCCCGGTGAGCAGGGCCCGTATCGTCATCATGGAGGCCGGTGCGACCAGCCCGGCAGCGGCCGCCCGCCACAGGGCCTCTGCCTGCTCTGGGGGAACCAGGCCGTCGCCCAGTCCCGCCGCGAGCGCGGCATCCTCGTCGCTGCCCGCCACGGACGGCGACGGCACCAGGTCCAGATCATCCGCGGCCACGAGCGTCATCGCCGGATCCGTCCCGGTGCTGCGGATCCTGAGCAGCACCTCGCCTTCGGCCAGCAGCTGATCCAGGTGCGCAGGCTGGTATCCATCAAGGCGCGCAGGCAGGAGATGGGACTCCCACAGACTGGCCGGGAGCACCGCTCCAGCGAGCTGTTGCAGGGCCAGCAGCACCTCGTCGGGGGAGGACCGTGGTGGCTCTGTGATGCCGTGCCGGTCCAGCAGGAAACGGGCGTACCCGTCAGCGGGGATAGGTTCGAGGCTCGCCCGGGCAGTGGCCAGGCAGCGGCTTCTCAGCCGGTCCAGCACCACCGGGTCGCAGTACTCCGGGCCGGTCCTGCCCTCCGTGAACTGGCCCGTGATCAGGCGTTCAGCTGCCGCCTCCGCCTCCAGGATGTGATGGGCCACAGCCCTGCCAACCCCCAGCGACGCCGCCAGCATGGCTGCGTCGAAGGGAGTGTGGGTGCGGGCGAAACGAGCGACGAGCTGGGTCAGGGGATCACGGCCACTAGGCTCAGTTGCTGGCTCAACTGGCACCGCCACCCCGAGCGCATCGCGCAGCAGCGCCAGATCGGAGACGGCTGCCAGGCGTTCCTCGCCCGCGATCACCACAGGAATCAGAGCATCGGGCAGTGGATCAGGCAGGGCGATGTCACTGCGGAGCGCCAGGTCGGCACGGGATAGCGGTCCCAGACGGCGGGGCAGTGCAGCCAGTTCCGTGACGTCTCGTGCCCGGTGCCCGTCGGCGGTGTGCTGCAGCTCCGCCTGGACCTGGGCCACGATGCCGGGATCCAGCAGCTCTCGCAGGTCCAGCGACCCCAGGACCGAGGACAGCAGAGCCGGGTCGAGGGCCAGCGACTGGGCGCGCCGCTCCGCCATCGGCAGGTCACCCTCGTACATGAAGGTGCCCGTATAACGGTAGAGCATGGTTGCAGCGAACGGACTGGGTGAGGGGGTGACCACCTCCACGAGTCTCACCCGTCCGGACCGGATCCGGCCCAGCAAATCCAGCAGGCCGCTCAGGTCCCAGCAGTCGTTGAGACACTCCCGGGCCGCCTCCACGGTGATGGGAAAGTCCGGGTGCTGGCGCGCCACCTGGAGCAGCTGTGCCGCGCGATGACGCTGCTGCCACAACGGCATCCGGCGGCCATGACGGCGGGGCAGCAGCAGGGCACGGGAGGCGCATTCCCGGAACCGGGCCGCGAACAAGGAGGTACCGGTCACCTGCCCGGTGACGAGCCGTTCCACCTGATCAGGTGCGACCTGCAGCAGCTCTGGCACCAGCAGGTGCGGCAACTCTCCATCGGGGAGCCGCAGGATGAAACCGTCATCGTTCGCCACCGGCCGGGAATCCACCCCAGAGCGCCGCTCCACGAGGGCTGCGACCGCCACGCTCCAGGGAGCCAGCACCGCACGGCCGAGGGGGCTGTGCACCACCACCCGCCAGTCACCCAGCTCGTCGCGGAACCGCTCCACCACCACCGTCCGCTCGTCCGGCACCACCCCGGTAGCTTCCCGCTGCTCTGTCACGAAGGCGACCAGCTCGTCCCGGGTCGGCCCGTCCAGCCAGGGAAAATCGACACGGTCCTCGCTGACGCGCCGCAGCAGCTCCCCGATCCGGCAGCCCAGCTCAGCTGGCCGGGACTGGTCGTCGCCGCGCCAGAACGGGAGCTTCCCAAGCCGTCCTGGTGCGGGGGTCACCAGCACCTGGTCGCGGGTGATCCCAACCACCGTCCACGACGACGCACCCAGCGTGAAGGTCTCACCCACGCGCGTCTCGTACACCATCTCCTCATCCAGCTCCCCGACCCGCCGGCCCGGCCCGCCGCCCTCGGCCAGGAACACCCCGTAGAGACCCCGGTCAGGGATCGTGCCTCCCGACGTGACCGCCAGCCGCTGTACGCCGGGCAACCCCACCAGGCGGCCACCCTGCTTCTCAAGACGGGCCCGCAGCTCGGAGAAGTCGGCGCTGGGATAGGTGCCGAGCAATAGCTGAAGCACGCTTCCGAAAGCCGCCTCGCCCAGGCCCGCGTAGGGGTGGGAGCGTCGCACCGCCCGTAGCCAGGCAGCGATGTCCAGGCCCGCATCGCCCTCGGCGGCAGCGGCCGCCACGGTCTGCTGGGCCAGCACATCGAGCGCCAGGGTGGGGATGCGCAGCTCCTCAATGTGGCCCGAGATCATGTCGGAGATGGTCACGACCGCAGCCGCCAGCTCCCCGCGATGCAGCGGATAGACGGTGCCCCGGGACGTCGCCCCCACGCGATGCCCGGCCCGGCCCATGCGCTGCAGCGCGCTTGACGTGGTCGGGGGAGCGCCGATCTGGATCACCTGCTCGACCGCCCCCATGTCGATACCCAGCTCCAGGGAGCTCGTGGCGACCACTGCCCGCAGCCGGCCCTCCTTCAGCGCTTCCTCGATATCGGCCCGCACCTGTTTGCTGACCGAGCCGTGATGGGCGCGGGCCAGGTCGCCCTCACCTCCCTGCTCCAGCCAGAGCTCGTTCAGGCGCGCCGTCAGCTTCTCCGCCGTGCGCCGGGCGTTCGCGAACACCAGCGTCGACCGTGCCCGCAGGATGGCCGCCAGGATCTCGCTCTCCACGTGAGGCCACGGGTCAGTGAGTGGGGGAGTGGACACCATGACCTCCCACTGTTTGCTGGCAGCGGGCGCCACCACTTTCACGGCCCGGTCGCCACCGAGGAACGCCGCCACCTGCTCGACGGGACGCACGGTGGCGGACAGGGCGACGCGCTGCACATCGCGCCCGGCCAGCAGGTCCAGCCGCTCCAGGCTCAGGGCCAGGTGGGTGCCGCGTTTCGACCCCGCGACGGCGTGGATCTCGTCGATGATCACGGTCTCGACGCCGCGGAGCGTCTCCCGGGCTGCGGAGGTCAGCATCAGATACAGCGACTCGGGAGTGGTGATGAGCACATCCGGCGGGTTGCGGCGCAACCGGTTGCGGTCGCGCGCCGTGGTGTCACCGGACCGCACGCCCACAGTGACGTCGGCCACGCGGTGGCCGAGCCGCGCCGCCTCCTCCCGGATCCCCGCCAGCGGGATGCGCAGGTTCCGCTCTACATCCACCCCGAGAGCCTTCAGCGGGGAAACGTAGACCACCCGTGTGCCGCGCGGCCGGGCATCGGGCTGCAGCAGCAAGTCGAGGGCATGAAGGAAGGCGGCGAGAGTCTTCCCGGAACCGGTGGGTGCCACCACCAGGACATGCCCACCGGCACTGATCGCCTCCCACGCCCCCTCCTGCACCGCGGTCGCCGCGGGAAAGGAAGCCTCAAACCAGCTGCGCGTCGGAGGCGAGAAGCCCGTCAATCCGCAGCGACCTCGGTGCCGTCGGTGGACCAGTTGATGTGGAAGGAGCCCTCATCGTCGGTGCGGCGGTAGGTGTGGGCGCCAAAGTAGTCGCGTAGCCCCTGGGTCAGGGCGGCCCCGAGGCGCGGGGAACGCACCTGGTCGTAGTGGGCCAGGGCGGCGGCGAAGCCAGGCACCGGGATGCCCGACTCGACGGCCGCCGCGACGACCCGGCGCCAGGCGTTCTGGCAGTTTGCCAGCTCGGCGGCGACGGACGGGGCCTCCAGCAAGGTGACTAGGTTGCCGTCGGCGTACTCGGAGCGGATCCGCTCCAGCAGCCGGGCCCGGATGATGCATCCGGCACGCCAGATTTTTGCCACCTCGGCGATGTTGATCCTCCAGCCGTACTCGGCCGCCGCCATGCGGATCTCGTCGAGGCCCTGCGCGTAGGCCACCACCTTGCTGGCCCACAGCGCCTGCCGGATGGACTCAACGAAGCCGGCACGGTCGGATGCCCGCAGACTGCCGTCAGGCCCCTGCAGCGCAGCCTGGGCCGCGGCCCTGAGCTCGGGGCTGGAGGAGACCGCGCGGGCGAACACGGCCTCGGCAATGGTGTTGACGGGGGTCCCGAGGTCGAGCGCCGACTGGACGGTCCAGGTGCCGGTGCCCTTCATGCCGGCCGCATCCACGATGACATCCACCAGCGGTACGCCCGTACGGGGATCGGCCTTGCGCAGCACATCGGCGGTGATCTCGATGAGATAGGAGTCCAGATCGCCCTGGTTCCAGGAGGAGAAGACCTCAGCCTGCTCATCCGGGCTCAGGCCCAAGGCCTTCAGTAGCGTCCAGGCCTCACCGATGAACTGCATGTCGGCGTATTCGATGCCGTTGTGAACCATCTTCACAAAATGCCCGGCGCCGTCGGTCCCGATGTAGGTGCAACACGGCTCACCATCGGCGTCGGCGGCGATCCGCTCCAGGATGGGGCCCAGCGCCTCGTAGGACTCCGCGGAGCCTCCCGGCATGATCGAGGGCCCCTCCAACGCACCGACCTCACCGCCCGAGATGCCCGCCCCGACGAAGTGGAGACCGAGGTCACGCAGGCGCTGCTCGCGTCGGCGGGTGTCCTGGAAGTATGAGTTGCCGCCATCGACGACGATGTCTCCCTCCTGAAGGAGAGGTATCAGTGCATCTATGGTGGCGTCGGTCGCCCCGCCCGCCTTGACCATGAGGATGATGCGGCGCGGCCGCTCCAGCGACGCCACGAAATCCGCCAGCTCATGGGAGGGCGCGAAATCCCCCTCGGACCCGTGAAGCCTCATGACCTCGTCAGTACGGGATGCCGTCCGGTTATAGAGGGCCACCCGGAATCCCTTGTGGGCGAGGTTGCGGGCCAGGTTAGAGCCCATCACCGCCATCCCGATTACTCCGACCTGGGCCAGTTGCTCGCTCATGTGTCTCCTTAAACTGTCCGGCGGCCTTTCGGACCGGCACGGCCAGCTTAGTCGACGAGGACGGCATACACGGATGATAATGACGAGGTAACGGAAAAGCGGACGAATTCTGTACATTCGATGCGGACAAGATGATGAGCGTTGAGCCTCACTGGCCCGCATCCCCAGGGTGCTGTGCCGTCAGGAAACAGCTCCTGAATCAAGGTCGGCCTAGGGAGGAAGGCTCAATGCGGATCAAGGGTCTGATGGGTGTCGCCAGCCTGGTGTCAGCGGCAGTGCTTGCTCTGACCAGCTGCTCTGGGGGCGGGTCCGCCACAGAATCCGGCTCTACCTCCCTCAGCGGCGAGGTCATCAAGCTCGAGTACCTTCATCGCCTTTCAGACGGGCAGGGGATGACCCCGGTGGCGGAGATCATCAAGAAATGGAATGACACGCACCCGAATGTCCAGGTCATCGCCACCAGGTTCTCTGGCAAGGCCACGGAGATGGCAGCCAAACTCGAGGCTGACGTCAAAGCCGGGACCGCTCCCTGCCTGGCCCAGGTCGCATATGGCGAGGCCCCCGGGATGTTCGTGAAGAACCTCCTTGAGGATGTGTCCGCCGAGGCCGCCAAATACAAGGACGACTACACCAGCAGCGCCTACGCGCAGATGTCCGTAGGCGGTAAGATGGTGGGCCTGCCCCAGGACACTGGGCCACTGGTGTACCTCTACAACGAGGCCGAGTTCAACGCCCTCGGTATCGAGGTGCCCAAGACCTTCGATGAACTCCTGGAGGCAGCCAAGAAGGCCGCTGCCCAGGGCAAGTACATCCTCGGCTTCGAGCCCGATGAGGCCGGCTACGGCCTCTCCGCTCAGGCTGCGGCCGCCGGAGCCGTCTGGTATTCGGCCGTCGACAACAAGTGGAGGGTCAATACCACCGGCGAGGAGAGCCAGGCGGTGGCGACATTCTGGCAGGAGGCACTGGACGCCAAGGCTGCGCTCACCCACAACCGCTGGTCTAGCGAATACGAGCAGGCCCTGGCCAGCGGAAGCCTCATCGGCAACATCGCTCCCGCCTGGGAGATCGGCTCCGCCCTGGACAAGCTTGACGGCACGGCCTACGAAGGGCAGTGGCGTGTAGCGAAGCTCCCCACTATCGGTGGCGCCCAGATGACCGGGCCCGACGGCGGCTCCGGTGTGGCTGTGATGAAGGGCTGCGGTCACAAGACCGAGGCGATGGAGTTCAACAATTGGCTCAACACGCAGGTGGCCGACCTGGCAGCCCGGGGACTGCTGCCAGCCGCCAAGGATGCTGTCACAACGCCTGAGAAGACGCTGCGCCAGTTTGGCAACCAGGACGTCTACAAGGTGTTGTCCGAAGCCGGCGACGAGATTTCCTCGCAGTGGAGCTACATTCCTGGTTTCCCGGACGTCACCCCCAAGATGAGCGAGAAGGCAGCCGAGGTGGCCGCCGGCAGCGCGAAGGTGGCCGATATTCTCACCGTCGCCGGAGACGCCTCCCGGCAGACCCTGAAAGACGCCGGCCTGCCGGTCGCCGACAGCTGACCCTGAAACACCGGGGCTGCCTCGATGACACCCCGGTGCGATGGGAGGTCAGCGACGGTAGGTGACCCTGCCGTCCCAAAGGGTCATCTCCACCGGGTCGGGGAGATCCCGGCCGTGGTAGGGGTTGTTGTGGCTTCGAGAGGCGGAGTCCCCTCGGTCCACTGTCGCGCGCCGCGCCGGATCGATCAGCACCAGGTTGGCCGGTTCTCCCGGGGCCAGCGGACGTCCCTGCGCGGTAGCCTTGCCGATTCGCGCGGGCGCGTGGCTCATGCGGTCGGCGACCTGCTGCCAGGTCAGACGGCCCGGGGCGACCATGGTCTCCATCACCACGCCGAGGGCCTGCTCCAGGCCCAGCATGCCGGGCCTGGCGTCTACGAAGGCGTGGTCCTTGTCCTGGGGTGCGTGGGGAGCGTGGTCCGTGGCGACCGCGTCGATGGTGCCATCGGCCAGGGCCTCCCGTACCGCCTCCACATGCTCGCTGGTGCGCAGCGGGGGATTCACCTTGAAGGTGGTGTCGTAGCCGATCACCTCGGGAGTGGTCAGGTACAGGTGGTGTGGCGTGGCCTCAGCGGTGACCCGGATCCCGCGCCGCTTCGCCCAGCGCAGCACCTCCACGCCCTCGGCGGTTGAGACGTGGCACACGTGCAGGCGGGAGCCGGTGGCCTCCGCCAGGGCGACGTCGCGGGCGATGATCACCGACTCCGCGACTGGCGGCCAGCTGGGCAGTCCCAGCCGTCCTGATATCTCACTCTCATGGCAGCAGGCGTCCGCTCCGGCCAGGGTGGAATCCTGGGCATGCTGGGCCAGCACCCCGTCGAAGGGCCGCACCCACTCGAAGGCGCGTCTCATCAGGCTGGCGTCCATGACGCAGCGGCCGTCATCTGAGAACACCGAGACCCGGGCCCGGGAACGATGCATCAGCCCCAGCTCCGCCAGTTCGCGCCCAGCCAGCTCCTTGGTAATGGCGCCGACCGGGATCACCTGGCAATGGTTGGCCGCCACCCCCAGCGTCAGCACGTGCTCCGCGGTCTCGGCGGTGTCGGTGACAGGCTGGGTGTTGGCCATCGCGAAGACGGCGGTGAACCCGCCGCGCGCGGCGGCACGGGATCCGGACTCCACAGTTTCCGCGTCCTCACGTCCGGGTTCACGCAGATGGGTATGCAGGTCCACCAGCCCCGGCAGCGCCAACAGCCCGTCTGCATCAATCACGGTCGACCCGATGGGATGGTCCTTCGCGAACCGGCCCGACTCGATGAAGAGATCCGTCCTCGACCCATCTGGGAGGGTCACCCCGGTGATGGCGAGTTTTGACATGTGGCTTCTTCCTCCCGTCAGTCGGCCAGCAGATGGTGCAGCACACTCATACGGACCGCGACCCCCGAGGAGACCTGGTCAAGCACGATGGACCGCGGGTCATCGGCGGCTGCCGAGCTGATCTCCAGGCCACGGTTCATGGGGCCAGGGTGCGCGATTACGGCGGTGGGACGCAGCCGTGACAGCCGCGGCACCGTCAGGCCGTAGGCGTCGACATACTCCCGCTCCGAGGGGAAGAAACCGCCATGCATGCGTTCCCGCTGCACCCGCAGCATCATGGCCACGTCGACGTCGGAGATGACCTCATCCAGATCTGCCGTCACCTGCACCCCCCAGGAGCCCACCCCCGGTGGCAACAGCGTGTGGGGGGCAACCAGCACCACCCGTGCTCCCAGCCGTCCGAGCAGCGCGACGTTGGACCTCACCACCCGGGAATGCAGCAGGTCACCGGTGATGGCCACCAGCTTGCCCTCCAGGGTGCCCAGCCTGGTGCGCCTGAAGTGGGTCAGCATCGCATGGGCATCCAGAAGGGCCTGGGTCGGGTGTTCGTGCGTGCCGTCACCGGCATTGACCATGGAGGCACGCACCCAGCCCGCCGCCTGCGCCACCGAGCCGGAACCCGGGTGCCGCATCACGATGGCGTCCACCCCCATGGCATCCAGGGTCATGAGGGTGTCGCGCATCGACTCGCCCTTCGAGACGCTGGAGCCGCGGGCCGACACATTGATCGCGTCGGCTGACAGCCATTTGGCTGCGAGTTCGAAGGAACTCCGGGTGCGGGTGGAGTCCTCGAAGAAGAGGTTCACCACGGTGCGGCCCTTCAGGTTGGGCAGCTTCTTGACCCGGGCCTCCTGCAGCTGGTGCATCTGGCCGGCCACGTGAAGAATCGAGTGAATCTCGTCGGTGGTGAGATCAGCGATGCTGAGCAGATGCTTCATGGCCGGGTCTTCTTTCCGAGGAGCTGGATCAGTGGCGGCTGCGTTCCTGGACTCGTAGGCTGCGTTCCGCCTCATCCAGCCGTTCACTGAGCAGGCGCCGCACCTGGTCGCTGGGCTCACCCTCGGCGAGGTAGCGGCGGAACCGGGCAACCAGGTCAGAGCTCACCAGGGTCTCGGGGAACAGCCAGCGTAGCGCCGCACCGATGGCCGCGTAGCCGCGGTTCTCCCAGCCGCCCTCCCGGCGCGAGATGAGGCTAGCCAGCTCCGCGTAGGAATCCACGTAGGGCCTGAGCACCTCATCCTGGCCGAAATTGATGAACCCCATGGCGATACTGCGGTGGGTCTCATTCGGCACGTCCGGGTCAGCAGTGGCCAGGCGCCATGCCTCGGCCTTGGCCTCAGCCGTCGGTATGCCCGCGCGGGCACCTGCGGCACGCTCGGCACCCGTGTTGGTGTTGTCCCGCTCCAGCTCAGCGGCGATCTCAGGCTCGCCGAACACGCCGCGGCGAGCCAGCGCGGCGACGATGAGCCAGCGCACCTCGGTGTCCACCGCAAGGTCGGTCGGGACCTCCTCGTCATGCAGCCAGCCGCGGATCAGCTCGCAGGCATCGTCGCTGCGCGCTGTCCCGATCAGAGTCTTGGCAATGATCAGCTGCGCATCGGAGCCCGGGCCGGCGTCCTTCAGCAGACCAGCCAGGCCGGTGACCAGACGCGTGTTCGCAGTCTCCCTGAGCTCGGGAGCCATGAAACGACCCGAGCAGGCCGCGGCCTGTGCCAATACGGTCGTGATGGCGGCCATGTCTTTCTCGGAGCCGATGCCCTGGAGCGCGAGGGACACCATCTCCTGCGGGGCGATCTCGGCGTCCCGGACGGAATCCCAGAACAGTGACCAGGTGACGGCGCGGGCTAGCGGGTCGGCGAGCTTGTCGATCCCCGCCACCAGCGCATTGCGGGAGACCTCGTCCAGGCGGATCTTGGCGAAGGTCAGATCGCCGTCGTTGAGCAGGACCACGTCGCGGCGCGCATGCCCGACCAGCTCCGGTACCTCGGTGCGCTCACCGGAGATGTCGGTTTCCACGTAGTCGACGCGCTCCAGGCCCTCCTCGGTGCTGGCGTAGATGCCGATGCCGAGGCGGTGGGTGCGCAGCGTCGGCCAGCCTTCTGGCGCTGTCTGGACGACGGCGAACCGCGTGAAGGTGCCGGTCTCGTCCACCTCGAACTCTGCCCTGAGGGTGTTGACCCCGGCACTTTCCAGCCACTGGCCGGCGAACCAGGACAGGTCACGCCCGGAGGCCGCCTGCAGCTCGGTGAGTAGGTCGGTGAGGGTGGTGTTGCCGTAGGCGAACTTGCGGAAGTAGTTGCCGACTCCCTTCAGGAAGGCCTCGATGCCAACGAAGGAGACCAGCAGCTTCAGCACCGAGGCGCCCTTGGCGTAGGTGATGCCGTCGAAGTTCTGCTCCACCTTCTCCAGGTCGCTCATGTCGGCGGCGATGGGATGGGTGGTTGACAGCTGGTCCTGCAGGTAGGCCCATGCCTTGCGCTCGTTCGAGAAGGAAGCCCACGGGTTGGCTCCCGTGCCGTACTTCTTCGCGATCTCGTCGGCGGCGAAGTGGGAGGCCCACTCAGCGAACGACTCGTTGAGCCACAGATCGTCCCACCAGCGCATGGTCACCAGGTCGCCGAACCACATGTGGGCCAGCTCATGGAGGATGGTGTTGTCCCGGGCCTCCAGCTCGCGGGCGGTGACGCGGGAGCGGAACAGGTACTGGTCACGGAAGGTGACGCAGCCCGCGTTCTCCATGGCGCCGAAGTTGAACTCGGGCACGAAGACCTGGTCGTAGGAGTCGAACGCGTAGGGCACCCCGAAGGCGGACTCGAAGACCTCGAAGCCGCGCTGCGTGGTGGTCAGGATCCTGTCGGCGTCGAGGAACTCGGCCATCGACGCGCGGCAGGCCACGGACGCGGGGAGGACCCCGGCCTTCGAGGTGATCTGGCCCTTGACGACGTGGTATTCACCCGCCACCAGCGCGGTGATGTAGGTAGCGATCACCGGAGTGGGGGCGTGCTCGAAACGTGCGATGCCATCGCCGGCGGGTTTACCTGCGACGGAGCGGGAGTTGCTGAACACGCTCCAGTGCTCCGGGGCCACGACCGTCAGCTGGAAGGTTGCCTTCTGGTCAGGCTGCTCGAAGGTGGCGTACATCCGGCGGGCATCAGCCGTCTCGAACTGGGAGTACAGGTACACCTTGCCGTCGGTGTCGACGAAGCGGTGCAGGCCCTCACCGGTGTGGGAGAACCGGCCGACCGCATCGACCACCACTGTGTGCCTGCCCTCGCTGAGGTCTTTCAGCGGCAGCCGGTAGCCGTCGAACTCGTCGAGCGGCAGCGGCTTGCCGTCCAGGGTGGCGGAGCGGATCTCGTCGGCGATCACGTCCAAGTGGGTGGACCCGCCCGCCGAGGTGAAGTCGAGCTCGGTGTGAGAGGCGAAGGTGCGCTCGGGATCGGCGAGACCATTGCCGGTCACGTCAACCGTCACCCGATAGGTCTCTGCCTTGACGACGCGGGAGCGGAGGGCGGCTTCTTCGCGAGTGATATTGGCGGTTGCCATGGACACCTTCAATCGTCTGTTGCTGTTCTGCCAAGCTCAAGCACTTTATCGCATGATCCTTAAGGGTAGGGGTATGACAGCATTGGGTTTATGACGATTTCTCCCGATGCCGAACCCCGCTGGCAGGAACTCAACCAGCTTCTCCTGGCCGCCAGCGACGCCTACTACGGGGGAACCGAGCCCATCATTTCCGACGCCGAATACGACGAGCGGCTGCGAGAGCTCGCTGAGCTGGAAGATCGTCACCCGGAGCTGCGGCTCCTTGGATCCGCCACCACGCGGGTCGCCTATGCGCGGGTCACCGAGTTCGCCCCCGTTACCCACCGGCAGCGGATGCTGAGCCTCGACAACGTCTTCGACGAGGAGGAACTGGACGAATGGCTGGCCAGGGTACCCGCCGAACGCTATCTGTGCGAGCTGAAGATCGACGGGCTGGCGGTGAACCTTACCTATCTGGACGGCCGGCTCGCGGTGGCGGCAACGCGCGGTGACGGCCGGGTCGGTGAGGATGTGACGGGCAATGTCGCCACCATCGACGGCATCCCACACCGGCTGCGGGGAACGAACGTGCCGGCCGTGCTGGAGGTGCGCGGTGAGGTGTTCTTCCCCAAGCAGGCCTTCGCAGAGCTGAACGAGGCCCTCGTCGTGGCTGGGCAGCATCCGTTCGCCAATCCCCGCAACGCCGCAGCCGGGTCGCTCAGACAGAAGGACCCCCGCATCACCGCTGCCCGGCCGCTACGCATGATCGTCCACGGCATCGGGACCCACGACGGCCTGGAGCTGACCAGCCAGAGCCAGTCCTACGACGCTCTGGCCTCCTTCGGGCTTCCGGTCTCTAGCCACACCAAGGTGGTCGGCTCGGCGGCCGCGGCGCGGGACTACGTGACCTATCACGGCGAACACCGCCACGACGCGGAACACGAGATCGACGGCGTCGTGATCAAGGTGGATGACCTCGTCTCCCAGCGCCGGCTTGGCTCCACCTCCCGCGCCCCCCGCTGGGCGATCGCCTACAAATACCCGCCGGAGGAGGTCCACACCAGGCTCCTCGACATCCGCGTGGGTGTCGGCCGCACCGGCCGCGTCACCCCGTTCGCGGCGATGGACCCGGTCCTGGTGGCGGGATCGACCGTCGCCATGGCCACCCTCCACAACGCGCACGAGGTGGTGCGCAAGGGGGTCCGTATCGGTGACACGGTGGTGCTCCGCAAAGCCGGCGACGTCATCCCAGAGATCGTCGCCCCCGTGGTTGCGCTCCGGGACGACAGCGAACGCGACTTCGTGATGGCGACCCACTGCCCGTCCTGCGGCACCGCCCTGGCGCAGCAGAAGGAGGGCGACAAGGACCTACGTTGCCCGAATGCCCGCAGCTGCCCCAGCCAGCTGCGGGAACGCCTATACTCGCTCGCCGCCCGCGGTGCCTTCGATATCGAGGCCCTGGGGGCGGTCGGAGCCCGGGACCTTCTGGAGTCGGGACTGCTCACCGACGAGTCGGGGCTGTTCGCGCTCACCGAGGACGACCTGGCCCGCAGCTCCATCTATGCCTCTCGCAGCGGTGGCGTCACTGCCAACGGCGCCAAACTGCTGGAGAACCTGGCCGCGGCGATACAGCAGCCGCTGTGGCGGGTCCTGGTGGCACTGTCCATCCGGCACGTCGGCCCCACCGCCGCCCGAGCGCTGGCCTCCCGCTTCGGGAGCATGGACGCCATCCGCGCGGCCTCCGTCACGGAACTGGCTGACACCGAGGGAGTGGGACAGGTGATCGCCCAGTCGCTGAAGGAATGGTTCGAGGTGGACTGGCATGTCAACATCGTCGAGGCCTGGGCCGCGGCAGGGGTACGCATGGCCGATGGAGCCGCCCAGGAGCGCTCTGAGGCGCAGCCGACTGCCAGCCTCCAGGGCCTGACTGTGGTCGTCACCGGCAGTCTCGAGGGCTTCACCCGGGATGGCGCCAAGGAGGCGATCGTCTCCCGTGGCGGCAAGGCCGCGGGATCGGTGAGCCGGAAGACCGACTATGTGGTGGTCGGCGAGAACGCGGGAAGCAAAGCCGTCAAAGCTGAGGAATTAGGGTTGCCGATCCTGGACGAGGCAGATTTCCTGAGGCTGCTGGAGCAGGGACCTGCCGGGGTCAGCGGCGGCGAGGAAGGAGCCGGGCCCGGATCGCCCGCTGGCGAGTGACGAGACCACTGATGCCATCGCGGCCCAGCTCTCGTGGCGTATCCCGGTTGCTCACGCCGACAGTCTAGGGTGGGACGGCATGGGACCCAACTCCGCCGCCTGGGTTACGCAGGTCAGCGATGAGGCCATCAAGGTCTCCTGGGGCGTACCCACCTTCCTCAGAGGACGCGCTTACCGGGATGCCGGGCATGTGATCAAACACTCGGTGGGCCGGAATGGAGCTATTGACGCCGTGGTCCAGGGCGCCGGTGGGAAGACATACCGGACCTTCCTTCACCACGACCAGCGAGGGGTCAGCAGCGCCTGCTCCTGTCCGGTCGCCATGGGGTGTAAGCATGCCGTCGCCGTGCTGCTGGCCGTGCGGGACTCCGAGTCCGAGGGCACCTCCTCCTGGGAGGACCTCCTAGGCGGGTTGCTTCCCGCATCTGCAGCCGGGGAAGGTGATCAGGAGGCCGTCGAGCTCTGCCTGGAGTTCCGGCTCGACGGCCCGCTGGAGAACCTCGATGCGCTGGTGCTGCGACCGCTGCGGATGGGGAAACGGGGCTGGGTCAAGTCCCAGGCGAGCTGGGGGGACATCACCTCGAACTACCGAGGCCTGGACTACGATCCCCGCCAGCGTGAAGTGCTGCTCCAGATGGCGCAGCTCGTCGGATATCACCAGTACTCCTACGGCAATCTCGCCACGATCCCGCTGTCCAGTCTCGGGCCGCTGGGCTGGTCCCTGCTGGATCAGGCCACCGCCGCCGGCATCCCGTTCATGGCGGGGGAGGGCCTCAAGGAGGTGGGTGTCGACTTCGACCCGGTCCGGGTCTGGCTGGACGTCACTGCACATGGGGACGGCGCACGAGAGCTCGTGATCTCCGGGGACCTGGGTCCTGTGGTCCCGGGCGGGAGGCGATTCCTGATCGGGGAACCCGCCCATGGTCTCGGTGAGCTGGGACCTGGGGGCCGGCTGCGTCTCCACCCACTGGCTGAGCCGCTTCCCGGCGCGATACGGAACTGGTTCAATCAGGATCTGAAGGTCACGATCCCAGCGCAGGATGCCGACCGGTTCCAGTTGATGTACCTACCGTTCCTCGCCCAGAAAGGCCTCGTCGCACCCGGCAGCTGGAACCCAGAGGAGCTTCCGCAGCCCGGACTGACCCTCCAGCTGACCCACGAACCCGGCCACCGGCTGCTGCTTTCGTGGGGTTTCAGGTACACTTCGCAGACAGCCGCCACCAGCGTCCCGTTCCGCCCCCGGCGGGGTGACTTCTTCCGGGACCTGCCCGCCGAACATGCGCTGGAGGCAGCCGCCGCCAAGCTCGCTGGCGATTTCCCGGCCCTGCTGGAGTCACACCGGGAAAAGCTGTTGCCCACCGCGGCGCTGAGCCACGCGGATGCCGCCCGGTTCATCACCGAAACCCTGCCGCTCCTGGAGGCCAGCGGGGTGGCCGTGACCCAGTTAGGCGAGGTCCTCGAATACTCGCGTGCCGCTGAGCCGCCCGTGATCGCTCTCAGCACCGAGGACACCGACGACCTCGACTGGTTCAACCTGCGGATCCAGGTCACCGTGGCAGGGCAGGAGGTGCCATTCGGACCGCTCTTCCGGGCGCTGGCCGCCGGTGACGACGCGATGCTCCTGGACGATGGCACCTGGTTCCTGCTGGACCATCCTGAGCTCAGCCGTCTGCGGCAGCTCCTCGCGGAGGCCCGCGAGCTCATGGATTCCGCGCCCGGTGGGCAGATCCGCATCAGCCCGTACCAGGCCGGCTGGTGGGAGGAGCTCACAGCACTCGGGGTCATGGAGGGGCAGTCACGTCGCTGGCTGGAACGGGTGCAGGCGCTCCGGGACGCTGGTGTCCGGGAGGAGCCGGTAGCGGTTCCCGGTGGTCTCGCGGCCACGCTGCGTCCCTACCAGGAGCGTGGATTTGCCTGGCTGGTCACACTCTGGGACGCCGGACTCGGTGGGGTGCTCGCCGACGACATGGGGCTTGGCAAGACGCTCCAGACCCTCGCGCTCGTGGAGCGTGCCCGCGAACTGGGACAGCTGGACCAGGCTCCGGTGCTCGTGGTGGCCCCCGCCAGCGTCGTCGGAGCCTGGGCGGAGGAGGCGGCCCGGTTCGCTCCCGGACTCAGCGTCGCTGTCGTCAGGGCCACCGAGGCCCGGCGTGGCACGCCCTTGGCCGATGAGATCGCAGGTGCACATGTGGTCGTCACCTCCTACACCCTGCTGCGGCTGGAGGACGAGGCATACCTTGGACGCAGGTGGAGTGGCCTGGTGCTGGACGAGGCCCAATTCGTCAAGAACCCCCGTTCCCGGACACATCAGCTGGTGCGCCGCATCGGGAGCCCCTTCACCCTGGTCATCACCGGCACGCCCCTGGAGAACACCCTCAGCGACCTGTGGTCCATGTTCTCGTTGGCGGCGCCGGGCCTGTTCCCCCGCCTCGACGAATTCACCGAGAGCTACCGCACACCAGTGGAGAGGGACGCGGACATGACCGCGCTGGCGCGGCTGCGCTCCCGGATCCGCCCGTTCATGCTGCGACGCACCAAACGTGAGGTTGTGGCGGAGCTTCCGGAGAAGGTGGAGCAGGTGATGCGCCTGGAACTCACCCCGGAGCACCGGCGCCGCTATGACCAGCACCTGACCAGGGAGCGCACCCGGGTGCTCGGGATGCTCCAGGACATGGACCGGAACAGGGTCGCCATCTTCCGGGCCCTGACGAAGCTCCGGCAGCTGGCCCTGGACCCCCGGCTCGTGGACCCTGACCTGCCCGCCACGGCCTCGGCGAAGATCACCGCTGTGGTGGAGCAAATCCGGGAACTAGCCGGGGAGGGGCACCGGGCACTGGTCTTCTCCTCCTTCACCGGATTCCTGAGGCTGGTGCGCGAGGCCTTGGAGCAGGAGGGGATCGAGTACGTCTACCTTGATGGCCGCACCCGCGACCGTCCAGCCCGCATCGCCCGGTTCCGCGAGGGTAACGCTCCGGTGTTCCTGATCTCCTTGAAGGCCGGTGGATTCGGACTCACCCTGACCGAGGCCGATTACGTCTTCGTGCTCGACCCGTGGTGGAATCCCGCGGCCGAGAACCAGGCCGTGGACCGGGCCCATCGCATCGGACAGACCCAGGCCGTGAACGTCTACCGCATGGTGGCGGTGGATACCATCGAGGAGAAAGTCGTGGCCCTCCAACAGCGCAAACGTGACCTGTTCACCTCTGTCGTCGACACGGGGGAGTTCCGCGGCACCGCAATCACCGCCGCGGATATCCGGGGTCTGCTGGAATAGTGCAATGCCCGAAGGACACGTCATCCACCGTCTCGCCAGCATCTTCCAGGCGGACTTCGCCGGACACGGCGTCAGCGTCAGCTCTCCGCAGGGAAGGTTCGCCGAAGAGGCGGCCCGGCTGGACGGCTCCACCCTCACTGGTGCCGAGGCCGTCGGAAAACACCTCTTCATAGATTTCGACGTCCCGGACCCGCACCGCATCCACATTCACCTGGGACTGATCGGGAAGCTTGGCTTCACGCCGGTGACCGACCCCGTTGGGCAGGTGCGGCTGCGGATCGTATCCGGCGGGCAGGCAGCCGACCTGCGGGGGCCGCAGTGGTGCCGCCTGGTTACGGACGAGCAGTACGAGAAGGTGTTCGCGGACTCAGGTCCCGACCCGCTGCGCACCGACGCCGATCCCTCCCGTGGCCTGGCGAGGATCCAGCGGTCGGGGAAGTCCATCGCCGCCCTGCTGATGGATCAGCGGGTCGCTGCGGGGGTGGGCAACATCTTCCGCGCCGAGGTGCTGTTCCGGCATGGAATCGATCCGATGACACCGGGACGGGACATCGACGAGGCCACCTGGCGTATGCTGTGGGATGACCTGGTGGGCCTGATGGCCGTCGCCCTCGAACGCGGCCGCATCGACACCGTCGCCCCAGAGCATGGTCCCGAGGCCCAGGACAGGCCCCCGAGAGTGGACGCCCACGGCGGCGAGGTCTACGTGTACCGGCGTGCCGGACAGCCATGCCTGGTGTGTGGCACGCAGGTAAGCACCATGATGCTGGAGGGACGCAACCTCTACTGGTGCTCAAGGTGCCAGCAATCACACGCTGCTTCCGACTAGTCTGTTCGCCATGCAGTTCAGCGCCTTCGACGCCTATCTTTTCGATCTCGATGGGGTGATAACTCCAACCGCCGAAGTCCATATGAAGGCCTGGGCCGAGATGTTCAACGCCTTCCTGGCCGGTTTTCCCGGCCAGTTGCCATGGACCGACGCCGACTACTTCGCCCATGTGGACGGCAAACCCCGCTACGACGGGGTTCGTGACTTCCTGTCCTCCCGCGGCATCGAGTTGCCGGAGGGCAGTCCTCAGGATGCCGCGGCCGAGCAGAGCATCTGCGGACTGGGTAACCGCAAGAATGAGACCTTCAACGAGATCATCCGCCGTGATGGCGTCGCCCCCTATCCCGGGTCAAAGGCACTGATCGAGGCGCTCCAGGCTCGCGGCGCGGGGCTGGCTGTGGTCTCCTCGTCGCGCAACGCGGTGCCCGTGCTGCGGTCAGCTGGGCTGGCGGACGCTTTCCCGGTGATCGTCGACGGCAACGTCGCAGGCAAGCAGGGCCTGGCTGGGAAGCCGTCTCCCGACACCTTCCGGTACGCTGCCGGCCTCCTGTGCGTGGAGGAGCCTCGGGCCGTTGTGATCGAGGACGCGCTCTCCGGGGTGGCGGCTGGGGCCGCTGGCGGTTTCGGTCTCGTCGTTGGTGTCGATCGTGGAGTCGGCGCCGCGGCTCTCCGCCAGGCAGGCGCTGGTCTGGTGGTCTCTGATCTGGGGGAGTTGGTGGCCTGATGCGCTGGATTGCCTCTGACCCGTTGAACCGGTTCCGCTTCCCGACCGATCCCTGGCGTCTCGTGGAGGTGGAGCCCGGCCTCGATGACCTCGGCGTCACAGAGACCCTGTTCTCGATCGGCAACGGCTATCTCGGGATGCGCGGCAACCCGGAGGAAGGACGCAAGTCCTACGCCCATGGCACCTTCATCAATGGCTTCCACGAGACCTGGACTATCAGGCACGCCGAGGCGGCCTTCGGGTTCGCCAGCACTGGCCAGACCATCGTGAACGTGCCCGATGCGAAACTCATCAAGATCTACGTCGACGATGAGCCGCTCACGCTGGGACAGTCCGACCTCGATCACTACGAGCGCGCCCTCGACTTCCGGTCAGGCAGCCTAACCCGTGACCTGGTCTGGCGCACCCCTGCAGGCAAGCGGGTACAGCTGCGTTCCCGCCGCATGGTCAGTTTCACCGACCGGCACTTGACGCTGTTCGAGATCGAGCTGACCATGCTGGAGGGCGATGCCCCGATCGTCCTCAGCTCCCAGGTGGTTAACCGCCAGGATGGCTTCGACGACTACCGCCAGCCCGGGCAGAACGAGGAGGGATTCGACCCGCGCCGCGCGGGCAAGCTCGATGGCCGAGTGCTGCAGCCGCGTAGTCAGTGGCACGACGACCAGCGGATGGCACTCGGATACGAGACCACCGATTCCCACATGACGCTGTGCGTGGCGGTTGAACACTCCCTCGAGACCGCGAACGCCTACGAGGTGATCTCCAGGATCGAGGAGGACCAGGCGAAGCAGGTCTACCGGATTGAGGCGCGTGCCGGGGTGCCGATCGTGATCCGCAAAGCCGTGGCTTATCACACCTCCCGCGGCGTGCCTGTCACAGAGCTCTTCGACCGGTGCCGCCGCACCCTGGACCGGGTCACCGAACGGGGTTTCGACTCGTTCTTCGAGGCGCAACGCGCCTGGCTCAATCAGTTCTGGACCGACTCGGATGTCGAGGTGGGCGGGCAGCCCGCCATCCAGCAGGCCGTCCGCTGGTGCCTGTTCCAGCTGGCCCAGGCCACGGCCCGATCCGATCAGCTCGGGATCCCGGCCAAGGGGGTCACGGGGTCGGGGTACGAGGGGCATTACTTCTGGGACACCGAGGTGTACCTGGTGCCCTTCCTGACCTACACCGCCCCGCGAGTGGCTCGTAACGCCCTGCGGTACCGCGTCAGCCTGCTGCCGAAGGCGAAGGAGCGTGCTCAGATGCTCAGCCAGGAGGGGGCGCTTTTCCCGTGGCGCACCATCAACGGTGAGGAGGCTTCTGCCTACTACGCTGCAGGTACCGCCCAGTACCACATCGATGCCGACATCGCGCATGCCTTTGCCAAGTACCGCGACATCACAGGGGACACCGACTTCCTGTACCGTGACGGTGCCGCTGTGCTGGTGGAGACGGCGAGGATGTGGGCGGACCTGGGTTTCTGGCGGACAGAGGCCGATGGGTCGAAACGATTCCACATCCATGGCGTCACCGGTCCCGACGAGTACACGGCCGTGGTGAACAACAACATGTTCACCAACGTGATGGCGCGGGCGAACCTCAGGCTCGCAGCCGAACTGATGCAGGAGCTGGAGGAGAGCGACCCGTCCTGTTGGGAGCGGCTGGTGCAGACCCTGGACGTGGTGCCGGAGGAGATAGAGGAGTGGAAGGCCTGCGCTGAGGGCATGCTCATCCCCTTCGACGAGACCTTCGGCATCCACCCCCAGGATGAGAAGTTCCTGTTCAGCGAACTCTGGGACCTGGAGAACACTCCGGCGGACAAGTTCCCGTTGCTGCTGCACTTCCATCCGCTGGTCATCTACCGGTTCCAGGTGCTGAAACAGGCTGATGTGGTGCTGGCACTGTTCCTGCAGGGGGACCAGTTCACCCTGGCGCAGAAACGCGCCGACTTCGAGTACTACGACCCCATCACCACGGGGGACTCCACCCTGTCAGGGGTGGTGCAGTCTGTGATCGCGGCAGAGGTCGGCTACCAGGACATGGCCATGCAGTATTTCCTCACCGGGCTCTATGTGGATCTGGCGGACCTGCACGCCAATTCCAGGGACGGGGTGCATATCGCCTCGACCGGGGGAGTGTGGAATGCCTTGGTCTTCGGGTTCGGCGGGCTGCGTGACTACCACGGCGACATCAGTTTTGACCCGCGCCTGCCCAAAGACTGGGAGTACCTGAGGTTTCCCCTCCAGATCCGTGGCTCCCGTCTGCGGGTGATGCTGGAGCGCGACGCCATCTTCTTTGAGGTCGAGACCGGCGGGCCGGTGGAGGTCAGCGTGCGTGGGCAGCGTTTTGTGATCAAACCTGGAGCACAGACCCGGGTTCCGCTGGAACACCAGGGTGAGGAGCTGCCCTCCCTGAAGGGGCGCCACCCGGTGACGGGGGTGCGGCGCGGCGACGGCTCCGTTATCACGGCGAACGTGCCCGAGGCTCATGACCAGGACCCGGTGGCGGCTGACTGAGTGCCCCGATGATCGAGATCCCCGTCAGCCGTGGCACAGTCCGGGTGGAGGTGTCTGGGGGATTCATGCCGGTGCCCTCCGCAGAACCTGGCCGCTGGCTGTTCCAGTCCGGTGACACCGCTGCGGAGGTGCGGTACCGGCCTGGGGAGAACGAGGCCCTGGAGTTCGCATTCCAGAACGGCGGCTCTACCGAGGTCAGGGTGCCGGGTTTCCGGTTCGTGGTTGGCGACTGCGTGGTTGGCTGGCTCTCCGGGACTGCGGGGAGGATGCTGCTGGATGGCGCGGCCTGGGTGATGCTGAGCGGTTGGTGTGCCGATGGCGGCAACGGGCCGGAGGGAAGGATCGCCCGGGTCTTCGGCGAAGGGACCGGGCTGGCTCCCGGTAAAAGGCTCTGGTCGCGGTGGCGGCTGTATCCAGATGAGGCAGTGCCGCCCCTACCCGCCTGGCTGCCCGCGGAACGCTACCTGCCGCTGGGGGAGGCCGTGGAGGTCCCCGACCCGGACGTCGCATGCACAGGACAGGAACTCAGCGTGGAGACCACGATGGATGGCAGCCTGGTGCGTGGTCCCGCCGGCTGCCATGAGCTGGTGGTCCATGGTCCCGCTGGGGTCAGTGGCCTGCAGGTTGGCTGGCACCTGCCCATGGAACAGCTGGTCACACAGGCCCTGGAACGGCTGGGTGAGGATCCTGGTCTTGAGGCGTGGCTGCTCGTCTGGTTGCTTTCCCAGCCGGGCCTGGATGAGCGGGAGCAGCTTCTGGACCGGCTTGACCTGGCTTTGGGGGACTGCCTGGAGTTCCCCGGCCTGTGGGGCGTCATGGCGGGGTTGCGTGCCATCCAGGTCACCGACCTTCCCGTGCAGGACGAGGTAGAGGCCGCCGCGCGCGGTTTCAACGTCGAGGAGGCCCTGGTGATGCGCACGACGATCGACGGTGCCGCGCTGACCTCTCACCCCAGCTCTGCCCACACCGGCTTCACCGCACGCGAGGTGGTGCTGACCCGGGTCCAGCTCGCAGGGCACCCTGAATCACCGCTTCATCAGGAACTGGCCGAGGGCCTGCGGGTCGCTGAGGCGCGGCTGTGCTGCGAACTGTCAACCGCCCCCGATCCTGCTGCTATCGCGTGGTTGTTGTTGGGTTCGTCGCTAGGCTGAGTGGTCATGGAGACAACACGAAAGACCGATCCGCCTGTCCGCGTAGCATGGCAGGTCCTGGGAGCCACCCTGGTGCTCCTGTTGGCCACGGTCGTCTTCGTAATGGCGGTCTCCGGGAGTTTCCGTAACTATCTTCAGGACTGGCTTGGCCCCTGGCTGCTGGCAGCTGCTGTCGCCATGGGCGCTTTGGCGCTCTGGACGCTGCTCGACGCCACAGACAAGGTAGCGGGGCTGAGGGGAGACAGTCACGGGCACGGTTCCCCGCGGGTGGCATTGCTGCTGCTGGTGCCCACGCTGCTGTTCGCCGTCTCGGCCCCGGCGTCACTCGGCGCCAGTGCGGCTGGTGCCGCTCCGGCCAAAACGAAGCCGACGACGTCGAACACCGTGGAATTCCCGCCGCTGCCCGCTGATTCCGTGACCGAGATGTCCGTGCAGGACTTCGAGGACCGCTACGCGTTCGGTGATCCTACGCTGCTGGCCGGGCGGCCAGTTCGGCTGCTGGGCTTCGTAGCCAGGCAGGCGGACCTGGCGGCGGGGCAGTGGAGTGTGAACCGGTTCCGTATCTACTGCTGTGTGGCGGATGCCACCCTGTTCACCGTCCCCGTCGAAGGCGCCGACAGACCTGAGGGCGACAACGCCTGGGTTGAGGTTGAGGGAGTGGTGGACCTCGACGCCAGCGGAGAGCATCCTGTGCTCACGGCCTCCAGCGTGAGAGTGGTCCAGCAGCCGGAGGACCCCTACCTGTGAGAAGCAGCTTCATCCGCGTCTGGGCGCTGCCCTTCGCCGGGGTCGCCCTGACCGTCGCGCTCATCTACCTGACTGTCTCCCGGGGCCCACTGCTGCGGCTCCAGGGCAGCGCAGCGACCTGGGGAACGCTCACCATGGGGATCGTCGTGCAAGCTCTGCCGTTCCTCGTGCTCGGGGTGCTCGTGTCGGGCGCGATTGCCGCCTTCGTGCCGAAGGACGTGCTGTCCCGGATTACCCCCAAGTCCCCGTTGCTGGCGGTGCCGGCCGCGAGCGTCGCGGGCATGGTGCTGCCGGGCTGTGAATGTGCCTCGGTGCCAGTGTCGCAGTCACTGATGCGGCGAGGGCTCCCGCAGGCTGCTGCGCTGGCCTTCCTACTGGCCGCCCCCGCCGTCAATCCGGTGGTGCTCGTCGCAACGGCCGTGGCCTTCGCTGGCAGCACCCCCATGATGGTGTGGGCGCGGCTGATCGCCTCTCTGGTCGCGGTCATCGCGGTGTGCTGGCTGTGGACTGGCGTGGGCAAGGCCGAATGGATGAAGCCTCAGGACGGGCATGACCACACTCATCAGTCCAAAGCAGCTGTTTTCCGTGAGACCGCGATGCACGACCTGCTGCAGGCGGGCGGTTTCCTGGTGATCGGGGCGGCTGTGGCGGCGTTCATGAAGGTGGCGGTGCCCGCCGGCTTCCTCGCCCTCCTGACTGAGAACCTGTGGCTCGGGATCGCGGTCATGGCTTTGCTGGCGGTGCTGCTCTCGCTGTGCTCCGAGGCAGATGCCTTCGTCGCAGCCTCCCTGCCGGGGGTTTCCCCGACAGCTCAGCTCGTGTTCCTGGTGGTTGGGCCCATGGTGGACGTGAAGCTGTTCGCCATGCAATCCGGTGCCTTTGGGGCGAGGTTTGCCGTCCGCTTCATGCCGTTGACGCTGCTGGTGTGTGTCTGGTCGGCTGCCGTGGTCGGGGCCGTCATGTTCGGCACCTTCTAGGATTTCTCCCTGATCCAGGCTATGAGGTTGGCGGTGGCGTCACCGGTGCGTTCAGCCATGGTGTGGCCCTGACCCCAGACTGTGGCGAAGTCTGGTGTGACAACGGCCAGGAAGTTGTCCAGCGACGTGGTGATCGAGCGACCAACATGGCCAGCTCTACCTGCCGCATAGCTCCCCTCGGCGCTCTGCTCTAAAATCAGCGTGGCACCGTCCGGGTCGGTCAGGGTGATGTCGTTGAGCGTGACCGCGTTGTAACGCAGGTAGCGCACGGCAACTTTGAGATCGGTCATGCCCCAGAGCGCGTTCCCGGTGTAGGCATCAGTGTTCGAGTCTTTGCCGCGCAAAGCACGTAGATGAGATCCGATGCTCCAGGGACCCCCTGCCGACTGTCGTGGAGACTAGGGAGTAATCATACGGGGCTGCCGGTGTTGCAAAACTACTTACCAGGGTGGGTACGGCCTGTAGTCTTGAATAAATTCGTGAATTTGATCTGGTTAGCCAGTGGATCTGGTATCAGAGTATCGTAGTTATCGTTGGCAGAATTTTAATTTATCCATTGTCCAATCAAATTAGCTGAGTGGAAACCCTTAATTCTGGGCCAAGAGATTTAAGATACCGGAATAATAGAGAGCGCCTAGGGGGAGTGAAGGCTGGTATGAAAACTATTTGGTACAAGACACGCTGGGTGGCAGCGGGGCTTGCCGGGATTGTGGGTCTCGGGCTTGGCAGCGGGATGGGGGAGCACAAACAACAACCCGCTGCTGTCCCGGGTGTGCAGACCACCGTCTCTGTTACGCCTGCCCCTATCGTGGAGACAGTTACGGTCGCAGCGACAGCCACTGCTGTTGAAACTATTGAGACGACGGCCACCGCAACCGAGACCATACCGGCGGAGACCATGCCGTCTACAGACGCCCCCACAACTGTGTCACCCTCAGAGTCGACCCCCACAGCAAAAGAAACCATGCAGCAGTCAGAGGTCTATTACAAGAGCTGTGCAGAGGCCAAGGCGGCTGGGGTTGCTCCCATGCGCAAGGGCGAGCCTGGTTATCGCCCTGAGCTTGACCGGGATAAGGACGGAGTGGCCTGCGACAAGTGAGGCGCGCCCTTATGGACGCGCCCCACTTCCTGGCTGTCAGCCTTGCGACTTGGTCACAAGGATCTGTTTGCGGCATGCCTTGAGGTGGTGCATGACCTCGTTGCGGCCTTTCCCGAAGTAATCATGCAGCACCCGGTATTCCCGGTATAGGTCGTCGTAGGCGGCGACATTCTCCGGGATGGGGGTGAATGTGGTCTCCGGGGTCACTTCCCGGTGGGCCATCACCGGGGCTGCCTCTCGGACATCCGGGTATTCACCGGCGGCGACCGCGGCATAGATCGCCGACCCGTGGGCGCCTGAGGCCACCGACGGGCAGATCGCCAGCGGCAGGTTGGTCACGTCCGCGTAGATCTGCATCAGCAGCGGGTTCTTGACCAGCCCTCCCGCGACCACCAGGTCACCCACCTCGACGCCCGCCTCCCGGAAGGCCTCGATGATCACCCGGGTGCCGAAGGCCGTCGCCTCCAGCAGCGCCCGGTACTGATCCTCCGGTGTGGTGGTCAGCGTGAGACCGAGCATGAGACCGGTCAGCTCGGTGTCATCCAGGATCGACCGGTTCCCCGAATGCCAGTCGAGGGCCAGCAGCCCATGCTCACCGACCTGCTGCGCTGCGGCCAGCTCGGTGAGGTACTCGTGTACGCCTATGCCCTTGGCCGCGGCTGCCTCGACATATGCCGGCGGGACACAGGTGTCGACAAACCAGCCGAAGATGTCACCGACCCCGGCCTGCCCGGCCTCATAGCCCCACAGACCCTTCACGATCCCGTCCGGCACGATGCCGCCGATTCCCGGCACCTCGCCAAAGCTCTCCGAGGTCATCATGTGACACGTCGAGGTGCCCATGATGAGCGTCAGCTGTCCTGGTTCGCAGGCGTTCGCGGCAGGCACCGTCGCGTGGGCGTCGATGTTCGCGGCTGCGACGGCGATGCCCTCCGGCAAGCCGGTCAGCGCCGCCGCCTCGGCTGTCAGCGATCCCACGCGGTCACCGGGCTTTGCCACCGGCTGCGGCAGCAGCTCAAGCAGCCGGGAGAAACCGGGAGCCATCGCTTCCAGGACCTCAGCCGGTGGGTGGGAGCCGTCCACGAAGTTCCCCTTGTACCCGGCCAGCGACATGGAGGCCGCCAGCTCGCCGGTGAGACGCTGGATGATCCAGTCGCCGGCCTCCACGAAATGACTGGCCGCATCCCAGACCTCCCGGTCCTCTTCGAACAGGGCCAGGGCCTTCGCCAGCTGCCAGTCCGCCGACACCTCTCCGCCATAGCGGGCCAGGGTTTCTGGTGCCAGCTCAGCCAAAACCTTGTTGACGACCTTGCCCTGCTGCTGGGAGGCGTGATGCTTCCACAGCTTCACGTAGGCATGAGGACGCCTGGCAAACTCAGGCTTCTCACACAGCGGCGCATAGGACGAGTCGGTGGGGAAGACCGTGCAGGAGGTGAAGTCGACAGCCAGGCCGACGACATCACCGGGCGACACACCCGAGTCGGCAACGGCCTGGGGCACCGCCTTGCCCAGAACCTCCAGATAGTCGGCGGGCACCTGCAGAGCCCAATCCGGAGGCAGCTGCTGTCCTTCCAGCTCACGATCGATCACCCCGTGCGGGTAGCTGTGCTCAGCGCTCGCGAGAATCTTCCCGTCCGCCACAGATACGACGACCGCCCGCCCCGAGAGGGTGCCGAAATCGATTCCTACAACTGCTTTGCTCATATGTATCTCCTTCGGTCTCCCGGGGTCAGGCTCTCGGGGCCTGGCGGCCCCAGAAACCATCGGGTGCGAACAGTTCATCCACCAAAGCGTCCAGGAGGCCGGTTTCCAGTGCGAGATCCAGGACGGTGTAGCGCTTGCGGATCATCTGGGCGCGGGTATAGGTGGCCCGGAACCTTTCCCAATCCAACCCGATGTCCTGCGGATGGGCGGGGGCGCCGGCGGCGCGCAGCATCTCCTGCAGCTCGCTGGCGGGCAGCAGCTGATTCCGCAGCCTCACCGACACATCGGGCCACACAGAGGCCAGCAGCTCCAGACGAGCCCTCAACTGTTCGGGCGGAAGCCATTTGGCGAGGGCCTGGACGACGGTCTCCTCAACCAGGCGGGGATCGGGATGGAGCCTGCGGACCTCGGCCTCCATCGCATCCCGGCCAGGCCAGGCCGCGACCACGGAGTCGATGTCGAGGTCTGACAGATCCCGTTCCAGCAGCCGCTCGTAGAGGGCGGCGATCGCCACCGTCCCGATGCCGACCTTGAAACCGTGCGACAGGCGCCTGGGGGTGACGTCCACCCCATGCCCCTCCATCTCCCAGAGATGGCTGAACTGGTGTTCCGCACCGGAGGCAGGCCGGCTTGACTGATGGGCCTGCATGGCGAGCCCGCTCATCACGAGCCCCTCCACCAGATCGCCGGTGGCCGCGACATCACCGGCGGCCAGGTCGGCCGGTCGTGACAGTGCGCCACGCAACGGGCCCTGGACCAGCTCCCAGACGCTCTGGTCGATGGCCTCGGCACCCAGCACGTCGGCGAGAATCCAGTCCGCCCCGGCGGGCACCTTGCCCAGCAGGTCACCATAGCCAGAGGCCGTCATCACCTGCGGGGCGGCTGCCATCAAGGCCAGATCGGCAATACAGCCGTAAGGCGCCGGGCAACTCAGCGTCTGTTTGAAGCCGTCGAGGGCGATGGAGGCGCCAAAAGCGGTGTAGCCATCCATGGAGGCCGCCGTCCCCACCACCATGTAGCGCCGGCCAAGTTCCCCGGAGGCACGTTTCACAATGTCGTTGAGGGTACCCGATCCGACAGCGACGGCGACGGCGTCCAGCGGGGCCAGGATATCCCGCAGGGCCTCGCAGTTCTCGTATTTCGCGTAGAGCTCCGGGTCACCGGGGAAGACATGCGGCGTGGCCAGCTCCACCCCAGCCGCCGCCAGTGCGCTGGAGACCTGTTTCCCGGCCAGCTCGAAGGTGCGCTCGTCTGCGACCACGACCGCTTGGACTGGGCCGAAAAGGTCCTTGAAGACCTGCCCGGCCTGGCCGATGGCACCTTCGCCGATCACCACAGCCTTGGTGTCGGTGGCATCCTGCAATGCCTGGGTGATCAGGTCCGCCATATCAGCCTCGCTTCGTGTTCTCGCGATCCACCATGTCGTGGATCATCGGCTGGAGCCGCGGATAGGTGTTGGCGTAGGCGTCGACGAAGTACTGGTATTCCTCATGCCGCTGCTGGTTTGGCTCCAGCAGGTCGATCTCATGAACCATCTCCTTGGCCGCCGCGCCGAGATCGGGGTAGAGCCCCGCGCCGACCGCCGCCAGCATGCAGGAGCCCAGCACCACCGCGTCACCGACCTCGGTCAGGGCGATTGGGACCCCGGTGACGTCCGCATGCATCTGCATCCAGTCGCGGCTCTTCGTCGCGCCGCCGGCGGCGACGATCTTCTTGACCTCGAAGCCAGCCGCAGACATGGCCCGCAGGTTGTGGGCGGTGCCGTAGCAGACCGACTCCTGGATGGCGCGGTAGAAGTGAGCTGGGCCGTGGTGCAGCGAGAGCCCCCAGATCACGCCGCGGGCCTTCGAATCCGTGTACGGGGTGCGGTTGCCCTGGAAATACTCGTTGATGATCAGCCCTTCGGAACCGGGTGGCAGGTCCTTCGACTGCTTGTTGAGGATGTCGTAAACATTGAGCCCGGTGGCCTCAGCGGCCTGGATGAGGTCGCGGGCGAAGTTGTCCTTGAACCATTTGAGCACCGACCCGGTGGACACCTGGCCGCCCTCGACGGTGTACTGCCCCTTGACGACGCCATCGGTGTAGGCGCCGAAGAAGCCCTTGCCGTGGATGGGCTTGTCGGTCTGTCCCGTGAGCACATGGGAGGAACCGGTGATCAGCGCCATCACGCCAGGCTCGACCACGCCCAGGCCGATCTGCCCGGCCCAGGCATCCGCTGGGCCCTGCGCGACGGGGATGCCTGGGCGCAGCCCGAGGAGCTGGGCAGCGATCACCGAGAGCTCGCCGACGGGGGTGCCGAGGTCCACGACGTTCTCGGGGATCTTGCTGAAGACGTCCCCGCAGCCGATGGTCTCGTAGAAGTCGGTGGGCCAGCCGCCCTGGTCCCGGTTGTAGTACATGCGCAGCGCAGCCGAGTTGATGTTGGTGGTCCACTCGCCGGTCAGCTTGTAGGTCACCCAGTCGGGGGCATCCACCAGGCGGTATGCCGCGTCGTAGGTCTCGCGCTCGTTCTCCCGCAGCCATGCGGCTTTGAAGGGGTACCACTCGGCCGTGGCGGGGGCGGTGCCCCTGCCGTTGTAGAGCCGCGCCACCGAATCCGACTTCTCAGCGCGGGCCGCCTGCTCGGTGGCGCGCACGTCCATCCACATGATCGCAGGCCGGAGGGCCTCGCCACGCTTGTCCATGGCGACCACAGTCATGGTGGTCGCGTCGTAGGAGATGCCCTTGATGGCGGCAGGGGAGACACCCGAGGCCGCGATCACCTTGCGGCATGAGGCCTGCAAGGCCTCCCACCATTCTTCTGGATCCTGCTCAGCCCAGCCTGGATGGGGATGGGTGGTGCGGTAGGTGGTGGCGGCGAAGGACACCGGGTGGCCTGCCAGGTCGAAGATGGCAGCCCTCACGCTTTCGGTGCCGAAATCGATGCCGAGGAGGTAGGTGTTTTCAGTCATGGTGGTTCTCTCAATCTTGTTCTGTCCAGCCGAGCTCGTCCCACAGCCGCTGGGGGATGAGCCGGTCTATGCGGTCAAGCACATAGGTGGGTTTGTGGTTCTCTTCAAGTGCTGCGACGTCCTGGGCGGTGGTCTCGCCCGTCAGCACCAGACAGGAGGCCATGCCGGTGTCAAGCGCCATCTGGATGTCAGTGCCGAGCCGGTCCCCGACCATCACGCAGTCAGCAGGATCGACCTCCAGGCCACGGAGGGCCTCCTCCAGCATGATGGGGGAGGGCTTGCCCAGGTTCGCTTCCGCCTTGACCCCGGTGCAGGTCTCGATCGCTGCGGTGATCGCGGCGCAGTCAGGCTCTCCACGTCCACCCGGGAAGGGGCAGAACCGGTCCGGGTTGGTCTGGACCAGGATGGCGCGACGGTGAAACCAGATCGCATCGAAGGCGGTCTGCAGCTTGGCGTAGTCGAAAGTGCGGTCGTAGGAGGCGACGACGACATCGATCTGCTCGGGGTCCTCACTCAGCCGGAAACCGGCCTCGGTGAGCGCGCGTTTCAAGGGCTGCTCACCGACGACGAAGAGGGTGGCGCCGGGATGATGCTCCTGCAGCCAGCGTGTGGTTGTCACCACCGTGTTCGCGATGTCCGTGATCTCGGTCGGCAATCCCAGCCGGGCCAGCTTCTCAACGTACTGCTGTGGGTCCTTCGTCGGGTTGTTGGAGAGGAACCGCACCGGGATCCCGCGGCGGCGTAACTCCCCGATCAACCGGGCTGCGCCAGGCAGCAGGTGATCGCCCAGATAAATCGTGCCGTCCAGGTCGAATACATAGGCCTGGTGCAGCTCGGTTGGCGGCATTGGTTTTCCTTCCTGGAACCTGAGTGTGTCGTGCATTCGCCCAGGTTCCTCTTTCCAGATAGGGCAGCCTCGCTGCGTGCACCCCGCTCACGGCACGTCCAGTACCGTTTCGCTGACTGCCTCAGCGTGGCATCCGCCCCGGAGCCAGGCTCCGGGCGACGGACCCCAGGCGCCCGCCCCTAGAACAATGGGGCGGCGATGTTCGCCACGGAGACGATGATGGTGTTGGCGATCCAGATCGCGGCTGCCGGCGGATCGAAGTGGGTTGTGCCCCGGTCGTGGAACAACCGCGCCTGGATCTCGGCCAGCCATGCGGCAAACATGCCCGCCACCACTGCGGCCAGCAGGGCCACAGTGGCCATCATGATGAACTGGCCTTTGACGCCGGCGTCCAGCACGTTGCGGCTGTTGTCGAACAACGCGACCAGTGAGATTCCCCTATCGCTCATGGTGTTCCAGAAGTCCTGGCCGGCTGAGCTGCCGATCAGGCCATCCGCCAGCACCGGTAGGAAGGCCACGGAGGCCAGGCCAGCGCTGATCGTGATGTGGTGGGTCACCGGCATCTCGGCGCCAAGGATCAGGAACATAACGCAGAGAGCGGAGATCGCGAACGCGAAGGTCTGCGCGTTGCCGGTCGCTGCCAGTTTGGGGAAGGCCAGCGCGATGAACAGCGTCGCACCACCAGATAGCAGCCCGAACATCGCTCCGAGCGGAAGGTACTGGCTCGGTTTCTCCTGGTAGCGCAGCCAGGCCGCGTCATCGCTGGGGGCGATCTTCCCGAGGAAGGACGTGGAGTCGTTGAACTTCTCTCGGTTCAGGAAGTTGCCGCCCGCGACGAGACGCGCCACGACAGCGGACAGCACCACTGTCAGAGCCACCGAGTCGGTGTGACTGCCGAACCACGGGATTTTGGTGATGAGGTTCTGGACGACATATCCGAAGACCCCGAATGCTGCGCCCACCCAGAGCACGTCGGGCTTGCCTAACCGCGCCAGCGGACTGGTAGCGTCCTTGCCGTCGGCGTATCCGCGCCGAGCAGCGTATGCCGCGGCGCCCACGCCGCCGGCGAAGGCGATATGGGGTCCGGCGAATGGCCCGAAGGCCAGATAGGTGAAGCCTGCTGTCGACTCGGTTCCGAGGTAGATGCCGAACGAGGTCAGCACCGTGAAGCCGGTGATGGCGAAGGCGAAGTTGCCGCCGATGGCGGCACCGAAGAACCCGCCTGCGATGGCGACGGCGAGGCCGAAAAGATAACTGGCGGTTCCGGGATCGAACATCTTTGTTCCTTAACTGGTTTCCTGGGGAGTTAGCTGGTTTTGGGCTCGTAGGAGCTGATGGCGGCCACCTTGGGGCCGGAGGATGAACTGGGGTCGAAGGTGTATCCGAGCCACTCACGTACCAGGCGGCGCGCCAGCTGGAGGCCGATCACGCGTTCGCCCAGGGTTAGTACCTGAGCGTCGTTTGACAGGACCAGGCGTTCGACGGAGAAGCTGTCATGGGCGACCGAGGCACGGATGCCCGGCACCTTGTTGGCTGCTATGGCCATTCCCATGCCCGTGCCACACACCAGCAAGGCCCGGTCGGCCTCACCCGCAGCCACCTTTTTGGCTGCGTCGACGGCCACGTGCGGATAGTCGATGTCCTGCCCGGGTGAGACGCCCACATCTATGACCTTGGTGACGCGCTCGTCAGCCTCAAGGTCAGCCTTCAGGGTCTCCTTGTAGTTCACACCGGCGATGTCCGCGCCTACGACGATAGTAAGTCCCATGCCTGTCCTCAACTTCCTTGTACGGGGGGTGGTAGGAAGAGTAACAGCGAAGCTGTGAAAAACACCATAGATTATGGTTTGGAAAAGTATTATCCCTAGTCAAACCGGCGTGTCGCAGCTCAGGGGGAGTGGTTGATCACTCGGCTATGACGACCTCTACACCGTAGCTGTTCAACTCCTCACGGACCGCCTGCGGGGTTGCGGCATCGACCACCACGGTGTCGAAGTCGGTGAGTTCCGCAAAGGTGTAGAGCGCCTTGCGGGTGAACTTGGTGTGATCCAGCAGCAGGTACCGCCTGCTGGCGGATGCGATCATCGCCTGCTTGACCTGCACTGCGTTCTCGTAGGGATGCTGGCAGCGCCTCCCGACCACCCCGGAGGCCGACATCACGCAGTGATCAGCCTGCCAGGACAGCAGATTGGAAGCGGCGGTCGGTCCCATCATCGCGTGGGCCCAGCTCTCGTATTCGCCGCCCGTCAGCAACAGGCGGACGCCGTGCATCTGCTTCGCCTCGTTCGCCACCAGCAGGGAGGTCGTGATCACGGTCAGAGGGTGTACCCCCTCTAGAGCGCGCAACACCCACAATGCCGACGTCGAGTCGTCCAGCATCACGGAGCTTCCCTGACCGATCCGGGGAGCCAGCGCCTCGGCCATTGAGTGCTTCATCTCCGGGCTCTGCTGGAGGCGGAATTCGGCATCGGCCTCACTGAGGCTCGTAGCGACGGGATGGACGATACCCCGGTCCAGGTGAACGAGGCCAGCCTGCTCGAGATTCGCCACATCCCGGTAGATGGTCATCACCGAGACGGCGACCACCCGGGCCAGGTCCTCGACACGGACGCCTCCCTGCGATATGACGTGCTCGGCTATCACCTGCCGCCGGCCCTGGGGGCTTTGAGGTGCGGACGTCTGTAGGCGGTGGAACTCGGGCTGGTGGGTTGGGCTCATCTTCTGGACGGGGTAGGGGACAACCCTTCCAACTCTAGACTTCATCCCCGGTGTCGTGGGCTGAAGACGTGACTTCCTGCTGCTGCGGGGCAGCGCGCCTCGAACTGCGCAGCCTGACGGCGACGAACCAGGCCAGAGCGGCCACGCAGGCGGCTATCACCAGTTTCAAGAAGACGTCCACGTACCCCTCGACCACTGTCCAGTTCGCGCCCAGCAGATAACCGGCGCCGATCAGGATGGTGTTCCAGATGGCGGCGCCCGCCGTGGTCAGCAGGGTGAACTGCCATGGATTCATGCGGGTGATCCCGGCGGGGATGGAGATGAGTGACCGGAACACCGGCACCATGCGTCCCGTGAAAACAGTCCAGCCTCCCCACCGCTGGAAGAACGCCTCAGTGCGGTCGATGTCGGATGTCTTGACCAAGGGCATCTTGGCCAGGATCCGGCGGGTTCGCTCCCGTCCCAGCCACGCCCCTACCCCATACAGGGCCCAGGCTCCCACTACGGAGCCGGAGGTGCACCAGAGGATCGCCGAGAGGACGGTCATGCTGGAGCTGCCGGTGCCTGCGGAGAAACCTGCCAGGGGCAGGAAAACCTCGGACGGCAGGGGCGGGAACAGGTTCTCAAGAGCGATGAGCAACGCTGCCCCGGGACCGCCGAGGGCCGTCATGATCCCGACGGCCCAGGCCGCGATCCCGGTCAGTGAATCCGCAGTGGTCTCCAGCAGCACGCTGGCTCCTCTCATCAAGGGCACATGGCCCGGCAATTGTGTGAGTTGACTCGTAGAGCGCGGGCTAAATCAACCACATCCAGCTGGGGGCTGGCTGGAGGCCGTCTGTGAGATCGATGTGGCCTGCCACGATGTCCTGGTCCCACTGACACTAGCCGTTCCACCCGGTAAACGTCATGACCCCCGGTACAAAGTTCTATGCCGGGGGTCACAGGTGTCGGGACGACAGGACTCGAACCTGCGATCTCCTGCTCCCAAAGCAGGCGCGCTAGCCACTACGCTACGTCCCGGTGCCTCTCAGGAAGAAGCTCAGCAGAGTCTACTGCAAGCCATTGCCTGCTGCCCAATGTGGAATACCCGCCCGCGCCCGTTCAGTCTTTGGCGCCGAGCAGCCCGCCGAGTAGAGAGCTCACGAAGCTGATGACGACGCTGCCCCACAGGGCGGGCCAGAATCCGTCAACGAAGAAGCCGATGCCGAACCGCTGGGCAATCCAGGCGGTCAATGCCAGCATGCTGGCATTGATGACCAGCAGGAACAGGCCGAAGGTGACCACGACCAGGCAGAACGACAGCACCTGCGTGAACGGCTTGATGACGGCGTTGACCACTCCCATGATGGCCGCCACCCCGAGCATGATCAGGATGTACTGCTGGTCTGTCTCGGCGACGACTCGGATCCCGGGAATGAGCCAGACCGCAGCTGCGGTTGCGATTGCCCCCACGACAAGCCTCAGAAGCATTCTCATGCATCCACGGTACCTGTTTACCGCGCCGAGCTTGGGTCGATGACCGGTTATTGACCGCCAATGGAGCGGATGACGGGAATCGAACCCGCGTAGCCAGTTTGGAAGACTGGGGCTCTACCATTGAGCTACATCCGCAGAGCATCGGAGAGTCTAGCAGCTTACCCCGATGATCCCCACTCGAGCCAGGACCAGCTCTTAGGGCTGGTTGCTGGTGTCCGGTCGGCGGGGTCTGCTGACGCTTTCTTTGGCGCTTCTAGTCCAGGCTTTTCCGGATGTAGAGGGCGCGGATCAGGTCCAGCACACCTCCCATGAGCACAGGCGGCACGGATGCCAAGGCCAGCACCTGTGCTCCTGGTCTTAGGAAGATCAGGGCGATCAGGAGACTGCCGGTCAGGATCGTCCAGGAGAATGCGATGAGACAGGCCCAGGCTGTCGCGATTTTCTCCCGGCGCGGGAAACCCTTGAGAAAGCTGTTTCCTGCCCCCTTCCGCAGCGGCAGGATTCGAGAGCGGAGCCTGAACACGGTGAGCGTCACCATCAAGACGGAGAGCACCAGTCCACCAATGACATTCCAGAATGCCACGGCAGTGCATAGGAGACAGGCCGGAAGGGTGAGCCAGGTTGCCTCCCTGATCGCCGATACGACCTTCTTGTTCAGTATCAATACCGGTCTGTGGTCTTCGGGAGCCTCGCTGAGTACCTCGATGAGGCCAGAACTTGCGGTTCTTAAGTCTCCTCTCTTCAAAGCAAGATGAGCGATGTTCTCCTTGGCCTCGACCTTGCCTGGGTCTAGCTCCAAGGCCTTCCGGTACGCCAGCTCTGCCGCCTCCGGATCTACGTCGTGCAGCACATATCCGAGTGAAAAATGGTAGTCGGGGTTGCTGGGGCCCAGCTCTATGGCCTTCTGGGCCTCGTGGCGGGCCTTGGTGAACCACCTCAGATCTGCATAGACCTTTGCGATCACAGAATGAGGGCTGGGAGCCTCCGGATCGAGGCTGATCGCCTCCCGTAGGGGCTGTAACGCCTCGGCTGGCCGACCCTGGCGCCAGAGAGAATAGGCGAGCACCTGGAGGCAGAAGGACCGTATCGGGTTCTCCGGATTCAACGCCAGTGCTGATCGTGCATGCGACTCTGCCTGCTGGAAGTCGTGGTCGTAAAAAAGATGGGTTCTGCCTATGTGCCCATGTACCAAGGCCTGATCCGCATCGTTGTCGCCCAGTAAGGGATACAGGATTTCCAGGGCCTGGGGGATGCGGCCTAGGTTTGCCAGTTCTTCAGCCCGGTCCAGCTTTTGCTGTGACTGGTTCACAACAGCCGTCTTGACTTCATGTAGGTGGTGAGTTCCTCATACTCGCCCGTCGGGTCCGCGTAGGTGACGACGTTGCGGGCTGTCTTGAACCAAGGACCTGCAGAAGGACGGATCTGTTTGAGAGCAGAGGTGAAATCCTTCATGTTGACCATCCGGGTTCTGCCGGTGCGTACCGAGTCGATCATCGCCAGCTCCGCTGCGCTCTCACACAGATGGGCCAGGTCGGCCCCTGTGAAACCCTCGGTGTCCCGGACGAGTCTTGCCAGGTTGATGCCCTCGACGGGGCGGCGGGCAAGATCATGTCTCAGGATGGCCTCGCGGGCACTCTGGTCTGGGGGCAGGACCAGAACAGTGCGGTCCAGCCGGCCCGGCCTGCGGAGTGCCGGATCCACGTCCCAGGGAGCATTGGTCGCGGCGAGCACGAACACCCCCTCGTTGTCCGAGCTGACTCCATCGAGCTCCTGGAGAAGCTGGTTGATCACATTGCGCATTCCGCTGGACGCGCTGAGGGTGCGTTTCAGGCCGATTGCGTCCAGCTCGTCGAGGAAGAGCACCACGGGGGCGGAGCTCCTCGCCACCTGGAACACGCCATGGAGGTTGCTCTCTGACTGTCCCAAGTACATGTCGAGCACGTCCGAGAGGGTCACGCTCATGAACGATGCGCCCATCTCTCCTGCGACAGCGCGTGCTATGAACGTCTTTCCGCAGCCCGGTGGCCCGTAGAGCAGCAGGCCACCCTTGAGGCTTTTCCCATACAGCCTGCGCAGTTCTGGATTGCGCATAGGAGCCAGGAAGGCGATCTCCAGGCGTTCTTTCACGTGATCCATGCCTCCCACATCCGCCAGGCGTATTCCCGTCCTCTCGACCTCCCAGACGTCTTGGGGGCGGGCCTCCTCATCTTCGTGGATGACCTCAGGCCGTGACCGTCCGTCTTCGTCATCCGTCACAAAACGCGGGGCGGGGCCGTCGCCAAACTGCTGTTCTGCCTGCGACCAGTTGAAATCCGCTGCCCCTCGCTCCTGCTCGGGGACGGGATGCCCGTCCTCGGCGGATTGCTCTGCCGAGGGGCTTGAGGGGAATGCCTGGGCCAGCAGTGCGTGTGCCTGCTGGTTGGATGGGTCCTGCTGCAGGGCGGCAGCGCAGTGCTGGACGGCTTCCGTACCCCGGCCATCGGCTATGAGCAATTCCACCACGTGCAACCGTAGGGGGACATCGTCAGGGCGGTCGGCTACAGCTCGCAAAAGCGAGTCGATGAGGGGGTTTGGCATGCGCATAATGGTAGGGCGCGCGCCGACACACCGGGAGATGAGCAGGTCACGGTTGGTCGGCTTGGATGCCCTTGGTTAAACTTGCGGCGACCAAATCAAGTTCAGGAGTCGATTCGTGCCCAGCACCGCAGAGAAGCTGAGCCCCACGAGGGTCAAGCTAACCGTAGAGATCCCCTTTGCTGATCTCAAGCCCCATCTCGACAAGGCCTACAAGGAGATCGCAGAGCAGGTCAGCATCCCTGGATTCCGCAAGGGCAAGGTGCCGGCCGTCGTCATCGATCAGCGCTTCGGCCGGGGGGTGGTCCTCCAGGAGGCCATCAACGACGCCATGCAGCCCGCCTACGAGGCCGCTCTCGCCGAAGCCAAGGTGGCTCCTCTCGGCCAGCCCGAGATCGAGATCACCAAGCTGGAGGACGGTGAGGTGGTCGAGTTCACAGCTGAGGTTGATATCCGTCCCGACTTCGACCTGCCGGATTTCGCCTCCATTGAGGCGACGGTCGACGCGCTTTCCTCGCTCGATGACGAGGTGGACGAGCGCATCTCGATGCTCCGCAAGCGCTTCGCCACCACCACGGAACTCGAGCGCGAGGCCCAGGAGGGGGATGTCCTGACCATCGACCTGACCGCCGCCCAGGATGGGCAGGAGCTACCGGAGGCCTCCGCCACCGGCGTCACCCTCACCGTCGGTGAAGACTCGGGGATGCTCGAGGGGCTCGACGAGGCTGTCCGCGGCTTGAAGGCGGGGGAGTCGAAGACCTTTGCCTCCACCCTGATCGGCGGCCCCTTCCGCGGCCAGGAGGCGGACATCACGGTCACCGTCACGCAGGTTGCCGAGGAGGAGCTGCCCGCGCTGGACGACGAGTTCGCCCAGATGATCTCCGAGTTCGACACCGTCGACGAGATGCGTGAGGACCTCGCCAAGGCAGTCCAGGCGCAGGCCAGGGCAGAGCAGATCGCCGAGGCGCGGGACAAGGTGCTGGAAGCCGCCCTTGAACAGGTCGACTTCGAGGTCCCGGTCGCTGTGCTGGCCCGTGAGCTCGAGGCCCGCCGCAACCAGATCTCCGATCAGCTGGCGCGAGCCGGTCTTACCGTCGAAACCTACCTTGAGCAGGCCGAGGACGAGGAGGCTGAGGACGCTGACGCCTTCTGGGCGCAGGTTGACGAGCGCTCTACCCAGGCATTGCGCGCCCAGCTGCTTCTCGACAAGTACGCCGATGACAATGGGGTGCCGGTTTCCCAGCAGGAACTCACCGAGTTGATCCTTCGCAGGGCCACCGAGCAGCGCACCACCCCCCAGGAGGTGGTGAACCACATGATGGAGCACAACCACATGCCGGAGTGGATGCAGGAGATCCGCCGGGGCAAGGCACTGGCTGAGATCTGCGAGGCCGCGAAGGTGACGGACTCCGAGGGGCAGGTCGTCGAGATGGTCCCCAAGGCCGAGGAGCCAGCCGAGGCTGAGGAATCCTCCGAGGCCGGCGAGACCGTCGACGACGAGGGCGCTGCCGAAGAAGCGGAGTGATTGATGGGGGCCGCCGAGCAGTCCAAGGCGGGTAGGTTTCCCCTGTTCGTCGTTGCCGTCATCGTGCTGGGTGCCATCGCGCTGACCCTCACCCTGTTCAAGGACCTCAGCTCGGTGCTGGCCCCCGCCTTCCTCGCAGTGAACCTCGTGGTCACCACGTATCCGGCATATCGGTGGCTTGAGAAACACCGGGTGCCCCGGATCCTGGCTGCCCTGATCATCGGGGTGCTGCTGTTTTCGGTCCTTGTCCTGGTCACGGTGTCTCTCGTGTGGGCCGGGACCTCTATGGTGGCCTCGCTGACCGAGTACGGTCCGCGGTTCACAGAGTTCTACAACCAGGTGATCGCCTGGCTGACCAGCGTCGGCTTCGACGAAGCCGCGCTGCTCAACCAGCTCAAGTCGGTGTCGCCATCGAACGTGATCGGTCTGGTCGGCAACATCGTCACCCAGGCGTCCAGCGCCACCAGCACCATGGTCGTGATACTCATCTGCCTGGCCTTTCTGGTGTTCGATCTGCCGTCCATGGCGAAAAGACTGGCGATCACAGACAAGCTGCATCCCAGCTTCACCAGCTCCCTTGAGGGCTTCGCAGTCGGTATCCGCCGGTACTGGCTGGTCACCACCCTGTTCGGCTTTATCGTCGCCATCCTGGATGGGATCGCGCTGGTGATCGTCGGTGTCCCGCTGCCGCTGGTCTGGGTGGTGCTGAGTTTCATCACCAACTACATCCCCAACGTCGGTTTCTTCATCGGTCTGATCCCGCCCGCGCTGCTGGCGCTGTTCGAGAAGGGACCTGTGGCCTCGCTGATTGTGATCGTGGCCTACTGCGTCTTGAACTTTGTGATCCAGTCGGTGATCCAGCCGAAGTTCACCGGTGACGCCGTCGGCGTCACTCCGGTGGCCTCCTTCATCTCCCTGCTGCTGTGGACCGCGGTCTTCGGCGCCTTGGGCGCTCTGCTGGCGCTGCCGCTGACCCTCATGGTGAAGTCCCTGCTGCTCGACAACGATCCCAAGGCCCGCTGGGTGGGAGCGCTGATCTCCTCGGACCCCGACGCGGTCGACACCAGTGATTGCGACGATTCCGGGGTGGACGTCGCTGCTGAGTGAACTGGGCGGGCCATCCTTGGAAAATTGCCTGGAGTCGGTACGTTGTATGACGTGACCGACAATCGAAACGACATCTCCATGGCGACCCCCCAGGGGCCAGGGCTGGGAATGACGGACAACGTCTACTCCTCCCTGCTCGCCAACCGCATCATCTTTCTGGGATCCGAGGTGCGTGACGAGAACGCGAATGCCATCTGCGCTCAGATGCTGCTGCTGAACGCTGAGGATCCCCACTCAGACATCTACCTCTACATCAACAGCCCCGGTGGCTCCGTCGATTCAGGTATGGCCATCTTCGATACCATGCAGTGGATCAGCAATGACGTCGCCACGGTGGCCATGGGGCTCGCGGCCTCCATGGGACAGTTCCTGCTGTCCGCAGGCACCCCTGGCAAACGCTATGCCCTGCCGCACAGCCGCATCATGATGCACCAGCCCTCCGGTGGTCTCGGTGGGACCGCATCCGACATCCGCATCCAGGCGGAGCAGTCGCTGCACATCAAGAAGACCATGGCCCAGCTCATCGCGCAGCACACCGGCCAGAGCGTGGAGCAGATCGAGGCCGACTCAGACCGCGACCGCTGGTTCACGGCTGAGCAGGCGCTTGAATACGGTTTCATCGACCACGTCTACGAGCGTGCGTCCCAGATCAACTCGGAGGCTCCGAACCAGTGATGACACATCTGCCTCAGGGCATCGCACCAACAAGCGTCGACATGGACTACTACATCCCCCAGTGGGAGGAGCGCACCAGCTACGGTCTGCGTCGTGTCGATCCCTACACCAAGCTGTTCGAGGACCGGATCATCTTCCTCGGCACCCCGATCAGCGACGACATCGCCAACGCTGTGATGGCCCAGCTGCTCTGTCTCCAGTCGATGGACGCGGAGCGACAGATCTCGATCTACATCAACTCGCCGGGCGGCTCCTTTACGGCGCTGACCGCCATCTACGACACCATGCGTTACATCAAACCCGATATTCAGACGGTCTGCCTTGGGCAGGCCGCCTCCGCAGCGGCGCTCCTGCTCGCAGCGGGCACCAAAGGCAAGCGCTTGGCACTGCCCAACAGTCGCATCCTGATCCACCAGCCAGCCACCGAGGGCGGCTACGGCCAGAGCTCGGACCTGGAGATCCAGGCCCGGGAGATCATGCGCATCCGTGAGCTGATGGAGAAGATGCTCGCCGCTGACACCGGACAGACGCCCGAGAAGGTCAGCCGGGACATTGAACGCGACAAGTACCTGACTGCCCAGGAGGCGGTGGAGTACGGCATCGTGGACGACATCCTCACCTCACTCAAGGATGTCGGGGCCTGAACCTCAGAACTCGTCAGGGTGTTGCGCCACGAGATGACACCCTGACGAGTAGAGTTGTGGCCAGTCGTTAATTGACGGACAGAGTGGAGTTTTCGGTGCCACGGATCGGTGAGACCAGTGAGGTCTTCAAGTGCAATTTCTGCACCAAGTCACAGAAACAGGTCAAGCGTCTCATTGCGGGCGATGGTGTGTACATCTGTGATGAGTGCATTGGGTTGTGTAATGAGATCATTGAGGAAGAGTTCCCCAGGGTCGAGACCTTCGGGTTGCAGGAGGAACTTCCCAAGCCTAGGGAAATCCGTGATTTCCTCGATCAGTACGTGATCGGGCAGGATGCCGCGAAGAAGGCCTTGTCGGTTGCCGTTTACAACCACTACAAGCGCATCACCTCCGAGCAGACACGGATCGGGCGTTCGCGTCAGGGAGATGACCCCGTCGAGGTGGGTAAGTCCAATATCCTGCTGATCGGTCCCACGGGGTGTGGGAAGACCTACCTGGCCCAGACTCTCGCGAAGATGCTGAACGTTCCCTTCGCCATGGCTGACGCGACGGCTCTCACTGAGGCCGGTTATGTCGGTGAGGACGTGGAGAACATTCTCCTGAAGCTGATCCAGGCAGCAGATTTCGACATCAAGAAGGCCGAGACCGGCATTATCTACATTGATGAGATCGATAAAGTAGCGCGCAAGTCTGAGAACCCATCGATCACCCGCGATGTTTCCGGCGAGGGAGTGCAGCAGGCGCTGCTGAAGATTCTTGAGGGAACCGTCGCATCTGTGCCCCCGCAAGGAGGGCGTAAGCATCCGCATCAGGATTTCCTTCAAATCGATACCACCAAGGTCCTATTCATCGTCGGCGGGGCTTTTGCCGGGCTTGATGAGATCATCAACTCCCGTGTCGGAAAGCGGCCCCTCGGGTTCAGCGTCGACACCTCCGTCAGCTCCGAGCTGAAGGACCCATTCTCCGCTGTCCGGCCTGAGGATCTCCACAAGTTCGGGCTCATTCCGGAGTTCATTGGCCGGCTTCCTATGATCTCGACGGTCTCACCGCTGGACCGGGAAGCGTTGAACCGGATTCTCGTTGAACCGCGTAACGCCCTGACGAAACAGTTCTCGCGCCTGTTTGAACTTGACGGGGTGCAGCTGGATTTCACTGACGAGGCCATTGACGCCATCGCGGAACTCGCCCTGGAACGGGGCACAGGAGCTCGTGGGCTGCGGGCGATCCTGGAGGAGCTACTGCTCGATGTGATGTTCGAGGTGCCTTCCGCGGAGGATGTGGCGCAGGTTGTGGTGACCCGTGAGGCTGTTCTCGGAAAAGCGCAACCTGAGCTGGTGGCCTCCTCTCGTGTGGCGCGGCGCCGGGACTTGTCGGCCTGACATTTCCCGGCGCTTCTTCGGGTAGGTTTGGCGCCATGAATTCTGGCTATCTGCGCTACCCACATGTCAATAAGGATCAGGTGGTTTTCGTCGCTGATGACGATCTCTGGCTGACGACGGTCGCGGGCGGCAGGGCATATCGCCTCACCTCCGAGCACACCGTGGTGCGCAGCCCTCGTTTCTCGCCTTCAGGTGATCAGGTGGCATTTGTCGCAGGGGCTGCGGGAAACCAGGATCTTCACGTCATCGCTTTAGACGGCGGTAGGCATCGTCTCACATGGCTGAGCGCAGCCCGGATGCAGGTATGCGGCTGGCTGGACTCTGGGCATGTGCTGGTCGCTTCCATGCACAATGAGGCGCTACGTGCGCTTTCCTGGCTGTATTCCATTTCCCTGGACGGTGAACTGGAACGGCTTGAATGGGGGCCAGCCTCTGCCGCAGACCGGCGTCCAGATGGCCGGGTGGTGCTGGCCTCCCCGAATTTTCGCGGCCCGGAGGCCTGGAAACGCTACCGCGGCGGTATGGCCAACCGGGTCTGGGTCTCCGATGAGAATCAAGAACAATGGCAGCGGCTGCTCCCAGAGGAGAGTGCCAGCCTGGCCGGTCCGTGCTGGGTGGGAGAGCGGATCGTCTTCACCTCTGATCTGGGTGCGAGGCTGCCGGTAAAAGCGGGTGAGCAGGCACAGGTCTGGAGCGTCGCCCCAGACGGCAGCGACCTGAGGGCCCACACTGAACACACCTTCGCCGAGGGCTATTGCCGGGACGCCGCCACGGATGGCAGGCGGGTGGTCTTCCACGCACGCGGCGTCCTCTACGTCCTCGATTCCCTGGATGATGTTCCACGGCCCATCCCGGTGGACGTCGCGCTTGGCCAGCCGGGGCCGGTCACCATCGAGGCCCTGGACCGGCTGGAATCGGTGATTCCCGATCATGGTGGTGACGGCTCCCTGGTGGAGTGGCGGGGACAGGCCTGGTTCCTGACGCACCGCTCCGGCCCGGCCCGGAACCTGAGTGGCCTGCCCGGGATCCGGGTCAGGGAGACGATCCCGCTGGGCAGCACGGGAAAAGGCATCTGGGTAACCGATGCAGAGGGGGAGGACTGCCTTGAGATCAGATCCCTTGACGGCGAGGGGAAATCCCGCCGGATAGCACACGGAAAACTGGGGCGGGTGCTGGAGCTCGCCTCCAACAGCGAGGGCTCCGAGGTCGCTGCGGCATCCCACGACGGCTCCGTGACTGTCCTGTCTGTCGTAGCGGACACAGCCCGGACAGTAGGCCGGTCGCGGGAGGGTGAGGCGACGGGCCTGGTTTTCAGTCCAGACGGTCGCTATCTGGTGTGGCGTGAGGCACTTGGCGATGAGGGGGCGCTGGGGCGGCTCGTCGGCTATGACCTCAGGCAGGACAGGTCCTTTATCCTGACCCGCGGTCAGTTCAATGACTTCTCACCCACCTTCAGCCTGGACGGCCGGTATCTGTATTTCCTGTCGAGCCGGACCATCGACCCCGCCTACGACGAGATCAACTTTGATCTGGGGTTCACCAACACGGTGCGGCCCTATGTGATTCCGTTGCGCGCGGAGGACCCCATACCTTTCGGCCCCTCCGTTGATGGCTGGGCGATCAGCGACGGCAAGGCCCAGGAGCCGGACGAGAAAGACAGAAAACCAGACGAGGAGCCCGCTGATGCTGAGGACATCGTCCTGGATGTCGACGGTGTCGAGGACCGGATGGTCCCGTTGCCTGTTCCCGCAGGACGCTACGACGGCCTTGCCGCCGTCGCGGAGGGAGTGGTGTGGCGGCGTCTTGCCCCGCACGCCGGGGTGCTCGGCACAGGACGCATCCCCGGCCAGGAGGTGAAAGACAGTATTGAGGCCTACGACGTCGAGAAGCGCAAGCTGACCGTTGTGGTCGACGCCTGCGATGATGCGGCTGTCAGCGGCGACGGCAAACAGCTGGTCGTGCGCAGTGGTGACGATCTGTGGGTGCAGCCCGCCGGCGCGAAAACCGATGAAGACGATCGTATTGCCGTGGACCTGTCCCGGTTGCGCCGCCAGCAGTCCTGCCGCGATGAGTGGTTGCAGATGTTCGACGAGAACGCCCGCCTGATGCGGGACCACTACTGGCGTGAGGATATGAACGGCATCGACTGGGCAGCGGTGTGCGCCGGCTACCGGCCTCTGGTGGAGCGGATTGCCACGCACGACGATCTCGTCGACGTGCTGTGGGAGACGAACGCCGAACTCAACACCTCTCACGCCTACGTCCTGCCACCTGGCGGACAGACTGAGGACAGGGTGGCTTGGCTGGGTGCTGACCTGAGCCGCAACGACAAGGGTGAGATTGTCATCGAGCGCATCCTGCAGGGCGAGTCCTCCGATCCGACGGCCCGCTCGCCGCTGCGCGCGGCAGGGGTGGCGGCCCAGCCTGGAGACGTGATCTCCGCTGTCGATGGTCACGCGGTTACCGGGGTCCCCGACATCAAGGCGCTGCTATTGGGGGCAGCGGGCAAGCCTGTCGAGCTGACCCTGGAACGGGACGGGAAGAAGCGGCGCGTTGCAGTGGTCCCGGTGGCCAATGAGGCTGGGTTGCGTTATCACGAGTGGGTGGCTTCCCGGGTTGCCCGGGTCCGTGAGCGTTCACAGGGCCGCGTCGGCTATGTTCACGTCCCGAATATGATGGCTGAGGGGTGGGCGGAGTTCCATCGGCTCATCGAACAGGCTTCCCGCTGTGAGGCGGTGGTGGTCGATGTCCGGTACAACGGTGGTGGTCACACCTCATCCCTGGTGCTGGAACGGCTGATGCGCACCGTTGTGGGGTGGGGTCATGCTCGTCAGCTGGACTCCCCGGAACCCTACCCGGCACAGGGAATGCGCGGACCGGTGGTCTTTGTCACCAACCCCTACGCGGGCTCCGATGGTGACATCATCACTGCCGCGGCTCAGAACCTTGGCCTTGGCCCTGTGGTGGGGGAACGCAGCTGGGGTGGGGTCGTCGGGATCGACGGGCGCTTCGAGCTGGTGGACGGCACTGTTGTCACGCAGCCTCGTTTCGCCTTCTCGTTCAACAGGCAGGGTTTCGGTGTGGAGAACCACGGAACGGATCCTGACATCGAGGTGTGCCTTGACCCAGCCGACTGGGAAGACGGCGGAGACCGGCAGCTTGATGCCGCTGTCGCGGAGGCTCTGACGCGGCTGGAAAGCAAACCGGCGGCAGTACCGCCACAGCTGCCGCCAGCTACTTTCATCCCATGAAACTTGAGGGGTGGGCTCCGCAGATGCTGGGCAGCGGAGCCCACCCCTGGTCGATCCTGCCTCCGCTACGCGGGAAGGTCTTCCAGCTCCACCTCAACAGTCAAGGGGCCCTCCGCAATCTTCCAGCCGATGTCACCGGTGATGTGCCCGACAGCCCGCAGATCCGGCTCGATGGCCTTCAGCCGTTGCAGCGCAGCGTGGTCTCCCAGGAACGTGGCCTGCTGGACCGGAGTCTTCATGGATACTTTCGCATTCGACTTGGCGCCGCGGATCACCACCAGTACTGATGCGACATCAGCCAGCAGCTGTCGGGTCCCCCCGGCCTCCAGCGTCAGCTCCCCGGGGGTGGGCCAGGGGGAGCGGTGGATGGAGGAGCCGTGGGTCCAGGACCAGGTCTCCTCCGTCACGAACGGCAGGAATGGGGCGAACAGCCGCAACTGCACATCGAGCGCGATGGCCAGGGTGGCTTGCGCAGAGGCCTGACCCTTGCGGTCCTGGGCGCCGTAGGCGCGCTCCTTCACAAGTTCCAGGTAGTCGTCGCAGAAGGTCCAGAAGAACGCCTCCACGGTCTCCAGCGCCTGGGTGTAGTCGAAGGCCTCGAAGGCTGTGGTGCATGTGGCGACGACATCTGAGAGAGTGGCCAGGAGGGCTTGGTCAACCGGGTTCGTGATGAGGGCAGGCTCCCCGGGCTCGGGGGCCATGCCGAGCACGAACCTACCGGCGTTCAGGATTTTCATGGCCAGTCGGCGGCCGACCTTCATCTGCTTCTCATCGAAGGGGGAGTCCATGCCGGGACGGGCCATGGACGCGCGCCAGCGCACCGCATCGGAGCCGTAACGTTCCAGGATGTCGGAGGGCACCACCACGTTTCCCTTCGACTTGCTCATCTTCTTGCGGTCCGGGTCAGTGACAAAACCCGAGATGGTGGTGCGCCGCCACGGCAGCGAGTCGTTCTCGAAGTTGGCGCGCACGACACGGGAGAACAGCCAGGTGCGGATGATGTCGTGAGCCTGCGGCGCTACGTCCATGGGGAAAGTGAGCTTGAACAGCTCCTCGTCGCGTTCCCAGCCGCAGGCGATCTGTGGCGTCAGCGACGACGTGGCCCACGTGTCCATCACATCCGGGTCTGCGACGAACCCGCCGGGGACTCCGCGCTGGGATTCCTCGTAGCCGGGGGGACAGGCCGTGACAGGGTCGACGGGGAGGGTTGCCTCATCGGCGACGATCATGGCGTCGTACACCGGTTCGCCGTCGGCATCCAGGGGATACCACACCGGGAAGGGGACCCCGAAGAACCTTTGGCGGGAGATCAACCAGTCACCGTTCAGGCCCTCGACCCAGTTGTCATAGCGGTGCCGCATATGCTCCGGGGTCCAGGCCAGCTCCTGGCCGCGTTTCAGGAGTTCGGTTTTCAGCTGCTCGTCGCGGCCGCCATTGGACAGATACCACTGGCGGGTTGCGACGATCTCCAGCGGTTTATCGCCCTTCTCGTAGAAATTGACGGGCCGGGAGATTGGCTTCGGTTCCCCGTTGAGGTCGCCGGAGGCGCGCAGCAGCTCCACGACCGCGGCCCGGGCGGAGAAGGTGGTCTTGCCGGCCAGCTGCGTGTAAGGCTCGGCATGGGTCAGCCACTCCGGGGTTTCGCGCTGCAGACGGCCATCACGCCCGATCACCGTGCGGGTGGGGAGTTTGAGCTCCCGCCACCACTGAACGTCGGTCAGGTCCCCGAAGGTACAGCACATCGCGATGCCCGCACCCTTGTCGGGTTCGGCGGCCGGGTGCGCCAGGACTGGGATCTCGACCCCGAAGACAGGCGAGGTGACGGTCGTGCCGAACAGCTGCTGGTAGCGGTCGTCGTCGGGATGGGCGATCAGCGCACAGACACTGGGAAGCAGCTCGGGGCGGGTGGTCTCGATGAACACAGGGCCGCCTGCGCCGTGGAAGGCGACGCGGTGGTAGGCCCCCGCATGCTCCCGCGACTCCAGCTCCGCCTGGGCGACTGCTGTCTGGAAGGTGACGTCCCACATGGTGGGTGCAAAGTTCAGATAGGCCTCACCGCGCGCGAGGTTGCGTAGGAAGGCGCGCTGCGCCACGGCCTGCGTGGCTGGGGCGATCGTGGTGTAGAGAGTGTCCCAGTCGATGGAGAGCCCGAGATACCGCCACAGATCCTCGAAGACCTTCTCGTCGATGACCGTCAGCTTCTCACACAACTCGATGAAGTTGCGGCGCGATACGGGCACCTGGCGTTTTGGGTCGGGCTTGGCAGGGGGAGTGAAGTTCTCCTCGTAGGGAAGCGAGGGATCACAGCGGACACCGTAGTAGTTCTGCACGCGCCGCTCGGTGGGCAGACCGTTGTCGTCCCAGCCCATCGGGTAGAACACCTCTTTGCCGCGCATCCTCTGATATCGGGCGATGGTGTCGGTGTGGGTGTAGCTGAAGACATGCCCGACGTGCAGTGACCCGGAGACCGTCGGGGGAGGGGTGTCGATGGAGAACACCTGCTCACGGGAGGCGGGGCGCTGGAACGCGTAGGTGCCGTCCTCACGCCATACCTGTTCCCACTTACCCTCGAGGCCTTCGAGAGCGGGCTTGACGGGCAGACCGGAGCTGTAGGCGGGGTTCATCATGGTAGGGAATCGTAGTTGTCGGCGATGGCTGGCGTAAAAGTCACACCCCGTGACGCGATCGAGCCGCCAAGAGTTGATCCCGGCGGCTCGATCACAACAAAGGTGCTGGTCAGTTGGAAGCGGATGCGGTCTTCTCGATGGCTGCGAGGAGGGAGGCCGGATCGTTCGGCGTGATGAGAACGGAGCCGCTGTTTGGGTCCTGGAACTCAAGATCCTTGTCGTTGATGCGGTAGGCCGGGGTGCTTTGAACGTTGTTGTCGCTCATGGCCTTGTAGGCCTTCTCGGCGAAATCAGCGTAGGTCTTCTCGTCGTAGAGCCTCTGGAAGTTCGTCAGATCATCTCCCGTGATTCCCGCCTGCGCGGCGAAATCGACTCGGAGCTGCTGATCGGTGTAGCCGTCTCCCTCATTGGCGGGCTGGTTCTGGTAGACCACCTCGTGGTATTCCCGGTACTTGCCGACGGCATCGGCAGCGGCGGCGGCCAAGGCGGCGCGCTCGGACGAGCGGGGGTTGGAGATCTTGTTCGCCTGGTTGAGGAAGTACGCGGTGCGGATCTCGAGGGTAACCTTGCCCTCGTCAACGAGCTGGAGCATCGCCTTTCCGTACTGTGACTCGCGCACCTTGCATGCAGGACACTGGTAGTCCTCGTAGAGCACCACGTGGGGCACGCTGCCCGACGGCTGGGTGCCTTTGCTGGCGATGGTGATGCCATAGCCCTCGGTGGCGTTGGGCGGAGTGCCCTGGGCGCTCTGGGGCTTGTTGAGCGACTGGAAGACAGCGATTGCTACGACAACTGCCACCACCAGCGCCAGCGCGCCCAGGCCGACGCCTATCATCTTGGAGTTGCGCTTGCGGCGTGCCTCCAGCTCCTGCTGTTGCCTGAGAGCAGCGCGCCTGCTCAGGTTCGAATTGTTTGCCATGGCTTAAGAACTCACTCCTCGGTTTCCGCCGTTTTGGCGATGTCAGTCTGGCTCTCTTCGCTGAAACGAATAGGTGAGCCGAAAAGTGCCTGATCCAGGCTGAAAAGAGAACGGGGACGCATTACCAGCCAGCCGCACATCACGGTCATCACCAGATTCTCGGCCAATTTCTGCGGATACTGGGTGTTCTCAGGAGCTACTTCGCCGCCTTGCCCGAAGCAGCCGCAGTCGATGCTGATTCCCTGGCTCCACACCCAGACGATGCCGGCCGTGAAGGCTAAGAGCAGCAGCATGGTGACCAGTGCCGACCAGCGTGTCAGCAGGCCTGCGATGAGCATCGCCCCGACGGCGATCTCAATCACCGGCAGGCTGTGGGCCAGTATGTTCGAGACATCCCAGCCGACCAGCTGATAGGCCCGGATGTCGATGGCGAAATCAGCCATATTCGTCACCTTCACGATGCCGGCGTACAGGAAGACGACACCTGGTATCAGACGGGCTATCAATCCCACCCAGTCGGGCCAATACCTCACGGAGGGCTCAGGATATCTGCTCATCACGGCAAGCATACTAAGAGATCCCAGAGGCAGTGGCGTCGTGAGTCGGCCGGTCTCTACCTGTGGGATCTCTTAGTATGTCCCCATCATGGAACACGCCTCCCTTGTAGCCGAACTCACCTCTCGCTGGCCCGAACATCGCGTTGGCCCGGGGCTCAGCCGTATCGCAGCCCTAATGGATTTGCTGGGAAATCCGGAGCGGGCCACTCCCGTGATCCAGGTGGCCGGCACGAACGGCAAGGGGTCGACCTGCATCATGATCGACGCGTTGCTGCGTTCGGCCGGACTGCGCACGGGGAGGTTCGCCAGCCCCCACCTAAGCGATGCCCGGGAACGTATCTGCATAGACGGGCAGCCACTGTCCGAGGCGCGGTTCGCCGAGGCCTGGCAGGAGGTCGAACCCTTCGTGCGGATGGTCGACGAGCAACAGCTGGACGGGATAGCCATGACCTTCTTCGAGGTCATCACCGGCATGGCCTACGCGGCTTTCGCTGACACGCCAGTGGATGTTGCGGTGGTCGAGGTCGGGCTCGGAGGGAGGTGGGACGCCACATCCGTCGCAGACCCACAGGTGGCGGTGGTGACCCCGGTCGGCGCTGACCACACGCACATTCTGGGCGACTCATTGGAGAAGATCGCCGCTGAGAAGGCGGGCATCATCAAGCCCGGAGCGACGGTGGTGCTGTCCGGCCAGGAACCAGCGGCCGCCCGTGTGCTGCTGGCCCAGGCCGTTGAAGCAGGTGACGTCGTCAGGGCCGAGGGGCCGGATTTCGGTGTGCTGGAGCGTCGTCCGGCGGTGGGTGGCCAGGTGATCCGGATCGAGAGCGCGGGCGGGCCGCTGGGAGATCTGTTCCTTCCCCTCCACGGAGCTCACATGGCTCGCAATGCCGCGCTGGCCGTCGCTGCCGTCGAGGCTTTCCTCGGCGGTCAACCCCTGGCTCCCGAGATCATCGAGGAGGGGTTCGCGTCGGTGGTGGCCCCAGCCAGGCTTGAGCTGGCACGCACCTCGCCGGCCATCGTCATCGACACCGCCCACAACCCCCAGGCCGCGCAGGCGACCATCGATGCCTGCCAGGAAGCCTTTGCCTTCCAGCCCCTCATCGGGGTGGTGGCGATGATGGCCGACAAGGACACCTCCGGAGTGCTCGAGATCTTCGCCTCGGCTATGGACCAGGTGGTGGTCACACGTGCCCAGGGAACCCCACGCGCCCTGCCCGCCGAGGAGCTGGCGCGGGCTGCAGAAGACTTCTGGCCGGCCGGGAAGGTGCACCAGGCCCCGGCGATGCCTGATGCGCTGGAACTCGCGACCCTGCTGGCCGACGCGGCCGGGCCGGGCACCGGGGTGCTAGTGGCCGGGTCGCTGATCGCGGCCGGGCAAGCCCGTGACCTGCTGGTTGCCGAGCAGTAGGAACAGTCCTCATGACCCGGCGCTGAGGTCACCCGGGGCGATGGGGTCCGCCTATGGGAATAGCGTGTGCTTAGGGGCTATGGTCGGCGCAGTGCTTCGACCCGGGTGTGGGCCTCACGGTTCCAGGCCTCGGCGATCAGCTTGTGGCCCAGATCGGTGGGATGGACCCCGTCCTCGGCCAGCTCCTCGTTCTCATAGTCTGAGGAATACTCCCGGATCATCAGGCCTAGGTCAACCACTGCGCAGCCATATTCCGCTGCCAGGTGGTGGACGAGCTCCTGCCTCGGCTCCAGGTCCGCCCCCCAGCCCTCCTGCTCCGGGGTGACAGGGGCGACGAACGGCACCACAAGCACCACCGGCGTCCTGCCCAGGCTCTCGATCAGGCGCCGGTACGCGGCCTCGAACTCCTTCAGCGGCGAGGCCGCCTCGCCCGTGACCACCTGCCAGGTGTCGTTGATCCCTATGAAGATGCTCACCAGATCAGGTTTCTCCGCCAGCACATCGGCGTTGAATCTTGCCTCCAGATCCGCCATACGATCTCCGCTGACGCCCGCGTTGACGACCCGCGCGAACGCCAGGGGACCTTTGGCGAGCTTCGCCACGTAACCGGTGCCCAGGGATCCGCTGGCCGGGTCCCTCCCAGCGTCGGTGATGGAGTCCCCGGCGAACACGACGGTGGGCAGGCTCGCGGTCATCTCAGCTCCTTTGGAAACGGTGTCGCGACAGGGTTCCACTATGCCATCGCGGTGCAGGTGACCAGCATAAAGCTACCGTTTCCATTCCTTGGCGAAGATAGTCCACGGGTCGTCGTGGAAAGCCCGGAAATCGGACAGCAGCGGATGATCCGGGTAGTTGCCATGCGCAGGATACGGGACATAAGCGTGTTCGCGATCACCGTGGCCGTAGTTCGCCCAGGTCAGCATCCAGGCCAGGCGGCGGGCATTTTCGTCGCGTTTCAGCGACTCCAGCACCGATGTGAACCAGCGCGGTCCCGACGCCGATCCCTCGCGAAGCCCGAACTCGGTCCAGGCCGGGACCTTTCCATGCTCGTCGGCCAGCCTGACCACCATGGACAGGTCGGCGATGGTGGAGTTGATCCACTCGCCACTGCCTCCGGTGTTGTCGTAGGAGTCATAGCCGAAGACATCGACGTAATCGTCCCCGGGATATCCGTTCAGATACCTGGTGGGGTCACCGTCCAGCGGCGAGTTGGGAGAGTAGGCATAGAGCAGGTTGTGGAGGCCGCGATTGTCACGCAGGTATTCGACGGTGAAGCGGAACAGTTCGGCATACTGCTCCGGTGTGGCATGCCCTGCCCCCCACCAGAACCAGTCGCCGTTGTGCTCATGCCAGGGACGCATGATGACCGGGATCAGGGTCCCGTCTGCGCGTTTAGCCGCCGTGATCGTGTCGGCCAGCCGGTCCAGGTGCGCTGTCAGATCGGCGTTCCGTGCACCTCCTGGAAGCACTGAGGCGACTGCGTCGCCTGAGGTGTCGCGGAAGTTACCGCCCGTGACGGGATTCGGCATGTGCATGGTCAGGGTGTTGACCCCGCCCAGGGCATCGGCCTGTCTGATTATGCTGGCAAGGGCCTCGACATTTGTCTCGCGTGGGGCACCGGCCTCGCCCGGCCTTTCATCGCCCTCGGCGATGAGGCTGTCCCAGCCGAAGACCGCAGGGTAATCACCCACTGCGGCTGCGGTGTCTGAGGCACTGCCATCGCCCTGTTCAAAGGTGAAGCCCAGGGACAGGTCGTGCTGATGACCGAAGAGGATTCCCTTACCCTCTTGGGCATGCAGCCGTGTCAGGAGACGCTGGGCCTCGGTGGTGGCCGCCGGGTCCGCTGCGGCGGAGGGGGAGACCTTTGGAACAGGCGAGGAGCAGCCGGCCACCGGCAGGCCGACGGCTATGAGCAAAGACAACAAGCCTTTCAGGGGCCTCATCGCAGTCCAGCCTAGAGTGCTCCCAAAATCGCCTGGGACTCAGAACGGCACCGGCCTGTTGGGGGGCAGCGCAGCTGCAACATTCCCGGTGGAGCGACAGTGCCCGGTGAACGTTCCTGATCCATCGCAAACGTGAATTGTGTAACAATAGGCGACAGGTCAAGCACCGCCGGTGCCGCTGAGAGGCAGCCCGAGGCTGAAACCGCGACGATGAATCTCGACCGCGGAGGCCCCGATGCTTCTGGTTGACCTTGAGTCTTGAGAGGCGCGGTAAGCCGCGTCAGAGCTGGCGCCTACGCGCCCTAAGGAGTCCTACATGACCGAACCCAGCCAAGAATCCTCTGCATCCGAGCTGCCCTCACGCCCGCGCGTCCATCAGCTGGCCAAACATCTCGGCATCACGAGCAAGGAGCTGTTGGCCGAACTCTCCCAGCTCGGCCATGAGGTACGCAGCGCGTCCTCTGTCGTGACGGCTGACGTCGTGACCGCTGTGCTCGAGGCTCATACCCCGGAGCCTGAGGCAGTTCCGGAACCAGGGCCTGGGACAATCCCCGAGCCAGACTCCAAGGAAGCTGCCATAGCTGAGCCGCCCGTTGAGCCTCAGCCGGATCAGTCCGGGCAAAGGCAACGTAGGCGTCGCGCCGCGTCCCGGCCTGCTGGCCCTCCCGTCGATGTGAGTGCGCCAGCCGAGACCACCACCACGGCAGCTGCCACAGCCGAACCGGCCGAGACCACTGAGCCGGACACCAGCCGCGGCCCTGCGAGGCGCCGCCGTCGTGCGACCCGGCCTGCGGGAGGGCCGGCCGCCCCCGCTCCCCAGACCGAGGTGGCCGAGGCCGGGGCCCAGACCGGCTCCGAGGAACCGCAGCCGGAGGCGCCATCGGAGCCCGCTCCCAGGGGAAGACGCCGCCGCGCGGCCCGGTCGGCTGGGGCCGTCACACCCGAGAGGACTGAGCCGGCCGAGGGCGAACAGGATTCCAGCGATTCCGGTGAGGATGGCATCGCGGCCGCGCTTCGCATGGCGGAGGAGGCCGCGAAGGCCCGGCGTGCCGCCACCGTGAAGGATCCATTCGCGGTCACGGCCGAGGGACGCACCGAGACCCTGGCGAAACTGGCCGATGCCATCGCTGACGACTCTGAGGACAGCGAACCCGGCTCCGGGGCTGAGGAGGAACCGGATGAGACAGCCGTTGAGGAAGAACGGCCCAGTCGCCGGCGCCGGAGACGTGGCGGAAGGCGCCGGCGACGTGGCTCCAGCGCCGAGGAGACGTCCGCAGACGACGGCGATGATGCCACGGAGGCTGGCGATGAGTCCTCCACGGATTCACCCGGTGCCCCGGACCAGGAGGAGACAGCTGACGAGGAGAACGAGGCCGAGGGGGAGACCAGCACCCGCCGTCGGCGTCGGCGTCGGCGGCGTTCAGGAAACTCCGAGGCCAAGGGTGGCGCCGATGATGAGGTGACCGGCATCGAGGGGTCCACCCGGATGGAGGCGAAGCGGCAGCGGCGCAAGGAGAACCGGGCTGCCGGCCGGCGCCGCGCCCCCATCCTGTCCGAGGCCGAGTTCCTGGCCCGCCGTGAGTCCGTGGACCGCAAACTCGTGATCCGCCAACGGGCTGATTACACCCAGCTGGCAGTGGTGGAGGACGGCATACTCGTGGAGCACTACGTGGACCGCGCCTCCGCGACCTCCTTGATCGGCAACGTCTACCTGGGGCGTGTACAGAATGTGCTGCCCAGCATGGAAGCCGCGTTCATCGACATCGGCCGTGGCCGCAACGCCGTCCTCTATGCGGGTGAGGTGGACTGGGACTCCTACGGGGTCACGGCCGAGGACCGCAAGGTCGAGAAGGTCTTCAAATCGGGTCAGACCGTGTTGGTCCAGGTCACCAAGGACCCGGTCGGCGCCAAAGGCGCTCGCCTGACCGGGCATGTCTCCCTACCCGGCCGTTACATCGTCTACTCCCCAGGTGGGCACCTGTCCGGGATCTCCCGCAAGCTCCCGGACGTGGAGCGCACCCGGCTGAGGCAGATCCTGGGCGAGCTGATCGGTGACACCGAGTCGGTGATCGTGCGTACCGCAGCTGAGGGGGTCGCAGCCGAGGAACTGGTGCGGGACGTCAACCGTCTCAAGGCGCAGTGGGAGGTGATTGAGAAGAAGGCGAAGGCCGGCAAGGCACCGGAAACCCTCTACGCAGAACCCGATCTGACGCTGCGCATCGTCCGTGACCTTTTCACCGAGGACTTCGCGAAACTTACTGTGCAGGGGGATGACGCCTTCGAGTCGATCTCGGCCTACGTCGGGCATGTCGCCCCCAACCTCGCGGATCGCGTCGAGCGGTTCGAGCCGGGGGAGGACGGCAAGGACCTGTTCGCGCAGTACCGCATCGATGAGCAAATCGCCAAGGCTCTCGACCGCAAGGTCTTCCTGCCATCTGGTGGGTCACTGGTGATCGACCGCACCGAGGCGATGACCGTCATCGACGTCAACACGGGACGTTTCACGGGATCTGGGGGCAATCTCGAGGCCACCGTGACCAGCAACAACCTGGAGGCAGCCGAGGAGATCGTCCGGCAGCTGAGGCTGCGCGACCTTGGCGGCATCGTCGTGATCGACTTCATCGACATGGTGCTGCCCAGCAACCGTGAGCTGCTGCTGCGCCGTCTGGTGGAGTGTCTCGGCCGCGACCGCACCAGGCATCAGGTGGCGGAGGTCACCAGCCTGGGTCTGGTGCAGCTCACCCGCAAACGCATCGGCACTGGCCTGGCGGAGGCCTTCACCGAGGAATGCGAGCACTGCCACGGTTCTGGGTATCTGCGCTTCGATGACCCCGTTGACTCGCAGGCGCCAGCCGACGGCGGCGAGCGCAAGTCCAGCGGTAGGCGGCGCAGGAAGGGCTAGGCATCCGAGGCCGGTTTGACCCGGCGGGGCAGTGAACGTAAAATTATCCCCCGGTTGTCATGCCGTGTCTTTCGTGCGGCCAGATACCACCTCCTGATGGCCCCGACGGGTGCACGGGAGATCCCCAGGCATGAGAAGAAGAAGGTAGGTCAGGCGTGTACGCGATCGTGCGCAGTGGCGGACGCCAGCACAAGGTGGCTGTTGGCGACATCCTCGACATCGACCTGGTGTCCGAAGGGGTCGGCGAAACCGTCAACCTGCAGCCGCTGCTGCTGGTCGATGACGGCACCGTGACCTCCGATGCCAAGGCCCTCGGCAAGGTCTCCGTGACGGCCGAGGTTCTGGCCGAGACCAAGGGTCCCAAGATCCGGATCATCAAATTCAAGAACAAGACCGGCTACAAGAAGCGCCAGGGCCACCGTCAGCGGTACACCCAGGTCAAGATCACCGGCATCAAGAACTGAGGCAGGAACAAGCAGATGGCACACAAGAAGGGCGCGTCCTCGACGCGCAACGGTCGTGATTCCAACGCCCAGCGTCTCGGTGTGAAGCGCTTCGGCGGTCAGATTGTCGGCGCGGGCGAGATCATCGTCCGCCAGCACGGTACTCATTTCCACCCCGGCGACAACGTGGGCCGTGGCGGCGACGACACCCTCTTCGCCCTGGCAGCAGGCCAGGTCAACTTCGGTGTCAAGCGTGGCCGCCGCGTGGTCAACGTGGCGCCCGTGGAAGCCTGAGTCAGATCAGATACTGGCGACGGGCCCGCCTCCTTCGGGGAGCGGGCCCGTCGCTGTTTGGTTTTCGGACTCCTTTGAGATACTTCTCATCGTGGCGATTCCCTCCTTCGTAGACCGAGTCAGGCTGACCGTGCAGGCAGGCAATGGCGGCCATGGCTGCGCCTCGGTGCACCGTGAGAAATTCAAGCCACTTGGCGGGCCTGACGGCGGCAACGGGGGCGATGGAGGTTCCGTGATCCTGCGAGTGGCGGACAACCTCAACTCGCTTGTTGAATACCACCGCCAGTCGGTCAGGAAAGCGACCAACGGGCAGCCCGGGCGCGGTGACCATCAGCACGGCGCCAGAGGGGAAGACGTGGTGCTGGCCGTGCCAGCTGGCACCGTTGTCTCTGATGCCACGACGGGGGAACACCTGGCGGATCTCGCCGGGCCTGGCCAGGAATACGTGGCTGCCGTCGGTGGCAAGGGCGGGCTGGGGAACGAGGCTCTCGCGACGACTGCCCGCAAGGCCCCAGGTTTTGCGCTGCTTGGGGAGGAAGGCGAGTCCCGGCTGATCCAGCTAGAGCTGAAGGTGCTGGCCGACATCGGCCTGGTCGGGTTTCCCTCGTCGGGGAAGTCCTCGCTGATCGCGGCCATCTCTCGCGCGAAACCAAAGATCGCCGACTACCCGTTCACCACGCTGGTGCCGAACCTGGGAGTGGTGGTCGCCGGTGATGTCACCTACACAGTCGCTGACGTGCCAGGCCTGATCGAGGGGGCCTCGCTTGGCAAAGGGCTGGGTTTCGATTTCCTGCGGCATATCGAACGCTGTCAGGCCATCGTGCATGTGATTGACCTGGGCACCTGGGAAGCGGGACGTGAACCCGTCGCCGACCTGGAGGTGATCGAGGCTGAGCTGGCGGCTCACGGTGGCCTGGAGGATCGTGAGCGCCTGGTGGCCCTGAACAAGGTGGACCTGCCTGATGCCCCCGAGCTGGCTGAGCTCGCCCGCCCCCAGCTGGAGGAGCGTGGCTATCGCGTGTTCGAGATCAGCACCAAGACAGGCGTGGGGCTCAACGAGCTGAAGTTCGCCATGGCCGGGATCGTCGCGGATCGCCGCGCCACCGCCGAGGCGCAGGAACCGCCTAGGAAAGTGCTGCGTCCCAAGCCGGTGGGCCGGGTTTCTTTAGATGACTCATTCACCATCGCCAAGAAGGGCGACGGTCAGGGAGGGTTCCTGTGGCGGGTCAGGGGGATGAAACCGGAACGCTGGATCCGGCAGACCGACTTCAGCAATGCTGAGGCGGTCGGCTACCTGGCCGACCGGTTGAACCGGCTGGGGGTTGAGGAGAAACTTCTTGAGCTGGGCGCCCGGGAGGGGGACGCGGTGGCCATCGGTGGTGAGGACGCCGTCATCTTCGACTTCGCGCCGCAGATCGACACCGGCGCGGAGATTCTCTCCCGGCGTGGCGAGGATCCGAGGCTGGAGACCGAACGCCCAGCCGTCACCAGGCGTCGTGAGGCTGATGCTGAATACCACGCCAGGAAGACGCGCGAGGTTCTCGATGAGAGCTGAGGTCATAGCTGCGCGGCGCCTGGTGGTGAAGGTCGGCTCCTCGTCGCTCACAGGCGACCAAGGCCACCTGGATCCGGAGCGCGTCAAGGCATTGGCGTCGGATATCGCTGCACTGCACAACCAGGGCAGGCGAGTGGCGCTGGTGACATCCGGGGCGATCGCCTCGGCGCTCAGCCCGCTGTCTTTGAACAGCCGCCCCAGGGATCTCGAAACCCAGCAGGCCGCGGCCGCGGTGGGGCAGGGCATCCTGATCCGGCACTACACCGAGGCGTTTGCCTCGCACGGGCTGCTGGTGGCGCAGATACTGCTCACCGCGGGTGACTTGCAGGATGGGCGCAGCTACCGGAACGCACTGAACACCGTCTCCCGGCTCTTCCGGTTTGGGGTGGTGCCCGTGATCAACGAGAACGACACGGTGGCCACAGGGGAGATCCGCTTCGGTGACAACGACCGCCTAGCCGCGCTGACCGCTCACTTGATCCGGGCCGATGTCCTCGCAATCTTCAGCGACGTGGATGGCCTGTACACCGCTCACCCCGCTGAGCCGCAGGCACGGCTGATCTCTCGTGTCCATGACCTTTCCGCGCTGAACATAGACACATCCACAGTGGGTTCCCGCGTCGGTACCGGCGGGATGCGCACCAAGGTGGAGGCCGCCAGGATCGCGACCGCCGGGGGAGTGACGGTTCTGCTGGCCCACTTCGACCAGCTCGCCGCGGTACTGAGGGGCGAAGAGGCCGGCACCCTGTTCGAGGCTGTTGGACGCAGGCGACCTCGCCGGTTGCTCTGGCTGGCTCATGCAGCCGATGTCTGCGGTGTGCTGCGTATCGACTCAGGGGCCGTACGCGCGATCATCGACGGGCATGCCTCATTGCTTGCCGCCGGGGTCGACAGCATCGAGAGAGATTTTGAGGCCGGTGATCCCCTCGACATCACCGGGCCGGATCACAGACTCGTGGCCCGTGGGCTGGCTGACTGCTCCACCGCCGAACTCAAGAAACGGATGCGCGACGGCGGCCTGGCGGTGCACCGCGACCTGCTGATCGAGATCAGCTGACTCCGGCCAGCCGGCTTCTGTCGGCAGGCTCTCTTATACTCCATTCATGGATTTCCGGTTCCAAGCAATGGCTGCCCGCGCTGCCAGCCGGCAGCTGGCCACCCTGACCCGCGACGCGAAGGATGATGCGCTGCGTGCCATGGCCGACTCCCTGGCGTCGACCGGGGAGCAACTGCTGGAGGCCAACGAGGCCGATGTGTCGGCTGCACGCGAGGCCGGCACTCCAGAAGGTGTGATAGACCGGCTTCGCCTAGACGCGGCCAGGATCGCTGCGATGGCGCAGGGGCTACGGGATGTGGCCTCACTTCCCGACCCGGTGGGTGACCTGGTGCGTGGCTGGCGCCTGGGCAACGGCGTCGAGGTACGGCAAGTCCGGGTTCCTTTTGGCGTGGTCGGGATCATCTACGAGAACCGTCCGAATGTCACGGCCGATGCCGCAGGTCTGTGCCTGAAATCCGGCAACGCCGCGTTGCTGCGTGGCTCCAGGTCGGCCATCGAGTCGAACCGGGTGTGTGTGGCGGCACTGCGTACAGGCCTGGAGGCTGCTGGAATAGACGCCCATGCCGTCTCACTGGTCGAGGGCGGGCGTGAGGTCACCGGCGAGATGATGGCGGCCCGTGGACTGGTCGATGTGCTGATCCCTCGTGGTGGGGCTGGGCTCATAGCGGCGGTGGTTGAGGGCGCAAAGGTCCCGGTCATTGAGACCGGCACCGGTAACTGCCACCTCTACGTGGATGCATCGGCTGATGTCGGAAAGGCGATGGCGGTACTGCTCAACGCGAAGACGCAGCGTCCCAGCGTCTGCAACGCCATCGAGACGCTTCTGGTGCATCGCGAGATTGCTGGGGCGCTGCTTCCCCGGGCCCTCGATGCGCTCAAGGAGGCCGGGGTTACCGTCCACGGCACTCCTGAGGTACAGGTTTTCGGCGATGATGTGATGCCAGCCGGGGCGGATGAATTCGATTCCGAGTACCTTTCACTGGACCTGGCGGTGAAGGTGGTGGCCAGCCTCGATGAGGCCATCGCGCACATCAGGCAGCACAGCACAGGGCATTCCGAGACCATCATCGCGGAGTCCCGGGCCTCAGCAGACCGGTTCGTCGCTGAGATCGATGCTGCGGCCGTGCTGGTCAACACCTCCAGTCGTTTCGTCGACGGTGGTGAGTTCGGCTTCGGCGCTGAGATCGGTATTTCCACCCAGAAGCTGCATGCCAGAGGTCCCATGGGGCTGCCAGAGCTGACTTCCACCAAGTACATCATCAATGGTGATGGCCAGGTGAGACGATGACCCCGGATTCTGGAACGGCCCGTCGGCAGCCTCCGGGCAGCTGAACGGCTAGCATTCTCGGCATGGATTTGCTGGAGACACCCATTGGTGCCGCCGCTCCTGTGGTGGCCGTGGCCATTATGGTGATGATCCTGGCGCTCGGGGCGCTGGGCTGGTGGCTGGGAGCTGGCCGCCGAGGATCAGGGGAACGATGAACACCACCGAATTGGCCACCGCCCGGCAGGGGCGAGAGAGGCATTACCGTCTCGGCGTGATGGGCGGCACCTTCGACCCGATCCATCACGGGCACCTGGTTGCGGCCAGCGAAGTGGCTGCGAAGTTCGCCCTTGATGAAGTGGTCTTCGTGCCCACGGGAGTGCCGTGGCAGAAGACGCACCGGGAGGTCAGCAAACCAGAGGACCGGTATCTGATGACCGTGATCGCCACGGCGTCGAATCCCAGGTTCTCCGTCAGCCGCGTGGACATCGACCGGCCGGGGAACACCTACACGGTCGACACCCTGAGGGATCTCCGCGCTGAGCGTGGTGATGACGTCGACCTGTTCTTCATCACCGGTGCCGACGCGGTGCGGCAGATCCTCACCTGGCATGGTGCAGAGCAGCTGTTCGACCTGGCGCATTTCGTCGGCGTGACCCGGCCGGGGGTGCCGATGACGGAAGATGACTTGGCGCACTTGCCGTCAGACAAGGTGACGTTGCTGGAGGTCCCGGCGCTGGCCATCTCCTCGACCGACTGCCGCATACGGGTGCAGCGCTCCGAACCGATCTGGTATCTGGTGCCGGACGGCATCGTGCAGTACATAGCAAAACGCGGTCTCTACCCGCATCCTGAGACAGGAGTCCCACTTGACAACGCCTGAGTCCGTCATTGCGCACGTGACCATAGCTGCGGAGGCGGCTGCCGGTAAGTTCGGCACCAATATCGTCGCCTTCGACGTCAGCCAGCAGCTGGCTATCACCGACGTGTTCCTGATCGTCAGCGCCAAGAACGAGCGCCAGGTTGCCGCTGTCGTCGAGGCCGTGGAGGAGCAGCTGATCAAGCAGGCAGAGCTGAAGCCGGTGCGTCGCGAGGGCGATCGTGAGAATCGGTGGGTGCTGCTGGACTACATTGATTTCGTGGTGCATGTACAGCACACCGAGGAGCGCAGCCTCTACAACCTGGAGCGGTTGTGGAAGGACTGCCCGCAGATTCCCCTCGAAGTGGATGAGATCCCACAGGACGACGATCAATGACACACACCAGGCTGGTCTTTCTCAGACACGGCCAGACTGAGTGGAATCTTCTGGGGAAGCTGCAGGGACAAGCCGATATTGACCTGGATGAGGTGGGGGAGCAGCAGGCCGTTGAGGCAGCCCGGTTTTTCCAGCAGTGGAGTTTTGACGCCTGCTACACCTCTGACCTGAAACGTGCTCTTCGCACAGCCCAGATAGTTGCGACGCCACATGGTATCGACGCCGTCCCGGATGCGCGGCTACGTGAGATCAACGTGGGAACCTGGAGTGGCCTCACTGCGGCAGAAGCAAGCGCCGAACTGCCACGCCTAGCCGAGCTCTACAACAAGGGAATCGATTTCCGGCGATCTCCCGCAGGTGAAACCCAGGCTGAGATGGTGCGCCGGGCCCTACCCGCGATGCACGAGATCATGGGCCAGCATGAGGGACAGCAGATCCTGATAGTCACTCATGGGCTGCTGCTCGCCAGCATCGTTGCCGCCCTGGTGGGCGGTCGTGACGATGCCAGCATGCTGGGGATCCCGGAAAACACCTGCTACTCGACGGTGACGGTCAGGGGCGGAAAACCCTGGCTCATGACCCATAACGCTCCCACAACGCCGATCACCTGAACCTGAGCTTGCCCTGCAAACTCAGCTGCGGTACCTTCTATCAGGTCGCGTACGGGGCTATGGCGCAGTTGGTAGCGCGCTTCCATGGCATGGAAGAGGTCAGGGGTTCGAATCCCCTTAGCTCCACCATCAAACTCGTACACGAACCATCAGCGTTGTGGTTGTTGGTTTTGCCCTCGGGATGAGTACCCGCAGTGGGCTTACCCTCGGTTTGTGGACATCTGAGTCAGCGGGATTGTGGGTTCCGCGGGGAGGGGTCCTGGTGGCAGATGTACAGCAGAGGCGGTGCCGCGCTGAGATGGAGGCTCCGCTCTTCGCCATAGCGGCGCGGATATGGCTCGCGTCCCGGGCTAGATGGTTGAGTCCAAGGGGTGGCGTTTCGGCGTGGCGTGGACCAACGCGATCTGGTGTAACGGCCACACCAAAGCCACCATCTGCCGATCACTGACCCCTACGGCCACCAACCTCCTGGACTCAAGCATCTAGGCTGGACCGGTGGTGGAGTGCCGGGATGTCGTGGTGGTGGGGTCGGGGCCGAATGGCCTGGCTGCGGCGGTGACGCTGGCCCGCGCGGGGCTTGCTGTCGAGGTGCTGGAGGCGGAGGCACAACCTGGTGGGGGCTCTCGTACCCTGGATTTGGGGCTTGCCGACGGTATCGTCCACGACGTGTGCTCGGCTGTGCATCCGCTCGCCTTGGCAAGTCCGTTCCTGCGGGCGTTGAATCTCCCGGCCCGGGGCGTCGAACTAGTGGTTCCCGAGGCATCCTACGCCCACCCCTTGGACGACCAGCCTGCCGCGATCGCCTGGCGTGACCTGGAGCGCGCCGCGGAGGGTCTGGGTTCCGACGGCGCTGCGTGGCGGCGACTGCTGGGACCCCTGGTGAAACACGCCGATGCCCTGACCGCGCTGGCACTCGGTGACAAACGGTCTCTTCCGCAGGAGCTGTGGCGCTCTACCGCACTCGGAGCAGGTGGGCTGTTTGGCCTACGCCTGGCTCAGCTTGGCTCGTTCGCTTGGGATGCGCCGCTGCGCACTGAGCGGGGCCGGGCCCTGCTTACCGGGGTCGCGGCCCACACCATTGGCCGTCTACCTTCGCCGGGAGCGGCGGCGACGGCTCTACTGCTGGCAGCACTGGGCCATTCTGGCGGCTGGCCCATTCCTCGGGGCGGCTCCGGCGTGATCGCGGCGGCACTCCTTACGGACCTTCGGAACCATGGAGGCGTGGTCCGTACCGGAGAACATGTGCGTTCGGCCGCTGATCTGCCGCCTTCCCGAGTGGTTCTGTTAGACACCACGGCGGGTTCCGCTGCGCAGATCCTCGCAGAACGCCTGTCCCCGAGCATGGCTCGGGCGTTGCGGCGGTTCCGGCATGGGAACGCAGCAGCGAAGGTGGACCTGGTGTTGTCGGGACCGGTGCCCTGGCGCGACTGCGACGTCAGCCGGGCCAGTACCCAGCATCTGGGCGGCACCCGGGCACAGATGGTGCAGGCGGAGTCGGAAGTTACGCGCGGCCGCACCCCGGAGCGGCCGATGGTGCTGGTCTCGGATCCGACCCTCGGGGATCCAGGGCGGGAACAAAACGGTCTGCGGCCGCTGTGGGCCTACGCGCATGTGGCATACGACGACCCCCGCGATCCCACGGAGCTGGTGCTTGCGCAGATTGAACGTTTCGCTCCGGGAATACGCGACCTTGTCGTTGCCGCCCGGGGTATTTCAGCACGGGACATGGCGCGCCACAACCCCACGCTCGTGGGCGGTGACATCGCCATGGGGCGGGTAAGTCTTTGGGACATGATCGCGCGACCCACGTTCCGCTTTGACCCATACCGGCTGGCCCCAGGCGCGTACCTGTGCTCAGCTGCGACCCCGCCCGGGCCGGGCGTTCATGGCATGTCCGGGTGGCACGCTGCCGTGCGGGTGCTGCGTGGGGAGTTCGGGATCAACGATCCACCGGGCCTTGCGCCCTGAGCTGGGCCTCCCAACCTTGTACAAGGGACACCGAGGATCTTGACGAGACCGTCTGCCGGTAGCAGCTCCAACCAGCGGTGATGTCTGCGCATCCAAAGCGGGATGCACAGTGAGGGTTATTCAGGAATCACTCCCTCCGTGGAATCTCCCCTTACCGGCCGTGGGTTGGCCGGGCTTAGCTGCATTGTTGAATAAAGCTCCAGATGTAGATCGTGTGAAGAGTGAGGTTTATTCATGGGTAGCTGAGGGGCGGTGAAACCCCTCGTCAGAGCCTGGTTGCCCGTAGCTGTGAATAAGCTTCAGTGATCGAGGCTAGGAGCGCCAAAACACAAGTCGACGCCACCACGGCGCTAAACGGTCCTCGGGATCATCGTCAGGATCGTGATGCGGCTGGTTGTCGTAGCTGGCCAAGGGCACCCAGCCACTCAAACGTCGGTCTGTGGGCAGGGTGAGGGCCAAATCCCCGTAGATGAGCGCTAGGCCTCCATGCGCACCAATTCGTCTGGCGATGTCCTCCGGAATGTGATCGATGCTTACCCAGGAGGTCTCATCCGCGTCAGTTATCTCGATGCCGCCTCCGTTTAGTCGCACTGACCAACCGTGGGCGGGCTGTGGTGGCTCCTCTTGAGTGACTTCCCGAAGTCCTGCTCTCGCCATGCCCTCACGTACCGGGTCGGTCTGTCCCAAAGAGCTAATGGTGATAATTCCGGGGGAATGCACCCAGAGTTCTAGTGCTGAGGATTCGGTATGCCGCCACCAGACGTTGAGTTGATCGCCCCCGTCAATGCTGTGCGTGACATAGAGAGACGGCGGCGGATCGGCGAATATTGATCGGCGGCGCGTGGCTGCTCGTTGCTCGTTCAGGATTGTTGCCAGTGTGGCCCAGGCCTCTAACTGGGGCGTGCGTTCCTCGGGAGGTGGGAGTGTCCTGACGGCGTCTGGGAGGGTCTCGGGGTCCTCTGCCACGAAGGCGCTCAGTATTGAATAGCGGCTCTGCTGGTCTGAGTCCAGCGCAGCAGAGTTGTCATCCAGCCAAAGTACGAGGCGCTTGACGGAATTGATGAGAAGTTCTGGTGTCTCCAGTGGGCGTTTCGCCGCCTCGATCATTAGTTTCCCCCCACGTCGAGCAGCCCGTCGACCATGTGGGCGACCAGGGCGCCCTGCTCTAGGGCCTGATTGGCGGCGCCCAGCGCGGTATCGACCCCCGCCTGCCAAGCACTATGCTCCATCAGGTGAAGCGCAGTGGCTGTTTCGATCTGGAGCATGCTGATCAAAGCGTTTCCCGCCCCACCCGTCGGAGGTTCGGGCGCATCTTGAGGCACCAAGATGTTGAGCTGCCGCATTACGTCGCGAGCAAGGTGCGGACTGGAGGCGGGTAGACAGGAGTGCAGAACATCGCGGAGCATACGCAGCGAATGCGTCGTCGCTGGATCACTTAGAGCGTGCGGGTCGCCCTGTTGCAATAGCGAGTCGACTAGGAGCCCGACTTCGACAAGGTCCTCGAACTTGTAGAGACGCGCGGCGGTGATCGCGACGAGAGAGAGGGTCTGCAGCTGCATCTGCACCCAAATGGATCGGTCTCTGACCAGCTCTGGGGAGTCCTGTCGAACATTGAAGGCTACGCGCGACCACAGGCGGGCAGTTGACGCTTGCGACGTTATGAAGGCCAGCTGTGCGAGGTTGTGCATGGGCATACTGAGAAGCACCAGTACTTCAGGCTGCTCTTTGAACATCTCGACCAGCTGCTTCAGGAGGTGGTCTACAGGACGGAGCAAGAGGGCTCCTTCTCGGAAGTGGCCCCTCTCTGTTAGCTGTCGGACCCATTCGTCGCTGGTGCTTATGAGGGCCCACACGGTGGGCCCATTCAGCGCAACCCCCTGTTTACCCATGACCAACTGGACGAAGCCATGGATGGTTACGACTTCGTCCAAGTCGTGAGGCTGGCCAGACGCGACGATTTCCTGTCGGATGAACGCGGAAGCAAGAAGCTCTTCCAATGCCGCAGCGGCCATCCCCTGGCGGGCTACTAGGTCGAGTAGGAGACGGCTGGGCACGCGACTTCCACCCATCACCAGTAGGAGCGACGCGAGCGACTGCGCTTCCGGAGACAGCTCCCTCCATTGGGAAAGGACCACGTGCGCGGCGGTCCGCGGGTAGCCATGAGGCAAGAGGGTTTCGTTGTCCAAGTCGAGGCGGTCGATCCGCTCAGCAAACTGCTGCATGGCCGCGATAGAACCCCCATGTCGGGTGATCCAACCAATCGCCAGCTCCAGAGCCAACGGCCATCCGGCGAGCGACCGCGACATCGAGTCACAAGCGGATAGCTGCTCGGTAGACCACAACTCGACTGGTCGGCCCAACCGGCGTGCCACAAACAGGCGAGCTTCGATCTCGCAAAAAGCATCCATGGTCATTGCGGGTGCGAACGACTCGGGCCAATTCGTCACCGAGGTTGTTAGGAGAACTTGTCCGTAGCCGCTGCGTGGCACCCAAGGATCGACCTCCGCCAAGGTGGAAGCTCCGTCGAGGACCAGTGCCCAAGGCACCGGTAGCCCTGACAAAACCTCCACGAGATCCTGTGCCGGTGTATTGCTGGGGGTGATGCGCGCCCCCAGCTGGTCAAGGACTATCGGAACCTGAGACTCCAGCACTGCAGCCGAACTGGCGTCCAACCATAGGACGAAAGCAACGTGCTCCAGGAGGGACCGAGCATGTAGGCACGCGGTGGCGGACTTTCCAGTGCCGGACAGCCCCTTCAGCACTGCTATCCGGGGAGTGCCCTCGTAGAGCGAGCTCGCCGGCAAGTGGGTTTCAAGAAAGCGAGTGGATTCCTGTCGCTCGATAAAATCCCCCGTGGGGACCTGAATGCACTTGCCCCAGGCGCGCGCTCCAAGAGCGCTCGACAATAGCGGATTTGCGCCCTCAAGAATCGCCCGAACGTCCTCGTGAACCAGGCTTTGGTCGTGAGCGCGGGCACTGGCCTCGTGGACACGGTCGACCAGCTGGCGCAGCAGCAGGTAGTGCAGCTCGCAGCCTGTCCCCCCGGCCCCCACGGCGCGCAGGTTGCCGATGGTGTGCAACAGCTTCGCTGTGAGCTGCTGTGACGACTCCTTGCGCTGGACGAAGTGCTCTCCCGCTTTGAGGAGCTGGGAGTTTGGGTTGGCCAGCTCTTTGGCGAGCTGGGTGGTCTGGGTTCGGTTGGTGATTACCTCGCGTCGTCGCGCGGCCGGGTGCTCACGGCGCAGACCATCGAGTATCTGTTGAACTGCTTTGACGCCGATCGTGGTCGAAGAATCCGGCAACGAGGCCTTCACTTGGAGCACGCTCTCGGGCGGTCTACAGGGTGTCAGGTGAACAACGATGTCGGCTGAATCCTGACTGACCGGGTCGACGTCGACTGACCAGTCGGTCGACCCCCTGGCGTACAAGTCAAGCAGCACCTCTACGGTGAGCAGGTACTGGTACCTGAACCCGAATGCAGCCCCCACGCCGCCAGATCCCGTCATGAGTCTCCATTCTATGAGACCGGTCGGGAAGTGAACATGGGCTTACCTTCGGTTTGGAGTGGAGTGCCTGGCGTTTCGTGGACTGTGGTGAAAGCCTGGGTTTATTCGAGCTTTTGAGGTAAAAGATTCTGTGTGATGTCGGCTTTGAAATTTTGGTAGAGAGTTTGAAGAACGCATTCGTTGTGGAGGTTCTTGAAGGAGGGTTATTCAGGAATCACTTCCTCCGTGACATCTCCCCTTGTCAACCGTGGGTTGTCAGGGACTTAGCAGCATTGCTGAATAAGCCTCAAGGGGTCTCGTCCGATCGCAGATGGTGGCGAATATCTTACAATCTGGAGCCGGCGAACTGTGGATCAGCTGGGTGAGAATATGGCGGAAACAGCATCCCGACCCTTGAGGCTTATTCATGGAGTGTAGGTGAATATGATTCCGAGGACGGCGTTGATGGTGGTGAAGGTTGGGTAAGGGCGGCGGTAGTCGGTGTGGAGGATACGCCAGGTTTTCAACTGGGCGATACTTCGAAGCTTATTCACAGCTACGGGCAACCAGGCTCTGACGAGGGGTTCCACCGCCCCTCAGCTACCCATGAATAAACCTCTTCGTTCTATGAGGTAGCGGATAGTGTTGATTTTCTTATTGAATCCCTCATATCGTGATTTAAAGGTGATCCTATCGGGCGAGGGCCAAAGGCCCGGGTGGTGGCTAGCCAGGGGGCGCTGAGACCCTCGGGTGGGTGATTGGTGATGAAGATAGTCTCGGGACATGAGGCTTCAGAGATACCGGAATGTTGCGGAGACGCTGACTTCGCAGGGATGGCGGGTGCTGCGGCAGGTTTCTGAGTCGCATGAGATCTGGTGCGCATCAGATGGCATCACCAAGGTCGTCGTCCCACGGCATCGTGAGGTCGCGGCCGGTGTCTTGCGCAGGATCGCCGAGCGGCTTGAGTCTGTTCCCGGCAGCTGGCGGTGAGAGTCCCATGAGTTGTCCCAAGGCGTATGGGATTGTGGCCAAGCGCGAAGGGTCCTGGTGGGTGCTTGCCATCGACTCCCTGGGTATCGCCGGGCAGGTCCGGCATCTCGACGAGGGCGAGTCCGTCGGCCGGGACCTGATAGCCGCGTTCCTCGACGTCCCGGGCGAACAGGTCAGCGTTGAACTCGAAGTGATCCTGCCGGAAGAGGCCGCGACTGCCCTGGCTGAGGCCACTCGCGAGGAGGAGATCGCCAGGACCGCCTTCGCCGCGGCTGTTGCCAAACGCCGCAGCGCGCTTGCCGCCCTGCGGCGGGCCGGGATGAGTCAGAGCGAGGTGGCCCGGGCGCTGGGGTTGACCCCTCAAGGCCTGAGCCAGTTCGTCAAGGAGGACGGGGCAGGCCTGTAGGCGTCAGTGAAACTGGTACCCTGAGCAGCTGGGCTCGCCCAGCTCCGGAAAAGGGGGATCTGCGACGTCCCAGATTAGCGACTGCCGAAGGGGCACTGCATGAGCATCACCGTTGTCCAGGGGGAGGAGAAAGACCTTCCCGTAGTGGCCCGGCTCTTCGCCAAGGCCTTTCACGACGACCCGGTGATCGCTGCGATGATCCCAGGACAGCGGGATCGCCTGCGACGTCTGACCAGGATGTTCTTGGCAGAGTTGCGCACCGGAGCGATGGCCGGAGGGGCCGTCGATCTGGCATACAGCGAGCAGGACGATCGTATGGTCGGCGCGGCAGCCTGGGAGTCTCCCGACCACAAGGTACCCAGCTGGGCGAAGTTACGTGAGCTTCCTCGTGCGATCTCAGCAGTCGGGTTACGGCATCTGCCGCAGACCATCAAGCTTCTGGACATCTTCGCCCGGAGCCGCCCCGGGGAGCCTCACTGGTACCTGGTTGACATCGCCGTCGGGGAAAAGGCGCGCGGCCTGGGAGCCGGGACCATGCTGCTGCGTCACCGGCTCGAGGCGGTCGACTCCGCTGGCCTGCCCAGTTACCTGGAAGCCACCACGCCGGCCAGTCAGCGGCTCTACGAGCGGTTCGGTTTCACGGTTCGGGAGCCACTCCACATGGTCGAGTCCGGCTACCCCGTGACGATGTACCGTCCGGTCCCCGCATCCTGAGAACCTGGCCGGGACCTTAAGACATCAGTTCCGGTATTTGCTGTGCAGATACTCCAGCAGGCGTGGATCCTGATGGGTCATGCCCGCATTGGGTCGATGCCTATCGAGGGCTGAGACAGCCGACATCTCCTCATCGGTTAACTCGATGTCACAGAGGTCGCGGTTCTCCCGGAGCCGTGATGCGTGAGTGCTCTTGACCACCAGCGGGATGCCGCGTTGCAGCAGCCAGCGGAGCATGATCTGTGCCACCGACTTCCCATGCCGCTGCGCAATCTCGTGGAGGACTGGCTCGTCGTGAACCTCCGCACGTCCCTGGGCCAGCGGGGCCCAGGCCTGCAGGACCGTGCCATGGCCTTTGGTGATCTCCAGTAGGTCCTGCCTTTGGTACAGGGGATGAACCTCGCACTGGTTCACAGCGGGGACGACCTGGTTGTGTATGACCAGGTCGAGGTAGCGCTCTGGCGGAAAATTCGAGACACCGATCGCGTGGACGGCGCCCTGCTTGTACAGATTCTCCAGGGCCCGCCACGCGCCGTAGTAGTCGTTGAACGGCTGGTGCAGCAGATACAGGTCCACGTGGCCTAGGCCGAGCCTGCCCAGTGAATTCTCGAAGGCCCGCATCACCGCGTCATACCCGAAATCCCGGTACCAGGCCTTGGTGGTCACGAACAACTCGTCTCGTGGTATCCCCGATGCAGCGATCACCTCACCGACGGCCCGCTCATTGCCGTAGAGAGCAGCCGTATCGATCAGCCGGTAACCGGCCTCAAGCGCGGCTGGGAGCGCGGAACGCACCTCGTCCTCGGTCATCCGGAACACACCCATGCCCAGCGGGGGCATCTTGACGCCATTGTTGAGGGTAATCATCTGTGGACCTTCCTGACCGGCTTCGCTTTCACGCTACAGGCGGATCAACCCATCCTGAGGGAGATGCTAGTACTATCTCGACCGACACCAGTCTGCTGGTGGCGAGGGGAGGACCGAGAAATCGAGGTCTAGGAGGAATCGATGAACTACGCCCGGTTTTCCCGCCGCACCCTACTCGGGGCCGGAGCCCTGGGGATGCTGGCTGGCTGTGCCGCGGACCCCCAGCCGGCACCCACAGCATCTGGCACAGCATCACCGGTGGGTGCGGCCACCGGTAGCAATCCCTTCGATGCCTTCTATGACCCCGGTTTCCGACTCTCGCCCCTGTCCGCCGACTCGATCGAGACCCTCAGCCGTCCGGAGCGGGCCGCAGGCATGTCCGATGCTGTGATCGATCCCGCCTATTCGACCCGGCTCTACCGCGCCACCGCAGTTGCCGAGGGCGGTGGCGGGCACCTGCGTCACGAGTACTCCCGCCGGCAAGCGTTCAATGCCGACAACAGCCGCTACCTGGCCCAGGACGGGGCTGGAGCCTGGCATCTCTACAACGCCTCGGACTGGGCGCATCTGAGAAGGCTCTCCGACCTGGTTGGTGACTGTGAGCCTCTCTGGCACCCCACGCAACCATCCCGCCTGTATTTCACCGAACGCAATGGGGGCCTGGTCTGGTGGCTGCTCGATGTGGAATCTGAGACCAAGGAACAGGCCTTCGACTTCACCGGCCAGACTCCCTGGCCGCAGGCGACGGCCTTCTGGACCAAGGGGGAGGGGACCCTCAGCGCCGACGGCAAGATCTTGGGGCTCATGGCGACCTCCTACGACGCTGGGGCGCAGCGTAACACCTGCTATGGACTTATCACCCTGGACCTGGAGTCCAAGGCCATCATCGGCACCTTGGAGGCAACGGGTTTCCCAGTCCCGGGCGCATTCCCTGATCACATTTCCACCGCTCCCAGCGGCAACTATGTGGTTTCCTCCTGGCTCGCCGGGGAGGGAGGCACCGTAGCCTATGGGCCTGACCTTAAGCAGCCACGCCAGCTTATCGATGCCTCGGAACACTCTGACCTGGCCTTCGGGCCTGACGGCAAGGATCTGCTCGTGGTTGCCGACTATGCGAAGGGGCAGATCGCCGCCATCGACATCGCGACAGGGGAGCGCAATGACCTACACACCCTCTACCCAGCTGACGGCGAGGCCTATGCGACGCATATTAGTGGGCAGGCCTTTGATGTCCCCGGTTGGGCGGTCATCTCGACTTATGGGGACACCGCCAGTCATGGCTCGCAGTCTCCGGCGCAGACACTTCGTCCCGAGTACCGGAAAGTGTGGCTGCTGGAACTCGTGCCTGGGGGCAGGGCTTTGAACGTCGCCCACATACGTGCCAATGGTGAACAGGTCGAGGGCGACACCTATTTTCTCGAACCCCAGGCCAGTGTTTCCCGTGATCTCAGCCGGATCATCTTCGCCACCAACTTCGGCGGCGGTGAGATCAACAGCTACGTCGTGGGTCTGCCATCGAAGTTCGCCTGAGGGGAGAGACCATCGCTGGTTGACTGGGTGACGCGCGCGAATCCATCCTGACGGCGACTTTTCTGCCTGCGGATCGCTAGGCTGGGCCCCGACGATGATGCAGTCTTGGTCGCTATATCAGTGAGGATGGACGAATTGAAGATCAGCCTTGGCACAAAGAACTCTGTGGTGGACGTTGCCCGTTCGCACGCTGTCGCCGACACTCTCCGGGAGATGGGACACGATGTGGAGATCGTCCACATCCCGGCAGCTGGCGACTCTGAGACGGTCGGACAACTCCGCCTCGGTCTGATGCGTGGTGACTTCGACCTCGTGGTCCACCGCATGCACCGGATCCCCAAACAGGACATGCCGGGACTGACCTTCGCGGCGATTCTGAAACGTGGCGACCAGCGCGATGCGCTGGTGGCTCGTGACGGTCTGACCCTGGATCAGCTCCCCAAGGGAACAGTCGTTGCGACACGCTCCAACCTGCGCCGCTCACAGTTGCATGCCATCAATCCGGATCTCGAGTTCGTCGAGCGAACTCCCGGACAGCTCATCGAGCTGCTGGACAAAGTGGGAACGGGAGAGATCGCTGCGGTGGTGGCCGGTGCAGCCGACTTCGAGGCCGTCGGGCGCCTCGATGCTGTGACCGAGTACCTGGACATCCTCCCCGCCGCGGGGCTGGGGGCCACTGGCCTGGAATGCCGCAGTGAGGACACCGAGCTCGTCAGCATCCTGCAGGAGCTCGACCACCCGGACACGCGGGTGTGTGTGATGGCCGAGCGGGCCGCGTATGCGGCTCTCGACGTCAGCGACGCCGTCTCGGTGGCGGCGAAGGCCAGGCGGGATGGGGTCCTGTCGCTGATCGTGGCGGTGGTGCCCAGCGACGGCTCCAAGGGCCTGATGGTCCAGATGGGCATGCCCACCTCTGAGTATCACGCCGTCCGCACCGCCCGAAGAGCGGCTGCCTACCTGCGCTCCAAGGGAGCTGAGGAGCTTGGTCGTGTCTCCACATCGACCGGCGGCGAGTCGGAGACCGAGGAGGGACGCCGCATCACGGAGCTCGCCAAGGCGAGGATCCTCGTTCCCCGCGAGGAGGGCCGGATTGCCCGGGGGCTGCGTGAAAAGGGCCTGGACGTGACGTCCGTGATGCTGCAGCGTCTGGAGGTGCTTGCTGTCAGCTCGACCCTGGAGGGCGCGGACTGGATCGCCTTCACCTCGGTGCGAGCCGTTGAGAGCGTCCGGGAACTTGGCTGGACCTTACCCAAGGGGGCGAAGATCGCGGCCATCGGCAGCGGCACGGCGGATGCTCTCCACGAGATGGGATACCACGTGGACCTGGTACCTGAGGGTGCGGCGGGTGTCTCCGCGCTCCTCGACATCTGGCCCGAGGGGAATGGAGAGGTCCTGGTGCCTGGCTCCGCGCTACTAGCCCCGGGATTTATCGCAGGACTTCAGGCGAAGGGCTGGAAGGCACAGCTGATCCCCGTCTACACCATGCAGCTGCTGTCCGAGGCACCCGCCGACATCGTCGAGATGTGGCAGGAGGGGGCCTTCGATGTGGTCATCGTGACGTCGGGCTCGAATGCGATCGCGGTTGGGCGCCTGCTCGGCTGGAATCCTGACGTGCTGGTGTTCGCGATCGGTGAATCAGCGGTGAAAGTCCTGGAGAGGGCCGGGGTGAAGGTCGCAGGCACGACCAACAACTACTCCTCACCGGAGATCTACCGTCTTCTCCGTGAGGTCATCGAGGGCTGAGCATAGAAACGGCGGGCAGGACCACCCTGGGTCCTGCCCGCCGTGACAGTTTTCGACGCCGGACTCTGCTCACTCCTGAGGCTGTCGGGCCGCCCACTCCTTTAGATCGATTCTGGGACCTGTGAAGAACGGGATCTCCTCGCGCACATGCAGCCGGGCCTCCGAGCCGCGCTGGTGACGCATGGCGTCGGTGAGGCGATGCAGCTCGTCGGCCTCGAAGGCCAGCAGCCATTCGTAGTCGTTCAGGGCGAAAGCCGAGGTGGTGGAGCCCGGCACATCCGGGTATTCACGACCCATGCGGCCGTGTTCAGCCAGCATCCTGGAGCGGCGCTCGTCTTCCATGCAATACCAGTCGTAGCTGCGCACGAAGGGGTAGACACATGCCCAGGGCCGGGGTGCGACACCCGAGAAACAGGCGGGTGTGTGGCCGCGGTTGAACTCGGCTGGGCGATGCACCCCTATACACGACCACACGGGATCCAGGCTCTGGCCCAGCTCGGAACGCCGGAGCGCGTGATATGCGGCCTGCAGTGGGCGCGCATCCTCGGCCAGAGCCCACAGCATCAGGTCTGCGTCAGCGCGGAATCCACCGATGTCATACCAGCCCCGGATCGTCACGCCGGTCTCCAACACCGCTTCCTCAGCGGCTTCGGTGTCTGGGCTGGTTAGGGGAACCGCGGTGCGGAACACCGAGTACATCACATAGTGCGGGCTGGCGTGCACTTCCTCGGGGGAAAGCAGGTGGTCGCGGGGATCAGTGTGCGCTTGATGCGGATGGGACATGGGTTTGCTCCTTCTGCGGGTGAGGGAGGCAGCAACGTACTGACTCCGTGAGGCAAGGATGATCGGGGAGAGCACGCTCGCCCCGCGCCACAGCGGCTTGCTCGATCAGCAGGTCAGCCAGCGTGGCGACGAAGTCGGGATGCACGCCTGCGGTTGCGGCCCGTTCGTAGTCGAAACCAGCCTCAGCCGCTGACTCGCTTGCCTGGGTGTCCAGGTCATAGGCCACTTCCATGTGGTCGCTGATGAAACCGATTGGTGCAGCCACCACGCCGGCCACTCCCTTGATCTCGGTGATGCGATCGTTGATGTCGGGCTCGAGCCAGGGGATACGGGGATTCCCAGACCGGGAGCAGTAGGTGAGCTCCCAGTCGAGATGCTCCCCCAGCCGCACCTGCGCAGCATCGGCGGTCCGGGAGGCCACCCGGATGTGCTGGGCATCGTACCGGGCTGCCGGGGAGCCATCGGCGGAGGCCGCATTCATGGCGGTCGGAATGGAGTGGGTGACGAAAAGCACCTTCAGCCTTCCGTCACCGATGCGCGAACGCAGCGTCTGTACTGCCTGCACCAGCGCGTCCACGTTGGCTGATACGAAGCCATCACGCTCCGCGTAGGGTCCCACCTTGTCAATGGCAATACCCGGCACCTGTCGCATGGCGGCGTCAAGATCCTCCCGGTATTGACGGCAGGCCGAATAACAGGAATACGCTGCGGTCGCCACCGCAACCACCTTGTGATGCCGGTTCCGGCGCAGCTCTGCGACGGTGTCGGTGAAAAACGGGGTCCAGTTCCGGTTCCCGATCGTGACGGGGCGGGCACAGCCGCGTCGCTCCAGTTCCGCAGCCAACGCATCGCGGAGCGCCTCGTTCTGTTCATTGATGGGGGAGCGGCCGCCGAACAGCTGGTAGTGCTGCGAGACCTCAAGCAGCCGCTCATCTGGCACACCACGCCCCGCGGTTGCGTTGCGCATGAACGGTAACACGTCCTCTGGTGAGCGTGGGCCGCCATATGACGCCAGCAACACGGCCGAATACGGGCTCAGGGCATCGGTCATATGGCCTCCGTGGGCTCGGCTGCGAGATCCGCGAAACTAAGCCCTGTCACCGGACAGCGGCGATGGCTTGGCGCGTTGAGGTCATGGCGAGTTTCGATGCCGTACAGCTCTTCCATGGCAGCCAGGTAGTCGGCGATCCTGCCTTCGGCGGCGGCATCCCGGGCCCGAGTGGAGGGGGTGTGCAGCAGTTTCGTCGTCAGGCGCCGCAGTGCGAGCGCACAGTCCTCGACAGTCAACGGACGGCCTTGTGGCAGCCGTTCCACCTCCTCGTCGACGATCCTCAGCATCGTGGCGCGCAGTGAGGCGACCGCAGGATCCGCGGCGCGGGAGGCGAGACGATTCGAGAGTTCGTTGACGCCCTCCGCCACGACCCGCTCAGCGTGAGCAGAGTCGGCGGCCCATGTCGGTGAGATCGCTGCCTGGATTGCAGCCAGGTCGAGAAGGGTGATTCCCGGGAGGGTCGCGACGGCAGGGTCCACGTCGGGTTGCAGCGAGAGATCGAGCAACACGGTCGGGCTGGTGCCCTCGAGATGTGCCGGGGTGACCACGGGAGTTGCGGAACCGCGACAGGTCACCACCAGGGTGGCCTTGGCGAGGGCTGACTCCAGCTTCGACGTGTGGCAGATGGCGTGACGTTCCGCAAACCCCGCTGCGCGTCCGGAAGCCGAATGGACCACGATGGTCCCGGCACCACGCTCTCGCAGCGCCGCGACGGCTGCGCCCGCATAGGAGCCGGTGCCCACCAGCAGCACCTGCTGCGCTGACCAGTCCGTGATTCCCGTCATGTCGAGACCGACGCTCACCACCGAGCGACCTGACTCCTGCAGCCGGGTCTCAGCGCTCACCCGGCGGGAGGTGCGCAGAGCGGCGTTGATGGCGCTCGTGAGGGTGCCTGAGGTGGCTCCGGATGCCTGAGCCTCCTTGAGAGCACGTCGTAGCTGACCTGTGATCTCCCGCTCACCGACGACCATTGACTCCAGGCCGGCGGCCACCCGGAAGAGGTGGGTGAGCGCGTCCTCGTTCTCGTAGACGCCCCAGTTGGGGGGGGAGGGGAGCTCGCGCGCCAGACGCAGTCGCAGATGTGCTTCGGGGACCTTAGGCGAGTCGATGATGAACTCAAGCCGGTTGCAGGTGGCCAGGGTGATCAACCCCTCGACTCCTGCGGTATGTCTCAGTAAAGCGGACATAGTGTCCGCATGTTGAGATACGCGCTGGACCTCGGTCAGACCATGGAGGTCGTGTGTCACGGACAGGATGCGAAGATTCACAGTGGTTCCAGTGAACCAGATTTCTGGCGATGGGGCAGAATTCAGGCATGACAAGAAGCGATCAGCCTGCTCTCCTCGCTGCCCTTGGTGGCCGTCGGCCAGAGCAACTCCCGGTGTGGTTCATGCGCCAGGCCGGGCGGTCGCTACCAGAGTATCGCGATGCGAGACAGGGGGTCGCCATGCTGGAGGCCTGCCTCAATCCTGAGCTGGCTGCGGAGATAACCTGCCAGCCGGTGCGGCGTCACGGCGTCGATGCCGCGGTGTTCTTCTCGGACATCATGGTTCCCCTGGTGCTCGCGGGGATTGAGGTGACGATCACATCGGGCGTTGGGCCGGTCTTCGCCGAGCCGGTGAACAGCGTCGCTGACGTTGACAGGGTCACCGGGCATCAGATCTCCGACGGCTCAGCGGTGCAACAGGCTGTTTCCCTGGCCGTCGCCGAGCTGGGGGAGGGAGTGCCCGTGATCGGGTTCGCAGGTGGTCCTTTCACCCTGGCCGCCTACCTGGTGGAGGGGCGTGGCTCCCGGGATCACCTGGCGGCGCGAGCCTTCATGCATGCCGAACCCGGCGCCTGGAACCGACTACTGACATGGTGTGCCAAGCTTTCAGGCGAGTTCCTGCGCCTACAGGTAGCCGGGGGAGCCCGCGCAGTGCAGTTGTTCGACTCGTGGGCCGGGGCTCTTCGCCGTCCCGACTACATCACCCACGCCGCACCCTATTCTAGGCTGGCCTTGGAAGCTGTCTCCGTGCCGCGGATTCATTTCGGCACCGGCACCGGGCACCTGCTGGAGTCCATGGCGGCCTGCGGATGCGAGGCCGTCGGAATCGACTACCTCACGCCTCTGGACGAGGCAGTGCGACGCCTGCCCGGCATGGTGCTGCAGGGCAACATCGACCCGGCGCAGCTGGCCGCGGGGTGGGACAGTCTTGAGAGTCACACTAGGGATGTGGTGGATCGTGGCCGGGCGGCTCCCGCCCACGTGGTCAATCTCGGGCACGGTGTACCACCCAGGACTGACCCAGCAGTCCTCACCGACCTAGTCGCACTGGTGCACGAGCTGTGAGGGCCGTGGTCGTCGGGGCCGGGGTGGCGGGACTGGCCGCTGCGCACCGGCTTGCCCGCTCCGGAGCTGAGGTGACCGTGCTGGAGGCCGCGGACCGGGTGGGTGGCATGGTGGCGCCGCTGGAGATCGCTGGGAAGGTGATCGACGGCGGAGCTGAGGCGTATGCCAGGCGGCTCGGAGTGGCCGATGAGCTGTGTACCACGCTTGGAATCGATGTGGCCGCTCCTTCCGGGGGGCCTCGTATCCGCTGGTCGGCCGCCGAGTCCTGGCCCGGAGCCGATGGCGTTCTCGGCATTCCCGCCAGCCCGCAGGACCCTGCCCTGGCGGCTGCCCTGACGAGGGAAGAGCTCGCGACTGCACTGGCCGAGCCGGGTCTCGATGATGGCGTGGGCATCGATGCCTTGACCCTGGGGGAGCTGGTGACGGCGCGTCTCGGGCGGGCCGTCACCGAACGGCTGGTCGCTCCCGTTACCCGGACCGTCTACCGGATGGAGCCCGGGCAGATGCAGCTGGCGCAGTTCGCCCCGGCGCTGAGGGGACCCGGCTCGCTGTACACGAAAGTTGCCGTGGCTCGTGGGAGCCGGTCGGCTGTTGCCCAGCCGGTCGGGGGCCTGATCCGCTTGGTTGACGCTTTGGTTTCGGATATCCGTGCGCACGGCGGCACGATCCAGTGCGGCGCTCGTGTCACCCGGATTGGCCGGGACGGCACAGTAGTTGCCGGTGGAGACCGGCTGGAGGCCGATCGCCTGGTGCTGGCCTGCCCCGCCCGTCCCGCAACCCAACTGTTGAGGAGAATCGGGGTTGTTGTCCCGGCGCCTGCCACGGGGGTCTCAGTCAGTGCGGTCCTTGCGCTGGAGCCCGTCGCGCCAGCAGGGACGCCGGCGGGGTCAGGTGTGATGCTCGGGCAGCCCATTCCGGGGCTCAGTGCGCGGTCGCTCACCCACTACTCAGAGAAATGGCCGTGGAGCCGAGGCGGGGTGGACCTGATCCGTCTCAACTACGCGCCCGATGCGAACCCCAGCCGTGACCAGGCCCTCGCCGATGCGGCCTTGCTACTCGGGCGGGACGACCCACGGGTCCGCAACTTCGCCGTGATGCGCTGGCCAGCGGTGCCCCGGCCGTTGCCTACCGCCGAGCAGGACAGGCTCCGGGAGGCACTGCCGGAGAATATCCGGGTCGCTGGGGCCTGGGTCTCGGGCAATGGGATCGAGGCCTCAATCGCATCTGGACTGGAGGCTGCCGCATGAAGCTGGGAACACGTGCGTCCACCCTCGCCCTCACCCAGTCGTCCTGGGTCGCTGACAGGCTGAGGTCTCACGGACACGAGGTGGAGGTCGTCACCATCCGCACCCGTGGTGATCATGAACGCGGGTCGCTGACCACGGTCTCGGGGCTCGGGGTGTTCGCAGCCGAGCTGCGGTCCGCGCTGCTCAGGGGCGAGGTGGACCTGGCCGTTCACTCCTTGAAGGACCTCCCGGTTGAGACGGTGCCCGGGCTGCTGGTCGCGGCCATACCGGAGCGGGAGTCGCCGTATGACGCGCTGTGTTCCCGCGACGGCCTGACTTTGAAGGCCCTGCCGGCCGGGACCCGGGTGGGTACCGGATCACCGCGGCGCGTGGCACAGCTGCGGGCCTTGCGCCCGGACCTGGTTTTCGTCGACATCCGGGGCAATATCGACACCCGCCTGGCCCGGGTGGCCCCTGGTGACTTGGATGCGGTGGTGCTGGCAGCCGCCGGGCTGCGCCGTCTGGGGTTGGCTGGCCGTATCACCGAGGAGCTGCCCATCCTGCCTGCCCCCGGCCAGGGTGCGCTCGCGGTGGAATGCCGTGCGGATGACGATTCCCTGATCGCCGCCCTCGAGGTCTTGGACGACGCTGGCACGAGACTTGCGGTTGCAGAGGAGAGGGCGGTGCTGGCTGTCCTGGGCGGCGGATGTGCTGCGCCGATAGCGGCCCTTGGAGCAGATGGGAAACTGCTGGCTGGGGTGTATTCCGCCGATGGAGCCTGTGATGCGCGGACAGAGGTGCCGCTGACAGCCGGTGCTGGGGAGCGTGCGGCTACCCGGCTGCTGGAGGCAGGTGCTGCCAGCGTGACCCAGCTGAATGCCTCTCGAGCCTCCAGGCTTGCCGAGTTCCATGACGATGCCGACCTATGGCCCGGGGTTAGGGGACGCAAGATCTTCCTTCCCCGTGAACCCGGAGCACTTTCCGAGGCCTTGGCATCTTGCGGGCTGGAGGTCACCGCCTTCCCAGTGCAGACACCTGTCGCTCTGGTGAACGAGGTCGATCTCGGGCAGGCTGCCTGGTCGGTCGTCACCTCAGCGCGCACCGTCGAGATCCTGCAGAGGCTGGGGGCCCGGCTGCCTGGGCGGATAGCTGCTGTCGGCAAGGCAACCGCAGCTGCCTTGGAGTCCGCTGGGTATGCCGTGGACCTGATTCCAGCACAAGCCAGTGGGATGGGGCTCGTTGAGGAGTTCCCGGAGGGACCCGGCAAGGTGGTGATCCCCGGCTCGGCACTGTCGAAGCAGGACCTCCCCGACGGCCTCCAGAGACTGGGCTGGAAGGTCGGCGTCTTCCCGGTCTACGCGATGGAGGCCGCGGAGGTGCCCGCCGGCCTCGTTGCAGCCTGGCGGGCGGGGGAGTTCTCGGCAGTCGTGGTCACCGCGGGTTCCGTGGCCCGGGTGATCGATGAGCACATGGGGTGGCCGGAGAAAACCCGGGTGCTCGCCATCGGGCAGCCGACGGCGAAGGTATTGAATGAGCTGGGAGTGGCGGCCAGCGTCTCGCCGGCTCCCGATGCCGATACGGTTGCCAGGGCCGCTGTTGAGTTGGTTGGGAAGGGAAATGCATGATCGAGCGTCCACGCAGGCTACGCACCACCGCCGCGATGAGGAGGCTGGTTCGTCAGACTCGGCCCCGGCCGGCGCAGCTCGTCCTGCCTGCTTTCGTCGGTGAGACCCCCGCTGACATTAGCTCAATGCCTGGTGTCCGGCGGTACGCCGTCGGCCAGATCGGCGACGTCGCCCGGGCGGCCGCCCAGAAAGGACTGGGCGGGATCATGCTGTTCGGGGTGCCCGATGATGCGGGCAAAGACCCCAGGGGTACGCAGGCCTGGGCTGCTGATGGCATTCTGCAGCGGGGCATAGCCGCGTGCCGGGAAGCCGTCGGGGATGACCTGGTCATCATGTCGGATGTGTGCCTCGACGAGTTCACCAGTCACGGGCACTGTGGTTTCCTGACTGAGGACGGCTGGGTGCTCAACGACCAGACCTGCGAGGCCTACGCGCAGCAGGCGGTGGCGCAGGCCCGTGCCGGATCCCACGTCGTGGCGCCGTCAGGGATGATGGACGGCCAGGTCCAGGTGATCCGGGCCGGGCTGGACGCGGCGGGCTTCGAGGAGGTTGCGATCCTGGCCTACTCGGCCAAATATGCGTCCGCTTTCTACGGGCCATTCCGGGAGGCTGTCGGGTCTTCACTCCAAGGGGATCGCCGCACCTACCAACAGGACCCGGCCAACCGGCGCGAGGGCCTCAAGGAGGCGCTGCTGGATCTAGCTGAGGGGGCGGACATGGTGATGATCAAACCCGCCAGCCACTACCTCGACGTGCTCTCCGACGTGGCGGCCATCTCGAAAGTGCCGGTGGCGGCCTACCAGGTCTCGGGGGAATACGCCATGATCGAGGCGGCGGCGGAACGAGGCTGGATCGACCGGCGTGCTGCCATTGAGGAGTCGGTCACGAGTATCGTTCGCTCGGGTGCCGACGTGGTGCTGACGTATTGGGCTTTGGAGGTTGCGCAGTGGCTGGACTGAACCGGGAATGGATGGAACGGGCCTGCGAGACGATCCCAGGTGGGGTCAACTCGCCTGTGCGCGCCTACGCATCAGTGGGGGGAACACCGCGTTTCATTCGGCAGGCGTCTGGCTGCCAGGTGACCGATGTCGACGGCAGGTCCTATGTGGACCTCGTGTGCTCCTGGGGTCCGGCACTGCTCGGTCATGCCCATCCTGGGGTCGTCGCCGCAGTCCAGGAAGCGGCCGCACTAGGGCTCAGCTTCGGGGCCCCCACGGGCGCTGAGGTGGAGCTTGCCGAGCGGATCTGCGCCCGGGTGCCCGCGGCGGAGCACGTGCGGCTGGTCTCCACCGGTACCGAGGCCACCATGACGGCGGTGCGGATTGCGCGTGGCGCGACGGGTCGCGACAAGATCGTCAAGTTCGCAGGCTGCTACCACGGCCATTCGGATGCGCTGCTGGCGGCGGCCGGTTCGGGTGTGGCGACCCAGGGGCTGCCGGGAAGCGCGGGGGTGACGGCTGCCGCTGCCGCCGACACCGTCGTCCTGCCCTACAACGATTTCGAGGCCCTGCGGGAGCTTTTCGATCAGGCTGGCGGCCAGATCGCCGCGGTCATCACGGAGGCGGCGCCCGCGAACATGGGAGTGGTCACCCCTGCCGAGGGCTTCAACGCCGAGATCTGCCGCCTAACCGCCGAGCACGGGGCGTTGATGATCCTCGACGAGGTCCTCACCGGCTTCCGCGTCGGGCCATCGGGCTGGTGGGGGTTTGAGGCCGGCACTGAGGTGCCGCGGTGGACGCCTGACCTGATCACCTTCGGCAAGGTGGTCGGTGGCGGCATGCCTCTGGCCGCTGTCGCTGGCCGCAAGGAGGTCATGGACCTGCTGGCGCCGATCGGGCCCGTCTACCAGGCGGGTACCCTCTCCGGGAACCCGCTCGCCACGGCGGCCGGGATCGCGACTCTTGACTTGGCAAAGCCGGAAGTCTACGACAGGGTGGACGCCCGCTCCGCTGAACTGCAGAAGCTGGTCGCCGATGCACTGACCGAGGCGGGGGTGCCGCACGTCATCCAGACCGCCGGGAACCTATTCTCCGTATTCTTCCGCGAGGAGCTGGTCGTCAACTACGCCGACGCGCAGGACCAGGACGTCGCAGCTTATGGGCGCTTCTTCCACGCGATGCTCGACGGGGGAGTGGCGCTGCCGCCCTCGGCCTTCGAGGCCTGGTTCCTCTCTGCCGCCCACGATGATGCCGCCATGGAGACCATAGCGGCGGCCCTGAAACCAGCAGCCAAGGCTGCTTTGCCAAACGGGAAGGATATCCGCTAGGCTGAAGCAGCTCTCGGGGCTATGGCGCAGTTGGTAGCGCGCTTCCATGGCATGGAAGAGGTCAGGGGTTCGAATCCCCTTAGCTCCACCATCAAGCTCGTACACGAACCATCAGCGTTGTGGTTGGTGGTTTTACCCTCGGGATGAGTCCCGGGGAGGGTTGTTTTAGCGGTACAGCTGGGTTTTCGCTGTGAACTCTGTGGACCGCTTGGATTGATTTACATTACAAGCAAAAGACTCTACGCGGCACTAGGATACCGCATCCCTAACCACGTCAGCCAGCAATAGGATCAACCAAGCCGTAGCCCTCTTAAAACAAAACCTGCCGTCCCGGGTACACCAAACCCCTGCCCCATGGGCCTGAAAATCAGGGAAACATCTAGATTTTGTTAAATGCGAGCTACGGCAGCCTAAAAATCTCATTTTTCAATAGTTTTAACAAAAAACTTATTCTGCTCTAATGAAGGTTATTTGGGAGCCACTCATTCCGGTATTTCACCTCGTCATCACTAGGTTGATAGAGACTTGATCACATTGCTGAATAAATCTCAATATGTCTGAGGGGTTATTCGCGAGCGCCTTATGAGGAAGTGACCCCCTTGTCAAAGTCCAGTTTTCTAAAGCCATGAATAATGCCCTGAGGTTTGACGGTGTTGGTGATGATTTCTGCTTTTTGCTGCGAAGAAGGTTTTCGGTAGCTTGTCTTTATGCAGGTGTTCCATAGCTCATGCTCATCGATTGTGGATCAGCTATGAGCGCCATGACCTGGGCGAACGCATCGGTTGCTGCAACCTTGCTCATTGACTCCTGGGCCTTTGTGAGTGTTTCCCAGCGGTAATCAAGCAGCCAGCCGTTTTCCGCGGCAGCGTCTTGGTAGAGGGTGCGGTTCTGGAACCCTCCGATGTTTTCGAGTTCACGGTCGAGCAACCCCAATGCCTGCTGCAGGGCCTCGGAGGTAGTGCCGGGGTGCGTTGTGAACTGGATGATTTCGATAACTGACATAAGGAGGCCTTTCTGGGTCTAATGAACAGAGTTATGGTCGACGGATCGCAGGGCGCGTTTCACAATGCGAGTGGTAGCGGCGTTATCGCTTTCAGTGGCCCATCGGTCGCATAGTTCGATAGCCCAGTCGGGGCGCGTTTTCGCGGCGTCGTTGATCCAGTTGGCTACCGAGTCCTGCACGTATCGTGATGGGTCGGCGCGCAGTGGGTACAGGATCTGCTCGCCACGTTCCGGTTGCTGTTTCAGGGCTGGAATGTGTGCCGCCCAGACGCCGCGCGGACGCAGTGCTTCGCTGGCGAACCTGCGTATCCGTTCAGAGGGGTCACCCGTCCAGCCAGCGAGTGTGTCGATGCTGGTATTGAGGTCATTGGTGAGTGTCGGGCGTGCGGCCATCCATACCCATTCGCGGACGGCGAAGTGCTCGTCATCTGCGAGGTCGCGGAGCTGACTGAGCAGCACAGCGGGGCCAGCCGTGGCGCGAGCTGCGAGGAGAAAACATGCCCATCCGCGCACGGTATCGGAGGTATGAGCTGCGAGGCGCTGAACCTCTGCTGTGCCGAGGCGATCAGCCAAGGCCGCGCCGATGCATGTCATGCGTTTCAGAATGCCGAGTTTCTGTGTCTCGGCGGCTATGGCGCGCAGTTCGTCGTCTGCGTCGGGGAATACCGCTAGGAGCAGAATCGTATGGTCAATGGCGAGAGCTTCGGTGAGCGTGCGCGTAAACGTGGTGCCCGTGTTGAGGGCATCCAAGTGGGTGCTGTCGATGTCGGCGCGACTGCGCGCTCCGCGTTCGCTCATCCTGGAACTCCGACAGCGAGGTTCTGTTGCACGGCTGCCAGTACCAGAGCCGTACAGTTGCGCTCGGCGGGGCCGATTCCGGCGCCAAGCTGGTGTAGCCAGTCGGCGTAGACCGGCACGAGTTCGCTGATGAGCTGTTCGCCGGCCCTCGTTGTCGTGAGTGTGTGGGTGCGCCGGTCGCTCACGTGAGGCTGACGTTCGATTAATCCATCGCGTTCAAGTCGATCCAGTAGCCCAGTCACCGTGGCGGAGGTTACTTCGAGCCGGTCGCCCAAAGCGCGAGGGGTGACCCCTGGCTCGGCGGACACCGCCAAGAGTGCCGCAAGCCGTCCCTCCGACAAGTCATGCCGGGTGAGCAGTTCCGCGCAGCTCGCATCGATCCGTCGCGCTGTGGTGAGGATCGTCATCACCAGTCGGGCGGCCTCGCCACCACCGAGCCTGGACAGCAGAAGCTCTTGCTTGATACCAATCGCGTTACTCATTAGCCACCATATTACTTGGCAACTAGTGATATGGCCAGCCGCTGTCACATCCCCGTCGACCTGTTCCGTGTTGTTGTCGTCTCTCATCGCATAACTCTTCGCATCCTCCCCAGCTCTCGCTCTTGTTCCTCTGAGTGCGCGCAGACGGAGTAACGTCGAGGCGGCAAACCTCGGCCTCTAACGAGCGGCGCGACGCCTTCGGCGGTTCAGCCGACGTTGCTGAGATGGCTGGGGCGGGAGCCCGTCGGTGCGGTTTATTCCTCCTGGGGGGGAGTCGGGGTGCTGCCAAGTACACTGGAGCGATGGTTCTCGGCGTAGTGGTCACTTCCGGGGCGTTCTGATGGTGAGAGAGCGTGAACCGGGATCAATCGTCATCGTCGGATCGCTCAATGCCGACTTGACGGTGCAGACCGCAAGGTTCCCGCAGCCTGGCGAGACCGTGTCTGGCGGTGATCTCACTGTCCTGCCTGGTGGCAAGGGCGCGAACCAGGCAGTCGCCGCCGCCCGTTTGGGAGGGAAGGTCCGGATGATCGGAGCGGTCGGGGACGACAGCAACGGCGACCTGCTGCTGCGGTCCCTGACCAGGGCAGGGGTTGATACATCGCAGGTTGAGATCAAAACGGGGCTTCCCACTGGCACGGCGGTCATCCTCGTGGATGAGACGGGGGAGAACATCATCGTCGTGTCCCCGGGAGCCAACGGCGCACTCTCCCCGGCCGATGTGACGGCCGGCATGTTTGTTGGGGCATCCGGGGTTGGCTTGTGCCTCGAGATCCCGGTGAAGACAGTCATGCGGGCGGCCGTAATGGCCAAGCAGGCCGGAGCGACGGTCCTGACCAATCTCTCTCCCTACCAAGCGGTCCCAGGAGAGCTCTTGGACAACACCGACATCCTGCTGGTCAACGAACACGAGGCTGCCCAGCTTGGTGAACATCGTGTCGCACGTACGATCATCACGCGCGGCGAGGCCGGCGCCACCGTCATCGAGGATGACAGCCCACCGGTGGACATTCCTGCCATCTCGGTCGAGACCGTCGATACCACCGGCTGCGGTGATGCCTTCATGGGAGCTGTGCTTCAGCAGCTTGCTGCCGGTGCATCGCTGGTTGCTGCGGCACGCTACGCGGCCGGCGTCGGGGCCTTCGCCGCCACGAGGCGCGGAGCACAGGCGTCCTACCCAGATGCAGCACGGATGAACTCATTTCTCGCAGGACATTCCTGACCGGGGGCTTGCGTGTGCTCAATAGTCCCTGTTTCTGGGTTGGGCTTCTGGTAGGCGATTTTCAGGCGCTCTTGGCATGATGAGGGCATGCTGAATCTAGGCGCAGTCCCCATCCTCGACTTCGACGACGACCCGCATGACCTGACCTCAGAACAGATGCTCGCGGATGCTGGAACCGGCGGGCCTGATGTCGCGGTGCTGGCCTTCCTGTCTGAAGAGGTGATCGAGAAGGTCGAGGGGTGGCAGGTCAATAGGGTGGGGACAGTGCCGTTCGTCACCATTGAGTATCCGATCTTTGAGGCGGTCAGGGGGACGAATAGGGTACGGATTGCGCCGATGCCGATCGGCGCTCCCGCAGCTGCCCTGGTTGCCGAACGCATGATCCGTGCCGGGGCCACTTCGCTGATTGCTGTCGGGTCGTGTGGCGCGCTCAAGCCTTTGGCCGAGGGGGAGTTCGTGTTGCCGAACAAGGCGCTACGTGACGAGGGAACGTCCTACCACTACCTTCCAGCCGGTCACTGGGTTCAGACCGACCCGGAACTGACCACAACCTGCGTCCAGGTGGCCCGATCAGCTGGTTTTAGCACCCTGGTCGCGCCTGTCTGGACCACCGATGGGTTCTTCCGCGAAACCCGGGACTTGGCCGAGCAACGCAGGCAGCTTGGCTGCATCGCCGTCGAGATGGAGTGCGCTGCCCTAGCCGCCATCGCCCAGTTTCACAGCGTGCGGTTTGCCCAATTCTTATTCACCGCCGATACTCTCGCCGAGAATGACTACGACGTGCGTGGCTTTGGAGTCGACTCCCACCACACCGCGCTCTCCCTGGCCCTGGAGGCAGCGGCCAGCTGCTGATCCAGGTGCTTCCCTAACAGCCTCGGCAGGATTATGTTCTCATGTATCTCTCCAATGAATCTCATTGACCAGAAGTCAGCTTGCAGAGCCTATTGATAATCTTCTCTACGATGACCGTATTGCCGCCTGCGGCATGGGCTTCTTGGCGTGCGAGAGCTAGTCCTTCCGCGGTTCGTCGATCTTTCATGACTTCGTAGGCGGTGTCCCTCAGCTTCTTGGTAGTGAGCCCGCGCTTTTTGAGTTGCCGGCCGAGATGTAGGTCTTCCAGCCGTCTGGCTACCATGGGTTGATCATTCCCTATAGGTATCGCCACCATGGGAACGCCGTAGTAAATCGCTTCATTGACGCTGTTCATCCCGGCGTGAGTTATGAAGAGATCCGCTGTGGCTAGTACGTCCAATTGAGGGACGAAGGGGCGGATAGCGAAATTGTCAGGAAGGTCTTTGAGTATGCTTGGGGAAACTGTGCTCCCAGTGGCCATCACTACATTGATAGGGGCGTATTGAAATGCCTTCAGGCATAGCCTAAATATGTGTGGTGATTTGTTGAGGAGTGTCCCCATCGAGATATAGATGACGGGCTCTCCTGGCAGGGGTAGGCCTAAGGGAGAGTCGGTCCGCCGACCAATTGAGGACCCGACAAATACGTATTTCTTTGGATCAAAATCCTCTGCATTCACCTGGAATTTTCTTGTGGTGTACGAGAAATTTAACTCGGGTGTGTTTCGCGTGATCTCTTCTGGGATTGTGGGGTATCTCAATTTAAATTTTTTACTGAGAGACCTGAAGGCTAATGAGGATAGCCTGGGGAAGCGGAAGATGCTTGTCAGATACCAGCCCCCCGTTCTTCCGAGCTCTTTGAGTATGTGATCATTGAGGGCAAATGTGGAGAAGATGCGAAAGGATGGAATTCCGATGCGATCGGCTGCTGCCTTTCCTGGGAAGAAAAGTGCTTCGTAGATCAAGCAGTCATAGCCGCTGCCGATCCGCATCAGTGTCTTGAAAGCCGCTTGCCAGGAGTGAATGTCTCGCTGAGGGGGCCGCAGAGTGCTAGGATAATCGTCGTAGGCGATGAAATGGGCGCCTGTTGCTTCAATGCGCTCCTGCCAATCTGGGGAGTGTACATAGCCAACCTGATGGCCAGCTTCTGTGAATGAGCGTGCGAGTTCAAGCGTCGGAAAAGTGTGGCCTGCAAATGGTAGATTGACCATGAGGATACGTTGAGGACCAGTCATGCATGTTCTCCAAGCGCCAGGTAATGGGGAATAACTGCTTGTGTGTCGCCGGGGAAATCAGTTGACCAGCAGAATCCCGAGGAACGCTATCGCTGCCACAAGCAGGGTCGAGAGTGCCGCCAGACCGAAGGGACGGATGCCGACTTTCAGGAGACTCCTGATTCTGACGCCGCAGCCCAGTGCGAACATGGCGGCCGCCAACAGCACGGTTTGCAGCGCGCTGCCTGCGTCCAGCACCGTCTTCGGCAGTGGAATAAAGGAGCGGAGCAGCACCATCGCCAGGAAACCGAGGATGAACGGAGGCACGATCGGGGGAAGTTTAGAACGAGAAGTCTGCTGTCCTGGCGCATCGGTCGCACGCTGAAGATGGCGTTGACGGATGCTCAGGACAGCGATCACGGGAGCCAGCAACAGAACGCGAGCCAGTTTCACAACGACTGCGACTGCCAGCGCCCCACCGCCGATCACACCCCCGATCGCCACCACCTGGGCGATCTCATGGGTCGAGCCGCCCGCCCATTTCCCAGCCGTCACGACATCCAGCCCGAACAGGCTCACCAGGAGAGGGACGAGGAGGATCATCGAAGTACCAAAGATCACCACCAGGGCCACCGCGGTGATGGTGTCCTCCTCAGCCCTGTCGTCTGGATCCGTCACCCCGGCCGCACCAGCCACAGCAGCGGCCCCACAGATCGAGAATCCGCATGCGACGAGCAGCGAAAGATTCGGTGGGACCCGCAGAAGCCGCCCCAGCAGGAGCGTCCCAAGCAGCCCGCCGGCGACAATGCACACAACCACCAGCAGCATCGGTGCCCCCAGGCCGGCGATATTGGTGAGGGAGAGCTGAAGCCCCAAGAATATGATGCCTGCACGCAGCAGCTTCTTTGCCGAGAAATCGACGCCGGGGGAGGTGATCTCCGGGAGCCGGAGGACATTGGTCACGAACATCCCCGCCACTATCGTGATGATCAGGGGACTGATGCCGGGAAGCAGTAAGTTGATGCCGTAGGCGGCACCAGCCGCGGCCAGGCACACGCCCAGCCCTGGAACCAGCCGTTTCATTCCCGTGGGGGCCTGGTCGGCAGGGGACGGCTGCGCAGGTTGCTGATACGTCATGCGTCCTATCATTCACCCCTTGTCAGAGACAATTAAACGATGGGCGTCAACCGCAGCTTTGCAGCGCTGAGACGGCATGAGCTTCCGAGCGGGGCAGGAGGCGGTCAGCATTCGACGACATTGACCGCCAATCCGCCTTCCGAAGTCTCCTTGTACTTCGAGAGCATGTCCTTCCCCGTCTGGCGCATCGTCTCTATCACGACGTCGAGGCTTACCGTGTGCCGTCCATCCCCCCACATGGCCATGCGCGCCGCGTTGATTGCCTTGCTGGCGGCGATGGCGTTTCGCTCGATGCAAGGAATTTGTACCAGGCCAGCCACCGGGTCGCAGGTGAGCCCCAGAGAATGCTCCATGGCTATCTCGGCTGCGTTCTCCACCTGACGGGGCGTCCCGCCGAGCGCCTGCGCCAGTCCAGCCGCTGCCATCGCAGAGGCCGAGCCGACCTCACCCTGGCAGCCGACCTCCGCGCCGGCTATGGAGGCGTTCGTCTTGATGAGAGAGCCGACGGCGGCGGCTGTCAGGAGGAAGCCATGCACTGCGCGGCGTCTCTTTGCCGCGTTCTCCTCCGTATCCGAGGCAGCCAGACGGAAGGGGAAATGACCTTCCTGGTCTAAGGGCATGAAGCGTCCAAAGGGCAGACCTGACTCCGGGCAGTATGCCGTCAGAAATCCCAGGACAGCGGGAATCACGCCAGCTGCTCCGTTCGTGGGGGCGGTCACCACACGATGGCCTGCGGCATTCTCCTCGTTGACGGCCAGTGCGTAAAGATTGACCCAGTCCATCGCCCTCATAGGATCCGCGTGAGTGGCAGCCCATTCCATGCTGCCGTGGAGATCGCGCGGCTGGCAGGCCTCACGCTCACGTAACCGCGCAGCCAGTGAACCAGCGCGTCGCAGCACGTTGAGGCCACCGGGCAATATCCCCTGTTCCTGCAGACCTGCATCGATGCAGTCGAACATCGTGTTGGCGATCAGATCCAGGTAAGCTTCCACCTCTTCCTCGGGACGCATCGCCAGCTCATTCTCACGAACCAGCTGGGCGATGGACAGCCCCGAGGCATCGCAGGCAGCCAGCAGCTCTGAACTGGCACCGAACGGGTGGGGGAGCGTGGAACCGGGGGCCGTTCTGTCGGTGACTGCCCGGTCCAGCGGACGCACCTCGGGGGACTGCGTATCGTCGTTGGTCTGTTCCATGACGAACCCGCCGCCGATGGAGTAGTAGGTGCGTTGCAATAGCGGCTCATCAGCGGCGTCGCTGGCCGTGATAGTCAAGGCGTTCACGTGGTAGGGCAGCACAGTGCGTGGCACGAAGCGCATGTCAGAGGCCATGTCGAACTGGACCGGCCCGACTCCTGCCACCGGCAGCTGTCCCGAGGAAGCCAGAGCCGGCAGCAGGGACTCGACCGTCTGGATCGAGACCGACTCGGGGGAGTGGCCTCCAAGACCGAGGAGCACCGCCCGGTCAGTGCTGTGGCCACGTCCCGTCGCACCCAGGGAACCGAATAGGTCGACGGTGATGTGCTGGACGTCGCTGCCCTGTGGCAAAGTGGCCAGGTCCGCTATGAAAGCGACTCCAGCGCGCATCGGGCCCACCGTGTGGGAGGACGAAGGGCCGATGCCAACGCGGAACAGGTCCACTACTGACAGCGGACGCGGGGAACTTGACGAGGCCGACCTCGTCGCTGATGCCGGGAACGCATGCATTCTGCAATTCTCGCACTTAGCGACGCTCAGGGCCAGAAAATCTGGTAGATCGCGGGAAACCGGTCTGCTAAGTCACTGATGTCTCAGCGGCGGGATGCTCTGGCGTCGTCAACGCCAGGGCATCCCCTGCGTCTTCGAGGCGAACCAGCCATGCTGGTGGGCCAGGTCGTGGCTAGGGCTTGCTGACGCCTCTGATGGGCGGGCAAAGTAAGGTCTTCGAGAACTTCTTCAGAGAAAGACCCAAGATGTCCCAGCCGCCTCCACAGAGCTACGGCCCGAACCAGCCACAGGGATATGGCCCGAATGCGCCACAAGGGTGGAACAACGGACCCCAGCCAACGTTCTACGGATCGGGTGGCGGGGCTCAGCTGTCTGAGCCCAAGACGTCACCCGTGCTCGCCATCGCCACCATGGGCGCAGGAGCACTGGCGCTGGTGGGCAGCAGCGGGCCGTGGGCGGTGGCCAAAGCTTTTGGAAGAGAACAGTCAGCCACCGGCCTGCAGAGCGACGGATGGGGGGTGACCGCTCTCTTACTCAGCATCGGCATCATCGCTGTGGCAGGGGCGGTGGCTTTCGTGCCCGCGGTGAAGCAGCTGACCTGGCCGATGTTCGTGGTGGCCGGACTAGGATTAGTCAATCTGATCATCTCGATCGTGGTCGCCTCAAATGTCCAGAGTGTCAACGTGGTTGGCCTGGTGCAGGCTGGGATGGGCTGGGGACTGATCCTCCTACTGATCGCATCGATTGCCGTCATCGCTCTGGCGGTAGTCCAAGCACTTCAGACCCTCAAGGCCGCGAAAAACGCTCACCCATTCCCGCCCAGCTCCGGAGGGATGGGAAATCCGTACCAGGGTGGCGGGCAGCCCCAGGGATACCAGAATCAAGGGCCATCCGGGGCCCACCACGGGCCCCAAGGCTACCCCCACTGAAATGGCCCCAGAATGTGAGGCAGGCCCGGGTCTTCGCAAGGAAGACCCGGCCTGTCTCTTCCCTTGTGTTCAAGACGATCGTGGCTGATAAGCGATTGGGGTACACGGATACTGCGCCGATGACAATCTTTACCACGGCAACACTCGGCTGAGCTTCACTGATCCCCGGCGGGCTCTTCAGCCTGGATGGTCCCGATGGGTTTCAGGACCTCTTGTCCGGCGCGATCATTTTTCTTCCTGCTTACCGCCCTTCTCGCGGGGGTCGAGCATCAGCAGTAGCATCTTGCTGGGTTCCAGAGCCTCGACAGCGTGGGGGAGCCGGGTGCCGAAATGCAGCAGATCCCCGGGCGCGAGTTCGACGCCCTGCCCGTCAGCATCGATACGCAACCGCCCTTCGAGCACCATGACAACCGCAGGCATTGCAGCAGTGTGTTCGCTCAAGGCCTCACCTTTGTCAAAGGAGAACAGCACTGCACGGCAGGTTTCCGCGTTCATGATCGTTCGGGACACCGTGGCTGCTTTGTTGATCTCGATCATGGAGGCAATGCCATGGACGTAGCTCAATACGGGGTTTGTGGTCATGATCTTCCTTTCAGGATTGGGAGGGTTTGCGGGCAACCAGTGCCACTCCGCACATTGATGACTCGTATGTGGTGAAGGTCTGTCGCATGGAAAGCACCCTGCGACGCAGATCCGGTTGGGTCACCAGGTTCTTGGCGATGCGCAGCACGCCAAGAACCCCTTCGTCCGCGAGGTTCCGGCCAATCTTCAACAGGGCCATGGGGGCAGTGCTGGTCCATTCGATGACGAGACCGTTGCTGATCAACAATTCACTCCACTGCGCGAGGGTCAATGGGCGGGCATTGACGTGAATGGAACGTGCCAAGGCCTTGGAGATGTCCGAACCGATTTCTGGATCGATGTCGTCGGGCGCCAGCCCCAGCTCATGGATCGCGTAGAGGCCACCGGGACGTAGGATCCGGACCGCCTCGGTCACGATCCCGGCTTTGCCACGCGGACTTTGCATGGTGAGCATGGCCTCACCTATCACAGCGTCCGCACTGGCATCACCGAGACCCGTGTCTGCGGCATCCGCCTGCCGGCAGGAACCACCCACCGATTTAACCACCTCGTTGACCCGGGCCACCGCGGTGGCGTCACTATCAACCCCTACATAGGAGCGTGGAGCCGCTGCGATGATCTCCCGGGCAGTACGTCCTAGCCCCGGTGCAAGCTCCACCACATCCTTGTTGCCGAGAGAACAGCGGCCGAGCATGGCGCGTGTCAGGCCAAGCCCTCCAGGACGCAGTACCCGTTTGCCGGCACGGGCCAGCACCCAGTGTCCGGGGGCAGTTGCAGTGGGCCGGTGTGCGAAGGGGATGGAATCAGGACCGGTGCTCACTTTCGCAAGGCTATCATTGCCAAAAATTACCCTCTAGGGCTGCGTACACGGGCCAGTGCCCATGCCATCGCTCCGGAGACGGCGGCCAGGAAGGCCAGCAGGAGAGCGGCTGCGGGCAGCCCCAGCGACGCTCCCAGCCAGCCCGCCGTCGGGTAACCGATCAAATAGCAGGCATGACTCAGGGAAAACTGTGCGGCGAACACCGCTGGCTGTTCCTTTGCTTCACATGAGCGTCGCAGCAGGCGCGAGGAAGGCGTTGAGATCAAGGAGGTGGCCGCTCCCAGGAGGAACCAGATGAGATCCAGCACAATCCACTGCGCCACATCCTGGGACATGCCGATCGCGGCGGCGCTCAGTGCCAGCCCTGCTGGGAGTAGGACAGCTCCCGCCAGCATCACGGAATAGTCCCGGAGACGTTTGAGCACTGACGGTAGGGCGAGAGCCACCAGCATTGATCCAGCGCCATAGGTAACGAGCAGCCATGCCACCCCAGAGTCATCGCCGTGCAGATGGGTTTTTACCAATACGGCCGTATTCACCAGGACCATTGCGATCCCGCATGCAACAGACATGTTGAACGCCATCAGGCCTCTCAGTTCCGGAGTGCGGCCGAAGATGCGGGCACCTCGCGTCAACCGTTCCATGAAAGGCGCCTGGACATCGGGGACAGGCGCGGGAAGGCGCGCCCAGATAACCAGTGCGATGGATGCGACGAAACCGAGCGCCGTTCCCATGAAGAGGTTGTGGTAGCTCATGACCGTGAGCAGGACAGCGGCCAAGGCAGGAGAGAGTAGCGATTCAAGGTCATAGGCCAGCCGCGACAACGACAGCGCCGCCGTGTAGTCGTCCTCATCTGGCAATACCTGCGGGATGGTGGCCTGGAAGGCGGGGGTGAAAGTGGCCGAGGCTGCCTGGAGGCCGAAGATCAGCAGATAAATCTGCCAGGGGTCTGTGACGAACGGCAGGCATAGTGCCATGGCTGCGCGTACCGCGTCGGCGCCGACCAGGACAGTGGTCCGGGGGAGCCGATTCACCAGGGCGGACATCACCGGTGAGATGGTCACGAAGGCGATGATCCGGATTGTCAGGGCAGTCCCCATGACGATTCCTGCGTCATCTCCCGCCACCTCAACGGCCAGTAGCCCAAGGGCGACCGTCAGCAGGCCGGTGCCGATGAGTGCCAGCACCTGGGCGGTGAAGAGACGCGCGTAGGTGCGGTTGTGCAGTGCGGCCAGCATCACGACTTCCTGTGATGTGCCGGATTCTCGTCAATGGCGTGCTCAGCCTGGAACAGGGCGTCGGCCACCAGCTGGGGCGCGTGTTCGTTCGCGAGGCTGTAGAAGATGCGCTGTCCCTCCTGGCGGCTGGCGACGATGCGGGCGAGTCTCAGTTTGGCGAGATGCTGCGAGACGGCGGCGGGAGCCTTCCCAACGGCCTCTGCGATCTGCCCCACTGAGAGCTCGGAGCCCTGTAATGCAACGATGATGCGCACCCTCGTGGGCTCCGCCAGCATCGAGAAAACCTCCACGGCGAGGTCGATGTACTCGGGGTTGGGCGTCCCAGCACTGCTCTTATCTGCATTCATATGCAGATAATTACATGCGTGGATATGCGGGTCAAGGGGTGGGTCGAGGCCGAGCCCTGAGATTCTGTCGGTGAGGGCTGATATACCTGATGTGCGACGAAGGGAGAACGATGAGGTTCATCGCAACTGCTGACTGGCAGCTGGGGATGACGGCCCATTTCCTGGACGATGCCGCTCGCGCACGTTTTCACCAGGCCAGGCTTGATGCCGTCGTCGAGATCGGGCGGATCGCCGCTCAGCGTAGGGCCGACTTCGTCGTGGTCGGCGGGGATGTCTTCGAATCGAACCAGCTTGACCGCGGGATACTTCTACGCGCGTTCGAGGCGTTGCGTTTCTGTCCGGTCCCGGTGGTGCTGGTACCCGGCAATCACGACCCATTGGATGCCTCGTCCATCTACCGGTCCCAGGCCTTCAGCGACCGGTGCCCCTCCCACGTGACGGTTGCCCAGGATTCCAGCCCCATCAGCATCGTGCCTGGCACCGAGGTGGTGGCCGCTCCCTGGTTCTCGAAACGTCCGCACACCGACCTTGTAGCGTCGGCCTGTGCAGGCCTGGAACCGCCCGCCGGCGGCATGACTCGGATTGTGGTGGGCCATGGCGCGGTGTCCAGTCTCAACCCAGACCGGGAGTCGTTGGCCGCCATCGATGATGCAGCCCTTGCCGCGAGGATTCGTGAGGGCCTGCTCCACTTCGCCGTTCTCGGTGATCGGCATTCCGTTACCGAGGTGGCGCCCGGGATCTGGTATCCGGGTGCCCCAGAGGTGACGGACCGCCGCGAGACCGCGCCTGGCAATATCCTGCTCGTCGAGATCACCCATGGCATCCCAGAAGTCGAGGTGATCCGGACGGGCCGCTGGAGTTTTATCGTCGTGGAGGAGGAGCTCTCGGCTGCGGAGGACGTGGATCGTTTGATCGCTCGCCTGCAGGAGTTGCCTGCCAAGGAACGTAGCGCCGTCTGGCTGAAACTGCGCGGCACCCTCTCCGTCGCGGAGTTCGCGCGGTATACAGCAGAGCTTGCTGAGCTTGAGACGTTGTTCGCAAAGCTGACCACGTGGGAGCGTCACAATGATCTCGTGGTTCTTCCCGACGATCATGACTTCACCGATCTCGGACTCACCGGATTTGCATCCGAGGCGCTTCAGGAGCTGACAGCGGCAGCGGGCGACGATGCCACCGCCAGGGATGCCCTGGCCTTGCTCTATCGACTGGTGAGGGCAACAGCATGAGGATTCACCGGATCACCCTGCGGAACTACCGCGGCACCACCGAGCGTTCCGTGGAGTTTGCTGATGGCGTCACAGTCGTTGAGGGGCGCAACGAAGCCGGCAAGTCCACCTTGGTAGAAGCCCTGCGTCACGTGCGGATGCACAAGGCCAGCGCTAACCGGGCTGATATCCGGGCCACTCAGCCTGTCGGCCGTGAGGTCGGTCCTGAGGTGGAAATAGAGATTAGCACCGGCGGATACCGCCTCACCTACTGCAAACAGTGGATCAAAGGAAAGAAAACCGAGCTGCACATCACCTCTCCCAGGCATGAAGCGCTCAGCGGCGACGAGGCACATGAGCGCTTCCTCCAGATTATTGCCGAGACCACAGACGAAGGGCTCTTCGAAGCCCTCGAGGTGATGCAGGGAGATTCACTCGGGCAGGCCCAGCTGGCTCAGCTTCCTGCGCTCCGCCGCGCCCTGGACGTCGTGGGCGCCTCACATGAGGAACACGACGACCTTCTCGACATTGTCGAGAACGAATACCTCCGGTACTTCACCGCTACGGGCAGACCCAATGCGGAATACGTTCGTGCCCACAAGGAATTGGAAGATCTTGAGCAGGAGGTGAGAAACCTCGAGGAGGCCAGCAGGGAGATCGACTCCCTGGCTGAGAGGCATGCTGAAACCACTGCTGCCCGCCTCTCCAAGGAAGAGAGTCTGGGCCGGGCCAGAGAGCAGATCGCGGAGCTGGCTGAGGCCAGCCGCTCCCTGGATGAGCTTCGGCAACGCGTGGCGGAGGCAGACCAGCAGGTAGCTGATGCTGCTGTGGTCCTGGACGTGGCTGAGAAGCGTGCGCGCGAACGTGATGAGCTGAAGGGAATCGTCACTGAACTCGAGGATGCGCTGAGCGAAATGCGGATCAGAGTCAGGCAGGAGCAAGACGACCTCGCTGAGGCCGAGGCGGTCTGGGCTGCATGCCTCACGGGGGCACGGGGCGCGCAGGAAAAGGAGCGCACGCTCAGAAGGCACCTACGCGAGATAGCCCTCCGAGTTCAGCGTGCCAGGGACGCGGCGGAGCTCAAGGTGTTGAAGGCGCGGCTGGAAAAACTGGAGGAAGCCGAGCGCCGGCTTTATGAGGCGATGGCCACTCTGAGCGTCAACACGATTGATGATGAGCTTTGTCTTTCCCTGGAAAAACTGGAGGTTGCTGCGCGAGTCAGTCATGAGGCCTGGGAAGCGAGCGCCGCGAGCATTTCCCTCGAAATATCCAATGCGATCGTATTGGATGGGGAGGTTCTTGAAACTGGGGAATATGGCCCGGTCCCTGTCAAGGACCTGATCACGATTGAGGTGCCGGGTAGCGCATGCATCAGGATTTACCCGGGTGAGGGCACTGAGGATGTAGAGCAAAGAGCACGAGGAGCCGCAGATGCCCTGGCGGAGGCGCTCGCAGAGCATGGGGTCCCGGATGTCGCGGCCGCCCGCGTGGCGGCTAGGGAGCACGCGAACGCCACCCGGGAACGAGATGCTGCGTATGAGACGATCCAGGCATTCTCCGGGGATGAGGGCGGTGCTGAGCTGCGGAGCCGGGTTGATCTGCTGTCGGCGGTCCTTGAAGGTGCTGAACCTGGGGACCTGACTGCCCTGGAGAAAGAGCATGTCCGGATCGGTGAGGCGTGGGAGGCGGCCGAGGCCAGGGTTGAGGAAATCCGCGCGAGGCTGGAGACCAGGCGGGGTATTCAGCAATCGGCGAGGGAAAGGGGAATCCGGACAGAAGCGGAGATGCACAATCTTCAGGCCCGCCGTGACGAGGCCGGCGCCCGGCTTGAGCTAGCGCGCCAGGAGGCCTCCGACGAGGCGATTACTGCCGCTGTTGCGGATGCCGAGATCGTGCTTGAAAGCCGTAGGGCTGGGCAGAAAGCCGTTGCTCAGGCTCTTGAGGCCACCAACGCTCCGGCGCTGGAGTTCCAGCTCAGTAATGCCTCATCGGTCGTGGACCGGCTGGAGCAAGAATGCAAAGCCTTGGATGATGAGCTAGCCAGGCTTTCTGCGCTGCTTGAGGACCGGCTCGCCGGGGGAGCATACGATCGTCTTGCTGATGCGGCAGCGAGGCAGCGTCACGCCGAGACCAGCCATGCCTCTCGCCGGCGTGCCGCCGAGGCGGTAAACCTGCTCAGGCAGACGCTCAGGCGCCATCGCTCCGAGGCGCAGCTGCGCTACGTGGCACCGTTCAGGGAACGGATCGAGGCGCTGGGACGGCTTGTCTTCGGGCCCACCCTCGAGGTGGATGTGGCGCCGGATTTGAGTATCAGCTCCCGCACTGTGGAGGGGGAGACCATTGCCTTCGGGTCGCTTTCGAGCGGCGCGCGCGAACAGCTCTCCTTACTCGGCAGACTTGCCTGCGCGCAGCTGGTGCAGCCTGGGGAAGGTGTGCCGTTGATCATCGATGATGCCCTGGGCTTTGCCGACCCAGAACGCTTGAGGCGTCTTGGGGCTGTGTTGAACCGGGTTGGGGAAACCGTCCAGACGATCATTCTCACCTGCCAGCCGGAGCGTTTCGAACAGATCGGCACAGCTCAGGTGGTGCGTCTCTGATTCGGAGAGCTGACGCTGGCCGCGAAACTGACGGCGATACAGTCCGAGTGTGAATGTGTGGGACTGGCTTCGGTTCATCGGTGGGATCCTGGCATTGGTCGCGGCCGCTTTGCTTTTGCTGCGCCTGCACGGGGTTTCATTGCGCTGGCTGCCGGCCACCGCTGTGTTCCGGGCAGGCCTACAGCTTGCGGTGATCTCCGTGCTGCTGAGTGGGGTCAATCAATGGCCCTGGCTCGTGCTGGGGTTTGTTGCCCTGATGCTCGCCACGGCCTCGTGGACGGGAGCATCCAGGGCGGAAGGGCTACCCGGAGGGAGACGTTATGCTGTGGTCTCCGTCATCGCCGGAGGCATGTCCGCGCTGCTCCTGACACTCCTGCTGGGGCTGATATCACCCACTCCGCAGCATGTCGTGGCCATCGCTGGAAGCGTTATCGGAAACGCGATGAATATAGTCACCCTGACATCACGCAGGATCCGGACAGAACTCGACGCGCATCGCGGTGAGGTTGAGGGGTGGCTGGCTCTCGGAGCAACACCATCCCAGGCGACGGCCTGGCGCCGGCGAGACTCGGTGCGAGAATCCCTGCTGCCCAATCTGGACCAGACCCGTAACACCGGTTTGGTGACCCTGCCAGGGGCTTTCATCGGAGCGCTTTTCGGCGGGGCCAGCCCGGTTGAGGCAGCGACTTTCCAGCTGACCATGCTGTCGGCCATCCTCGTCAGCGCATCAGTCACCGGGACGCTGTTCTCAACCCTGAGTGGGCGCAATCCCGTGCTACCCGCACCACCGGAAGCCTGAGCCGCTGCGCAGCAGCTGTTGAAGAGTGGTGGCAGTATTCGCCTGTGGCAGACAGGCTCTCCGTTGAGGTGGATGACCTCCAGGTGATGATCAGCTGGAAGCAAATGCGCAATATCCGGTTGAAGGTGCTGCCGCCCCATGGGGAGGTTGCCGTCTCTGCTCCGCGGGGTGTGCCTGCGAGGCAGATAGCGCAGTTTGTGCGGGAACAGCGGGCATGGATTGACAGGCAACGGGCTCGCCTCAAGAGCGTCAGTCTCGAACAGGACCGTCTGGAGGATGGGGGAGCGGCCCGGCTCTGGGGCAGGTGGCATGCGGTAGAACATCATCATGGCGCCCGGGCCCGGGCCTGGGTGGCTGGTGATCGCCTGCTCTTGACTGGTTCTAATGATCTGGCCAGGGAAAAAGCCATCGCACGGTTCCGGCGGCAGGAGGTCGAACGTGTGGCCCGCCCGCTGCTGAGTTCCTGGGCAGCGGCATTGGGAGTCCCACAGCCCGCTGTCATCCGTTATCGCGCCATGCGGAGCAGATGGGGATCCTGCAATCAGCGGACCAGATCCATCACTCTCAACACGGCGCTGGCCCGGTTTCCTGCCGCAGCTCTCGAGTATGTGATCGTGCATGAGCTGGCGCACCTCCGGCACGCACATCATGGCCAGGATTTCTGGGCTCTCGTGGCAGCTGCGCTGCCCGATCATGCGGAGCGGAAAAAGCTACTCAGCGGACATGCCGCCTCATGACCTGCTGGCCCTAGATGCGCTACGATATTTTCTCGATAGCGAAGGGCCGGACGCGAGTCCACATCAAACCGGGAGCCTCATCGTGCGACGTCTTGCCGTTGTGTCTGTGATTTCGTTGCTGGCTATTTCCGGATGTAGCCGAGAAGTTCCTGTGAACAGCGAGCCGAGTCTTTCTTCCAATGAGGTTTCCACGACCCCCGCGACACCTGCTGCCACCCAGGCTGTGGAGCCCAGCGAGAGTGACGAGAGTGAGTCGTCATCACCCACCCCGTCGTCATCACCCACCCCCACACCCGAGCCGACACCGTCGGAGACTACGCCTGCGGCGCTGTTGTCACCAGGCGACAGCAGCGATGAGGTGAGGGCTCTTCAACACCGTCTTCTCCAGGTCGGCTGGTTCACGGGGCAGATATCAGGCGAATACGACGACAAGACAAAAGCCGCTGTCGAGGGTTTCCAGGCCAAGCGTGGTCTCCCCGTGCTCGGTTTTGTCGATCAGGCGACCATGGACAGCCTGGCCTCAATGACTCGCGAACCCACCCATGATGAGATGTTCAACGTCCTGAAGCCTGGTCCGGCGCTTATGTCCAAGGGAGCCACGGGAGATCAGGTCAAAGATCTGCAGGCCCGGCTGAAGCAGATCGGGTGGTTCAACCCGGATGTCGATGGAGAGTATGGCGAGACCACCATGGAGGCCGTGAAAGGTTTTCAGGGTAAACGGCAGCTTCCCGTGACGGGCGAGGTAGATCAGCGCACGCTTGACCGGATCAGCGCCATGACCCGCAAGCCCACCCAGGACGAGCTGAATAATGTGAAACCCTCGGTGAACCCCGCAGACGATGAAACAGGCCTCGACGCTCGTTGTCTTCAGGGCCGTGTGCTGTGTGTGTCGAAGGCGCAGCGCAAGCTGGTCTGGGTGATCGACGGACAGGTCCAGATGACGGTGGACGTCAGGTTCGGCTCGGAACTGACCCCCACTCGCAACGGGGTCTTCTCGGTCGGCTGGAAGTCCCGCGACCATGTCTCGACGATGTACCACACCCCCATGCCGTATGCCATGTTCTTCTCAGGCGGCCAGGCCATCCATTACTCCGCCGACTTCGCGAGTAACGGCTACAACGGTGCCTCCCATGGCTGTGTGAACGTCCGGGACAAGGGCGCCATCGCGTCGCTGTTCGACCAAGTGCGTGTCGGGGACAAAGTAGTGGTGTACACCGATTGATTCCAGGGGTGAACCCACCCCTGGGTCTGACGGCCTGGGGCTGCTCACCCGCTAGTGTTTTCCTTGCGGTTCTGTTAGTGAGTGAAAGGTGACGCACGTGGGTATTCCCCTTGCCATCACGCTGCAGGTGATTTCTTCGTTCCTCTTTGCCAGTGGGGCGACCCTGCAGCATCTTGGAGTGAAGTCCACGTTTGATCCCAAGGCCACGGCCTCTTCTAACCGCCTCACGCTGGTGGGGCTGCTGAAGCTGATGCTGATTCCCAAGTGGCTTCTCGGACTGCTGTGTGTGTTTGCCGGCGCGGGTCTGCATCTTTGGGCGCTGACCATGGCCCCGGTGGCGGTGGTGCAGCCGGTCGGCATCCTGGCGGTTCCGTGGTCGGTGATTCTCGCCTCCCGTATCCACGGGCATCAGATTCCCAGCCGGGTGTGGCGTGCGGTCTTGGTCACTGTGCTTGGCGTGGTTGGTTTCACCATCTTCTCGTCACTTTTTGCGAACGGCGAGAAACAGTTCGATTTCCTGCCAATCACCTGGTCGTTCATCGTGGTTTGCGTCGTCTGCGCGGTGCTGTCGTTCCTGGCAGCCAAGAAGGCTGCCCCCTGGGCGAAGGCGATGATGTGGTCCTCCGTCGGTGCGATCTTCTACGGCCTGGCCTCTGGGATGATGAAGGCGGCCATGAACATGGTGCAGTCCGGGCAGTTCCATCTGCTGCACCCCAGCACCCTTGCAGTCATCGGCTACATGCTCGCCTGCTACGGCCTGGGTGTCTGGATGATTCAGCAAGGCTACGCCTCCGGGCCAGCGGAAATCACCGTCGGCACCATGACCACGGTTGACCCTTTCGTCGCCGTGCTGTTCGGGTTGTTCGTCCTCGGAGAGGGTGCCGGGATGGGCCTTGGGCCGGCCTTAGGCATGATCATCTCGGCTGGGCTGGCCGTCTACGGGGTCGTCCTGCTTTCAAAGGACCACCCGGACGCTGTCGCCGAACGCGAGAAGGCCGCGCAAAAAACAGAGGCTGCAGCGGTCACGGAGGGCTGATCTCCAGGCCGGTGATGGCCTTGCCACCTCCCGTGGCGAGTATGACAGTACTCTTACCGCGGGGGGCCTTGAACTGGAAGGTGACTTCTGTGGGCTCGCTCGAGTCGACGATGACGGGGGATGAGTTCACCGGGTCGTAGTTCTTCATCGTGGTGTTCGACAGCAGATAGGCGTCGAAGGAGGCTGAACCCTCATTCAGGGTGATGCGGACTGTGACGTCGACGCCGTCATCCAGCCAGTCATGGGAGAGGACCTCGAAGGTCCCGCCACCATTCGCGTCGAAGGGCGCCGACTGGCTTCCAGCTCCCAGCGAGGAGGTGGCCACTGACGGCGCTGCCGAACCACCAGGACGGTTGGACGTCTCGTCCCGATCCGGGCTGAGGTATTGGATACTGAGGAAGATGGCAGCCACGATGGCGAGAGCCGCGACTCCGATCAAGATGTTACGCATCACTCCACTGCGTGGCTGCTGGTATGCCTCGATCTGGGTGGGTGCATTGAAGCTGTCCGGAGTGGGGGAGCCGAAAGGCTGCCGGGGATCGCGTCTATGCTGCTTGGGATCCTGCTGGGGATTGTTCTGCCATTGTGGAGCGCTCATGGTAGCTCACACCATACCCGCAGCTGCGTCTCACCTGATCCCTTGCCGGCGAGGCTTGGTGAACGCCCTCTATGCCCTCGCAGCCGATCGTGGTCGATACACGGTACTGGGCGTCCCTACTCAACAGATGCCGCCCCTGCCAACGCGGGCGTCTGGATGTACCCAGGCCAACACAGCTTTATCAATGGGTTTTTAACAATCGCCGTGGCCTGGCCTGAAACGGAGGATCGTGTTTGAGGATGCCCACCAAGATGATGTGAACACTTTCGAAGCCACCCTGCGCAGCTCTACAGATGAGGACCTTCTCTGCGTGCCTGGAATCTGCCTCGGATTCCACCCAACCGAATCCTGCGTTGTCCTTGGGGTTTGCGGAACGAGCGTGGAGTTCTGCGCTCGCGCTGATCTTGACTGGCTCGATGAGGGCAGAGCGGATCTGATCAGGCAAGTCGAGGCCGCAGCCCAGTCGCTGGAATCCTGCAACTTCGTGATCCTTGGCTACACGCGTTACCCCGATGAGAATTCCGAACGGTTGATCCGTCTGGCCCTGGAGATCCACGGGACAGTGATGGACGTGCTCATCGCAAGCCCGACCCGCTATTGGACCGTCACGCCACTGGGTCTGCAACCACCGGAAGGGTATCCATGGGATCCAGGGACCACCACTCTCGCGGCTGAGGCCGTCTACCTGGGCATACCGGTCGCCGCCAGCCGGGCGGAGGCTGTTGCCGAGGTGAGGGCTGCTGGGGAGCCAGGGGAGGTGGAGTTCCTGTCAGAACAGGCCTGTGACTACGTGTCCGACCTCGATGATGATCAGCGGCTGGAGCTCTTGAGAAGGCTCTTGACCTGTGGAGATCCACTGCTGCCCATTGAAGGCGCACAACTGGCTGTTCTGGTGTCCTATCCGGACATCGCGGGTGAGATCGTTGCAGGTCTGAGCCGTGAAAGCGCCGCGAGCATACGTCCTCGTCTCGCATACGCCAGGAGAACCTGCAGCGACTCGTATGTGCCTGACGTGCTGGGGTTATTGACGCTGGTCTGCTGGTTCGACAATCAGGGAGCACAGCAGACTGAGTGCCTGGAACAGCTTGAGGTGCTGGCACCTGAGCATCAGCTCCTGCCGCTTCTCAGAGGGCTGCGTGCTCTGGCCATCAGACCTCCGTTTCGCTCCGCCCATACCCCCCAGCGGCCAAGGCTATTAGAGTGAGGACATGCGTTTCGTTGTGTGCGGAGAGGCCCTCATCGATTTGCTTCCGGGAGAGCAGGTTTCCTCGGCTGAAACCCGCTGGTCAGCGCTGTGCGGAGGCGGACCTTTGAACACTGCCCTAGCTCTAGCGAGGCTGGGAGAGGATAGTCATTTCCTCGGCCGCCTCGGTGGCGACTCCTTCGGTGCCCAACTTGAGCGGTATCTTCAGGACAATCATGTCGCCATGGACCTGGCCGTCCGGACGGCGGATCCCACCTCGGTCGCAGTCGTCTCACTCGACGCTGAGGGGAGGGCCTCCTATACGTTTCACTTCCAGAACACCTCGAATTTCGGTTGGCGCGCTGGTGAGTTTCCCGAACTACGAGAAAATGACTGGCTGCACTTCGGATCGATCGGGACCATTTCCGGTCCAGGGGCGCGGGCCGTGCTGAATTTCGTCAGATCCACTCCTGCCTCGCTCAGCTATGACATCAACGTGCGCCCGACGGTGCTTCCTGACCGTTTTGAGTACTTTCAGCGTGTCGAGCAGCTGATAGCTGCGGTCGGAGCTGGGGGTGGCATCGTCAAAGCCAGCGACGAGGACATCTCCTGGCTTGTGGATGATCCGGATCCACTTCCTTATGCGGAGGCCTGGTGTGCCGAGTACGGCTTGGCCCTGTGCATTGTTACGACGGGGCCTGACGGAGCTGTCGCGATCAAACCGGACGGGCGCCAGATCTGTGTTGCCGGCCACTCCATCGAACTGGTTGACACGGTGGGAGCTGGGGATACGTTCATGGCAGGTTTCCTCGCTGCCTACGCGAGGCGTCCGGATGAGGTGGAAAGTGCGCTTCGCTGGGGAGCCGCCGCGTCCGCGCTGGTCTGCACCAGGCAGGGCGCCAACCCACCCACCCGGGCCGAGCTGGAAGAGTTCCTGTCCCCGCCCAAGCGATAGGAGTTCTTCAGCCAGGGTGAACGTGGCTATGCGGCGGGAACCTGCAATTCTTCCAAACGCGCGGTGAATAAAGCCTGGGGCGGATGAGGAGATATGGGGTCATACCAGCCCCTGTTCCCAGGCCTCACGTACCGCGGCAGCCCGGTCTGGCACGTTCAGTTTGGGGTAGATGTGGGTCAGGTGGGTTTTGACGGTCGCCTCGCTGATTCCTAGCTTTCTGGCAACTGCCCGGTTCGTCAACCCATCCGCCACCAATCCCAGCACCTCGATTTCCCGGTCGGTGAGTGCCAGATGTGATTCCGGGAGGTCAGCCGCAGGGGCCGCGGATGGCTTGGTCATCATGCTCAGGACAGCCTGTATCAGCTGTTCGCGTGGTAAGTCCTTCAGCAGGTAGCCATTGGCTCCAGCAGCCATTGCCCTGCGAATATCGCGTTCACTGTCGTAGGTGGTCAACACGAGAATCCGGATACGGGTGTCTTTCTCACGCAGCTCCCGGATCGCTGTGAATCCGTCGCCACCGGGCATGCGCAGGTCCATCAGCACCAGATCCGGTTTGCATTCATCAATGACGGTCATCGCCTCGGATCCGTTCCCGGCTTGCCCGACCACTTCGATGTTCTTCTCCGACTCGAAGATGCCAGCCAGCCCGTCACGGACGACCGGGTGATCATCCACTACCACCAGGCGTAGAGTCATGCTGGAACCACCGCAGTCACTGTGCACCCTCTGCCTGGCGTGCTGTCGATGCTGAAATCTCCTCCGGCCTCGGTGATGCGGTCGCGCATGCCAGGGATCCCGTGACCGGCGGCTGGAGCCGGATCGAAACCGATGCCGTCGTCAGTGATGCGGATGCGCGGTCCCTCTGCTGTGGCGTCGAGCCGCACCCATACTCTGCTGGCTTTCCCATGCCGGGCGACATTGGCCAGGGATTCCTGAACGATACGGACCAGGATCCCGTCGTTGGCGGAGGGAGCTGGGGCCGCGTCCGCATCCAGCTCCGTGACGATGCGGTTCGTACGCCCCCAGGTCCGGATGATCGCGTGCAGAGCTTCCGCTAGAGGGGTGGAGTCAAGCTGGTGGGGAGCTAGCGCCTGTACTGCCCGCCGTGCCTCCAGGAGACATTCCCGGGCCACCTGTTCGGCCCGCTGAATACGTTCGCGTGCGTTGCCATTCAGGGTCTCGGGGATGGCCTCTAACTGCCGGATGACACCAATGAGTCCTTGGGCCACCGTGTCATGTATCTCCCGGGACAGTCTTGCCCGCTCCTGCTCCCTGCCCATCTGATGTGCCTGGGCCATCAACTCCTCGTGCAGGGCCAGGTTCGCTTCGTTGGCTTTTGCTAGTCGCTCTGCTGTCTCCTCCCGGATTTGCACTTGGCGTTCATGTTCCCGGCTCAAAGCCAGCATGAGAGCGGCCACTCCGATATTGACCATAGCTAGCAAGGGCGGAAGCCAAGGCGTCATGGAGGCTCCTGGGATGCCGCCAGCCTGGCCCACGGCGGTCACTAGCCCCGTCGCCATGGTGGCGGGAACGAGAAAGGGTCCTGTGATAAGGCGTTGAATATCGAGATAACTTGAGAACACGTAGATGCACATGAATGGGTTGAGCAGTGAGGCGGCCAGGGTGAGCAGCAGATTGCCTGCTACGAAGACAGCCGTCATCCGGTTGCCCCGGGCCAATGGACGGATGGCCACGATGATGCGGAGCATCAGGATCAGGGAGCTGGGCCATAGAGAAGTGAGCATGTTCTCCTGCTCGACTATCCGGTTGGTCAGGGCCCAGCCGGTGGCCAGCGAAATTGCCAGCAGTATCAGTGGCCCCCAACGGACGGCTCGTGCCTCCATCAGGCTGTTGGAGCTTTCCACCAGTCCATTTTCCTAGCTGGGTGGCCACACCGCCATCCAACGATCGGATGATGGCGCGGCGCGCCTGAGGATCCTAGTTTCACATCATGACCACTGAGAAACGCCTGCATGGGCTGGATGCCGTTCGTGCAGGGGCACTACTTTTAGGCATCGTCTTGCACTCATTAATGCCCTTCACGGACATCGTCTGGATGATCAATGACTCTCAGCGCAGCAGCGTTTCGCTGCTGGCATGTGGAGCAATCCATCTGTTCCGGATGCCCTTGTTCATGCTGCTTGCGGGCTATTTTGGGCGGATGGTCACCTTGAGGCGTGGGCCGGGTAGCTACTTGAGGGATCGTGCGAAGCGGATCCTGTTGCCAGCTGTTGTCTTCTGGCCTTTCGTGGTGATTCCGCTTGGTTTTCTCTCCATGTATGGGGCCTCTGTAAGAGGACTGCCGGCCCCCACGCCCACAGAGCCGGTCTCACCACTGATGATGTTCACCCCGGGACAGCTGTGGTTTCTGCTGGTGTTGTTTGAACTGGTTGTTGTGGTGCTGGCGGCCAGGGCCCTGCTGCTCCGGTTCCTGGGTGCTGAGATCGCGGGAAGGACCGCCACCCGGATCGGAGAGGTGCTGTCACACCCGGCCGGCGTCCTACTTCCAGCCTCGACCCTTCTGATTGCCTTGGTGATGCAAGGCAGGGATCCGGCAGGCGGAATCATCGCTCCGACGACGATCGTGCCGGAACTGGCCTCCCTAACCGGCTACCTGGGGGCTTTCCTGACTGGCTGGTTCCTGCATGCAGCAGCCGGTTCTATGCAGCGAGTCGCCAAGAACTGGCTTCCAATGCTGGCAGCCGGTCTTCTAATCACCGTGGTCGTATGGCTGCCGGGGCTGCCAACGGCCGTGCTCTCAGCCGTAACCGCCGTGGCGAGCTGGCTTCTCGTATTCGGGCTGCTGGGTGTTGGAATGCGTTTCCTGGACCGGGCACACTCCTGGATCCGGTATCTCGCCGATGCCTCCTACTGGATGTACCTGATGCACCTGCCCTTGCTGGTGGCGCTCGAGATCCCGCTGGCTGACCTGGCGTGGCCAGTACTTGTGAAACTCGTGATCGTGTGGGTGGTCTCCACCACAATCTTGCTCATCACGTATGAGCTGTTGATTCGTCACACCTGGCTTGGCGCATGGCTCAATGGCAGACGCTATCCACGTACGTCACCGGTCTCAGATACCAGTCCTCGGGAGTCCCGGTCTGGGCAGCCGTGAGCCGCCCATTGGAGAAGCGGAACCGCATACTGAGTCGTCGCCAGCGACCTTGACCTGCTGGCGAGCCACGGTCCCGGAAGGGGAGAACCTGAAGACCAGGGTCTGGGCGCCAGAGGGGATCGCGCAGCCAGCGGGAAGACTGATATCTACCCGTGCCCTGCCCTCCGTAACGGTTCCGCCGCCGACCCTGGTCTCGCCGAGGAACACCTCAACGCTGTCGTTGGCGAGCGCTGGAGTCACCCTGGCAGGATCTTTCGGGGAATTTCCAGTCGCCGTCCCTAACAGGAAATCCACACCCTCACGAGCCTTAACGGCTCCTGAGGGCAGATCGAAGCTGAACGTCACGGTCTCGCCGTTACGGTTCAATTCGGTGGGTGCAGCAATGAGTGACAGGCCACGTTTGGCATAGCTCGGGGAGAGAGTCTGCTTGTCCTTCACCCAGCTGGTCCATGCCTCCAGATCGACGCGTCCTGTATCCCGGGTGTTGGCTCCCTTGGCCAGCTCCCGGAAATTGTCACCGCCTGCGATCAGGAAGGAGGTGGAACCTAGGGAATAGAGCCGGTCCGGGTCAAGGGGAACACCGCCGATGAAGATTGAGGTGATGCGATCGCCCTCAGGACGTGACTCGTCATAGGTGTAGGAGACATTGCTGGATAGGCCAAGGCGCAGGAAGGGTCGTGAGGGGATCTCGCCCCTGGCATTGCGCTGCCATTGCTGTTCCAAGACCGTTTTGAACTGGGTTCCCGTCAACCGGGTGGTCAGCAATGTGTTTGCGAACGGCAGGGTCAGCGCTGCCTCCTTGTAGGTGATGTCACCGGAGTCAAAACTATCGCGCGTTCCTCCGGGGTTCTGGACGCCGATGAAATACGGATCCCCATTGCCCAGTACCTCATGGAACATCTGAGCCACCAGGTTGCTCATGGGGGATTCCACATCCCGGACATCAGAGTTACCGGTTGGGGTCGAGATGGCTGCGGTGGCCTTGCCGATCACAGTGGTTCCGATCTCGTCGGCCCTGGCTACGGCTGCGGAGACGATACCGGAGATCCGCTGGATACGCGGGAGGCTGTCGTCGGCAACTCCAGGGTCGATCTCAATTGCGGTGTTGGAGACTCCACAGAGCGTCCCAGCCGAGGTCACGCCGGCCCGAAGCTCATTGATTACGGTCCCATATGAGCCCGCCTGGGTGAAGAGCTGGCCCTTGGCGTTTGTCCACGAATACCTCTGATGGGTGTGACCGTTCAGCACGACGTGAACCCTGGAGTCTATGCCCGTCCACATCTTGTGAAAGTTCGGGCTGGCCTCGGCCTGTTCGTCACCGGTGCTGTTTCCGTCTGGCGCTCCCTCGTGGATGGAGGCAATGACCAGGTCGGTCTCTGGGGGCAGCTGAGCGACGGTCTCGTTCACGGCCTCCACCGGGTCGCCGATGGTGAGGCCGGTGATTCCTGCGGGGGAGACAACAGATGACAGATCACCGGTGACTGCCCCGATAACCGCGACATTCAAGTCACCCACTTTAAAGGTCCTGTATGCCTTGAGCGGAGAGGCCACCTGTCTGGTGCCTTTCGCGTAGACATTCGCCCCAAGCTGCTCTATGCCGTTCAAGGAGGTATTCACCCGGCCGGCGAGGTCGGCCCAGCCTTTGTCGAACTCATGGTTTCCCACGGTCTGCACGTTGAGGCCCACTGCTGACATCACCTTCAAGGTGGGGTTGTCATTGTCTGCCATGGACTCGAATGTTGAGCCGCCAATGTCATCTCCGCTGCTGATCAGCGCGACGTTCGCCTCTCCCTGGACAGATCGTGCTCTTTCCACAGGGGTGAACAGCGCTGATGCATTTCTCAGCCGCCCATGGAAGTCGTTGTAGGTGAACAATGAGACGTTGTGGGAAGGCGTGCAGCTGGCGGGATCGGCTGCCGCGTGGGAAGGCGTGATGAAAAGTGTCCCAAGACCCAAGCAGAGAGCCATCAATCCGGTAGGTAAGTGTTTCCTTGGCAGGGTCATGGGTAACTCCATATGTTTTTCCGGCCCGACGCTGTTGTCGAGATTCCTGGGGACAACCCTTAGGCACGCACTTTGCAGCAGTCAAGGAATTGAATCGTTGTTAACCCAAGATTTACCTACAGCGCATCGTGGTGAGAGTTTCCAACAGGTTCCGGCACCCTTGGAGGATCGGCCCCAGCCCTGCCCAGAGTGTTGGCATGGGGAGTCTCACAGATCAGCAGCAGATTGAGCGGGCGCGGCTGGCGCTCGTGGCCTCCGGGCAGGCCCCGCTCGGCGCGGCGCGGCGAGCGGATGACATCTCGACCGAAAGTGACCCGCCTGCGCAAGCGGGGGAGGAAACACCCGAGGCCAAGGCACGCACAGGCTGGCGGCGGCTGGTCATGCTCGGCCGCGAACATGTTGTCGTGGTGATAGCGCTGCTGGCCTGTGGCGTGCTCATCACCTTCTATGCCCTGGGACAGAGCTCCGCCACAGAACTGCCGGCCAGCTCACCCAGCATGATCTCCACCTCAGGGCCTGCACTGTCAAGTAGTCCCGAGGTCTCCGCCAGCCGTGGTGTGCTAAGAGTTCATGTGCTGGGAGCGGTGGCCAGGCCTGGGGTGGTCTCCGTCACTGAAGGAGCAATCGTGCTGGACGTGATCGAGGCCGCGGGTGGGCTGGTCTCCGGGGCGGACCCCGGTGAACTGAACCTGGCGGCTCCCGTACGTGACGGGCAGCAGATCATTGTCGGCACCTCAGCCTCGCCACGTGGGGAGGTTGTGGAGCCGGGAGGCGGTGTGGCGACGGAATCGGGCTCAAGTTCTGGGGCAGGGCTCGTGAACCTGAACCGTGCCACCTCGCAGCAGCTGCAGGAACTCCCCGGGGTGGGACCCGTCTTGGCTGAGGCCATCATCAAGTGGCGGACCGACAACGGGTCCTTCACAGAGGTCTCTCAGCTACGGCAGGTCTCGGGGATCGGCCCGAAGGTTTTCGAGAAACTAGCGCCGTTGGTGACTTTGTGAGCCGCCATGACTGGCGCCTGGTTCCCCTGGCAGTGGCAGCCTGGATAGGCTGCTGGGCAGGGACCTCGGGATGGCGGCCAGCCACGGGGCTGTTGTGCGCTGGTATCGGTGTGCTCGTGGTCTGTGCCCTACTGCTGCGGAAGATCTGGTTCGATCTTGCCGTCTGTGTCCTGGTCGTGGCCGCGGTTCTGGCTGGGGTGCGCTCCTCAGCGGTCCACGAGGGTCTTCCCGCCAGGTGGGCAGCCGAGGAGCCACTGGGGTCAGCGCTGATCAGGCTGGAGGGGGAGCCGGCCCTGACCCAGCACTCAGGGCGTACCTTAGCGATCGCCAGGGCGACGCTGCTGGAGCTTGAGGTGAACCGGCGGAGCCTGAGCACGTCGCAGCCGGTCCTGCTACTGGCAGGTGACCAATTGGCAACGGAGCTGATGGACATCGCGCCAGGAGCGGTTTACAGGATCTTGGGGCGATTGGGTTCCTCGGAACCTGAGTCCCACGAAGCCCTCGTTGTGAGGGTGACTAGAATTTCCGGCGAAACCCGGGCGCCCGACTTCTTCAATGCTTTGGTGACCGCGATCCATGCCGGCTTGCGCGAGGCCGCATCCCACTCCCCACCCGAGCAGGCGGCTCTGGTGCCGTCGCTGGTGGTCGGAGATCGCAGCGGGATCACGCCGGAGCTCACTGATGTCTTCCGTGCCACCTCGCTCAGTCACTTGCTGGCGGTCAGCGGTTCCAACCTCACGCTGCTGCTTGGGGTGCTGCTTTTCGCCACGCGTTTCATAGGCGTCAGGGGTTGGGCGGTCCGCGGAGTTGCCGCTGGGGGAGTGGCTTTGTTCGTGCTGGTGTGTAGGGCCGAGCCCTCTGTGCTGCGCGCAGCAGCCATGGGGCTTGTGGCCTTGCCTGCGATGGGAATCGGGCGTGGCAAAAGCAGCGTCCGCAATCTCAGCGTCGCGATCCTCGTTCTCCTGCCGCTGGATCCCTGGCTGTCCCGCTCCTGGGGTTTTGCGCTTTCCGCGGCAGCGTGCCTCGGCATCAGCGTCGGTGCAGGACCGATGGTCAAGAGCATGGGCTCATGGGCGCCTGGATGGCTTGCCGAGGCCATTGCTGTGCCTCTGGCCGCTCAGCTGGCCACACTCCCGCTGACAACGGCGCTTTCGGGCCAAGTGTCGGTGGTTGGGGTGGTCGCGAATGCGCTGGCGGGTCCTTTCGTCGGGCCTGCCACTGTGCTGGGTCTCGTGGCTACCATCTTGACCTGGGCGCCACCGGCTGCTGCCCTGGTGGCCTGGCTGGCGGGCTGGGTGGTGCAACCCATCCTCTGGATAGCTCATTGTGGCGCTGCGATGCCGGGTTCAGTCCTCGAATGGCCCACGACACCTCCCGGGATCATCGCCAGTGTTCTGCTGGCTGGGGCTGTTGCGGTGCTGGCCTGGGCAGCACTCCGGCGGCGGGCAGGAGCCCTGTGCCTGATCCTTGGCCTGCTGGTCGCCGGATGGCTACGTCCGGTTCCTCTGGACTGGCCGGGGAGATGGCAGGTTGTGTTCTGTGATGTCGGGCAAGGAGATGCGACGGTGTTGCGTGCTGGTGATGCAACAGCCGTCCTTGTGGACACCGGACCCGAGCCTGCCCCCACCATCGCCTGCCTGGAATCCCTCGGGATCAGGCATATCCCGTTGCTCGTTCTCACGCATTTTCACGCGGACCATATCGGGGGCGCCGAGGCCGTCCTGTCCCGGTTCCGGCCCGAGATGGTTCTGGTGAGCCCGCTGCGCTCCCCTGGGATGTCTGCCGCCTCAGTTGACGCCGCAGCGGAGGCCTACGGGGCGCGTGTGATCGTGGCCGTCCCTGGGCAGAGCATGACTGTTGGGGAGGTTGGATGGGTCACCGCATCGGCATGGCAGCCAGGCGGTACCTCGGTGGCGGGGGAGAGCGAAAGCTCCGTGGAGAACGACTCCTCCGTGGTGGGAGTCGCCGATGTCGCAGGAATGCGGGTCTTGCTTCCTGGGGACGCGGAGCCTGGCGGTCAGGAGCAGGCGATACGCAGGGCCCGTGATCTGGGGATCTCACTTAGTGCGCATGTCCTGAAAATTCCCCACCATGGCTCTTCCCGGCAGGCTCCGGAGTTCCTCGCAGCCTCGGCGGCTCAGCTGGCGGTTGCGAGTTGCGGGCAGGGCAACTCCTACGGGCACCCCAGCTCCAAGACCTTGACCAGAGTGGCGGCACTCGGCATGGTTGTTGCCCGCACCGACACGGATGGCAGCGTAGCGGTCTCACTCGAAGCCGGGAAACTCAATGTACGCCGCTGGCGTGGCTGATGTCGGAGCCAGCTGGCATGCTGGGCGGGTGAACAGTTTCGGACACACCCTGCTAGTCACCGGTTCTGAGTCGCTGCTTACCGCCCGGGCCATCGACGGCAGGCGCCGGGCCGCGCTGGAGGAGGAACCTGAGGCCGAGGTCAACCGGATCTCGGGTGCCGAGCTGGCCGATTCCATGCTCTCGGAGGTGACGGGAGGCTCCTTGTTCTCCAGCCATATCATCGCCATCATCGACGACATTGGCGCCACCCCGCCGGATGTGGTCGATGCGCTCGTGGCCTTGGCGAAAGACCCAGGGGATGAGTTGTGCCTGATCCTTTCCCACGAAGGTGGCAACAAGGGCCGCGGGCTGGCAGACAAACTGAGGAAAGCCAAGATCGAGACGGTCAGCGTCGCTGCCCCCAAGCCGTGGGAGCTCCCGAGGTTCTGCGTGGAGGAGGCGCGTTCCCGCAAGGTGAAGCTCTCGCAGGAAGCGGCGGGTGTGCTTGTGGCGGCGGTTGGAAATGATCTCAGGGCACTCACCTCAGCCATAGCCCAGCTGGCTGATGATGCTGATGGCGCGCCGGTCGACGAGGCACTGGTGCAGAAATACTTCGCGGGCCGCGCCGAGGTGACCTCGTTTGCGGTGTCCGATGCAGTCCTGGCAGGCAACACCTCGCTGGCTTTGGAACGTCTCCGCTGGGCTCTTGGTACAGGGGTCGCACCGGTGTTGATCACCTCGGCCATGGCCGGGGCATTCCGTGGAATGGGCAAATACCTGGAAGCGCGGGGAAGTGGTGCTGATCTTGCCCGGCGTATCGGTGTACCGCCGTTCAAGCTGAAGGAGTACCAGCGCACCTCCCGGAACTGGCAGCCGGCGGGTGTCGCGGCGGCAATCGGGATCATTGCCCAGGCTGACGCCGATGTCAAAGGCGCCGCCACCAACCCGGACTATGCCCTGGAACGCATGGTGCTTGGAATCCTGCGACAGAAACGGGCCTAGGCGTCGTGTGGTGTGAGTCCGCTGGTGTTTTCCGACACTGGAGGCGGCACCTCGTTTCGTTCACCTCGCTCACGGTACGCCCAGTAGCGTTTTACTCGGCTGCCTTGGCACAGCATCCGCCCCGGAACCGCCTCCCACTGACAAACTCCCACCACAACACCAGCCTCTGATTCCCCAGGCTGGATCCTCAATGCTTCCGGTACAGTTTTTTGGTCTGGAACACCGGCTCGCAGGTTACATACGCCCCCAGGCTTCGCAGAATGGCCTCATCGACTGGGCCGAGAATCACCGTGGAGTGGACATCACAGCCGCGGATGTTGTGGAGCTCCGCCAGGGCGCGGCGCGCGAAGTCGCTATGTGTGGCACTCACCGACAGGGCGATCAGGACCTCGTCTGTGTGGAGACGCGGATTCTGGCTGCCCAGGTGCTTCGTCTTCAACGTCTGGATCGGCTCGATGGTCTCAGCCGCCAGCAGCTTGACGTCCGGGTCGATCCCGGCGAGTGCTTTGAGGGCGTCGAGCAGCATGGCCGAGCAGGCACCCAGCAACGGTGAGGTCTTGCCGACGATGATCTGGCCGTCTGGAAGCTCGATGGCAGCGGCGGGTGCCTTTGTTGTCCGCTGCTTCTCCAATGCTGGACCCACCACGGGCCTATCCTCGCGGGAGATCTGCAGTTTACTCATCAGCAATGCGATGCGGTCCGACTGGACCGGTTCCGTCTGGTCCCGGTGCTCTGCCGCGAGGGCTTTGAAATAGCGGCGGATCACCTCCTGCCGGGACGCCTCTTGGCACACCTGATCGTCGCTGATGCACATCCCGGCCATGTTGACGCCCATGTCGGTGGGTGACTGATATGGGGACTCGTCGAGCAGCTGCTCGAACAGCCGCTTTAGCACTGGGAAGACTTCGATGTCGCGGTTGTAGTTGACCGTCTGCTCGCCATGGGCAGCCAGATGGAAATGGTCGATCATGTTCACGTCGTCCAGGTCAGCGGTTGCCGCCTCATAGGCGATGTTCACGGGATGGTCGAGGGGTAGGTTCCAAATCGGGAAGGTCTCGAACTTCGCATAGCCGGAGCGAATGCCGCGCTGATGGTCGTGGTAGAGCTGTGACAGGCAGGTGGCCATCTTGCCTGATCCCGGGCCGGGTGCGGTCACGACCACCAGGTCGCGTTCAGTCTCGATGTAGTCGTTGCGCCCATACCCGTCGGGGGAGACGATACGTGCCACGTCATGTGGGTAGCCGGGAATCACATAGTGGCGGTAGACCTTGATGCCGAGCCGATCCAGTTTCCGCCTGAAGGCCGCGGCCTGGCGATTGTCATTGGACCAGTGGGAGATGACGACACTTCCGACATAGAGACCGTAGGAGCGGAATGCATCGATGTGACGCAACACGTCGTCCTCGTAGGAGATACCCAGATCCGCTCGCACCTTGTGGCGGGAGAAATCCTGGGCGTTGACTACCACCACGATCTCCACCTCGTCGGCGAGCCCAGCCAGCATCACGATCTTGTTGTCGGGGGTGAAACCAGGCAGGACGCGGGAGGCATGCATGTCGTCGACGAGTTTCCCGCCAAACTCCAGGTAAAGCTTGCCCCCGAACTGGCGTCGCCGGGCCTCGATGTGCTCGCCCTGAAGCGTCAGATACTTTTCCCTGTCGAATCCAACTTTGTGCATTTCTCCCCATTCGTTGTGACTGCCGAAGCATACGCGAAACAGCGCCCAGACCACCGAGTGGGTCCGGGCGCTGGCTTACCGGTTCGGCTATGGGTCAGTCGAGGGCGTTGACGGTCAGACTGATGGCCGACTTGCGGTTGGCCGCCTGGTTGGCATGGATCACACCTTTGCTGACAGCCTTGTCTAGGGCGCGATTGGCGACCCTGGAAAGCTCGATGGCCTTGGCCTTGTCACCCTCGGCGACGGCAGTGCGGAAGTTGCGAACATAGGTGCGCAGCTGAGACTTGACAGCCTTGTTGCGCTGGCGCGCTTTCTCGTTGGTCTTGATGCGCTTCTTCTGGGACTTGATGTTTGCCACTTGGGCTTGCCTCGCTAGTCTGGTTACTCGGTTTGGGCGCGTCATTACGACGCGACAGTCCAGACTAGCGGAGCCTGGGTAGAGCCGCCAAATTTCTGGCCGTGATCCTGCGGGCCGGGTCGTGCTCGTGTCCTGAGGGTCGCTCGTGAGAAGATAATTCGTCCCGCTCCCGGCTACAAGGAGGATGGATGCCAGCACCCGGCAGGACCGATCCGGCGATCATCCGCAATTTCTGCATCATCGCTCACATCGACCACGGCAAATCCACTCTCGCCGACAGAATGCTGCAGCTCACCAAAGTGGTCGATGAACGCGCCATGCGAGCCCAGTACCTGGACCGCATGGACATCGAGCGTGAGCGCGGCATCACCATCAAGTCACAGGCGGTGCGGATGCCATGGACAGTCGACGGGACCGAGCACATTCTCAACATGATCGATACCCCGGGGCACGTGGACTTCACCTACGAGGTCTCGCGCTCCCTGGCGGCCTGCGAGGGCGCGATCCTGCTGGTGGATGCGGCCCAGGGCATCGAGGCCCAGACGCTCGCCAATCTGTACCTGGCCCTGGAGGCCAACCTCCACATCATCCCGGTCCTGAACAAGATCGACCTGCCCAGTGCCAATCCGGAGAAATACGCCGCTGAACTGGCCGGGATCATCGGCTGCGATGAGCCGGAGGTGCTCAGGGTCTCTGCCAAGACCGGGAACGGCGTCGCCGGCCTACTGGACCAGATCGTCGCCCAGATACCGGCTCCCGTCGGTGACCCCGAAGGCCCCGCGCGGGCCCTGATCTTCGATTCCGTATACGACACCTACCGCGGTGTGGTCACCTACGTCCGCGTGGTCGACGGGGAACTCAGCCATCGTGAACGCATCCTCATGATGTCCACCAAGGCCGAGCATGACCTCCTCGAGGTGGGGGTGATCTCCCCGGAGCCGAAGAAAACCGATTCGCTGGGCGTCGGCGAGGTGGGATACCTGATCACCGGTGTCAAGGACGTACGTCAGTCGCGGGTGGGTGACACCATCACCGGGGCCAGCCGTTCTGCTGCCGAGGACCTTGGCGGCTACCGGCACCCCAACCCGATGGTCTATGCCGGTTTGTACCCGATCGACGGTGACGACTTCAACGAGCTACGTGAGGCCTTGGAGAAACTCCAGCTCAACGACGCGGCTCTCACTTTCGAACCAGAGACCTCGGGGGCGCTGGGTTTCGGGTTCCGTGTCGGTTTCCTCGGTTTGTTGCACATGGAGATCGTCCGTGAACGCCTAGAACGCGAGTTCGGCCTGGACTTGATCTCCACCGCGCCCAACGTTGTCTACCGCGTCGTCATGGAGGACGGCACCGAGCACACCGTGACCAATCCATCGGAATATCCCGAGGGCAAGATCTCCGATGTCTATGAACCTGTGGTGCGTGGCACGATCCTGACCCCGGCTGAGTACATCGGGGCCGTCCTCGAGCTATGCCAGATGCGGCGTGGCGTTCAGCAGGGCCTCGACTACCTGAGCGAGGACCGGGTTGAGATTCGCTACACCCTGCCGCTGGCTGAGATCGTCTTCGATTTCTTCGATGCCCTGAAGTCACGCACCAAGGGTTACGCGTCTCTTGACTACGAACCCGATGGTGAACAGGTGTCTGACCTGGTGAAGGTGGACATCCTCCTCCACGGCGACCCCGTCGACGCCTTCTCAGCGATCGTCCACAAGGACAAGGCCTACTCCTATGGCCTGAAAATGGCGGGCAAACTCAAGGAACTCATTCCGCGCCAACAGTTCGAGGTGCCGATCCAGGCGGCCATCGGGTCGCGGGTCATAGCCCGGGAAACCATCCGGGCCATGCGCAAGGACGTGCTGGCGAAGTGCTACGGCGGCGACATCTCCCGCAAACGCAAGCTTCTGGAGAAACAGAAGGAGGGCAAGAAGCGGATGAAGATGGTGGGTCGCGTCGAGGTGCCGCAGGAAGCCTTCGTGGCCGCCCTGTCCACATCGGAGACCACCAAGAAGTAGGGCGCAGGGCTCCTGGAGCACCAGGCAATCAACCGGGACAACTGGGACTCTCGCGCTGACGTTCATCTCAGCGCGAGAGGTTACGCCCCGGACAAGGTGGCGGATCCCTCGTGGATCTCCCACGTGGTTGCCTTTGACCGGCCCCGTCGCTGGAACTGCCCTACTGGGAACACACTGAACCGCTGTTGTGGCACGACGAGTGCTCCTACACCGGAGGTGAGGCCGGTTCAGCGCAGTCCGGAAGTGGTCAGCCCCTGGACCAGGAAACGCTGCAGGAACAAGAAGACCACCAGCATCGGCAGGATCGCGATCAGCGAACCCATGAAAAGCTCCGGGTAGCGCACGTTCTGGCTGGTCATGTACTGGCTGAGCGCCACCTGGACGGTGCGCGTCGCCTCGCGGCCAACCAGCGAGGGCCACAGGAAGGCGTTCCACGACCCGATCAGCACGATCGTCCCGACCGCTGCGACGGTGCCCGTGGAGTTCGGCACCACGATCCGCCAGAAGGCCGTGAACGGGTTGCAGCCGTCCATCAGCGCCGCGTCCTCCAGCTCGGATGGGAAATCCAGGAAGGCCTGCCGGAACAGGTAGGTAGCGAAGGCGGAGAACATGCCCGGGATCACCAGTCCCCGGAACGAGTCGATCCAACCGAACTGTGCAGTGATGATGAACATCGGGATGAATGTGGTGGCCGCGGGCACCATTAGGGTGAACACCGTCAGCCCCAGCACCATTCTCGACAGCCGGTGGGTGAAACGCGCCAGCCCATATCCAGCCATCAGGGAGATCACTACGGTGCCCACCGTCTGCAGGATGGTCATGATCGCCGAATTCAACAACCCTTTCAACACACCCGTCGAGTCGGAGGACAGCATCGATTCCAGATTGGCCAGGTTGAGCTGGTCGGGCAGCCAGTTCCAGCGGGGAGCGGTGATGTTCTGGTTCGTGGAAAAGGCGTTCCGGATGATCACGTAGAACGGCAGCAGGAAGAGCAGGGCCAGCGCCGTGGCCAATCCGTAACGCAGCGCCGTGACGAGCCGGGAGGATCTCATCCGCGCTGCCTCCCCAACACCCAGTTCTGCAACAGACCGAAAACCACGATGATGCTCGCCAGGATCATCGTCCCGGCACCCCCAACCCCCAGGTCCTGCTGCCCGCCCCCCAGGGCGGTCAGGTACAGGTGTACCAGCGGTGGACGACCGTAGGGCGGGTAGGAGCCGATGGAGCCCAGCAGGTTGTAGAACTCGTCGAAGGCCTGGAAGGCCCCGATCAGCAGAAGCATGATCACCGCTGCCGAGGTGGCGCGCAGCTGAGGGAGGGTGATGTGACGCAGCATCCGCCAGCCGTGTGCCCCGTCGAGTGCTGCCGCCTCGTAGGTTTCGGGTGGGATGCGTTGCAGGCCTGCGATGAACAGGATCATGTAGAACCCGGCCTGCAGCCACAGGCGCACCGTGACCAGGGCGATCCAGTAAAGGTTGTCGCCACCACCGAGCCAGTTCACCGCATCCCCGCCGAAGGCCCGGATCAAGGAGTTCAACAAACCGAAACGGGTTCCGGAGAAAAACCCGAACCGCCACACCAGGGCCGCAACCACGTAGGAGACCGCGGTCGGGATGAAGAAAGCGGAACGGAAGAAGGCCTGCCCCCACTTCAGCCCGTTCAGCAGCAGCGCCAACCCCAGCGAGCACACGTAGGTGAGCGGCACGATGAACACAGCGAACGCGGCGAACACCAGCAGCGAATCCCGGAACAGGGGATCACCCAGCAGCTGCGCGTAATTGTCGAAACCGACGAAACGCGTCGGGGTGAGCGTTTGGTGGGCCTCGTGGAGGGACAGCCAGGCGCTCCACAGGATTGGGATGTAGACGAACACCAGCAAACCCAGGGCGAACGGCCCCACGAATACCGGGAACCAGAGTTCCCGGCGCCGGATCAGATTCACCCCTTCAGTTTCGCGAGCTCGGTGGCGGCCAGTTCCGCGAAACCTGCGAAGGCCTGAACCGGGTCCTGGCCCTGCACCACCACATTGCTGATGGCCGCGGAATAGGTGTCTCCCAGGGAACCCGACCACATGATGTCGTTGGCGAAGCCATGGCTCCCGACGAACTCGGCGGCCTTGGCCCCGGGACCGGACTGCAATTTCTTGGCCGTGGCCACGAGCGACTTACGGGCCGGGATGTGGGTGCCATAGGAATCGGAGAAGTCCAGCTGCTTGTCGGTCTGATCGATCCAGAGCCATTTCACGAACTCCTTGGCCGCCGCGGCATTCTTTCCCTTGGCAGCAACGCAGGAGCCGAAGGCCCCGAAAGGCACCGCGACCCGCCCCTTCGCGCCGATCGCGGGGAAAGGCAGTACCCCGACGTCATCGCCGTGGGCGGCGATGATGTCGGGCAGCGACCACAGGCCACCCCACTGCATCGCTGTCTCGCCGTTGACGAAGGCGGCACCGGAGAACCAGTCGGCCGAGGCCGCCTTCAGCAGCCCGTTGGACTGGTAGAAGTCTCTGTAGGCGGAAAGGGCCGCGTAGAAATCATCGGTGAGGAAGGCCGCGGCGGTGCGATCCGCATCGAGCTGGTCGTGGCCCGAGGCCCAGATCAGCAGGGTCCCCAAAACATCCACCCCGCCCTTGTTGCCGGCGAAGAACCCACCCATGTCCGAGGTGGCCACGGCATTCGCCGCCTTCACCAGGTCATCGAAGGTAGCGGGGGCGGCCACCCCAGCGGCCTGCAGCAGGGAAGGTCGGTAGTAGAGCAGCTGCATGTCGATGGTCTGCGGGATGCCGTGGATCTTCCCGTCGAAGGTGAAACGCTTGATGACGGCCTCGTTGAAGTCATCACGCACCGGGGCGATCATTTCGGTCAGGTCCTCCAGCTGCCCGGAACGGATCATGTCGAGGGAACCGCCCTGCTCCACCTCGAACACATCGGGAACGTCGTTGGTGAGCAACTGGGCGGCGAGAATGCTTCCGTAGTCGCCGGGATTCCACTTCACGTCGACTTTCGCGGCGGTGTATTCGGCGGCGTAGCGTTCGACTGCCTCCTTCACCCCTTCCTCCCCGTACTGGTGGTACCACTGGGTCAGGGCCGGGCCGCCACCCGACGACTCTTTGCCACCGAGCCCGGTGTTGGAGCCGCAGGCGCTGAGGGCGGCCGCCGCGGCGAGGCCGCCAAATCCTAGGACGCTTCGACGAGTCAGGTTCATGCCCAGAGTCTTTCACCAAACGCCCCCGGTTTGGGGCAGGGGAGGGAATTTGAGCACTGTATATTTTCCCGGTGGCCAATCAGCTGCCTGCCGGAGACCCGGTGCCTCTCGACGGGACCCTGCCCGGTTCCGCGCTGGCCGAGCTGCCGGAACGGTCGTTCTCCGTCTACCTGCACGTCCCCTTCTGCCACAGCCGCTGCGGGTACTGCGACTTCAACACCTACACCGCATCCGAGCTGCGGGGCATGTCCACGGGCGACTATCTCACGGCGGCGCTGCGGGAGATCGACCTCGCGGCCCGGGTGCTCGGCGGTGGGACCCCCGAGGTGGACACGGTCTTCGTCGGCGGCGGCACCCCGACCATGCTTCCGGCGGGGGAGGTGTCGCGGCTCCTGGATGCCGTCCGGGAGCGTTTCGGCCTGGCCCGCGACGCCGAGATCACCACCGAGGCCAACCCCGAGACCGTGACCCCGGAATACCTCCGGCGACTTCGGGAAGCCGGTTTCACGCGGATATCGCTGGGAATGCAGTCAGCGGTGCCGCACGTCCTGGAAGTCCTGGAACGGGCACACACCCCGGGACGCGGCATCGATGCGGCACGCTGGGCCCGGCAGGCCGGTTTCGAGCACGTCAGCCTGGACCTGATCTTCGGGACCCCGGGTGAATCCAGGACCGACTGGGAGAAGAGCCTCGAAGCGGTGGCCGCGGCACCCGTCGACCACGTCTCCGCCTATTCACTCATCGTGGAGCAGGGAACCCGCCTGGCGATGCGGGTGCGCAGGGGTGAGGTGCCGATGCCGGACGACGACGAACTCGCCGAGAAATACCTGATGACCGAGCAACACCTGACGGCGCTGGGATTCAGCAACTATGAGACCAGCAACTGGGGCCACGGCCAGGCGGCGCGCTGCCGGCACAACCTGGCCTACTGGCGGGGCGGGAACTGGTGGGGCATCGGGCCGGGCGCCCACAGCCACATCGGGGGAGTCAGGTTCTGGAACCGCAAACACCCGCGCAGTTACGCGGCCGCCCTGGCCGACGGCCACACCCCGGCTCAGGGCAGGGAGGTGCTGTCCTTGGAGGATCGCCGGGTGGAGCGGGTGATGCTCGAACTCCGGCTGGCCGAAGGGCTGCCGCTGGGGGTGCTCACCGAAACCGAATCTGCCCGGGTTGAAGGGATTGTTGCCGAAGGATTGGGAGTAGTGGAGGAGGGACGGCTCTCGCTCACCCTGCGTGGTCGGCTCCTGGCCGACGGTGTGGTGCTGCGGCTGCTCGACTGAGCGGCCTCGGCGAACTCCGCGGCCAGGCCCGCCAGGGCGGTTCGCAGGGAGTTGCCGCGCACCACGCGCAGTTCGGCTCCCAGCGAGCGCGCGAGACCGACGAGATGCCAGGCCATGTGGTCGGGGTCGTCGTCCCCCACCCGCAGCGTCGAGACCCCGTCGTGCTCCTCCAACAACTCGAAATGGCGTTCCGGGATCCTGTTTTCCAAGACCTGTGAGGGACAGGTGAGCGTCACCACCGCCTCATGTGGCCAGTGGTCCGGGCGGCGGCCCAGCAGCATGTCGCGGGGGCTGGGTGGGGTGCGGGGAGTGAAGGTGAAGGTGAGAACATGCACCCGGTTCATGCGGTCCAGCCGGAAGAGCCGCCAATCGGAACGCAACCGGTCGAAGGCGATCAGATACCACTTCCCGGCCTGGGTGAGCAGCTGAGCGGGTTCCACGTCCCGTTCGGACTCCTCCCCGTCGCCGCGCACGTAGTTGATCCGCGCCAGGCGGTGGTCGCGTTTGGCCTTCGCCAGCGCCGCCAAGGGCTGCCAGGAAATCCCGGGGCGGGTGGCTGGCAACGTCGTCACGGCCTCCGAAACCGCCGCGACCTCGGGACGGATCCGTGCGGGCAACACCTGGTCGAGTTTCGCCAGGGCCCGCAACGCGGCCTCCCCGATCTGGTCCCTGCCATCCATGGCGGCCATCCTCAGGCAAGCCGTCAGGGCGATGGCCTCGTCGTCGTCGAGCACCAGCGGCGGCAGGGCGCGACCACCCGACATGCGGTATCCACCGTCCAGACCCTGCACGCTGTCCACCTGGTAGCCGAGCTCCCGGAGCCTGATGACGTCACGCCGGACGGTTCGCTGCGTGACGCCGAGCCGCTCCGCCAGCTCGGATCCCGTCCACGTGGAGCGGGACTCGAGCAGCCCGAGCAGCCGCAGTACCCGGTGGGTGATCTCGCTCATGAACCCAAGCCTCGCACGGGTAGCGGACAGGATCTGTCCGGATTGTGCGGCAACGTTGGTGTCGAACGAACCGAACAGGAGGAAACATGTACTTCCCGGCCATCCACGATGAACGCACCACGCTGCGGAACTACCAACAGGTGCAGCTCCAGGCCATCCGGGACGCCGCCCACGGGCTGACCGATGAACAGGCCCGGCGGCAACCCCTGGCCTCGGTGTTCTCCGTCTCCGGGGTGATCAAGCACTGCTCCTACGTCCTGCGCAGCCGGCTCGCGGCGGCCGGTGTCCTGGACGCGAAGCCCGGCTACGAGGACTTCATGGCCAGTTTCACCCCCGGCGAGAATGAGGATCTCACCACGCTCCTCGAGGACTACGACAGGCTCTGCGAACAGTACCTGAAGCTGGTGGAGGAGACCGATCTGGATCAGGTGGTGCAGGTCCCGCCCGCTCCCTGGTACGGACGCAACGAATCCGATGAGGCGACCATGCGCTACCTCATCGTCCACAACCTGGCGGAGTTCGCCCGGCACGCAGGACATGCGGACATCATCCGGGAGCAGATCGATGGCGCCAAGGCCGCGGAACTCAACGCGGCCGTGGAGGGTCGACCCGCCAACAAGTTCGTAGCGCCCTGGAAGAAATGACCCGGTCTGATTGGGGGGGGCGCCGGGAAGCCGGCGTCCCCAACCGGGTCACAGGTGTTGCTCGGCCCAGCGGCCATGGATCGGGGCGAGATCAAAACCCAACAGGACCCGGCCAGAGTGCTTCATGGGTGCGATCCCTCACCCCTCACGCATGATCGGGGGGTGGAGGCCGCCCGCGGTTCCTGCGCGGTAGAGGGCAGCGGGTCTCCCTCGACCGCCGCTGCGGGTTCCGCACTCGACGACGAACCCCCGCGAGCCCAGAACCTTGCGTGAGAAGTTCCGGGCGTCGACCTCGACGCCCCAGGCCGCCTCGTAGACCTGGCGCAGTTCGGTCATGGTGAACTGCGGTCCGCAGAACCGGGTGGCGATCGTCGTGTACTCCAGCTTTGCGCGGGCACGCTCAATCCCGGCCCGCAGGATCTCATCATGGTCGAAGGCCAGCGCGGGGACGTCCTGCACCGGGCACCACCGGGCCCCAGCCGCGTCCGAACCCGGGGTTAGTCCGCCCAGGGATGCCGCCAGCGCCAGGTGAGCCACCGAGATGACACGCCCCCTGGGATCGCGGCCCGGATCCCCGAAGGTGGCGAGCTGCTCCAGATGAGTCGCCCCAAGATCCAGGCCGGTTTCCTCGACCAGCTCGCGCCGAGCCGCTCCGATCACTGACTCCTCCTGCAGAACGAAGCCACCCGGCAGAGCCGGTGCCCCCTCGAAGGGGGCGATGCCCCGCTCGACCAGAGCGACCTGCAACCTGCCATCGGTGATGGTCAGGACGACGATGTCGACGGCGACGGCCATGAGAGGAGCTTGCACACCCCAAGACTAAGAGATCCCGCCGGTGACGCCACGCCTTATAGACCTCTGGGGCAGCGATGGTCAAAGTAGATTCTATTCATGACGTATCAGCCTGTAGCCCTCGTGACCGGAGCCACTCGCGGGATCGGCCGTGCTGTGGCGGCCGAGCTCTCCACCACGCACCGGATCCTGGTGGGGGGACGTGACCAGTCCTCGGTAGCTCAGCTTGTCACTGAGCTCGATGACGCCGCCCCCTTCGTCTGCGACCTGACCAGGGAGGACGAGGTGGCGGAGGCATGTGCTGGGATAACACGCCTTGACGTGCTGGTGCACTCCGCGGGAGTCGTGGCATCGGGGAAGATCGGAGCCGCGTCCCGGGAGCTGTGGCGTGAGGTCTTTGAAACCAATGTCTTCGCGGTGGCCGACCTCACCCGCCTTCTCCTGCCTGCGCTTGAGGCCGCGAAAGGCCTTGTGATTGCCATCAACTCCGGGGCCGGATTCACCTCAAGCCCCGGGGGTGGCATCTATGCCGGCTCCAAGTTCGCTCTGCGAGCGCTCACCGACGCACTACGCGAAGAGGTGCGCGGCACGGTGCGGGTCTGCTCCATCCATCCTGGCCGGACGGACACCGACATGCAGCGCGAACTTCAGGCCGCGGTGGGCAATGAGAACTATGACGGAACACTCTATGTCGCCCCCGAGTCAGTGGCGGCAGCCGTCCGGCTGGCAGTCGATACCCCGGCGAATGCCACCATCGAGCAGCTGAGCATCCGCCCCAGCATCTCCTGAGCTGGGCCGCCGCGCTACTGGGTGGCGGATCGCCTTGGTCCTGTGTTACTGTATTAACTAATTAATACAGTAACACGGAAGAGAGTGGGATGGATTTCGATGCCAGTCGGCCGATATGGCTCCAGCTCAGAGAGGAGTTCGCCAGGCGCATCGTCATCAGGCAGTGGGCGCTTGGCCAGAGAATCCCCGGAGTGCGGGAACTGGCGGCCGAGCTTGGGGTCAACCCGAATACCGTTCAGCGGACTCTCGCGGACCTGGAGCGCGATGGCCTCTGCCGCTCCGAAAGAGCTGTAGGGCGCTTCATCACTAATGATGCCGAACGCATTGCGTGTCTTCGCCGTGATCTGGCGGCGGGGATGGCGGATGAGTTCATAGCCCGTGTACAAGGCTTTGGCCTGACTGAGACCGAAGCCGTCTCCCTCATCACAGAAAGGTGGCGATAGTGGCAGGCAGAAAAGAGAGACAAGAGGGCGCATCGCTGATCGCGATTCATGGTCTGGAGAAAAGTTTCGGTACAGTCCAAGCCCTTTCAGGGGTGGAACTGGAACTCGACGGTGGGCAGATAGTCGGCCTGTTGGGGGAGAACGGTTGCGGCAAGACCACCCTGCTGAAGGTGCTGGCAGGCGTCATGCAGGATTGCAGGGGTGAGGTGAGGATCGCAGGGTATGAACCGGGAGTCACCACGAAGGCCTACGTCAGTTTCCTGCCTGATGTCAGCTACCTGAGTGGCTCCGCCACCATTGCCCAGTGCCTCAGGATGTTCGTGGACTTCTTCCCGGATTTCCAGGTCGACAAGGCAAGCGACATGATCAAGTTCTTTGGCCTTGAACAGGACATGCGACTGAAACACATGAGCAAGGGCATGCGCGAGAAAGCCCAGATCGCCCTGGCCATGTCACGTGATGCCAAGGTGTTTCTACTTGATGAGCCCATCTCCGGGGTCGATCCTGCAGCTCGCGAGGTGATTCTCAACGGCATAGTGCGCAATCTGGAATCAGATGCCCTCGTCCTGATTTCCACCCACCTCATTCATGACCTTGAAGCAGTCCTTGACTCCGTCATCATGATGCGCCACGGCAAGGTCATGCTCACCGGCCAGGTGGACGATCTCCGTGCTGAGCACGGACTATCCATCGACGCTCTTTTCCGGAAGGTTTACTCATGGTCCGAAAACTGATCAAACACGAGATCCTGCGCACTGGCCCCCTGTTGGGCTTGATCCTGGACGTGGGTACCCTCACAGTGCTGGGCTCCGGTGTCCTGGCAAGCCTCAGGTTTCCTCTTCTCTCAGCCGTCTCAGCAGTGATCGGGTTCATCGCGGTCGCGTTCCCATGGCCGCTGGGCAACCTGGCTCTCACCATTGATTTCTGGCGCACCTCCTGGGGAAGGGCCGGTTACCTCACCCACAGCCTGCCAGCCAAGGGATCCACGATTTTATGGGCGCGGCTGGCCTGGGGGCTCATGGCTCAGCTGGTCTTCCTTGTCTGGACAGTATCAGCGATGCTGGCGATGCTCTATCTGGCAAATCCGGTCCCTGCAGGCGATGGGCCTGGTATCGAAAGGATTATTTCCCAGGCACTGGGCGAGATCAGCCGGATGGTGCCTTGGTGGCAGTCGGCGCTGGTTGTACTCGCCTTGTTGCTTATCGGCTGGGCCTACCTTGTAATGTTCTACTTCGCGGCCACCGTCGGCAATGGCCCGAAGTTGGCCGGCTTCGGAGCGGCCGGGCCGGTCATCACCTGGGTGATCACCTATGTGGTGCTCGGCCTTCTGATTGTGGGCTCGTTCCTGCTGCTCGTCGGCCTGGTCCTGGGGGATAGGGGATTGCACTTCACGACGGTAGACATGGTGCGAGCCGTCCAGGTGAATGACGGGAGTGTCATACCGTTTGGTTTTGTTCCCGTGATAATCGCATCGGTCGCCATCTGGGTCCCATGGATGGCTCACAACTGGAACCACCGGGTCTCATTGCGGTGATCCCTGGACGGGTGGTCTGGCCGTGTCGTGTGCGCGGCCGGGGTGCCCGCGTCTATGGTGTGACGAATGGATCGTTACCGCGATGACGTGCTGCGTCCGGGCTGGCAGCAAGCCCACCTCAAGAAGACCCGCGATGTTCCTGTGGAGAAGGATCTCGTTGTCGAATTCGACGACTTCTGCGGGGCGGTCGTCGGCTGGGAGAACGGCATCGTCGTGCTGGAGGACCGGAAGGGGAAACGGCGCAGCTTCCCTTTCGGGCCAGGATTCCTGCTCGAGGGTGAGCCGGTTGCGCTGCAGCCTCCGTTGCGAGTCACAAATTCAAAGACTCGTTATACCGCCTCCGGTTCCAGGGTCTCGGAGGCCCCCGCCCAGGCAAAAGTGGCGTTGCCATCCCGCATCTACGTTGAGGGCCGGCACGACGCGGAGCTGGTCGAGAAAATCTGGGGGGCTGATCTGCGGCACGTCGGGGTGGTCGTGGAATACCTGGGGGGCATCGACGACCTGCCCGGCGTCGTCGCTGGGTTCAACCCCGGGCCGGGACGGCGTCTCGGGGTGCTGGTCGATCACCTGGTGCCGGGCAGTAAGGAGTCCCGGATCGCCGAACAGGTGGCGAGGGCCGGCTACCGGGACCATGTTCTCGTTACCGGCCACGAGTTCATCGACATCTGGCAGGCCATCAAACCCGAACGTATCGGCCGCAAGGCCTGGCCGCGGGTTCCCAGGGACCAGGATTTCAAGAAGGGGACCCTCCAGGCCCTCGGCCTACCACATGCAGATCAGGCTGACATCGCCCGTGCCTGGCAGGCGATGCTCGCACGGGTCCGGACGTGGCGTGATCTCGAACCTCAGTTGAACCAGCGCATGGAGCTGCTGATCGATTTCGTCACGCAGGATCACCTTGACCTTGGCTAATGTGAGCATATGGACACCGCAGCCATCCTGGAATTGATCAAGGAGATCGCAGAGGCAGTCATCAATCCCCGGTTCCGGGCACTTGAGCAGAAAGACGTGGAGACAAAGTCCTCCGCGAATGATCTGGTCACCATTGCAGACAAAGAGGCCGAGGCCCATCTTGCCGAGACATTGCGCAGGATCTATCCCGGTGCGCTGGTGATCGGCGAGGAGGCGGTGTTCGTCAATCCGGATCTGCGCCGCAGACTGCCCGGCGCAGATCATGCTCTGGTGATCGACCCGATTGACGGGACCCGCAACTTCGTCAGGGGACGGATGGAACATGGCGTGATGCTGGCCGAGACCCGGGCAGGGGTCACGACCCGAGGATGGATCTGGCAGCCGCAGACCGGTCGCGGCTACGTGGCGGAGAGAGGAGCCGGAGTGCTCTTGAACGGGGAGCCGATTGTGCCGGAGAAGCACGACCGGCTACCGCTCGGCGCTTCGTCGAGGGAGCGCCTGCAGGGATTCACGGCCGAGGGTGAGCTCTCGCCGGTGGCCCAGTCCTATTTCGCCTGCGCCTTCGACTATCCGAGGGTGCTGCACGGGGAACTGGACTTTATCCAGTACACCAAGATGCTGCCGTGGGATCATCTGGCGGGATCCCTCATGGTGGTTGAGAGCGGCGGTGTCTCCCGGACCATGAACGGTAGTGACTACACAGCCGCGTCCGATACCAGGGGGCTGATCGTGGCGAGCAGCGAGCAGATCTGGGATAAGGTCCGCGCATGCTGGCCGGTGGGCTCGTCAGGCAAGCGGTAGCTGCTTTCGTGGCTCCAGGCCCCGTCGTGCCAGGTCCTGGTAGAGCAGGGGCAGCATAATCTGCATCGTTTCCAGGCTGAAGGGCCAGTCGGCGGCCCCGAGCGCGTCTTGAACCATGACCCCTCGATGCACGAGATCCTCCACAGTGCCTTGGACCATGGCGATCTCGGCACGCTGCCGGAAACAGAAGTCCCGGTCCACCATGAGCGACCATGGGTCTGTGAGGCCGTGCCCCGGCACGAAGCGAGTGGCCTCAGTGGACGCGCCCAGCACCCCGTCCAGGACCTTCGGCCAGTTCCTGAAGTCGGATGCTGTGCTGAACTGTGGATCACCTGCGCTCTCGACGAGATCACCCATGAAGATGACATCCTCACCAGGGACGACTGCGACGATGTCGGCCTGGGTGTGAGCGGGTCCCAGATGAAGCATTTCGATACGCACCCGTCCCAGGTCCAGGGACTTCGCCAGGACGAAGGTCTCATCGGCGGCGGGCAGTGGCGATAGTCCGATGGCGGCAGCGGCATCAAGGGTTTCAACCTCAGGGGTGCTGGCTAGGTCCTCGTGGGCTATGGCCGTCACTCCCTCCATTCCAGCCAGGCCGAACCAGTGGTCGTGGTGTGGATGGGTGATCACCGCGTGGGTGACCGGCACACTGATGAAGTCGCGTGCTTGCTTCAGCAGTTCCGCCCCCTGCTGAGGTGTCGACCCGCAGTCGACCAGCGCGGCGCGTTCCTGGCCGGCAACCAGCCCAGCGGTGACGCCGTAGGGCTGCAGGACGCTGATGTGTACGGAGGGGCTCACGGATTGCCACGGGCCGATAGACGCCTTGCGCATGGCCCGAGACTACAACGGCGGAATGTATTGCGCGGGTGCTCTACACTGGCACTCGCGCGCTTCGAGTGCCAGTGAGGAGGTGACCCATGCTCGACGACCGGAAGATGCAGGTGCTGCGTGCCATCGTCACGGACTATGTGGCAAGCCGGGAACCTGTCGGCTCCAAAGCGCTTGTGGAACGGCATCAGCTTGGTGTGTCCCCGGCCACGGTTCGCAACGACATGGCGGTCCTGGAGGAGGAAGGCTACATCGCTCAGCCTCACACGAGTGCCGGACGTATCCCCACTGACAAGGGGTACCGGCTTTTTGTGGACAAGCTTGCCACCATCAAACCACTCTCCGCGGCTGAGCGCAGGGCCATCAATGCCTTCATGGCCGGGGCGCTGGACGTCAACGATCTTGTCACCCGCACAGTCCGCCTGCTGGCTCAGCTGACTCACCAGGTGGCGATTGTGCAGTATCCCGCAGCCCAACGTAGCACTATCGCGCATGTGGAACTGGTGCAGCTGGCGCCGGGGCGGCTTCTCGTGATCATGGTCAGCTCCACCGGCCGGGTGGATCAGCAGATCCTAGAGCTTCCGGGGCTGGGAGCTGAGGATGTTCACTTGGCAAGCCTGAAACTGCGGGAGGCCGCTCTTGGGTATACCGCTGCTGATGCGGCGACACGCATCGCCGTGACCCTGGATGAGCTCGACCCAGCCAGGCGCGTTCGGATAAATCCGGTCTTCGCCGTTGCGCTCGAGCTGCTCGGCGCCGATCCAGTGGCACAGGTTGTGGTGGCGGGTGTTCCCAACCTCGCCGGGCACTCTTTCACAACTGGGCTGCGGCCCCTGCTGGAGGCTCTCGAGGAGCAGGTCGTGCTGCTGCGTCTCCTTGATGAGGCCACCAGTGATGACGTCACCGTGCGCATCGGAGCCGAGAATACCCCTGAGGGATTCAAATCCACCTCGCTGGTGGCCACCGGGTACTCGGTTGGAAACGAGCGTGCTGCTTCCCTGGGAGTGGTCGGTCCCACTCGCATGGACTATCCCTCCACCATCGCATCCGTACGTGCCGTCGCGCGGTACGTGAGTCGCATCCTCACGGAAGGCTGAGCATTGAGCAAGGACTACTACGAAATCCTCGGGGTCGATGAGGAGGCCACGACGGAGCAGATCAAGAGGGCCTACCGCCGCAAGGCGATGAAGGTGCATCCTGACGTGGCCCAGGGCGAGGATGCTGCTGAGAAGTTCAAGGAGCTCAGTGAGGCCTATGAGGTGCTCAGTGACTCCAACAAACGTGCCATTTACGACCAGGGCGGCGACCCGCTTGGACGAGGTGGAGCCGGGGGAGCTGGCGGCTTCGGCGGGACTGGTTTTGGTGGGTTTGATTTCTCCACCATCATGGATGCCATGTTCGGTGGTCAGGCGGCCGGCCGCGGCCCGAGATCCCGTACTCAGCGGGGGCAGGATGCGCTGGTCAGGACAGGGCTGGAACTGCATGAGGCTGTTTTTGGATGCACGAAATCCATCAGGATCGACGCGGCAGTGGTGTGCCCGCGGTGCCAGGGCTCAGGCGGGGCGCCCGGGTCTCAGCCGGTGACCTGCAGCACGTGCCATGGCCAGGGCGAGGTGACGACGGTGCAGCGCAGTTTCATCGGGGACATCCGTACTGCCCAGCGATGCCCCACCTGCCAGGGATTCGGGACCATCATCCCGGAACCCTGCGTCGAGTGTTCCGGGGAGGGACGGGTGCGCAGCTCGCGTGACGTTTCCGTGCGTATCCCCGCTGGCGTTTCCACTGGAAACCGGATCCACCTGGAAGGACGCGGCGAGGTGGGACGCGGTGGCGGTCCCGCCGGTGACCTCTACGTGGAGCTGGTGGTTGCTGAGCATGACCGGTTCCGTCGTGACGGTGACAACCTGGAGACGGTGGTGACCTTGCCCATGACTGCTGCCGCACTGGGCACCAGCATCGACGTGAAGACCCTGGAGGCCGAGTGGGAGGGCTCCGAGGAGGCGGACCGGAAGGTTACCGTCGAGGTTCCAGCCGGTATGCAGTCAGGTGCCCGGATCCCGCTGAAGGGGCGCGGTGTGCCACGGCTGCGCGGTGGTGGTAGGGGAGAGCTGGGAGTCACCTTCGTGGTCGAGACTCCCCGGAAACTGGATGACAGGCAGCGTGATCTGCTGCGTCAGCTCGCGGAATTGCGGGACGAGACCAAGGTCGAGGCCAAGCACCCCGGTCACAAGGGGGTCAGGGGCTGGTTCAAGGAGACCTTCGGGTGAGCGATGCGCTTTTCCTCGCTGAGATCGGTCAGGCGGGGATCGGCGGAGTCGTCGAGGTCACCGGTGACGAGGCCCGGCATGCGGTGACGGTCAAGCGCACAAGGGTGGGAGAGAGTGTGCTGCTGTCCGACGGTGCCGGCCGCGCTGTCCGGGGATGCATTACGAGCACCGGGAAGGACAGGTTCTCAGTTGAAGTCACTGAGATACTGGGGAGTCCTGCCCAACCCCATCGGTTCGTGGTGGTGCAGGCACTCGCCAAAGGCGATCGCTCTGAGTTCGCGGTCGAGATCATGACCGAGGTGGGGGCAGACGAGATCATCGCCTGGCAGGCGTCACGCTCTATCGTGCGCTGGCGCGGGGAGCGTGGGGCCAAGTCGCTGGGCCGGTGGGCTGCGACCGCTCGTGAGGCCACGAAACAGTCCAGGCGGTTCCGCATTCCCAGGGTGTCGGCAGCCAGTACCGGCCAGGTGGTGGAGAGAATCCGTTCTGCTGCCCTGGCCTTGGTGCTGCATGAAGCCGCTGAGCAGTCCATCACGCACCTCACATTGCCCGGGGAGGGGGACGTCCTGCTGATCGTCGGCCCGGAGGGTGGGATCAGCCCGGAAGAACTGAGCTGGTTCCAGGAGGCGGGGGCTGTTCCAATCCGGATCAGCGACGGTGTACTGCGTACCTCCACGGCCGGCGCGGTTGCTCTCGGACAGCTCAGCGTTCTAGCAGCGAATCAGCAGGGCCCCAGGGTCGATCCACGCCTCTAGCGAGGAGATGCCTGGGAACAGGTCACCATCGATCTGCGCCATGACCGGGGCCTCAGACTCGATGAGCACGTGCCCGGTGCCCCAGCGGTGCAGCTTGCCCGCATCCCGCCGGGACCGCGCAATTCCCGTGTAGGCGACCGGTATCCAATCGGCCCAGCTCCTCACACCGAGATGCAGCACATGGAGTCTGCCGTCGTCGGGCCGGGCGCTGGGGAACATTGAGGCCGTTGGTATCTTGCCGATATTGCCCGCCAGAACTGTCCAGGCCTCGACAGGCTGTCCGTTGATCTTGAAGGGAATCCGGGGCCTGCCCGCGGTTTTCAAGCCAGCCACGGCGTAGGCCAGCCAGCCGAGCCGCCTCTTCGATTCAGTGCGCACCTCCGAGATGGTCTCGGCGTCCCGTCCCATTCCCGCCGCCACGAGAAAGGGGCTGGCAGCACTGCCGTCGAGACTGGCCCACCCGAGATCCACGGCGCGAGGAACTCCCTGCGTCGCCACTTTCCTACCGTACATGCCTAGCGGAATCCCAAGATTCCTGGCATAGACGCACGCGGTTCCCGTGGCGAGGATTCCCAGCGGCACGCCGCTGCCGGCCAGGGCGCCCGCGACAAGACGCTGAGTGCCATCACCACCCGCGACGACCAGGCTCTCGGCTCCGTCGGAGAGCGCCTGCGCCACCTGGGCGGGCCCAGGGGAGTCCGGGGTTGTCCGGTAGGTGCGGATAGGTCCGAAGGCCGCAAGTTCTCGTTCCGCGGCCGCTGCTCCCTCATGGATCGGGTTCAGGATCAGCGCCGTGAAAGACATGGGTCAACGGTAGCCTTGCCCGGTGAGTTTTGGATTTGAACTGGCTGTGCGATCGGGTAAGAGAGCACGCACGGGAGTGATACACACCCCCCACGGCGACATCCGCACCCCTGCCTTCATCCCCGTTGGGACAAAGGCGACGGTCAAAGCCGTGCTGCCCGAGATCATGGCGGATCTCGGAGCCCAGGCGTTGCTGGCCAACGCCTACCACCTCTATCTGCAACCCGGCTCCGACGTGGTGGATGAGGCCGGTGGGCTGAGTCGTTTCATGAACTGGCCCGGTCCCACTTTCACAGACTCTGGGGGATTCCAGGTGATGAGCCTCGGCGCCGGGTTCAAGAAAGTGCTGGCCATGGACACCAAGGGTCTCGTCGGCGATGACGTGATAGCGGAGGGGAAGAAACGACGCGCTCACGTCGACGAGGATGGTGTTACCTTCTTCAGCCATCTCAATGGCGCCCGTCTCCGCTTCACTCCCGAGGTGTCAATGACCATCCAGCATCAGCTGGGTGCCGACATCATGTTCGCCTTCGATGAACTCACCACCTTGATGAATACCCGCGCGTATCAGGAGGCCTCGGTCGAGCGCACTCACCGGTGGGCTATCCGATGCCTGGGAGCCCATGCCGTCCTGACGAAGGAACGTTCCGGTAAGCCATACCAGGCCCTGTTCGGGGTGATTCAGGGGGCCCAGTATGAGGACTTGCGGCGAAAGGCTGCCCATGACCTGGCTGCGCTTGAGGTGGATGGTTTCCGGTTCGACGGGTTTGGGCTTGGAGGCGCACTGGAGAAGGAGAACCTGGGGCGCATCATCGGCTGGATGGTGGAGGAGCTGCCTGAGGACCGCCCCCGGCACTTGCTTGGCATCTCTGAACCCGAGGACCTCTTCGAGGCGGTGGCGGCTGGTGCTGACACCTTCGACTGCGTGAACCCATCACGGGTGGCCCGCAACGCCGCCATCTACACGGCTGAGGGACGCTATAACGTGACCACCGCACGGAACCGCCGTGCCTTTGAACCGCTTGAGGAGGGCTGCGACTGCTACACCTGCACCCACTACACGCGCGCCTACCTACACCACCTGTTCAAGGCGAGGGAGATGCTCGCTTACACCCTCGCCACCATTCACAACGAGCGTTTCACCGTGCGCCTGGTCGACAGGATTCGCCTGAGTCTTGAGACAGGTGGGTTTGAGGATTTCCGCGCAGAATTCATGGGACGTTATGCCGTACGGAACCGGGGCTGAAGGTGGCCGGGCGCGGATTCACCATGAGATTCCCCGCTAGCAGCAGGTGCTGCGTGTGGGGTCTAGGTGCTCGTCATAGCAGGGTGAAAGAGAACCCAGCGGATCGTGCCCTGGCGATGACCTATAGCCGAGGATGGCTGTGCACCGTGGGCTGGCCATCCCTTGCCGGCGGGAACTCTACGAAACCGGTGTGAGCTCCGGCTCGCGGCATCGGACCAGGGCGATCACCCGGTAGGTGATGGGGAGCAGGACCGCCTCCACACTCACCTTGAAGACATAGCCGACGACGATGTAGTTCAGCATCGTGCCGCCGTCGATCTCGCCACCGAATGCGATCAGGCAGAAGATGGTGGTGTCGGCTGCCTCACCCACCACCGTTGAACCCAGCAGGCGTGCCCACATGCCCCGTCCGTCGCGCCACTGTTTCAGTTTCACCAGCACCCAGGCGTTCAGAAACTGGCCGACCAGGTAGCCGGCCAGGGAGGCTGTGACGATCCGCGGAACGAAACCGAGGACAGCCACGAAAGCCTCCTGGTTCTCATATCCGGGGGCGGCCGGGGCGGCACCTACCGCCAGGAAGGTGAGCGAGGCGAGCAGCGACACCCCGAAGCCCAGCAGGATGGCCCGCCGGGCTCCTCGCATTCCGAAGACCTCTGCCAGGACATCGCCCAGCACGTAGGTGAGTGGGAAGAGCAGGGCTCCGCCATCGGTGATGACCGGCAGGACCGGCAGCCCGAAGGGTGACCACTCGGGGCCGAAGGCGATCAGCTTCGTGGCGGCCACATTCGAGATCAGCAGCAGTGAGACGAACAGCGCCACCACCAGGTCGTAGTTGCCCCGGGAACGGGGTATTGCATCCAGCTGGCTCACCGGGGCATTGTACGTCGCGGACCGTGAGGGAATCCACGCCGGATGGCAGGCACAAAGCCTGTTGTGGTGGCAGTATTGGGGCATGGAAGACATCGTCGACTTCAACACCCAGGTTCCCGAGGAAGCCGAGCAGCTGGACCAGCTGCAGGAGGGGGACTCCCTGATCAACCGCGGCGTGGACGATGTGCTCGACGAGGGTTACACCACACCCGAGCGGTGGTCGGTGGCCCAGGGCTTCGGCAACACCGTCGCGGAGATGCACCAGGGCGAGACCATCGAGCAGCGGATCCGGCAGGAGCAACCGGAGCTTCACCATGATGCTGCCCCCTGGAACCCTGAGGGGGAGGAACGCGAGGTTGGACGGGAGAGAGCTGGCCGTCTGATGCGGGTTCAGGGGTCCGGTCGTGAGGACACGCTCGGCGTCGACGTCGGATTCGCCGGTGGGGCCGCAAGCGCGGAGGAGGCTGCCATGCACATCATCGCCGATGACGAGGATGACTCCGGCGAGCTGTGAAACTCAGTGCCGGAGGTCGTCGACGCTCAGCATGCCGGATGAGTAGGCGCGGACCAGGCGCCGTGGCACCTTGAAGGTCTCACCCGCGATCCGGATCGGGACCAGGTCTGTCAGGGAGGCCTTCCACTGCGCCCGCCGGGAGCGTGTGTTGGACCGGGATTTCCTGCGCTTGGGGACTGCCATCGGGGCTCCTTCCTGAAACAGATGCTAATGATAACCAGTTTCTGAAAGTTGGTAAAAGCTACCCGGCTGTTCTGCCGGTGTGCCCGGCAGCCCTGGCTGATGACGAACGGGCAACCAGACTGGTGGCCAGGACGACATGCCGGGGCGGTGCATCGGGAGCGGCGAACCGGCGCAGCAGCGCCTCCGCGCACGCGATCCCCGCGTCAAAAGCGTGATTGTCCACCGTTGTGAGGCTCAGGAAACGGCTCTGAGCGAGCTGGGAATTGTCGAATCCGACGAGTGACACGTCGTGCGGGACCCTTCTGCCGGTCTCCTGCAGTGCGGCCCGGGCACCCAGGGCCATGGTGTCGTTCGCGGTGAAGACCGCGGTCACCTCAGGGTGCTCTCTCAGCAGCTCAGCGGTGCCCAGATAGCCGCCCTCCTCGTTGGTCTGGTGCGAGAAGCCGACGATCCATGGTGCCTGGCCGGCCGCCTCCATACAGCGTGCATAGGCCTGCCTCCGGATGGTGGCGGACCCTCCAAGACCGGTCACATGCCCGATGCGCTCGTGTCCCAGGGAGTGCAGATGGTCCATCAGGAGTCTCACGCCCTGAGGCTGGTCGCTGTAGATCAGGTCGGCTCCCGCGATCGTGTTGCATCGGGTCCCCTCCAGTACCACAGGGATCCCGGGATCCTCGAAGTCTCGTCCTGGCTCTGCAGCCACGACCAATGCATCCACTTGAGTGTCGCGGAAGCCGTCAATCGCGTTGGCCACTGTGCCGCCGAGCGTGAAATGCTCGCGGACCGCGACGTGGAAGCCGTGCGGTCCCATCGTGGTGCGCAGCCCGTTCAGCAGCTCAACGAACCAGGGATTCCTGAAGTCGTCGATGACCAGGCCGATGGTCCTCGTGCGACTGCTGGCCAGCGAAGAGGCGGCCTGGCTGCGGCGGTAGCCGAGCCTCCGGATCGCTTCCTGTACGGCCTCTCGTTTGGCTTCGGCCACCAGAGGTGACTGATTCAGAACGAGCGAGACCAGTGACTTCGACACCCCCGCCTCGCGTGCGACGTCGTAGATGGTCGGTCTTGCCGGCCGCAAAGCCATCGCCTCTCCTTCCTGGGAGTCCGTCCGGAGTCAGCGTCGCGTCGACGTGGCATGTGTTGACGTGGCGTGCACAAAATCTTACAGTGAGGCTATTTGGACCGCTCCAAATAGCCGTCGAGGAGGATGCATGACCATAGGGATCGCTGTCATCGGGGCAGGCATGGCTGGGAAGGCACACGCCGCCGCCTACCGGGTCGCTCCCACGCTGTACGACTCCACGCTTCCTGATCTGCGGTACGTCTCCATCTGCGACGTGAACCCTGAGATCAGCCAGGCCACCGCCCGGCGCTACGGCTATGAGCGGGGTGACACTGACTGGCGCGCCATCGCAGGTGACCCCGGCATTGACGTGGTCAGCGTCGTCATAGCCAACAGCCTGCACCTGGAGGTGGTCAAAGGGCTTCTTGAGGCCGGCAAGCACGTGCTGTGCGAGAAACCCTTGTCTGACACACTGGCTTCCGCCCGGGAAATGGCCAGGCTGGCTCAGGAGGCATCCACGCTGGCCCGTATCGGCCTGACCTATCAGCGCCAGCCCGGTATTGCAGCCATCCGGGACTGGATCCGCGACGGCACGCTCGGCAGGGTGCATCACTTCTCGGGCCGCTACTGGTGCGACTACGGCTGCGACCCGATGGCGCCGATCAGCTGGCGATACAAGGGGCCGATGGGATCGGGAGCGCTTGCCGACGTTGGAAGTCACCTGACGTATCTCGCCGAGTTCTTGTGCGGAGAGGTCACGGCCGTCTCCGGCGGGGCCTTCACCACCGTCGTCGCAGAGCGCCCAGTCCCGCTGGGCAATGTGATCGGGCATGAGCTGGCCGCCGTGTCTGACCGCATGGAGGCTGTCGAGAACGACGACTACGCCACCTATACAGCCACCTTCAGCCAGGCCGCTGGCAGCCTTGAGGCATCACGAGTGGCGGCTGGCTATCCGAACGGGCTCGCCATAGAGGTGTTCTGTGAGAACGGCGCGGCGAACTATCACCAGGCCAGGCCATCCCAGATACGGCTGTACCTGAACGGCAACCAGCCGGGTGCGAACGGCTACCGCACGGTAAACCTGGGTGCAGATCATCCCTATGTGTCCGCCGGCATGCCCATCGATGTTGCTGGCGTGGGGTTTGGTCAGAACGAGGGATTCGCCTACCAGGCGCGGGCCTTCCTTGAGGAGGTCGTGGGGATTCCGGAGGAGAGGTCCCTGCCGCGCAACGCCTCTTTCGGGGAAGGCGTCCACAACATGGAAATCCTGGCTGCCGTCGTCCAGTCGGCGGAGCGTAATGGAGAGCAGGTGAAGCTGTGAAGCTGGGTGTCTACAACGCGGTCCTGCACGATCGCCCCCTGGAGGAGGCGGTCGAGGTGGTGGCTTCGCTTGGCCTGGGCGGCATCGAGATCAACTCGGGCGGTTTCCTGGCGCCGGTGCACATCCCTGAGATCGACCAGATCATCGCAGACCCGTCAGTTGCCAGGAAATACCTGAGGAGGTTCGACGGCACAGGTGTTGAGATAGCTGGCCTCAACTGCAACGGCAACCCCCTCCATCCCAATCCGGTGATTGGCGAGAAGCACGCCGAAGATGTGCGCCGCACCATCCGTGCCGCGGCCGCGCTGGGACAGACCAGGGTCGTCACGATGTCTGGCCTGCCCGGCGGGGAGCCCGGAACGCGGCATCCGAACTGGATCGTCAACGCCTGGAACTCTGCAGCACTCGACGTCCTCGATTACCAATGGGAGATTGCCGCGGAGTTCTGGAGCGGAATCGATCAGCTGGCCAAGGACCATGGGGTCAAGGTGGCGCTCGAACTGCATCCTCAAAACCTGGTCTTCAATACCCGTGATGTCCGCAAACTGATCCAGTTGACAGGGGCGGCGAACATCGGGGTCGAGATGGATGCCTCGCACCTGTTCTGGCAGCAGGCTGATCCGGTGGCTGTGGTGCGTGAGCTCGGTCCTTTGATCTTCCACGCCGCCGCGAAGGACGTCCGGATCAACGTCGAGAATGCCAGGCTGAATGGTGTCCTGGATAACGGTTTTCGGCGGCTTGCACCCGACGAGCCGCGCGTTAATCTCGGCGGTGATGAATGGGCCAATGAATGGCCGAGGGATTCCTCGTGGGATTTCGTCGCTCTTGGCAAGGGACATGACGTGGCCTACTGGACCGAGTTCATCCGGGCCCTGTACGAGGTCGACCCTGATATGTGCCTGAACATCGAGCATGAGGACACGGAGCTGGGACAGATAGAGGGACTCCAGGTGGCTGCCGATGTGCTGATGTCAGCCTGGAGGACCTTCGAGGCTGAGCAGTTGAAGGGCTGAGCTAACCATCCTTCCCTGAGTCCCAGCGGCGGAACCTCTAAGCTGGATTGCCATGGGCTCAGGTGGTCTGGGTCGTGAAAGGGAACCTGTGGGAGAAGAAGTCCAGCGAGCGAGCCGAGTGATCATGGTCCCACCATCCATCGACATGGTGACGCTGCTAGGGCCCCGAGATACTTTCCTCCGGGTGTTGGAGGACCGGCTGTCCGCGGACCTCCACGTGCGGGGCGGGCAGGTCACGCTCACCGGAGACCCGGAGGCTGTGGCTGCAGCTGACGAGGTGCTGACAGAGCTCATCACGATCATCCGCACCGGGCAGGGACTTACCGAGGAGACGGTGGAACGGGTCATCGGCCTTACCGCCGGTGAGGTGAAGCCCTCCGAGATTCTCACCACCGACATCATCTCCGCGCGGGGCAGGACGGTCCGGCCCAAAACGCTCAACCAGAAGCGCTACGTGGACGCCATCGACCGGCACACGGTGGTTTTCGGGATCGGCCCGGCAGGCACCGGCAAGACATACCTGGCCATGGCCAAGGCGGTACAGGCGCTCCAGGCCAAACAGGTGAGTCGCATCATCCTGACGCGCCCCGCGATTGAGGCGGGGGAGAGGCTGGGCTTCCTGCCCGGCACCCTAAGCGACAAGATCGACCCGTACCTGCGTCCCCTGTACGACGCCCTGCACGACATGGTCGAGGCTGAGTCGGTACCCAAGCTCCTGACCTCCGGCACCATCGAGGTCGCACCGCTGGCCTACATGCGTGGCCGCACGCTCAACGACGCCTTCATCATCCTGGACGAGGCCCAGAACACCTCATCGGAGCAGATGAAGATGTTCCTGACCCGCCTCGGGTTCGGCTCCAAGGTCGTGGTGACGGGCGATGTCACACAGATCGATCTCCCTGGCGGGGTACGCAGCGGGCTCCGCCAGGTCACCCAGATCCTTGACGGCCTGGAGGACATCGCATTTTGCACCCTCACGTCCCGCGACGTGGTGCGTCACAGACTGGTCGGCAAGATCGTCGCAGCCTACGATTCCTATGACAGCATCCAGCAGGGCAGGGGCGGTAGATGATCGACATCAACAACGAGTCCGGGGTCAAGGCGGACGAGCTGGGATTGGTTGCCCTGGCCCGGTTCGCTCTCAGCCGGCTGCGTATCCACCCTCAGGCAGACTTGTCGATCCTTTTGGTGGATGAGGCCACCATGGCCGAATACCACCAGCGTTTCATGGACTTGCCCGGCCCGACAGACGTGATGAGCTTCCCGATGGACGAGTTGCGAGAGCCCTCCGACGACGAGGATCCGCCGCTGGGCCTGCTCGGCGACATCGTGCTGTGTCCTCAGGTGACGGCCAGGCAGGCAGCGGAGAACGGCCGGGAGCCAGACGCTGAGGCCGAGTACCTCCTGATCCACGGGCTACTTCACCTGCTCGGGCACGATCATGCCGAGCCTGAGGAGAAGGCCGTCATGTTCGGCCTGAACGACCGGATCATCGCTGCCTGGGAGGTGGCGCGCAACAACCGCCGCAGCGACCGTGCAGCAGGTCAGTGAAAAGCCCCATAGGCAGATTCCTGGGGGATATCACCGGCTGGGATGAGGCCCGCCGCCGCGCATTGCGCTCCGGTGATGCCCCGGCACCTGGCCGTTGCGAGTTGGTCGGCTCCCGCTGGAGGAATCTCCTAAACTGGGAACCCGGATATTTCTTGTTCAAGGTTGGTTGATCACATCCACATGCTTCAATCCCAGTGGATAGAACTGGCTGCTGCATTCGTCTGCGCGGTCATGGCCTCTTTGCTCGTTGCAATCGAGACTGCGCTGACCGGGTTCTCCCGGGCCCGGGCGGAAAAACTTGCCGCGTCGGGAGCACGTGGTGCGGAGCGGGTCCGGATGATAGCGCAGGACCCAGCCCCCTCGATCAACGCCGTGATGTTCACCCGGATGTCTCTCGAGGCAACGGCGATGGCGCTCATAGCCCTGGTCGTTTTCCAGAGCCTGGAGGGCACGGGGCTGCGGCTGGTGACGCTGGTGGCGATCCTGCTGGTCGTCTTCTTCATCCTCTGGGGAGTGGCGCCGAGAACGATCGGAAGACAGCATCCTGAGAGGATCATGCGGGCCTTTGCTCCCTTGGTGTCGCTGCTGACCACGGTGCTTGGCCCCGTTGCCCAGCTGATGATCCTGCTTGGGAACGCGCTGACCCCTGGACGGGGTTTCTCAGATGGCCCGTTTGCCTCAGAGGCCGAGCTGCGGGACCTGGTCGATATCGCCGAGGCCCACGAGGTGATCGAGGCCCGTGAGTCGAAGATGATCCATTCAGTCTTCGAGCTGGGTGACACACTCGTCAAAGAGGTCATGGTGCCGCGCACCGACATGGTCTGGATACCCAGTGACCGCACCCTCAGACAGCTGTTGTCGCTGGCGCTGCGGTCTGGTTTTTCCCGTATCCCCGTGGTGGGGGATGGCGGCATCGACGATGTGCTGGGTGTGGTGTACCTGAAAGATGTGATGCGGCGTGTCTATGACTACCCGGATGCGGAACGCAGCGAGACCGTTGGCGACCTGATGCGCCCGGCCAGCTTCGTTCCCGACTCCAAACCAGCATCAGAACTGCTGCGTGACATGCAGCTCAGGCACTCGCATCTCGTGATCGTGATCGACGAGTTCGGGGGCACCGCGGGGCTCTGCACGATGGAGGACATCGTGGAGGAGATCGTCGGTGAGATCGTCGATGAATACGACCACGAGATTCCCGCTGTGGCGGAGCTCCCTGAGCCAGGGCACTACCGCATCAGCTCGCGGCTTCCCGTCGATGAGCTGGGAGAGCTGTTCGGCATCCCGTTACAGGACGAGGAGGTCGACACTGTGGGCGGGCTCATGGCGAAACTCTTGAACGTGGTCCCCATCCCAGGCTCCAGCGTCACATATGAGGGGATCGAGATGCTGGCTGATCGTGCCGTGGGGCGCCGCCATCAGGTGGGGACTGTACTGGTGCGGCTTGCTTCGGAGAAATCCGAGGAGGAGGAAACCAATGACTGACCATCCATTCCACTCTGGTTTTGCATGCTTCGTCGGACGTCCCAACGCGGGGAAATCCACTTTGACCAATGCCCTGGTGGGCCAGAAGATAGCGATCGCCTCATCCAAGCCGCAGACCACCCGGCATGTGGTGCGGGGCATCATTACCTGCGACTTAGGGCAGGTGGTTCTGATCGACACACCAGGACTGCACCGTCCCCGCACCCTGCTGGGAGAACGGCTCAACGCACTGGTCCGTGAGACGTGGTCCGAGGTCGACATCGTTGGTGTCTGCTTGCCTTGCGATCAGCGGATCGGTCCTGGGGACCGTTACATAGTCTCGCAGCTCGCGGAGCTGCCGAGTCGTCCGCAGCTGGTGGCCTTGGCCACCAAGACCGATCTGGTCAGCAAAGAGCGGGTGCTGTCCCATCTGGTCGATGTCTCGGCCCTGGCTGAGGAGCTCGGTGTTCAATGGGCTGAGGTGGTGCCCTGCTCGGCCATCAGCAACGATCAGGTTGACACCGTCCGGGAGGTGCTGCTGCGCCTCCTCCCTGAGGGACCGATGTACTACCCAGACGCTGAGGTCACCGATGAGCCCGAGGAGACACTCATCGCCGAACTGATCCGGGAAGCCGCCCTGGAGGGGGTGCGCGACGAGCTTCCGCACTCCATCGCGGTGGTGATCGATGAGATTCTGCCTCGCCCCGACCGGCCGGAGGACAAACCGCTCCTGGACGTGTTTGCCTCGATCGTGGTGGAACGCGACTCCCAGAAGGGGATCATCATCGGTCACAGGGGGACCCGGCTGCGGGAGATCGGGATGGCCGCGCGGCTACAGATCAACCGGCTGCTGGGGACGCCCGTCCACCTGAGCCTGCACGTCAAGGTGCTGCGGGAATGGCAGCGCGACACGAAATACCTCAACAGGCTCGGTTTCTAGTAGGCTGCGGGCGTGGCAGAGCGATTCTTTCTCCTTCGCTGCCGCGGCGAGGCCCAGTCCTGAACCGGCCAGCCTCCTCGCTGCGGAGCTGTCGCATACCTGGCTAACAAACCCAGCAAGGAGAGGTCAATGACCCGGATTCAGCCAAAACCCATTCAGCTGCCCACAGCAATGCCCGTTGGGCGCTACCGGGCTTTCGAGCCGGTCGCTGTGCCGGACCGCACCTGGCCTGGCAACCGCATCACGAAGGCACCGCGCTGGCTGTCCACCGACCTTCGCGACGGCAACCAGGCCCTCATCGATCCGATGACCCCGAGCCGCAAGATGCGGATGTTCGAGCTGTTGGTGGCGCTGGGGTACAAGGAGATCGAAGTGGGATTCCCGTCGGCCTCCCAAACCGACTTCGACTTCGTCCGGCAGCTCATCACCGGTGCTCGTGTGCCCGAGGACGTGACCATCTCGGTGCTCACCCAGGCCAGGGAAGACCTGATTGCTCGGACCGCGGAATCGTTGATTGGAGCGCACCGGGCCACCATCCACATGTACAACGCGACATCTGAGCTGTTCCGGCGCGTGGTCTTCGGCATCGACGAGGCTCAGTGCATCAACTTCGCCACCCACGGCACAGAGCTGGTCATCAAATACGCGGAGAAGCACCTGGGAGACGTCGAGTTCGGCTATCAGTACAGCCCGGAGATCTTCACCCAGACCCCGACTGATTTCGCCATCGAGGTGTGCAACGCCGTCGCCGAGGTCTGGCAGCCAACCGGGGAACGGGAGATCATCTTCAATCTTCCCGCGACCGTGGAGCGTTCCACTCCCAACACCTATGCCGACCAGATTGAGTATTTCTGCCGGCATATCCGGGACAGGAACTTCGTTGCGGTCTCGCTGCATCCACACAATGACCGGGGCACTGCCGCCGCGGCCGCTGAGCTGGGGCAGATGGCCGGAGCGGACCGGGTTGAGGGCTGTCTGTTCGGGCACGGCGAACGCACGGGAAACGTCGATCTGGTGACGCTGGCGCTGAACCTGTACACCCAGGGGATAGACCCGCAACTGAACTTTCACGACATCGACCACGTACGCCGTACCGTCGAGTACTGCACCGGGATAGCGGTGCATCCCCGCCACCCCTATGCCGGTGATCTGGTATACACCGCCTTCTCTGGCTCCCACCAGGACGCCATCAAGAAGGGGCTGGAGAACCTGGAACGGCAGGCCGCCGCTGCAGGGAAGGCTGTCTCGGAGATCGAGTGGGAGGCCCCGTACCTGCCGATCGATCCGCATGATGTTGGCCGGAACTATGAGGCGGTGATCCGAGTGAACTCGCAGTCTGGCAAGGGCGGCATCGCATACCTGATGAAAACCGAGGCGAAGATGGAGCTGCCGCGGCGCCTCCAGATGGAGTTCAGCCGCATAGTGCAGCAGCGCACTGACGCTGAGGGGGGCGAACTCTCCCCGAAGACCATCGTCAGTGTATTCACCGACGAGTATCTTTCCGAGGGCCCCTGGATCCTGGTGTCGGCGGGATCATCGTCACAGAACGGGCAATTCCGCATCACCGCGACAGTCAGGGACCCGGCTGGCCGTGACATCCAGGTCGAGGGTGAGGGCAACGGTCCTGTCTCGGCCTTCGTCGACGCCCTGGCAGAGACCGGAGCCCAGGTGCGGGTCCTCGACTACTCGGAGCACGCCCTCGAAGCCGGCGGCGACGCGAAAGCAGCGGCCTACGTTGAGTGTGAGATCGGGACCGGCGACGAGGTCCAGGTGCTCTGGGGGGTTGGCGTCGATCCGTCGATCACCAGCGCATCCATGAAGGCCATCCTCTCGGCGCTGAACAGGGGGACCCATGCCTGAGCCGGGAAAACATCTGTGGCGGAAACGCCTTGCCATCGCACTCGCAGTCACCGTCTGCGCGGCAGCGGCTATTGCCGGCGAGGTATATCGGGAGGTGAACACCACCCGGCTGGTCACCGAGACCACCAGCACCGACAAGCTGGCCGGGGAACTCCGGATCATGCAGCTCAGCGACATTCACGTGCGCGACAACTCAGCCCAGCTGGCGAGCATCGTGAGCCAGATACGCGACGCGGCACCAGACCTGATCGTCATAGCAGGAGACACCCTCAACACCTACAACGAGACCCTGGACCCGCTGCAGGAGCTGTTCTCCCAGCTTGCTGAGCTCGGGGTACCGATGTATGCGGTCCTGGGAAATCATGACCACTGGTCCGAGGAACTGCCGCAGTTGCTTGACCTGTACGCCAGGTATGGCATCAAGCTGATCGACAACAGGCATGAGGTGGTCACCGGCGGCTTCGGCACCTTCACCCTGGTGGGGGCAGGAGATGCCTTCACCAGTCATGCGCACCTGGCCGAGGCCTTGGAAGGTGCCCCCGAGGGATTCCGGTTCCTGCTGACCCACGCCCCAGAGATCGCCCCCCAGCTCGAAGCTGCGGACATCGACTATGCCGTCTGCGGGCATACGCACGGCGGACAGGTGGCCTTGCCCTTCATCGGAGCCCTCTACGCTCCCGGGCAGGGACTTTTCCCGAAGTACAGCCGTGGCCGCTACCAGGTGGGGAAATCGACGCTATACATCGATTCCGGCGTTGGGGTGACGGAACCAGACGTGAGGTTCCTGGTGCAATCGCAGATCGTGCTCCACATCTTCAGGCCCTGAGCCCCGGTGCTGTCCTGACCTGGTGGCTGAAAGGATCAGTCTTGTGCATTCCGGCGATGGGCGCCCTCAGAGACCGCACGTGGATCTCGCCGGGCTCTCACCCGGCCGGCTGGAGGTCGGCATTGATCTGGAAGGTGCGCGAATAAACGGGGACTGCTCTGGCATCCAGGCACCGGATGTGCGTGCGTTGGAATGTGAACTCGCCGACGTTGTCGCTGACGATGCGCGGTTGTGTGGCGGGCACTGGGCAGAGTGCCGGTGGCGGCGCGTCCAGGCTACGGTGATCGACCTGGCCGACTCGGTGTTGCGTGACATTCTCTGGGAGGAGGGGCGCTTTGGCGCGGTGGAGCTCAATGGGAGCACATTGACCCGGGTCCTGATCCGCGGCTGCAAACTCGGCTATATCAACCTACGCCACGCCAAGGTGACGGATCTCACAGTCGCGGACTGCGTCGTCGGTGAACTGGATATCGCTGGTGCCCAGCTGAAGCGAGTGCAGATAACCGGCTCCGAAGTCGGTAGGCTCGCGCTTTCTGGATCGCGTTCCGAGCATGTCGACATATCCGGTGCGCAGCTATCGCATCTCGATGGCGTGGAGGCGTTGAGCGGGGTGGTTGTCTCTGAGGCTCAGGCGATGGACCTGGCGCCGACGCTCGTCCGGCATCTGGGAGGACGGGTGCTTGATCCCTGAGGCTTTCTGCGCCCGGCTTTTTCCTGCTTTCCAGGGGCAATCTTCTTAGAAATAGACTGCCACAGGCCCACGCGGACCGGGAATGATGTCTACCCGAGTCTCAAAGATCTCTGCCAGCACCTCTTCGCGGAAAATCTCCTCCGGGCTTCCCTGGGCCGCCACCTTGCCGTTCTTCATGGCAATGATCGTGTCGGAATAGGCCGCTGCGAAATTGATGTCATGCAGCACGATGACGATCGTGCAGCCCAGTTCCGTTGCCGCCTGGCGCAGATGCTGCATCATCTGGACCGAATGAGCCATGTCCAGGTTGTTGAGGGGCTCGTCCAGCAACACGTACTCGGTGTCCTGAGCCAGCACCATGGCGACGTATGCGCGTTGCCGCTGTCCTCCCGATAGCTCATCGATGAAACGGTCTGCGATATTCTCTAGCCGCAGGAAGGAGATCGCGCGCTCGATGACCTCGATGTCCTCATCGGTCAGGTGTCCCCTCGAATGGGGAAACCGCCCGAAACCAACCAGCTGCCGGACCGTGAGCCGCGTGACGAAGTGGTTCTCCTGGCGCAGCACCGACAGCACCTTCGCCAGATCCCTGGACTTTGCCGTGGCCACATTCATGCCTGCGACCTCGATGGTTCCAGAGTCCATGCCCAGCAGGCGCCCGATCATCGTCAGCAACGTGGATTTCCCTGCGCCGTTCGGCCCCACCAGGGCGGTGATGCCCCCGCTGGGGATCTCAAGTTGCACAGGCCCGATGGTCGTGGTGGGGCTGTATTTCTTCAAGGCCGCGTCTACGAGGATCACAGGCGTCCCTTTCGCAGAAGATAAACAAGGAAGAAGCCGCCACCGACGGCCTCGATGATGATGCCCACCGATCCCGTGGCATAAAAGATGTGCCGCAGGATGAAATAGGCACCCCCGAGAATCACCACGCCAGCCAGCCAGGCCACGGGGAAGATGAGCCGGTGCTCGTGGGTGTCGGACAACTGGTATGCGCTCATCGCTATCAGGAACCCGAGAAACGACATCGGGCCTATCAGTGATGTGCTGACGGCCATCAGCACCGCTGACAGCAGCAGGATCGCCAGGGAGTTGCGGCGATGATCCACGCCTAGGCCGACGGCTGTGTCACGGCCAAGCCCTAAGACGTCGAGGGTCCGTGACATGAACAGCAGTGCTCCTCCCGCCACCACAGCCAGGGGGATGGCGACTGCCAGATGGGACACATCCGCATTGGACAGGTTCCCGATGAGCCGTGCGCTCAGGACGTCGAACGCTGACGGGGTGAGGAGATTCTGCATATATGTGGCAAGGGCCCCCAGGCCGGTTCCGATCACGATGCCCAGCAGCAGCGTCTGGTGGATATTGCTGTGCTCGGTGCGCAGCAGCCGGCCATACAGCAATGCCGCCAGGGCCACCATGAGGCCGACCTGGAGCAGGTACTGCGCCACGCCGTCCATTGCGGTTAGTCCCGCCACACCGTAGAAGAAAACGGCGCTGGTCTGCACCAGGTGGTACAGGGACTCGAATCCCATGATCGAGGGTGTGATGATCCGGTTGTTCGTGATTGTCTGGAAGGCTACCGTCGCCAGTCCTTGGCACCAGGCCACCACGAGGATAACGGCCACGGAGGTGACCCGGAGCCCAGCGATCCGCCAGAAGCCAACGGACCCGGGTGGCATGGGATTTCCCCAGGCCAGGATGCCGTAGCAGATGAGCGGGGCCAGCAACGCCAGGATCGCGAAGGTGATCCAGTAGCGACGTGCCGCCTTGAGGCTGGCGAAGGCTTTGTGTCCTGTCGTTTTCGTGAGCTCAGCCATTCTTCTGCCGTCTCAGGAGAAGGAAGGCGAACGTGAAGGCACCGACCACCGCCAGGATTGTTCCCACGGGCACCTCGAAGGGCATGATCACTATCCGGCCGATGATGTCGCAGATCGTTACCGCGGCCGCACCCAGCAGGCACACCCAGGGCAGGTTGGAGCGAAGGTTGTCTCCTCGCCAGATCGAGACGATGTTCGGGACGATCAATCCCAGGAAGGGCAGGTTTCCGATTACCACGGTGATGATCCCGGTGGTGGCTGCGATCATGCCGGTGCCCAGCAGCACCACCTTCCGGTGGTCGAGTCCGACGTTCGTGGCGACATCCTCTCCGAGACCCGCGATGGTGAACTGGTCAGCGACCACGAAGACTCCCGCCACGACGAATACCACCGCCCAGACCGGCTCATACTGTCCCTGGATCGCGGAAGCGAATGAGCCCTGGAACCAGACCCCGAGGGTTTGGAGCATGTTTGCGGCCTGCGCCAGGTAGGAGGAGACAGCACCAACTACGGCACCCAGCATGATGCCGACGATCGGGACGATCATCGCGGAACGCAGCCTGATGCGCCTCAGGATCAGGAAGAAGATCATTGTGCCGGTGAAGGCGGACAGAATGGCGACCACCATCTTCACCAGCAACGGAGCCTCGGGGAAGAGGATCAGCACGCAGAGCAGACCCAGCCCGGCCCACTCGTTGGTCCCGGTGGTGGTCGGTTCCACGAAACGGTTCTGGGCGATCTGCTGCATCACCAGACCGGACATCGCCATGGCAGAGCCAGCCAGCAGCAGCGAGATGGTGCGTGGGATCCGGGTGAGGGCAAAGATGTGGGCACCGTCCTGGGCGCCCACCACGTCGTAGACCCCCACCATCAGGGACAAAGCCGCCAGGGCGACAACTCCCAGCAGTCCCAGCAGCAGGGGAGCGGTGAGCAGCCGACGCCGGGGCGCGACAGCACCGGGGGCAAGGCTCTCGGCCTCGCCCCCGGCAGCTTCGGTCTTTGTCACTGGGACTTCTCCATGGCGTCAGCCACGGAGTTGAAGAACTCGGTGTAGGTCTGGATACCCTCGTTCAGGTATGTGTCGGTTGGCATGTAGACAATCTGCTCCTTGGTCACGGCGGTCACGTTCTGCAGGGGAGCGGAACCCGCGATCACCTCTTTCGCCGGGGTGTAGCTCTCACCCTCGGCCGTGATGGCGCCGTCGCGGTCCATGACGAAAATCCAGTCCGGGTTGGACTGGGCGATCGCCTCGACGGAGATGTCGTCGCCCTGATGATCTGAGCTGCCCTGGCTCTCCAGTGCGGGGGTGAGGCCCAGGATCTCGAAGACGGGACCGAGCGTGCGGCCAGAACCGGGAGCAGAGTAGTTCACCTTGCCTCCCGAGACGATGACGGCCATCACTTTGGAGCCTGGCTTGTAGGCTGACTTCACCCGGGCGATGGACGCGTCGAAGTTGGCGACCAGCTTGGCGGCCTCGTCCTTTTTGCCGAAGATCTCCCCAGCCAGGGTGATCTGGCGTCTCAGCTCGTCAGCGAAGGGCTTGTCTTCACGGACGTCGATATCTACCAATGCAGCCTCGGGAGTCAGCTGCTTGAACTGGTCGTAGTACTTTTCAAAACGCTGGCCGTTGATGATCAGATCCGGCTGGACGGTGACAGCGGCCTCCAGGTTGGGTTCCTTGTGGTCTCCGAGGTTCACGATCGAGCTGTCGGTCTTGTAAGCCGAGTCCTTCGAGATGATCTCCTGTGGCGCGGCTGCGAGCTTCACACCCCACGTTTCCAAAGGCTCGAACAGGCGGTTGTCGGTCACGATGGCCTTCTTCGGGGGCACTGGAACGGTCACAGAACCGCGATTGTCCTCGATGGTCACCGACGTTGCAGTGGCTGATTGCGAGGCGCCAGACGACGACTCGGCTGGCTGCGAACTCGCACCGCCGCAGGCAGTCAGGCCAAGGCTCACGGTAACGAGAGCGGCCAGGGTGGGGAGCAGACAGGTCTTCTTCAGGGTACTCACGCTCTTCCTCTCCTCTACGGTCGGCAAGGTTAGGTAAGGCGAAGTTAACAGTATTTTTCCTGCGAAAGTAAGAGCTCTTGCGTCCAATTTTCGGGCAGTCACAGGTGCCGGAAAGGGCAAGGTCAGCCGTCAGAGGGTATCCGCATCCCGTTCTCAGTGGTTCCGCGGTAACCGTCGAGCAGCAGGTCGATCCTCCGGGCGGACAACTCGCTGACTCTGTCCGGGAGATTCTCGCGTGGCACCCAGTGGACTGCTCTCAGCTCCGGATCGCAGGGCGCGATGGAGTGGGCCACCGCGGCGGGGAGGACGCCCCCGTCGTAGATGAACTCGATGGCATCGTCCCAGCACAGGTACGGAGGCATCCAGTCGGTGAGAGCCGGTTCCCCCAGGTCGATGTCGAGGCCGATCTCCTCACGCAACTCACGGCGCGCCCCCAGCCTTGGCGACTCACCTGGGTCCACCACACCTCCAGGCAGCTCCCAGTCATCCTTGTATGTGGTCTCGGTCAGCAGCACGTTGCCCGACTCATCGCGGAAAACAACATGGGCGATGGTCCGTTTCGCCGGCAGCACCGAGTTCATCACACCGGAGAAGCCATGTGGCCCGTAGACCGGATCGACCGCCAGGCGCGCGTAGATCAGCACATCCACCAGATGGCCCGACGGTTTCAGCAGCGCAGAGCGCAGCCGTCCTTCCCTGCGGAACCCACAGCGATGCAGTGCCACCATGGCGGCCCGGTCGGTGGCCGGGATGTCGCACTGCAGGCGCCGCAGTTCATGAGCCAGGATGGCGTCGTCAGCGGCCAGGGACACCGCACGCTCCAGCGTCTCCGCATCCACCACCTGCTCTTCCCAGCGAAGCTGGCCCACATCACCGGCGATGTCCACCTGTACCTTGAAGTCACTCACTTCGCGTTGTGCCGTAACCAGATGGAGCCCAGCGGCGGGATCGTCACCTCGGCGCTGGCCGGGAAGTGTCCCCAGGGCTCGGGGCGGGCGGTCACCGTGCCCAGGTTGCCGAACTGCCCAGAGCCGTCGTAGAACTCCGAGTCGGTGTTCAGGATCTCCTCCCACTGGCCCTCCGCCGGCAACCCGACGGAGTAATCGCGCAGCGGCTCGGGCGAGAAGTTGGTGAAACAAGCCACATGGTTGCCCTGGGAGTCGTGACGCACCCAGCTCAGCGTGTTGCGGCCCCCGTCGTCAGCGTTGATCCAGGTGAACCCATCCGGGTCATCGTCCAGCTCGAACAGCGGCGGAGTGTCCCGGTAGATCGCGTTGAGATCGTGGAGCAACCGTTGCAGCCCACCGTGACCCCAGAGCTCCGTGACCCACCACTCCAAGCTGGTGGCCTCGTTGAACTCGGGGCGCTGCCCGAACTCGGATCCCATGAAGATCAGCTGTTTGCCGGGGAAACTCCACATGAAGGAGTAGAAGGCCCGCAGCGTTGCGAACTTACGCCAGTCATCCTGGGGCACCTTATTGATCATCGAGCCCTTGCCATGGACCACCTCATCATGGCTGATGGGCAGGATGAAATTTTCCGAATACTGGTAGACCATCGCGAAGGTCAGCAGATTGTGCTCGTACTGGCGATAGATCGGGTCGAGGGCAAGATAACGCAGCGAGTCATTCATCCAGCCCATGTTCCATTTGAATCCGAAGCCGAGACCACCCTCGTGGACTGGTTTCGTGACCCCTGGGAAACTCGTGGACTCCTCGGCGATCATCATCGTGCCGGGATGCCGCTCATAGAGGTGCCGGTTGACGTATCGCAGGAAGTCGATGGCCTCCAGGTTCTCCCGGCCACCGTACTTGTTTGGTATCCACTGGCCCTCGGCGCGCGAGTAGTCGAGGTAGAGCATCGAGGCCACCGCATCGACCCGTAGGCCGTCGATGTGGAACTCGGTCAGCCAGTAGAGGGCATTGGAGACCAGGAAGCTCTTCACCTCGTTGCGCCCGTAGTTGAAGATGTAGGTTCCCCAGTCCATGTGCTCGCCCTGCCGGGGGTCGGCATGCTCGTACAGGGCGGTGCCATCGAAACGTCCGAGCGCCCAGTCGTCCTTGGGGAAGTGACCTGGCACCCAGTCGAGGATCACACCGATCCCAGCCTGGTGGAGCTTGTCGATCAGGAATCGGAGGTCATCGGGTTTGCCGAAGCGGCTCGTGGGGGAGTAATAGCCGGTTACCTGGTAGCCCCAGCTCGGCTCGAATGGGTGCTCGGCCAGCGGCATGAACTCGACATGCGTATATCCCTGCCATTTGACATAGGACACCAGCTCCTCGGCCAGATCCAGATAGCTTTTGCCGCGGCGCCAGCCACCCAGGTGGACCTCGTAGATGCTCATCGGCTCCTTGTAGGGCTCTGACGAGGCGCGCCTGGCCATCCACTGGTCATCAGACCAGGCGTATCTCGACTCGTAGACGATCGAGGCGTTCGCGGGTGCCTGCTCCGAGAAACGTGCCATCGGGTCAACTTTCTCGCGCCAGACACCATCAGGGCCCTGGATGCGGAACTTGTAGAGAGCTCCCTCGCCCAAACCCTCGATGAAGGTGCCCCACACCCCGGAACCGGGAATCAGCTGCATCGGGTCGCCGGTCCACCAGTTGAAGTCACCGATCACCTGCACCGCGCGAGCATTGGGTGCCCAGACCGCGAACCTGACGCCTTCGATGGGTCCCCTCTCATCGTCCTCGACCGTGCACTGGAAGGCGCCGAGACGCTTCCAGAGTTCGGTGTCGCCACCGTTGTGGAATCCTTCCAGGTCCCAGCCGGTCAGCCCGCCAAACGGATCATGCGCCATTGTCAGCTCCTCAAGACTCGATGCCTGTCAGATAATCTACCGGGATACGGAGGCAAGTGGGGCGATTCCGGGATTCGTAGACCGTCTCGTAGACGGCCTTGTCCACCTCGTAGGCGAGCAGGGCTTCCGCCAGGATTCCGGCGGTGCCGTCGTAACCCTCCAGGAAGGCCGCCCGGGCATCGTCCCGCCAGCCCTCGGGGGCATCTCCGCTGGCCGCGGCGTAGTCGAAGGAGCGCAACATGCCGGCCACGTCCCGCAGCGGGGAATCGGGTTCGCGTCTCTCCTGCAACGATTTGATGGGCTCGCCCTCGAAGTCGACGTAGCGCCAGCCGTTCCGGGTTGACAGCGCCTGACCGAGATGGCAGTCCCCGTGGATGCGCTGGATCGGCAACTCGAGTTCCTCAATGACGGAGTAGGCCCGCAGCGCCGGGCCGCGGAACCTCTCGAGCAGCGGAACCTCAGATGCGGCGGCGTCCAGTCGTGCCCGGAACTGGGCCACCAGTTTCCGTCCGTGCAGTCTGCCGGTGGGGAAACGACTGGCCAAAAGGTCGTGCACCCGGTTCAGCTGGCGGCCCAGTTCCCGGGCCTGCTCGGTGAAACCGGTTCCGGTCCCGGCGGCCCGGCAGGCCTCGACGAATCCGTCGCGCGGATCGGGCAGCGCCTCCAGGAACACCCCGAGGTGCGCCCCACGCCACTCCCACCAGCCGAAAAGCTCCGCCACCGCACCGGAACCGGACAGGGCCCGGTGCATCTCGACATCGACGTTCGGGCCGTTCTCGATGCGACGAAAGATCTTTCCGACGATCAGGTCCCCGAAGAAAATCGACGTGTTCGACTGTTCCCCGCGGTAGCGGCGGCCCGGGAGCCCGGAGGGAACCTCCCGGGTGGCCACGAAACCCGGTGCGCCGGAGGACAGGCAGTCGAGCAGCGCGGTCATCGCGGCGGGTTCGTCCGCGACCTCCGCGACATCGAAACCGGTTCCTTCCAATTCGATGCGCGCCAAGGGTTCCGTGGGGCAGTCCCCGGCGGCGTGGAAGGCCAGCGGCACGTGGTATCTCTCTGTTTCCCCCGTCGGGTAGGCCACCTCCAGCAGGGCGCTTCGCAGCCCGGGGCTGGCTTCTCCCGGCGGCCGGAACCAGTCGGTGAGTTCTACTTGGCGGGGAACCCCGCCGCGGGAACGCCCGGAGAACCACCGGGCATTTCCGGCCAGCTTCCAGAGCGCCCCGAGCAGCGGGTCGTGGTTGCGGTTCATGGTTCAGCGCGAGGTGACGTGGAAGATGTGGGCGGGCTTGCCTGGGTACAGGCGAACCCAGTTCTTCTCACCCCAGATGTAGGTGTCGCCCGACAGCTCGTCGTGGACCTCGACGGCAGCTCCCGGGGGAAGCCCCAGAGCCGGGAGGTCCAGGTAGACCTCGGACTCCACGGTGTTGTCCGGATCCAGTGAGCAGACCACCAGCATGACGTCGTCCCCGTCGTGTTTCGAGTAGACCATCACCGAGTCGTGGGGTGCGTGGTGGAAGTGAATGTCACGTAGCTGCTGCAGGGCCGGGTGCTTCTCGCGGATGTCATTCAGCCGTCCCAGCAGCAGGTTCAGATTCGGTTCCGCGTCAAAATCCCGTGGCCGGAACTCATACTTCTCGGAGTTGAGGTACTCCTCCCGGCCCGGGGCCAGCGCGGTGTGCTCGAACAGCTCGAATCCCGAGTACACACCCCAGGAGGGGGACAGCGTAGCTGCCAGGATGGCCCGGATCGCGAATATCGCGGGATTCCCGGACTGCAGGTGGAAGGGCAGAATATCCGGGGTGTTGACGAAGAAATTGGGCCGGTAGTAGGGGGCCATGTCCCGGCTCAGCTCCGTCAGGTATTCCGTGAGCTCCCACTTCGCGACGCGCCAGGTGAAATACGTGTACGACTGCTGGAAACCGACCTTACCGAGGGCCGCCATCATCTGCGGTTTGGTGAAGGCCTCGGCCAGGAAGATGACCTCCGGGTTGGTCTCGTGCACCCGCTCCAGCAACCAGTCCCAGAACTCCACGGGTTTGGTGTGGGGGTTGTCCACCCGGAAGATCGTCACGCCGCGGTCGATCCACAGCTGCACGACCCTCAGCACCTCCTGGTAGATGCCCTCGGGATCGTTGTCGAAGTTCAGGGGATAGATGTCCTGGTACTTCTTGGGCGGGTTCTCCGCGTAGGCGATGGTCCCGTCCAGGCGGGTGGTGAACCATTCGGGATGTTCCTGCACCCACGGATGGTCGGGGGAGGCCTGGAGGGCGAGGTCGAGGGCCAGCTCCAGTCCGAGGGACTTCGCCTTCGCGACGAACCGCTCGAAGGACTCGAGATCACCCAGGTCGGGGTGGATGGCGTCGTGCCCGCCGTCGAGAGAACCGATGGCCCACGGGGACCCCGGGTCGTCGGGGGCCGGGTCGAGACTGTTGTTCTTCCCCTTCCGGAAGGCCGAACCGATGGGATGGATCGGGGGCAGGTAGGCCACGTGGAAACCCATCGCCGCGATCGCCTCGAGACGCGAGTGCGAGGAGTCGAAACCACCCGAGATCCAGTTGCCCTCCTCGTCGCGCATGGCCCCCTGGGAGCGCGGGAAGAACTCGTACCACGACGAGTAGAGGGCGCGGCGGCGTTCTACGCGGATCGGGTATTCCTGGGTGGCGGAGATGCATTCCCTCGGGCCGAAACGCGCCATGGCCCGTTCGATGGGGCGCGAGTTGATGAGTTCCTCTATCTCGCTGGCCGGAGTCTCGGGGCTCAGTGCCTCGGCGGCCGCCCGTAGCAGATGGGAGGCGGCCATCACCCGCGACTGCTCGGCGGTCTCGGCAGCCTCGTTGAAAAGCTCACGGCCCTCCAAGCACAGAAGGTCCACATCCATGCCGAGCGGCAGCTTCATCAGCGCATGGTGGCGCCAGGTCCCCCAGGGATCGGACCAGCCCTCGACACGGAAGGTCCAGTCTCCCTCGGTGGCCATGCGTACGTGGGCTTGCCAGATGTCGAGGCCCTGGGGCTCGACCTGGGTCATGTCAATGCGGCGCTGGGTGCCGTGTGGTGCGGTGAGGATCACGGATGCGTTTACGGCGTCGTGGCCCTCGCGGAACACGTTCGCGCTGATCAGGATTCGTTCATGCGCCACGGCCTTTACCGGGTAGGCGCCGTCGGCTATCACGGGGGAAACCCCCGTTACCGGGATGCGGCCGAAACCGCCTTCGGTGCGTCGCAGGTGTGCTCTGGCTGGTGTGGGGTGGTTCACAGGAACCACCCTATCTTCCTCAGGGTTTCGTGTGCCGGGGTGAGTCAATGTAATTTATGCCCGTGCGTGCATTCCGACGATTCACCGTTCATCCTGTGCTGCCCGAACGCATCGCGAAGCTCGATGCGCTGGCGAAGAATCTTCGCTGGTCGTGGCACCAGGAGACCCGGGATCTTTTCCGGGCCATCGACCCTAAGCTCTGGGAGGAGGTGGGTGAGGATCCCGTCAAGCTGCTGTCCGCGGTGCGTCCGGAGAGAGTGCAACAGCTTGCCACGGACCAGGTCTTCGCCCGCAACGTGGAGCTTCTTCATGATGATCTGACCAACTATCTCTCCGCCGACCTGTGGTTCCAGCGCTACGCAGCTGACAACGAGGACGCCCCGGCGGGCGTCGGATACTTCTCTGCCGAGTTCGGGGTCAGCCAGGTGCTGCCCCAGTACTCGGGAGGGTTGGGAATCCTCGCCGGCGACCACCTGAAGGCGGCATCCGATCTCGGGCTGCCTCTGATCGGCGTTGGCCTGCTGTACCGCTACGGCTACTTCAGGCAGTCGCTGAACGCGTCCGGCTGGCAGCAGGAGCGCTACCCGGTGCTTCCCTCCAACGAGATGCCCGTTGTGCGCCTGCTGGACTCCGCCGGAAACCCGCAGCAGATCAGTGTTGAGGTGTCGGGGCGGGAGGTCTTCGCCTCCATCTGGGTGGCCTCCGTGGGGCGTATTCCCCTGCTGATGCTCGACACCGACCGCGATGACAACGATCCTGAGGCGCGTAACATCACCGACCGGCTCTACGGCGGCGGCACCGAGCACCGCCTCGCGCAGGAGGTCGTCCTGGGTATAGGCGGTGTGCGGGCGCTGCGCCGCTATTGCGAGATCACCGGGCATCCCCAGCCGGATGTCTACCACTGCAACGAGGGACACGCTGGTTTCCTCGGTTTCGAGCGGATCCGCGAGTACCTGGCGGCTGGGCACGACCTGGGGGCGGCTGTCGAGCTGACCCGTGCCGGCACCGTGTTCACTACCCACACCCCCGTGCCGGCAGGCATCGATCGTTTCGACAAGAACCTCATCGAGCATCAGTTCGCGAACTTCGACCCCGGCCTGCCCTTGGACGCCATTATGTCCTTCGGCTCTGAGACCTACCACGGCGGCGACCCGTCGCGGTACAACATGGCGGTCCTGGGGCTGCGGCTCGGCCAGCGCGCCAACGGCGTCTCCAAACTCCATGGCGAGGTCTCCCGCGAGATGTTCAACGGCCTGTGGCCCGAGTTCGACACCACCGAGGTGCCTATCGGGTCCGTCACCAACGGGGTCCACCACCGCACCTGGATCCATCCAGAACTCCTGGAGATCCTCAAAGCCCATACTGACGACTCCAGCACGGTTGTCGCCGGCTACGACTGGGCGGCGATCCAGGAAGTGGACGATGACACCCTGTGGGGGCTGAAGCGGCAGCTGCGCTCCTCCATGATCCAGATGGCTCGCCAGCGCCTGGCCGAGTCCTGCAAGGCCCGCGGTATACCCGCGGACTGGACGGCGGAGGCCCTCAACCCGCGGGTCTTGACCCTCGGATTCGCCCGGCGTGGTGCCTCCTACAAGCGCTTGACGCTGATGCTCTCCAACCCAGAGCGACTGAAGGCCCTGCTGAACCATCCGACGACCCCCATCCAGATCGTGATCGCCGGTAAGGCGCATCCCGCCGACAACATCGGCAAGTCGCTGATCCAGCAGATGGTCCAATTCTCCGACCAGGAGGACGTGCGGGGCAAGCTGGTCTTCCTGCCCGACTACGACATGTCCCTGGCGCGGCCGCTGTACCCGGGATGCGATGTGTGGGTGAATAACCCGCTGCGCCCCTATGAGGCCTGCGGCACCTCCGGCATGAAGGCTGCTCTCAACGGCGCCGCCAACCTGTCCATCCGTGACGGCTGGTGGGATGAGCTGTACTCGCCCCGTTTCGGATGGGAGATTCCCTCAGCCGAGGGCATCGCCGACCAGGCCGAGCGTGACGCGGCAGAGGCTGAGTTCCTGTATTCGATCATCGAGAACGAGATCATCCCGCGCTTCTACACCCTGGATGCCAACGGCAACCCGGCAGAGTGGCTCAAGATGATGCGGGACTGTATCTCCGACCTCGGCCCGGAGATCCTGGCGTCCCGGATGGTCCGGGACTACGTGACCGACTACTACACCCCGGCTGCCCAGTCCATGGCCGCCCGTGGCAAGGGCCGCGTCGCCGCCGACCTGGCGCAGTGGAAGGAACGGGTCCGCCGAGACTGGCATTCCGCCCAGGTGGTCGGGCTCGACGTCGGTGTCACAGGACAGCTGGAGACCGGGACGGTCCTGCGGCCGACCGTTGACGTGCGTCTCGGGAATCTGAGGCCCGAGGATGTGGCCGTCCAGCTGATCTTCGGCGACGTTGACGACAAGGATAGGCTCCACAACATCCGCAAGTACCCGACAACCCCGGTGGGGGAGTCAGACGGGGTCACCCGGTTCGTGGCTGAGATTCCCACCCAGTATGCGGGGCAGATCGGCTGCCTGGCCCGCATGGTGCCCTCGCATCCGCTGCTGGCCAGCGATTCCGAGATGGGGCTGTCTGCCGTCATCCAGTGAGTCTGAGACGCAAGACCCCGCGGGAGAGATCCCCGCGGGGTCTTGCTCTGCCCAGCAGTTCAGTGCGCCAACGGAGCTGGCATCGCCAGCAGCTCAGCAGCAGTGGCGGGCACGTCGCAGCGCGTCAGCACGACACACCGGCCCGGGATGCGCAGGACGGAGCCGGGGTGCAGGTCATCGGTGGGGAGCTCGTCTGTGCCTGCTGAGTGCCAGATGATCCTGATGCGAGCAGCCCAGGGCGCCCTGGGAAGAACCACATCAATGGGATCGGGGCCAGAGTGGAACCAGGCCAGGAACGCATCTGAGTCGTCCGAGACATACATGCCGAGCAGGCGGCGGGAACCGTCGTGCCAGTCCTGCTCGCCCATCTGAGCGCCGCTGTCGTTGAACCAGGTCAGGTCGACGCGCCGCAGGTTCTCCCCGTGGGCGTTGATGATGTCGGTGTGGTGGAGATAGCGGTCGGGGCGCAGCAGGGGATGCTGGGACCTCAGGTGCAGGAGCTTCACCAGCCGGTTCCGGACCGACTGCCAGCGCGGGTCAGGTGCCCAGTCCACCCAGCTCAGGGGTGAGTCCTGGCAGTAGGCGTTGTTGTTCCCCTTCTGCGTGCGTCCGAACTCGTCGCCGGCGAGGATCATGGGTGTCCCTGCGGCGAGCACCTGGGTGGCGTGCATGTTCAGCACCTGGCGGGCCCGCAGGTCATTGATCGCAGCATCATCGCTCTCGCCCTCGAAACCGTGGTTCCAGGAGCGGTTGTTGTCGCTTCCGTCGCGGTTGCCCTCACCGTTGGCTGAATTGTGTTTGACGTCATAGCTGACGAGGTCCCGCATGGTGAAGCCGTCGTGTGCTGTGACGAAATTGATGGAGGCCTGTGGCCTCCTGCCGTTGTGGTGGAACACATCGGGTGAGCCGGACAGGCGGGTCGCGAGTTCCTGGACCCCGTGGACTGTGCTCTTCCAATAGTCGCGGACATGGTCGCGGAAGCGATCGTTCCACTCCGACCAGCCGGGTCCGAAGCTGCCGAGCTGGTAGCCGTAGGGGCCGATGTCCCACGGCTCGGCTATCAGCTTCACCTCCGACAGCACCGGGTCGGAGTCGATCTGCTGCTTCAGTGGGTGATCGGGGATGAAACGATGCTGGCCGTCTCGGAACAGGGTTGGTGCCAGGTCGAACCGGAATCCGTCGATGCCCATGTGCTCCACCCAGTAGCGGAGGGAATCGACGATCAGCTGCCGGACCCTCGGCGTCCACGAGTTCACCGAGTTACCGCAGCCGGTCACGTCGTAGTCGTCCCTCAGGTCATCGGTGAGCCGGTAGTAGCCAGCGTGGTCGATACCGCGCATGGATAGGGTCGGTCCCTCGTGCCCTCCCTCGGCGGTGTGGTTGTAGACGACATCGAGGATTACCTCGATGCCAGCGTCGTGGAGGGCTGTGACCATTGCCTTGAACTCGGTCACCTGGTTTCCGAGCGTCCCGCGGGTGGCGTAGTAGGCGTGGGGCGCGAAATAGCTGAGGGTGTTGTATCCCCAATAGTTGCGAAGTCCCTTGTGGGCGATGAAGGGCTCTGAGGCGTAGTGGTGGATGGGCAGCAGCTCCACGGCTGTGATCCCCGTCTCTAGCAAGTAGGCGATCACATCCGGATATGCCAGGGCAGCGTATGAGCCGCGCAAATGCTCGGGTACCAACGGGTGCATCTTGGTGAAGCCCCGCACATGCATCTCGTAGATCACCGATTCCGCCATGGGGCGCCGTCCCCCGGCCACGGGCGGGGGTGGGGGAGTGTCGGCGACGACCACTCCCAGGGGCACCGCACCGAGTGAATCGGTGGAGTCTGGGCGGAAGGCGTTGGTGGCGATGTGGTCATGGATCGGTCCCCGGTAGTCGATCCCCCCGGTGACGGCGCGGGCGTACGGGTCCAGCAGGAGCCGTGCCGGATTGAAGCGGCGTCCATGGCCGGGAGCCCAGTCGCCGTGGACACGGTAGCCGTACTCCTGGCCCTCCCTGGCGCCGGGCACGAAGGTATGCCAGATCCCCTGCTCGTCGACGGTCATCTCGATGTTGCGCTGATTCTTCACCGGGTCTATCAGCGACAACTCAACACGGCTGGCGTTGGGTGCCCAGAGGCCGAAGCCGACGCCGTCCTCCTCGACTTTCGCGCCGAGCCGGCTGCTGTCGAGTGGATCAATGAACATTTTTAACCTTTCGTGCCTTGTGGACCGGGTCCGCGAGGGCCGGGTTATTGTGCCACAATCTGTCTGGCCTCATTGGCCACGAGGCCAGCCGGCAGCGGAACGCGGAGATCACAGGGCTGCAGTCGAGGTAGGCCCGTTAGGCATCGTCCTCTGGGTCCTGGTATGTCGTCGTCCTCGTCAGCGTCGCGGTGACGTCGGGTACCTCGTTCAGCAGGCGCCGCTCAGTACGGACGTAGCCATTCGACCGGGGCCGGTCCGGAAGGGTCAGGGGCGGCCGGTCCACATGCTCGTAGGGGATGGTGGACAGTAGGTGGGAGATCATGTTGATCCGCGCCCGTTTCTTGTCCCCGGCCTCGACGACATTCCAGCGGTTGCCTGGCAGATCGGTATGGACGAACATCTCGTCTTTGGCGCGGCTGTACTCCTCCCAGCGGGTAATGGACTCCAGGTCGGTGGGGGAGAGTTTCCAACGCCGCATCGGGTCCGTCAGCCGGGAGCGGAAACGTTTCTCCTGTTCCTTATCGGACACTGAGAACCAGTATTTGCGCAGCAGGATGCCATCGTCTATGAGCATCTGTTCGAACTGCGGGCACTGCCTCAGGAAACGGACGTACTCCTCGGGGCTGCAGTAGCCCATCACACGCTCCACCCCGGCACGGTTGTACCAGGAGCGGTCGAACAGGACGATCTCGCCAGCCGCCGGCAGATGCTCGATGTAGCGCTGGAAATACCACTGTGTGCGTTGTCGTTCTGTGGGGACGGGAAGAGCGACCACTCGCGCCACCCGGGGATTCAGGAACTCTGTAACCCGTTTGATGGCTCCGCCCTTGCCGGCGGCGTCACGGCCCTCGAAGAGGATGACGAGACGGGCACCCACCGCCTTGACCCACTCCTGCATCTCCACCAGCTCGGTCTGGAGCCGGGTCAGTTCCGCCTCGTATCGGGCGGTGTCTAGTTTCTGGAGTTTCGCCATACGCCATTCTCACACTCCGCTGAGCCAACGGGCCCAGGGAGGGGGCAAATCCCAGTGGGCCTGGTCGTCGCGGGTGAACCGATCCCTTCTTAGTGGGATCTCTAAGCTGGGTGGGTGAACAGCTATCTGGACCATGCCGCCACCTCGCCGATGCGCCCGGAGGCTAAGGAGGCCCTGCTGCGTGAGGCCTCACGGGTGGGGAATGCCTCCTCGCTGCACCGGGCCGGGCAGCAGGCCAGACGCAGGCTTGAGGAGGCTCGTGAGGAACTGGCGGCTGCGCTGGGAGCCAGCCCTCCTGAGGTGATCTTCACCTCGGGAGGCTCGGAGGCTGACTCGATAGCGATCCTGGGCTCGCTCGCCGCCCGGCCTGAAAGGGTGGGAGCCCTGGTGTCGGCGGTGGAGCACCCGGCGGTCCTGGAAGCACGGGGCCATGGTGCCGGGGTGCTGCCGGTCGGTCCGGACGGTGTGGTCCTGGAGCCGGCATGGGACAGCGCCGATGAGAACGTCGCAGTGATCTCGGTCATGACCGTCAACAACGAGACGGGGGTGATCCAGCCGCTGGACAGGCTTGTCTCGACCTGCTCCAGGACCGGGGCCTGGAGCCATAGTGACGCGGTGCAGGCCTTCGGTCATATTCCCCTGGAGTTCCAGTCCCTGGGCTTGGACCTGATGAGTGTCTCGGCGCACAAGATCGGCGGGCCGGTCGGTGTCGGGGCTCTTGTGGTGAGGCGTGGCATCACTCCGTGCCCCATAGGGCTGGGCGGTGGTCAGGAGGGGCGAATCCGCTCCGGCACCCTCCCAGTGGCCCTGGCGGCCTCATTCGCTGCTGCCGCCACCAAGGCTGTCGCGGAGCTTGCGGCCGAGTCAGCCCAGCTCACCAGCCTACGCGATGACATCCGTGGACTTGCCCTCGCCAGCGGTGGGCGGGTCAATGGCAAGGACTGCGCCCCGCACATCGTCAGTGTCACCTTCCCAGGACTGCGGGCCCAGGACCTCCTGTTCCTGCTGGACGCCAGCGGCATCTACGCCTCCGCGGGCTCCGCCTGCCGCGCTGGTGTGCACCGTCCCAGCGAGGTGCTGCTCGCCATGGGGGCCCCGGAGGACGAGGCCGCAGCTACGGTGCGGTTCTCGCTCGGTCACTCGAGCACCCTGGAGGATGTCGCCCAGCTTCGCCAGGTGCTGCCGGCAGCCGTGGAACGAGCCCGCGCAGCCGGATAGAATTCTGCGGCCACAGTTGTGGGAAGGAGGGAGTATGAAGGTTCTGGCAGCTATGTCAGGGGGGGTCGACTCTGCGGTCGCAGCCGCGCGTCTCGTGGCCGCGGGACATGACGTGACCGGGGTGCACCTGGCGCTGAACCGCAACCCTCAGCCCTACCGGGAGGGGTCTCGTGGCTGTTGTTCCCTGGAGGACGCCCATGACGCCAGGCGCGCCGCCGACCTGCTGGACATCCCGTTCTACGTGTGGGACTTCTCGGAGCAGTTCCAGGAGGAGGTCATCGATGACTTCGTCGCTGAGTACCGCGCTGGCCGCACCCCGAACCCCTGCCTGAGATGCAACGAGCGGATCAAGTTCGCGGCTGTACTCGAGCGAGGAGTCGCGCTCGGTTTTGACGCTGTCGCGACGGGCCACTATGCCAGGGTGGTGGACAACGGGGCGGAACTGGAACTGCATCGTGCCGCCGACCCCGACAAGGATCAGTCCTACGTGCTCGGCGTGCTGAACCAGGAACAGCTGCGCCGTTCGCTGTTCCCACTGGCCGACACCCCCAAGCCCGAGGTGCGTGCGGAGGCCGAGGCCCTCGGGCTCAAGGTTGCCAGCAAGCCCGACTCCTACGACATCTGCTTTATTCCCGACGGCAACACCCAGGGCTATCTGCGGGCACAGCTCGGGGAGACGGCAGGTCCCATCGTCGACGACACCGGGACTGAACTCGGACGGCACCGTGGCCATCATGGTTTCACGGTGGGGCAGCGCAAGGGACTCGATCTGCGCGTGCCGGCTCCCGATGGCAAGCCTCGGTACGTGCTGCGGATCGAGCCGGCTGGCAACCGTGTCGTGGTCGGGCCGCGAGAGTCACTGCAGGTCTCTCGGCTCGGCGGGATCCGTCCCACCTGGACTCAGACCAGGGTGGCTGGTACGTGGCGGGGACAGGTGCAGTACCGGGCTCACGGATCGGCATTGCCCGCGACGATCACCACGGAGACTGGGCAGGTGGTCGTGAACCTTGACGAACCGGCGCGGGGAGTGGCGCCCGGGCAGTCGATGGTGTTCTTCGACGACACCCGGGTGGTCGGCTCTGCGACGATCAGCGAGGCCGCCTGATGTACGTCACTGCCGCAGGGTCGCTCCCCGGAGAGGACTTCCGTGGGGCCCTGAGCGCGATGGCTGATGTGCTTGGCGAGGTGCTGCCACTGCCCGAGCTGCCGGACCGGGGCCTTGCGTCCGGGATGGTCGGACGGGCGGTGGGGATCATCGATGGCCTGGGTTTCGATGTGCAGCCAGCCGGATGGCGTCTCACCAGCGCACCTGGGGCCGACCAGCTGTGCGCTCGGGCGCAGTGGCGCCGTGACCTGGATGATGCGGAGGAGCTGCTCCAGGACTTTGATGGCGTCCTGAAGGTGGGGATTGCCGGCCCATGGACTCTGGCGGCGGCCGTCGAGCGTCCCCGGGGAGACCGGCTGTTGGCGGATCATGGGGCGCGCAGGGAGGTGGCCCAGGCGCTGGCCGAGGGTTGGGCCCAGCTCCGGGCAGACCTACAACGCCGTATTCCCGGCGCAGAGGTGCTGCTGCAGGTGGATGAGCCCGCGCTGGTGGCAGTGGCAGACGGTGCCATCCCGACAGCCTCCGGTTTCGGGAAGCACCGGCGGGCCGGTGTCCCTGAGCTGGTGGAGGCGCTGAGGCCCCTGGCGGGAGGCGCCTGGCTTCACTGCTGTGCCCCGGGAGACTGGCTGCCGGTTGCCGAGCGTGCTGGATTCAGTACGGCCGCCCTCGACACCCGCCTGTTCCGTGGCGCGGGGGAAGTGGACGCTGTCGCCGACTGGGTGCACGCGGGCCGGCACCTGGCGCCGGGGATTGTCGACACATCAGCCGCGCGGTCTCAGAGCGTCGACGAGCTGGTCTCGGAGGCGCTCCGAATACTGCGGCCTCTCGAAATTCCAGCCCACGAGGCCGCCGCCCGGGTGACGCTGACCACGGCCTGCGGCTTGGCCTCCTGGCCACAGGGCATGATCTCAAGCCAGCTGGACTCGCTGCGAAGGGCGGCGGGCCTCGTCGCCGAGGCTTTGTGACTGGGGCTACCTCTTCCTCGCGGGTCTGAGATCCCGGTACCGGTTGACCGCTGCCTGGATCTCGTAGCGGCGTGGCCGGGCGAGTTGCCCCGGATGCCCACGATGCGGTGAAAGCCAGTCAAGTCCCTCCGCATCTATCCGCTGTTCCAGGGCTGTCACCGCTTCGGGAAGGCTCATCTGGTCGTCGAGGAGATCAGCCAGACGGTCCATCGCGTGTGCTATCGCCTGGGTTTGCGCTAGGTCGACGAGCTGCGGTACCGAGGCCAGGTCGATCGTGGCCTCACCGTAACGGATGCCCGCACGGCCCTGCGCCTTGGCCGGTTTCCTCTTCCCCGGCGGATGAAGGGAGCTGCGCGCCAGGATGCGAGATGACGACGCGCTGAACACGGCGCCGGGAGAGGTTTTCCTTCGTCCTGTCGCAAGATCATGGGCCTGGGCTGTTACATCGCGCGGCCTGTAGTGGTCGAGGGCGATCACGTGGTCGGCCACGTCAAAGAACGCGCCGGAGCCGCCCGCGACCAGGATGGTCGAGGCTCCCCGCTCGGCGAACAACGGGCGGATCCGGTCCACGAACGGGGTGATGGGTTCCTTGTCCGCTGGGATCAGGGCCCGCATCCGTGCGTCGCGGATCATGAAGTTCGTCGCCGAGGTGTCCTCGTCGATCAGCAGCGTGGAGGCGCCCGCCTCGAGTGCCTCCACGAGGTTTGCCGCCTGAGAGGTGGAGCCGCTGGCGTTCGTGGTGGTGAAGGACCGGGTGTCGCTGCCGGAGGGCAGGTTTGTGATGAACGGGGAGATGTCCACATCGGTTACAGCGCGGCCATCCTCGGCGCGCACGGTCACCGCCTCAGGACGAGTGATGACCCACTCGCGCCCATCACCCCCGATGTGTGGGTACACACCGCGTTCGATCGCATGCAGCAGCGTTGATTTGCCGTGATAGCCGCCGCCGACGATCACGGTTATTCCCTCTGCTATGCCCATGCCGCTGACCCTCCTGCCGCTGGGCAGGTCAAACCGGACCCGTAGCGTCTCCGGGGCCGTGAATGGCACCGCATCGCCGGTTTTCAGGGGAAGGTCTGAGTCGCCAGAGAGACGGGGCAGAATCGCCCCATCGCCGACGAAAGCCACCAGGCCACGCCCGGGCAGGGACCGCCGAAGGTGCTCTTGGTCACGCAGCAGCACCACGTGTTCGTCAAGTGCACGCTGGTCGAGGTTGGCGTGGATCAGGGACGCCTCTGCGATGCGTGGCAGCAGCTCGGTCAGGAGCCGGGCTGCCTCCCGGCCACGGATCTGGCGTCCCCGGGCGGGTAGGCCGACCTCGATCCGCGCCTCGACCCGGTCTGGGGCGATGAGCACGCTGGTGCGCTCCAGCACCTCCTGTCCCGGGTGGCCGATGCTGACCACACCGCTGTTTCCTGTGCCGCTTTGTTGGGGCACGATCCGGCGGGCGGCCTGGTGGAAGCGGCGGGTCATGAAGTCACTGACCGCGATCCGTCCCGCATCGTCGCAGGTGAGCTCCCCGGGGAAGCCAGCGGTCTCGCGGTCAAGGATGACCCGCATCCGTGAGGGTGGCGCGTAAGGATCGATCTGGATGTGGTCGATGGCAAGCCGGAATGCACCGATCCGGTGGGTGCCGGCCAGCTGCCTGTAGGAAGCGTACCCTCGTCCATCGATCTGGGCGAGGATGTGCTCCAGGTTACGATCACGCATTCGTGTCCTTCCGGGGATGATCGGCGTGGTGGGTTGAGTCAGCAGAACGAAGGAGCAGGCCAGGAAGTCCCATGCCGGTGAAGAGGGCCCGCCGCCGTGTGGTCCGGAGTCGCGCGGGCAGAGCACGAGATGGTGTTCATGCTCATGGGGATTGATTCCTTGAGATGTTGAGCATTCCCTTGACCAGACCGGCCAGGGCAGCGTCCTGCGCATCGGGTTGCGGAAGATCTTCTGGGTGGGTCACCGCGGTGATGGTGAACCCTTGCAGCAGCACCAGCACCAGGCCTGCCGTCGTGACGGGCGATGCGCAGGTGCCGGTGTGTTCCAGAACAGCGGCGATACGGTCGCGCCAGTGCCTCAGCGCGGTGTGCTTGGGAGTGCTGTCGTCTCCGGAGAGCGGGGCGACCAGCACCGTTGTGGTCGCTAGCGCACGGAACTGTCTGTCATCGCGGAGCAGGCTCACGAAATCCGCGAGCATGGCATACAGCCAGGATCCGGCGCTGGCCGGTTTTTCGCCGTGTTCGAACAGCCGGTTTCCGTACTCATTCCAGCCCCACTCCAGGGCTGCGGAAAGCAGCGCGGTCTTGGAGCTGAAGTGATGGTGGAGAGCACCGCGGGTGACGCCGGCACATTCAGCGACGTACTCGAATGTTGCTCCCCGCCACCCCTTCTCCTCGAAGGCCATCAGTGCTGCCTTCAACAGCGCCAGACGCGTCCTCGCCGCATCCTCGGCAGTCCGTCTCATGCATACATGCTAACGCGTATGAAAGTTACGTGGGTGTCTCTTATGATCAGGGTCCGCGAAGCTGAGGCGCCTGGGTGATGCCCCCATACCCCTAGAATGGGTCTCGTGCGCGTCTTCTCCGACCTCAACCTGAACGGCTCCACCCCGCTTCGTGCGCAGCCGCGCGTTGGGGAGTGGGGACCGGAACTGGTTCCCTCCACCCGCTGGAAGAAGTGGGTCCGGGTGCTCGTGCCAGTGATCACCGTCGGGCTGGCTGTCGCGGTGTTCTTTTTGGCCCGGACGTTCTACTTGATACTCACCGGTTCGCTCTGAGATCGTCTCTGACGGTTGTGCCGCATTCTTGACGAGCGGTCCGGGCGGTACGCCGTTAGGATTGGCAGGGCCCGCGTCAGCGGGAACCCAAGACCAAATAGGAGAAACCGTGGCCCTGACCCCTCAGGACGTGGCACGGCTGGCGGCACTGGCCCGGCTGGAACTGGCCGAGCCGGAATGCGCCGAACTGGCCCCCGAACTGGACGTTATCCTCAACTCCGTGGCCCGGGTGGGTGAGGTAGCGGGGGATGATGTTCCCCTCATGACGCATGCCCTTCCCATGACCAACGTGATGCGTCCTGATCAGGTGCGTGACTCCCTGCCCCAGGAGGCGGTGCTGGCCAGCGCCCCGGACGTCGAGGACGAGCGTTTCCGCGTCCCCCGGATCCTGAACGAGGACTGAGCTGATGACCGAGATAATCACCCGGCCCGCCCACGAGCAGGCAGCACTACTCGCCGCTGGTGAGATCAGCGCCGTCGAGCTGGCGCAGGCCCACCTCGACCAGATCGAGGCCATCAACCCTGCATTGAACGCGTTCCTCCACGTTGATGCCGATGGCGCCCTGGCCACGGCAGCCGAGGTCGATGCCAGGCGTGCGGCGGGGGAGCGACTCAGCCAGCTCGCCGGGGTACCCATCGCGGTGAAGGACAACTTCTGCACCTCGGGACTGCCCACCACCTGCGGTTCCCGCATGCTTGAGGGATGGATCCCGCCCTACGACGCGACAGTCGTGACGCGGCTCAAAGAGGCTGGGCTCGTCATCCTCGGCAAGACGAATATGGACGAGTTCGCGATGGGATCCTCAACCGAGACCTCCGCATTCGGACCGTCACGCAATCCGTGGGACCTGGAGCGGATTCCCGGTGGGTCCGGAGGTGGCTCATCCGCTGCCATCGCGGGCTGTCTCGCTCCACTTGCTCTGGGCTCCGACACGGGAGGCTCCATCCGCCAGCCGGGGGCGGTGACGGGCACCGTCGGTGTGAAACCCACCTACGGTGCAGTGTCGCGCTACGGGGTGGTTGCCATGGCCTCGAGCCTGGATCAGCCGGGACCCGTCACCCGAGGGGTTCTGGACGCGGCCCTGCTGCAAGAGATCATCGGTGGGCACGATCCCATGGACTCCACCTCCATCCCCCAGACTCTGCTGCCGCTGGCCGAGGCCGCCAGGCGGCAGGAGGTCGCAGGCCTGAGGATCGGCGTGGTCAGGGAGTTCGGTGGTGAGGGGTATGACGCCGGCGTGGAGGCCCGGTTCGCGGAGGCCGTGCAGTGGCTGCGTGACGGCGGGGCAGAGGTAGTCGAGGTCTCCTGCCCGCACTTCGAGTACGCGCTGGCCGCCTACTACCTGATCATGCCGGCGGAACTGTCCAGCAACCTTGCCCGCTTCGATGCAGTCCGCTATGGGCTACGGCTTGGCGATGACGGGTCGCGTGACATGGAAGCCGTCACCTCGCTGACCCGGGCGCAGGGGTTCGGTCGTGAGGCCAAACGCCGGCTCATCATCGGCACCTACGCTCTATCTAGCGGATACCACGACCAGTACTACGGCTCAGCCCAGAAGGTCCGCACCCTCGTAGCCCGCGACTTCGAGGCGGCTTTCGCCACCTGTGACGTCCTGGTCTCGCCGACCACCCCCACCGTGGCGTTCAGGCTGGGGGAGCGCACCAGCGACCCAATGGCCATGTACAAGGCCGACCTGTGCACCATCCCGTCGAACCTCGCGGGAAACGCGTCAGCGAGTTTCCCCGTCGGCCTGAGCAGTGAGGGACTGCCCGTCGGCCTGCAGGTGATCGCCCCTCCGCTCGCCGATGACCGCCTCTACCGGGTCGGTGGCTTCCTCGAAGGCATTGTGGAGGAGAAGCTGGGAGGCCCGCTGCTGAGACAGGCGAAACCTCTCGAAGGAACAAGGGCGGTGTGGTGATGACAGACCTGATGGATTTCGACTCGGTCATCGAGAACTTCGACCCTGCGCTCGGGCTGGAGGTTCACGTCGAGCTGAACACGGCATCAAAGATGTTCTGTGGCTGTTCCACCCGTTTCGGAGCGGAGCCGAACACCCAGACTTGTCCCGTGTGCCTCGGCTTGCCGGGAGCCCTGCCCGTGGTCAACGCCAAAGCGGTGGAGTCTGCCATCCGCATCGGCCTGGCACTCGGCTGCCGGATCGCACCATGGGGCAGGTTCGCCCGGAAGAACTACTTCTACCCGGATATGACCAAGAATTTCCAGACCTCGCAGTATGACGAGCCGATCGCCTTCGACGGCCGGGTCGAGGTGGAGGTCGACGGTGAGACCTTCGGGATCGACATCGAGCGAGCCCACATGGAGGAGGACGCGGGCAAGCTGACCCATGTCGGGGCGACGGGACGCATCCACGGCGCCGACCATTCTGTCATCGACTACAACCGGGCGGGCATGCCGCTGATCGAGATCGTCACCCGGCCTATCCTCGGGACCGGTGCGAAGGCGCCCCAGGTGGCTCGCGCCTACGTTGCCCATCTGCGTGACTTGATGCGGGCTCTGGGCGTCTCGGACGTGCGCATGGAACAAGGATCGCTGCGCTGTGACGCGAACGTCTCATTGGCCCCCAGGGGCGTGGTGGAACTGGGGATCCGCACCGAGACGAAGAACGTGAACTCGCTGCGCTCCATCGAACGGGCCGTCACCTTTGAGATGCGCCGCCAGGCTGCGATCCTCGCAGCAGGTGGCAGGGTGAAACAGGAAACCCGGCATTTCCACGAGGGTGATGGCTCCACCAGCCCAGGACGTTCCAAAGAGGAGGCGCAGGACTATCGATACTTCGCTGAGCCGGACCTGGTCCCTGTCGCGCCCGGCCCCGAATGGATCGAGGAGCTGCGAGCCACGCTGCCGGAACCTCCGGCGGAGCGTCGCCGACGGCTGGCCTCAGAATGGGAAATCGACGCCACGACCATGAACGCCATCGTCGCGGCCGGTGCCCTCGATCTGATCGAGGCCACCGTGGCGGCGGGGGCCTCGCCGCAGGCCGCCAGGAAATGGTGGCTGAGCGAACTGGCCCGGCGGGCCAACGAGGCCGGCTGTGAGCTGGAGTCGCTCGGAGTGACTCCGCGGGCCGTGGTCCAGGTTCAGGCGATGGTGGATGCTGGGGAGCTGACTGACAAACTGGCGCGCGCCGTGTTCGACGGCGTGATCGCCGGTGAGGGAGAGCCCACTGAGGTCGTGGCTGGGCGTGGCCTCAGGATCGTCTCCGACGACGGAGTCCTGAGCACGGTAGTTGATGACGTGATCGCCGCCAACCCAGATGTGGCCCAGAAGATTCACAATGGTCGACACCAGGCGATCGGGACCCTGATAGGCCAGGTCATGAAGGCCATGAAGGGGCAGGTGGATGCTGCCAGGGTCCGAAAATTATTGATGGATAAACTTACCTGATCATCTTCCAGGGGGCTCCAGGCGAGGTAGCATATCGGCATGCGTCAAAATATTGCCCGAAGTAGGTTTGATGCCATCTCGGATGGTGTTTTTGCTATCGCCATGACAATCATGGTACTAGAGATCAAGACGCCGAAGCTTGGAGATTCTTCGGCTGATGCTATTGAGCACTATTTGAAAACAACTCTACCCACGCTAGTGACCTTCGCGGTTAGTTTTATTTTGCTAGCTGCTATGTGGGTTAGTCATAGCAGCCTGCCATCAGGTAGAGAGCATGTTTCACGCAAAGTGGCGATGGCAAACTTTCATTTCTTGTTCTTTATCTGTATTGTCCCATTTTCTACAGCTTTGCTGAATGATGTTAATTTCCATATAATCAGCGTTCTGGTGTTTGAGGGTGCCCTGATTGCTGCGATGCTACTGCTTTCTCGTCTGCGTTACCAGATGCTTGTGCACGAGCAAGTCCCAGAAGAATACCTGCGGACTCAGCGGCGGCAGGTTGCTCTTTGGGCCGGGATCGTCTTCGTTGGAGTGCTGGTTTCTTTGGTAGGGGTTTTCTGGAATCCTGCTGTTTACAGTGGGTATGCCATCGTTAGTTTGTCGGCTATTGTTTTCCGTTCAGGCCGGGGAAACAAACTCGGGGATGTGCCCGGTCCACCAGGGCGACATGCCTGAGCTCAGAGACCGCCGATTGCCTCTCGTAGCTCTTCTACGGTGCTCGGCTCGCCCGTGATCTCGGCACCTGATTCCCTGCCGGTCAGGAAGAGGAGCAGTTCTGACGGCAGACCCGCCAGCCGCACCGGGCGGTTGCCCCGGCCATAGCGGATCACGTCGGATCCGGCCGGGGCCAGGACAAGCTGCCCACCCCAGGTGCGCTGTGCCCGGAAGGCCAACACCCGGACGGTGCGGAGCAGCTGTGCCTGGTCCCGCTCGCTGATCTGCTGGGACCGGCCGTTCGCACGCAGCACGTCCTCGTGGTGGACGAAGAACTCCACCGCGTTGACGACGCGATCGAGCGGCCGCATCACCCAGCCGGGGCTGCGCAGCTCCTTCACGAGGGCCTCGAAACCCTTCAGGTGCAGGGCCTCGATCTGGATGCGCTCGGTGCGGTCGGCGAACCGCTGCGATCCGATTCCCGGCAGCGCAGCCGGCCTGTGCTCCCGGACCCACATGTGCGCTGCCAGGTCGCCCACGTTCCAGCCCTCGCACTTGGTGGGGGCAAGGGGCCCGAGCTCGGACATCAGGTCACACAACAGCGCACGCTGGCGGGAGGCAAAACTCATGTCTTCAGCCTACGGGGTGCCGGCATGAGTCAGCCCTTGACGCACAGCAGGGTCTGAAGCCTTGCGATGACCTCAATCAGGTCGGACTGCGCCCGGATCACCTGGTCGATGTCCTTGTAGGCCGCCGGGATCTCGTCAACCACCCCGGAGTCCTTGCGGCACTCGATGCCCTCGGTCTGTGCGGCGAGGTCGTCGGTGGTGAACTGCCTGCGTGCCTGGGTCCGCGACATCCGCCGGCCTGCCCCATGTGAGGCCGACTCATACGATGCTGGGTTCCCAAGCCCCCGGACGATGTACGAGCCGGTTCCCATGGAGCCGGGGATGACACCGAGGTCGTCCCTGCCAGCCCTGATCGCACCTTTGCGGGTGACGATCAGTTCCAGGCCGTCATGGTTCTCCACTGCCACGTAGTTGTGGTGGCAGCGGACCGGCTCCTCGAAGGTGATCCCGGGGATGTTCCTGGAGAGTTCCGCGCAGATGCTGGTGAGCATCACGTCGCGGTTGAGCAGCGCATAGGACTGCGCCCACCACAGGTCATGAAGATAGGCATCCATCTGCGGGGTGTGGCTCAGGAACACTGCCAGGTCGCGGTCCGTCAGCCCCTGATTGTGGGTGAGGGATTGCGCGACCTCCATATGTTCCTGCGCCAGCCGGTTGCCGACACCCCGTGATCCCGAGTGCAGGGTCACCCAGACCCGGTCGTCATCTCCAGCACACAGCTCAATGAAATGGTTGCCGCCGCCGAGGGTCCCGACTTGCCTGATGGTCTTGGCCTCCAGCCTGTGGAAGGGGCGTGAGAGCTGGTGGACGTGCAGTGTGCCGAAATCGTCGCATATCTGGTTGAACCTGCGCCTCAGCTCGCCGTTCCGGTCGATGACCGGCGCATGGTCCGTGTGCGCACCGTTGCCGACCGGGACGCCCCGCTCGATGCCGTGCCGGAGCCTGGCGAGATCATCGGGGAGCTGGCTGGGCTTGAGGCTGGTGCGTACCGCGGTCATGCCGCAGCCTATGTCGACACCGACCGCGGCGGGAGCTACCGCCTGGTGCATCGCGATGACGGATCCGACGGTCGCCCCCTTCCCGTAGTGGACGTCGGGCATGACGCGCAGCCCGTGAGTCCACGGCAGGGTGGAGGTGTTGCGGAGCTGCTTGATGGCCGCCTCCTCGATGCCGGCCTCGTCGGCCCACATCAGGGTGTTCACGGTGCCGGTCAGTGGCACCGGGTAAATGGACATGATGGTCTCCTGTTCGGTGTGATGACAGGGGTTACCAGACACCTCTCGGCAAGGAGGCAAGCGAAGGAAGGCCGGGCGAGAGGGCCGGTACCCAGGAATTCAGCGGGAGTGCGTGAACTCTGAGCGGCGGGCTGGTGCAGGAAGGCGGAATGGCCTCGCCGCGCTGCTGCGACGCGTCCGTTTTCCTGCCATGACCCAACCTCTCGCTCGCCCGGTGGCCCGGGCGCGGCGCCGGTCTTGGCGCCGCGGACCAGCATGGCAAATCAACTGCGGAACCGCAAGCCAAGAAATAAGGACTGTTTACGGCCTTTCGGGTTGGTCAGGCCCAGATCTTGCAGGAACAATGGCTCCATGAGGTTGCAGGAGGACGTGGCCGCCAAGGTGCGGTTCAACGCCGACGGTCTCGTTCCGGCAGTCGCTCAGGACGCCGCCTCGGGGCAGGTGCTGATGCTCGCCTGGATGGACGACGAGGCGCTCGCACGCACGCTGAGCAGCGGGCGTGCCACCTACTGGTCCCGGAGCCGTCAGATCTACTGGGTCAAGGGGGAGACCTCGGGGCATGTGCAGCGCGTGGTCTCCGTGCACCTGGACTGCGATGGTGATGCCCTGCTGCTGCGTGTTGAGCAGACTGGTGCAGCCTGTCACACCGGCAACCGCACATGTTTTTTCACGGACCTCACCGGAAGCGACGTCGAATGCTGAATATCTCGCCAACCCTTGCAAAGTTCACGGAGCTGGCGAGAACCCGGCGCGTCATCAGCGTTCACACCCGCCTGCTGGCAGACCACCTGACAGCGATCGGCCTGTACGCCACCTTGTGCGGAACCCGGGAGGGGACTTTCCTCCTGGAGTCGGCATCGGAGGGGGTGTGGTCGCGGTATTCCTTCGTCGGTGTGCATTCTGCCGCCACCCTCACCGAGTGCGGTGGGAAAGCGGTCTGGCTGGGCCGGGAACTGACGGGCATCGGCGACGGTGACCCCGTCAGCGTCCTGCAGCAGACGCTGACGGAACTGGCCACGCCCGCTGCTGAAGGCCTGCCCCCATTCCATGCCGGAATGGTCGGCTACCTGGGGTACGACGTCGCGCGGCGGCTGGAGGCGCTGCCAGACACCTGCGCTGACGATCTCAGGCTTCCTGAACTGGTGATGATGCTTGCGTCCCAGGTGGCGGTCCTGGATCACAAGACGCAGGAGGTGTACCTGATCTTCAACGCCATCAACTACGACGGCACCGATGCGGGAGTCGAGCGGGCATACCACGAGGCCGTGGCCGGCATCGAGGAGATGGCCCGGCAGCTGCGCGAGCCGGTGCCCTCGCTGGTGGAGCCGGCGCAGGAGGGACTCGCCGACCTGGCGGTCAGACGCCAGCGGACCTCCGCTGACTACGGGGAAGTGGTCCAGGCCACTATCGCCGAGATCGAGGCGGGGGAGGCCTTCCAGATAGTTGTCTCGCAACGTTTCGACGTCGCCACGTCATCCGACGCGCTGCAGGTCTACCGGGCCCTGCGCCTGACCAATCCCAGCCCTTATCTGTACCTGCTGCGGCTTCCCGGATTCGCTGTCGTGGGTTCCAGCCCCGAGGCGCTCGTCACCGTTCAGGACGGGGTTGCCACCACGCGCCCCATCGCTGGGTCGCGGCCGAGGGGACGCACCGAGAGGGAGGACAGGAAACTTGCGGCCGAGCTGTTGGCCGACCCGAAAGAACGGGCTGAGCATCTGATGCTCGTGGATCTCGGGAGAAACGACCTCGGCCGTATCTGTGAGGCGGGCAGCGTCACCGTTCATGAGTTCATGAAGATCCACCGCTATAGCCACATCATGCATTTGGAGGCTGCGGTCAGCGGCCGTCTCGCAGAGGGCCGCACCGCTTTGGATGCGACGCTTTCCTGTTTCCCGGCCGGTACGTTGTCGGGAGCCCCTAAGGTGCGCGCCATGGAGATCATTGATCAGCTTGAGGTCAGCCGCCGCGGCCTCTACGGCGGTGTGGTCGGGTATTTCGATTTCGCCGGCAACTCGGACGCCGCCATCGCGATTCGCACCGCTGTACTCAAGGATGGCGTCGCCCACGTCCAGGCCGGCGCGGGCATTGTCGCCGACTCCGTTCCAGAGAGAGAGGACGCCGAGTGTTCACACAAGGCGGCCGCCGTCATCACCGCGCTTCGCCGCGCCGCAAAGTTGGGAGAAACCACATGACCGTGCTCGACGAGATCATCACCGGGGTCAGGGAGGACCTGGCTGCCCGCCAAGCCGTCCAGCCGTTCGAGGAACTGCTGGAGCTGGCCCGGGAGGCGGCTCCGGCTCGGGCTGTCGTCCCCGCGCTGCGGGCCCCCGGGCTTTCTGTGATCGCTGAGGTGAAACGCCGGTCACCATCGAAGGGTGACCTGGCCGAGATCACTGATCCCGCCGCGCTCGCCAGCGAATATGCGCAGGGCGGTGCAACGGCGGTGTCCGTGCTGACGGAGCGGCAACGATTCAACGGATCGCTGGAGGACCTCGACGCGGTTCGCGCGGCGGTGGAAACCCCGTTGCTCCGCAAGGACTTCATGGTGCATCCATATCAGTTCTACGAGGCCCGCGCGCATGGGACCGACATGGTTCTGCTCATCGCAGCTGCGCTGAGTGACGTGGAGCTACAGGCTTTCCTGGACCTGACCGACGCGCTCGGCATGACCGCGCTGGTGGAGACACACACCGAGGAGGAGGTGGACAGGGCCGTCAAAGCCGGGGTTGAGGTGATCGGCATTAACAACCGCGATCTCACAACGCTCGAGGTCGACCTGAACCAGTTCGGGAAACTCGCCTCCCTGATCCCGGATGACCGGGTCAAGGTCGCCGAGTCGGGCATCCTCAGCCTGGAGGATGCCCGTAGGCTGCGTGGCGAGGGAGCAGACGCCATCCTCATCGGTGAGGCTTTGGTCCGTCACGACGCACCCCAGGCTGCGGTCGCGGAGTTCTCAGCTGTCTCCTGAATCCGCGGCAGAGCAGATATGCCGGGAGCGGTACCCAGTAGGGTTACGCCCATGACCGCTTTTCCCGACGCCAAGGGCCACTTCGGTCGTTTTGGCGGAACATTCGTGCCGGAGGCTTTGCGTGCTGCACTGACCCAGCTGGACACCGAATTCCGTGCCGCCCAGGCAGATCCCGCATTCCTGGCGGAGCTGGCAGGGCTGCAGCGCAACTACGCCGGCCGGCCGACGCCGGTGACAGTCGCTGAGAATTTCTCCAGGCACTGCGGGAATGCGACCATCTACCTCAAGCGCGAGGATCTCAACCACACTGGCGCCCACAAGATCAACAACGTGCTCGGGCAGGCGCTGCTGACCAGGCGGATGGGCAAACGGCGGGTGATCGCGGAGACCGGTGCCGGTCAGCATGGGGTTGCGACCGCCACGGCCGCCGCCCTGCTGGGGCTTGAATGCCGCATCTATATGGGAGAGATCGACACGAGACGGCAGGCCCTCAATGTCGCCCGGATGCAGCTGCTGGGCGCTGAGGTCTACGCCGTCGCGGCCGGCTCCCGCACTTTGAAGGATGCCATGAACGAGGCCATGCGCGACTGGGTGACCACCGTGGACACCACCCACTACCTGATAGGCACCGTCGGCGGCCCCCACCCCTTCCCGCTGCTGGTGAGGGAGCTGCAGCGGGTCATCTCCACCGAGGCCCGCCAGCAGATGTTGCAGGAGCATGGTGGCCTGCCCGGCTATGTCACGGCCTGCGTCGGAGGGGGATCCAACGCCATCGGTGTCTTCTATGACTTCATCGGCGACGACTCTGTCCAGCTGTACGGCTTCGAGGCCGGTGGCGACGGGGTGGAGACGGGACGCCACGCCGCAACCATCAGCGCCGGTAGCGTCGGTGTGCTGCATGGTGCGCGCACCCAGGTGTTGCAGGACGAGGACGGGCAGACCATCGAGTCACACTCGATTTCCGCGGGCCTCGACTACCCGGGGGTGGGGCCGGAGCATGCCTGGCTGGCTGACACCGGCCGGGCTCACTACGAGCCAGTGACCGATCGGGAGGCGATGGACGCTTTCCGCCTGCTGACGCGCACCGAGGGGATCATCCCGGCGATTGAGTCTGCCCATGCCGTCGCCGGGGCGCGCCGCCTCGGACTTCGGCTGGCGGAACAGGATCCCGGGGCCCGGCCGAAGATCCTGGTGTGTCTCAGCGGCCGCGGAGACAAGGACGTCGCCACTGCCTTCGAGTACTTCGGCCTCGAGGGGCAGCCCGATCAGACTGTTGGAGGATTGTCGTGAGCACGTTTAACGACCCCAGCCGGCTCGGCATCTCCGGTAGCCGTGTCGCTGACTGCACCGGCCAGGGACGTCCCGCCCTCGTCGGGTATCTGCCCGTCGGGTACCCGACGGTAGACGGCTCCCTGGCAGCCATGAGGGCCTTGACGGAGGGAACGACGGGGCGCGGCGTCGACATCGTCGAGATCGGCATCCCGTACTCCGATCCGCTGATGGACGGGCTGGTGATCCAGCATGCAGCCCTGAGGGCCCGGGAACGCGGGGTCCGGACCCGGGACGCTTTCCGGGCCGTCGAGGCTGTTGCGGCCGCCGGCGCAACGCCAATGGTCATGACCTACTGGAACCTCATCGAGGCATACGGCCCCGACCGCTTCGCCCGCGATCTCGCGGCCGCTGGGGGAGCGGGGACGATCACTCCTGACCTGCCCCCGGATGACTGCCCGGAGTGGTTCGAGGCCACCGATCGTCACGGCTTGGACCGGGTTTTCCTCATTGCCCCATCATCGTCGCAGGAGCGCATCGGCTTGACGATGCGCTCCTGCCGCGGCTGGGTGTATGCCACCAGCGTGATGGGGGTGACGGGTGCGCGTGCCTCCACCTCCGATGCGGCTCCCGTGATCGTGGAACGGGCCCGTGGCGTCGATCCAAGCCTGCCGGTCGGTGTCGGTCTCGGGGTCTCCAATGGCGCGCAGGCCGCGGAGATCGGCGCCTTCGCGGATCTGGTGATCGTCGGCTCTGCCCTGCTGAAGTGTCTCGGCTCCGACGGCAGGGATCTTGACGGTGACTTGCGGCGGCTGCGGCTCCTGGTGGACGATCTGGCGTCGGGAGTGGACTGCGCCAGAACCTGACCAGGGAGGAAGACCACCCTTGGCGGGGTGTGTTCACCTGGTATTCGCTTGCCGGCTACCCCAGCAGCGTCAGCACAGCCTTGACCCGTCGGTGGACGCTTGGGTCTGCGTGAAGGCCCAGTTTCCCGAAGATCCGCTGCGTGTGCTTCTCGATCGCACCCTCAGTCACGAACAGGCGCTGCGCGATGCCGGTATTCGTGTGTCCCTCCGCCATCAGCTCCAGGACCTCGCGTTCCCGTGCGGTGAGCTGCTGCAGCGGGTCATTGTTCCTGCCGCGCCCGAACACCTGGCTAACCACCTCCGGGTCCAGCACGAGGCCGCCGCCAGCCACCCGGTCGGCGGCGTCAAGGAAGGTGTCGATGTCGGCCACGCGGTCCTTCAGGAGATAACCCAGGCGACTGCCACCGTCGGCGAGCAGCTCCTGGACATAGGCGGCGACCACGTACTGGCTCAGCAACAGGATCGGGGCGTCGGCCCACTTCTTCCGGATCTCGACGGCGGCCCGCAGGCCCTCGTCCGTGTTGGACGGGGGCATGCGGATGTCGGTGATGATCAGCTCGGGCCGTAACTCCAGGGCCCGTGGAACCAGCTCCGTGCCGCTCCCGACGGCGGCGATCACCTCGTGTCCGCCGTCGTCCAGGATGAAGGTCAGGCCCTCCCGCAGCAGGACGGAGTCATCGGCTATCAGGACTCGCAAGGGATCACCGCCTCGATCGTGGTTGGGCCTCCCACAGGCGAGGTCACCTTCAGTTCGCCGTCGACGCTGTGGAGGCGTTCCTCAAGTCCGGCCAGGCCGTGTCCCTTCGCGGTCGAGGCGCCGCCGGTCCCGTCGTCGGTGATGGTGACGTACAGCCAGCCGTCCTGGACGGCGGTGACCAGGTCAATCAGGGTTGCCCCGGAGTGTTTGTTGGCGTTGACCAGGGATTCCGAGATCACGAAGTAGGCGGCCTGCTCGACGTGGGACGGCAGCTGGCCGGGGAGACTGGAGTAGACCGTCACGGGGATGGAGGAACGGGCAGCGGTCTCATCGATAGCGGCCTCGAGCCCGCGGTCGACCAGCACCGGCGGCGCGATGCCCCGGGAAAGCTGCCGCAGCTCCGCGAGAGTCTCCTGCGTCTGGTCCATGGCAGCCCCAAGGATGGCGTCGGCGCGCTGCGGGTTCTGGCCCATCTGTTTGCGGGCCCGTGCCAGGTCCATGTTCAGCCGCACCAGGCGCTGCTGCGGGCCGTCATGGATGTCGCGTTCCAGGCGCCGCAGCGCCCCTGACTCGGCGCGCTGGGCCGCGGCGCGGGACTCCTGCAGCTGGCTCACCTGGAAATTGCTGCGGGCACGCTGGTTCAGCAGTAGCTCGCCTACGCTGGCCTGGAAGTTCGCCAGGCTTTGCATGACAGCCGGGGCCTTGAGGGCAGCGGGAATGCCGATCGCGATGTAGATGATGGTGTTGATGATGTCTGGGAAGGGGAGTCCCAGCAGGTGGGCGAGCCCTCCGTTATGAATTCCTAAGCGGCTCAGCACCCAGATGTTGAGGGGGCCGAGCACGGCAACCGTGGAGAGCACAAGCCAGACCAGGGACAGCGCCCAGGTCAGGATGGAGGCGAAGAAGGAAACCGCCACCCAGAGCACGTCGTACCAGGACTGCGGATCCTTCAGGATGTGCTTGACCCGGCTCACTAGGCCGGCGTCCTGGGGGGCAGGAAGATATGCGGAGGGAACAGGTTCGCGTCCCAGTAGCGTTTCCTGGGTGCGGCGTTCCAGCTGGGCGGCGGACCGGGCCATGAGCAGGCCGCCGGTCAGGATGAGTAGCCCGAAGCCCAGGATCGCTGTGCCTGCTCCCAGCGCGGTGCTGACAACGACCAGGATGAAGGTGATCAGCCGCAGTGGCCAGCCGAACAGCAGGTAGCCTACGTTGGCCCCGAAACGGGAACGGGGGGAGGTGGTTTCTGTCATGTCCTACAGCTTTCCGTCTGAGAGCCTGGCTGAGTATCCCGCTGCCTGTACAAGGTGGGGTGGGGCTGGCCCGACATTTCTCAGCCTTCTATCAGCCTTTTAGGAGAGCTCCTTGCGGAATTTCTTGAAGAACGATGTGTGTTCTGGGCCGTAGACTTTGACATCTCCCAGGATGCAGAAGCCGGTCAGGACCAGCTCCGGGCCCTCCCCGGGAACCAGGCCCTTGACCTTGGTGTCGCCGAGCACTTTGTTGATTTCGTTGCGGACTCTGACCCCTGCTGGCACGCGCAGCTTCACATCCCCCATGAGCACCATGATGCTGAGCCTGCACGACTGGGCCTCGAAGACGGCCGAGGTCATGTCGATCAGGACATCACCCAAGACACTGGTGATCTCGTCCTCGGCCCGCACCAGCACATCGGAGTCGCGCTTTATGCTGCTGAAGATGGCCGTGATGCCGTCGCTCTCCCTGCCGGCGCCGCTAGGATCGACCACCGCCCGGGAAAAGCCATCACTGGTCCGCGCCGTCCTGGGGGTCGGCTCGGGCGCGGCAGGGACCAGGTCGGTTGTCACGGTCCTCAACTCCCCGAAGGTCTTGGCCGACCAGACCTGGCTGAGACGATGGTCGTGTTCTTCCCGGGTCAGGCGCCCGTCGCTATAGGCGTCGGTCAACAGCTGCTCCACCGCGGAACGGTCCGCGTCTGAGCAGCGCAAGTGGTCTGGCTGCGGCATGGGGATCAGCATACGCGGACTCCGCCGTCATCCGGGAGTAGGGTTGGTGCCCGTTCAGGTCGGATGGAAGGAGCAGTCGTGGGGGATTCATTCGTGCACCTGCACTGCCACACGGAGTTCTCGATGCTCGATGGCGCCGCGCGCATCCATGACCTGTTCAAGGGGGCGGAGCGCATGGGCATGCCTGCGCTCGCGATCACGGACCACGGGAATCTTTTCGGCGCCTACGAGTTCTACAAGGCTTCCAAGAACTACGACGTCAAACCCATCATCGGGCTTGAGACGTACCTGACCCCGCGCACCCACCGTTCTGAACGTAAACGCGTGCAGTTCGGCGATGGCACGGGCGAGGACGTCGCGTCGAAGGGCGCCTACACCCACATGACGATGTGGGCCTCCGACAAACAGGCCATGCACAACCTGTTCAAGCTCAGCTCCCGGAGCTCCCTCGAGGGTTTCTTCTACAAGCCGCGTGCCGACCGGGAACTTCTGAGTGAATACGGCAGGGGCTTGATCGCGACCACAGGCTGCCCCTCAGGTGAGGTCCAGACCTTCCTGCGCCTCGGCCAGTACGAGAACGCCCGGGCCGCTGCCGCCGAGTTCCGCGACATCTTCGGGGAGGGCAATTTCTACGTCGAGCTTATGGACCATGGCCTGTCGATCGAGAACAAGGTCCGCCGCGACCTGCTCCGCATCGCCAAGGATCTGAACTTGCCTCTGGTGGCCACCAACGACCTCCACTACGTCCATGCCGAGGACGCCGACGCCCACGACACCTTGCTGTGTGTCTCGGCAGGCTCGCGCAAGGCCCAGGCCGATCGCTTCAAGTTCGATGGCTCCGGCTACTACCTGAAAAGCCCCGAGGAGATGCGGGCTCTGTTCACAGAGCTCCCCGAGGCATGCGACAACACCCTCGCCATCGCGGAACGCATCGAGACGGTGTTCGACGAGGGCATCGGCACCTACATGCCCCGGTTCGACTGTCCCGAGGGGGAGACCGAGGATTCCTGGTTTCACAAGGAGGTCGACAAGGGCCTGCACTACCGCTATCCCGACGGGATCCCCGACGAGGTGATCGAGCGGGCCGCGTTCGAGTCCCAGATCATCTCCACGATGGGATTCACCGGCTACTTCCTGGTGGTCGCCGACTTCATCAACTGGGCAAAGAACAACGGCATCCGCGTCGGGCCCGGCCGGGGCTCGGGCGCGGGGTCCATGTGCGCCTACGCCATGCGCATCACCGACCTGGACCCGCTCAAACACGGTCTGTTGTTCGAGCGCTTCCTCAATCCCGAACGTATCTCCATGCCGGACTTCGATATCGACTTCGATGATCGCCGCCGCGGCGAGGTGATCCAGTACGTCACCCACAAATATGGATCCGACAAGGTGGCCCAGATCATCACCTACGGCTCCATCAAGGCGAAGGCCGCGGTCAAGGACGCCTCCCGGGTCCTGGACATGCCCTTTGCCGTCGGCGAGAAAATCACCAAGGCCATGCCTGCCGACGTGATGGGCAAGGGTGTGCCGCTGCCGGACCTGTTCAACCCGGAGCACAAACGCTACGCCGAGGGCCAGGAGTTCCGTGACCTGTACGACTCGGATACGGATGTCAAGACCGTGGTCGAGGCAGCCAAGGGCATCGAGGGCCTGAAACGCCAGTGGGGCGTGCATGCCGCGGGTGTGATCATGTCGAATGCCCCGCTGCAGGACGTCATCCCCGTGATGAAACGCGAGTCCGACGGCGCCATCATCACCCAGTTCGACTACCCGGGATGCGAGTCCCTCGGGCTGATCAAGATGGACTTCCTGGGGCTGCGGAATCTCACCGTGATCGCGGACGCGGTGAACAACATCAAGATCAACCGCGACATCGACATCGATCTGGAGGAGCTGCCGCTGACGGACCCGGCCACCTACGACCTGCTGCAGCGTGGAGACACTCTCGGCGTCTTCCAGCTCGACGGCGGCCCCATGCGCCAGCTGCTCCGGTCGATGCAGCCCGACTGCTTCGACGACATCTCCGCGGTGGGCGCCCTGTACCGGCCCGGTCCGATGGGCGCGGACTCCCACAACAAGTACGCGCGGCGCAAGACCGGGCGCGAGAAGGTGGAGCCGATCCATCCGGAACTCGCCGAGGCGCTGGAGCCGATCCTCGGCGAGACCTACGGCCTGATTGTCTACCAAGAGCAGGTCATGGCCATCGCCCAGCAGCTCGCCGGGTACACGCTGGGTGCCGCCGACATGCTCCGCCGTGCCATGGGCAAGAAGAAGAAGGCAGAGCTGGACGCCCACTACGAGCGCTTCAGTAAAGGTATGAAGGAGCGCGGCTTCCACCAGGAGCCCATCGACGTGCTCTGGAACATCCTGCTGCCGTTCTCCGACTACGCCTTCAACAAGGCACACTCCGCCGCCTACGGTGTCGTGTCTTATTGGACGGCCTACCTGAAGGCCAACTATCCGACCGAGTACATGGCGGCGCTGCTGCAGTCGGTGCGCGACGACAAGGACAAGTCCGCCGGGTACCTGGCGGAGTGCCGCCGGATGGGGATCCAGGTCCTGCCGCCGGACGTCAACTCCTCCGAGTCGGCTTTCACCCCGGTGGGCAAAGACATCCGCTTCGGGCTGGGGGCTATCCGTAACGTCGGTGACAAGGTGGTCTCCGCCTGGGCGAAGGAAAGGGCGCAAGTTGGCAAGGCCCGGGACTTCCACGACTTCCTGGACAAGGCGCCGCTGCTGATGTGCAACAAGCGGGTGATCGAGTCGCTCATCAAGGCGGGCGGGTTTGATGAACTCGGCCACACCCGCCGGTCGCTGATGACCGTCTACGAGGAGGCCGTGGACTCGGTGATCGAGCTCAAAAAGAACGAGGAGCACGGCCAGTTCGACCTGTTCGGGGACTTCGGCAACACCAGCGACGGCGGTGGCCTGGAGAGACATCCCATCCCGGAACTGGACGAGTGGGACAAGCGGACCAAACTGGCCTTCGAACGGGAGATGCTTGGCCTGTACGTCTCCGACCATCCGCTCAACGGTCTCGAACACGTGCTCCTCCAGCACGGAAAGCATTCGGTCTCAAGCGTCGCAGCGGAGGGTGGTTTCCGGGGCGAGACTACCGTGTGCGGGCTCATCACGGCGGTGACGCGAAGGGTGAACAAGAAAGGGGCTTTCTACGCGGTCATCATGCTGGAGGACTTGGAGGCCAGCATCGAAGTGACGGTTTTCCCGAAGGTCTACGACGTCGTTGCCCAATACCTGGCCCCAGACACGATCGTCTCGGTCAAGGGAGTGGTCGAGGAGGCGGAAGACCGGGCACGCATGCGCGCCCAAGATGTGCACGCGCCGCAGGTCAGCTCTGATGGCGGGGTGGGACCGGTCGTGCTCACCCTGCCGACGGTGCGCTGTACCCCAGGAGTGGTCGGCAACCTCAAACAAGTGCTCTCAGGGCATCCAGGGGGAGCGGAGGTCCATCTTCAGCTCCGTAACGGCGAGAAACTCACCACCTTCCGGCTCGGGAATGACTTTCACGTGGCCCCGAGCTCGCCTCTGTTCGCAGACCTGAAGGCCCTGCTCGGTCCAAGTGCAGTCTCATTCGGGAAGGGAACGGCGCATGGCTGAGCTTCGTCCCACACGGGCCAGGCCCCGGCTGCTGTGGCGAGTCCTACGGTTCTGTGCGGTCCTGCTCGGCCTCGGGACTGTGTGCGCATTCGCCTGGGCGCACCTGTCGCATCGTCCCGGTTACATCGTGTCTCAGGAACTGGGGGCGAGCCTGTCGGAGCGAGGCCTGGCAGACGTCTTTTCAACGGATGCGCTGTTCGTGCTGCTGTCAGCCCTCAGCGGTCTCGTCATCGGCTTGGTGGCGTGGTGGTGGTTCAAGGACCGTGGCTGGTGGGTCTGCGTGGCTGCTGTCGGCGGGGCCCTGGTCGCCTCGCTGATCACCTGGCTCGGTGGGATGTGGATCCTTCCCCCAAGCTTCGACGCTCGCCTGGCGGCAGCCTCAGCCGGGGATGTCGTGCTCATTGATCTCACCCTGCATGCTTTGTCGGCGCTGATGGTCGGACCGTTTTGCGCCATCACGCCCGTGATGCTGTTCGCTGTCTTCTGGCCCGAGCAGCCGCCTGTCCAGGGACCTCCGACCGAGCCGCGCCGCATCGCGGCTGTAGACTGACCGACCGTGCTTAGAACGGTTGACCTGACCGCCATCAAGGGTGAATACCGGGCCCATATCCCCAGAGCCGCGCTGGATGTGGCCGGCGCCATGGATGCGGTGAAGGGAATGTGCGACGAGGTCCGTGACCGGGGCGCCGAGGCTCTTGCCGAGTATTCCGGGCGTTTCGACGGCGTGGTCCCCGCTTCCTTCCGGGTGCCGGAGGAGAGACTGGCCGACGCGCAGCGGCGGCTTGACCCCTTGCTCCGGAAGGCCTTCGAGGAAGCCATCAGGCGCCGGCGTCTCGTCGCCGAGACCCTGGAACACGACCCCGACCCCAGCCCCGCCATCCTGGCCGAGGGTGCCCGGGTGGGGCTGCGGAACATCCCGGTCGAGCGAGTCGGGCTCTATGTCCCAGGAGGGCTGGCGCCCCTGGCCTCGAGTGTGATCATGAACGTGGTTCCCGCCCAGGTCGCGGGGGTGAGGGAGATCGCCGTCGCCTCACCGCCCCAGGCCGAATCCGGCGGGTGGCCACACCCGAACATTCTTGCGCTCTGCCATCTGCTGGGGGTCACCGAGGTCTATGCCGTCGGTGGTGCCCAAGCCATTGCGATGTTCGCCCATGGGGTCGAGGGCCTCTGTACCCCAGTGTCGATGGTCACGGGCCCGGGAAACATCTACGTGGTGGCGGCGAAGCGCCTGTTGCGGGGAATCGTCGGCATCGACTCCGAGGCAGGCCCAACCGAAATCGCCATCATCGCAGACTCCTCCGCGAACCCCGCTTATGTCGCGGCCGACCTGATCTCTCAGGCGGAGCACGACCCGATGGCTGCCTCCGTCCTGATCACGGACTCTGTCTCCCTCGCTGAGGCTGTGGAAGGTGAACTGGAGAGCCAGGTGGCGCAGACAAGGCACCGGGAGCGTATCCGCACTGCGCTGGCAGGACAGCAGTCGGCCGTATTGTTGGTGCGTGATCTCGACCAGGCGGTGCAGGTGGCGGATGCCTACGCGGCGGAGCACCTGGAGATCCAGACACGCGACCCCGGACAGGTGGCGGCCCGGATCCGCAACGCCGGTGCCATCTTCGTCGGCGAACACTCGCCCGTCAGCCTCGGCGACTATTCAGCAGGTTCCACCCATGTCCTGCCGACCGCGGGCTGCGCATGCCACGGCTCCGGGCTGAGCGTGCGCTCCTTCATGCGGACCGTGCACGTCATCGGCTACTCCCGGGATGCCCTGGCTGAGATCGCGGACGGGATCGAGCGGTTCGCCCTGGCCGAGGATCTGCCTGGTCATGCTGCGGCAATCACGGTCAGGGCAGAACGATGAGCAGTAGCTGCAGAACGATGAGCAGTAGCTATGGTGACCTGCCGCTGCGCGCAGACCTGGTGGGGCAGGAGCCTTATGGTGCCCCGCAGCTCGACGTCCCGGTCGTGCTCAACGTCAACGAGAATCCCTACCCGCCCTCACCCGCACTGAGGCAGGCGATGGGGGCGGCCATCCAGGAGGCGGCAGGGTCGATGAACCGTTACCCGGATCGTGACGCCCTCACGCTCCGTGAGGCTCTGGCCTCCTACCTCGGGAACGGGCTCACGGCAGGCAATATCTGGGCGGCCAACGGCTCCAACGAGATCATGAGCCAGCTGCTGACCGCCTTCGGCGGCCCGGGCCGCACGATGCTCACCTTCACTCCCACCTACTCGATGTATCCCGAGTACGCCCGCAACACCTGCACCTCCTACGTGACCGAGCCACGCCGCCAGGACTTCACAGTGGATGCCGGCCTCGTGCTCTCCGCTATCGCCAGGCACAGCCCCACGGTGGTCGTGATCACCACCCCGAACAACCCCACCGGCACCTGCACCAGCCTGGAGGTGATTGACGCGGTCTGCTCGGCGACCGATGCCGTGGTGGTGGTCGACGAGGCATACCAGGAGTTCTCCCAGACCCCAGCTGCCTTGTCCCTGCTGGCCAGGCACCCACGGCTGGTTGTCACCCGGACCATGTCCAAGGCCTTCGCCATGGCGGGAGGCAGGGTTGGTTACCTGGCCGCGTCCCCAGCCGTCGTGGACGCCTGCCGGCTCGTCCGGCTGCCCTACCACCTGAGCGCACAGACCCAGGCTTTGGCGCTGGTCGCCCTCACCCATCAGGATGAGCTGCTGTCCAGGGTGAGACAGCTGGCTCAAGAGTGCCGGTCCTTCCAGGACTGGCTGCGGGACAATGGCTATGAGGTGGTTCCCTCCGAGGCGAACTTCGTGCTGTTCGGGCGTTTCACGGATCGCCATGCGGTGTGGCAGGGCCTGCTGAACCGTGGTGTGCTGATCCGTGAGACCGGCCCCCAGGGCTTCCTCAGGGCCTCTGCGGGAAAACCTGAGGAGATGGCCGCCCTCAAAGAGGCACTCGCAAAGATCAATCCGGAAGGACGCCATTGATGAGCCGTACCGCCACCAGGTCACGCTCCACCAGCGAGTCCGAAATCACCGTCAGCCTCGACCTCGATGGGACCGGGCGCAGCCGGATCTCCACAGGGGTCGGCTTCTACGACCACATGCTCACCGCCCTGTCCCGGCACTCCCTGATCGACATGGAGATCCAGGCAGCCGGTGACGTGCACATCGACGGGCATCACGTCGTCGAGGACACCGCCATCGTGCTCGGGCAGGCGCTCGGCGAGGCTCTCGGAGACAAACGCGGCATCCGGCGGTATGCCGACGCCACGGTGCCCCTGGATGAGGCTCTCGCGCACTGCGTGGTCGATGTGGCCGGGCGGCCCTACGTGGTGTGCTCCGGTGAACCCGAGGGCCAGGCCTACGCCCGGATCGGGGGATCGGGCGTGGTCTACGCGGGCTCGATGACCTATCACGTGTTCGAGTCGCTGGGGCTGAACGCCGGACTCTGCCTCCATCTGCGGCTTCTCGCGGGCCGCGACCCGCATCACATCGTCGAGGCCGAGTTCAAGGCCCTGGCGCGGGCGCTGCGGGACGCCGTGACCCTTGACCCGCGTGTGCCCGGTGTCCCTTCCACCAAGGGGTCGCTCTGAGCCGCCGGGTCGGGTTGTTCGACTACGGATCGGGCAACCTGCACTCTGCAGCCCGGGCCCTGGAGGCCGCAGGAGGGCGGGTGGCACTCACCAGGAGCACCCGCGAACTGGCCGCGTGCGACGCGCTGGTGGTGCCGGGGGTCGGGGCCTACGCCGCCTGCATGACTGGGTTGCGCGCGTCGGGGGGAACCGAGCTGCTGGCTGATTGGCTGCCTACCGGCAAGCCGCTTCTCGGGATCTGTGTCGGGCACCAGATCTTCTTCGAATCGGGGTCGGAGCACGGCGTCCAAGCCACGGGGCTGGGGATCTGGCCGGGGAGGGTCCAGCTTCTGGCAGCTCGCAGGCTGCCGCATATGGGCTGGAATCGCGTCGAGGTGCCGGACGGCAGCAGGATTTTCGCGAGTGTCGAGACAGAACGCTTCTATTTTGTCCACAGCTATGCGGCGCCAGTGCTTCCGGTGCCACCGCAACCCGGGACGCTGGTCACCACCGCCACCCACGAGACGACTTTCATCGCGGCGGTGGAGAGCGCAGGCATCTGCTCTACGCAGTTCCACCCGGAGAAGTCCGGGGCCGCCGGAGTGCGGCTGCTGCGCAACTGGCTGGAGCAGTGAGCAGTGTAGGTCTGACGGGCCCGTGATTAATGACGATTAATTACGCTGACCTGCCGGTGTCTGCCGTCAACTGGTCCACCAGCTGCGGCAGCCCGACGGCCGCGGTCGTGCGCCAGTGCAGGTTGCACGCCAGATCGGTGGGCTCTGGATTGACCTCCACGACGAAGGAGCCGGCCTGTAGCGCCAGCCCGGGGAGGGCCGCGGCCGGGTAGACGATGGAGGAGGTGCCGACCACCAGGGTCAGGTCGGCCTGCTGCGCGGCCTCGACGGAGGCGTCGATGTCGGCGGCGTTCAGCGGCTCACCGAAGAACACGATGCTCGGTCGCAGATCCCCGCCGCAGGCTGCGCACGCCGATGGTGTGACGCGCAGATCCGGTTCTCGTGAGGCAGCCGAAAGATCCGGGTCGCCCGGGCGGCCACAGTCGATGCAGTGGAAACGGTCCAGCCTTCCATGTAGATGGGCGAGAACCTCGGATCCGGCACGCTCGTGCAGGTCATCGATGTTCTGGGTGACGACATCGAGGCGCTGCAGCGGAAGTGCGCCACCGGCCAGGGCCGCCCAGCGTGCCAGGGCCGAATGTCCCGCATTTGGGGAGGTAGACCTGACGATGCCGATGCGCCACAGGTACCAGGCCCAGACCAAGCTGGGGTCGGTCCGCCAGCCCTCCTCGGTGGCCATCGCCTCGGGTGAGTAATGGGCCCATAAACCTGCCGACTCGTCACGGAAGGTCGGCACCCCGGATTCCGCCGACATGCCCGCCCCCGTGAGGATCAGGACCGTGCGGGCGGATCTTGCCTGCGTCAGGAGTTCGGGGGGCGGTGGTTCCAGTCTCCGGTGGTTCATGGCTCCACTCTTGCACAGGTCATGCACGAGGCCTTTTGGTGGTGGGGCCGGATGCGCGTGACCGTTATCCTGAGCCGGTGCATATCCTGGTAACCGGGTTCGAGCCGTTCGGCGGCGACGACGTCAACCCTTCCGCCGAGTTGGTCGCCCGCCTGCGTGGTGAGGTCGCCACCGCGGTCCTTCCGGTGGAGTTCGAAGCTCTGCGGGAGCTGGTCCCCGCACTGCTGGCCGAGCACCATCCCTCGCACGTGGTGTGCCTTGGATTGTCAGGCCGCGCTACCGGGCTGACCCTTGAGCGCGTGGCCCTCAACCTGGCCGACGCCCGCATCCCGGACAACGCAGGGCATCAGCCCATCGACCAGAGCATCGTCCCGGACGGCCCTGCGGCCCGGTTCGTCACCCTGCCTGTCAAGGCGATGTTCAAGTCCCTCCTGGAAACCAGCATTCCCGCAGAACTCTCGCTCAGCGCCGGAAGCTATGTCTGCAACGCCCTGCTCTACCTCATGCTGCACGAGGCGGATCGGATACCGGCGCAGCGGAGCCCCAGGTGTGGGTTCATTCATGTCCCGCCTGCCGGCGTCCTGGGTCTTGACTCTCAGGAGAGGGGCCTGAGAGCTGCTCTGAGGCAGGTCGGTGCACCCGAGATGCACGTCGCTGAGGGAGCCCTTGACTGATCTTTAACCCCGGCTGATGGCTGCTATCCCGCAGCCCGCCTTAGCGGTAGGGTTGCGCGTCGTGGAAGCATTGCAGTTGTTGCCCGCGGTGGATGTTCAGGGTGGTCAGGCCGTCCAGCTCGTCCAAGGAATTGCGGGAACCCAGAAGGAGTTCGGGGATCCGCTTTCCGCGGCACTCAGGTGGCAGGAGGAGGGTGCAGCCTGGATCCATCTGGTCGACCTCGATGCGGCTTTCGGGCGTGGCTCCAACGCGGACCTGCTGGCCGGCATCATCAGCAGGCTCGACGTCAATGTGGAACTCTCCGGCGGAATCAGGGATGACGAGTCCCTGAACAGGGCTCTTGCAACCCGATGCCGCCGGGTCAACATCGGGACCGCTGCTCTCGAGCGGCCAGAGTGGTGCGAGCAGATCATCGAACGCCACGGTGACCGGGTGGCCATCGGCCTGGACGTCCGCGGGGAGCGCATCGCCGCCCGCGGCTGGACAACGGAGGGCGGGCCATGGGCTGAAACCCTCGACCGCCTGGCTGCGGCAGGCTGCCAGCGTTTCGTCGTCACCGATGTCAACTCCGACGGTATGCTCACCGGCCCCAACCTGGAGCTGCTGGACGAGGTCTGCGCCCGCACCAGCGCCGCCGTGATCGCCTCAGGTGGTGTTTCCTCGCTCGACGACCTGCGCGCGCTGCGAGCTCTCGTCCGTGACGGCGTGGAGGGCGCGATCGTGGGGACCGCACTCTATCTGGGCCGGTTCACCCTCGCCGAGGCCCTGGAGGCCGCTGGGCCACAGCTGGCTGGGGGCGTGGCATGAGCCTCGTCCCCCGCACCAGCTTCGGTGCCTCCGAGTCGACACGCCTCCACACCCCCCCCGCTCCTGACCGGCCGGATTGCCGAGCTCCTCGCCGGCAAGAAAATCGCAATGACAGGTGTCACCGGTTTCATCGGTGAGCAGATGCTCTGGAAATTTCTCACCGAGTGCCCCGACACGACCACCGCGGTGCTAGTGCGGCGCAAGGGCTCCCTGTCCGCGGCAGACCGCGTGGCCTCGCTGCTGAAGAAGAAGATTTTCAAGGACATCGTCGCCAAGGCCGGATCCGTCGAGGGGCTGCTGGCCAGCCGGATAGAGGTGATCGAGGCAGACCTGCCCGACGCGCCAGAACTGCCGCGTGACATCGACGTGCTGGTGCACTGCGCCGGGGATGTCTCCTTCGACCCGCCCATCGACTCAGCCTTCAAAACCAATGTGCTCGGCACCAAGGCGTTGCTGACGCGGTTCCGTGAATCCTGCTCCGATGCCGACGGGAACCTGGTACGCATCCCGCACTACGTCCACATCTCGACCGCCTACACCGCGGGCCGGCGCAGGGGACCGATTCCCGAGACGGCGCATCCCCACGAGGTGGACTACGAGGCCGAGACCCGAGCCGCGCTCGCGATGGCCGAGAGCGTCGAGGCACGTTCCCGGACCTCCGAGCAGCTGGCTGTGCTGCGCAAGGAAGCAGAGAAACTACACCGCCGGGCCGGGTACCTGACCACCAGTGAGGACACCGAGCGGCGGCGCCTGGCATGGGTCAAGAAGGAGCTGATCGCCGCTGGCACGGAGCGGGCCCGTTCGCTCGGCTGGACTGACGTCTACACCTTCGCGAAGGCGATGGGGGAGGCCGTCGTGGTGGACCTGTGCCGTGACATGCGGGTCTCGATCGTCCGCCCGGCCATCGTGGAGTCCTCCCTGAGGGATCCGTACCCCGGCTGGATCGAGGGTTTCAAGATGGCCGACCCGATCATCCTGGCGTATGGCCGGGGCCAGTTGCCCGAGTTTCCGGCCTCCCCGGACTCCGTCATCGACATCATCCCCTGCGACTATGTCGTCAACACCATCGCCGCGGTCTGCGCGACCCAGCCGGAGGTGGGAGAGGCTGAGTTCTATCACTGCTCCTCAGGGGCCAGGAATCCCCTGACCTTTCGTGGTATCTACGAGCACATCCGCTCCTACTTCTCGGCGCACCCCTACATCGAGGGGCAAGGGTCCCACCAGCTGGCGAGCTGGGATTTTCCCGGCCCCGAGCCGGTGGAGCGGAAGCTGTGGCTCGCCGGTAAGGGCGTCGCGATCGGCAACCGGCTGCTGAGCTTCGCTCCCCGGGGCAAGAGGACCCTCGCCGCGGCCCGGGCACTCGATAAGACGGCCAAGCAACTGGAGTTCCTGAACAAATACCTGAGCCTCTATGGCGAGTACCTGCAGTCCGAGCTCCACTTCGTCGACGACTGCACCCTGGCGCTGCACAACAGCCTTCACGAGGACGACCGTGCGGCGTTCGGCTTCGACTCGGCGGACCTGGACTGGCATCACTACATAGAGGAGGTGCACGTCCCCGCCATCACCGGTCCTGTGCGACGCCTCGAGGCCGCCCGCCGTCGTCGCAAGGCTCGTTCTACGACCTATAAAGGCCTGAAGCCTACAGAGCCCGGGACCGTGCTGGCAGCCTTCGACCTCGATGGCACCGTGATGACCACGAACGTGATCGAGACCTACCTGTGGTTGCGGCTTCCAGAGCTGTCGCTGGTGCAGCGGGCAGGGGAACTGATGAGGGTGGCGGCCCAGCTGCCCAACTACCTGGGAGCCGAGCGCAAGGACCGTGGGGTGTTCCTCCGGCAGGTCTATCGCCGCTACGAGGGCGCCCGGCTGGCCGAGCTGGAACGTGTCGTCGACGAACAGCTCACGCCGTTCGTGCTGGACCGGACCTCTCCCGAAGCGGTGCGGCGCATCCGGGAGCACCGGGAGGCGGGGCACACGACGATCCTGATCACCGGTGTCATCCGTCCTCTGACCAGGCCCTTCGAGGGGCTGTTCGATCACATCATCGCGGCCGACCTGGCAACAGGCCCTGACGGGGTGTGTACGGGTTTCCTGACTGGGCCGCCCATGGTCGGTGACTCACGGGCGGCCTGGCTCACCCACTACGCGGGCCTGCACGGGATAGACCTCAAGGCGTCTTTCGCCTATGCCGACAGCCACGTCGACCTGCCCATGCTCCGCACCGTGGGGAATCCTGTGGCAGTCAGTCCCGACATCGGCCTGATGCGGGCCGCCAGGGAATCCGGCTGGTCCATCATCGACTGGCCCTCCCATGCCCTACAGCCCAGATGGAAGATGCCGTCATGACCCGTCCTGGTTTCGTCCTGAAGGTTGATGACCGCACGCCGCCGCTGCTGACTCTCTCAGGGGGCAGCTACGAGTTGCAGCGTTTCCCTATGGGAACCCAGGTGGTCTATGCGCCACAGCCCGTTCCCTCGCTGGACCCGGTGGGACTGATCGAAGGCGCCTTGGCCAATCCGGTCGGCTGCGAGCCGCTCGTCGGGTTGCTGCGCCCGGGTATGAAACTGACCATCGTCGTGGGCAATGTCGACCCGGTGCTGCCGAGAATGCGCTTCGACATCAGGCGCAGCATTCTTGAACGCCTTCTCGAGCACGCTGCCCGGACGCGGGTGGACGATGTCGCCATCGTGGTGGCCGGGGGCCTTGGTCCGCGTTGGAGCGGCCAGGACATCGTCGAGGTCCTCGGAGACCGGGTGGCCTCCTCGTTCCTACCCGACGCGATGATCACCAGCCACGATGTGATGTCGAAAGATCTGGTCACGGTGGCCACGGTGGGTGGTGAGCCGGTGCGCCTGAACGCCCGGGCCGCGGAGTCGGACCTGGTGATAGCCGTCGATGTCTGCCACGGCCCGCACGAGCAGATGCTGCTCGCCACCGGGGCGACGGACGTGGCCACCATCAATCGCATAAGTGGGTTCTCCGGCAGCGAGCCGGCGCGCCGCGAGGTGGCCGCCGCGATCCATCAGGCAGTACCCGTATTCGCGATCACCGCGGTGGCCGGTCAGCCTTATCTCGGCCGCAGCCTCCGTTTCCTGAACCACCGTGAATGGGAGTGGCGGCTTCCGGAGCAGGTGGCTTACGCCACCGCCCGCCAGCTCACCGCAGCCCTGCCGCGGCAAGTCACCCAAAAGCTCTACGCGTCGCCCCGCGCCGATTATGAGCTCTGCGACGTGGTCGGCGGCACCCCCGGGCAGGTGTCGCCACGTGCCGCGGAGGTGTGGCGTGCAGCAAATGCTGTGCCGACGCCACGAACGGACATCCTGATCACCTCGGTGTGGGGCAGCAGCTTCGATGTGGGAGACGCCATCGGCTCACCCATCAACGCCTCTCATCAGGCTCTGCTCGCCGGTTCCGGAATCGGCGAGCAGCAGCCGCTGCTTCGTGATGGCGGCATGCTGATCGCGTTCCATCCCCTGAGCCAGGTGTTCCCGAACCGCCTTCTGGCCCCTGCCGCTGACTTCTTCGCCAAGGTGCTGCCGGCGACGAGGGAGCCTGCAGAGATCCGAGAGCGATTCGAGCGGCAGGCGCTGTTCGACGACTGGTATCTCAAGCTCTATCGGGACCACAACGCCTGGCATCCGCTTGCGGTCTTCCACACCTGGTATGCGATCTGCCGGGCCATCGGGCGGCTGAGCGGGGTCATCTGGGTCGGAGCCGACCGGCAGACCGCCCATGTCCTCGGGCAGCGGGCAGCCACCACCTTGGACGATGCCCTGGAACTGGCCCGCGAGGTGGTCGGAGAGCAGGCGGAGAGCACCTATCTGCATGGGCCTGGGCGGATCTCTGGGGAGCCGCGGTGATCACCTGGTTCTCGGACATGCTGGGGTTCGCGCGCATGGGTTTCGGGCTCAGGCAGCGGCGTCCAGCCGATGCTCCCGAACCTGTCGGGCGGCGGCGCAACCGCCTGGCGCGTTCGGATCTCAGTGAGACCCCCAGCCTGCTGAATCCGCTGACCTGGCGGCTGGAGTACCAGGTGGCCGGGCTTGATTCGCTTCCCGGGCTAGAGGGGCCGGTCGTTTTTGCCGTGAATGAGCAGGGCCCCCTGGACTGGCAGGTCCTGAAGGCCGTCCTGCCCTCCCGGCTGCGCACCACCAATCGCAGTGTCAGCCGTGCCCTGCGGAAGGGGCGCAGCATCGTCGTCTTCTCCGCTCCCTCACGCGTCGACGGTGGGGTGGGGGAGTTCACCGCCCTGCCGGCGGAGCTTGCGAACGAGCACAATGTACCGATCGTACCGGTCGCGGTGGTTGGCACATTCAAACTGAACGAGGTGCTGAAACTCGCCCTGCAACGCCGTCCCCGCGTCTCGGTGCGTTTCGGCTCTCCCATCTATACACGCGGGCAGTCGGTCGCGGAGACGACCGCCATGGTGCAGGGAGCCGTGGGTGCGTTGTTCCACTGCGGAGAACTATCCTGGTGGGCAGTCCAGAGCCGCACCCCTCTGGCCAGTGGTGAGCTGATGCCCCGGTGGCGCAGGCTCTGGCAGCAGACGGCTCCGCGGCCCAGTCGGCGCCGCCGTATCTGGAAGAGCGATGGCTGAGGAGGAGCTGTGGACGTCTATATCGAGAACCATCTTGAGTGGCGCCTCCTCAGCCAGGACGATTGGGAGGAGATGTTTTCCCTGCGCACCCAGCTTGAGGCGCTGGATGACTCAGTGCTGCCGGCTATCGACCGGGTAATCGGCGGAGCCGACCAGGCGATCACGCAGGGCGATGCCGTGGGGGGCTGGGACTCCTATGGCAGCATGTCGGCCTTCGGGTGGAATATCCACGAACCGGGGACCCGTCCCGCGAAGATCTTCCTGCTCGGCGGAGTCCATCCGACCCACCGGTACCAGGGCATCGGACGTGCGCTCCTGGCCTGGCAGGAGGAGCGGGCGCTTGCCTGGCGGGATGAGCATCACCCCAGGGAACCGGTCTGGCTCGGTTCGTACGTGGAGGCGGATCAGACCTGCTTGAGACATCTGCTCGAACAACGTGGTTTCCAGGTGGAACGCTACTTCTTCGACATGCACAGGGAACTGTTCAACCTGCCCCGGCCGCATGACGTGCCCGGCGTGGTGTTCGAGAGTTTTTCCTCTGGGCGCAGCCGCCAGGTGCTGCAGCTGCACAATGCCTGCTTTAGCGCCCGGATCGACGAGACAACCTGGGATGACTCGCTCGCGGAGGAGACGTTCCGGGCCGACTGGTCATGGGTTGCTGTCAGCGACGATCAGGTCATCGGGTACTGCCTGTCGGGAACCGATGACGCGGCAGGACTGGATGGGGTCATGGAGGGCTGGTGTGACAGGCTCGGAGTGGCGAGGGGACACCGTCACAAGGGGATCGCCGAAGCGCTGCTTGCCCGGTCCCTGCACTCCATGGCGGCCTCGGGCTGTCCCGCTGCGGGAATCGGGGTTGACACCCGAAACCGGGCGGTGGCCGACTGGCTCCACCGGGTGCTGGGCTATGAGGAACGTGACGGTGTCACCCTTCTTGGCAAGAGCATCCCTGCGGCTTGAGCTAAGCTCACCCAAGCAGACAAGCAGAAATGACCTCTAACCTAAGGGCGGGATGAATGAGCGGCCACTCTAAATGGGCGACGACCAAACACAAGAAGGCGGTCATCGACGCCAAGCGCGGCAAGCTGTTCGCCAAGTTAATCAAGAACGTGGAGGTGGCTGCACGGATCGGCGGCGGGGATCCCAGCGGTAACCCGACACTCTATGACGCCATCCAGAAGGCTAAGAAGTCCAGCGTCCCCAATGACAACATCGACCGGGCCGTCAAACGTGGCTCCGGGGCGATCTCCGGTGGCGCCGACTACGAGACGATCATGTATGAGGCCTACGGTCCCTCGGGCATCGCCATCCTGATCGAGTGCCTGACCGACAATCGGAACCGTTCTGCCTCGGATGTGCGTGTCTCGGTCACCCGCAATGGCGGCACGATGGCCGATGTCGGCTCGGTGCAGCGCCTGTTCGCCCGCAAGGGGGTCGTCGTGGTCCCCAAACAGCAGGATGGCCGGGAGATCTTAGAGGACGACCTGCTGGAGGCGGCTCTCGAGGCAGGCCTGGAGGAGGTCAGCGACGAGGGCGAGTCCTGGGAGGCCATCTGTGATCCGAGTGACACCGTGGAGGTTCGCAAGGCGGTCGAGTCGGCGGGTTTCGACTATGACTCCTCGGAGGTGCAATTCGTTGCCTCCTTCGACCAGGAGGTCGACACCGTGGAGGTCGCGCAGAAGATATTCCGGATCATCGACGCCCTCGAAGACTCTGACGACGTCCAGAACGTGTTCACCAACCTCGACCTCACACCGGAGGTGGCCGCGGCCCTCGAGTCTGAGGATTGATCGTCTACAATCCGAACTGATGTTCGAGAAGAAGCGCATTCTGGGGATCGACCCTGGTCTCACCCGGTGCGGCATTGGCGTGGTCGAGGGCACGGTGGGACGTCCCCCGCTGTTCGTGGCCGTCGGGGTGGTCCGCACGAGCCCGGACCTGGACCTAGCGCATCGGCTGCTGCAGGTCGAGTCGGGGCTGGAACGGTGGTTCATGGACCATCGTCCCGATGTGGTGGCGATCGAACGTGTGTTCGCCCAGCACAACACGGCCTCTGTGATAGACACCGCCCAGGCCGCCGGTGTCGCGGCTTTGGTGGCTGCCCGGCGGGGACTCCCCGTCACCTTCCACACACCCAGTGAGGTGAAGGCTGCCATCACCGGATCAGGACGGGCTGACAAGTCACAAGTGACCTCCATGGTCACCACGGTCCTGAAACTCAGCGCACCGCCCAGGCCCGCCGACGCAGCTGACGCCTTGGCGCTGGCGGTCTGTCACGCGTGGCGTGGCGGCCATACCAACCGGTACGCGGCCCTGGTCGCGGCGGCGAGAGGAAAACGATGATCTCCCAGTTGACGGGCACCGTTGCAGCAGCGGGGGCGGCCTGGTTCGTGATCGATGTCGGGGGAGTGGGGTTCCGCGGTCATTGCACCCCGGCCACGGCGGCCGCGCTGCGGCCTGGGGAGCCAAGCACCCTCCACACGTCCCTCGTGGTGCGTGAGGATTCCCTGACCTTGTTCGGGTTCGGCAGCGATTCCGAGCGGGAGGCCTTCGAACTGGTGCAGGGGGCCTCTGGTGTGGGGCCCAAGGTGGCGCTTGCCATCTGCTCGGTGTTGTCACCATCCGACCTGAAACGAGCCATCCTGTCGGAGGATCTGCGTGCTCTGTGCCAGGTCCCTGGGATCGGCAACAAGAGCGCCCAGAAACTGGTCCTGGAGCTGAGGGACAAAGCCGGATTGCTCGCTCTGGAGGATACGGGACCGGCCCCGGTGAGCACTGCTGCCGCAGCGGACGAGCTGTGGCGCGAACAGGTCACGGAGGGCCTGCAGGGACTCGGGTGGTCGGCCAAGGAAGCTGCGGCGGCCTGCGAGGCTGTGGCCCCCCTGGCAGCCGAGGGAGCGGGTGTCGCCCAGCTGATGCGAGCGGCTCTCGGCACCCTGGCGAAGCGGTGAGGGGATCATCGTGGAGTCTTCTGAAGTGGATCCCGTCAGCCGCTCCGAGGAGAGGGACTTCGAAGCGGCGCTGCGTCCGAAGCGCCTGGCCGAGTTCGAGGGCCAGCCGCGTGTGCGTGACCAGCTTGGGCTGGTCCTGAACGCGGCCAGGCACCGGGGCGCCAGCCCAGATCACGTGCTGTTGTCCGGTCCTCCCGGGCTGGGGAAGACCACCCTGGCGATGATCATCGCGGCAGAGCTGGGCGTGAACCTGCGTATCTCCTCCGGCCCGGCGATCCAGCATGCCGGGGACCTGGCTGCGATCCTGTCCGGGCTCGACGAGGGGGACGTGCTGTTCCTGGACGAGATCCACCGGCTCGCCCGTCCCGCCGAGGAGATGCTGTATCTCGCCATGGAGGACTTCCGGGTGGATGTCGTGGTCGGCAAGGGGCCAGGTGCTACCGCGATTCCAATTGATCTGCCGCCCTTCACCCTGGTCGGTGCCACCACCCGTGCGGGACTGCTGCCGGGGCCGCTCCGGGACCGTTTCGGCTTCACCGCGCAGCTGGACTTCTACGACGCCGCCGACCTGGCGGGTATCGTCGCCGCTTCCGCCCGGAAACTGGGAGTGCAGCTGCAGGACGCGGCTGCTAGGGAGATCGCCGGGCGTTCCCGCGGCACGCCACGGATCGCCAACCGGCTGCTTCGCCGGGTGCGGGACTATGCGCAGGTGGGCGGGCATGACACAGTGAGACTTCCCCATGCCCGCGCCGCCCTGGAGCTCTACGAGGTCGACGAGCGTGGCCTGGACCGTCTTGACCGGGGAGTGCTTCGCAATCTGTGCACCTTGTTCGCTGGCGGTCCCGTCGGCCTGTCTACCTTGGCACTCAGCGTCGGGGAGGAGACCGAGACCGTCTCGGAGGTCGCCGAGCCCTTCTTGATCCGCGAGGGCCTGATGATGCGCACGCCACGCGGACGGATCGCCACCTCCGCTGGGTGGCGGCATCTTGGGCTGACGCCGCCCGCTGGTGAGCCGGCATTATTCGAGTGAGCTATCCTGACCCACGGCAAACCCGCCAATCTCCTCGTTAGGAATGAATGAACATGACACCTGAGATACAGATGCTCTTGATGTTCGTCCTGGTTGGGGCCTTTGGGTACTTTTTTATGATCCGGCCCCAGAAGAAGCGTCTCAAGGAGCAGCAAGAGATGTTCAACTCGCTGCAGCCGGGCTCCCGGGTTGTTCTCACCTCGGGTGTGTTCGCGACCATCGCGCACGTCGCTGAGACCCAGATGATCGTGGAACTTGCCCCGGGAGTCGAGGTGACCATTCTCAAGCAGGCCATCATCCGGCTCGCGAAACCCGACGAGGAGGAGTTCGAGTTCACCGATGAGACCGGTGAGGCGGAGGATCCCGCCGGCGTCCAGGAAGTCGTGGAGGGTGATGAGGCCCTTGAAGACGCGGACTCCGGCGTGACTGAAGAGAACTCTGTTTCCGAGAAGAACTGAATCGAGACCGTATGGCAACGGCATCCCGTAAACCCCGTCCTGGGCTGACACTGATCATCTTTCTGCTCGCCATTGGAGCGATGTTCGGGATCATGTCGGTTTCCGGAACCTGGTCCCCGAAGCTCGGCCTTGACCTGCAGGGCGGTACGACCGTGACCCTGACAGCGACGAACTCGACGGTCGAGAAGAAGTCACTCGAACTGGCCAAGAGCATCATCCAGAAGCGGGTTGACGGGCTTGGGATCGGTGAGGCCTCGGTGGCCACTTCTGGTGACCGGAACATCGTCGTGTCAGCCCCCAACGTCCAGCGCGATGACTTGGTGAGGCTGATCGGCAGCACCGCACAGCTGACCTTCCGGCCAGTACTGCAGGCCACGCAGGCCGGGCAGCAGACCACGGACGCGAATCTTCCCGGCCTGCCGACCCCCACCCCTGAGCCGGGTGAGACGGGCAGTCTCCTGAGTGTCTCCGATGTCCTTGCTTACCAGGCTTCGCAGCAGGACCTGCAGGCCTTCAGCGAGTTCAAATGCAAGGACAAGGTGGAGGCGCCGCTCGACAAGGCCACCTTCGCCTGCGATGCGTCAGGGCAGATGAAGTATCTGCTCGGGCCGGCGGCGATCATCGGTCAGCGTGTGGTCCGGGCGAACTCCGGGGTGCCTCAGGGGCAGGTCTCTCCCGTCGTGACCTTGGAATTCGACGAGACGGGAACCAGCATCTTCAGCCAGATGACCCAGGCACTGGTCTCCAAGCAGCAGCCGGCGAACCAGTTCGCCGTGGTGCTCGACGGGGTGGTGCAGTCCGCTCCCCGGATCCAGACAGCGATCACCAACGGCCAGGCGCAGATCTCCGGCAACTTCACCAATGAGTCTGCGGCCGAACTCGCCAATATCCTGAAATTCGGTGCCCTGCCGCTGACCTTCGCGTCCTCCCAGGTGGAGACCGTCTCGGCCACCCTGGGCGGCGAGCAGCTGCGAGTCGGCCTGATTGCCGGCGGCATCGGCCTTGGGCTCGTGATCCTGTACTGCATCGCCTACTACCGAGGCCTTGGTCTCGTCGTGATCGGTTCTCTCGGTGTGGCCGCGCTCGCTACCTACTCCTCCATGGTGGTGCTGGGTGAGGCGATGGGCTTCACCCTCAACCTACCGGCGATCGCTGGCGCCATCGTCGCGATTGGCGTGACAGCCGACTCCTTCGTCATCTACTTCGAACGCATCCGCGACGAGATACGCGACGGGCGAAGTCTCAGATCCGCCCTGACAACAGGCTGGGTCAAAGCCAGGCCCACGATCCTGGTCGCCGACATGGTCTCGATCCTGTCCGCTATCGTCTTGTACATCCTCGCTGTCGGTGCTGTGAAAGGCTTCGCCTTCGCACTCGGCCTGACCACACTGATCGACCTGGCGGTGTGTTTCTTCTTCACCAAACCCCTCGTGCAGGTGCTGGGGCGCACGAAGTTCTTCGGCGAAGGCCACAAGCTCTCGGGGCTTGACGCCAGCCACATGGGCGTCACCCGGGACTCACTGCTCGGACGCCGAACCCGCCGCACCCACCACGCCAAGGAGGCCTGATGTCCGCCAAGCATGGGCTCGCCCACCGTTTCTACACGGGCCAGGTCTCCTACGACTTCGTCGGTCACAAGAAGTTCTGGTACTCCTTCTCCGCCGTCATCCTCGCCATCTGCTGCATAGCCGTCGGCCTCAGAGGGCTGTCGCTCGGAACCGAATTCCGGGGCGGGACCGATTTCCAGGTGTCGATGCCGGTGACGGAGAGCACCATCGACGACGTGAGGTCCAAGGTTGCTGGCTTTGAGGCCAAGGACTTGGAAGCCCAGGTCTTCTCCCTGGGGGAGAACGCCGTGCGCATCCAGACCCGTCCCCTTACCGAGGAGGAGACTATCTCGGTGCGCGCCGGTATCGCGGAGCTGGCCAATGTGCAGCCTGGCGATGTCACGTACACGGCTATCGGCGCCTCATGGGGTGAGCAGATCCTCAGCCAGGCGCTGGTAGCCCTCGCTGTGTTCATCACGCTGGTCATGGTGCTGATCGGTTTTTGGTTCCGGAACTGGAAGATGTCTCTGGCGGCCGTCATAGCGCTGGGACACGACCTGGTCGTCACCATCGGCATCTACGCTTTGGCCGGGCTATCGGTCACGCCGGCGACTGTGATCGCTGTGCTCACCATCCTCGGCTATTCCTTGTACGACACCGTGGTGGTCTTCGACCGGGTGACGGAGAACACCAAGAACCTGAAGGACAGTAGGCAGACCTACGGTGAGGCTGCAAACCTGGCGATCAACCAGGTCCTGATCCGGTCCCTCAACACCACGCTGATCGGCATCCTGCCGGTGACGGCGCTGTTAATCGGCGGCTCCATGCTGCCCCACAGCCCTCTCGAGGACCTCGGCCTCGCGCTGTTCATCGGCATGATCGCCGGTGCCTACTCGTCCATCTTCATCGCTACCCCCCTGCTGGTGCAGATGAAGGAACGGGAACCAGCCCAGGTTGCGCACCGGGCCTCGCTGGCCCGCAAGGCCGAGCGGGCAGCGGCCAAGGCCTCGCGTACGTCCGGAGAAGAGGACGAGGTGACAGACTCCATGGCATCTGAAAAGGACGATGAGGCCGTCTCCGCCTCTGCCACCGCCGAGAAACGACGGCAGCGCAGCAACCTCTCCCGTGCGCAACGGAAGCTTCAGAAGCGATGAGCCTGGTCTCCTCCCTGATTGCGGACGTCCCGGACTGGCCCAAACCAGGTGTGATCTTCAAGGACATCACTCCGCTGCTGGCCTCTCCAGAGGGGTTCCGGCAGGCCGTTGACGCGATCGTCACCTCGGCACCCGAGGCCATCGATGTGGTGGTCGGGATGGAGGCCCGTGGATTCATCTTCGCAGCGCCCGTGGCTCTCGCCCTCGGAGCTGGTTTCGTCCCCGTCCGCAAACCCGGGAAGCTGCCCCGGCCTGTGCTGAGCGAGTCCTTCGATCTCGAGTACGGCACGGAGACGCTGACGATGCACGCCGACGCCCTCGTGTCAGGGGCGCGCGTACTCGTCGTGGATGACGTGCTTGCCACGGGCGGCACCATCGCGGCCACGGCGGCACTGCTGAACCGGCTCGGCGCGGAACTGGTGCACGTCAGCGTGCTACTGGAGCTCACCGCTCTCGGGGGCAGGGAACACCTGGCTGCCCAGGGAATCAGCAGTTGTTCGGCGGTTCTGACAAGCTAGGACTGTGGGCAGGCTGAGAAAACGGATTCCCTTGGGGTATGCCACCTCGATGGTGAGCATGCCCCGCCCGCGTGTGAGGCCACTACGTGAACTGGGCAAACGTGCTCTGCTGGCACTCCTGCTGCTGATGGTCAGCACGTTCATCGTGTGGCTGGACCGTGGCTCGTATGTGGACAACATCCGGCATGACGGAGTCAGTTTCATCGACGCCCTGTACTACTCGACGGTGACGATGACCACCACGGGCTACGGCGACATCACCCCGCTCGCCCCGCACGCCCGGCTCCTGAACGCCATCCTCATCACCCCGATGCGTGTCGGCTTCCTGGTCCTTCTGGTCGGCACCACCATCGCTGTGCTGGCAGACGAGGGCAGCCGCACCATCCGTGACCTGCAGTGGAGGCAGAGAATGCGCAATCATGTCGTCGTCATCGGCTACGGCACAAAGGGACGCAGTGCCATCAACACGTTGCGCCGCCATGGGGAACCCGATGACCGGATAGTGGTCATCGACAGCAGCGACGTCGCAGTCAGCGAGGCGAACCTGGATGGCCTGGCCGCGTTCCTGGGAGATGCGACGCGCCGTGACCTGCTGCGGCGGGCCGAGGTGTCCAAGGCCCGCAAGATCATCATCTGCCTGTCCCGTGACGACGCGGCGATCCTGACGACACTGACCGCAAGGCAGCTGAATCCCGGCGCGAGCATCATCGTCAGCGTGCGTGAGAAGGACAATGTCGCCTTGGTACGGCAATCGGGAGCCACATCGGTGGTGACCTCTTCAGACACCGTCGGGCGCCTGCTCGGGCTCTCCGCGGTCGGACCGGAGCTCGGAGCCATCATCCAGGACCTGCTGACTGCCGGGACCGGGCTTGAAGTGCAACAGCGGCAGGCCATGCCCAGTGAGGTTGGACAGTCCCCACATGACATCAAGTCAGAGCAGGTGATCGGCATCATCCGCAACGGCACGCTGCGGCGTTTCTATGACTCCACCGCTTCCAAGATCCAGACCGGCGATCAGCTGATAGTCGTTCGCCGTGCCGAGCAGCCTGTTCCGCAGGACACCGATGACTGAGCTGCGGTTCTCTCACCTGAGCGCATTACACTGCCCACATGGCTGATCAGGTTACGCAACAGGGGGCGTTGCAGCGCCTGACCAGTGGGCCGGAACAGCCGCGGTTGCGGATGCGTCACCGCCTGGCCCGGCTCGGAGCGGTCAGGCCCCGCTCTGCCGTGCTCGACCCGTTGTTCAAGATCGTCAGAGCCAGCCATCCCAAGGCCGATCTCGCGCTCATCGAGCATGCCTACCGTACCGCTGAGAAGCTTCACCGAGGCCAGAAACGTAAATCCGGGGATCCCTACATTACCCATCCGCTGGCAGTCGCGACCATTCTCGCTGAGCTGGGCATGACTGAGCCGGTACTGGTGGCGGCGCTGTTGCACGACACCGTCGAGGACACCGATTACACCCTCGACCAGTTGAGGGACGAGTTCACCGACGAGGTGGCCCGGATGGTCGACGGGGTCACGAAACTCGACAAAGTGACCTACGGGGAGACCGCGAAGGCTGAGACCATCCGGAAGATGATCATGGCCACCTCGGAGGAGGTGCGGGTCCTGGTGATCAAGCTCGCCGACCGCCTCCACAACATGCGCACCATCGGGTTTCTCAGGCCAGACAAGCAGGTCCGGATCGCGACCGAGACCTTGAACATCTTCGCCCCGCTGGCTCACCGGCTGGGAATGAACACGGTCAAATGGGAGCTGGAGGATCTGTCTTTCCAGGCCATCGAACCCAAGGTGTACTCGGAGATCGCGGACTTGGTGGCGCAGCAGGCCCCAGGCAGGGAGCGTTATCTGCGGGATCTGATCGCGCAGATCCGGCAACTGATGGCGGACAACAGGATTAAGGCCACCATCTACGGCCGTCCCAAGCACTTCTATTCGATCTATCAGAAGATGATGGTCCGCGGCCGTGATTTCGCCGACATCTATGACCTCATCGGGTTGCGGGTGCTGGTAGACGATGTGCGTGACTGCTACGGCGCGCTGGGGGTGGCGCACTCCAAATGGAAGCCGATCCCGGGTCGTTTCAAGGACTACATAGCCAACCCCAAGTTCAACATGTACCAGTCGCTTCACACCACGGTGCTTGGCGACCGGGGGGAGCCCGTCGAGCTGCAGATCCGCACCCACGAGATGCACCGGCGCGCCGAATACGGTGTCGCTGCTCACTGGAAATACAAGGAGAGCCTGCGCAACGGTGTGACCCCGGAGGAGGCAGGGCTGCGTGCCATGCACCAGCTTGGGGTGATGAGCAAGGAGACCGAGGATCCCACGGAGTTCCTGGATTCCGTGCTGTTCGAGATCAATTCCGATGAGATCTACGTCTTCACCCCCAAGGGAGAGGTGATCGCCCTTCCGACTGGCGCGACCCCCGTAGATTTCGCCTTCTCCGTGCACACCGAGGTCGGGTACCGGTGTATCGGGGCCCGGGTCAATGGCCGTCTCGTGGCGTTGTCGACGAAACTCGTGCAGGGCGACAAGGTGGAGGTACTCACTTCCAAGTCACCGAACGCCGGGCCGAGTCGCGACTGGCTGGGGTTCGTCGCCACTAGCCGGGCCCGGCAGAAGATCAAGCAGTACTTCTCGCGGGAACGGCGTGATGAGGCCATAGAGGATGGGAAGGAGATGCTGGCCCGGCAGCTCCGGCGGACCGGTTTCCCGATGCAACGGCTTCTCACCCTCGAGAACCTCACCGCCGTGGCCAACGAGTTGCGCCACCCGGATGTCTCCAGCCTCTACATGGCAATCGGGGAAGGGCACGTCGGGCCTCAGTCTGTGGTCACCCACCTGATCGAACTCGTCGGCGGTGAAGACGAGGCCGTCGACGCCATCACCGAGGATGAGGTGGTCCGGAATGAGCGGCAGCGCCCCCGGACAACGGCTGAACCCCGTGTGCTGGTGGACGGGGACCCATCTATGGCCGTCAAACTTGCCCGGTGCTGCCACCCGATCCCCGGAGATGACATCGTGGGTTTCGTCACTAGGACCGACGGGGTCTCGGTGCACAGGAGCGACTGCACGAACCTGCCAGCCCTGCAGGAAACCCCGGAGCGTCTCGTCGATGTGGCCTGGGACACCGCGGGAGGCGGCCAGTTCCCTGTCACGATCCAGGTCGAGGGAATCGACAGAGCTGGACTGCTCGCGGACGTCAGCCGGGTCATCTCGGATCTGCACGTGGACATCCTGGAGGCTGCGCTGACGTCAGGCCGCAACAAGAAGTTCTCGGGGAAGCTGACCTTCGAGTCGCCAGACCCCAGGCACCTGAGCCACGTCTTGAAACAGGTACGCCGGGTTCCCGGTATCTACGATGCCTTCCGGACCAACGCCTGACCATTGGGGTGTCACATCCGCTGCGGTGGAACGTATACGAGATATGAGAGCAGACCCGAAGGCCCGGTTCCAGGCCTTGTACGAGAGCACATCTCGTAACGTCTACGCCTATCTGCGACGGCACTGCGACCAGGACCTGGCTGAGACGGTCACGAGCGAGGTGTATCTGAAGGCATGGCGGCACTTCGACGAGCTTGATGCCGACCCCATCGGCTGGCTGCTTGCAGTGGCACGCACGACCCTGCTGGACCACTACCGCTCCCGCGCCCGGCGCAGCCGCCTCACCGATGACTTCTTCACCGTGACCCGCGGTCGCAGCCAGGCGGGGCCTGAGACCACGGTGCTTGAACGGCAGGCGATGCTAACCGCACTCACCCGGCTCAGTGAGGAAGACCGCGAGGCCCTGCTGCTGGTCGGCTGGGATGGATTGAGTCACAGCTCAGCTGCCAGGGTCCTGGGCTGTTCCAGCCATGCCTTCACGAAACGCCTGTCCCGTGCCTGGCAACGCTTCGAGGAGTCCCTAGATCCCAGGGACGAGATCAGCCGCCGTCCCATCGTCTCCAAGGAATTGTCATGAAAGACCTGCGATCCATCCGTCCGACACCCGCCGATGTTGATGCCGAGTTCACGCCGCCCCGCCGTGCCGCTGTCTTGCACCAGGTCCTGGCCTCAGAGATGGCACCGGTTTCCCACCGCGGATGGTGGCTGGCGGCCGCAGGCGTGGCGGCAGCCGTGACCATCACAGCGGTCCTCGTGGTTTCACCGATGGTGCGCGGTACCAGTGCCCCCATAGCCGATCCTGTCCCGCCCGCTGGCTCCCTGGCGGACTCCGAGCCTGCACCGTCCGCCAGCTCCCCGGCGGCGGAACAGTCCGCCGCATCCCCGACCCCGCAGCCTCCCAAGTCCCTGGTGAAATACGACCTCGGAACGGTGACCTCACCCAAGGTCTTGGAGAAGATCTCCACGGTCACTGGGGATGGCACGACGGCCAAGGGGAAGTATCTGCACACCGTGATCGTCAGCCAGCAGACCAAGGAAGGCACCAGAGTCCTTGACGGCTACACCGATGCGGACGGCTGGCAATGGCGCCATGACACCATGACCGCTGAGAATGGCTCCGGCAACGTGATGGAGAGCTGGAAAATCTTCGGCGGCGACTTCACAAAGGACGATGTCAGCTCCTTGCCAGCCGACCCCGATGCCCTCGATGCCGCGCTGCGGGCAAGGGGCGGTAGCAACTCGACGGACGAGCGGGTTTTCAAGGGAATCGATGAGGCCCTCCACTCGGGCCTGGCCTCGCCGGAGCTGAGGGCCGCGGCCATCAAGGTGCTGCAGAAGATCGCAGAGAACCCGCAGAAACCAGCCCCCGACAAAGAAGGCGTCCTCGCCACACCGAAACTCGAGGTGGCCGAGCTGGCCCTGCCGGATGGCAGCCCCGGGTACCGGGTGATGTTCACGGACCAGGGGAGCCGTCCCGGCGTCACCCAGTCTCTCGTCCTCGACGCGACAGGCCAGCTCCTGGAGACCAGCAGTACCTACGACGGCAGCGACCCGGAATTCCCCGACCCCAAGAACTATGCCAGCCAGGTTCAGGTCCGGGAGTATGTCGACCAGCTGCCGGCCGAGTTCGTCTCCCGGCTCGGCACCGAGCGGGTGGAAAAGGAGGGATAACACCCTGGCCACCAGACGAGGCTGGCCCCTCGCCATCGAATGGTGAGGGGCCAGCCCGGTGCCTGTCCTCAGGCGTCCCGGAACTCCTGGAGGGTCTCCTGCGCCTGGTTCAGCCAGGATGTGTAGGTCTCCAGGGATTTCCTGGCGTCCTTGGCCTTCCGGGCATCGCCCTTAGCCTCAGCGTCCTGGAGGTCCCGGGTGAGTTTATCCACCTGAGACTGGAACAGCGCGACGGTGTCCTCAGCGCGTCTGCGTGCCTCCGGATCGGTGCGGCGCCAGCGTTCAGCCTCCAGCTCACCGACATGGTCGGAGAGTTTCCTGACCCGGGAGTCGAGATCTCGCATGGCTCCCCGCGGCACGTGGCCGATCTCGGAGAACTTGGCGAGGAACTCGCGCAGGGTGGTTTTAGCGAGCTCCACATCCGTGACCCCGTCGAGATCGCGTTCTGCCTGCCCCAGGAGCGCTACCTTCTTGTTCAGGTTCTCAGCCTGCTCCCCATCCAGGGCATGCTGCGCGGCGGAACGGGCATTGAAGAACTGGTCCTGCAGCGCATGGAACTGCGACCACAGGGCCTCGTCATCAGCGCGCCGGGCGGAACCGGCTGCTTTCCAGCGGGTCATCAGCTCGCGGAACGCGCCGGCGGTGGGTCCCCAGTCGGTGGATTCAGCCAGCGGAATGGCTTCCGCGATGATCTGCTCCTTGACACGTTTCGCCTCGTCACGGCGGGCGTTCAGCTCAGCGAAATGTGCCTTGCGCCGACGCGTGTACTGCGTCCGGGCGGAGCTGAAACGGTGCCAGAGCTCGTTGTCAGTGGTGCGGTCGATGCGGGGGAGCGTCTTCCACTCTTCCAAGAGCTCCCGGAACCGGTCAACTCCATGCCGCCAGTCGTTGCCAGCGGCCAGTGTCTCTGCCTCATCCACCATGGTTTGTTTCGCGGCGATGGTGTTGGCGTTCTGCTCAGCGCGAGCGGCTTTGCGGGCCTCGATCTGGGCAGGGAGCAGTTCCTCCAGGGTGTCCAGCCGCGCCGTCAGAGCTGCAAGATCGCCCACGGCATTCGCCTCGGAGACGTTGGTGCGCGCTGTGGCGATGGCCTTCCGGGCCTCTTCGGGGGACATCGCCTGGGTCTCGACACGCGAGACGAGCAACGTCACCTCGGCAGCCAGGTTCTCGTAGCGCCGCGTGTAGAACGCCAGGGCCTCTTCGGGGGTCGAATCGGGGACCTGCCCAACACTTCTCTCTGTGTCACCGATGCGGACGTAGACGGTGCCGTCGGGATCGACGCGACCAAACTCCGCGGGCGCTTGCTGTTCGCTCATGCACACAATCTAGCGGTCAAACCCGTCAGGGGACAGACGGGTGTGAATCATCGCCTGTCCCGGCGTCACAACCGGGTTCCGCAATGACACGGCCATCCTCTGGGATTCCGCGTTCTCTGCATGACCTGGCCTGCGGGATCTCGTTCTCGGCACACCCACCGGCCACCCATGCCAGCACGCCGCCTCGAACCTCTAAGGTAGGCGAGTGCGCATTGAAACCATCCCCGTCTCCCCCTGGACCGCCAACTGCTATCTGATGGCAGCCGATCAGGGCACGGGCTGCCTTGTCGTTGACCCTGGCGTCAAGGGATCTGAAGTGGTCTCTGCCGCCCTGGACCGGCTTGGCTGGATCCCGGAGGCCATCGCGTGCACCCATGGCCATCTCGACCATTCCGGGGACGCAGCGACCCTGGCTGCGGTGTGGGGAACCCCGGTCTACTGCGCGGCCGCTGACCAGGAAATGCTCTCCAAGCCCTCTGCGGGGCTGGGGACGCGCCTGGTGCCGCTCATCAGGCAGCTCATCGGCGAGGACCGCCTGAGCGTACCGGGGGATCTGCGCGACCACGGGCCTTTCCAGATCCCGTGCGGGCTCAGGGTGGAGCCCCACGCCGCTCCTGGGCACACCCCTGGTTCCACGCTCCTCGGCGTGGGCGATGGATCCGACAGCGTGCTCCTGACCGGGGACGTCCTATTCCAGGGAACCATCGGACGGACCGATCTGCCGGGCGGCGACCTGCGACAGATGCGCTCCACCCTGCGCCGGATCATCGAGATCTTCCCGGACAACACTGTGCTCTTGCCCGGGCACGGGGAACCCACCACCATCGGGGCTGAGAAACTCACCAACCCCTACCTGCAATCCGATTTCCTGAAGGACTGAGCCATGGCACGCCCCAAACCAATCTCTGGTTTCCCCGAGTTCCTGCCCGCCGGGCGCCTGGTCGAGAACCAGGTACTCGGTGCCATCACTTCCACCTTCGAGCTTCATGGCTTCGCCCCCATCGAGACCAGGGCAGTTGAGCCTCTCGGGCAGCTGGCCCGCAAAGGAGAGATCGACAAGGAGATATACGTCGTCAGGCGCCTGCATGCTCAAGCCGGGGAGGCCGACGAGCTTGGCCTTCACTTCGATCTGACGGTGCCTTTCGCCCGTTACGTGCTGGAGAACTCCGGACACCTCAACTTTCCGTTCCGCCGCTACCAGGTGCAGAAGGTCTGGCGAGGTGAACGCCCGCAGGAGGGCCGCTACCGCGAGTTCACCCAGGCCGACATCGATATCGTCGGCCAGGATAGGCTGGCAGATCACCACGACGCTGAGATCCCCCTGGTGGCTCTCGACGTCTTCGGCAGGCTGCACCGCGATCTGGGCCTGCCCCCGGTGAGCATCCGGGTCAACAACCGGAAGCTCTCAGAGGGTTTCTACCGGGGACTGGGGATCGATGACACGGCGGCGGTGCTGCAGCGCGTCGACAAATACGACAAGGTCGGTCCTGACGTGGTCGCCGAGCTGCTGACCGAACAGGTGGGGTTGAGCACCGCCCAGGCCCGCTCCTGCGTCGCACTGGCCGGGATCAGCGCCGACGATGAGTCCTTCGCCGACCAGGTGCGCTCCCTCGGCGTCACCCATGAACTGCTCGATGAGGGGCTGGCCGACCTCGCGGCGCTCATCCGCATCGCGCGCGAGGCCGAGCCGGGCCGCGTGGTCGCGGACCTGAAGATCGCCCGCGGCCTCGACTACTACACAGGCACCGTGTACGAGACTCTGCTGCTGGGATCAGAGAAGCTCGGATCAGTGGCCTCGGGCGGCAGGTACGATTCGCTGGCCAGCGACGGAAAGGCGACTTTCCCCGGCGTCGGCTACTCCTTCGGCGTGACCCGGATACTCGCCCCCCTCATCGGGAGGGGAGCGCTGACCGCGACCCGCAGCGTCCCCTCAGCGGTCCTGGTGGCCGTGGACTCGGAGGAGACCCGCCACCGGGCGATATCCGTGGCACGGCGGCTGCGCGAGCGCGGCATCGCCTGCGAGGTGGCACCCAAGGCCGACAGGTTCGGCCGCCAGATCCGGTTTGCCGAGCGGCGAGGGATTCCCTTCGTCTGGTTCGGCGCGGGGGTTGACGACTCGGTGAAGGACATCCGGTCAGGGGAACAGCTGCCTGCGGATCCGGGCAGTTGGCGGCCTGCCGCGCAGGACGCCGTTCCGCGTGTGATCCAAGGTGGTTGAAAACTTCTGGACAGGGGTTGCTTCTGCTCCGAGGCAAAGGTTAGGCTCGCCTTCCGTTTGAAGCGCAGCGCCTAATGCAAGGAATCGGATGTTTCTGGCCTCTTTCCTCATCGGCCTCAGGGAAGGCCTTGAGGCTTCGCTGATCATCGGCATACTGATCGCCTATGTCCGCAAGCAGCAACGCGACGAGGTGGTGGGAAAGATCTGGCTGGGGGTCATCCTCGCCGTGATCATCGCCGCCGGTCTCGGAGCGCTCTTCACCTTCGGACGCTATGGCCTGACCTTCGAGGGCCAGGAGATGATCGGCGGCTTCATGTCACTGCTCGCGGTCGTGATGGTCACCTGGATGGTCTTCTGGATGCTCAAAGCGGGGCGCACCATGAAAGCCGAGCTTGAGTCGAGTGCCGCCGCTGCTCTCGGCGCCGGGTGGGGCATGTTCTGGCTGGCTCTCATCTCCGTGGGACGGGAGGGCATCGAGACCACCCTGATGCTGTGGAGCTCACTGACCAATCCGCTATCGCTGGTGGCCGCCATTGTCGGGATCCTTGCGTCCTGCGTCCTGGGCTACCTCGTCTACCGGGGAATGGTACGGATCAAATTCTCCACCTTCTTCGCCTGGACCGGCCTGTTCCTGGTTATCATGACCGCCGGCATCCTCGCCTACGGCATCCATGACCTCCAGGAGGCCAGAATCCTGCCCGGGCCGTTCTCCGGGGCGCCCATCACACCGACGGACTTCCGCACGGGAGATGTGCTGGTCGGATTCTTCACAGAACGGCCCTACTGGGGTGCGCCGTTCCCGTTCGGCTGGGCATTCGACCTGCAGAAGGTCATCGACCCCGCCAGCACCCTGGGGGCCCTCCTGAAGGGAACGGTGGGATTCACCCCCCTGATGAGCTGGCTTGAAATCGTCGCCTGGGCCATCTACCTGGCGATCGTCCTCCCGATGTTCATCCGTCGGGCTCTTCCACGAAAGGAAACCGGGAAAGATAATGAAGTCTCTGCATCTGCGTAGCCTTGCCGCTCTGGCGGCAGGAGCTCTGCTCCTGGCAGGCTGCACCGAGAACAAACCTGCACAGGAAGGTGCTGCCTCGAGCGGAGCCAGTGGGGCCAGCAACGCCCTGAACGTCACATCGACCAACGACGACTGCCAGGTGTCCGCGGCCTCCGCATCCTCCGGCAACGTCACATTCACCATCAAGAATGATGGTGCCAAGATCACCGAATTCTACCTCCTGGCCTCCGACGGGCTCCGTATCGTCTCAGAGCGTGAGAACATTGCGCCCGGTGCCACGGCGGACCTGACGGTCAGCCTGCAACCGGGTGACTACTTCACTGCCTGCAAACCGGGCATGCGTGGCACCAACGTGGGCAAGACGGCCTTCAAGGTGACGGGCGACCCCGTCGAACTCTCCGGTGACGACCAGGCTCTGTTTGACAAGGCGGTCCAGGACTATGTGGATTTCGTGAAGAACGAGGTCTCCGCACTGGTGCCGAAGACCGACGAGTTCGCGAAGGCCTACATGGCCGGAGATGACGAGAAGGCCAAGCAGATGTTCGCCTCCACCCGGGTGCACTACGAACGGATCGAGCCCATCGCCGAGGCGCTCGGGGTGCTCGACCCGCGGATCGACTACCGCGAGATCAACTATCTCGCCGAAGCCGACCAGTTCAAGGAGGACGACCCGACCTTCACCGAATGGCTGGGATTCCACCGCATTGAGAAAGACCTGTGGGCGCCCGCGGCCGATGCCGTGCAGCCTGACGGCACATCCGCCATGGAGGGCTGGAGCCCCTCAACCCCTGAGGACCGCAAGAGGATCGGTGAGGCCCTGATCGCCGACGTCAACAAACTGCAGGAGACGGTCAGCGACCCCAACTTCATCAAGGATCAGGGAGTGTCGATCTCCACGGTCTCCAATGGTGCATCCGGGTTGCTTGAGGAGATCTCCACCAACAAGGTCACCGGTGAGGAGAACTGGTGGAGCCACTACGACCTGTGGGATTTCCAGGCCAACCTGCAGGGCGCCAAGATCGCCTTCGACCTGGTCGCTCCCATCGCCGAGCGCAAGGGTGAGGAGGGCAAGGCGCTGGTGGCCCAGATCAACACCGAGTTCGGTAAGCTCCAGTCGCTTCTGGACCAGTACGGCTCCCTCGACGCGGGATACGTCCTCTACGACAAGGTCACCTCTGATCAGCAGAAGGAGCTCAGCGACCAGATCAACGCCACGCGTGAACCCCTGTCGAAGCTGACTGCCACGGTCCTCGGGATTCAGTGATGTCAGACGAGCCGGGGGTTGAGCGACCGGTCAGGGGGCTGTCGAGACGGGGCATGCTCGCCTGGGCGGGCACCGCGACCAGCCTCGCCGGCCTAGGCGCGGGAGGATTCTTCGCCTCCCGCGCCGTCGGTCCCCGTAAGGAAAGGTCCTCTGACGGGGCAGGCGAAGGCCTGGAATATCCGTTCTACGGTGAGCACCAGGCGGGAATCATCACCCCTGCCCAGGAGCAGCTTCACTTCGCCGCCTTCGACGTGGGGTCCGACCAGTCCCGGGAGGACCTGATCGAGTTGCTCAGAGACTGGACCTATGCCGCCTCCCGGCTCGTTCAAGGACTGTCTGTCAGTGCGGGCGGGGCCTTCGAGGGAAACCCGCTGGCCCCGCCAGACGACACGGGGGAGGCAGCCGACTTCGGGCCCTGTGGGCTGACGATCACGTTCGGTTTCGGCCGGTCGCTGTTCGTCGACTCCGAGGGCAGGGACCGGTTCGGCATCGCCGACAGAATGCCCAAGGAGTTCACCAAGCTGCCGAAGATGGTCAACGACTTCATCCAGCCCGCCATCTCCGAGGGCGACCTGTGCGTCCAAGCGTGCGCGAATGATCCCCAGGTAGCCGTGCATGCCATCCGCAACCTCACCCGGCTGGCTTTCGGCCGGGCGTCGCTGCGGTGGTCGCAGCTGGGATTCGGCCGGGCGTCGTCGACCTCGAAGGAGCAGCAGACCCCGCGGAATCTGTTCGGCCAGAAGGATGGCACCAACAACCTGAAGGCCGAGGAGCCCGAGAAACTCGCGGAACATGTCTGGATCTCTGAGGGTCCCGAGTGGGCGCACGGTGGCTCCTACCTGATAGCGCGCAAGATCATGATGACCATCGAGGTCTGGGATGGGGTGCGCCTGGAGGAGCAGGACCGCGTGCTCGGACGTGCCAAGGGGTCGGGGGCTCCGCTCTCGGGAGGCGATGAGTTCACCACCCCGGACTTCAAGAAGCTGGGCGACGATGGGAAGCCGCTGATTGACACCCGCTCGCATGTGGCGCGCACCCACCCGGACAACAATGGCGGGATCCACATCCTGAGGCGCGCCTACAACTTCGTGGACGGCAATGACCAGCAGGGGCGGCTTGCGGCCGGGTTGTTCTTCCTGGCGTTCGTGAAGGCCCCGGCCCGGTTCGCGAAAATCCACCGGAACATGTCGCGCGACGACATGTTCGTCGAATATCTGAAAACCCACTCGAGCGGGGTCTATCTGGTGCCTCCCGGGATCAGCGAGGGCGAGTACATCGGGCAGAGGCTGTTCGCCCAGTAAGATTCATCGCTGGTGAGCTGCACCGTCTATGCAGCCAGAACGGAGAGGAAACTTCACATGTTGCGCACACACCATGCGGGTGAGCTGAGAGCCGCAGACGTGGGGGAAGAGGTGGTGCTCACCGGCTGGGTGGCGAAGCGCCGGGACCATGGCGGTGTGGCCTTCATCGATCTGAGGGACGCCTCCGGCATCGCCCAGGTCGTGGTCCGTGATGAGGTGCTGGCTTCCTCTGGCGCGCACGATCTGCGCAATGAGTTCTGCATCAAGGTGGCTGGTGTAGTCGAGCTCCGGCCTGAGGGAAACGCCAACCCTGACTTGCCTACAGGCGAGATCGAGGTGGCGATCTCTGAACTGGAGGTGCTCAACCCCTCCGCTGCGCTGCCCTTCCAGGTCGACGAACGCGTCAGCGTCGGCGAGGAGGCACGCCTGAAGTACCGTTATCTTGACCTGCGGCGACCTGCGCCGGCAGCTGCTCTCCGCCTGCGTTCCAAGGTGAACCAGGCTGCCCGGAAGGTGCTCGGGGAGCGCGATTTCGTCGAGATCGAGACCCCGACCCTGACTCGTTCCACCCCGGAGGGGGCCCGTGACTTCCTGGTACCTGCCCGGCTCAGTCCTGGCTCCTGGTACGCGCTTCCGCAGAGTCCACAACTGTTCAAGCAGCTCCTCATGGCGGCGGGCATGGAACGCTACTACCAGATCGCCCGCTGCTACCGCGACGAGGACTTCCGCGCGGACCGGCAGCCGGAGTTCACCCAGCTCGACATCGAGATGAGCTTCGTCGATCAGGAGGACGTGATCGAACTTGGGGAGGCCATCATCAAGGAGGTGTGGGCGCTCAAAGGGATCGAACTTCACACGCCCTTCCCCCGGCTGACCTTCGCCGAGGCGATGAACCGCTACGGTTCCGATAAACCGGACCTGCGTTTCGACGTGGAGCTGACCGAGCTGACCGAGGTGTTCGCCGCTACCCAGTTCCGGGTGTTCAAAGCCCCCTATGTCGGTGCTGTGGTCATGCCGGGCGGCGCCTCGCAGCCGCGCCGTCAGTTCGATGCCTGGCAGGAGTGGGCGAAGCAGCGTGGTGCCAGGGGCCTGGCGTATGTCACAGTCTCAGACTCCGGGGAGCTGGGTGGGCCCGTCGCCAAGAACCTCTCCGCGATGGAGCTGGCCGCCCTGTCCGAGCGCACCGGTGCGAAGCCGGGGGACTGTATCTTCTTCGCAGCCGGGGAGCGCACCGCCTCTCAGAACCTGCTGGGCGCTGCACGCGCGGAGATCGCCCGCCGCTGCGGCCTGATTGACGAGAATGAGTGGAGCTTCCTGTGGGTGGTTGACGCGCCCCTGTTCAAACCGGCCTCAGAGGCCAAGGCCGAGGGCGATGTCGCTGTCGGTGAGGGTGCCTGGACCGCCGTTCACCATGCCTTCACATCACCCAAGCCAGAGTGGCTTGCTACTTTCGATGAGCATCCGGGGCAGGCGACGGCCTATGCCTACGACATGGTCTGCAACGGCAACGAGCTGGGTGGTGGGTCCATCCGTATCCATCGCCGTGACGTGCAGGAGCGGGTGTTCAAGGTGATGGGGATCACGCAGGAACAGGCGCAGGAGAAGTTCGGATTCCTGTTGGAGGCCTTTGCCTTCGGTGCACCGCCGCACGGCGGTATAGCGTTCGGCTGGGATCGGGTCGTTACCCTGCTCAGCGGCTCCGAGTCGATTCGTGAGGTCATCGCCTTCCCGAAGTCGGGAGGTGGCTATGACCCCTTAACTGCCGCGCCGGCACCGATCACTGCTCAGCAGCGCAAGGAGGCGGGAGTGGACTCGGTCCCGAAGGACAAGCTCCAGGCGTGAATCCTGGGGCTGGGCAGCACCCAGAAACGGCAGTAGAGGAGGCTTCCCAGGGGCCTCTCTACTGTCAGGCCTTGCCTGCTGCTTCCTGCCGCGCTGAGCTGAGGATGGACCCGGCGCTGGCCAGGATGACCAATGCCATGGCGAGTAGCTCCAGGACACCCAGCTGTTCGCCCAGCAGCAGGAAGGCGACGAGTGCCGCCGCCGCCGGCTCAAGGCTCATCAGGATCCCGAAGGTAGCCTGCGACATTCGTTGCAGGGCCCGCATCTCCAAGGTGAATGGGATGGCAGAGCTCAGCAGTCCGAGCACCAGCCCCATGCCCCAGATGCCGGGGTCCAGAGCCCAGGAGTACTCACCGAAAACTATCGTCGTAAAGGCCATGGGCAGCAGCAGGAGGAGGGCGGCTATCCAGAATCCGACCGTCAAGCCGGAGAAACCCTCCCAGCGTGCACCGAGCATGGGTGTGAGCAGAATATAGACACCCCAGCAGGTGCCGGCCAGGAGCGCCAGCAGCACACCGACCGGGTCCAGCGGGGCGGGGCTGAAACCCAGGAGGGCCACGCCCACGCCGGCCAGTACCACCCAGAGCAGGTCGCGCCTGTTCTTGGAAGTGATTGTTGCCACCGCCAACGGTCCCAGGAACTCGAATGTCACCGCCATGCCCACGGGGATGCGCTGGATCGCCAGGTAGAAGATCGCGCTCATGCCTGTGAGCGACAGCCCATAGCCCAAGGCTGAGAGCCAATGCCCGCGGCTGCGGCCACGCAGGCGGGGACGGAAGACGATGCTCAGCAGGATCGCCGCGGACAGGATACGCAGCCAGGCGGCCACGTGGGGCGGCGTTGCGATGAACAGCCCCTTGGCCAGAGATGAACCGATCTGTACTGATGTGCTGGCAGTCAGCACTAGCAGGACAGGGGAGAGAGCCCGTTTCATAGCGCGAACTCTATGTGCTTCGGACGTGCGATTAGCCACAGGCAGAGCGTCGAAGCTGTGGCACAGGCCAGCATCGAGATCGCCATGGGCGCAGCGGAGGCCAGCTCGAACTGGCCGATGACAGGGCCAACCACGGCCGCCAGGGTCATGTTCAGGGCGCCCATCAGGGAGGCGGCGACACCGGAGTCGGTGCGGTGGTTTTGCAACGCCAGCACCTGGCCTGCCGGCATGCACGATCCGAAGGTGAGGGTGTAGGCGAACATGGCTGGGATGAGGGGGATATGACCAACTCGCAAGGCGTCGAGTCCCAGCAGGGCCAGGGATGCGGCGATCATTCCCGCGGTACCTGCTACAAGGACCCATTGCGGCCCGAAGCGGGTGGCCAGGCGGCTTCCGGACTGGACCCCTGCGAAGACCCCCACGGAGCAGATGGCGAACACCAGGCCGAACTCGGTTTCGCGCAGTCCGAAGGTCTCCTGCAGGAGCAGCGACGAGGTGGAGATGTAGGAGAACAGGCCGGCGAAGGCAAAGGAGGAGGTGAGCCAGACACCGACGAACATCCGGTCACCCAGCACACGGCGGTAGGCGGCCAGCAGCGGGGCGAGACCACCTGCGGTGCGCTCGCTGAGTGGGCGGGTCTCGATGATCAGCAGCCAAATCAGCAACAGTAGGACCGTCCCGTATGAGGCGAGCGCCCAGAAGACCCCGCGCCAGTTCATGACCGTCACCATCCAGGAGCCGACCAGCGGGGCGATGATGGGCGCCAGGCCGTTGATGAGTGCCAGCCGGGAGAGCATCACGACCAGTCGTCGCCCTGAGAAGAGGTCCCGGGCCATGGCCATCGATACCACGGCGCCGCCAGCGGCCCCGATGCCCTGTAGCGCGCGCATCACGGTGAGGAAGGTGACGTCGGGTGCGACCGCCACGAGTACCGAAGAGACCACGTGCAGGGTGGCAGCCACGACCAGCGGGATCCGACGTCCCACGCGATCACTCAAGGGGCCGACGACAAGCTGTCCCAGGGCAAAACCGATGGTGGTGGCGGACAGGGTCACCTGCACCTGGGAGTCGGTGATTCCCAGGTCGGATTTGAGGGCCGGGAAGGTGGGCAGGTACAGGTCTATGGTGAAGGGGCCAAGACCGGTCAGCAGGCCGAGCGTGACGATGGTCGCCACTCTTCGGCGCACGCTGAACTGGTCTCCGAGTGGTTGTGGCATGCGAACTCCGCTGAATGCAGGGTGTCAAGAGCAAGCAAATGATACGGCAGGACTCCTGCGTCTGAGGCTAGGCTGAAACAGTGAGTCCTGACCTGTTCGGCAATCCCGACCCCGTCCCTGCCAGAGGGGGCGGTTCGCTGGGGGATGCGCGTGGTGACAGCGCCCCACTGGCGGTGAGGATGCGTCCTGCGAACCTGGACGAACTCGTCGGGCAGCAGCATCTGCTCGGGCCAGGCGCGCCGCTGCGGCGGCTGGTCGCTGGACAGCCCATGAGCGTTTTCCTGTGGGGGCCGCCTGGGGTGGGCAAGACCACCCTTGCATCCATAGTCTCCCGTGCTTCGGGTGCCCGTTTTGTCGAGTTGTCGGCGGTCACCGCGGGGGTCAAGGAACTACGCGGTGAACTCGATGCGGCCCGGCGAGAGCTGGAGCGGGGCAGGTCGACGGTGTTGTTCATCGACGAGGTGCACCGTTTCTCCAAGACCCAGCAGGACGCCCTGCTACCTGCGGTCGAGAACCGGATCGTCACCCTGATAGCTGCGACCACGGAGAATCCCAGCTTCTCCGTCATCTCCCCGCTGCTCTCGCGTTCTCTGCTCCTCAGGCTCCAGCCGCTGACTGACGCCGACATCACAGGCCTGATCTCCCGCGCCCTGGGCGATGAGAGGGGCCTGGCGGGAGCCGTGAGCCTCGATGATGCCGCCCGGGACGACGTGGTGCGTCTCGCCGGCGGTGACGCCCGGCGCGCGCTGACCTACCTGGAGGAGGCGGCAGCCTCCGCCGCCGCCCTCGGCGAGACACGGATAACCACAGAGGTGCTCTCCCACGCGGTGGACCGGGCCACAGTCCGCTATGACCGAGATGGCGACCAGCATTACGACGTGATCTCGGCCTTCATCAAATCCATACGGGGCTCAGATGTCGATGCCGCTCTGCACTACCTGGCTCGGATGCTGGAGGCGGGGGAGGATCCTCGATTCATCGCCCGGCGCCTGATGATCTCGGCCAGCGAGGACGTCGGTATGGCCGCATCGGGGGTTCTGAGCACCTGCGTCGCCGCGGCTCAGGCGGTGCAGCTGCTCGGGATGCCCGAGGCCCGCATCACGCTCGCACACGCGACGGTGGCCGCCGCCTCGGCCCCGAAGTCCAATGCCGCCTACATGGCTTTGGAACGGGCCCTGACAGATGTCCGCAACGGCCGGGGAGGAGCCGTCCCGGCGCACCTGCGTGACTCCCACTACTCGGGCGCCAAGGCGCTCGGGCACGGCGAGGGGTATGTCTACCCCCATGATCTGCCCTCTGGGGTGGCTCCGCAGCAGTATCTTCCCGATGACCTGGCACAGGCCAGCTACTACCAGCCGACCGGCCATGGGGCGGAAGCAGCCATTTCCGAGCGCCTGGCATCGGTGAGGAAGTTGCTGGGTCGCTGAGAGGTCAGGTCGGCTAGAGTTACGGCGATACTTCGATGAAGGAGGCGACCTCAAATGTCCGTCGGTGAGTTGGCAGGTCTGCTTGCAGCCATCGCCCTCTGCGTTCTCGTGGCCCTGGCGGCTGTCCCTTTGATCAAGGCCGGCCGGGCTCTCGACGAGGTGCGCATCGCGGTGCGGGACCTGGGACACCACTCGGTGCCTGTCCTGCTGGAGTTGAAAGGCACTGTCGAGAACACCAACGAAGAGCTGGCGAAGCTTTCGGCCGTGACCGAGGACGTCGCCCGGGTCTCCGGACATGCCACTGTTGTCAGCGAACACGCCGCTAACCTGTCGCAGTTGTTTGCGGCGACGCTGGGCGGCCCCCTGGTGCGTGGCGCCGCGATCGCCCACGGTCTGCGGACAGCTTTGAAAGGGCGTAAGAAGTGAGGCGCTTGTTCTGGATCCTTGTCGGCGCTGGAATAGCCGTCGCACTGGTGCTGCGCGGCCGGGTATGGCTGCACCGCCTCACACCCAAGGGGGTCGCTGAGCAGGTCGAGGCGTCAGGGCAGAAAGCCGCCAACCGTCTCAGCGAGTTCTACGCCACCTTCACCACAGCCATGCGGGAGAAGGAAACCGAGCTGCGTGAGGAACTTGACATGCCCAGGAACGCTTGAATAAGCCTGAGATCAAGGAACACGATTGATGAAAACCTCCGAGATCCGGAGCCGGTTCATAGAGTACTTCGCCCGTCACGGACACACTCCCGTGCCGAGTGCATCGCTCCTCTACAACGACCCCACCCTGCTGTTCGTCAATGCCGGGATGGTGCCATTCAAGCCCTATTTCATGGGAGAGGAGCCCACTCCCTACCGCCGAGCGGCCTCCGTCCAGAAGTGCGTTCGCACCCTGGACATCGAGGATGTCGGCAAGACTACGCGGCACGGCACGTTCTTCCAGATGATGGGGAACTTCTCGTTCGGCGACTATTTCAAAGAAGGGGCCATCAACTACGCCTGGGAGCTGGTAACCGGCGATGTCCACAGCGGTGGCCTTGGCTTCAGCCCTGACCGGGTATGGGTGACTGCCTTGCACGGCGATGAGGAGACCATCGCGTTGTGGCGTAAGACGGGGATCTCCCGTGATCACATCCAGCAGCGCGGCCTCAAGGACAACTACTGGCACATGGGGATTCCCGGGCCGGGGGGGCCTTGTTCCGAGATCTACATCGACCGTGGACCCGAGTTCGGGCCTGATGGCGGTCCAGAGGCCGATGAAGACCGTTTCCTCGAGATCTGGAACCTGGTGTTCCAGCAGGAGGAGATCACCAATGTCACCGCCAAGGACCGGTTCGATGTCGTGAGGCCACTGGCCACCCGGAACATCGACACCGGCAGCGGGCTGGAACGCATCGCCTACCTGCTTCAGGGCGTCGCGAACATGTATGAAACCGACGAGGTTTACCCCGTGATCGCCAAGGTGGCGGAGCTCTCAGGACGCAACTATGGCGCCAGCCCCGATGACGACGTGCGTTTCAGGGTGGTGGCGGATCACATCCGCTCCTCGCTGATGCTGATGACCGACGGTGTCACCCCCGGCAACGAGGCCCGGGGTTATGTTCTGCGCCGCCTACTGAGGCGCTCCATCCGCGCCATGCGGCTGCTGGGGGTCGATGCTCCAGTGCTGGGTGAGCTACTGCCGGTCAGCCGTGATGTGATGAGCGTCTCCTACCCTGAGATCAATGAATCCTGGGCGAGGATCGCCGAGGTCAGCGAACACGAGGAGAGCACGTTCCGGCGCACACTTTCCGCCGGGACGCAGATCTTCGACCTGGCCGTGAGCCGGGCACGGGAATCAGGGGCCAGGGAACTGCCCGGTGACGAGGCATTCCAGCTGCACGACACCTACGGTTTCCCCATCGACCTGACCCTCGAGATGGCCTCCGAGGCTGGGCTGGGGGTGGATCGTGCCCGCTTCACCGAGTTGATGCTGCAGCAGAGGGAACGAGCCCGCGCCGACGCCAGGGCGAAGAAGGGCGGTGCCACGAGTCTCGAGGCCTACAAGGGACTTCGGGAAAAACACGAGACCCCCTTCGTCGGCTACCAGGAGCTTGAGCATGACACGGCGGTCGCCGGCATCATCGCCGATGGCCAGCTGGTCACCTCCGCCACCGATGGTCAGGAGGTGGAGCTGGTGCTGGCCGAGACCCCTTTCTACGCCGAGGCCGGCGGCCAGGACGCTGATCACGGCAGGATCACCGGAGACGGCTGGTCCGCGGAAGTGCTGGACGTCCAGCGTCCCGTGCCGGGCCTGATCGTGCACCGGGTCCAGCTGCTGGGCGAGGTCGGTGACGGAGCCGCTGCCCGGGCTGCTGTGGATCCGGCAGCACGGCATGCCGCCTCGCAGGCGCACACCGCCACTCACATTGTTCACGCCGCGCTGCGTGAGCTCGTGGGACCGACAGCAACTCAGGCTGGCTCGTACAACAAGCCTGGTTACCTGCGGTTCGACTACTCGGCGACTCAGGGCATGAGTGAGGCGCTGCGACTGGAGATCGAGCAGCGGGCGAATCAGGCCATCCGCGACGCATTCGATGTGACCGCAAGCCAGATGCCGCTGGAGGACGCCAAGGCCCTGGGGGCTATGGCCATGTTCGGTGAGAAGTATCCGCCGGTGGTGCGCATGGTGGAGCTCGCGGGGCCCTGGTCGCGGGAGCTGTGTGGTGGCACGCACGTCGCGAACACGGCCCAGATTGGGGTGCTGAACCTTCTCAGTGAGTCCTCCATCGGCTCTGGGGTGCGTCGTGTGGAGGCTCTGGTAGCCCAAGACGCCTTCGAGCGTTTCGCCGCGGAACGGGCGCTCGTAGCGGCATTGAGCGACAGCCTCCGGGTGCAGCCAGAGCAGCTGGCGGAGCGAGTGGACAAGCTGCTGGCCCAGCTGAAGGCGGCGGAGAAACAGATCGCGGCGCTCCAGGCGGAGAAGCTGCTGGCCCGCTCCGATGAGCTGGCCGCCACCGCTCGCCCGGTGGGGGACGTGAGACTGGTTGCCGTCTCCCTACCAGGCATTGCCGGCGGGGATCTCCGCACCCTGGCCCTCGACATCAGGGAACGTCTCGGTACCGGAGCCGCTGTCGTGGCGCTGTTCGGTGGCTCTGGCGGCAAAGCCGCAGGCGTGGTCGCCACCAATGCCGCGGCTCGTGAGCTTGGTGTCAGAGCGGGACAACTGATATCGGTCGCCTGCCAGGCCATGGGTGGCAAGGGTGGCGGCAAAGACGACCTGGCGCAGGGCGGCGGCTCCGACCCGGACGCGGCTCCGAAGGCCATTGCCGCGGTCGAGGAGGCGCTGGCAGGCCGTGGCTGAACTGGGACGTCTTGGGATCGACTGGGGCAAGGCGAGGATAGGTGTCGCGGCAAGCAATCCGGGTACCTGTCTGGCCTATCCCGTCGAGACCGTCGCTGTGAACGGGTCCGAGCTGAGGCGCCTGAAAGAGCTGATAGCTGAGCATGAGCCGGAGCTGGTCTATGTGGGACTGCCCCTGACCCTGTCAGGCGAGCGCTCCTTCGCCACCCAGTTCGTGATCGAGAGGGCATCTGCGCTTGCGGCTGCAGTGCCGGATGTGGCGTTCCGGCTGGTAGATGAGAGAATGAGCACCGCGAGGGCCTCGCGTAGTCTGGGGGGAGCAGGCCGTAATTCCCGGCAGCAGCGGCGGATCATAGATCAGGCAGCTGCCGTCGAAATCCTGCAGCGCGCGCTGGATCTTGAGACAGCATCCGGCCTGGCTGCTGGAGAACAACTGCAACAGGAGGACCTTTGAGCCCCACCTTCGTCGACAACGACGGCCAGCCGGACTGGCGCAAGATCGGCTATCACGCTCGCAGCGGATTCGCTGTTCTGCTGTCGCTGATCGTGCTTGTGGGTGGCGGCTGGTTTGTCGTGGACAAAGCGCATGATGCTTGGATTGAGTGGCGCACCGAGGCTGACTACATGGGCGATGGGAAAGACGAGGTCATCGTTGTTATCCCGCAGGACGCCAGCGTCAAGCAGATCGGTGACCTCCTGGTGCAGAAGGGCGTCATCAAAGCCGCTCGCACCTTCCGCTCGGTTGCGGCACGCCAGCCGGAATCCGCGGCAAAACTCCAGGCGGGACGTTTCCGCCTGCGTGCTGAGTTGCCGGCGGAGACTGCCCTGAGAATGCTGCTGGATCCCGCTAACAAGGTCGCGTTGAAGGTGACGATCCCCGAGGGCCGGGTCAAGACGCAGCAATGGGAGATCCTCACCAAGGAACTGGGACTCACCGAAGAACAGCTCGCCGAGGCGGCGAAATCCTCGGAGCTGGGGTTGCCCAGCTGGGCAAACGGCAATGTCGAGGGCTTCCTGTTCCCGGAGACCTACGAGGTCGCCGAACCGGTGACCGCGCTCGGGGTGCTGAAGCAACAGGTGGAGCAATTCAACAAGGTCGCAGGTGCTGTCAGCCTGGAGGCGCGTGCGAAACAGGCGGGACGCAACCCCTACGATGTGCTGATCGTCGCATCCATCGTGGAGAAGGAGGCCGCGCGCCCGGAGGACCGCCCCATGGTCGCGCAGGTCATCTACAACCGCCTTGCCAAGAAGGACATGAAGCTGGAACTCGACTCCACGGTGCACTATGCGATCAATCAGTTCGACCGCGTCACCACGACGGAGGAGGACCGGGCCGTGGATTCGCCCTACAACACCTACGCCAAGCTGGGGCTGCCACCCACCCCGATCTCGAATCCCGGTCAGTCCGCCATCGAGGCCGCGCTAGCTCCAAGTGCGCACGAATACCTGTACTTCACCGCCGTCGACCTCGACACCGGGGAGACCCGCTACTCAGTGGATTCGGCTGGTCATCTGGAGAATGTGAAACTCTTCCAGGAGTGGTGCCAGTCTCATCAGGGACGCTGCTGAATGATGCGTTGCGCCGTCGTCGGGGATCCCGTGGAGCATTCCCTCTCTCCTGCGATCCACCGTGCGGGCTATCGCGCCCACGGCCTGGAATGGGACTACGAGGCGATCCAGGTGCGGGGCGGGAAACTTCCCGAGTTCATCTCGTCGCTGGGGGAGTCCGGAGAGTGGTCGGGCCTCAGCGTGACGGCCCCTCACAAACAGGACCTCCTCAGGCTTGGAGAACCCGACTCCATCTCCCGTATGGTGCAGGGCGGCAATACCATCGTCTTCGACAGTCCGGCGCGGGTGTACAACACCGATGTGCCAGGCTTCGTCAGGGTGTGGCGCAACCGGGGGCTGGACACGTTGTCCACCGCCGTCATCGTCGGAAACGGGGCCACGGCCAGGTCCCTGCTCGTGGCGCTTTCCGGGCTCTCGGTACGACAGGTGATGGTCCTCGCGCGCGAACCGGCCCGGGCCGTGAAGCTCTGTGAGCTGGGAGTCGCCCTGAGCATAGACGTTACTGCCCAGCCTCTTGATGTGTCTGTCCCGGATGTCGATCTGCTCGCCAGCACGGTGCCGGTCTCTGCCACGACCACCCGGGCTGAGGCTTGGGCTGAGAGAGCCGGGGTCCTGTTCGATGCCGTCTATGACCCATGGCCGACTCCCATCGCGAAAGCCGCCAGTCCAGGACAGCCGGTGATCACCGGGCTGGAGCTGCTCGCAGGACAGGCCGTTGATCAGTTCCGGCTCCTGACGGGATGTGAGCTTGGTTTCCAAGAAGCCCTGTCTGCTGCCGTGGCAGAACTCGAAGCCCGCCGTAACAGCTGACACAATTGCCCTCATGTTGCGTTACCTCACGGCTGGGGAATCCCACGGCCAGGCCCTGACAGCCACAATGGAGGGCATCCCGGCCCACGTGCGGGTGGGAGAGCCCGAGATCTCGGCGGCCCTCGCACGGCGGCGTCTCGGGATCGGGCGTGGGGCGCGCATGAAATTCGAGGCAGACGCGGTGACCCTGCTCGGCGGTTTCCGTCACGGCGAGACCCTGGGCTCGCCAATCGCCATCATGATCGGCAACACCGAGTGGGCCAAGTGGGAGACCGTCATGGCCCCTGGCGAGGTTGATCCCGCCACGCTCGCCCAGCAGGCCCGCAACGCCCCCCTGACCCGGCCGCGGCCTGGCCACGCCGACCTGGCCGGGATGCAGAAGTACGGATTTGCAGAATCCCGCCCCATCCTGGAACGCGCGTCGGCCCGGGAGACAGCGGCGCGCGTCGCACTCGGCACTGTTGCCGCCGCTTTCCTCCACCAGGCCCTCGGCACCAGCATCGTCAGCCACGTGGTTGAGCTTGGTGGGGTGCGGGCGACTCGCGCGGATCTCCCACATGCGCAGGACCTGGCTGCGATCGATGCCGAGCCCACCCGCTGTTTCGACGCGGAGGCGGCGGCTGCCATGGCGGCAGAGGTGGAGGCCTGTCGTAAGGAAGGCGACACCTTGGGTGGAGTCGTGGAGGTTGTCGTGTGGGGGCTGCCGCCAGGCCTGGGATCCCACATCCAGGGAGACCGCCGCCTCGACGGGAGGCTGGCGGGTGCGCTGATGGGTATCCAGGCCATCAAGGGAGTCGAGTTCGGTGCTGGTTTCGAGCTGGCGCGGCGGCGAGGCTCGGCTGCTCACGATGAGATCCTGCCAACCACTGAGGGGATCTCGCGCGCGACCCACAACGCGGGAGGCGTGGAGGGCGGTATGTCGACCGGTGAGGTTCTTCGGGTCCGTGCCGCCATGAAACCGATTTCGACCGTGCCCCGGGCGCTCCGCACCCTGGATGTCTCGACGGGCCAGCCCGCCGCGGCCCATCACCAGCGCTCCGACGTTTGCGCGGTACCGGCTGCCGGGGTGGTTGCTGAGGCCGTGACCGCGCTGGTACTGGCGGAGTTGGCGCTTGAGAAGTTCGGCGGCGACTCCGTCGCAGAGACCCGTCGCAATCGTGACGCCTACCTCGCCGACCTCGTGACACGGGGCTTGGAGGTGCGTCAGTGACCATTGTGCTCATCGGGGCTCCAGGAGCGGGGAAGACCACGGTCGGCGCTGAGCTGGCCAGGCTGCTCGGACGAGCATTTGTCGATGTGGATGCCAGGATTGAGGAAGTGGTGGGGAAATCCGTCAGCGAGATTTTTGCCGACGAGGGAGAGGCTCATTTCCGCTCGCTTGAGGAGTCGACCACCCTCGAGTTGCTTGCGGATGGCGAGGTGGTGAGCCTGGGCGGGGGAGCGGTCATGAACCCCCGCATCCGCCAGGCCCTGGCGGGACATGATGTCATCTGGTTGGAGGTCTCGATCAAGCAGGCCTCTCGCCGTGTCGGGCTCAACACTGCGCGGCCACTCCTGCTGGGCAACGTCCGGGGCAGGCTGGTGGAGCTGCTGAGGGAACGCACACCCGTCTACGAGGCGCTCGCCACCACCCGGATCGACACCGACCGGCGTGAGCCGCGGGAGATCGCGGTAGAGCTTGCCGACGCCAGGAGACAGCCGTGATCATTCCCGTTGACAGTCAGCTCGCCCCCTATGAGGTGCACATCGCTCCTGGCGCTCTGAGCAGGCTGGAGGAGGCACTCGGCGAGGCCACGCGGGTGGCAATCATCGTTCCCGGACCGTTGACGGCACTGGCGGATCGGGTGAGGGAGCGCTGCCCAGGGCGGCAGGTCACGCTAGTCACCGTCGCCGAGGCCGAGAACGCCAAAACACCGGCTGTGCTGGCTGACTGCTGGGACGCGCTGGCAGCCGCCGGTCTCACCCGCAGCGACCTGGTGATCGGGCTGGGCGGCGGCACCACCACCGACCTGGCGGGTTTCGTGGCTGCCAGCTGGCTACGGGGCGTCGGGTTCATCAGCATCCCCACCACAGTCCTCGGCATGGTCGATGCGGCGGTCGGTGGCAAGACCGGCATCAACCTGACGGCAGGCAAGAACCTCGTCGGGGCATTTCACGAGCCCAGGGCCGTCATCTGCGACCTGGAGCTGCTTGGGGGACTGCCCCGCCTGGAGATTGCATCCGGACTGGCGGAAGTCGTCAAATGCGGGTTCATCTCAGATCCTGGGATCCTGGAGTTGATTGACTCCGATCTCGCAGGATCCCAGGACACCACGTCTGAGACCTTTGCGGAACTCGTCGGCCGTGCCGTCACTGTGAAGGCGGCGGTCGTGGCCGCCGATCTGACAGAGCGCACCTCCGAGGGCGAATCCGTTGGCAGGGAGGCCCTGAACTATGGGCACACCCTGGGGCATGCCATTGAGGCCCATGAGGGGTTCCGGCTGCGTCATGGCCAGGCAATTTCCATCGGTATGGCCTGGATAGCAGAGGTGAGCCGGCGTCTCCTCGGCCTGGGTGCGGGAATCGCCGCCGATCACTCCCGGCTGCTCAGGTCCCTCGGCCTGCCCGTCGCCTACGATCCGGCAGCCTGGCCTGCGCTGCGCCAGCTCATGAGCCTGGACAAGAAGACCCGCGGCCTCACCCTGCGCTTGGTGGGGCTTGCGGCCCAGGGACGGCCGGTCATGCTGGAAGGGGCGGCGGAGGACGAACTCGCCGGAGCCTACGCTGCGGTTTCCGGGCAGGCGTAGGGCTCGGGTAAGATTCCGCGACGGCCCTTGCAAGCAGAGTCGGAAAGGCGGCAGGCGTGGTATCCACCAATGACTTGAAGAACGGAATGGTGCTCGACCTGAACGGTGAGCTGTGGCAGGTGCAGTGGTTCCAGCACCACAAACCGGGCAAGGGCAACACCGTTGTACGCTCGAAGCTGAAGAATGTGCTGTCGGGCAAGATCATCGACAAGACATTCAACTCCGACACGAAGGTGGACACCGCCACCATCGACCGCCGGGACATGCAGTACCTCTATCTCGACGGCGAGGACTACGTGTTCATGGACAACGCCACATACGACCAGATCCAGATCCCAGCCGGTGTGGTGGGAGAGGCCCGCTTCTATCTGCTGGACAACCAGACCGCAACCGTCGCCCTGCACGAGGGCACGCCTTTGTTCATCGAGTTGCCCGCCAGCGTGGAGCTCGAGGTCACCTACACCGAGCCCGGTCTGCAGGGAGACCGCTCCACCGGCGGCACCAAGCCTGCCACTGTGCAGACCGGCAAGGAGATCCAGGTTCCCCTGTTCATCACCACTGGTGAGAAGATCAAAGTCGACACCCGCGACGGGTCCTATATCTCCCGGGTGAATGGCTGAGGCTGCCCGCTACGGCACCCAGACGAAGGCTCGGCGAGTTGCCCTCGACATCCTGTACGCAGCCGAGCTGAGGGGCCGGGGCATCGTCGAGACCTTCATCGAGGCCAGGGACTTGGCCTCGATCACCGTGCGCGAGCTGACCACTAGGATTGTTCACGGCATCGCTGAGCACCAAGAGCAGATCGATGCGCGAATCGCAGCCTGCCTCGACAGCTCCTGGACGCTGGAGCGCATGCCGGCCGTCGATCGCAACCTGGCGCGCATCGCGGTTTTCGAACTCGACTACACAGACACACCGGCGCCGGTGATCATCGCGGAGGCGGTGCGACTGGCGGGGGAGCTCTCGACCGATGGCTCACCCGGCTTCCTCAACGGGCTGCTGAGCAAGGCGCTGTCAACTAAAGAATCACACTCCTGACCCCTGAATTTGGAGCGATCATGAATCCCCTTCCCGCACTGCTGGTTCTCGAGGATGGGCGTTCATTCGTTGGAAGATCATTCGGGGCCGAGGGGGAGACCTTCGGGGAGCTAGTCTTCTCCACCGGGATGTCGGGTTACCAGGAGACCCTGACCGATCCGTCCTACCGTGGCCAGGTGGTGCTGGCCACTGCTCCGCACATCGGCAACACGGGATGGAACGATGAGGACGACGAATCGGGGCAGATCCAGGTCGCGGGATATGTCGTCCGGGATCCTGCGCCCCGGCCATCGAACTGGCGCAGCCGCCGCAGCCTGGACGCGGAACTCGCAGCCCAGGGGGTCGTCGGCATCTGTGACATCGACACCCGTGCCCTGACTCGTCACATCCGGTCTCTGGGAGCCATGCGGGCCGGCATCTCCACCCGTGAACTGGACCCGCAGAAGCTGCGAGCGAGGGTCCTGCAACAGCCGGTGATGGTAGGGGCTGCCCTGTTCGGCGACGTCTCCACCCCCCAGGTCCAGGTGATTCCGGCGCGGGGACAGCGGCAATTCAGGGTGGCAGCCGTCGATCTTGGCATCAAGACCATGACCCCAGCCCAGATGGCCAGCCGGGGTATGGAGGTACATGTGCTTCCCGCCGCCACAAGTTTTGAGGAGATCGCCGCGCTGGAACCCGACGGGGTCTTTTTCTCCAACGGACCGGGCGACCCAGGCGCTGCCGATGATCCCGTCGCCTTGCTCAGGCGGGTGCTGCGCGCGGGCATCCCATATTTCGGGATCTGCTTCGGCAACCAGTTGTTCGGGCGCGCCCTCGGGTTCGGCACCTACAAACTGAAGTTCGGTCACCGGGGAATCAACCAGCCCGTGCTGGACCGCACCACCGGAAGGGTCGAGGTCACCGCCCACAACCATGGCTTCGCCGTGGATGCCCCCCTGGATCGGAGCGTCGACACCGAGTTCGGCCAGGCCAGCGTTTCGCATATCGGTCTCAATGACGATGTCGTGGAGGGTCTTGAACTGCGACGAGATGGGGACCTGGTGGCATTCTCCGTTCAATACCATCCGGAGGCCGCCGCCGGCCCGCACGATGCCAGCTATCTCTTCGACCGCTTCGCCGAGCTCATGAGAGCCAGGCAGAGGATCCGCCAGAGCCACCAAGCACCGGGACCTGCTAGTCCCGCCACATCATCCCAGGAGAGTCATGCCTCGTCGAACTGACATCTCATCGATCCTCGTCATCGGTTCCGGTCCCATCGTCATAGGGCAGGCCTGTGAGTTCGACTACTCCGGCACCCAGGCATGCCGTGTCCTCAAAGCCGAGGGGTTCCGGGTGGTCCTGGTCAATTCGAATCCAGCCACGATCATGACCGACCCCGACTTCGCCGACGCCACCTATGTGGAGCCCATCACGCCGGAATTCGTGGAACGTGTCATCGCGCGGGAACGCCCGGACGCGCTGCTGGCCACCCTGGGCGGCCAGACCGCTCTCAACACCGCTGTCGCGTTGCACGAGAACGGTGTCCTGGACAGGTACGGCTGCGAGCTGATCGGCGCATCCTTCGAGGCCATCCAGCGCGGTGAGGACCGGGAACAGTTCAAAGCCATCGTCGAGTCCCTCACAGGCATCCCGGGCGGCGCCCCGGAGGTTGCGAGGTCCCGCATCTGCCACACGATGGACGAGGTGATGGCTGCGGCCGATGAGCTCGGCTTCCCCGTCGTGGTGCGTCCTTCCTTCACCATGGGAGGGGTCGGCTCCGGATTCGCCCACGATATTGACGAACTGAGGCAGATCGCGGGCGCGGGCCTGGCGGCCAGCCCGGTCACCGAGGTGCTGATCGAGGAGTCGATCCTGGGGTGGAAGGAATACGAGCTGGAGGTGATGAGGGACAAGGCCGACAACGTCGTCATCATCTGCTCCATCGAGAACTTCGACCCGATGGGCGTCCACACCGGAGATTCCGTCACGGTGGCTCCGGCGATGACGCTGACGGACCGGGAATATCAGCGGATGCGTGATGTCGGCATCGCCATCATCCGCGCGGTCGGGGTCGACACGGGCGGCTGTAATATTCAGTTCGCCATCAACCCCGAGGATGGCCGCATGATCGTGATCGAGATGAATCCGCGCGTCTCACGAAGCTCGGCGCTCGCATCGAAGGCCACTGGTTTCCCGATTGCGAAGATCGCCGCCAAGGTCGCCATCGGATACACACTCGACGAGATTCCCAACGACATCACCCGCGTCACCCCAGCCTCCTTCGAGCCGGCCCTCGACTATGTGGTGGTCAAGATCCCTCGCTTCGCCTTCGAGAAGTTCCCCTCCGCCGACGCCACACTGACCACACACATGAAGTCGGTGGGGGAGGTGATGTCCATCGGGCGCAACTTCACCGAGGCCTTGGGTAAGGCGATGCGCTCCACCGAGACCGGCACCGGGTTCTGGCTCGGACAGGCCGATGGAAGAGACCTCGCCACCCTGCTGGCCGAGCTGCGCCGCCCCCATGACGGCAGGATCCTCAAGCTGATGCTCGCCCTGGACGCGGGTGCCACCGTCGAGCAGCTCTTCGAGGCCACCCGGATCGATCCCTGGTTCCTGGACCAGATCGCCCTGATTCATGAGGTGGGCACCGAGGTGCGCACCGCCGACCACTTGTCCCCGGAGCTGCTGCGCCGGGCGAAACGCAACGGCCTGTCAGACATCCAGATCAGCCGGCTCAGAGGCCTGGACGAGGGGGTTGTCCGCCAGCTCCGGTGGGCTCTCGACATCCGGCCCGTCTACAAGGCCGTCGACACCTGCGCCGCCGAGTTCGAGGCTCTCACTCCGTACCTTTACTCCACCTATGACGAGGAGTCGGAGGTTCCGCCACGCTCCAAGCAGGCCGTTCTGATCCTGGGATCGGGGCCCAACCGGATCGGGCAGGGTATTGAGTTTGACTACTCCTGTGTGCACGCCACCATGGCATTGCGTGATGCCGGCTACGAGGCGATCATGGTCAACTGCAACCCGGAGACCGTCTCCACCGACTACGACACCTCCGACCGGCTCTACTTCGAGCCGCTCACAGCGGAGGATGTCCTCGAGATCTACCACGCGGAGAGCCTCGCCGGTCCTGTTGCGGGAGTCATCTGCCAGCTCGGAGGCCAGACTCCTCTGAAGCTGGCGCAGATCCTCAAGGACGCTGGGGTACCAATCGTCGGCACCTCGCCGGAGGCCATCAACCTGGCCGAGGATCGGGGAGCGTTCGGAAGGGTGCTGAGCGATGCCGGGCTTCCGGCACCGAAACATGGGATGGCCGCTTCGGCTGCGGAGGCCAAACGGGTCGCCACCGAGATCGGTTATCCGGTGCTGGTGAGGCCCAGTTTCGTGCTGGGTGGGCGTGGCATGGAGATCGTCTATGACGACGCCGCACTGGACCGGTACATAGCGGGGGCCACGGAGGTCAGCGACGGCGCCCCAGTGCTGGTGGACCGTTTCCTTGACGACGCCGTCGAGATCGATGTCGATGCGCTCTACGACGGGGCCGAGCTGTATCTCGGCGGTGTCATGGAACACATCGAGGAGGCAGGGATCCACTCGGGGGACTCCGCCTGTTCATTGCCGCCGATCACGCTGGGCGACGAGATGATCGAACGTATCCGGCACTCCACGCACCTGATTGCGAAGGGTGTCGGTGTGCGTGGTCTGCTGAACATCCAGTACGCCCTCCAATCCGACATTCTCTACGTGCTGGAGGCCAATCCGCGGGCATCACGCACAGTCCCCTTCGTGTCCAAGGCGACCAACACCCCGCTGGCCAAGGCCGCGGCACGGATCATGATGGGGACCCCGATCCGGGAGCTCCGGTCTGAGGGGATGCTGCGCGCGGCCGGTGACGGGACTGAGGTGCTTCCTGGTGCTCCCGTGGCCGTCAAGGAGGCTGTGATGCCGTTCAACCGTTTCCGCACTGTCTCCGGGGGCTTCGTCGACACGCTCCTGGGACCCGAGATGCGTTCAACGGGTGAGGTGATGGGGCTGGACGTCAGCTTCGGCACCGCCTACGCGAAAGCCCAGAATGCCGGCGGCTTCCCGTTGCCCACCGAGGGCACAGTTTTCGTCTCCATCGCGAACCGGGATAAACGTCATGCCATCTGGCCCGTCAAGCGCCTGGCCGACCTGGGGTTCCGGATCCTCGCCACCTCGGGAACCGCGTCAGTCCTGCGCCGCAACGGAGTTGCCGTGCAGGAGGTGGCCAAACTCAGCCAGCGTTCCAGGGACAGTTCCGAGCCCTCCATCGTCGATCTGATCAAGGACGGCGAAATCGACCTGATCTTCAACACACCCCAGGGAGCCGGCATCGACACCAGCCCACGCCAGGACGGCTACCTAATCCGTACCGCCTCGGTGCTAGCTGACATTCCCTGCGTTACCACGGTTCCCACTATGGCCGCGGCTGTGCAGAGCATCGAGTCCCAGCGGGCCGGGCACCTCGAGGTCCGTTCCCTTCAGGACTGGGCGGCCGCCTCGTGACGAGCCTACTGACGCGAGCAGAGCTGGGGGTCTATCAGAGGCTGCTGCGCCCGGTTCTGTTCCGCTGGGGCGGCGGTGACCCCGAGAGAATCCACGAGGCCATGATCTCCTGGCTGGGACATGTGCCCGCCACTCGCTCGGCCGAGGTCGCTGCCCCCGTCACGGTCGCGGGCATCGAGTTCCCGAACCGGGTGGGGGTGGCAGCCGGGCTGGACAAGGACGGGGTGGCTGCTGCTGCCTGGGCGCGTTTCGGTTTCGGCTTCGCCGAGCTGGGGACTGTCACAGGCCAAGCGCAGCCGGGCAATCCTGCGCCGCGGATGTTCAGGGCGAGGGCCTCACGCGGCATCGTCAATCGGATGGGGTTTAACAACCACGGCGCTGAAGCCCTGGCCGACCGGCTCCTGAAGCTCGGTGTGCAGCGGGGGAATCGTAGGCTCGGCATCCCGCTCGGCATCTCGATAGGCAAGACCAAGGCTGTTGCGCTGCTGGATGCCGCATCGGACTATCTGGCATCCGTGGACGCTCTGCGAGACTACGCCGACTACCTGGCCGTCAACATCTCCAGCCCGAACACGCCAGGCTTGAGGACACTGCAACACGCCAGCCAGCTGGAGCAGCTTCTTGCCTGCATCATCGAGTCGGCGTCGCAGGGTCCAGACCCGCTCCCGGTCTTTGTGAAGCTTGCCCCAGACCTGGAGCCGGGGACCTGGGCGGAGACCCTGGCCGTGATCCGCGATTCGGGAGCCGCCGGGATCATCGCCACGAATACGACCTTGAGCCGGGAGGGGCTGGCTGCGGGCGATCAGCACCTTGCTGCCGAGGCAGGGGGGCTGAGCGGTGCTCCCCTGACCGGCAGGGCCCTGGCCTTCGTGGAGCAGACCGCGGCGGCGACTCAGCTACCGGTCATCGGGGTGGGCGGCATCATGTCCCCGCGTGACGGGAGGCGGATGATCGACGCCGGTGCCGCCCTACTCCAGCTCTACACCGGCTTCATCTACGCCGGGCCCGCCCTGGTACGGGGACTGAACGAGATCCTGAGGTGACGATGACCTACGCGAAGAGACTTGCCGGCAACACCGCAGAACGTGGGAACCTCTGCGTGGGCATCGATCCCATGCCCTCCGTGCTGGCGGCCTGGGGACTGGAGCCCGGCGTGAGAGGTCTCGAGAAGTGCTCCCGCGGCATCGTGGAGGAGCTGGGGGAGCGTATCGCGGTGTTCAAACCCCAGTCGGCCTTCTTCGAGGCCCATGGGTCGAGGGGCATCGCTGTGCTGGAGCGGGTGCTCGCCGATATCCGTGACGCCGGGGCGCTCAGCCTGCTGGACGTGAAACGAGGCGATATAGGCTCCTCCATGGCCGGTTACGCGGATGCCTATCTCCACGATGAATCTGCCCTAGCAGCAGACGCGATCACGCTCAGCCCCTACCTTGGTGTCGGCGCCCTGCTGCCTGCCATCGACCAGGCTGTGAACAGCGGGCGGGGAGTCTACGTGCTCGCCCGCACCTCCAATCCGGAGGGAACCGAACTCCAAGAGCACACAGCTCAGCTCGTGATCGACGAGATCATCAGGCTCAACCCGGGCCGGGACCACGCCATCGGTCTTGTCGTGGGTGCCACCCACAGCGACCTCGGCTGCGACCTCTCGGGATTCAACTCCTCGATCCTGGCCCCAGGCATTGGCGCCCAAGGGGGAAGCATCCAGGGACTCTCAGCAACCTTCGGGCGGGCAGCGGAGCACGTCCTGCCGACCGCCAGCCGTGAGGTGATCGGTGCGGGACATGAGGAGCTCGGCCCCAGGGCCACCCGGCTCCTTGAGCAGATGAACGCGGTCTCGGGCTTGTAGGAGACGCCGCCGGTAGCTTCGCCACGCCGGTGGTGGAATCTCTTGGGCCCTTTAAATCTCGATTCCTCTGCATCCGATGCATGGTAAGGGTAGATTGTCAAGCAGGGATATCAAACCCCTGCGAGGCCGGTCGCTTACCACGAAGGAGGACCGATGGCTATTCCGCAACTGAGCACCGAACAGCTCGAATCAGCACGTGCCGCTGCAACGGAGGCAAGGCGCGCCCGAGCCCAGCTCAAGGATCAGGTCAAGTCTGGCGCCCTCACGCTTTCCCAGGCCCTTGACAAAGCGCTGGAGGATGACGTTCTTTCCAGGGTGAAGGTGGTGGACCTACTGCGCGCCCTACCTCGCGTCGGTGTGACGCGTTCCCAAGAGATTATGGAGAGCCTCGAGATCGCCCCGAACCGGCGGATCCGTGGTTTAGGACGACATCAGGTAGACCGTCTGAAGGAGCTCTTCACCTAGTGCGTTCCGTTTCAGGGCCTTTCACGGGAGACTCCTTAGTAGGCAGGGTGACCCGCACAGACCCACTGGTCCAGCACAGATGCGAACCAGCAGGTAACTGAGCCGCTGCCTCCTAGCAAGGAGCCGGCGCTTATGTTTGCTTTGTGCCTGTCCACAAGCCCTTCGAAACCAGTGGGTGAGCGTCCTCACGCTCACCCACTGGTTTTCATAGTCCTGAAAACTCTCGCCGGTAGGGGTGTTTGCTAGGGCCAGCCGGATTCCCAGCGGGATCTGTTACATCGCAGGGGAACACCAACGGGCATCCACGCGCCAGCCCTTGCCGTTGACCCTCTAAAATCATCTGGTGCGCTCAACCAGGCAGCCCTCCGTATGGATCATCTCCGGTCCCAGTGGTGTGGGGAAGGGAACTGTTTGCGCAAGATTGCGCGAGCTGCGTCCTGACATCCACATACCCGTCTCGCTCACCACCCGGCAGCCACGCCAGGGAGAGGCCGACGGAGTCAGCTACCACTTCGTCTCCACGCGGAGATTCCAGGAGATGGTGGATGCCGGTGAGCTCTTGGAGCATGCGGTTGTTCACGGAACCCACAGCTACGGTACGCCCCGGGAAGACGTGGCCTCGGCGATCGCGTCGGGGCAGGACGTGATCCTGGAGATCGATTTGCAGGGTGCCCGTCAGGTGAAAAGCAATCTTCCCGAGGCGAAGCTGGTGTTCCTGGCCCCGCCGTCATGGAGTGAACTGGTTAGGCGCCTTGAGGGCCGGGGAACCGAGGACGCCGCGCAGGTGGAGCGAAGACTGAGGACCGCCCGGCTGGAGTTGGAGGCCCAGGCCGAGGCTGATTTCGTGGTCGTCAATGATCATATCGAGGACACTGTGCAGGCTTTGATAGTCTTGATGGGCTTGTGACCGCAAGCCCATCGTTCAACCCCTTGCAGAGGTAGATCTTGAGCACCAATCCTGAAGGCATCACCAACCCTCCGATCGACGATCTGCTGGAGAAGGTGGACTCCAAATACCGGCTGGTGATTTTCGCAGCCAAGCGGGCACGGCAGATCAACGCCTACTATTCCCAGCTCGGCGAGGGACTCCTGGAGAATGTGGGTCCGCTCGTCGGGGTCGCCCCCCAGGAGAAACCACTGTCCGTTGCCCTGCGCGAGCTGCAGGACGACATGCTGCAGTACACCCAGATCGATCCAGAGGCTGAGGCAGCCGAAAGGGCTGCAGCTGAGGCCGATCCGGCCTTCACCTTCGTGGACCCCTTCGCTGAGCTCGACGCCAACAACTCCCAATCCTGATCCACTCGAACACCTCTCGGGAAGGAGCTCAGCTTTGAGTCGCCTGTTCACATCCGAATCAGTCACCGAAGGGCATCCTGACAAGATCGCCGACTCCATCTCCGACGCCGTGCTGGATGCGCTTCTCACCGAGGACCCGGCAGCACGTGTCGCGGTCGAGACCCTCATAACCACCGGTCTGGTGGTTGTGGCCGGTGAGGTCTCCACCACTGCCTGGGCCGACGTGGCGACCCTGGTGCGGCAGCGCATCCTGGAGATCGGCTACAACAGCTCCCGGGTCGGATTCGATGGGGCGTCATGCGGCGTCACAGTGGCGATCGGCGCCCAGTCGCCTGATATCGCCGGGGGCGTGAATGACTCCCTTGAAGTGCGTAGCCGCGAGGATGGCGAGGTGGCCAGCCGCCAGGGCGCAGGTGATCAGGGACTGATGTTCGGGTATGCCTGCAATGAGACTGAGCAGCTGATGCCCTTGCCGATCCACGTGGCGCACAGGCTCGCTGCCCGCCTGACGGAGGTGAGAAAGCAGGGAGTGCTCGGCTATCTCCGGCCCGACGGCAAGACCCAGGTCACCGTCAGCTATGAGGATGGACGACCCACGGGAATCGACACCGTTGTGGTCTCTACGCAGCATGATGACGGCGTCTCTCTCAGAGACGTGATGCTACCGGAGATCACCCGCGAGGTGATCCGGCCTGTGCTGGCGGAACACGGATACGACAACGCTGATCCCCGGATCTTCGTCAATCCCTCCGGCAAGTTCGTGGTCGGCGGGCCCATGGGGGATGCAGGGGTCACTGGACGCAAAATCATCGTCGACACCTACGGAGGAATGGCTCGTCACGGAGGCGGCGCCTTCTCCGGCAAGGATCCGTCGAAGGTGGACCGCTCGGCTTCCTACGCCACCCGTTGGGTGGCGAAGAATGTCGTGGCGGCGGGCTTGGCGGACCGCTGCGAGGTGCAGGTCGCCTACGCCATCGGCCGGGCTCACCCCGTGGGCTTCTACCTCGACACCTTCGGGACAGCGAAGGTGCCGGAACAGCAGATAACCGATGCGGTGAACAGCACCTTCGACCTGCGTCCGGCCAGCATCATCGCCGATCTCGATCTGCTGCGCCCCATCTACCGGCAGTTCTCCACACTCGGGCATTTCGGGCGCACCGAACCAGATGCCACCTGGGAAACCACCGGCCGTGCACAGGAGCTGGCGAGGGCAGTCAAGGGCTGAGCATGAGTTCGGCCACGCTGTTCGACGCCCCGGCCGCCGAACAGGTGGCCAAGGTGGCGGTCGATATCCCGCTGGCACATCTGGATCGTCTCTTCGACTACCGCATTCCTGAGAAGCTGGCTCAGGAAACACGTCCCGGGATCAGGGTGACGGTCCCCTTCGCCGGCCAGGTTGTGGATGGCTGGGTGGTTGCCATCGGGGAGCCGAAAACCAGCGGGAGGCTGGCTGTGCTGCGTTCAGTGACGTCGCCGGAACCGATCCTGACACCGGAGCTTTTCGAGCTGATCCGGGGAGTCGCTGACCACTATGCCGGAACCTGGTGGGACGTGGCCCGGCTTGCGATCCCGCCGCGTCAGGCCGCTGTAGAGAAGCAGCCCCAGCGTCCATGGCCGTCACCACAGGTGCCGGAGGAGATGGTTATCTTGCCGGGATTTCCTGGCGGTGCCGAGTTGCTCGGGGCGCTTGAGGATGGGGGGGCGCCGCGTGCTTTCTGGCAGGTTCCCTGCGTCGCCAGTACCCCGGGGGATCTCGTCGGTGGCGTCATCGAGGCGGTCGCCGCAACTGTGAGGGCAGGGCGTGGCGCACTGGTGCTGTTCCCGACCAGCCGGGGCATGGAGACAGCGGCCACCCGGTTGGAGCAGTGTCTAGGACAGGGCAGCGTAGCCCGTCTGAATTCGGACCTTAGCCGGGCTGTGCGCTACGAAAACTACCTTGCCTGCTCGCGCGGGCAGGCAAGGGTGGCCGTCGGAACCCAGTCAGCTGCCTTCGCACCCTTGCGGGACCTGGGGCTGATAGTGGTGGCCGACGATGGCAACGAGGGCCACTGTTTTGAGCGCTTCCCGCGGCCCAACGCTCGTTCGGTTGCGATGATCCGGGCAGTTCAGGAGGGCTGTGGGCTGTTGTTCGCCTCCCATGCACGCTCCTGTGAGGCCCAGAGCCTGATCGAGCGCCGCTGGCTGCGGGGGCTTGCCCTGCCGCCACGCGAGATGCGGCTCATCGGCCCAGTGCTCAAGGCGGTACCTGAAGTCCAGGGACGCAATCCCGGCGGAGGACGGCTCCGGTTGCCCCATCAGGCCTTTGACCATGTGCGGGCAGCTCTCGCAACCGGCCCGGTGCTGGTCTCCGTTGCGCGGGCGGGCCACTCCTCGGGCCTTCGCTGCGACCGCTGCCGGGAAAGGGCGATATGCCCTCGCTGTGGTGGCCCACTGGTGCAGCCCCACCGGGACCGGCTTCAATGCCGGCTGTGCGGGCACACCCCGGTGCGTTTCGAATGCCTGCGCTGTCACTCCAACCGGCTGCGTGCCCCGATAGCCGGTTCGGACCGGACCGCGGAGGAGCTGGGCAGGGCTTTCCCCGGGACACGGGTGATCAACTCGTCTGCCGAGCGAATCCGCTCCGGGATCCTATGCGATGGCAGCGCCATAGTCGTTGCCACCCCAGGGGGGGAGCCAGCTGTTCCGGGAGGATACGCGGGAGCCCTGATCCTCGACGTGGAACTGGCTTTGTCCCGTGCCGATCTGCGGGTTGCGGAGGAGTCGCTGCGCCGGTGGTCTCAGGTGACGAGCCTGGTGCGCCCGGCAGCGGACGGGGGAGGGGTCCTGGTCATCGGGTCACCCGAGGAGCCTGCGGTGCAGGCGCTGCTCCGGCAAGACCCTGGGGGATTTGCCGCCAGGGAACTCGCCGACCGCGCCGCCGCTGGCCTACCGCCGGCGGTCAAAGCGGTTCAGGTCGGAGGGGATCCCAGCGCTGTGGCATCCTTCCTAGACAACGACCCATTCGCCGGGGCCGAGATCCTCGGACCGACCCTGGTCCGGGAGGAGCCCGAACCTGAGGCGATGTCGCTGCTGCGCTGCCCTCTGGAGACAGGGCGTGAACTGGCCAGGGCAGTCAAGAGTGCCGCCGCGATCCGGTCAGCCCGCAAGGAGGGTGGCAGGCTGTTTTTGCAGGTCGACCCGATGACACTTGAATGAGGGACACCATGAAACTGGTATTCGCTGGTACTCCAGAGGTCGCGCTGCCGAGCCTTGATGCGCTGGCAGCATCGGAACATGAGGTGATTGCAGTTGTCACCCGGCCGGATGCCCCCGCAGGCCGTGGCCGGCGTCTCACGCCGTCGCCGGTCGCACTCCGGGCAGCAGAACTCGGAATGGAGGTGCTGAAGCCTGCGCACACCCGTGAACCGGACTTCCAGTCCCGGATGACGTCCCTGGCGCCAGACGTCTGCGCGGTAGTCGCCTACGGTGCCCTGCTTCCCTCACCGGTTCTCGCTATACCGCCACACGGTTGGATCAATCTGCATTTCTCCCTACTACCCAGATGGCGTGGTGCAGCCCCGGTGCAGCGGGCTGTGATGGCGGGTGATCCGAAGATCGGCACCTCCTGTTTCCGGATCGTCCGGGAGCTCGACGCCGGTGATCTCTACCGGGTGTCTTCGCGGCCCATGCCGGAGGCGACGGCGGGGGAGCTGCTGATGCTGCTTGCTGAGTCGGGGGCCAGGCAGCTTGCCGAGACCATCGACGCCATCGCCGCCGGGGAGCAGCCCGTGCCGCAGGAGACGGCGGGTGTGACGCTGGCCCCGAAGATCACGGTGGAGGAGGCGCGGGTGGATTTCACCCGGCCGGCGGCCGAGGTCCGCAACCACATCCTCGGATGCTCCCCGGATCCGGGGGCTTGGTGCGAGCTGAACGGAAAACGGCTCAAGCTGTACCGGGCGCGGCTCGCCGATGCCCAGTTCACCCCGGCACCCGGTGAACTGCACGTGACCAAACGCCAGGTCTTCGTCGGAGCGGGTGAGGGTGTTCTCGAGCTGCTGGAGGTCCAGGCCCCGGGCAAACGGCGAATGGCGGCCATCGACTGGGCCCGTTCCGGTGCCGCATCGGGGAGGCTCGTGTGAGTGGGGGCCTGTCTCCCCGGAGGGTCGCGTTCGATGTGCTGAGACGGGTGAGCGGTGAGGATGCCTACGCGAACCTGGCGCTTGCCAAACGGCTGGCCTCGGCGGATCTGGAAACCAGGGACGCGGCCTTCGTGACGGAACTCGTGGCCGGTACCTGCCGCCTGCGGGGCACCTATGACGCGATCATCGAGTCCGCCTCGGGACGAGGCCTGAAAACCATGCAACCTGCGGTGGTGGACCTGCTGCGGCTGCTCGCGCATCAGGCGCTGAGCATGACCGTGCCCGCGCGGGCAGCCGTCGCCGCCACCGTGGGACTGGCCCGCGACACCGTCGGGCAGCGGGTCACCGGCCTGGTCAACGCCGTCGGGCGCCGGATCGCCGCGCACGACTTCCAGGAATGGGTGGAACTGCTGAGCGAGGGCCTCGACGAGACAGACAGGCTGGCGATCAGGACCCACCATCCTCGCTGGATTGTGGAGGCCCTCGAACGGGTGCTGCCGGAAAACGAGGTCTCCTGGGCGTTGGAGGCTGACAACCTGGCACCGAGACCAACCCTCGTGGTACGTCCCGGTCTCGCGGAGGTCAAGGAACTCGCCCCCGCCGTCCCCACCGTGCACTCGCCCTTCGGGGCGGTTCTCGACGGGGCTCCGGGCGATCTGGCGGCGGTCAGGGAAGGCCGGGCCGGTGTGCAGGACGAGGGTTCGCAACTGGTGTGCCTGGCCCTGAACCGAGTCAAGGCCCCGAACGGGCCGTGGCTGGATCTGTGCGCTGGCCCCGGTGGGAAATCCGCTCTCCTGGCGGGACTGGCCAGACAACGGGGGGAGCACCTCGTCGCCAACGAGGTGGCTGCGCATCGCGCGGAACTCGTCGAACAGGCCCTGGCGGTCTACCCGCCTGGAACGGCGAGCGTCATCTGCTCCGACGGGCGTGACCCGGAACCGGTCAGGCAGCACGGCCCCTTCGCCAGGATCATGGTGGACGCTCCCTGCAGCGGCCTGGGGGCGCTGCGTCGCCGCCCCGAGGCCCGGTGGCGCCGCACACCGGCCGACCTGGTAGAACTCGTCTCGCTGCAACGTACTCTGCTGGAAACCGCCACGGGTCTGCTGGCTCCCGGGGGAGTGGTCGCCTACGTGACCTGCTCACCCCACGCGGACGAGACCGTCGCCATCGTCGAGGCGGCCCTGAGGAGCAACCCACATCTGGAACTTCTGGATGCAGCAGCCCTGCTTCCCGAGGTGCCCGGCGCCGCTCGGGGCGGGCACGTGCAGCTGTGGCCCCACCGTCACGGAACCGACGCCATGTTCCTGGCTTTGCTTCGTGACATATCCTGAACATCGCTAGGCTTCGGGCATGCGTATCACCCCGAGCATCCTGAACGCCGACTTCGCCAATCTCCGTCACGAGATCGGACGGATACCGGGGGCGGACGGGGTGCACGTGGATGTCATGGACAACCATTTCGTGCCGAACCTGACGATCGGGCTTCCCGTGGTCGAATGCCTGCGCAAGGTGACCGATCAACTCTTGGACATTCACTTGATGATCGAGGACCCGGATCGTTGGGCCCCGGCCTACGCTGAGGCAGGAGCGGAGTCGGTGACCTTCCACGTCGAGGCGGCCCACGCCCCGATCCGGTTGGCCCGGGAGCTGCGGTCCCGGGGGGCGAGGGCGTCGATGGCTCTCAAACCCGCCACCCCGATCGAGCCCTACGCCGAGATGCTCGACGAACTGGACATGGTTCTGCTCATGACCGTCGAACCCGGTTTCGGCGGACAGAAATTCCTTGACCTCGTGCTTCCGAAGATCCGCCGGACCCGGGAACTGATCGGGGATCGCCCGATCTGGTTGCAGGTCGACGGCGGAGTCTCGGTGGAAACGATCGGGCGCTGCGCCGAGGCGGGTGCCGACACCTTCGTGGCCGGCTCCGCGGTCTACAACGCCCCCGATCCGGACGCCATGGTGCGGGAACTACGTGAACTGGCCGGCTCCGCGTGGCGCTGCTGAATCAGCCCGCTTCGCCGCCCCGGTTGCGGAGGTAGCGTTCGAACTCCGCGGCGATGGAGTCGCCAGTGGCGCCCTCCACGTCGGAGGCATCGCGGGCCTCCTCCAGTTGTTCGATGTACTCAGCCACGTCGGGATCCTCCGCGCTCAGCTCATCCACGGCCTGCACCCACTTGCCGGCCTCACTGAGCAGATCACCGGCTCCGAGGCTGGCGTCCAGGACCTGCTCCATGCGGCTGAGCAGGGCGTGCTGGCCTTTCGGGTTCGGGGGAGTGGCGACGTAGTGGGGAATGGAGACCCACATGGATGCGCTGGGGAATCCCTCAGCGATCAGCATCTGGTTGACCACGCCCGTGATGCCGGTCGGCCCCTCGTAGGTGAGTTCCTCGATGGCGAGGCTGCCCCTCAGCTGCGAGTCGTAGGTGTACATGGCGACGGGAAGGGGACGCGAATGCGGGGTGTCGCTGAGCATGGCTCCCAGCAGCAACACCATCGACGGCTCGTAGCGTTTCAGCCTCTGGACCAGCTCGCGTGAGAAGCTGCGCCACAACTGGTTGGGCTCGGGACCGACCACGATGATCAGATCGCGTTCCGGGAGGCGCACCCGTTGGAGGGTGATGCGGGGCCATTGGATCCAGGGCCCGTCAGGGGAACGGCGCAAGATCGGACGGGTCACTTGGAAGTCGAAGTAGTGTTCGTCGTCGATGGTCTCGAGCTCAGACGAGGGGTAGTGCTCCATCAGGTGTAGCAACGCGTCGCTGGCCGCGTTGGCCGCGTCGTTCCAGCCACTGAAGGCGATCACGACGGCCGGGTTTGTGAGGTCCTCGGGCCGGGGGTGCTGCATCCCTCCAGTCTATTGGCCCTGCCGGTGACCTCAAACCGAGCGGGTCGGCAACGATTGACAGGGGTGTTGACCGGGATTTATGCTCGCCAAGGAGTTTGGGGGGATCAACTCTGTTGCATGGGGTATTCCGTCCATTTCCGAACAATGTTCGACGCCGAGCCGGAAAGGCGCCCATGAAATTGCTGAAACGCATCGTGTTCGGCATGCTCGCCACCCTTGTTGCGGCCGTCGGTGGCATTGTTCTCATCCCGCGGCCGGCGCAGGCCGACTACGCCACAGGCGGCCGGGGTTATTTCGTCAAGTCCGTGGTTTGGGCCGAGTGGGGGAACAAAGGCGACATCATTCCCACCTCAGGGCTCACGAAAACTCAGTACACGCAGGTCGGCAGTACGACAATCGCCCTCGAATGCACTTTGTCACAACCGGATTCCGGCAGTGGGTACGGACACGATCAGAAAACCACGCTGGATGTCTGGACCGCGGGAAGCTGGCGGAAGGACGGTTTGGACGACCTCTACAACCGTGGCGGCACGGGCACCAACAACCGGATGACCAGTGCCATTCACACCAAATATTTCAGGACCACGGTCAGTTTCAAGGTTTCCTGCTCGGCTATCGTTTCCGGCCCGGGTTTCCCAGCGGGAGGGCAGCGTGTTCCGGTGGACGGAATGGTTGTGGCCGATGCCGAGTCCAGCGATCCGAATCCCGACGAATACATCAAGGTGGAAACCAGCAGCAATGCCCAGTGGCGGGTCCTGGACCGGATTCGCGACACCAGTTGCACATCGACGACGCTGGCCCAGCAAAGCACATCGGGAGGATCACGAACCCTGACGCTTCTCCCGGGCGGCGTGACCTGTCCCAACACCGGCCCCACCGTCGCCATGGTTGCCAGCAATGTCTCCGAGGCAACCATCACGATGTTCGGTCAGGGACAAGCGGCAGCAGCTGTGGGCGCCGTCATCAACCTCGACTACGGCGATGCTCCCATCAGCTACGGAGCCGCAGCCGCGCAATACCTGACGGGCTGGAACGGTTCATCACTTTCCGACGGCACCACCGATGCCTTCAGCACCAGACTGGCATGGCCACCCAGGAACCCCGACGTGATGCTGGGCAGACGCATAGACCCCGAACCGGTCAACCCCGTGAACGGTGACGGCACTCAGGACGACAAGAACCCCGCCAGCCCGAATGATGAGGACGCCATATCGGGAACACCGCTCTACCACGTGATACAGGGCGGGGGAACCGCCACCCAGGAGATCATCTGCACGGGCCAAGGCCACAACCGCGGCTGGGTGGACTGGAATCGCAACGGGGTCTTCGACGAGGCGGAGGCATCCGACACGGTGCAATGCTCCGGGGGCAAAGCCACCCTCACCTGGTCCATCCCGGGGGATGCGGTCACCGGGAACAGCTACCTGCGACTGCGTGCTGCCGCCACTGCGGATTCCCTGACGAGCCCCACGGGATTGACCGTCACCGGGGAGGTCGAGGACCACAAGGTTCAGATCAGCACCTACGAACTCGAGATCTCCAAAACCTCTGACGCCCTGGCCGGGAAAAAGTTCGCGGGCGACGAGGTGGCCTATACCGTCACCGCGAAGAACCCGAGCAGAACCCCTTTCACCGACACCAGCCCGGCCTACGTCTTCGACGACCTGAGCGGGGTGGTCGACGACGCCACCGTGATCACGAACTCCCTGCAGGCCACCGTCGGGAGCAGCAGACGCGGTGATGTGGTCTTCGACTCGAACACGAGCAGGATTGCCTGGCAAGGCACGTTGGCCCCCAACGAGACACTCACCCTGACCTATCGGGTGCGTCTCAAGGTCGGGGGAGACCGTGACCTGCGTAACGTCGCCTGGGGACAGGCGGGTGTTGCCACCCCTGCGACGAACGTGACCTGCGAGGACCGCACAGCGGAGGGACGTGACAGGGTGACGAACCACCCCTGCGCCGCCGAACGGTACCAGCTGATGTCGCTGCTGAAGACCTTCCAGAACAGCTACGACCCGGCCCCGAACGCCGCGGACTGGACACTGACCGCTACCGGAAACTTCGGTGGCGAAACCGGCGACACCGAACGTGTCGTCCCGGGGAACACCGCCGTCACCAACACGAACACCTTTGTGGTGCCAGTAGGGGAGTCCTTCCAGTTCGAGGAAAAGGCGGCTCCGGAGGTCATGAAGGGGTACGAGTTCCTGAACTCCGGGCTGACCGCCGTGGGCGGGAGTCAGGTGGAGCTCGTCAACAGGGACAAACCCGCCTCCGCCAAGTGGACCAAGACCGACAGCGAAACCGGCGAGCTGATCGGGGAATCCGAGTGGACACTGAAAGGTCCCACCGCCCCCGGCGGACTGGTGATCACCGACTGCATCGCCGCCGACCGCAGCCTGTGCACGGGACCGGACAAGGATCCCGGGGCGGGTTCCTTCCTGCTGGAGGAACTGAAATGGGGGGAGCACACACTGACCGAGGTCGCGCCACCACCCGGGTACGTGCTGTCGAACTTCTCCGAGCAGATCGTCCGGCTCAGCAGCACCGACACCGGCTCCGAACCTTTCGAGATCGGCGCGATCCCCAACGATCGCCTGCCGGGATCCATCTCCTGGCGGAAGACGGAATCGGGAACGACGAACCCACTGGCCGGTTCCGTCTGGAAACTGACGAACGCCTCTAGGGTGACCATCACCGACATCACGGACTGCGTCGCTCCGGGCAGCTGCTCGGGACCCGACAAGGATCCCGCCCCCGGGTCGTTCCGGGTCGAGAGGTTGCCGTGGGGCACCTGGACACTCACGGAGACCGGTGCGCCGCTGGGCTACCTGCTGACCACACGGGAGGAAACCCTCCAGATCGGCTCGCAGGCCGTGCACCAGACGGTGAAGGAACCGTTCGAGAACACCCGTGCCCCGGTCCCGGTGCTGCCACTGACCGGAGGCACCCCGAGCGATATCTACTACTACTCGGGTGGCGGCCTCCTGGTGGTTGCGGTGGCACTGGTCTTCCTTGGGCGTAATCGGAGAAACAAGCACCCGTGAGCCTGCGGCCTCAGCGGGATCACAGGCGAAACCGTCGATCGACGTCGGCGGAGAAAAGATGGAGGGAATCAGATGACCACTCGAGAGAGACCTGGCAGACGGCTGCTGGCGCTCGCCGCTGCCCTGGCCGTCGGCCTGCTGGGGGTTGCGGCTCCGGCACGGGCCGACTCCGCCAACATCGACCCAGCCCGCAGGGCGAACCTGACGCTGCACAAATGTGTGCAACCCGATACCCCAGGTGAGGCGGCGGACGGCAAGGAGCAGCCTGGCGCCAACTGTACCCCGATCGACGGGGTGGAGTTCACGCTCTACAAGGTCGACGACATCGACCTGACCACCCCTCAGGGGTGGGAGACCGCGAAAAACCTGACGGCTCCAGAATCCGGCACGATGGTCGGCGGCCATACCTCCAGCCAGATCTCTGCAGTCACGACGACCTCTGGGGGAATCGCCGGCTGGCAGGGCCTCGACCTTGGCCTCTACCTGGTAGCCGAGACCAGTACCGGCGCGCCGGATACCAAGGTCGTGCTCGGCAGCCGGCCGTTTCTGGTCACCCTGCCCTACTACACCACCGACAACACCTGGAACTATGACGTGCACGTGTATCCGAAAAATTCGGTCGCAGGCATCGAGAAGACCGTAGACGACACGATCGCCCAGGCGGGGTACGGCGGCAACGACGTGAGATGGACCGTAACCACCGACATCCCGCACAGTGGCCAGGGGACCGAGATCAACAGCTACGTGATCACCGACAGCTTGCCTGCAGGCCTGACCCTCGACAACACCCAGCTCAGGCTTGCCCTAGACACTGGCGAGGGGCTCACCGAGGGTTCTGACTACACATGCAGCGGCGCACTGACTTGCAGTTTCCTCGGGGACGGGATAACGAAACTGAGGGCCAATGGTGGCAGGAAGGTGGTCATGACGCTGATCACTGACGTCTCCGACATCGGCCAGGCGGATCAGGGTGTCTTCACCAACACCGCCACGGTGGAGATCAACGGGACAGCGTCGGCCGAGAAGACCGCCAGCACCACCTGGGGGCAGCTCACTGTCTATAAGTATGACGGCGCGAATGAAGGTTTCCTGGCGGGAGCAAAGTTCAAGCTCTGCACCAGCGAGGATTGCCCTGCGCAGGACGTCGCCCTGGACGAGATGGCCACCGGGGCCGACGGCAAAATCCTCTTCCCTATCGTGCGTCCCGGCACCTATTACCTGGTCGAAACCGAGGCGCCGGCTGGATACATCGCAGCCGCTCCCCAGCAGGTCACGGTCACCGCTGGGCTCACGGAAGTCCCGGCAGCAGTCACCAGCACCGGTAAGAACTACATCCCCGTCGCCAACACCAAGCAGACTGTCCCACAACTGCCGCTGACGGGCGGTACCGGTCAGGTGGCTCTGGCGGCTGGTGGCATCGGCCTGCTAGCGATCGGCGCTGTGGTGATGCTCCTGGGCCGGGCGGCCGCACGCCGCAAGCAGGTCTGACGGGACTGTTTGAGGATGAGGACACATCCCCGCCGGCGTTCACGGCGCTGGAGGCCCAGCCTCGTCACATGGCTGGCTGCGTTGTGTGCCCTGGCGGGGATCGTGCTTCTCACCTACACTCCGGCAGCCTCATGGTTCTCTCAGTACCAGCAGTCACAGCTGGTCGATACCTACAACGAATCGCTGCGCAAAAGGGCACAGACCTTCGGGGAGGACCAGGCTGCTCTCAGTGAGGCCCTGGTAGCGGCCCGTGCCTATAACGACAGACTCAGGTCCGGGGCAGTCGTCGCACCTGACACCAATATCCCCCAGAGCGCCGGAGATGTCTCGGGCAATGAGTACCACCAGCTGTTGCAGGGCCCTGCCGAGATCATGGCTCGCATCAGGATCCCAAGCATCGACGTGGATCTTCCCGTGTACCACGGCACCTCCGACCTCACCCTGCTGCGCGGAGCAGGACATCTCCAGGGAACCTCGCTGCCGGTGGGAGGCGAGTCCACCCACTCTGTGATCACCGCTCATCGCGGCCTTGCCGAGGCCACGATGTTCACCAACCTCGACAAGATGCATGCCGGGGACACATTCACCATAGAGGTGATGGGGGAGGTGCTGGTCTATGTGGTGCGCCAGACCCAGGTGGTGGCCCCCGAGGAGCAGGAGGCCTTATACCCGCAGGAGGGGCGCGACCTGGTAACGCTGGTCACCTGTACCCCGCTTGGGATCAACACCCACCGCATCCTGGTGACAGCTGAGCGCGTGATACCAACCCCGCAAGAGGAGATAGACAAGGCACTCCAGGACTCCGGGCTGCCGCATTTCCCATGGTGGGCGGTCTCCTCCGGAGGCGCCGTGGTGTCCGTAACCCTCTGTCTCTGGCGCGCTGGCTGGCGTGATGCCCGGCTCCGTGAGTCCCAGAACCCCGCTAGGCCAGCTGCCTCTTCAGGAGCCGAGGACCTGCCGGATGCCGCTGGGGACAGCAGCCTCACGGATGAGCTTTGCGGGTGATGTGGATAGTCTCGAAGAGTGAACCACTGGAATGCACCGGCAATCCTGGACCGGCTCGAGGAGGTACGTGGCCGGGCCCGGGAACTCGATGTCCTGGCCCGGGACCTAACTTCTCGGTGCCTACGGCTTGGCCCGGGACTGGAGTTCCCCGTGGAGGATGGGCATCTTGTGACAGAGCCCTTCGACGGCACCATGCTGCCGGGCGACCTGCTCCTCGGACGCATGGACGGCACCATCTGGTGGGCGCGCGACGATGGCGTGGGGGGAGCCGATCTGCGTTCCCTCGACCTCTCCCCGGGGCACACGCAGGTCGCGATGATGGCGACAGCCCTGTTCGAATGGCACCGGAGCAGGCCGGCCTGCCTCACGTGCGGGGGCGCCACCGCACCTGACCGAGCCGGGACGGCACGCCGGTGCCTAGAATGTGGCCACCAGCTCTTCCCCCGGACAGATCCTGCCATCATTCTCGCCATCACGGATCCCCAGGACCGTCTGCTCCTGACGCACTCCCGGCACTGGCCCGGCAACCGTGTCTCCGTGCAGGCCGGGTTCATCGAGGCCGGGGAGTCCGCAGAGCAGGCCTGTCACCGGGAAGTACGCGAGGAGACCGGCCTGTCCATCCGGGACCTGCGTTTTGTCGGAACCCAGCCCTGGCCTTTCCCGCGCTCCCTGATGCTGGGATTCGAGGCCAGGAGCGACGGTACAGAGCCCCAGCTGGATGAGGAGGAACTCGCCTGGGGCTCCTTTCACAGCCGGGACGAGCTGAACCGTGCCCTGGAGAGAAAGGAGGTCACCCTTCCAGGGCACATCTCCCTGGCGCGCCAGCTGATCGAGGACTGGCGTGGACGCGGCAGGTAGTATGACCCGCCGTGACCACTCTTCGTGACCTGCTGAACTCTCGTGTCCTGGTGGCCGACGGGGCCATGGGAACCATGCTGCAGGCTCAGGGCGACCTCGACCTTGAACGTGACTTCCAGGGTCTTGAGGGTTGCAACGAGGTCTTGAACGTGACCCGCCCCGACGTCGTCGCGGCAGTCCACCGCGCCTATCTGGAGGCGGGATCTGACTGCATCGAGACCAATACCTTCGGCACCAACCTGGCTGCGCTGGCCGAGTATGACATCGTGGACCGCCTGGCGGAGCTGGCTGAGGCCGGGGCCCGGATCGCTCGGGCGGCAGCGGACGAGTTCACCGACAAACCGCGTTTCGTACTCGGGTCGGTGGGGCCAGGCACGAAGCTGCCGAGCCTGGGGCACGTCACCTTCGCCAGTATCCGCGATGCCTACCAGAGCCAGGTGGAGGCGATGATCGTGGGCGGAGTCAACGCCGTGCAGATTGAGACCTGCCAGGATCTCCTCCAAGCCAAGGCCGCTGTGATAGCGGCGAAACGTGCCCGGGAAAAACTCGGGGTGGACCTGCCAATCCTCGTCAACGTCACCGTCGAGACCACCGGCACCATGCTGCTCGGCTCCGAGATCGGGGCTGCGCGCTCCACGCTTGAGGCGCTGGGCGTTGATGTGATCGGCCTGAACTGCGCCACGGGACCCGCCGAGATGAGCGAGCACCTGCGGTACCTTTCCCGCCACGCCGGCTGCGGGGTCGGGGCCATGCCCAACGCGGGCCTGCCGGAGCTGACCCCAGAGGGAGCCGTCTATCCGCTGGGTCCCGAGGCCCTGGCCGAGGCTCTGGCGACTTTCCTGGATGAGTACGGGCTGTGCATGATCGGTGGTTGCTGTGGCACCACGCCAGCTCACATCCGGCTGCTCTCGGAGCAATTCAGCGGCCGTCCGGTACGGCCCCGTGACGTAACGGTGGAGCGGACCTGCTCATCGCTGTACGTGGAGGTCCCGTTCCACCAAGACCTCAGTTACCTCAGCATCGGGGAGCGCACCAATGCGAACGGTTCCAAGGCATTCCGTGAGGCGATGCTGGCCGGGAACACCGATGACTGTGTCGAGATCGCCAAGGGCCAGGCCCGGGATGGTGCGCACGTGCTGGACCTGTGCGTCGACTATGTCGGCCGGGACGGCAGCAGCGACATGCAGGAGCTTGCCGGGCGCCTGTCGACCGCGGTCACGCTGCCGGTGGTCCTGGACTCCACCGAGCCGCAGGTTCTTCAGGCGGGCCTCGAGAAACTCGCCGGCCGCTGCATCATCAACTCTGTCAACTACGAGGACGGGGATGGTCCCACGTCCCGGTTCGGGAGAGTGATGCCGCTGGTCGCGGAGCACGGTGCCGCCGTGGTGGCCTTGACTATAGACGAGGAGGGCCAGGCCCGGACCGCCGAGTGGAAACTGCGGGTGGCCTCGCGCCTGATCGATGAGCTGACCGGCGCCTGGGGGATGGACATCGGCGATATCCTCGTCGACTGCCTGACCTTCCCCATCGCCACTGGGCAGGAGGAGACACGGCGTGACGGCATCGAGACCATTGAGGCAATCCGGGAACTGAAGCGCCGCTACCCCGGGGTGCGGACCACCCTGGGTGTTTCGAACGTTTCCTTCGGCCTGAACCCGGCGGCCCGCATGGTGCTGAACTCCGTGTTCCTGCATGAGTGTGTCGCGGCCGGGCTCGATTCAGCAATCGTTCACTCGGCGAAGATCATCCCGATGGACCGGATTCCCGAGGAGCAGCGGGAGGTCGCCCTGGACCTGGTCTGGGACCGCCGCCGTGACGGCTACGACCCGCTGACCCGCTTCCTCGAGCTGTTCGAGGGCGTCACAGCAGCCTCAGTCCGTGCATCCCGGGCTGCTGAGCTGGCTGCCTTACCCTTGGAGGAACGTCTACGACGCCGCATCATCGACGGCGAGGCCAAGGGGCTTGAGCCTGACCTCGACGAGGCCCTGGCGGGGAAGGCGGCTCTCGACATCATCAACGAGGACTTGCTGGCGGGCATGAAGGTGGTCGGCGAGCTCTTCGGCTCCGGCCAGATGCAGCTGCCGTTCGTCCTACAGTCCGCCGAGGTGATGAAGGCCGCGGTGGCACACCTGGAACCTCACATCGACAAGGTGGAGGGCGGCAGCGGCAAGGGCACCCTCGTGCTCGCTACTGTCCGGGGTGATGTCCATGACATCGGTAAGAACCTCGTCGACATCATCGTCAGCAACAATGGTTACACCGTCATCAACATCGGGATCAAGCAGCCGATCCAAGCCATCATCGACGCCGCTGAGACGAACGGGGCTGACGCCATCGGCATGTCTGGGCTGCTGGTGAAGTCCACGCTTGTGATGAAGGACAACCTCGCCGAGCTGAACCGTCTGGGGCTGGCGGAGAAATACCCGGTGATGCTGGGGGGAGCCGCCCTGACCCGGGCCTTCGTGGAGCATGACCTGAACGACATGTTCGAGGGCGAGGTGCGCTACGCCAAGGACGCCTTCGAAGGGCTGGCCCTGATGGATGCAGTCATGGCGGTCAAGCAGGGCATCCCGGGGGCGAAACTCCCCGAACCCAAGAAACGCCGCTACAAGAAGACCGAGGTGGCCGAGAGGCGTGAGATCGACACCCGGCGTTCTGAGAATGTGGAACGCCGCGTTGACGTACCCACGCCACCGTTCTGGGGAACCCGGGTCGTCAAGGGCCTGCCCGTAGCGGACGTCGCACAGTGGCTCGATTATCGCGCCACCTTCCTGGGGCGGTGGGGGCTCAAACCCGTCAAAGGCGGTCCCAGCTATGAAGAGCTCGTCGCCACAGAGGGCCTGCCACGCCTTCGAATGTGGCTGGAACGCATCACGACGGAGAAACTGGCGAATTTCTCCGCGGTCTACGGTTATTTCCCGGTTCACAGTGAGAACAACACCCTGATCGTCGGTGACCCCGCTGATCCGGCCAGGGAGATAACCCGGTTCGACTTCCCCAGACAGCGGCGGGACTCGCGTCTGTGCCTGGCGGATTTCTTCCGCGATGCAGACGAGGTCCGGGAACTCGGCCCTGATGTACTGGAGATGCAGCTTGTCACGATGGGGTCGGAGGTGGTGCAGGGCACCAAAAGACTGTTCGAGGCCAACCGCTACCGCGAATACCTCGAATTGCACGGCCTGTCCGTGCAACTGACCGAGGCGCTTGCTGAGTTCTGGCATCACCGGGTACGCACTGAGCTGGGCTTTGCCGCCGAGGAGTCGACCACCGAGGAGGCTATCCGCGACCAGGCCTACCGGGGATCTCGCTACTCATTTGGCTACCCGGCCTGTCCCAAGATAGAAGACCGGGCGAAACTCGTCGCGTTGCTGCGGCCCGAACGTATCGGGGTGGAGCTCTCGGAGGAGCTACAGCTGCACCCGGAGCAGTCAACCGACGCGATGGTGGTGCATCACCCCCAGGCGAAATACTTCAATGCCAACTGAGCAACGATGAGAGAACGACGACTGCGCGCGGTGCTGTGGGATTTTGACGGCACCCTGGTCAACTCAGAACCGATGTGGATCGAGCATGAGAAACAGCTGCTCGCCCGCTATGGGGTCTCGTGGCCCGAGGAGCAGTTCAAGGACCAGATCGGCGAGCCTGCCGCCACCACCGCACAGCGGATCTCGGAATCCTGCCGGGGACTCATTACCGCAGCCCAGGCCTACGAGGAGCTGCACGCGCGTATCTGCGAGCGGTTCGCTTTCGGTGAGATCCCGTTCCTTCCCGGAGCCCGGGAACTGCTGACCGATATCCGGGCCAACTGGATTCCATGTGGAATGTACACGGCCAGCAACAAACGCATCATGACGGTGGTCGCCACAGCGATGCCCGAGTTCGAGTGCATTGTCGACGGCGATGACGTCCAGCGTCCCAAGCCGGATCCAGAGGGATATCTTCAGGCGATGCGCAGGATGGGCGTCACCGCGGAGGAGGTCATTATCATCGAGGACTCTGTGCCTGGGGCCGATGCTGCCTCCGCCACAGGGGCTGTGGTCCTGGCGGTGCCGCTTCTGGGCAGTCCGCGGCCGGCCCCGCGAAGAGTGCTTCGTGAGGGCGGGCTGACAGGACTGGATTTCGCGGGGCTGGAGAAGATCTGGAGGGGTCAATGGTGAATCTGTCGGGCGTCCGGACGGGCCCGCTTGAGGTGGGGGAGCGGGTGACACTGATCGATCCCAAGGGACGTAGGAAGTCTGTGGTGCTGAGGGAAGGCGCGGTCTGGCACACGACCAAGGGCGCGGTCAGCCACGACGAGCTCATCGGTGGCCCCGAGGGAGTGACGGTGCGCTCTGTGGGTGGCACCGAATACCTGGTGCTGCGTCCCCTCATGAGTGAGTACATGGTCGGCATGCCACGCGAGGCGGCGGTCATCTATCCCAAGGACGCCGCGCAGATCATCATGTGGGCCGACATCTTCCCCGGCGCCCGGGTCCTGGAGGCCGGCGTCGGATCCGGAGCCCTTTCACTAGCGCTGCTACGCGTCATCGGTCCCGAAGGCAGGTTGTACTCCTACGAACGCCGGCAGCAGTTCGCTGACGTCGCCCGCAGGAACGTCGAGAACTTCCTCAGCGGGGAACACCCCGCCTGGGATCTGACGGTGGGTGACCTGGCCGAGGTGATCGCTGACGAGCCGGTCGATCGCGCCATCCTGGACATGCTGGCGCCTTGGGAGTGCATCAACACGGTGGGGGAACAACTCATCCCAGGTGGGGTGATCTGTTGCTATGTCGCCACCACGACACAGCTCGGCCGGGTGATGGACACCTTCCGTGCTCACGGTGGTTTCACCGAACCCACCGCCACCGAGACAACGGTACGTGACTGGCACGCCGAGGGTCTTGCCATTCGCCCTGGACACGGGACCTCCGCGCACACCGGTTTCCTGGTTTTCTCGCGGCGCCTGGCCCCTGGGGTCAGCGCTCCGGTCCGTAAACGACGTCCGGCCCCTGGGGCTTATGGCCCTGACTACCAGGGGCCGAGGCCATTGAACATGCCGGAGTCTCGCTGATGAGAGTGAGGATCGTCGGGGCTGGCCTGGTGGGGTCATCTCTGGGAATGGCACTGGTCCGTGCTGGAGCGGACGTCCTGCTAGAAGACCTGAACCCATCGCATGCCCGAGTGGCGGCTGGGCTGGGAGCAGGACGGGTTGCTTCAGATGATGAACCTGTGGATATCGTGGTGGTGGCCTCACCGCCAGCCACGATCGCAGAAGCCATCATCCGGATGCTGGAACGCCATCCGGAGGCGGTCGTGACGGACGTTGGGTCGGTGAAGTCCTCTGTGATCCAGGCGGTGGTGACCAGCAGCGAGTGTCCTGACCGCTACGTGCCGGGTCACCCGATGGCGGGTTCCCAATTCAGCGGCCCCTTGACCGCTTCTCCTGATCTGTTCATGGACCGGACCTGGGTGGTCACTCCGCAGAGTGGGAATGCCCCCAAGGACGTGGAGTCGGTTCGCGGATTGGCGCGTTCGGTCGGCGCCCGCGTGGTGGAAATGGACGCGGAACTCCACGATGAGGCGGTGGCACAGGTCAGTCATGTGCCGCACCTGATGAGTATTCTCACCGCCTCGCATCTGCGCGGCGTGCCGGGGGAGCACCTGGCATTGGCGGGGCAGGGCATCCGGGACGTGACGCGTATCGCCGGTTCCGACCCAGGCCTGTGGCGGCAGATCATAACGACCAACTCACCAGCCATCCGCAAGGAACTGATCGAGGTGGCGGCCGACCTCGACTACTTGATCGGGGTGCTCGACCGTGACGAACCTCTGGAGGCCTTCCTGGCGCTCGGCCAGCATGGTTCCCTGGCGCTCCTCGGCAAGCACGGGCAAGAGCCGAAGGAGCTGGCGGCAGTGACCGTCGAGATCCCCGACGAGCCGCGCGCACTGACCCGGCTGTTCGCCGATGTCGGGGATTTCGGCTTCAACGTCGAGGACTTCGAATTGAATCATGACGCCGTGCGTGAGGTGGGATACCTGTCCATCTCCGTTGAGCGCCCGCAGGCCGAGCAGCTCCGGAATAACCTGGATTCCCGCGGCTGGCGGGCTTGGCTGGACAGGAGGGCGTCCGATGGATGAACTGGTGATCGCGATAGATGGACCGAGCGGAGTCGGCAAGTCATCGACGGCAAGGCGGGTGGCAACAAAGCTTAGGCTTGGTTATCTCGACACGGGCGCGATGTACCGGGCGGTGGCGTATGAGTGTCTTCGGCAGAGGATTTCCCGCGACGACGAGAACGGGATCCGAGCGCTTGTGAGGAACGCTGATCTCCGGATCACAACAGATCCCAGCGCACCCAGGGTGAGCATCAACGGCAGGGACGTGACCCAGGAGATCCGGCAGCCGGAGATCTCCGCGGTGGTTTCGGCGGTTGCTGCGGTCCAGGAGGTGCGCCGGATACTGACCGCCCACATGCGCCAGATCATCACGGAGCAGGAACGGCGCATCGTCGTCGAGGGCCGGGACATCACCACCGTGGTTGCTCCAGATGCCGAGGTCCGGGTGCTGCTGACCGCTGACGCCAAGGCACGTATCGGCCGCCGCACAGCTGAGCTCGGGGAGCGGGCAGATGAAGCAACGATCACTGACTCCATCATCCGGAGGGATCACGACGACTCCGCCGTCTCCAACTTCACCGAGGCCGCGTCCGGGGTGGTCGTCATCGACTCCACGCATCTGAGTCTCGACGAGGTCGTCGAGGCCGTCATCGCATTGGTGCCTGCTCATGGCTGACCCTCTCGATGTCCTGGTGTTCTACGTTCCCATCCCGCAGACAGAACAGGTGCTGGAGGCCTTGTTCGCCGCCGGGGCGGGACGCATCGGCAACTATGACTCCTGTGCTTTCGTGGCGTCTGGAGTGGGTCAGTTCCGTGCTTTGGTAGGGGCCAACCCCACCATCGGAGAGGTGGGTGAGCTTGAACTGGTGGCGGAGAACCGGGTGGAGCTTACCTTTGCCCGGCCGCTGCAAGGGAAGGTCATTGAGGCATTGAGGAAGGCGCACCCCTACGAGGAGCCCGCGTTCCACGTCGTGGAGAACGCAGCCCACGATCACTGAGCTCCAAAGGTCAGCAGGGAACGCGGCCGGGACACCAGATCGCCCTCCAGCCCATGTGAAAAGGCTCAGGTACGATGAGGCGCTGACTCGCTGATAGGAGGCACGACATGAGTGAGGAGTCCACGATCAAGCCAGTGGTGGCGGTGGTGGGCCGGCCCAATGTCGGCAAGTCAACACTGGTGAACCGCATCATCGGTCGCAGAGAGGCCGTGGTGCAGGATGTCCCCGGCGTGACGCGTGACCGTGTCTCCTACGACGCGAACTGGAATGGTCGCGAGTTCGTGCTGGTGGACACCGGTGGCTGGATCTCGGATGCCCGGGGCATGGCGCAGCAGATCGCAGAACAAGCTGAGCTGGCCATCTCGATGGCCGACGCTGTGGTGTTCGTGGTCGATGCCACGGTGGGCACCCTCGACGAGGATGATGCGGTGGTCAGAGTGCTGCGACGCTCGGGGAAGCCCGTAATTCTGGCGGCCAACAAGGTGGACGACCAGCGCCACGAGGCCATGGCCGCGACCATGTGGAACCTCGGCTTAGGGGAACCCTACCCCGTCTCCGCCATGCACGGCCGCGGGTCCGGCGATCTTCTGGATGCACTGCTGGCCGCTCTCCCGGAGGCACCCCCAGAGCGCTTCGAGGAACTGGGCGGGCCACGGCGGGTGGCGATCGTCGGAAAACCCAATGTCGGCAAGTCGTCGCTGCTCAACAAACTGGCCCAGCAGCAGCGTGCGGTGGTGTCAGATGTCTCCGGGACCACTGTGGATCCGGTCGATGAGATTGTTGAGGTTGGTGGTACAACCTACCGTCTCATCGATACTGCGGGCATCCGTAAGCGGGTCAAGGAGGCATCGGGGCACGAGTTCTATGCCAGCCTACGCACCCAGAGCGCCATCGAAAGGGCGGAGGTCTGCGTGGTGGTGGTTGACGCCTCGGTGCCGGTCACGGATCAAGACCTACGTATCCTCACGAACGTGGAGGAGACGGGCCGGGCTCTGGTGATCGCCTTCAACAAGTGGGACCTCACGGACGACGAGCGCCGCCGCTACCTGAACCGTGAGATCGAGCGTGATCTCGTTGCCTTCCAGTGGGCCCCGGTCGTCAACATCTCGGCGCTGACGGGGCGCAACGTCGACAAACTGAGCAAGGCCATCGAAGCTGCGGCAGAAGGTTGGGAGACACGCGTCTCCACTGGGAAGCTCAACGCCTTCCTGGGACGCCTGGCCGCTGCTCAGCCGCATCCCGTGCGTGGTGGCAAGCAGCCTCGTATTCTTTTCGGTACCCAGGCGCAGAACTGTCCGCCGACGTTCGTGCTCTTCACCAGCGGCCAGTTCGACGCTACCTATGTGCGTTTCATCGAGCGTCGGCTCCGTGAGGAGTTCGGTTTCACCGGCTCACCGGTCCACATCGAGATTCGCTCCAGGGAGAAGCACAAGAACCGATCCTAAACCGGGTTCCAGCATGTCTTCTCGGGGCCTGACTCATCCTCGGTGTAGAAGCTCGGTGAGGCTCAGGGGCGGCCTGCCGGTCAGAGACTGGACGCTGTCGGAGACCACATCCAGTTCTCCCAAGGCGATCGCGGTGTAGGTGGAGACCCAGGCGTCGACCTCCCAGCCAGGAGCGCCGTAGTGGGCGCGTGAAGCATACGCCTCCTCCAAGCTCTCGTCCTGATAGGTGACCGGTTTTCCCCATACCTCGCCGATGATGCGGGCGATGTCGTTCAGGGAGAGAGCCTGCGGCCCTGTCATGTCGTAGGCGCATCCCTCATGCGGGGCGGGGTTGCGCAGGACCGCGGTTGCCGACCGCGCCACGTCTTCCCGGGACACCGCGCCGACCCTACCGTTTCCGGCAGGGCCCCGGATCACGCCGTTCTCGCCCACCACCTCGGGGAAGAAGTCCAGGTAGAAGGAATCACGGAGAAATGTCCAGACGATGCCCGACTCGCGGATGTGCTGCTCGGTGTACCAGTGATCGCGGGCCAGGGTGAATGTCGCATCCGGCTTGGCCCCCAGGAAGGAGGTGTAGACGATGTGCTTGACCCCGGCAGCGGCTGCTGCGTCGACGAAAACCTCGTGTTGCTGTACCCGCTCCGGGCTTTCCCCGGCTGAGACCATGAACAGCACATCGACGCCGGCGAGTGCCTCCCTGGAGGCTGCGGCATCGGAATAGTCCGCCACTGCCAGCTGCCCCTCAAGCCGGGGCGCCCGGCTGGGATTGCGTACCAGCAGCCTCAGCCGGGGGGGTGAGATCCTGCAGCTCGGTGGCCACGGCACCCCCGATTCTTCCCGTTACCCCTGTGACGGCGATCGTTGGCTGGTGCGTCATTGAAGATCTCCTCTCTCGACTACACGATTGTGTCAAATGCCTTCAAGAGACAAGCGGAACATCGCCCGGTGGCCGGTTGCCCTGGAAAGCCTCGACAAGCGGAGCTGGGGGGCGGTGAGCTTGTCCTCAACCAATTACGGTATATTCGCTTACTGTAATTTCCGACGGCGACGTCGAACCGGCGTTGTCGCCAGATGACCTAGCAATCAGCCCCGAGGAATGAGGTCTTCATGGTAAAGCGCCAGTTTCCGAAGCCCAGCGAGATATTCGACCTGCTGCACTTCAAGAAACCAACCCTGAATGCCAAGAAGCGGCGTCTCCAGGACTCCCTGACGATCTGGGATCTGAGGAAGATCGCCAAGCGTCGCACCCCTAAGGCGGCCTTCGACTACACCGATGGTGCAGCGGAAGGCGAGCTGTCCCTGGCCAGAGCCCGCCACGCCTTCGAGGACATCGAGCTACATCCCGACATCCTGCACCCGGCGGAGGATGTCGACACCTCCTGTGAGATCCTCGGTGGGCCGTCGTCCATGCCGTTCGGGATCGCACCCACCGGATTCACGCGCCTCATGCAGACCGAGGGTGAGATTGCGGGTGCAAGCGCCGCAGGTGCCGCAGGTATCCCTTTCACCCTCTCCACCCTCGGAACAACCTCGATTGAGGAGGTCAAAGCCGCCAATCCACTGGGCCGGAACTGGTTCCAGCTTTACGTGATGCGTCGGAGGGAGATCTCCTACGGCCTGGTGGAGCGGGCCAAGCAGGCAGGTTTCGACACCCTGATGTTCACCGTCGATACCCCCGTCGCGGGGGCCCGCCTCCGCGACAAACGCAATGGCTTCTCCATCCCGCCACAGATCTCCCTCGGCACTGTCATCGACGCCCTACCGCGGCCCTGGTGGTGGTTTGACTTCCTCACGACCCCCAAGCTTGAGTTCGCTTCCCTCAACTCGACGGGCGGCACGGTCGGTGAACTCCTCGACGCCGCCATGGACCCCACGATCAGCCACCAAGATCTCGACGTCATCCGCGGCATGTGGGACGGGAAGATCGTCATCAAGGGTGTGCAGACCGTAACGGACGCAAAACGTCTGGCAGACGCTGGGGTCGATGGCATCCTGCTGTCCAACCATGGCGGCCGCCAGCTCGACCGGGCTCCCGTCCCATTCCATCTCCTGCCCCACGTGGTCAAGGAGATCGGCAAGTACACCACGGTCATGTTGGACACGGGAATCATGAACGGTGCCGATATCGTGGCCTCTATTGCGCTGGGCGCGAACTTCACCCTTATTGGGCGCGCCTATCTGTACGGCCTCATGGCTGGCGGGCGCTCGGGTGTCGATCGCACCATCGCCATCCTCCGCGAGGAACTGGTCCGCACCATGAAATTGCTCGGTGTCTCCAGCTTGGCTGAGCTTGAGCCACGGCACATCACTCAGCTGACCCGCTACGTCCCGGTGCCCAAGGTAGCCCAGGACATCGCAGAGGCAATCAGCTGACCTCGGGAATCCTGGTTTCTGGACTGGCCTGAGCCCGGCGTAACCATGTGAAGAAGACTCGCGCATGAGTGTTTTTCATGGCACGCCGGGCCTGGTCGGCATGGTGCCAGGACTGGCCTATTGAGGTTAAGCACAAGCTATGGGTCCTCGAGCTTTTCACCGTAGGCCCGCGCTTGCCCTGTCCTGTGCAGTCTCACAGCGGTCTCTGTCTCCCGCCTGGCCTGAGTGAGAAGATCCCAGTGCCCCCGGGCGAGGGCTAAGACGGCGTTGATCAGGCCAAATGGCATAGAGTGACGGTCACCATGAGCAGTAAGATGGATCGTCCCTCAAACACCAGCCCCGCCACGGGAATCGTGACCACAGGTTTGATGCTCTTCGCCCTCTTCTTCGGGGCGGGCAACCTGATATTTCCTCCCCTTCTCGGCGCCACATCAGGACCTTCGCTTCCCATGGTGATGCTTGGGTTCCTGACTACCGGTGTGCTGCTTCCCCTGGCCACGATTATTGCGGTTTCCACGTCGGGCGAGGGCATCCTTGGCCTGGCCCGACGGGTCGGCTCGAGGTTCGGGCTCTTCATGCCCTTGGCGGTGTACCTGTCGATCGGTCCGCTCTACGCTGTGCCGCGGGTGGTGACGGTCGCCTATGAGCTGGCGACCCGCCCGGTCCTGGAGCTCCTGGGGATCCCCGACTCACACTGGGCGCTGGCAATACACGTGACGATCTTCCTGGCTGTGTCTATCCTCATCTCGCTGCGTCCCAGCCGGTTGGCCGACCGGATCGGCCGGTGGCTTACCCCCGCCCTTCTCATCCTGCTGGTGGTTCTGTGCGGAGCCACCCTCCTGATCGTGCAAGGGATCGACCGTCCCGCTATAGAGCCCTATGCCAGTGCCCCGTTCACCACCGGTCTCACCCAGGGCTATCTCACCATGGATGTTCTGTCTGCGAGCGTCTTCGGGATCGTGGTCATTAGCTCTTTGCGCGAGCGTGGGTTCAGTACACCCGGCAGGCTGGTGCGTGGTACGGCCGTTGCGGGTGGAATCGCCGCGGTGCTTCTGGGCGCGGTGTACATCGGCCTGGCCCTCATAGGGACCCGAACCCCGGGAGCTGTCACCACCGAGACCACGGATGGCACTGAGCTGCTGCGTACAGCTGCGTCGCTGACGTTGGGCAGGGGAGGTGTGATGGTCTTCGCTGGCATCGTGGTGCTGGCCTGCCTGACCACGGCAGTTGGCCTGCTGGCCTCTTGGGCTGGCTATGCCCACACGGCATGGCCAGCCGTCTCCTTCAACCGCCAGCTTGTGGCCGGGACCGTTGTGTCCCTCGTGCTGGCTAACCTGGGGCTGAGCGCAATCCTGACGGTCACGGCCCCGCTCACCCTGCTGCTCTACCCACTGGCGATCTGCTTGGTTGTGGTCACGCTTGTCGATGCCGTGGCACCTGGCCATCTGCGATCTGCTTATCTCTGGCCCGTGACCGTGGCCGGTGCGCTCGGCCTGGTGTCTGCCCTCAACCATGCTGGCTGGACGGCTCCCAGCGACCTGTTGTCGCGCACCGGCCTGTGGGACAACTCCACGGGATGGATCGTCCCCGCGCTGATCGCGCTGGGCATAGGACTGGTTCTGGATGTGAGAGCCGGTAGATGGTCCGCCCCTGCCAAGGATCCCCATGACACCGCGCCTGAAGTGCGGCAGGCAAAGACTGTCTCGAGTATCGACCAGGTGCTCGAACGCTACCGGGAAGAAGACAAAGACAGTGGCACCTGACGTGAGCAATCTGATTCGAGCGGGGGCACCCTGGATGTAACAAAAACCTTGGTGATGGACCGTACCCTCTCACCAAGGTTTTTACGTCGGGCTGACAGGATTTGAACCTGCGACCCCTTGACCCCCAGTCAAGTGCGCTACCAAACTGCGCCACAGCCCGATGTCGCCTCATGCGACAGCGTCGGTAGCTTAGCGGGTCAGTGACCGGATACGCGAATCGGGCCCTCAGGCAGGCACGGGATCTCACTTTGACGGGTCTCAGTCGTAGGCTTATCACCATGAACGTGCGCCTCCGCTCTCTATTCATCACCCTGGTGAGCTCGACGCTCCTGCTGTCCGCCTGTTCTCCCGGCAGCACCACCTCTGGTGAGACGTCCCAGAGCTCGACAGCCGCGGCCACCGGAGCGAATATCCCTGAAGCTGAGCCGTCGCCCACGTCCACGATGAAGGCGGGTGCTCTCAGCATCACGTCCTCGACGGATGCGGCCCTGCCTGGTGATCCGGTGAAGCTCAGCCTTGAGAATGGGACCATCACTGGTGCCACCGTGACGGGGCCGAACGGTTCGGTCGAGGGAACTTTTGACAAGGATGCCTGGATCCCTGCCAAGGCGCTCGAACTAAACACCGAATACAAGATCTCCGTGACGGCCAGCGACGGGACAACCAAGGAGGCAAGCTTCCACACCGCTAATCCCGGATCTGGCGAGACCGGCTTCCAGATGCTCTACCTATTCGAGGGCATGGGGGTGGGGATGCCCGCATACGTGAAGTTCAACCGCCCCATTCCGAAGGAATACCGGGCAGCCATCGAGCAGCACGCCAACGTCACCACCACGCCAGAGCAGGAGGGGGCGTGGGGATGGTTGAGCGACACTGAGCTGCTGTACCGCCCGAAGGAGTATTGGAAACCTGGCACGAAGATCTCCCTCGATCTGAAGTTGACCGGCGTGCAGGCCACCGACAACACCTGGTTCAAGAAGGACGTCACCGGCAGCTTCTCCATCGGGGATGTCTCGCGTGTCATCAAGGTGGACATCGCGAACTACACCACCACAGTCGTCGAGAACGGGCAGGTGGTCAACACCCTGCCGTCCACCACCGGGAAGGCGGGATTCACCACACGTTCTGGCACGAAGCTGGTGTTGGAGAAATTCGACAGCCTGAAGATGAACTCCGAGACCATCGCCATCCCCTCTGGCAGCTCTGAGTCCTACGACCTGAATGTTCGCTATGCCATGAGAGTCACCTGGACGGGCGAGTTCATCCACGCCGCCCCCTGGTCAGTGCAGAATCAGGGTAAATCGAACGTTAGCCATGGCTGTGTCGGCCTGAGTACAGACAACGCAGGATGGCTCTTCTCACGTACGAATATCGGCGATGTCGTCGAGTTCACCGGATCCGATCGCAAGATGGAACCTGGCGAGGGCATGGGAGTCTGGCTCTACTCCTGGGATGAGTGGAAGGCACTCTCGGCAGTCAGCTCATGAGCTTGGCCGAAGGCGCTGCCAAGGCCGGTTGCTAGGATAACCACGCTCATGCCTGTGTTGATTTCACTGATCCTGCTCCTGCTGGCTTTCATAGCCACGCCGGTGTTCACTCGTCTCCTCGGTAGGAACGCCGGCTGGATCCTGGCCGCGTTTTATATCGCCGCTGCTGCTGCCCAGGCCCCAGCGGCCGGAGCAGTGGTGGCGGGGGAGCGGACAGCGTGGTCCCTGGACTGGCTGCCGGCCCTGGGGATACGGCTGGCATTCGCTGCTGACGGACTAGGGCTTGTCTTCAGTTTCCTGACGTTGCTCATTGGCGCTGCCGTCTTCATCTACTCAACGCGTTACCTGCCGATCGGCAGGAACCATGCTTTCTATCAGATGATGACCGCGTTCACCCTATCAATGCAGGCTCTGGTGCTTGCCGACGACCTGGTGGTGCTTTTCATCTGCTGGGAGCTGACCTCGCTAGCCTCCTTCCTGCTGATCGCCTGCGCAGGAAAATCCGGTGAGGGCGCGTCCATGCGCACCTTGCTCATCACATTCGCCGGTGGCGTCCTGCTGCTGCTTGCGGTGGCCGCCATCTGGTGGCGCACGGGCACCACCTCCTTGTCGCTGGTCTTCGGCCACGAGGTCTGGGCCTCAGACCCCGGTTTCACGACGCTGATAGCTGTGCTGATCGCACTGGCTGGATTCACGAAGGCTGCCCAGTTCCCGTTCCACGTGTGGCTGCCGGATGCCATGGCCGCCATCACTCCGGTCAGCGCCTATCTGCATGCTGCGGCAGTGGTCAAGGCAGGCATATTCCTTCTGCTGCGTTTCAGTCCCGTCTTCCACGACACCCCGGCCTGGAACGGCCTGTTGGTGGCGAGCGGCCTGATAACGACCTGCATAGGCGGTTATTTCGCCCTCGAGCAGACCGATGTGAAGAGGCTGATGGCCTATTCCACGGTAAGCCAGCTGGGTTTGCTGACCGCGAGCATCGGATTGGGAACAGAAGCTGGCATCGTAGCGGCGGTGCTTCACACCATCGCGCATGCGCTGTTCAAGTCGGGACTCTTCATGATGGTGGGTGTCGTTGACCACGCCACCGACACTCGTGACCTTCGCCGTTTTCCTCCCAAGCTGTATCGCCGGATGCCCTTCAGTTTCGCCGTGATGGCGCTGGGGTGCGCCTCGATGGCTGGTATCCCTCCCATGCTGGGGTTCGTATCGAAGGAGGCGATCTTCGCCGCACTACTCGGAGGGCCTGAGGCCTCGTGGACCGGCTGGGTTGCTTTCCTGGTTGCCACGGTGGGTTCTGTGCTGACCTTCGCCTACTGCGCACGAGCCTTGCTCGGAATCTTCTTCGACGGGATGGATGAGGAACGCCCCGTTCACATGCACGATCCTCTCCTGGTGGGAAGCGCAGCGCTTCCAATCCTGGTTTCAGTACCTCTGGCCGCATGGCTAGCAGGAGTCGCCGGTTCGGTACGGCTGGCGGCTGAGGCCGCCACAGGCCGGCCAGCCCACATTCATCTGGCCTTGTGGCATGGCCTAGGGCCAGAACTGTATGCGACAGCGGCCATCGTGTTTCTCGGGATCCTGGTGGTGTTGCAGCGTAAGCGCCTCATCGGGTGGATTCTGCAGCACCGTTTCCCGTTGGATGGTGCGAAAGTGATGTGGCACCTCACGGACTGGACACGACGTTTCGGCTCGCTGCAGGCACGTGCTGTTGGCTCAGACACTCCCACCAGGCATGTCATACCGATCCTGGGGGCGCTGGGGGTGCTCGGGGTCTTGGGGAGCTGGGCAGTCAGCGTGGCTGGGCTACCGGAACAGAGACCTGGACTTACCAAGACAATCGACATCGTTGTGTTCGTCCTGATCACTGCGGCCACCATAGGTGTATGCATCTCCCGGGTGCGGATCGCGTCAGTGCTTTCGTTGTCAGCGGTGGGAATCCTGGCGACAGTGCAGATCCTGGCGCTTGGTGCCCCCGATGTGGCCATGACTCAGCTGCTGGTAGAGAGCCTGAACATCATCGTGATCATGCTGGTGCTGCAGCGTCTCCCCAGTAGGTTCCCGATACGCCGCCGTGGCCGCAACATCCTCACATTCGGTGCTTCCGCTGTGGTGGGAGCCGGGGTCGCAGGGCTCACCTGGGCGCTGACAGCCCGGCGGGATAAGTCCGACCTGGCTGACTACTTCCTGCAGAACACAAAAGAGCTGGCCTCGGGCGACAACGTCGTCAATGTCATTCTCGTCGAGTTCCGTGGCTTCGACACCCTGGGCGAGCTGAGCGTTCTGGCAATGACCGCTGTGGCAATTCTTGCGCTTCTGTCGACCGTGAAGGACAGGTACATAGACCCCCCAGGACAGGATCCCGACCTGGTGCCTGTAACAGCCCTGGGGATCAACCAGGACCCGGGGTCACGGGCGCATCGGGCCATCATGGAAGCCTGGCCCAACGCGGTCAGCCTCCAGGTGATGCTGAGGTTCATGGCGCCGTTGCTGATCGCGATATCTGCGGTGCTGTTCTGGCGGGGGCACAACAGTCCTGGTGGCGGTTTCAATGCCGCATTGGTTGCCGCCGCCCTGGTCGGCCTGGTCTATCTCTCAACCTCCAAGGACCGGCAGGTGGGACCACCTCGAGTGCCATTGTTCCTGGTCGGTGGGGGAGTGATGCTGGCTGTTGCCACTGGCCTGTTCGACCTGCTCGCCGCAGGTTCTTTCCTGCAGCCGATCCATTTCCACCTATTTGGAATCCATCTGACGACGTCGATGTTCTTCGACGCTGGGGTCTACCTGGCAGTTCTCGGACTGATGTTCGTCTCGTTCAACGTTCTCGGTGCCACGCGAGGAACCGCAGCTGGCGGTGAGGGAACCCGGGAGCGTATCGACGAACTGCTTGAGGGCGAGCTGCCGGGCCCGCTTGAGACCGTGCGGGGAGAACGTCCCCGCCGTCCAGCGATCCGGACCCAGTTCATCACCAAGGGCACTCACCCTGAAGAGGTCAAGAGATGATCCTCATAGCCACGATCTTTGTTCTGGTGACGGGCGGGGTATACCTGCTGCTACAGCGGTCCATGGTGCGTGCTGTATTCGGTCTCGGGCTTCTCAGCCACGCCGTCAATTTCGTCCTCCTTACCACCGGTGTCCCAGGCTGGCGGGTGGAGCCGATCACCGACGGCACGAGCACCGGGACGGTGGCTGATCCGTTACCACAGGCATTCGTGCTGACCGCGATCGTGATCACGCTCGCAACGAGCATCTTGATGCTTGCCATGGCTGTGATCGGACGCAATGACAACATGCTGCGTCATCCCGAGACAGGGGAGACCCACCGCGTATGAACTCCGCCATCCTGCCCTTATTCGTGGCTGTGCCGCTGTTGTTCGCGGGAGGCACTGCTCTGTTGCGTGGCCCGCTCGTGCAGCGGACCGCCCTGCTGCTGGCGTCGTTTCTGACCCTCGCGGGAGGCGTGGCGCTCTTGGTGTTTCACCAAGGCACACCGGCTTTAGCGCATTCCATCGGGTCCTATCTTCCCGGGGTCGGCATCGTTTTCGTCTCTGACTCCCTGAGCGCGCTCTTGCTGGTAGTCGTCGCCTTCCTCACTATGGTTTCAGGCATCTTCTTGATGCTCACCGGTGAGGATCGCTACCGGTTCGTGGTACCTCTCATCTTGATGCTCAGCACAGGAGTCAATGGGGCTCTTCTAACCGGGGACCTGTTCAACATGTTCGTGTGGGTTGAGGTGATGCTCCTGCCGTCATACGCCCTGGTCGCGGTCACAGGTTCCTGGCGGCGTCTGGGGGTCGGCCGCATGTTCGTAATCGTGAACATCATCACCTCCACCATCCTCGTCATGGGCGTCGGCCTGCTTTACGGCGCATATGGGTCGGTGAACCTGGCTGCTCTGGCCGGGACGGGCAGCAACCCCCAAGTCTCACTGGCGACCTCGCTCATTCTTTTCGCGCTGCTCGTCAAGGGGGGCGTGGTGCCTGTCCACGGCTGGCTGCCACGCGCCTACCCGGCTACCTCGGCGGGAATCATGTCCCTGTTCGCCGGTATCCACACGAAGATCGGCATCTACGCTGCCTACCGTGTCTACACCACCATCTTCGACGGTCCCGCGCCATGGCTCCCGGTGCTGACTGTTGTGGTGATCATCACGATCATTGTCGGCTCCTTCTCCACCTTCGGTGAGTCCCGTATCCGCGGCGCGCTGGCATTCCAGATGGTCGCCGGAGTCGGTCAGATCCTCATCGGTCTGGTGGTCCTGACTGAGTTCTCTCTGGCTGCTGGGCTGTTCTACATGGTCCACCACATGATCACCATGGCTGGCCTGGTACTGGCCTCGGGCGCCATCGAGAACACCTATGGCTCCGGACGTTTTGACCGTCTGTCCGGGCTCATGCGCCGCGATCCCTGGACAGCGGCTATTTTCGCTTTCGGTTTAGCGTCGCTGGTGGGCCTGCCCCCCACCTCAGGCATCTGGGGGAAGATCGGTCTCATGGGCGCTGCTGCCCAGGGCCCCAGCCCGGAGAGCTGGTGGCTGATCGGTTCTGTGGCCCTGGCGTCAATAGTCTCGCTGATGGCGTTGCAGCGGCTGTGGCGAGAGGCTTTCTGGGGTGCCCCCATGAAGCAATACCTGCCGGACGACCCGACCACCACTTCGCGTGGTGTACTCACCCCGATCGCTGATGACGCCAGGGTGTCGTGGCGGTTGCAGTGGCCAGCATTCATGCTGATCGGGATCTCTGTGCTGTTGTTCATCGTCATCGGATGGGTATGGCCGTTGTTCGAGTCAGCCGCTCATGGACTGATTGATGTTTCCGCCTATGTGAAGGCGGTGCTTGGCTGATGCCGGTATTGAGAATGCTGTCATGGTGGTGGTACCTCACCTCCCAGATCGTCATCGGCTCATGGCACGTTGCGGTGGCCGCCTGGCGTCCCAGGCCCATGGCCGCTTCCGCCATCGTTGAGTACCCGATGCGTGCCACCACTGATTTCGAGATCGCCATGTTTGCCTCTGCCATCACGATCACGCCGGGAACTCTCGTGCTCGGAGTCTGCGCCGGTGATGACGTCGAAGGGCCGTCGGTTTTTGTTCATTCGCTTTTCGACTCCGACCGCAACTCCATACTCGAGGGCCTGGCAGACCTAGAATGGCACCTGCTTCATGCACTGCGGCGTCACGGCATGCCGAAGGGGGAATGATGAGCTTTGCCCTGTGGATCGCGATCGGGTTGCTCGCCATGTCTGTTCTGCTGGGACTGGTGCGCGTCGTGACCGCGCCGGACTCGGCGACACGGGCTGTGGTGGGGGATCTGGTGTTTTTCTCCTGCATCGGGATTCTCGCCTTGTTCGGAATGCTGCACCGATCCAGTGTCTCGGTGGATGCGGCGTTGCTTGCAGCGATCCTTGGGATACTTTCCACGATCGCGCTGGCTCGGATCATAACGAGGGGGAGACGTTGATGATGCTGGAGTTCTTGGTTTCTTTGCTGGCTCTGCTGGGTGCCGCACTGGTCCTTTCTGTTGCTGTTGCACAGTTCCGGGCGCGCGATGCTGTCTCGCGCATCAACGCCCTTGGACCTGCGACTGCCCTCGGACTGCCATTGATTCTGGTTGCTGCGGCCCTAGGGTGGACGGCAACCCAGGGGTTCGATCTGATGCTGTGGATCAAGACTGCGGTGGCGGTGATTGCCCTGATGATTGTGAGCTCAGTAGCCTCGAATGTGTTGGCCCGGGCCACCTGTCGCACCGATGCCAAGCTCGATCCAGAAACTGTCCCAAATGATCTGAAGGGCGAGATATGAATCATGTAGAGGCTCTCGCCAACTAATGTGTCCCAACCCGTTCTTGAACGTGACCGAGACCCTGAATGCTGTTTCCGCCACCGTGCGGCTCTTCACTTCTGAGGATCCGTTGACTCTCGCCAGCGGCGCTGAACTCGCTCCAGTCGATGTTGCTTACGAGACCTATGGATGTCTCAACTCACAGGGGTCGAACGCCATTTTCGTGTGCCATGCCCTGACGGGCGATGCTCACGCGGCTGGGCTCCGTCCGGGCGATCGTAAACCGGGGTGGTGGGACAATCTCATCGGTCCCGAAAAGGCCGTCGACACGGACAGCTGGTTCGTGGTGTGCGCCAACATTCTCGGCGGCTGTCGCGGCACCACCGGTCCATCATCAATCAATCCTGCGACGGGGGAGCCGTACGGGCTGGATTTCCCGCTGCTTGCGATGTCGGATTTCGTTAAGGTGCACCGTCGCCTTGGCCAGCATCTTGGCATCAGCCGATGGGCTGTCCTCCTGGGAGGTTCCCTGGGCGGGATGCAGGTTCTTCAATGGACCCTGTCCCACCCAGAGGATTCTGACAACGCGATTATCATTGCCGCCTCCTCCCGGCTCACTGCCCAGAACATCGCCTTCTCCGCGGTGGGGCGGCAGGCCATCATGCGGGACTCAGCCTTCCGGGGTGGCCGGTTTCTCAGCGAGGGAACGCTGCCAGCCAAAGGCCTATCAGTTGCTCGGATGCTGGCGCACATCACGTATCTCTCTGAAGAGGCCTTCAGCGCAAAGTTCGGACGGTCCGCGCAGTCAGGGAAACTGGATCCTGGTTTCGGTATCGACTTCGCCGTTGAAAGTTACCTGGAACACCAGGGGGAGGCTTTCCTGGAACGTTTCGATGCGCTCAGCTACCTGTATCTGACCAGGGTGATGGATTATTTCGACCCATTCGCCCCAGCCGATGCACTGGACAGACTCGTGGCAGACCCCGTGAAATTCCTCCTGGTGAGCTTCGATAGTGACTGGCGCTTCGACACCGGGCATTCCCGCCGGATCGTCCAGCATCTGGAAGGAGCGGGACTGCCCACCTCATTCCGTGAGATCCACTCCCCGTGGGGACACGATTCATTCCTTCTGGATCTGCCGGACTATCACGCTGTGATCAGGGCTTTCCTGGAGCGCGCCGCCAGGCAGGAGAGCTGATGACGCGTGCTGACCTGAGACTGATTGCCAGCCTCATCCCGGAATGCTCCCGGGTGCTTGACCTCGGCTGTGGGAACGGGGAGCTTCTGCGTCTGCTGGAAGGGCGAGGCTGCCATGGGACCGGCGTGGAAATCGAGCCAGAGCTTTTTCTGGCTGCGCTGCGTCATGGGGTGAACGTCATCGACCTGGACATCAACAGCCAGCTGGATCAGTTCGCTGATGGGGCCTACGACGTTGTGGTCTTGTCCCGCACCCTCCAGAACCTCAGGCAGCCAGCTGAGGTACTGCGGGAAATGACGAGGATAGCCAGTCACGGCATAGTCTCGATGCCCAACTTCGTGCATTGGCGTAACCGGCTACGGCTACTGACAGGCCGGATGCCCGTCACCAAGGACCTGCCCTACAGCTGGTACGACAGTCCGAATCTCCATTTCACATCGCTGAAAGACCTGGCACCGCTGTTCACAGGACTCGGCCTGGAGGTGGAGCGCTGCATCCCCATCGACGACAGTGGCAGGCCACTACGGACAGGGGAGTGGGGAGCCAACCTGTTCGCCAGCTCCGCCGTCTACCTCCTCCAGGCGAGGCGGTGACGCACGTGCTGCCGCTGGAACGTCTTCAGGTTCATTGGGCGATGATCGTCTTTCTCGCCCTTTTGGCCGGGCTGGGTCTCGCCCTCGGATTCGCTCCATGGGGCCTGTGGCCACTGACCATCCTGGGCGCAGGGCTCTTCACATGGCTGGTGGCAGGTCGCGGGCCGTGGACGGGATTCGGCATCGGGATGCTCTCCGGCTGCATCCTCTATGGATGCACCATCTGGTGGGTCGGAGCGCAGGCAGGACCGGTGGTGTGGGTGCTCGTCGTCGTGATGGCTGTCTGGGTGGGGCTTATCGGGATAGCCTCTTCACTCATCACGAGGCTGTCCGGATGGTGCCTGCTGGTTCCTCTGGCCTGGAGCGCTGTCGAGTATGGCGCGGAGCGAATTCCATTCGGGGGGTTTCCCTGGCTGAGACTCGGATACACGACAATCGACCAGCCCCTGGCCGGGTGGCTGCCCTGGATCGGAGTCTCAGGGGCCACCTGGCTGGTGGCCATGGTGGGCTGTTGCTGTTTGGCCGTGGTTGTCCAGCGGCGGCGATTGATTCCGCTTCTTGCCACTGTCAGCGCTTTTATCATCGGTGGTGGGTCGCTCTTGGTACCAGTGGACGGAGGTGGCCAGAGGATTGCGGTTGGCATGGTGCAGGGCAATGCCCAGCTGGGGCTGAGCAGCGGCTACATCGCGGCCACCGGAGCGGCTCCTCATCATCTAAGCGAGACCATCTTCCTGCTGGCCGATGCGCGTGCCCACGGCCAGCAGCTGGATCTGATCGTCTGGGCAGAGAACTCCACCGACACCGACCCGATGCTCAACCCGACCACGAAGGCACAGGTGAGCGCTGCCGCTGAACTGGCCCAGGTGCCGATCGACCTGGGAGCGGTCACCGCGGGTCCTGAACCCAGAACCCGGCGCACCACCACACTGGTGTGGGTCCCGGGACAGGGACCAACGGATCATTACCACAAGCGAAATCTCGCCCCCTTCGGCGAGTTTGTGCCGTACCGGGATGTCCTGGAGCCAATGTTCCCAGATGTGAAGCGGGCAGGTTACCAGTCGATACCGGGCACCGAGCCAGGAGTCGTGACCGTCCCAACCGTCACCGACCCCGGCCTGAAGGTGGGGACCGTCATCTGCTACGAGCTGGCCTATGACCAGACTGTCTACGACACCGTCGCCCATGGAGCCCAGATCCAGGTGGCGCAGAGCACCACCCACAACTTCTCAGGCACCACCGAGCCGCTGCAGCAGATGAATATCAACCGGGTTCGCGCAGCAGAACTCAGGCGGGAGTTTATCGCCAGTACCCTCAACGGATATTCGGGCTTCATTGATGCCAGAGGACGGCTCTACGAGCCCACCCGGGAATACACGGCTGCGCACCGTATCTACATTGTCCCAGAGCGGGACAACATCACACCTGCGGTTTACCTGGCGCCATTGCTGGGCCTTGCTCAGCTTCTGGGTTGTCTGGCAGCAGGAGGAATCAGTTTTTACGTGGGCCGCCGCGCCCGCTTGACCGGTAGTCTTGATCGGAGGCACATTGTCAGCAAAGAGCAGGAGACGCAATGACCGAAGCCCCGCGCACTGGTGAGGTGCTTGTCATCATTCCGACTTTTAACGAGGCCCAGAACATTGAGAGCATCGTCTCCCGGCTGCGGCACAGTGTTCCACATGCTCACGTACTCGTTGTTGATGACAACTCCCCAGATGGCACCGGCAAACTTGCGGATGCGATGGCTGACAGGGACGAACATGTGCATGTCCTGCACAGACAGGGCAAGGAGGGGCTGGGAGCGGCGTATCTGGCGGGTTTTCGCTGGGGGCTCGAACGGGGATATGGCATCTTGGTCGAGCACGATGCCGACGGATCCCATCAGCCTGAGCAGTTACCCAGCCTGCTGGCTGCCCTGGAGCATGCTGACATGGTGAAGGGCTCCCGGTGGGTCAAGGGCGGTTCGGTTGTGAACTGGCCATGGCGGCGTGAGTTCCTCTCCCGTGGTGGCTCGCTCTACATCAGGCTCCTGCTGGGAATGCCTTACCGCGATATCACAGGTGGTTTCAATGCCTTCCGGGCTGATGTCCTGGCAAAGATCATCGACCTGCCCATTGACCGTCGCGGCTATGGGATCCAGCGCGACCTGACCTGGCATGCCCATCAGGCAGGGTTCCGCATCACGGAAGTCCCTATTGAATTCGTGGAACGTGAGTTCGGAGATTCAAAGATGGGCGGAAGCGTAGTCAAGGAAGCCATCATTTCCACCACCAAAATGGGTGTTCAGCACCGGTGGCAACAGCTCAAGAAATTCTTCGGGAGGCGCCATGGCTAACGGACGTATCCGATTCCGTGGAACCCTTGGACTACTCTTGGTCCTGGTCCCATTCCTGGTGTATCTCGCAGCTGAAGTCAGTGTGATGCTCATGGTGATCGATACTTTGGGCTGGTGGACGGTGCCCGTCCTGATACTCACCACCTTGTTTGGATGTTGGATGCTTCAGCGGGAAGGCCGCCGCACTTGGAGCGCGCTCATTGAGTCCCTCAGCAGGGGAGCGCTGCCGCCCGGGCGCACTGCGGATGCGGTGCTGGTGATGATAGGCGGCTTCCTGCTCATCATGCCGGGCTTCGTCTCTGACGTCATCGGTCTGATGCTTCTGATCCCACCGAGCCGCCGCCTGATCCGGAGCACACTGGGAAAGCTATTCGGGAGGGCCATTGGGGATTCATCCGAGCGACCCATCGTCATTGAGGGCGAGGTGGTCCAGGATTCTCCGGCATCACCAGAGACCATGATCCCAGAGATCAGCCCGCCGAGCCCCTGAGCTTGTCCAGCTGTTCAGCTAGGATATCCTCCAGCTCGGGGATGCTGCGCCGCTCGCGTAACATGTCCCAGTGGGTACGCGGAGGCTTCGTCTCCTTGGCCTCCCCGGTGGCACCATCAGAGCGTTTGGCAAGCTGGCCGCATTTCTTGCATTCCCACTCGAAAGGCAGCTCTGCCTCGATGGCAAAGGTAACCTCGAAGTGGTGGCCATTAGGACAGTCAAAACCCACCTGGCTGCGTTCAGCAAACTCGATGCCCTGTTCATCCTCGAAACTTTTAGCGCCTAGCCCGACGCCACGTAGTGCCCGATCTGCCATGTTTCTACCTCCCTACCTGGAGTTGAACGTCTCGAATACGTTTCAGGTTCCCAGGCTACTGGTCCACATGCCGTGGGCCTGCAGCACTTCGCGTAGAAGATCCGGACGGTCTGTGACTATGCCGTCCACTCCCCAATCAATGAGTGTGTGCATCTCGTCCCCCACGTCGATGGTCCAGACATGGACCCTGTAGCCAGCGCGGTGGATGGCTTTGATCCGCGATTTGGTCAGCAACCTGATCTTCAGGCCCGCGACCTCGTAAGAGACAGGGACCTGGAACACGCCCGGCCCTCCAGGACGGCAGGTCCGGATGTATCCCAGCGTCATCGCCGCCACCCCATATGGTCCCACGGCCGTGGTGACTCCGGGCATCAGCCTCCGGAACCTGTTGATCCGTCTCTGTGAGAAGGAACCCACACATACCCGCTGTTCAGCTTTGAAACGCCGGATCGTCTCGGCCAGGGGCCTCACAGCGCCCGGCGCCTTGATGTCGAAATTAAAACGCACCCCAGGGAGCGCCTCAAACAACTCCTCGACCGTCGGGATCGGCTCTCGTTCTCCCACACGGACCTCACGCACAGCTGCGAGTGGCAGCCGCGCGATGTGCCCCTCGACATCGGTCACCCGGGCCAGATCGGGATCGTGGAAGGCCACCAGATGCCCATCGGCGGTGGCATGAACATCGGTTTCCACGTACTCATACCCCAGAGCGACCGCATTCCGGAAAGCCGCCAGGGTGTTCTCAATCCCAAGGTTGGCCGTGAGCAGGGCACCACCGCGATGAGCCATCGCGACGAACTCCGGCTCCAGGAAACCTGCACACATGGAAACCATTATGCCTAGTGCAGAGGCGCCTGTGGTGCGGAAGTGAGAGACTGAGCTATATGCACAACGTCCTATCGATTCAATCTGCGGTTGCCTACGGCCATGCGGGCAACTCCTCTGCCACTTTCCCACTGCAGCGAGCCGGCGTCAACGTGTACCCCGTTTACACCGTCACCTTCTCCAACCACACCGGGTACGGTAGCTGGCGTGGCCCCATGATCGCGGCATCCGACGTAGCCGATGTGATCACGGGAATCGACGAGCGAGGCGCACTCGCCACCGTGGATGCAGTACTGGCCGGTTACCTCGGCTCTGCCGACGTAGGTCAGGTTGTTCTGGACGCGGCGGCCCTGGTGAAATCACGTAACCCGGAGGCGCTCTTCCTCGCGGATCCTGTGATGGGTGATGTCGGAAGGGGATTCTTTGCCCGGCCGGGCATCCCTGAGTTCTTCCGTGACCACGTCGTCCCCGCAGCCGACATCATGACCCCGAACCTGTTTGAGCTGCACTACCTGGTGGGACATGAGACGACAACCCTCGCCGAGGTCGCCGATGCAGCCAGGGAGCTGCGCGATCGCGGTCCTGGCATTGTGGTCGTCACCTCGGTCGTAGCCTCCGACGCGCAGGACGACCTGCTCCGGATGCTGGCAGTTGATGCCGACCAGGCCTGGCTGGTGGAGACCCCGATGCTGGATCGTCATTTCGTCGGTTCGGGCGATCTGACTGCCGCGACCTTTCTCGCGCATTTGCTGCGCACCGGTGACCTTGGGAAGACCCTTGGGGCAACCGCGTCCGTGGTGTACTCAATCCTGGAACAGACCGCGATCAGCGGTGAGGCCGAACTGCAACTCGTTGCCGCCCAGGAGCAGATCGTGAATCCGGTGAACGAGTTCACGGCTCATCGCCTCAGCTGATCACTGACCTCCCATTCTCAATCAGCTCGGCGCGTCGCCCCAGAAAGTATTGATCTGCGCACCGAGCTGGTTGAACCGTCGTGGCAGATCCTCGTATCCCCGGTTGATCACATACACGTCCCGCAGGATGGTGGTGCCGCGGGCAGCCAGGGCCGCTAGGAACAAGCACACCGAGGGACGGAGCGCCGGCGGGCACTCGATATCGCGGCCACGCCATCTGGTCGGCCCGATGATCATCAGCTTGTGGGCGTCCATGACGGTGACGTTGGCGCCCAGGTCACTGAGCTTCTTCAGGTGCACTGCGCGGTTGTCGTAGACCCAGTCGTAGATGATCGACTGACCTTCAGCCGTTGCACAGATCAGCGCGAAGAAGGGGAGGTTGTCGATATTCAGTCCTGGGAACGGCATGGGATGGATCTTGTCCAGGGGAGCCACCAGCTCGGATGGTTTCACGGTGACATCCACCAGCCGGGTGTGGCCGTTTCCCGATGGGTATTCATTGCTGAGCGCCATCCGCTGTCCCATTTCCTCAAGGACAGCGAACTCCACCTCCAGGAATTCGATGGGACAGCGTTTCACGGTCAGCTCTGACTGGGTGACGATCCCAGCGGTGATGAGGCTCATCGCCTCGATCGGGTCCTCCGAGATGTGGTATTCGACGTCTTTGCGGATTTCCCTGACCCCATGGATACGCAGGGTGGTGGTGCCGATGCCTTCCACCTCGACGCCCAGCTCACGGAGGAAAAAGCACAGGTCCTGCACCATGTAGTTTCCCGAGGCATTGCGGATGACCGTCAGGCCGGGAGTCCGGGCAGCTGCCATGATCGCATTCTCGGTGACGGTATCACCACGCTCTACCAGAGTGATGTGGTGCTCGGGTGCTCCGTCACGATGCACGGTGGCGTGATACTGGCTGTCGTGCGCCTCCACAGACAAGCCAAGACGCTTCAGCGCTGACATGTGCGGGTGCACTGTGCGGGCCCCGAGATCGCAGCCGCCAGCATACGGGAGTTCAAATGAGTCAAACTCATGCATCAGGGGGCCCAGGAACATCAGAATGGAACGTGTGCGACGCGCAGCACGCTGGTCGATGGTCTCCGGGGTGAGCTTCTTGGGACGAATCAATTCAAGGTCCTGACCGCCGTTGGTGGGTGTGACGGTCACGCCGATGGACTGGAGGACATCACAGATACGGTCCACCTCCTCGATACTGGCGATCCCGCGCAGCACCGTGCGTCCATGGTTGAGCATTGAGGCACAGAGCAGCGCCACAGCAGCATTCTTGGAGGAGCGCACCTCAATCTCGCCCTCAAGCTTCGTTGGCCCGGTGATCTCGAAATTCACGGTGCCTTCGGTCGCGGCGAGGATCAACGGCATCTCAAGCGCCGCCGCCAGTCTCTCGATCATGTTGAGAGACACGTTTTGCTGACCCATCTCGATCCGGTGGACGGCGGATTGGGAGGAGTTGATCTCGTCAGCCAGGCGCTGTTGCGACCACTGACGGGCCTTGCGGGCCTCTCTGATCATGATACCGAGGGATTGGCTGGTGGCGGTCATGGCTTCATCCTAACTCATATCTGAGATAATCATTGTGTAGGTTAGATGAGGCCCAGAACGATGCGGGAGCACTAGAGTGGAGCACATGACCCACGAATACGACGTTTGCGTGCTCGGCGCCGGTCCTGGCGGCTATGTCGCCGCCATCCGTGCCGCCCAGCTCGGCTTGAAGACCTGCATCATCGAGAAACGCTACTGGGGTGGCGTGTGCCTGAATGTCGGTTGTATCCCGACGAAGTCTCTGCTACGCAACGCCGAACTGGCCCACATCGTCACCCACGAGGCTTCCAGCTTCGGCATCCAGGGTGACATCACCGTCGACTACAGCAAGGCTTTCTCGCGAAGCCGCCAGGTCTCGGAGCGGATGACCAAGGGTATTCACTTCCTGATGAAGAAGAACAAGATCAAGGAGATCAGCGGCTGGGGAGCCTTCGTCGATGCCCACACCATCGACGTGGCGGATGACAACGGAGCCACCACTCGGGTCACCTTCGACAACGTCATCATCGCGACCGGTTCCACCACCAAGATGCTCCCCGGCACCAGCGTCTCGGCCAATGTCGTCACCTATGAGGAGCAGATACTGGCCGACCAGATTCCAGGCTCCATCATCATCGGCGGTTCCGGGGCCATCGGCACTGAGTTCGCCTATGTGCTGCGCAGCTATGGCGTGGACGTCACCATCGTCGAGTTCTTTGACCACATGGTCCCCAACGAGGACGCCGAGATCTCGGCCGAACTGACCAAGGCCTACAAGAAGCTGGGGATCAAGATCCTGACGGCCACCAAGGTGGAATCCATCGAGGACACGGGCAACGGTGTGCGCGTCACCGTGAGTCCAGCCAATGGCGGCGACGCTCAGGTCCTGGAGGCCGATCGTTTCCTGTCGGCGGTCGGATTCGCGCCGCGCACCGAGGGCTATGGTTTGGAGAACACCGGAGTTGCGCTGACGGAACGCGGGGCCATCGCCATCGACGAGAACATGCGCACCAACGTTCCAGGGATCTACGCCATCGGCGATTGCACGGCAAAGATGATGCTCGCCCACGTGGCGGAAGCCCAGGGCATGGTGGCCGCCGAGACCATAGCTGGAGCCGAGACCCATCCTGTCAATTACGACATGATCCCGCGGGCCACCTACTGCCAGCCCCAGATCGCCTCCTTTGGTTATACGGAGCAGCAGGCCAAGGACAAGGGGTATGAGGTCAAGGTGGCGAAGTTCCCCTTCGCGGCCAACGGCAAGGCCTGGGGCCTGGGGGAGGGAGTCGGGTTCGTCAAACTCGTCGCCGACGCCCGGTACAACGAACTGCTGGGCGCCCACATGATCGGGCCTGACGTCACAGAGCTGCTTCCAGAGTTGGTTCTCGCCCAGAACTACGACCTGACAGCCGACGAGATCGCAAGAGCTGTGCATGCGCATCCGACACTGTCTGAGGCGATCAAGGAGGCCGCCCATGGGATCGGTGGTCACATGATCAACTTCTGATCGCGCATGTCTGAGAACGGGGCGGTACCCTGGGGGGTATAATTCCAGTCCTGGCCCACCAGAGATTGGAGACCCTCAATGTGCCGTCCCGTTACCTGCGCCACCTGCCACAAGATCACTTGGGCGGGATGCGGCCAGCACATTGAGGAGGTCTTCCGAGACGTTCCAGCCGGGCAGCGCTGCACCTGCCCCAGGAAGGACGCAGCACGGTGATGCGGTTCGACCCGGAGCTGCTGAAACCCTCGGTGCTTCGCCTGAAACGGGCCAGCGGTCAGCTCAACGCGGTGATCCGGATGCTTGAGAGCGGCCGCGAATACGAAGAGGTGATCACTCAGATTGCCGCGGTCTCCAAGGCGATTGACCGCGCAGGTTATTCGATCATCGCACAGGGGATGCGCACCTGCCTGGCCGATGACCCGACCGGGGAATCCATCGACACCGGCAAGCTGGAGAGATTGTTCCTGACGCTGTCTTGATCAGAAGTGGGTCAAATTGGCTGGCCCGATGGCTGTCGCGAACAGCTGGGAGAACCCCGCTATCGCATCCTGATCACCCTCAATGGTGCCGGACTGAGCTAGCTGAACGGCCGTTGCATCACCAAGCCAGAGACGTGCCAGCGCATCCACTCCGAGCTCGACGGTGGGGGAGAGCGCAGTATATCTCGCGGCTCCACGGCCGCCGTCCACGGTTATATGCCAGGTCCCATCGCAGAAACCCAAGGGGTCTTTCACCCGGACCACTGCCTCACCGTCTGATTCAAAGCCACGCTCGACAGTGGCCTTCTCCATGTCGAGGATCCGTAGCCACACACCATCATGCGTTAACTTCTTCGTGACGGCCCAGGAATCGACGAGCGACTCGGGAAGCGGATCGTCCGGGGAAGCGCTGTTATAGGTGAGCCTCTCCACTATGTCGAAGCTCGCCAGGCCCCGCCATAGCGCTCGGTCGATCTCCGGGCTGGGGGAGCACACCGCGGTGACCTCGGTGGGAGAGGGGGCCTCCTCCCAGCCCTTGTGAGAGAATCCTGCGAAACCATCCGGCTGTCCGCTCTCATCGAAGTGCACCAGGTACCGCAGCTTGCGTGAGGGGCCCTGCTCGGCGCTGCTCCAGCTGCCATCCGCGTTGGCCCGATGCATCTCCAATGGGCTGAAGGCGCCACGATGAGCCCGCTGATGGGAATTCGAAATGTGTTCGAATATATCCTTGATGAATGGGGGATCGACGAGCTCCAGGGAGCCCGCGGCAACGGTCGCATCTGGCCGGATGGCGAACCGCCGGATGTCTATCTCCCAGTCGACGATGCGGCTGGCCACCCCGAAGCCGAAGCGGCCGTAGATCGTTGCCTCGCTGGCCGTCAGCGCCGCCAGGGCCAGCCCGTCCTGCCGGGCCTGCTGCAGATGGTGCTGCATCATGGCGCGCAGCAAGCCCTTGCGCCGGTGGGTGGGCCGGACTGCGACGACATTCACACACATGGCCTGCACGATGCCAGCACCCGCATTGAGACCGATCGGTGCCCAGGTGAAACCCGCGACCGGCTGACGTCCCGCGAGGCCAGGGCCTTCTGTGGTGACCATGCCCAAGACCGCGTTGTCCGCACGCCGGTGCTTGCGGAACGCGGCCAGCGCCTCTGTGGATCCGCGCGCATCAAGAAAGGCGTTGGCGAACAGATCGAGGTAGGAGGCCCACCGTGGGTCATCATCTGGGGTGTCGAGTGGAAGGGTTTCAAGCTGGTAAGGCGCTATCACCCTGTTCACCCTACCCAACAGATAAGTCCGATAATAAGCATTATGTAATTTATGGCGGATCTGCTCGGAAGAGCTCTCTTGGCTGAGGTTGTGTGGTTGTGTGCTATTGGTTCGTATTTGACTTGATCCCCGGCCAATAGGCATTCGGATCGAGGCGGTTCCCGAAGATCGCCTGACCGACGCGAACACAGGTTGCTCCGTGCTCGATGGCCAGTTCGAAATCACCGGACATGCCCATCGACAACTCATCCCACCTCTGGCCTGTGGCGTCCCTCAGCTCCTGCTGGACTTGACGCATCACCGTGAAGCACTGGGCTATCCTGCTGGTGTCATCGGTGAACAGCGCCAAGGTCATCAGCCCCCGGACCTCCAAGGCATCGAAGGGCTTGAGCTGGCGGGCAAAATCCACCACTTTCTGAGGTGGCAGCCCGAACTTCTGGTCCTCATCAGAGCTGTTCACCTGGATCAGTACTTCGAGGCGGCGGCCTTCCTGCTGCAAGCGCTTGTCCAGCTCTGATGCGACTTTCAGCGAATCAAGCGCCTGGAACTCTGACGCAAAACGAGCCACATATTTGGCTTTGTTGGATTGCAGATGCCCGATCACTGCCCATTCGATGTCGGTAATTTCACGGAGGGCCTCCCATTTGTTCTGAGCCTCCTGCACCTTGTTTTCCCCGAACCTGCGGTATCCGGCGGCGTGCGCCTCAACGACAGATTCCGGGGGCTTGGTCTTTGAGACGGGAAGCAGCCGGATCTCGCTGCTGTCGCGTCCCGCCCTCGCGGCTGCTGCCGCGATCCGCTGTTCGATCTCTTGCAGGTTGGCGGCGATGCTGGTCACCCTCTCAGTCTATGGCCGCCAACCTGGCTGGATGCTCATGGCAGAATTCCGGCTTGTGGAGAGCTTTCGTATTACCCGAGCCCGTCCTGTGCCGGGCCTGGGAACCGGGCCATACAGCGAACCCTTGGACATCACCGTGGTCGGCGGGGTGATAACCGCCATAGAGCCGACCGCAGGCGTCGGGGACGGCGACTTCGACGCCGATGGCGCGAACCTGATGCCCGGGCTGTGGGACAACCACGTCCATTTCTCGCTGGCATCGCTGATAGGCCAGTGCACGCGGCTCTCCCACAAGGCGGCGCAAGCGGAGATCCTTGCGGCGGTGGAGGATCATCTACGACACCGGCCGCCACGACTGATCGGTTATGGTTTCCGGTCAGCAACCTGGCCCGCTCCCCCGGCAGCGGCCGACCTCGACGCTATCACCGCCGCCATCCCGGTCGCGTTGATCTCCCGTGATCTTCACAGCGTCTGGTGCAACACCCCGGCTCTCGAACAGGCAGGGGCCTCAGGGCACCCGACAGGCTTTCTCGTGGAGGAAGAGGCCTTCTCAGCGATCCGCATTCTCATGTCCCGGTACCTCGATCTAGTCGAACACGCCGTACAGGCAACCGAGCAGGAAGCGGCGTCACGAGGGATCGTCGGTATTGTCGACTACTCATCAGACTGGGCAGTCGAAGCCTGGCAGCGGCGTGCGGCATCCCGGTCTCTGGGCTTGCGGGTAGAGGCCGCCACCTATCCCGACAAACTCGACGACCTGATCGCCATGAGCGTCAAGACCGGTGATCAACTGGCTGAGAACTTGAAGGTTGGCCCTCTCAAGATCATCGCTGACGGTTCGATGGGCAGCCGGACTGCGCATTGCATCATGCCCTACCCCAACCCTCTACCGGGCTACCCGAATGGGATGCCCAAGTACACGCGGCCAGAGTTGACCGCTGTGCTGCGGCGTGCCCGTGAGGCTGGGCTCAAGGCCGCGGTTCATGCCATCGGAGACGCCGCCTGTCATGATGCTCTGGACGCTTTTGAAATCTCACGGGCCCGGGGTTCCATCGAGCACGTGCAGTGCGTGGCCCCAGTCGATCTTCCCCGCTTCGCCCAGTTGAAGCTGACCGCGAGTATCCAGCCTGCGCATCAGCTAGAGGATGCCGGTGTCGTCGACCGGGTCTGGCCTGATGCCAAAGGACGTGCCTACCCGATGCTGGACCTGTTACGGGCCAGGGCAAGGGTTGTTTTCGGTTCTGATGCACCGGTTGCACCGCTTGATCCCTGGAAGGCTATCGAAGCTGCCTGTCACCGCCCCTACCGGCCAGATCAGGCACTCACTCCCCTGGCTGGTCTGCGCGCCAGCAGCCGGACCTCGCTGAGTATCGGGCAACCCGCAGACATGGTGCTCACCGCCGGTCCTGGGATGGTGCTGCTCACTATGCTTGGCGGCCGCGTCACGTTCTGCCGCTGATCATTGGAAAGGAGCCGGGTCTCCCGCGCCAATACGCACGACCTCCGGTTCTTCTCCGCTGAGATCCACGACGGTCGTGGGGGTCAGGCCGCAGTCACCGGAGTCCAGGATGGCATCCACCTCGTGATCGAGCAGCTCTTTGATGGTCCAGCCGTCCGCGAGTGGCTCGGGATGATCTGGCAACAGCAGCGTTGAGCTCACCAGGGGTGAGCCGAGAGCATCGAGCAGGGCGAGGGTGGTCCGGTGCTTCGGGATCCGCACCCCGATCGTTCGTTTCTTCGGGTGCTGCATCATCTTAGGTACCTCGCGGGTGGCCTTCAGGATGAAGGTGTAGGGCCCGGGAGTGGCGGCTTTGACGGCCCGGAAGACCCAATTGTCCATCTCGACGAAAGCGCCGAGCTGGGCGAACTCCGAGACCACCAGGGTGAAGTGATGCTTGTCCCCCAGATGCCGGATGCGCCTGATGCGCTCTATGCCGGAGCTATTGCCCAGAGCGCAGCCCAGCGCATAACAGGAATCAGTCGGGTAGGCGATCAGGCCGTCATCTCCAAGGATCTGGACCATCTGGTTGAGAGTGCGGGGCTGCGGATTTTCAGGATGGACGTCATAGTACTGAGCCACGCGTTCACCATAGCTCTCTTCAGCTCCCGGAACTCCATGTGAGGACCTCGCCAGGAGATCTCGCAGATGAGGACCGGCGATGTGGCATGTGCTCGATGGGCCATCCTGGCGGTGGCCCTCCAAGTACGGCAGCTGCAGTGTCATTCCACTGAACTCCTGCCCGCCGTCTGAAAGCCGTTTATGGTCACGCCTGGCAGAACCTTTTTGCCTACAAAGCCCTATCTGGTTCTCTCAACCGGCACCATGGCTTCCTGGCGCACCGTGACATCTACCAAGGGCAGCACGCGGATGGCTGCGCCCCGCACGACGGCGTTGGAGAAACCCGTGGTTCTGGAAACGGCGATAGTGACATTGCCGATACCCGAGTTTGAAACCGCTCGCTCCCCCGCTGCCTGCCCATCAGCCTCGGAAGCTCCCAGAGCAGCTGCGGCGCGAGCTGAGTCCTGCGCGGCGGCCATGGCTGTCGACTCGGCCCATAACAGCAAGGCCCACTGCAGTGTCGCCAGCAAGACCAGAACCGCAAGCGGCAGTAGAAGGGCGACCTGAACACTCCCGGTCAAGCCTCTCTGATCGTTTCTAACCATCCCGGCCTCGGTAGGTGTCGACTGGGGATACTCCCTCCCCCACCAGGGAGCGGTGAGCCGGGAAACCCGGCAATGACACTGGAAAATTTGCCTGGCAGACGATCCTCACCGTCACCGAAGCCACTGTCCCAGGGGGCGAAGCCAAACCCCTGGCATCCACAGCTACCTGGGTGTCGGTACAGGTGATGTGAGAGCTGCCGAGTTCGGCTACTGCTGCGTTCCGGGCAGCCAGTTCTGCGGAGGCCTGTGAGCTCTCGAGTGAGGCCACGCGTGCTGCCCGGGTAGCGGCAGCCGTGACCGCCTGTTGGGCTAGAGCCTGTCCCGCCATCACGATCACCAGGCCGACGAACAGCATTGCAACAGGCAACACTAGAGCTGCCTCCACTGCCACGGAGCTTCCTCGCTCCGATGCTCTGGGAATCATATGCATCCCTTCAGACCACTTGAACCATCCTGCCACCAGAACGGGTTGGGCGGCTAGGCTAGGTTCCAGAATCGATCCTGAAAGGAATGTTCATGGTCAAGAAGGTAGCCATTCTCACAGCCGGTGGTTTTGCGCCGTGCCTCTCCTCAGCTATCGGCGGTCTCATCCAGCGCTACACCGAGGTGGCTCCCGGGGTGGAGATCATCGCCTACAAGCATGGCTACCAGGGTCTTCTACAGGGTGACTACTTCGTCATCGACGAGACTGTACGTGCCAAGGCACATCTGCTGCACCTGTTCGGCGGCTCTCCGATCGGCAATTCGCGGGTCAAGCTCACCAACATCAAGGATCTCGTGAAACGAGGCCTGGTGGCTGAGGGTGCTGACCCGTTGAAGGTGGCTGCCGATCGTCTTGTCGCAGACGGCGTGGATGTTCTCCATACGATCGGCGGTGACGACACCAACACCACAGCTGCAGATCTGGCGGCCTTCCTTGCGGACAATGACTACCCGCTGACTGTGGTGGGGCTTCCCAAGACCATTGACAACGACGTGATCCCGATCCGTCAGTCACTGGGCGCTTGGACGGCGGCGGAGCAGGGAGCGATTTTTGCCAAGAACATCGTGGCAGAGCACAACTCGGGCTCCCGGATGCTGATCGTCCATGAGGTAATGGGACGCCACTGCGGCTGGCTGACAGCCGCCACCGCATCCGAGTACCGTAAGTGGCTGGACAGCCAGGAATGGGTTCCCGAGATCGGGTTGTCGAAACAGGCCTGGGACATCCACGCCGTCTATGTCCCCGAGGCCGTCATCGACATCACAGCCGAGGCGGAACGCCTGAATAAGGTGATGGACGAGGTGGGTAACGTCACCATCTTCTTGTCTGAGGGGGCTGGCCTGGAAGCTATCGTCGCTGAGATGGAGGCAGCTGGTGAAGAAGTGCCGCGCGACCCGTTCGGTCACGTGAAACTCGACAAGGTGAATCCCGGGAAATGGTTCGGGGACAAGTTCGCCGAGAAGCTGGGCGCCGAGAAGGTCATGATCCAGAAGTCGGGCTACTTCTCCCGCTCCGCGGCCGCCAACGATGCCGATCTGGCCCTCATCAAGCAGTGCACAGATCTGGCGGTCGATTGTGCACTCGCCGGCCGTCCAGGGGTTATCGGACAGGACGAGGAGAACAGCGATGAACTGACCGCAATCGCGTTCGACCGCATCAAGGGCGGCAAGCCCTTCGACATCACCTTGCCCTGGTTCACTGACATGCTGGGAGTCATTGGCCAGCCTGCCCCAGTAGCCTCGGCACCTCACTGATCAGTGGCGGCGCCTTTGCGTCAGCAGAGTGGCCACCGCAGCACCGATGCCAAGACCGGTGGCCGCTCCCATGACGTAACCAACCCTCAACCCAGGCCGGATTCCCTGCGCCGCAACATCGACTGGCATGAGGATCTCTGGGTCGGGTAGCTCCCTGGGCGGGCATTCCTCCCGGTCCTCAGAACCGGTGGTGTCGTTCTCATGACCATCAGCGCTGCGTTCTCCAGCCCAGGCTGAGCAGAGAAGCACAATCATCGCCAGCAGGTTGAAAAAGCACCATGCCCACAATCATGGGACCGAAAACCACGGCGGCTAGGTTAACCGTGAAAAACCCAATCAGCAGCCCTGCCAGTTGCTGCAGCGTAGTGACCATTGCACCTCCCAGGGAGGCCGCCAGCCAGTGTCTGGGCTGAACTGGGGTCCCCAGGGGTGTCCAGAAGAGAAAAGCAAAAAGCGACCAGCACAGCAGTAGGATGAGGATCAGGCGAATCAGCCAGGTGATGGCGGCGGCATGCTGTGGGCCATGGCGGTTGCTGTATCGTTTCGCAGCCGCGGTGAACTGCGCCATGGCAAAATGGAGAAGTCTGTCACCCGGTCCGGGTCTTTCTGCGGGATTCGAGTTCGTTTTCAGGATGTGGGGATGCTTGCGTCACACGTTCACTGGGCAGTTCACCCAGAGTCCCCTCGATCTCCTGCCAGACGCTCGACACAGAGATCAGGAACATGCCCTGCCCGCCCTTGGTGAGATCGAAGAGCTCGTTGGCGGAGGTGCACTCATAGACGCTGAATCCGTCACTGACCAGTGTCAACTCAGTCAGGTCATCCACCCCACGTGCCCGCAGGTGTTCTATCGCGACCCGGATCTGCTGGAGCGAGATCCCGACGTCGAGGAAACGCTTCACCACCCGCAGCAGGAGGATGTCACGGAAGGAATAGAGACGCTGCGACCCCGAGCCGGATGCCCCACGGATCTCGGGCACGACTAAACCAGTCCGGGCCCAGTAGTCGAGCTGCCGGTAAGTGATCCCAGCAACCTTGTGGGCGACCGGGCCACGGAAGCCAAGGTCCTTCGACACAGGCGCGAAGTCACCGTCGAACAGTGTGTCCTGCAACGGCGCCTCGTTTGTCGGCCTGGTTCCCTCAGCCACTATGGTCAGCCCCTAATCCTCCCTGCCTACGGTCTCGGCATAACTGACGCTAACCGTAGGACGCCTCGGGTGTGGACGACACGCCCGCCCGGTACCGCTGTCGATTCTAAACCCTCCAGCGAGGGTTCATAGTTGGCTCCCCACCTCTAGAGAGCCACACCTGAAGGCCCCGGCGGCGGGACTAGAAATCCTCAGGATGGACCTGGTCCAGGAACTCCCTAAACCTCTCAACCTCATCGGCCTGGGCGACCTCCGCGGAGATGCCGGCTTCATCGAGCAGCTCAGCTGGGCAGTGAACTTTCCAGCCTCTCCTGACAGCCACAGCGACGACGTCGCTGGGCCTGGCATCGAATGCCACATCGCTCACCGCGATCTCGGCGAGGAAAACCCCGTCCTCCATCGACTTGATGGTCAGCCGCGGTTGCGAATCCCCAGCCAGCTTGGTGAGGACTTCCGCGAGCAGGTCCTGAGTGAGTGGCCTGGCAAACTGGTCCTCATCCAGTGCGACCGCTATGGCGGCAGCGTCAACTGCGGAGATCCAGATCGGCAGCATCCGGTCCCCATCGCTTTCACGCAGCAGCAGAACCGGACCTTCATCACCGACCTGGACTCCAACCACCCACAGCTCAACCATGTCCTCAGCCTACGCTGGCCTCAGCCGAACAGCTGTGAAAACATCATGCCGCTATGCGCATTGACCACCAGTCTGTACACCTCCCGGAGAACCTCCTTGGGAACTCCCTGCCGCCCCTGATACTGGCTGATGGCCTGCTCGACGAGTGCTGCCTCCAGGGATGCCGACTGTTGGAGTACGCGCATCTGACGGGGCTCGACACCGTAGTCCCCGAGGCGTTTAGCGGCCACTGCGAGAGCCAGCATCTCCCGGCCGTATCTCTGGGTGCCTCTCCTGTGTGAGATCACCTTCAAACGTTCTAGTTCAATCAGGGCGGCCTCCCCCAGACCGGACTCTGATAGCAGCTCCCGGCGGGTGAACAGCTGACGCTGGTTACCCGATGACTGCCTGCGCTGTTCTGGGACCTCTGGAGCAGGTGCGGAGGGTGGTGCAGGTACTTCCACGTTCTCGGAGGGCAGTTCTCCCCGGTCCATGGCTGCGAGTTCCTCACGGATGACTTTGAGCGGTAGATATCTGTCGCGCTGAGCACGTAGCACGAACAACAGCCGCTCAACATCAGAAGGATAGAAGCGCCGGTAACCGGAAGGATGGTCCCGCTCTGGGGAAATCAGTCCTTCGTTCTCCAAGTACCTCACCTTGGATACTGAGATGTCCGGAAACTCACCCCGGATTGATTCCAGGACCTGACCGATCGTGCGCGGCGCGACCGGCATCAACTCCGCCCGGCCTCGCTCAACAGAATCGTGGCCCGGTACTTGCCGATCTGGATCTCGTCGCCGTGATGCACCTGGGCGCGACCGTCAATGAGGACCCGGTTGATGTACGTGCCGTTGAGGCTCCCCAGATCCTCCAGCATCAACTCGCCGCCGACCCGCACCAGCTTCGCATGGTGGCGCGAGACAGTCACATCGTCGAGGAAGACATCGGATTCGGGATGCCGTCCCAGAGTGGTCACATCGGAGTCGATCAAGAATTGGGATTCCTTAACTCCGCCGCGGGTGACGATCATCAGCGCGTTTCCAGGAGCCAGGTCAGCCGCATTGGCGGCGACGCTCGCTCCAATGGCGGACAGATGCTCGTCCGTGAGAGCCGCGAGAACGCTGGTGGTGTCGTTCCTCGAATCCATGAGATCCCCCTGGCGGTGGTTCCTGACCCCCGTCATCGGTGGCCCCCTTTCCATACTGATCGCCATCCAAGCTGTCCCAAGCCTATCGAGGGACGGTGGATTGACAAGCCTGCCATGCTATTTCGGTTTGGCGAATTCTGGCGCGCCTGGAGAGACCACAGAATCCACGGAAATCTTGCTCATCTGCTTGATCTCCACACTCCCCTGCACACGGCTGCCCTCGACCTCGCTCACGAGGCCGCCCCTGAACCTAGCACCAGCCTCAAGGGTCGCTGGGTCACCGATGGCCTCGATGACGATGGGCATCGTCAGCACAGCGCCATCTACCATGACGCGACCCTGCGAGTCGCGGTCGATCCAGGTTCCTGCCACCACGCGTACGGAGTCATTGAACTCGACCACCTCGGCACCCGCATCGCGTAGCTCCTCCAGCGCATCCAGCAGCAGCTCGGGGGTGACCGCCCCCTGGGGATCCTGGATCGTTATATGGATTCCAGGACCAGAGGCGGGCACAGTCCCCGAGATGATCTGCAGCTGTTCGGTCCGGTGCCTTGCCTCATCATCAGCGGCTTTCGCACCAGCTGCCCCCGACTCAAGCTGATCGCGAGTGGTGGTGAGCTCCCTGACCTCGGTTTCGAGGCGTCGTGTCTCAGCGGACAGGTTGTCGAGCAACTGGATCAAGTCCGTGCGGCGCAGGTTGGAATAGTCAGGTTGTGATGCCTGCGAACGCAGAGTCCAGACCACGAGCAGTGCCGCGAGGCAAAGAACTGCGCCGACGAGCAACTGCCCGCGTCCGGGCTTGAGGAAAGCGCGCCAAGCCCGCCGGAGATCTACGTGGCCGATCTGCTCGGCGGCTCGTTTCGGGGTCTGCTCAGGCATGGAGCACCGCCCTACGGATTGCGGCCGCATTGTTGAAGATCCGGATTCCGAGCACAACAACCACCCCCGTTGAGAGCTGGGATCCGACGCCGATCTGGTCTCCGACAAAGACAATCAGTCCTGCGATGAGGACATTTGAAAGAAACGAGACGACGAAAACCCGATCGGAGAAGACTCCCTCCAGCCAGGATCGTGTCCCACCCAGGATGGCATCCAGCGCCGCGACGATCGCGATGGGCAGATAAGGCTGGAGGAATACCGGCAAAGTTGGTTCAACCAGCAGCCCGATCACGACGCCGACTGCAAGACCGGCCAGCGCAAGCATGCTCTTCTCCTTCAGCTCTCGGCATATCGCAAACTGATAGCAGGATCGGCAGGAAGTTGCAGATCGTCACCGGGTTGCTTCAGCTCATAGCTAATCCCATAGTTGTCGTGAAGATGCTGCCACCAAGCAGCCGCCGGCGTCTGGGCGAAACGAGTTTGCATACGCGTAGGATCTCCGATCGCGTCCACAGAATAGGGCGGGTTCAGGGAGACATAGTCCACTGTGATAGCGGAACCCGCCGACCGGATTGGTGTGAGTGTCGTAATGCGCTGTCCGTTGATTGCCATAGCCTCTGCTCCGGACTGCCACAAACCATTCACCAGACGTGTCAGGTCGGAGTCGTAGATCACCCCCCGGCCGTTGACGGCTTTCTCGGCATCATTGACCTGTATCTGGATTCCGGGCCCGCTGACGGCAACAGCTCCCGTGACAGTCTCGAGTCTCTGCAATTCAGCTCTGAGGCTTGGATCTGCTACAGACTCCTGCCGGAGACGTCCATTCTCCGAGCCGAGCTCCCCCACCCTTGCCGTGAGCTCATCACGACGCTGTCGTTCTGCCGCGATCCGCGACAAGAGGTCGTTTCGCTCATCCGCCACCTCATTACGGGAACGTGTGGTGGAAGCCATGGCAACCGACAACAACGCGGCCACCAGGAACAGAGCCAAGAACCTGGCCCGGGAGTTTCGTCGCGGGGCTACCGTGGTGAGGTATTCAGGATCCATAGCCTCCGAGGCGATATCGCTCAGCAGGCTCATACTTGAGTCAGGACGCACCGTGATCACCTCTTTCGCAGGCGAGCCTCACCGTGCCCGTCAGGTAGAGAATGCCCGCCACCCAGTATGCGAGTGCCCCCAGGCAGGCAAGGGGCCATCCGATCCATTCGGCGATTGACACCCCCAACGATCTGGGGGAACCGATCAGTATCAATGGGAAAGCCAGCAGCAGCATCAGCGTTCCGGCCTTTCCAGCCATGTTGACTGGAAGTGCCAGCAGGCCACTTCGGCGCAGCGAAGGCAGCAGACATATGAGCAGAAGATCACGGGCAGCGAGAATGCCCAAGAACCACCATGGCACCAAATCCCGGAACGCCATTGCCACCACTGCGGTGAGAATGTAAAGACGGTCAGCGACTGGATCAAGTCTGGATCCAAGCAGCGAAGTCTGGTGAAGGGCTCGTGCCAAGAAACCGTCAAGCCAATCCGTAGCTCCCGAAACAGCCAGCAGAATCACAGCAGCAAGATTCTGGCCAGTGAGAATCAGCCACCCGAACACCGGAATGGCCAACAGGCGCAGGAAGGAAAGCACATTCGGCAATGTCACCAGCCGGTCTGTGTCCCAGGCAGGGGCAGGCTCGACTGTCTTCACGCCAGCCAGCCTACTAGGTCGTAGTCAGCCATGCTTCTGCCAGCTGCTGACGCGCGTCGCCCAGCAGCTGGGGCAGGGCACGGGTACGGCCAATCACCGGCATGAAGTTCATGTCACCCGCCCACCGGGGCACCACATGCTGGTGTAGATGTGCAGCGATCCCGGCTCCGGCCACAGCACCTTGATTCATACCGATGTTGAAGCCGTCAGGATGGGAAACCTGTGTCAGGACACTGATGGCACGCTGGGTGAAATCTGCCATCTCCCGAGTTTCTTCAGCCGTAGCATCGACGTATCCGCTGACATGCCGGTAGGGGCAGACCAGCAGGTGCCCTGGGGAGTAGGGAAAAAGATTCATCACGACGAAGGCATGCTCGCCGCGAGCCACGATTAGCCCGTCATCATCACCTCTCGCGGGAGCCAGACAGAACGGGCAACCAGTCTCGTCCTCTGGCTTGTCCCCCTCTATGTAGACCATCCGGTGCGGGGTCCACAGCCGCTGGAAGGCATCGGGAACGCCGCATAGACGTGAAGAGGGCTCTGTCATTCCGCACCCGGATCAGTGTTGACGCGGGAAGTGATGTGGGACCGGATTCGCTCCACCGCCTGTGCCACAGGCACCCCGTTGAGCTGTGAGCCATCCCGGAAACGGAAACTGACGGCTCCCGCATCACGATCCTCACCGCCCGCGATGAGGATGAATGGCACCTTCGATTTCGAGGCATTTCGGATCTTCTTGCCGAACCGGTCATCCGAGAAATCCAGATCAACTCGGATCCCGTGGGCTCTCAGCTGTCTGGCAACCTCCGACAGGTACTCGTTGAACTCCTCGGCAACAGGAACGCCAAGGACCTGGACCGGTGCCAACCAGGCAGGGAAGGCGCCGGCATAGTGCTCGGTGAGCACCCCGAAGAATCGTTCGATGGAGCCGAAGAGCGCGCGGTGGATCATGACCGGTCGCTGGCGGGTACCGTCAGCCGCCTGGTATTCCAGTGCGAAACGTTCCGGCAGGTTGAAATCGAGCTGGATAGTGGACATCTGCCAGGTGCGCCCGATGGCGTCCTTGGTCTGGACGGAGATCTTCGGACCATAGAAGGCAGCCCCTCCAGGATCTGGCACAAGTTCCAGACCGGATGCCTTCGCAACCTCAGCCAGGACCTCGGTTGCCTCCTCCCAGGCCTGATCATCGCCCACGAACTTCTCGGGGTTCTTGGTCGACAGCTCAAGGTAGAAATCGTTCAGGCCGTAGTCCTTGAGCAGGTCCAGGACGAAGGTGAGCAGGTTGGTCAGCTCACCGCGCATCTGTTCGCGGGTGCAGTAAATGTGGGCATCGTCCTGGGTAAAGCCCCGGGCCCGGGTCAGGCCATGTACCACGCCGGATTTCTCATTGCGGTACACGGTACCGAATTCGAACAGTCTCAGCGGCAGCTCCCGGTAGGAGCGGCCCCGTGACCGGAAGATCAGGTTGTGCATGGGGCAGTTCATGGGCTTCAGGTAGTAATCCTGACCCTGCTTGCGGACATTGCCCTCTGCGTCACGCTCCTCATCCATCTGCATGGGCGGGTACATGCCGTCGGCATACCAGTCAAGATGCCCGGAGGTCTCGAACAGCGAAGCCTTCGTCAGGTGAGGGGTGTAGGCGAACTGGTAGCCTTCAGCGACGTGGCGGCGCCGGGAATAGTCCTCCATCTCCATCCGCACCACTGCGCCGTTGGGGTGGAACACCGCCAGGCCTGAACCGATCTCGTCCGGGAATGAGAATAGATCTAGCTCTGTGCCGAGTTTGCGGTGGTCGCGTTTGGCCGCCTCGGCCATGCGGGTCTGGTAGGCCTTCAGATCCTCCTTGCTGGCCCACGCAGTGCCATACACACGCTGCAGTCCGGTGTTGCGCTGGTCACCACGCCAATAGGCTGCACTGGACTTGGTGAGTGCGAAGGCCTGAAGGTAGCCCGTGTGCGGCACGTGAGGCCCGCGGCACAGATCACGCCAGGCAACGGAGCCGTCGCGGCGGACGTTGTCATAGATGGTGAGCTGTCCCTCCCCCACCTCGACGGACGATCCGTCAGCCGACGAGCCGCCCCCTTTGTCCGCGATCAACTCGAGTTTGAAGGGCTCATTAGCCAGTTCACTTCGCGCCTCCTCATCACCGACCTCCCGTCTCACGAAACGCTGCTTCTCGCGGACGATCTGCCCCATCTGTTTCTCCACCGCTTTGAGGTCCTCCGGCGTGAGCGGGGCGGTCGCGAAGTCGTAGTAGAAACCATCGGTGATCGGCGGCCCGATACCAAGTTTCGCCTCAGCGAACAGATGCTGCAGTGCTTGCGCGGTCATGTGAGCAGTGGAGTGACGAATGATGCTCAGCCCCTCATCGCTGCTTGCCAGGACCGGGGTGACCTCGTCGCCGTCGCTGAGCTCACGCTGCAGGTCCAGGATCTCCCCGTTGACGCGCATGGCAACCACGGCACGATCGCCGCCGAACAGATCGAGCCCGGTAGTGGTGGTCGTCATCAGTTCCACGCTCTCGCGGGAGCCGGCACGGATAACGACGATAGACGCAGACACGGAGGCCCTTCCTTTCCGTAGGTGACGCGCCAATTCTGCCACCAGCCACGCTAGGGGGTGAAAGGCTTGCCGCAGGCCGTGGACGGCACTGTGTAGGCCACCGGCTGACGACTGGCAGAGAGGAATCTCCTGCGGAAAACGCCGCTTCAGGAACCGGACAGCCCCAGCGTCCGGTCGGAGGGTCACCGTTCCAGCAGATGCGCGAACTCAGGTTTCTCAGCTATCCGCCTGGCGACATAGGGGCAGGTGGGCCGTACCTTCTTGCCCGCGGCTGCAATATCAGCCAGCGCGAAATCAACCACTTTCCCCGCAAGTCCCTGTCCCCGGAACTCCGGCTTGGTCACGGTGTGCGGTAGCTCGGTGGACGGGCCTCGCTGCAGGTATTCAGCAAACGCAGCCAGCCGGTCACCCAGAAACAGCTCATAGCGGTGCTCGGTTTCATTTTTCACCAAGGCTGGCTCGTTCATGGATACCTCCAATGCAAAACAACCGAGCCCATGGGCTCGGTATTTCCGGTGAATTTGGTGGGCGATGCCAGGTTTGAACTGGCGACCTCTTCCGTGTCAAGGAAGCGCGCTACCACTGCGCCAACCGCCCGAGGTGGAGACGGGATTCGAACCCGTGTACACGGATTTGCAGTCCGTTGCCTCGCCTCTCGGCCACTCCACCGGGTGGAGTATTGTCTCCGAGCGGACGACGAGATTCGAACTCGCGACCCTCACCTTGGCAAGGTGATGCTCTACCAACTGAGCCACGTCCGCATGCACTTTCCCATAGCTCCCCTCCCGGGTTGCTGCGTTCGGCGCGTAGAGAACATTAGCGCAGGCTTTCCCGGCTACGCAAATCCCGCTTGTCAGGCAGAGTCCAGGGACCGCCTGGCGCCCCGGACCGGGAAAAGCCCGGTCAGATGGGGATGCCAACGTAGATTGTCTCCAGATACTCGGCGATACCCTCTGAACCGCCTTCTCGCCCAAGCCCGGAATGCTTGACTCCCCCGAAGGGCGCTGCCGGGTTCGAGATGGCAGCAGAGTTGATTCCCACCATGCCGGCCTCAAGCCGCTCAGACATGCGCAGCGCGCGATCGATATTTGCGGTGTGAACGTAGGCAGCCAGCCCCACAGGGGAAGCGTTCGCCCAGCTGAGCACTTGCTCCTCGGAGTCAAAGGGGACCACCGGGGCGACCGGACCGAACAATTCCTCACACACCACAGGCTCACCGGGGTCGGGGACAGTCAGGACGGTTGGCCGATAGAAGTAGCCAGGCCCTGCGATCTCCTCGCCGCCCACCAGCACCTGGGAGCCATGCATCTGGGCGCTTGACACCAGGCCTCGGAGACGATGCAGCTGCTCAGAGGTGATGATGGGCCCGATATCGGTTGCGGGGTCGAGACCATCCCCGACCACAAGCCCTCTGAATTCTGTGGCGAGCCTCGTGGCGAACTCATCAGCCAGCTCATGTGCGACGTAGAACCTGTTGGCTGCGTTGCAGGCCTCCCCCATATTCCGGAGTTTGGCGGATTTCGCAGCTGCCACGGCGCGTTCCAGGTCGGCGTCATCGAAGACGATGAATGGGGCGCAACCCCCAAGTTCCATCGAGACTCGCAGCACATTTGCCGCGGCCTCACGCAAAAGGGCCTTCCCCACAGCCGTCGATCCTGTGAAAGAAAGCTTCCGGAGCCGCGGGTCATGAAGCAGGGGTCCCGTCAATGCTGCCGAGGAAGAGGTAGCCACGACGTTGACCACGCCGTCGGGGATGCCCGCCCGCCGACAGGCCTCAGCGAAGGCAAGGGCCGTCAGAGGGGTCAGTTTCGAAGGTTTCAGGATACCGGTGCATCCTGCTGCCAGCGCCGGGCCGAGCTTGCGGGTTGCCATCGCCAGGGGGAAGTTCCACGGGGTGACCGCCAGCACGGGACCGACGGGGCGCGGCATGGTGATGATACGCAAGGTGCCTTCCGGGGTCGTGGAATAGCGGCCGTTGAGACGCACGGCCTCTTCGGAGAACCAGCGGAGGAATTCGGCCCCGTAAAAGACTTCACCACGTGCCTCGACCAGGGGTTTCCCCATCTCCAGGGTCATCAGGACCGCAAGCTCTTCCGCGCGCTCCATAACGATCTCGAATAGGTTCCTCAGCAGCTCTGCACGCTCCCTCGGAGCAGTATGTGCCCAGCTCTCCTGCGCTGAGACAGCTGCATCCAGCGCTGCCATGCCATCCTCCGCACTCGCGTCACTTACCTGGGCGATTGCCTGTCCTGTGGCGGGGTTCAGGACCTCGAAATCTGACTGAGTCTCGCGCCAGGACCCCCCTACGAAAACCCCAGTAGGGGCAATGGCGAGCGCGCGGGCCACCAATGAATTTTCTGCAGAAACAGCCTCCATGGCCAGACCTCCGGTAGTCGGGGAACATCTCTACACTAGAGGATTGGCGCCGCCTTGGTAGGTGCGGTAAAGTTGCACACTGCACGGGCGATTGGCGCAGTGGTAGCGCGCTTCGTTCACACCGAAGAGGTCGGCGGTTCGAAACCGCCATCGCCCACCGATGCTCCTCATTAAAGCCATCCAGCCGCAAGGAGGAGAAACAATGTCGGCACCGGGCATAGTGCTTGTCGCACGCGGTGACGACGACCCAGCGGTGCGGGCTTCCTTTGACGTCGTGATAGGTCACCTGACGAGCCTCCGCCCTGACTTGAAGGTGGGTCTCGGCCTCCTGAACAGCAACACCCCGACCGTTCATGAGGCTGTCACATCCCTAGCAGCCACCGGGATCGAGGAGATCGCCATGGTCCCGATGGATCTCGTGTCGGCCACAGACCACTCCCCCGTGCTGGGCCATGCCCGTGACGAGGTTGAGGCCGCGCACCCTGGGCTCAGCATCGTCATCGCGAGGCCTATCGGCCCGGATATCGATTTGCTGAATGTCCTGGACGCGAAGCTCCGCGATGCCCTACATCGTGCGAATGCAGTGGAAGTGGATGCTTTGGTCTTGGCCTGCCCTGATGGTGGAGATATGCGCGGCAGCTCTCTGCTCGCACGCCGCGCCAGGCAGTGGGGGGCACACCACAGGCTTCCCGTGCAGCTGGCCCAGAACGACATCACCGGCCGTGCGACTGCGATCGCCATCAATGCCCTGCGTTCCCAAGGGCGCCGTAACATTGCCGTCGGATCGCTGTTTCTGACGTCAGGGCCAGTTTTCCGTGTCCACCAGCAGACCGCGATCAGGGCAGGCGCCTTGGCTGTGACCTCCCCGATAACAGAAGATCCGAGAGTGACCGAGCTGATCCTGGCGCGCTACGCATTCGCGGCCATGCGGCTGCTGGACATCGACCCTCACGAGGATGGAACATGACGGAGTACTTCCCACTCGACCTGCCCGATCAGGAATGGCGGAAGCGACTGGACGATCTCGAATACCACGTGTTGCGGGAATCCGGAACAGAACCTCCCTTCACTGGCGAATACACCGATACCACCTCCACTGGTGTCTATGAATGCCGGGCCTGCGGAACCGAGCTGTTCCGTAGCGAGGCGAAATTTGCCTCTCATTGTGGCTGGCCAAGTTTCTTCGAGCCACTTGCTGGGGACCGCGTCATCTACCTGGAAGACCGCTCTATCCCCGGCCGCCCCAGAGTCGAGGTCCGGTGCAGGGCCTGCAATTCCCACTTGGGGCATGTCTTCCACGGCGAGGGATACGACACGCCCACAGATGACCGGTATTGCATAAACTCAGTCTGCTTGCGACTTGTACCGGCGCGCCATCAAACCAGCTCGGGCGAAGACACATAGGCTCACTTCTGTGACTCTCGCTTCTCCCAGCATGGCCGACCCTGAGTTCCAGCATGCACTGGAAGAATTCGCCACCATGCAGTGGCGTTCTGGGATCAAAGCCGAGGAGATTGGCTCTCCCCAACGGATCGCCCCGTTCTCGATAGCCATGGCGCTGGACTTCGTCGAGGATGACGAGGAGCTGGGCACCGGTCGCCTGATACTACTTCACGATCCCTCGGGAAACGAGAACTGGGAGGGTCGTTTTCGGCTGGTCTCCTATGTGAGAGCTGAGGTTGACCAGGAGATGGTGACCGATCCACTGCTGCCTGAGGCGGCGTGGTCCTGGCTGACCGAGGCGCTGGCCAAATACCATGCGGCCCACCGAGCCCTGGCTGGAACGGTGACCGCTTCCTATGGGCATGGTTTCGGAGAGCTGCGGACACGCCAGGCCGAGGTCGAGGTCCGGGCCTCCTGGAGCCCGGTCCTGGATGCGAACCACAGGATCACCGTCCACCTCAGTGCCTGGCAGGATCTGCTTGGACATATATCTGGGCGCCCTCCACTACCTCGTGGGGTGGTGCAGTTCCCGGGGCGTGCATGAGCGATTTCGTCGAGCAGTCACGAGAACCCCTACGGCCTGTGGTGGAGACCTCTGGGCATTTCGACGAGTGTCTCTCCGCTCTCTCCACAGCAACCGGTCCCGTCGCATTCGACGCGGAACGTGCCCACGGGCACCGGTACTGGCCGAAAGCTTATCTGTTCCAGATCCGCAGGCAAGGCGCCGGGACCTGGCTGATTGATCCCATTGCCCTGGAGCAGGCTCCAGCGAGGCTCAGCGATCTCGTCAGCGCCTGCTCGGACGCCCCATGGGTCATTCACGCGGCCTCACAGGACCTGCCGTGCATGACCGAAGTGGGTGTGCGGCCGCCGTATCTCTTCGACACCGAACTGTCTGCCCGGCTACTTGGAGAGCCATCGGTCGGACTCGCTGCCCTGCTGGAGGCCAAACTCGGTATCCGGTTGCGCAAAGCTCATTCGGCAGCTAACTGGGCCACCCGCCCGCTGCCTACTTCCTGGCTGATCTACGCGGCCTTGGATGTCGACTACCTGCTTGAACTGGCTGATGTCCTGAACACGGAGCTGACCGCCAGCGGGCGTCTTTCCTGGGCCCGGGAGGAATTCGCATACACGCTGGACCTGTTCACCACCCCCTCTGCTCCCCGGAAGGAGCCGTGGCGACGCCTTTCAGGGCTGCAGGGGTTGAGACATCCGGTACAGCTTGCCGTAGCCCGGGCGCTCTGGCAGGAACGAGAGGCTATCGCCCAGCAGAAGGACCGTCCCCCCTCCCGGATACTACCTGACGCCGCGATAGTGGGTATTGCATCGAAAGCAGACAAGGAGAGTCCTCTACCAGACGCACCGACGTTGGCCGGCGTTCCTGGATTCCGCTCCAGGAACGCCGGAAGATACCGGGCGCACTGGAGTCGGGCCCTGGAGTCAGTCTCTAGGATGTCCCCGGATGATTACCCGCAGCGCCGCCCGGAGGCGACTGGGATACCGCAGCCACGTTCCTGGGAACGTAGCCATCCGGATCGCTGGGTCTTCTGGAAGAAGGCCCGCGCCGCTGTGGACGCATTGGCTGGCGAACTTGGCATCCAGCCGAGCCTCGTGATCTCCTCCGCCACTTTGTCCACCTGTATCTACGAATGGGAGGAAGGACAGGACTTCCGGGAGGCTCTCGCCGGGTTAGGGGTGCGGGACTGGCAGGTGGAGTTCCTGGTGCCGCTGTTGAACAAGTGCCTTCAAGACGGCTGAGCCGCAGGCAAATCCTGGGCACGTACCACCATCTCAAGCACACTACGCGCAATGTCGCTGGAGGTCAGGCGTAGCTCGGCCAGTATCTCGTCGCGGGTGCCCTGGCTCAGGAATCGCTGCTCGATACCGAAGGCCAGCATCCTTACGCCAGGTGCATGATCAGCCAGCTTAGCTCTCAGTCGTTCTCCTAGCCCTCCGGCCATAAGACCATCCTCAATACTGACCACCAGGTCATACCTGGACGCCAGGCGAAGCAGCTCGGGGCTGAGAGGAAGGCACCAGATCGGGTCCGCGACACAACAGGCGACCCCCTCCGCCGCAAGTTTCTCAGCCACCTCAAGCCCTAAGCCCGCGAACTGACCGTAGCCTATGATCAGCAGCCGCGCACCGGCATCAATGCGCAGCAAATCCACCTGGTCTCGTCCCAGGCCCCGGGTCGCTATGGCTGGTATCTCGTCTGGGAGTCGTTCCTTGGAGTAACGCAACACCGTTGGAGCGTCCTGGACTGTCACTGCTCGCTCCAGTGCGGCAACCAGCCGCGGCTGATCCCGCGGAGCTGAGATCTCGATGCCGGGAACCAGGCCAAACAACGAGAGATCCCACATGCCGTTGTGGCTTGGCCCATCTGTCCCAGTGATCCCAGCCCGGTCCAGCGCGAAGGTAACCCCTTCGCCGTGCAGGGCCACGTCCATCAGAACCTGATCGAAGGCCCGGTTTAAAAAGGTGGCGTACACCGCGACCACGGGGTGTAAACCCGTTCTGGCCAGGCCAGACGCGGAGGCCACTGCGTGCTGCTCTGCGATCCCGACGTCGAAGACCCGGTCGGGGAAAGCCGCCGCGAACCGGCCGAGCCCCGTGGGATACAGCATGGCAGCTGTGATGGCCACGACATCCGGCCTGCGTTCCCCGATCCGCACCATGGCCTCGCTGAAGGCATCAGTCCAAGTTGCCTGAACGGCATCGCTGAGCGGTTGGCCAGTCACCTCATCAATCTTCCCGATGGCGTGGAATTGATCCCTCTCATGCTCCTCGGCAGCTTTGAAGCCCTTGCCCTTCTGGGTGATGGCATGAACCAGCACTGGTCCCTCGAAGTGGCGAGCACGTTCAAGATGACTGACGACAGCGCGGATGTCATGCCCGTCAATCGGGCCTGTGTACTTCAGCCCAAGGTCGGAGAACATCCCCTGCGGTGCAAGAATGTCCTTCATGCCCGTCTTGAATCCATGCAGGAGGTCGTAGATGGGCCTGCCCAGCAACGGCACCCGGTTGAGCTTGTTCTTGATGAAGCTCAGGGTACGTTCATAGCGCTGGTCGGTACGCAGCCCGGAAAGGTGCTCGGCAAGCCCGCCGACCGTCGGGGTGTAGGAGCGACCGTTGTCGTTGACTACGATCACGATCCTCAGGTCGGGTTGCGTTGCTATGTTGTTCAGCGCCTCCCAGGCCATGCCCCCCGTCAACGCTCCGTCCCCGACCACCACGACCACGGTGCGTTCCTCCCCGCGCAGGCGAAATCCCTTGGCGAGGCCCTCGGCCCAGGACAAGGCCGTAGAGGCGTGGGAGTTCTCAACCCAGTCGTGCTCAGACTCGGAGCGGGACGGATAGCCGGAAAGTCCTCCCCGCTGCCTGAGATGCTCAAACCCCTCAGCCCGCCCCGTCAGGATCTTGTGGACGTATGACTGGTGCCCCGTGTCAAAGATGATCGGGTCGTGAGGCGAGTTGAAGACCCGGTGAATGCCCAGGGTGAGTTCGACGACACCGAGATTCGGCCCCAGGTGCCCACCTGTGCGACTGACCCGGTTGATGAGGAAGCCGCGGATCTCGGAAGCGAGACTTGTCAGCTGGCGGCGCGAGAGCGTTCGCAGGTCACGCGGACCACCAATCTTGGTGAGCAGGGACATGGCGGACAGTCTAGAGGCTCTCCCAAGGAACGGACACCTTGTAGTGTTACCGCTTCCCGGCCGCGTGTTCGTCCCTTCCCTGCGGAACGGGCCCTCGGAGATCCGGGACGATACGCTTCTCAACCATTGACGAAACGCTCCGGACCGTGCTGTGGTTCCGGTGCGGCGTCTGCGGAGCGCAGAAGAAGGAAGTCCGCTCCCATGTGGTCCGGCAGAGACACGGGTTCCGGTGCCCGCCTGTTCCTGTGGGTCACTGATGTTCCTGGATGTATTGGGAGCTCTGCCACCGGCTGCCCGCCTGGATCCTCCGGGAGAAGAACCGGTCCAAGGTGCTCGCAGACCTGGGGAAGCTGCGACGCTTGGCACTGGCTCTCTCTTCCGGGAATACGGCACAGGTTTTCATTCCCAGAGCTTCATGACTGCTGCGCCATCCTCCGGAATCAAATGCTTTCGGAAGGTCTGCTCCGGATGCTTCCAACTCACCTGTCCAATCGGACACCCCAGACGCAACTCATCGTCGAGTGCCTCCGGAAAAACTGCAGTGCAGATCAGCAGGTCAGGCCCTCAAACGAGAGTTGGTGGAGCACGGGTCACCCCGCACCCCACCAACTAATTCCTTCTCTGGAATTGGGCACTCGTTACTGAGAAACGCCTCCGCGGACCTTCTTTCTGACGAACCACGAAATCGTCAATCCCACGAACCACAGGAGCGTCAGCCCCAAGGCTATCCGGGTGTCGTCATAGCGCAACAACACATAGACCACGAACCCGAAGAAGCCCAGCACCACCCACGGCATGAAGGCGGCGCCCGGCATTCGGAATGCCGCATTCTTGTGAGCCTCGGGATGCAACTTCCGATAGCGGATGTAGCACACCAGGACCAGCGACCACATGAACAGCACCAGTCCCACCGATACCGAGGAGACCATGGTGAATGCCTCCATCACCGACCCACCGATGACCAGGATCGGGAAGGCGACACACGTCAGTGCCACTGACAGTATCAACGCCTTGGCCGGAACCTGGTGCTTCGACAGATGCCCGAAGGACTCGGGCGCCTGCTTCGACTGGGACAACCCGTACAGCATGCGGGAGGTTGAGAAGATCCCCGAGTTCGCACTGGAGGAAGCAGAGGTCAGGACCACGAAGTTCATGGCCCCTGCAGCAGCGACGAACCCGACCATGCTGAACAGGTTCACGAACGGTGACATGCCCGGATCGATCTTGTCCCACGGAGTGACCGACATGATGACCGCCAAGGCCAGCACGTAGAAGATCACGATCCGAACCGGTATGGCGTTGATCGCTTTCGGCAGGGTTTTGTGCGGATCGGAGGTCTCGGCCGCAGCCGTTCCGATCAACTCGATACCGATGAACGCGAACACCGCGATCTGGAAAGCCGCCAAGAAGTTGTCACCATCGGCCGGGAAGATTCCCAATGGACCATAGGCACTCCACAAGTGAGTGATCGATGCGGTTGTCGTCCCGTCAGCAGACTGGAAGTTCACGAGGATCATTCCTATGCCGACGACGATCAGAAGCAGGATGGCGATGATCTTGATCAGGGCGAACCAGAACTCGATCTCACCAAACAGCTTGACCGTCAACAGGTTGCAGCCGAGCAAAGCCATCAGGAGAATGAACGTACAGATCATCGACCAGGTCATGTCCTTGATCCAGAAATCAAAGTAACCGGCGATGACAACGACTTCTGCACTGGCCGTGACGACCCACAGAATCCAGTACGTCCAGCCCGCGAAGTACCCGGCCCACGGTCCGAGCATGTCTCGGGCGAAATCCTGGAAGGACTTGTACTCGAGATTGTGGAGCAAGAGTTCACCCATGGCCCTCATCACGAAGAAGAGCATCGTCCCGATGAGCAGGTAGATCAACAGCAACGATGGTCCCGCCAGGTGAACGGTCTTGCCCGAGCCCATGAAAAGGCCCGTTCCGATGGCGCCGCCGATGGCGATGAGCTGGATGTGGCGGTTCTTCAGATTCCGCTGCAGATGCTCCTGCCCCTCGGCGGCCTGCGTTGATGCTGTGGGGTCATCCGACATGATCCAGCGCTTCCGTCAGGGACATCAGCGGCAGGTTGAACGCCTCGGAAACGCCCGCGAAGGTCAGGTTGCCCTTGACCGTGTTGAGGCCCTTGGCCAGCGCGGGGTTGTCCTTCAGCGCCTGGGCCGCGCCCTTGTCGGCGAGCTGGACCGCGTAAGGAAGAGTGGCATTCGTGAGCGCCCAGGTGGAGGTGTTCGGCACCGCTCCCGGCATGTTCGCCACGCAGTAGAACTGCGAGTTGTGGACGGGGAAGGTCGGATCGTCGTGGGTGGTCGGGTGGGAGTCCTCGAAGCAGCCACCCTGGTCGATGGCGACATCCACCAGCACCGATCCGGGCTTCATCTCGGCGACCATGTCGTTGGTGACGAGCTTCGGGGCCTTGGCGCCGGGGATGAGCACCGTGCCGACCACCAGATCGGCCTGGAGGACGTGCTCTTGCACGGTGAGGGCGGAGCTCACGACACCGTGTACCTGGTTGTGGAACCTCCAGAAGGTGTTGCGCAGCTTGTCGAGGTCGGTGTCGAGAACCGTGACGTCCGCACCGAGACCCATGGCGATATTGGCCGCGTTCTGGCCCGCGACACCGCCACCGAGGACTACGACCTTGGCGCTGGGAACGCCACCGATGCAGCCCATGAGGACGCCGCGCCCACCCTGGGCCTTCATGAGGGCGTGGGCACCGACCTGGGGGGCCAGGGAGCCTGCGATCTCGGACATGGGGTAAAGCAGCGGCAACGCACCGGAGGGCAGCTGAACGGTCTCGTAGGCGATCGCAGTGGTGCCTGCCTTGAGCAGAGCATCGGTCTGGGGACGATCGGCCGCGAGGTGAAGGTAGGTGAACAGGGTCAGGTCCTCACGCAGGTACTGGTACTCGCTGGAGATCGGCTCCTTCACCTTGATCACCATCTCGCCAACCTCCCAGGTGTCGGCGGCGTTGCTGACGATCTTCGCACCCTGCGCGACAAATTCCTCATCCGGGATCGAAGAACCGACGCCCGCACCCGCCTGGATGTAGACCTCGTGGCCCCTTCTGACGAGCTCATGGACGCCAACGGGGGTGATGGCGACCCGGAACTCGTTGTTCTTGACCTCGGTCGGGATTGCGATACGCATGTGTTACTCCTTCGTAATTGTTTCTGGCTGCCCCACCTTGGGCATCCATGCGTTTGCTTGATACCGACACTAGTACGACAGGGGTCAACACGCGCGACCACCCCCCTCATTTTCGGCTACGACAAGGCCTTGAGCTGCTGAAACCGGGGGTGGTGCCACCCCGCGAGGGCCCCGGAGGGGCCTCACGGAGGTCCGGTGAGGGCCGTTCAGGCCCTCGCCAGGTTGCGCAGTACGTAGGGCATGATGCCGCCGTTGAGGTAGTAGGCCCGCTCCCCGGGGGTGTCGATCCGCACGATCACGTCGAATCCCGTCACCGTGCCGTCGGGACGGGTTGCGGTGACCCTGACCGTGCGCGGGGTGATGCCGGAGTTCAACTCGGTAATGCCGGAGACGGCGAAGATCTCCTCCCCCGTCAGACCGAGGGAGTCGGCGGAGACCCCGTCGGGGAACTGGAGCGGGAGGACCCCCATCCCTATCAGGTTGGAGCGGTGGATCCGCTCGTAGCTCTCAGCGACGACGGCTCTCACCCCGAGCAGCGCCGTGCCCTTGGCCGCCCAGTCCCTGGAGGATCCGGACCCGTACTCCTTGCCTGCCAGGATCATCAGCGGAATCCCTGCGGCCGCGTAGTTCTGGGCCGCGTCGTAGACGGTGGTCACCGGGGCCCCGGGAAGGGTGAAGTCGCGGGTGAAACCACCCTCGGTGCCGGGCGCCACCTGGTTCCGCAGCCGGATGTTGGCGAAGGTGCCCCGGATCATGATTTCGTGGTTTCCACGCCGGGATCCGTAGGAGTTGAAGTCCCGGCGGCCCACTCCCTGGGACGCGAGGTAGGCGCCCGCCGGGGAGTCCGGCTTGATGCTTCCCGCCGGGGAGATGTGATCTGTGGTGACGGAATCCCCCAGCTTCAGCAGCACCCGGGCGCCCCCGATGTCCTCGACGGGGATGGGTTCTTCGGGCATTCCGTCGAAGTAGGGGGCCCGGCGTACGTAGGTGGATTCCTCGTCCCATTCGAAGACCGCCCCGCTCGGGGTGGGCAGCGAACGCCAGCGCTCGTCCCCGGTGAACACGTCGGCGTAGCGGGACGCGAACATCTCGGAACTGATTGATGAGCTGATGGCGTCCTCGATCTCGGCCTGGGTGGGCCACAGGTCCCGCATGAACACGTCGTTTCCGTCGCGGTCCCGGCCGATGGGGTCGTTGAACAGGTCGATGTCCATGGTGCCGGCGAGGGCGTAGATGATGACCAGCATCGGGCTGGCGAGGTAGTTCATCTTCACGTCCGGGCTGATCCGGCCCTCGAAGTTCCGGTTGCCGGAGAGCACCGCGGCCACGGCCAGATCGTGTTCGTTCACGGCGGCCGAGACCTCGGGAATCAGAGGGCCGGTGTTGCCGATGCAGGTCACGCAGCCGTAGCCGACGAGATTGAACCCGATCGCGTCCAGGTAGTCTCCGAGCCCGGACCTGGTGTAGTAGTCGGTTACCACCTGGGAGCCGGGCGCCAGCGATGTCTTGACCCAGGGTTTCCGGGTCATTCCCCGCTCGACGGCCTTCTTCGCCACCAGGGCCGCGCCCAGCATCGCGGACGGATTGGAGGTGTTGGTGCAGGATGTGATGGATGCGACGGTGACGGCTCCGTTCCTCAGCTCGAAGGACGTGCCGTCGGCGAGGGTTACCGGCACCGAGGCGTCGGGGGTGCCCGTGTAGGTGGGCAGCACCTCGCGGAAGCTGTCGCGGGAACGGGTGAGCAGGATCCGGTCCTGGGGACGTTTCGGCCCGGCGATGGACGGCACCACGGTTCTGAGGTCGAGTTCGATGTACTCGGAGTAGTCGGGTTCGTGATCGTCTAGATGCCACAGTCCCTGGGCCTTGGCGTAGGCCTCCACCAAGGCGATCTGGGTCTCGTCGCGCCCGGTCAGGCGCAGGTAGTCTATGGTTTTCCCGTCGATCGGGAACACCGCGATCGTTGAACCGTACTCGGGGCTCATGTTCCCGATGGTGGCGCGGTTGGCGAGCGGCACCTGGGAGACCCCCTCGCCGTAGAACTCCACGAATTTCCCGACCACCTTGTGTCGGCGCAGCATCTCGGTGATGGTCAGGACCAGGTCGGTGGATGTGGTCCCCTCGGGGAGCCGGCCGGTCAATTTGAACCCGACCACCCGTGGGATGAGCATGGAGACCGGCTGCCCCAGCATGGCGGCCTCGGCCTCGATGCCGCCGACCCCCCATCCAACCACGCCGAGTCCGTTGACCATGGTGGTGTGGGAATCGGTGCCGACGCAGGTGTCGGGGTAGGCCTGGAGGACACCGTCGACGATACGCGGGAAGACGACCCGCGCCAGGTGTTCGATGTTGACCTGATGGACTATGCCGGTACCCGGGGGCACCACCTTGAAATCATCGAATGCGGTTTGACCCCAGCGCAGGAACTGGTAGCGCTCTCGGTTGCGCTGGTATTCGATCTCGGTGTTCCGGGCGAAGGCAGCCGGGGTTCCGAACACCTCGGCTATGACGGAGTGGTCGATGACCATTTCCGCCGGGGAGAGCGGGTTCACTTTGGCGGGGTCTCCCCCGAGGGCCGTGACCGCCTCCCTCATGGTCGCGAGATCCACCACGCAGGGCACACCCGTGAAGTCCTGCATGATGACGCGGGCGGGGGTGAACTGAATCTCGTGACTCGGTTCGGCTCCCGCGTCCCAGTTCCCGAGCGCCCGGATGTCGTCGGCGGTGATGTTGACGCCGTCCTCCGTTCGCAGCAGGTTCTCCAGAAGGATCTTGAGGCTGTAGGGCAGCCTGTCGTGTCCTGCCACCGCGTCGATCCGGAAGATCTCGTAGGTGGTGCCACCCACCTCGAGGGATGACCTGGCCCCGAAGCTGTTGACGCTCATAGCTCTCCTTGGTCCGCCTCACGCCACATATCTTGACGTCAAGATATCACGGCGACGCCCTGTTCCCAAAAAGCCGGTGAACGCCTCAGGTTCTCGTGGCGGGTTTCAGGATGGCCACACACTCCACGTGATGGGTCATCGGAAACAGGTCGAAGGCACGGATCCGGTCCGCCTCATATCCGCGTACCGCAAAACCCGCCAGGTCCCTGGCCAGGCTCGCCGGGTCGCAGGCGACGTAGGCGACGGCCCTGGGCGCGAGATCCGCCACGCGCGCCACCACGGCGGCCCCCGCTCCCCGCCGGGGTGGGTCGAGGACGACCAGATCGACCCCGGAAGGGAGCCGTCGCAGTGCCTTCGCCAACGACAGCGCCAGAAAACGCCCCCGGGGCACGTTGACGCGGGCATTCGCAGCAGCCTCCCGGTCCAGTTCCACCCCGAAAACTTCGGCCCCGGAGTGATCCAGGCCCGCGGCGAACAACCCCGAACCGCAGTAGAGATCGAGCGCCAGATCCCCCTGTCTGGGCTTGAGCCCTTCCATGACGGCGTCGAGCAGGGTCTCGGCCGCCCTGGGGTGTACCTGCCAGAAACCGGAGGCTGCCACCTGGAAGGAGAACTTTCCCGCCTTCTCGCGGACCCGGGGTGGGCCGATCAGGAGTTTTCCATCGGCGAGCACGCTGACCCTGTTCGCCGCGCGAACCACGCTGAGCGATTCCGCTCCTTCCGCGAGTTCGTTCAACTGAGCCGGGAACAGGCCGGGTGCAGCGGCGAGGCATCCCGTCTCGGGCAGTGACACAACCTCGTGTGATCGCCGCCCGCGTAGCCCCACGCGACCACCGCTGACCGAGTACCTCATCCGGGTGCGCCAGTTGACCGTCGGCTGGATGGCCTCCACCCGCCCGGGCCAGGTGATTCCCGCCAATCGGGACAGCTGCTCCGCGACGACGGCCGTCTTGAGGTCGAGCTGGAGCTCGGGACTGGCGTGCTGCCAGTCACAGCCACCACACTCTCCGGCGATCGGGCACGGGGGCTCCACCCGTCCCGGGGAGGCCTCGAGAACCCGGATCACGCGTCCCCGATCGAACCGGCTGCCCTTCTCGGTGATTTCTACGACCACCCGCTCCCCGGGCAGTCCGCCCGTGACGAAGATCACCTTGCCGTCGAAGCGCCCCACGACCACACCACCGTGGGCCACCCGTTCGAGTTCGACCTCGATCATCTGGTGCCCTGTCTGGCCTCGCGGCGCCGCGAGCTGCTGAGCTGGTAGGGCACCGAGATCACCATCACCCCGCTCATGTAGTGCAGCCTGGTGCGGATCAGCAGGGTGGTCTGGTTGTGGAGCAGTCGCTCCCACCAGTTCCCCACCACATAGTCGGGAATGTAGACGGCCACCACGTCCCTGGGGTTCTCAGTGCGCATCTCGGCCACATAGCGGATGAAGGGCTGGGTGATCTCCCGGTAGGGGGATGCGATCACGCGCAACGGAATGCCGAAATCCTCCCTCCGCCACGCCTCCATGAGCTCGCGCGCCTCCTCGTCATCGACGGAGATCGTCACCCCCATCAGGGATGTGGCGCGACCCGCCTTCGCGTAGGCGATGGCCTTCGCGGTGGGCAGGTTCACCTGTTGCACCAGCACCACCGCCCTGACCCGGCTCGGCAGTGCCCGGTCGGATTCGGGGCGGAGGGCCAGTTCATCCCTGACCTGGTCGTAGTGTCTGCGGATCAGGACCATCAGCAGGTACATCAATCCCATGGCAACCAGGGCGAGGTAGGCGCCGTGGGTGAACTTGGAGATGAGCACGACCACCAGCACCACGGCGGTCATTCCCGCGCCGAGGAGGTTCACCACGCGGGATCGTTGCATGCGCCGTCGTTCGCCCCGGTCCTTCTCGACGCGGAGCGCGCGGTTCCAGTGCAGCACCATCCCGGTCTGTCCGACGGTGAAGGAGATGAACACCCCGACCACGTAGAGCTGGATCAGGGCCGTCACGGAGGCGTTGAAACCCCAGACGAGGGCGATGGCCGCCACGGCCAGCAGCACGATCCCGTTGGAATAGGCCAACCGGTCGCCGCGGGTGTGGAGTTGCCGGGGCAGATAACCGTCCTTGGCGAGGATCGAAGCCAGGCTCGGGAAACCGTTGAAAGCGGTGTTCGCGGCCAGGAACAGGATCGACAGGGTGGCGATGATGACCACGTAGAAACCCGGAACGAACCAGTCGCCGAAGACCGTGCGCGCCAGCTGTCCCGTCACGGTCACCGCCGCGGTGTGGATGGTCGAGCCGTCCGGCTTCAGGTAGTGGGTTCCTGTCAGTTCGTCGATCAGGTGCACACGGGTCAGGTTTGCCAGCAGGACGATCCCGACGAGCATGGTCACAGCGATCAACCCGAGCAACCCGAGCACCGAGGCGGCGTTGCGGCTCTTGGGGGGGCGGAACGATGGCACGCCGTTGGCCACGGCCTCCACGCCGGTCAGCGCGGCGCAGCCCGACGAGAAGGCCCGGGTGATGATCGCGACCAGCACCCACCCGAAGGCCTGGTCGGCGCCCTGGGCACCGATCACCGTCAGGTCGGAGGTCTCGCTCTTCAGCGAATGCCCCAGGACCAGGATCCGGAAGAATCCGATGGCGAGCATCAAGAGCATTGAGAACATGAAGACGTAGGTGGGCCAGGCCAGCACCCCCCCGGAGTCCCTGACGCCCCGCAGGTTCATCAGTGCCAGGACGACGATCACCCCGACCGCGATGGGCACCTCGTAGCCGTCTATCCCGGGGAGCATCGCCTTGGCGTTGAGCACACCGGCGGAAACCGAGACGGCGACCGTCAGCACGTAGTCGACCAGCAGCGCCGACGCCACGGTCAGTCCTGCGTGCCTGCCCAGGTTCGACGCGGCTACCTCGTAGTCCCCTCCACCAGTCGGATAGGCACGAACGGTCTGCCGGTAGGACATCGCCACCACCGCGATCACGACCCCGACCGCGAGCCCGATCTGCCACGAGAACAGGTAGCCGGTCATCCCGGCCAAGGACAGGGTGATCAGGATCTCGTCGGGTGCGTAGGCGACCGAGCTCAGCGCGTCCGAGGCGAACACGGGCAGCGCGAGCCGTTTCGGGAGAAGCGTTTCCCCCAGTTGTGCACTGGCCAGGCGGCGGCCGACGAACACACGCTTCAGCGCCTGATAGATGTTCACGAGGCCCTACGGTAGACCCATGGCAGGGTGATTGCGATACCGTCGGATCTGCGTCCGGGATCCGCCGGACCGGGAGGGAGACGCAAGTGCACATCGTGATCATGGGCTGTGGCCGCGTTGGCTCCATGCTGGCCCGGGGCCTCGAGGAGCGAGGCCATTCGGTGGCGGTGATCGACGTGAACGTGGACGCGTTCCGTCGGCTCGGGCTCGACTTCCAGGGAATCACGGTCAGCGGGGTCGGATTCGACCGGGAGGTGCTGGAGGCTGCCGACATCCGGCACGCCGACGGGTTTGCAGCTGTTTCCAGCGGTGACAACTCCAACATCCTGGCGGCCCGGGTGGTGCGTGAGCAGTATGGGATAGACAACGTGGTGGCCCGCATCTACGACCAGGGCAGGGCTGCCGTGTATGAGAGGCTGGGTATACCGACCGTGGCCACCGTGCGCTGGACGGTGGGCCAGGTGATGCGCAGGCTGTTACCGGAAGGCAGCGAGCCCGTATGGCGGGATCCCTCGGGTACGGTGCGGCTACTCCAGGTGTATGTCCACTCTGGCTGGGTGGGGAAGCGGATCAGGGACCTGTCCGCGGCCGCGCAGGCGCCCATCCCTTTCATCTCCCGGACGGGGCGCGGTATCGTGCCGGACTCCCAGACTGTATTCCAGGACGGGGACCTGATCTTTGTGGCCTGTGAGACGGAGAGGACTGACACCGTCGAATCCCTTTTCGCTGCTCCCCCGACCCATCCCTGAGACTTATAAGGAAATACCATGCGAGTAGCCATCGCCGGAGCCGGCAACGTGGGCCGGTCGATCGCCCGCGAGCTGATCAGCAATGGCCATCAGGTTCTGCTCATAGAGAAGGATCCCTCAGCCATCAATCCTGATTCGGTGCCTGGCGCAGAGTGGTTCCAGGCCGATGCCTGTGAACTGCAGAACCTGGAAGAGGCCGAGCTGGAGAACTGCGATGTGGCGATCGCGGCCAGTGGCGATGACAAGGTGAACCTGGTGCATTCGCTGCTGGCGAAGACAGAGTTCGGTGTGCCTCGCACTGTCGCCCGCATCAACCACCCTGGCAATGAGTGGCTTTTCGATGAGGCCTGGGGCGTGGATGTCGCTGTCTCTACGCCTCGCATCATGTCAGCTCTGGTCGAGGAAGCCGTTGAGACGGGTGACCTGGTGAGGTTGTTCACCTTCACCAAGTCTGCGACGAACCTCTCAGAGATCCGGCTGCCCAAACAGAGCCCGTTCGTCGGGCGCCGGATCCGGGATCTAGAGCTACCCCGGGAAGTGGTCCTGGTGGCGATCATCCGCGATGGCATCCCGCTGGTACCGGAGCGTGATAGCGCACTCGAGGCCATGGACGAGATGCTTTTCGTGGTCAGCCAGGACACCGAGGGCGAACTCAGTTCGATGTTCGCTTACACAGGCTGATGGGGATCATCCCTTGATAGTGACATTGGAAGAGGTGTGAGCCGATTTTACTCGGCTGATGCCAGGGTGGACTGGACATGCGTAACACACTGAGGCTGCACCTGGCGGCCTGCACCCTCAGGTGATGGCAGCCACATGAACTAACTCCTGAATATGGCGGAATCCCTAGCTGACGACCTCGAACTCAGGGTTGTACATCACGAGTCCATCATCACCTGAGGAGATCCTGCCTTGTACGACGAGGTCACAGCCGGGGGTGATGCAGTCCAGCCGGCGGCGGCCGGTCCAGTTCAGCTCGATGCTGCCCGTACCGTCGGTGAGCAGAGCCTCCACGCCCCCCATGTCGAGGCTAGTGACCCAGCGGACAGTCCCCCGGAGTTTCACCTTGGAACGCTCACAGCATTCCGACAGAGGGCTAGCGCCGCAGTCGCGGGAACGCTCTTTCAGGTCCTCTGCCTCTAGCTCCTCGGAAGGGGACAGAAAACGCCGCAGGCGTTGTAGGAGACCCTGTTGCTCGTGGGTCATTTCTGCTCCAGGTTCGGCACGCTCAGGGGGATGAGACCTCCAGGTACCGCAGGCGCAGTTCCCCTGCGGACCACAAGATTACCGAAGCACTCGAGAAGGGCTATCACCGCGTCCTCGTCTTCTGGTTCTAGAGCAGCGCGGCCGAAGACGATGCCTCGTAGCACCCATCCAGGACCGCCGACCAGCCAGGTACGGGAAACGTGGATGCCTTGCCTGCCCTGCGGGTCAGTGACTGGTTGGCGACGACGCAGCTCGACTCCGAAAGGACCCTCAAGCAGGGTAACCTCACCGCCTTCCTTCTCCGAGGCGGCAGCTATCTCGTCTCTGATCTCGGCCAGCATCGACGTGCGCCGCGGACCGGCGAACAACGCCACTTCCATGGCTGAGGCGCCATCTCCCACCAGGAAGGACTGGACCTGCTGTTTGGCCTCATCGACTTGAAGCTGGAGTTGCATGCCCTCGAAGGGAGTGACCACGAGAGCCCCGAGATCGATGCGCTGGACGTCGTCCTGATCCAGGTCCACCTCTTCGATGTCGAAGGGACCCTCATCACGATCGAAGTCCTCGTCAATCTCCGCCCATTTCTCCTCGTCGCTTTTCTCCCTCTCCTCGTCCTCGGCCGTCTCGTCGACCTTTTCCTCATCGGTGGCTTCCATGCTGCTCCCTGAGATTCAGTGCTGTCCGGTTGAACCATAACCCCCTTGGCCGCGCTCCGTCTCATCGAGCTCGGCCACCGGGGTGAATCGGGCAGGCAAGAAGGGTACAACCACCAGCTGGGCGATCCTCTCACCAGCCTGCAGTCGCACCGGCTCCTTCGTGTCGAGGTTGATCAGACAAACGCGGATCTCACCACGATAACCCGAGTCGATGACGCCAGGACTATTGACGATCCCCAACCCACGGCTCGTGGCCAGTCCGGACCGGGGGGTGACCAGTCCGACGGTTCCCGCGGGAAGGCCGATGCACACCCCGGTGCCCACCAGGGCCCGCTCTCCAGGGTCGAGTGTTATCGCCTGCGTGGTACGCAGATCCGCTCCAGCATCTCCCTCGCGGGCGTAGGCAGGAACCTGCCCAGGGAGGTCTACGACTACTGGGATCTCAGTCACCCGGTCAATGTAGCGCGACTGTAGCCAAACTGGGATCAGGGACATAATAGGGATCCTCAAGATCAAGTGAGAGGAAGCCCAATCATGGCTGTTGAGGAGAAGGTCCTGTGGAAGATCTACGCGGGCGTGCTTGGCACGGCTACCACGTTTGTCGCCCAGAAGCTGATCACGAAAGCTTGGGAGACCGCCACGGGAGATGTCCCGCCAGATCCGAATGATCCTGAGACTCCATTGACCCAGGCACTCATCTGGGCGCTGTGCAGCGGTCTCGGTGTGGGTATGGCGCAGCTCACGATGAATCGCTACATGCAGCGCCGCTGGTTCTCCAACACCGGGCACAAGGGCCCAGGAAAGCTCCGTAGCAAGATGGAACTGTGAACCTACTCAGACGCAGTCGACACAGTATTTGAGATCTCCCTTGGTCTCAGCTAGCTGGCTTTGAGACTTGACAAGGAAGCAGGAAGCACAGGTGAACTCGTCCGACTGCCGTGGCAGCACACGTACTGTGAGTTCCTCGTGTGAAAGGTCGGCTCCCGGTAGCTCAAAGGATTCAGCAGCCTCGACTTCGTCCTCATCCACCTTGCCGGAATTCTTGTCGTTGCGACGCGTCTTGAGTTCCTCGAGCGAGTCCTCGCTCATCTCCTCGTCGTTCTTACGCGGTGCGTCGTAGTCGGTGGCCATGTCGCGGTCCCTCCTGGTTTCGCCGTCAGTTTGTCCCGAAAATGATCGGGGCTATGTGTACCACATCCTGCGTGTGGCGCAAGTCCCGGTTTCAGGTGGTGTCGGCTGGTAGGTTGTTCAATCAGACACAAGGGGAGTTTGCATGGACAGCGCATTGAGCCCGCGGGAGATCCAGTCCCGCATCCGTGGAGGGGCCACGCTTGCCGAGGTGGCCACGGAAGCCGGAGTGGAGCCGACACGGATTGAGGGATTCGCCTTGCCGGTACTGGCAGAGCGCGAGCATATGACCACCACCGCTTTAGGATGTGCGGTCAGGCGCCGCGGTGATGGCTCGGGACATCGTCGTTTGAGGGAGCTGATCTCCCTCAGGTTGCAGGCACGCGGCATCGACTCTGACGCCATAGCCTGGGACTCATGGCGGGAACCCGACCGCAGGTGGAGGCTGGTGGGGATACTGGAGAGCCACGAGCGGCGGGCGGAGTTCGTCTTCGACCCTCGGGGTCGGTTCACGGTGGCCGACAACCCGGATGCCCGCTGGATGATTGGTGAGGAGCTACCTGGCAGCAAGGATCCCGACAACGAAAACACCATCGATTTCGATGATGAGTTCGCACTGGTGCGTGCAACATCCCAGCCATCCCCCCCCACCGGCTCTCCCAGGGGATGACGTCCCCACTGACAGCTTCGATGATGGCCCTGCCACCTCCGAGCTCGATGACCTGTACGACATGCTCAGTGGCGTGAGCGAGGATTCGGTGAGAATCTATGTCGGCCTGGATGATGAGGCCTCAGAGGCTTTTGAGGAGGAGACAACCGGAGAGCAGACGCCGGCAGAATCAGCGGATTCGGTAGAAGCAGCGGAGGAGGGCTTCGAGGAAACGGAGATCATTAACGACTTTGCCGGATTGCCGGAGGCTGACTTCGATGGGTTGCCGGAAGCTGGCTTCCCTGAGCCAGCAGCTGAGACTCCCCCCGTCGGCCTGGTCCAGGAATCACTGATAGAGGCTGAGGACACGGCCCCACAGCCCAGATCGCGCCGCCGTCGTGCGCATGTCCCCAGCTGGGACGAGATCATGTTCGGCGGCCCATCTCGCTGAGGGTGCTTACCTGCCGCCCGCTAATCACCGAAGGGCAGCGGATCCTCCCCGAGCGTGGCGCGGGCTCGAGTTGCGGTCATGCGGCGCCGGTGATGAGCCCGGCACAGGACCTCATACCGGACTTCCCCCGCGTCGGTGTCTCCGACCACGACCTGCGACCCCTCGGTGACCATCAGGCCGTCCACTGTACGGGCGTTGTGGGTTCCCCTGGCCCCGCACCAGCACAGTGGCCCTAGAGGAAGCGTTTCCATCCGGTCAGCCAATTCCACGAGGCGCTGTGATCCGGGAAACAACCTGGTCCTGAAGTCGGCGAGGATCCCGAAGACGTAGACATCGATCTGCAGTTCATCAACGATGCGGGCAAGCTGCTCGACCTGTCTGCCCGTGTAAAATTGCGCCTCGTCGCAGACGAGATAGTCGACTCGCTTCCCGGCCACCAGCTGGGCGATGGTGTGGGTCCAGAAGTCGAAATCCTCCCCCACCTCGGTGGCCGGTGCGCTGAGGCCCAGCCGGGAGGTGATCTGCGCCTCACCTGAGCGGTCCTTGGATGTGAAGAGCCGGCCTTGCCGGCCATGCGTGGATTGGGTGTGATGAAGCTGCAGGGCAAGCGTCGACTTTCCGCAGTCCATCGGGCCGGTGTGAAAGACGAGTTCAGGCACTCGCAGCTCCGATCAGTTCCTCATAGATGGATACATACATCTCGGCGGTGTCCCGGGGAGTCAACCGCCCGGTCTGTGAAACGCAGGCGGCGCGCATGCGCTCACGTCTTTCAGGATCGGCAAGCAGGCGCATCCCCGCAGCCAGAGAGTGGACATCGGGCTCGGTCAGCAAAGCAGATCTCGGTGAGGTCGCCACCGTCAAACGGTCATCGCAGTAGAGGATGGGAAGCCCCGCCGCCGCGGCCTCTGAGAGCACCAGCGCCTGGGAATCGAACCGGTAGCTTGCCAGCACGAAGGCGTCAGCGTTGACCAGCTCATAGGCGATGGCATCCACAGAACGTAAATGGCCCCGGAAATCGATGTTGTGGGCTCCCGCGGCCAGCATCTTCAGCAGCGAGCGCTGGTCTCCGTCCCCGACGATGACAAGCTCTGATTCGGGGATACCGGCATGCCGGAAAGCCCTGATCAGGACATCCAGGCGTTTCTCCTTCGCCAGACGCCCGACGGTGATGAACCGCACCGTGTCGAAGGAGCGTTCTCTCCGGGCGTGAGCGATCGCTTTCAGCATGCCCCGGCTCACACCGGTGGGAACCACGTATCCCGGTACCTCATGGGTGGCGGCCCTTTCCACCAGCTCCTTCATGAAGGGGCTGGGGACGGTCCAGGCATCGACCTTGCCTGCGATGTCGGCGAAGGAGGCCCAATCCATCCGGGCAGCCAGTCCACCCGGCTCCTGGGACCGGGGAACCAGCCGCGACCGGCTGGAAGCCCGTCCAGCGGCCTTGGTGAGCAGCGGGTTGATGAGGAACTGGTACAGCCAGGTGCCAAAGATCGCGGCCTTGACGGTCTGGTGTGTGCCCGCGACATTGGCATGGAAGGTGTGGAGATGTGGTATGCGCTGAAGCCGGGCGATCCGGGCTCCGAGGATCAGCGCCCCTCTCTCGGTCTGGGTATGGACTATGTCGAAACGGGCACACTGCGTGATGAGCTGGGCTCGCCGCTCTGAGTTGTGCAGGATGCTCAGATGCGCGGGAAACCCCTCGGTGTAGAAAGTCGGGCACTCGATGACGCGGCAGTTCCTGGGTTTCTCCAGATGCCGGTCCGGGGCGATGAGACTGACTTCGTGCCCCAGGTCCGCCAGCTCCTGGATCTGTGTCTCCACGGAACGCCCGATCCCGCCGGAGGACGGGAAAAAGTCGTCTATCAGCAATGCGACATGCATCAGGCCGGCCCGAAGGAGAAAAGAGGCACATACATCTCGGAGGCAGTCAGTGCGCCGTGCTGTCCGACGAGTCCGAACTCCCTGGGGAGGGCGCGAGTGTGGACGGCCCAGTCCTCCTGCATCACGACCAGGACATCACCGAAGCGCTGCTTGACACGGTCAGTGACAGCTCCAAACCAGCCTGCGTCGATCGCATCATCACGTAGCCACACCTCAGCCCTCTCCCCCAGCTCCGTCTTCCACGCCCTGGCCAGTTGCCGTGGCTGTTGGCTGTAAAGCTGCCTGAGCCGTGGCTCACCCCCTACGTGACCGGCGCCTGAGAGGCCAGGGTGATCTTCGAGGACGATCTGCCGGTTCCGGGGAACGTTGATCATGCCGTGGTCGCCGGTGACCAGCAGGCAGGTGTCCTTGGGCACTGCCGCCGACAATTCGGCGGCGAGGTCTTCTGCCCTGGCCAGCGAGTCCAGCCATTGCCAGCTCCCAACCCCGTGGGCGTGCCCGTTGTGGTCCAGGCTGCGGTCGTAGGCGTAGACCACCTCGTGTTCCCGCAGGGCCTGGAGAACGAGACCCGTGAATGCCTGGTGGTTATTTTCCCGCTCAACCCCGAAATGCTCGGTGCCGTCGAAGGCCAGTCGCTGGAGGCCACTGCCCTTGAAACGCGAGAGGCTGACACAGCCGCTCGTCAGGCCTTGGGAGCGCAGTGCCTGGTAAAGGGTCGGTGCGCAGGCAAAACCCGCGACGTCCGCAGGCCCACCCGCCCAGGTGAGGGCATTCATGATGCAGTCCCGGTCTGGGTCCAGGAATGAGTACCCGACCACCCCGTGACTCCCGGGTGGCGAGCCGCAGCCGATGGTGGTCAGCGATGTGGCGGTGGTTGACGGCACCGCGCAAGTCAAGCGTATTGCGTCCTTCAGCTTCGGCGCGAACAGCTGGCTGTCGCAGGCGTGGTCCGCGATGGGAAACCATCCGAGCCCATCGAGCAGCAGGATGAGGTACCGGGTGGCCTGGGGTATGCCGATCACCGGCCTCTCGCCGCGCAGCCGGGCGGCGATGCTGGGAAGTACGTTGCTCAGGCAGGCCCCCTCGTAGTCCGGCGGCACCAGGAGATCCTGCTGGTAGGCATCGGGAGACGTGGCATATGTCCAGGCACCATTCTTCTGGGGGTCATCGCCGACGGGCGTACCCAGTGCTTCCCTCTCCGCATCGCCGACACACTGCCGGGATGATGCCGCGTGCGCCACCTGGGCCCCTGATGGCGGGATCTTAGGGCCGCTCATCCGATGTGTTCCTGCAGCAAGGCGCCGAAGGCCATGAGTTTCTCGACGCTTTGCCAGCCGTCGCCAGCCGGGCTCATCCGGACCGTCAGGTCATTCGGCACGGACATACCAGTCCATCCGTGGTCGGCCTCACACTGCGGATCCTCGCAGGTGGCAGGACCGATATCCAGCCGTGAGGCGGCTCCCCAGGCAAGAGTGAGCCATGCCTCCACCAGCTGTGATCCATTGGAGGGATAGCGCTCGGGATGGTGGACAGAGCGAGTGACGACCACAGAGTGAACGGCTCGCAGTGCCACCACCTCGGCGCTGGTGATGGCACGATCCGGATACCCGCCGTCCTGCTCATCAGTGTGGCTGATGATCAGCTGCCTGTCGGTGAGGACGAGAGCAGTGAGGTGGCGCTGCAGATCCCCCGTCGCGAAACTGGCCTCGTGATGCACGAGGTATCCGAGCATCCTCTGATGTCCCAGCGCCCCAGAGACACTCGCCCAGACCAGTTCAGGGAAGAAACGGCACTCCTCTACCTCTTTTTTGAGCGCGGCGGCCATGGATGCCTCAGGGGACAGCGGAATCACCCGGCCATTCTTCCACTAAATTGAGACACCATGAAGTCCCGGCCCTTCTTCGCCGCCCGTATCGAGGACCGCCTGAACCGGATGCTGAACCGCTTCCTGCAGCGTCGCGGATGGCAAGAGTGCATCACCGCATACACCGGTTTCGGCACGACACGACAGGTCCGTATCCTCGCGCGGATCGTGCTGCGCCCCCCCTGCCCAAGCCGGTATTGTCCAAGCAGCCACAGATCTGCTGCATCGTCGTGGATGGCGCAATTTCATTGCCGCTGCGAAGGTGACCTCTGGCGCCGAGGTCATTATCGGCGACCTCAGAGTGCCGGTACAGGCAGACCGAGGCGGCTACATCGATGTGCGAATCCGCGACCATGGCCTACCCATCGGCTGGCACCAGGTGCGCATAGACGGTGCGGGGGGCACCTCCAATTGGGTTCCCGTCCAGGTGATCGACGAGAACCAGACCTTCGGCATCGTCTCGGATATCGACGACACCATCTTGTCCACCTGGCTGCCCCGCCCCATGGTCGCGGCCTGGAACTCCCTGGTGGTGACCGAGCAGGCCCGGCAGGCGGTGCCGGGCATGTCGCGCCTGTTCCAGCAGCTGATAGCCGCCCATCCGGGGGCGCCACTCATTTTCGTCTCCACAGGCGCCTGGAACACCTACCCGATGGTCACGCGTTTCCTGAAACGCCACGGCTTCCCGCGGGGCGCACTCTTGCTGACTGACTGGGGTCCCACCAACACCGGCTGGTTCCGCAGCGGCGCCCACCACAAACGCACTTGTCTGAGGGAGCTGGCACGCGACCTGCCCAATATCCGCTGGCTACTGGTGGGAGATGACGGCCAGCATGACTCAGATCTGTATGCGGAGTTCGCCAGTCTCCAGCCCGACCACGTGGCGGCGCGGGCCATTCGCCAGCTGACTCCCGGCGAGCACGCCTTGGCCCACGGTACCCTTACCGAAACCCCGGATATTTGGGAGTGGACCCCGGGCATTGCTCCAGAGGTACGCGCACCCGACGGGGACGGCCTTGCCGATAAGCTACGCCCGTTGATCCGGCTTGAGGAGATCTGAACCAGCCCATGGCGAACAGTACTGAGGAGTTCGAGGAACATATCCTCGACGTCGACGTCACCGAGGAGATGGAATCCAGCTTCCTCGAGTACGCCTACTCCGTCATCTATGCCCGCGCCCTGCCCGATGCGCGCGACGGGCTCAAGCCCGTCCAGCGGCGCATTCTCTTCTCCATGGACGAGATGGGCGTCAGACCTGACAAGGGACATGTGAAGTGCGCCCGTGTGGTTGGCCAGGTCATGGGTGTGCTGCACCCCCACGGTGACGGCGCCATCTACGACGCCCTGGTGCGTATGGCACAGCCATGGGCCATGCGTCTGCCCCTCGTGGACGGGCACGGCAACTTCGGGTCGCTCGATGCCGGGCCGGCGGCGATGCGCTACACCGAGTGCCGCATGGCGCCTCCGGCCCTGGCGATGACGGCAGGCCTGGACGAAGATGTCGTCGACTTCAGGCCCAACTACGACGGTAAGGACACCGAGCCCGAGGTACTGCCAGCGGCCCTGCCCAATCTTCTCGTGAATGGCGCTTCCGGGATCGCGGTGGGCATGGCAACCAACATCGCCCCCCACAATCTCCAGGAGGTCGTCTCCGCGCTGAAAGCGCTCCTGAAGGACCGGGAGACCCCTTTGGAAGAGCTGATGCGGCACCTGCCAGGCCCCGATTTCCCAGGTGGCGGGCGGATCATTGGCCTTGAGGGTATCCGGGACGCCTACGCGACAGGCCGCGGATCCTTCAAGGTGCGTGCTAAGGCCAGCATCGAGCGCGTCTCTGCCCGTCGGCGTGGCATCGTCATCACGGAGCTTCCCTACCTGGTGGGTCCCGAGAAGATCATCGAGCAGATCAAGAAGGGCGTCGACTCGCGCAAGCTGGTCGGTATCGCCGGTGTGAAGGACCTCACCGACCTGGCCAATGGCACCAGACTGGTCATCGAGGTCAAGAACGGCATCAATCCTGAGGCCCTGCTGGAGCAGCTCTACCGCACCACAAAACTCGAGGACACCTTCGCCATCAACGCGGTGGCCCTCGTGGAGGGGCAACCCAGGACCCTGACCCTGAAACAGCTGCTTGAGGTGTATCTGGACCACCGGCTCCAGGTGACGATCCGGCGTACGGAACACCGTCTCGGCAAAGCCCAGGAACGGCTTCATCTGGTGCGGGGCCTGCTGCTTGCGATCGCCGACATCGACGAGGTGATAGCGATCGTGCGGTCAAGCGAGGACGCCGCCGAGGCCCGCAGCCGTTTGATGACGGCCTTCGACCTCGATGAGGTGCAGGCCAACTACATCCTCGACATGCAGCTGCGCCGCCTGACGAAATACTCCACTCTGGAGCTCAACGCCGAGGCCGACGAACTGGCTTCCCGCATCGGTGAACTGCAACGCATCCTGGATGATGACGCCGTGCTGAATACTCTGGTGGCTTCGGAACTCGACGACGTGGCCACCCGTTTTGGGACCTCGCGCCGTACCGTGCTGCTGGCTTCCGACGGTGTCGTCCGGTCGGCAGCTCCCCTGGAGGTCCCCGACGAACCCTGCTGGGTGCTGCTGTCAACGACCGGCCGCGCTGCTCGCACCGACTCGGCAGGCCCGTTGCCCGCGTTAGGCCCTCGGGCACCCCACGATGCGATCGCAGCGGCCATCAAGGTCACATCCCATGCCGATTTCGGGGTGATCACCAACACCGGGCGGCTGCTGAGAGCGCGGGCTATCGAATTGCCCACGGTGCCGGTGACCACGACAGCCCCGAACCTGCAGGGGGGCTCCGCGGCGCAGGAGCTGTGGGCTTTAGAGTCGGGGGAACGAGTGGTTGGCCTGACCTCGCTTGATCCCGGAGGGCCCGGTCTGGCGCTGGGAACCATGCGAGGTGTGGTCAAACGAGTCAATCCCGAGGTGATGGGCAAAGACTCATGGGATGTGATCCGTCTCGATGAAGGTGATGAGGTCGTGAGCGCCGTCGAGCTCACCGCCCCGCATCTTGCCTTCGTCACCTCGGACGCGCATCTGCTGCACTTCTCCGCGGGCCTGGTGCGTCCGCAGGGACGGCTGGGCGGCGGAGTGGCCGGCGTCAAGCTGGCTGACGGGGCCAGGGTGGTGTTCTTCGGCGGAGTCGATCCCGGGCAGGACATGGTGGTGACCGTCGCCGGCGCATCAGATTCACTGTTCGGCAGCGCCACCGGCGGCGCCAAGGTGACCCCCCTGGCTGAGTACCCGACCAAGGGACGCGCTACGGGCGGGGTGAGATGCCAGCGTTTCCTCAAAGGAGAAACGACTCTTGTAGCCGCCGCCATCGGCAGATCCGTCGCAGCGGTGGCCCCCGATGGCACACCGGTGGCTCTCCCTGAGCCCACCACGAAACGTGATGGGTCTGGCGTGTCACTCGGTGGCACAGTGCAAGCGCTCGGATTCAGAGGCAGCCACGATGCGAGGGAAATGGTTCTATGAGTTTTGACGACCTGCTCGCCGCCAACCAGGACTACGCCGCAAGCTTCTCCCGGCGCGGCGCTGACGGCATCGCCCATGCCGGGGTCGCGATCGTCACCTGCATGGACTCCAGAATCGATCCCCTGCCAATGGTCGGACTGGGCCCCGGAGACGCGAAGATCCTCCGCTCCCCCGGGGGCTGGGTTGCGCCCTGGACCATGACTGGACTGGTCCTGGCCGTTCAGTTGCTGCATGTGGACCGGATCATGCTGATTCCCCACACCCGGTGCGCCATGTCCGGGACCGACGAGGCACTCCATCAGTCGATAGCGGAACGCAACGGGATGGACGCAACCTGGCTGAGTTTCGGGGCCAATCCAGATCAGCTGAGCCGTCTAAGACAGGACGTCTCCGCGGTCCGTGCCCACCCCCTGATCAAGGACCGGGCCGAGGCCGGGGGTTTCATGTACGACGTGGACACCGGCCTGCTGGAGCAGCTGGTTTAACGTCCTGGTGGCGCCGGTCGTTTCTCTCCTCCCGGATGCGGGGTCATTGCCCAATCCGCCTCGTCGGCGGTACCTCCAGTGGCTTGCCGTCCCCGGTAGCCCTAGAACACCATCCGATCCGTGACGGTCTACTGTAGGCAGACCTACGCCACACAACGCCAGCGGACCGCACCATATCGCTTAGACATCGATGCGGTCGGCTTCGAGGGCGTAGGCACCCGCCACGATGAACTCTTTCCGCGGCGCCACCTCGTTGCCCATCAGCATCTCGAAGACAGCCTCCGCCCGCGCCGCGTCATCGACGGTGAGACGTCGTAGAGTGCGATGCCTGGGATCCATGGTTGTCTCTGCAAGCTGGTGCGCGTCCATCTCCCCCAAACCCTTGTACCGCTGCGGCTCCTTGAACCTGACTCCCTTCTTCGTGAGTTCCGCGGCCTTACGCTGGTATTCCCCGTCGGTGTAGGTGTAGATGTACTTCTCCATGCCGCGCTTCGGGTTGATCAGCTCAAACCTGTGCAGCGGCGGAACCGCCGAATACACCCTCCCTGCCTCGACCAGGGGACGCATGTATCGGAAGAACAAGGTGGCGAGCAAACAGCGGATATGCGCCCCGTCAGAGTCGGCATCGGCCATGAAGATGACCTTCCCATAGCGGGCCGCATCCACCTCGAAGGTACGCCCGGAGCCTGCGCCGACCACCTGGATGATGGCGGCGCATTCAGCATTCTTGAGCATGTCGCCGACAGAGGCCTTCTGCACGTTCAGAATCTTGCCGCGGATCGGCAGCAACGCCTGGAACTCGGAATTGCGGGCTGTGTTCGCAGTGCCGAGCGCCGAGTCCCCCTCGACGATGAACAGCTCGCTCAGGTCGCCGTCAGCGCTTCGGCAGTCTTTCAGTTTCGGGGGCAGTGTCGATGACTCGAGGGCGTTCTTCCTGCGCTGGTTCTCGCGGTGCGCCCGTGCCTGGATGCGGGCGCGGGATGCGTTGACCACTTTTTCCATCAGGGTGCGTGCGACCTGTTTGGTGGCGGCCTTGGAACTGGTCAGGAACTCCGTGAGCTCACTCTCGACGATGCGCGCCACCAGGCGCTGCACGGGTGGGGTCCCAAGCACCTCCTTCGTCTGGCCCTCGAACTGGGGTTCCGCCAACCGGACGGTGACCACTGCGGTCAGGCCCTCCAGGCAGTCGTCTTTCACGACCTCCTCTCCATTCTTGAGGAGCCGGGTCCCGTCGAGCGCCTTGGTGAAGGCCTTCGTCACGCCCCGCTCAAAACCGGAGACGTGGGTGCCGCCCTTGGGAGTGGCGATGATGTTGACGAATGAACGCATCTGGGTGTCGTATCCGGTCCCCCAGCGGGCCGCGATGTCCACCTCAAGGCTGCGCTCCACATCGGTCGCTGTCATGGCTCCCGCCTCGTCGAGCATGGGAACCGTCTCGGTGAACGAGTCGCTGCCGGCGAGTCGCAGCACCTCTGTGAGGGGCGCATCCCTGGCGAGGAAGTCAGCGAACTCGGCGATCCCCCCCCTCGTGAAGAAACACTTCCGTATTCTCTTCCCCATCCCGGGCATCGGTCACTTTCAGGCACAGTCCCGGGACCAGGAAGGATGTCTGGCGGGCCCGGTCATGCAGCTGCGGTAGGGAGAGCCCCGCGTCTGAGAGAAAGATCTGCTGATCGCTCCAGTAGCGCACACGGGTGCCCGTCTGGCTCTTCGGTACCCTGCCACGTTTCCGCAGTCCTGAGGCTGGGGTGAATGGGGCCTCTGGGCCGTCGCCGTCGAACACACCGGGTACACCGCGCCTGAAGCTCATCGCCCACGTCGACCCCTCCCGGTCCACCTCGACATCCAGCCGGGAACTCAGCGCGTTGACCACGGATGCTCCCACCCCGTGCAGCCCACCGGTGGCGTTGTAGGAGGAGTTCCCAAACTTCCCTCCCGCGTGAAGCCGGGTGTAGACCACCTCGACTCCGCTGAGACCTGTACGAGGCTCCTTGTCCACGGGGATGCCACGGGCGTGATCTACGACCTCTACGGAGCCGTCGTCGTGGAGGGTCACCTCGATGCGGTCGCCGAACCCCGAGAGAGCCTCGTCGACTGCGTTGTCGATGATCTCCCACAAACAGTGCATCAGGCCTCTGGTATCCGTGGAGCCGATGTACATGGCGGGACGTTTGCGCACTGCCTCGAGGCCCTCAAGGACCAGCAGGTTCTTCGCCCCGTAATCACGTGGGGTATGGGTGTTGGGATTCGAACGCACCGGGACAGGTTACCGGGAACATTGGAGGAGCGCGCTACGTTGAAATTGACGTAGGAGCAATGTGAAAGGAAGGGCGATCATGACGAACACCGCCACTGGACAGGCCATAGACAGCCTAACTGCCATGGATCGGTGCGACCGCTGCGGCGCCCAGGCCTATCTCCGTGTAGAGCTGAGCAGCGGCGGTGAGCTGCTGTTTTGCGCCCACCACGCGAGCCAGCATCGCGAGAAGCTCAACCAGGTGGCCGCCCGCATCCAAGACGAGACGTCGCGTCTCAGGCGGTGAAGAACGTCGCGGTGGCGGCCTGGATGAGTTCCGGGCCCGCCACCACTGGCTCCAAGCGGTTGGCAAGCACGTGATGGAACGCGGTGGCTACGCGCACCGGATCCAGGTCCTGGGCCTTGGCCCAGGCCTGGCGGTAGATGGCCAGCTGCAGCGGGTCCGTTTCCCCGTCGCCGATTTTCCAGTCGACGACGAGGGCATCGAAGGCTGGATCGTCGCTGGGAAATACCGCATCGATACGCCCCCGTAGCACCAGGGAGTCCCAGCGCAGTAGGAAGGGCACCTCGATGCCGAGAGGGACCAGGCCGGAGAATGGGCTTGCCTCGAAAGCCTGTTTGAGACTCTCCAGCGCCGGGTCATCAGGGCTGGGACGGAAATCGAGCTCGTCGAAACCTGGACTCACCGAGAACCGTGACATAACCCATTCGTGGAATCGCTCCCCCAGGCGTGCGCTGCGTTTCGGCTCGCGTGGCATCCTGCGCGCCAACCGCTCCGCAAAGGCGGCTGGATCCTTTCTCAGCTCCATCAAAGCCGTGGCTGACAAGCCAGCGGGCAGCGTCAGCTCCTGGTTTCTTCTGCGCATCAGTTGTTCGGTCAGGAAAGCAGCATCACGATCCCAAGCGGCGATCCGCTCCTGCTCAGCGGCCGAGGCCATTCCGGATCCCCACACCCAGCTGGTCTCGTCGCCGCCGGTGGTGATGACCTCCCGCGCCCGCTGGACCAGGGCCGCGGCGCTGGAATTCGCGGCTGCCCTTTCCGTGACCGGCGTGGGCCAGGAAGCGATCCGGGTCGCTGACGGCTGGGGGTTCTCCTCGGGGGGTGGCACAGACGGGCCAGAGTGCTGGAGGACAGCCGCATCCTCGAAGTAGCGGGATCTTCCGCGGGGACGTTTCAGCCCAGGTGCCCAGGTATGAGCTGAGAGAACAAGCAGTTGCTTCGCCCGGGTGGCTGCGACATAAGCCAGCCGGTCCTCGGAGAGCCGGTATTCTTGTTTCAGCTCCTGACGGTAGGTCTCGATGCCACGTTTGGAATACTCAGCGAGCTGAGGTATCGCCTCGGAGTCACCCCTCAAGGGTGCGGGCAGCACACCGGAATTCGTGTTCCAGTTGCCTGTCCGGTCCATTCCTGGGAAGACGCCCTCCGATAGCGCCGGAAGATAGACCGTGTTCCATTCCAGGCCCTTGGCGCGATGGATAGTCAGGAGTTTCACCGAGTCTTCTGCAGTCGGGGTGGCGAGCTCCAGCGCATCCCCATGCTCCTCCTCCGCATCCAGCCAGGCGAGCAGTCCCGCCAGGCTGTTCTCACCGTCGATATCGGGATAGGTGGAGCAGGCTGACACAAAACGTGCCAGCTGGGAGGTGTCTGCGTGCACCAGCTGTTCAGTCTCCACACCAAGCCGCGAGATGACGCGACGCACCAGCTCCGGGACTGGTTCATTCAGACAACGGCGCAGGTCCGCCAGCTCCGCGGCAAATCTCTCCAGCCTCGCTCGTCCCTCTTCGCTGACAGTGGCCTCTCCCATATCGTTGATGGCGTCTAGGAGTGAAGGCGCATACGCTAGATCGGCGCGTGTGACGAGTCCCATCAGGTCCTCTGAAAGAGGGAGTACCTCCTGGCCGGTCTGCCCACCCGCAAGTTCCCGGGCACGCCTGGCCAGGGCAGCCAGGTCGGCCAGGCCAAGATTCCATCGCTCCCCGGTCAGCAGCCCGGCCACCTCGGCATTGGCCAGCGGATCGGCCAGGACCTTCAAGGTGGCGACCACGGGGGCGATCTCGGGCAGACGCAAAAGCCCCCCGAGCCCGACGATCTCAACGGGCACAGCGCGTTCTCGGAGACGCTCCCAGACTTCGCCCAGGATGTCGTTCCGGCGTGTCAGGACGGCGATGTCCCGCCAATCGACGCCCTCGGCATGCCGGCTTGAGAGGTCGAAGGCCAGCCAGTCGAGCTCCTCAGCGAGGGTGTCGAAGCATCTGGTAACTACTCTGCCGGGTGGTGTCTCACCGGCAGGCTGTAATTCCACCCCTCCGCCCATGGCCTGGGTAAGTGGCCTGGCCATGGCGTTGCCCACGTCCAGGATCCGGCTGCCGCTCCGCCGGTTGGTGGTCAAGGTGAACTCAGCAGCTGGCTCACCGGAGGCGCGGGGAAAATGGGAGGGGAAACCAAGGATGTTGGAGGCTGCGGCGCCACGCCAGCCGTAGATAGCTTGGTTGGGGTCGCCGACGGCGGTCACCGGGAACCCGCGTCCCCTCTCAGGAGCATCACCACTGAATAGTGCACGCAGCAGTATGGCCTGCGCCGAGGAGGTGTCCTGGTACTCATCCAGCAAGACCACCCGGAAACGTTGCCGGAGCGCAGCTCCGACGGCTGGGACAAGACGCGCCAATTCCACAGCCTGCGCCTGCTGATCGGCGAATTCCACCAGGCCGAGGCGCTTCTTGAGAGCACGATAGGTTTCGACGAGCTCGAGCAGTTCCAAACGCTCATCAATGGCGGCTTGGGCTTCGGTGACTGCTTTCATCGGTGAGCCCCGCCACAGCGGAGCGTCATCGAAGCGCGCCCTGGCCAGGAGCGAGAACTCTCTCACCTGGGCAGGGGTGACCAGATGCGATCCCAGCGCGGAGTCGAGGGCAAGAACCCTCTCCGGCAGCTGGCGCACTGACAGCCGGGATAACTTCCTCAACGGGTGGGAATGCTCTGCGACGGCCCGCGCCGCCACCCGGAACCGGGAAGCCCCGGACAGCAGCCTCGCATCAGCCTCAATACCCAGCCTCAGCCCATGCTCTCGGACGAGCCGGGCGGCAAAGGCGTCATAGGTGAAGACCATCTCGCCACCCGTCGTCTCATCACCTAGGACCAGACCGGCCTGCTCCAGTGCCCGGCAGATTCGTACACCCAGCTCGGCAGCAGCTTTCCGGGTGAAGGTCAGGCCCAGGACCTGCTCAGCACGGACCTGGCCCGTACCGGCCAGCCACACCACCCTGGCCGCCATGACGGTGGTCTTTCCCGTGCCTGCTCCGGCGACAATCACCTGGGGTTCCAGGGGTGAGCAGATGACGTCCAGTTGCTCCTGGCTGAAAGGGATCCCGAGGAGTGAGCACAGGTCACCAGGATCAGCCAGCCCAGTCATGCCAGGCTTCCCGGGTTGATCGCCGGACAGGAGGCTTTGAAGGCACACCACGCACACTGCGGGCCTTCCCTGGCCTCGAGGATCCCCTCCCGCAGGATCCCGACCGCCTGCTCCAGCTTCTCAATCAGCCAAGAGTGTCCCTCTGGCAAGACCTCTTGGAACTGTCGCTGCGGCAGCGCTCCACCATGTCTGAGCTGAAGCAACGACGGTTCAGCGACATCCTTGACTCCCGGTGCGAGGGACTCGAACGCTCCGAGCCGGGCAGCGAGCTGATAGACCCCAAGCTGCGTGTGCTCGGCCACCTCGGCCTTGGTGGGGGGACGCCGCCCGGTTTTCAGATCCACCACGGACAGCCGGCCGTCCTTCAACTCGAGCCGGTCCACGGTGCCACGCAACAGCACGGGGATCCCCAGAATGCTCACGGGAACCTCAAACCCCACCTCAACCCCCAGCAGCCTGTCTGGATTCGTCTCATTCCAGTTGTGAAACCGAGTCAGGGCCTGACGCATCTGCTCCCTCTCGGCCACTTCCATCCAGCGCGCCTCAAAATGAAGCCGGGGCCAGAGGTCATCGAGCTGCTGAAGCAGCTCAGGCAGCCCGATGGTTCCCCATGCGGCTTTCTGGGCCATCCGGTGTATAACATCACCCAAGCTTGCCTGCGAACCCCGTGGCCGGTCCGCGCCGCCTCGGCGGGCGAGGAACCACTGCCGTGGACAAGCCAGCAGCGCCTGCAGAGCCGAACCGGTGATGGTCACTGGACGTGGCGTCCTCCACCCGGGGGATGAAGGCGCCCGCACACCCCACCAGTTCTCGGGACGTGCGTCACGGAAAGCCGGGCGGAACTGCGAGTCTGTGATCTCACCCAGGCGGGCCAGGCGCAGTGCAGCCGCTCTCCGCATGGCCCAAGACTCGACCGGATCCCCTGCGACACGCCGCAGCTCGGCAACCAGCGCCGGAGCCGTCTGACGTTGTTCGGGCAGGCCAGCGACACGCACCGTGGTGACGCCCAGTTCACTGCAGAACCTGGAGGGTCCAGCAGGCTCCGTCTCGCTGGCGGCAGGTGCGCTGACATGCAGCTGTTCCTCCGCACGGGAGCAGGCCACGTAGAAAGACCGTCTCTCTGCGGCAATCAAGCCCGCCGTGGTAGCCGCGTCCAGATGATCGGGCGCCAGCCGGTCCGGGTCCAGCAGTAGGCCCCGCCAGCCGAGCTGCGGCCATAGCCCCTCACTGACACCGATGACGTAGACCCGGCGCCAGGAGCCGCTGCGGGCCCGGTGCGCTGTCAGCAGGCGCACACCACGGCCCTGGACAGAAAACTCACGCCCAGTGTCAGCGGGGATCTCCTCGCGGATCACAGCCGAGACGAAGGCGCCAGCGCCGTGAGAACCGGCGAGTTCATGGCGCCGCCCCGCCAGCTCAAACAGTTCAACCACAGCATCTAGGTCCTGGTTTGCGCTCCGGGAACCTGAAAGAGCCGCGTCACGTAGCCGGCTGGGCCAAGAGGTGCCGTTCCAGATGATCCACAGTACTTCCGCGACCGGGACTCCCTGGGCCAGCTGATTCGCAGCCTTTCTAAGCAGCTGAGCAAGTTCACGGGCACGTTCAGCTTCTGCGCCGGCAACGGTCTCCAGCAGTCCTGGCTGCCTCAGACAGCTCGTGAGCAGATCACGGGAATCTCCCGCATCCAGATCAGGCCTGGCCTCCAGCAGAGCCCGCGCAAGTACCCGCTGGCCCACCACGTCCAGTTCACAGAGCGGACCCGCCAGGAGCTGGGCGGTTTCCGCTGCACCCAGGTGCTCCAGGCTGGCGGCACCAGCGAGCCCTGCCAGCAGTGCTTCCACTGCGCGCTGAGACCCCAGCGCCAGCTCGTCCCCGGCGACCTCGACGGGGATTCCTCGTGTTGTCAGTTCGCGGGCCAGAGGGCTCAGTTGTCCCCGCCCGGAGCGGGCTATCACCGCAAGCTCCTGCCAGGTGCATCCGTCCTTCAGCACTGCACGGCGCAAGGCTGCGGCCAAGTGAGCGGTCTCCGCGGCAGAATCGTCATAGATGCTCGCTGTCACCAGCGACGCCTTTCCTGGCGCCGGGGTGGGGTCAGGGGGAGCATCAGCGGCATCCAGCCGACTCCGGATCCGCGCCAGCGCCTCCGCGACGCCCTCCCTGTTGCGATGGCCCGTGACGAGCCTTAGGGTCTCGGCCCCAGGCAGCCTCCGCAGGGAGGCGATACTGGCCGCTGATGCACCACGGAAGGAGCCGAGCCGTTGCTGAGGATCTCCCAGGGCGAGCACGGGTAAGCCGAGTAGGGCCAGGTCTGCCAGCAGATTCGCCGAAACCTGGTCGAGCTCCTGCGCGTCATCCACCAGCACTGCGTCGAATCTCGCGCGACAGGCCTCTGCGGCCGAGGTGCCCGCCAGCAGCAGCCGGGCACGGTGCACCAGCTCCGTGTAGTCGAGAGCTCCGTCGAAGTCGGCGATCGTCAAGTAGGTTTCGAAGAATCTCCCGACTGACCCGAAGACCTCGTCTTCTGCCGCGAGAACAGCGAGATGTTCCGGATCGAGCCCAAGCTGACGTGCCCGGGCCAGCACCTCACGCAGCTGCCGCGCGAAGGCGCGGGTCCGGGAAGCGGCCCTGATTTCCTCAGGCCAGGTCTGTTCCCCCTCTCCCTCCAGCAAGTCGCGGAGCCGCTGTTCCTGTTCTGGGGCCCTGAGCAGCCGCAGGTCCTGCCCGGGATCGCCCAACTCCCTCAGCAGGCCGAGCGCGAAACCGTGGACAGTTGTCACCCGGGCGCCAACCTCGGCACCGCCGTGCCGGCGGATGATGTCCCGCCTGAGTTCCTGCGCGGCCTGCCGTGAAGCTGTCAGGACCACGATCCGCTCAAGCCGGGCCCCAGCTCCGAGACGCCTGGCCGCGGCTGCCGCCAGGACGGTTGTCTTCCCTGTGCCCGGGCCTCCGAGCACCACGCGTACCCCCGGATGCGGCTCAGCAGCTGCCGACTGGTCGGCATCCAGTTCGGGGATACCGGGTATCGCCGCGGGCAGCAGCCGCCAGGTACCGGTGTCAGTCACGGGTCAATGGAATCATGACTGACCCCCAATTTATGGAAGAGTGATCCCAGGGCCCGCCACAAGGTGTGGTGAGGCGGCTTTTGCAGGAGAACAGCATGACTCTAGGAACCGTCAAGTGGTTCAACCCGGACAAGGGTTTTGGCTTCATCGCCGTCGATGACAGCGCCGGAGACGACGTATTCGTTCATTACAAGTCCATCGATCTGCCAGGTTTCAAGACGCTGAACGAGAACCAGCGCGTGGAGTTTGAGATAGTCCAGGGTCCGAAAGGCATGCAGGCGGACCACGTCCGTCCTCTATGAAGCTGCCAGCCACGACACCACCGGGCTAGGATGTGCCCCACGATTAGCGAAGGCGAGGCCCAGTGATATGCACCCAGCGGGAGCTCAAACCCAGGACCGCGACCACTACACCGTGGTTCCGGCTCCGTGGGTAGCTGGGTGCAGCGACATCGGAACCAGGCACCGCACCAATCAGGACGCTTTGTGTATCGCCGCCAGTCCGCATCCCACCAACCGGGCCGTACTCGTTGTGTCCGATGGCGTGAGCACGGCCTTCGGAGCGGAGCAGGCCTCGCTGGTGGCCGTGGAAGAGGCATGCTCCGCTCTTGTGCAAGCGCTCGCAGCCGGCGCAGCCGAGGCGGAGTCCTTTAACGAGGCCTTTGCCCGTGCTCACGAAGCGGTGCTCACCGCTGGGGCTGACAGCGAACCCGCGGCATGCACTCTGGTGGCAGCCACTGTCGCAGACGGGTTGATCCGGGTGGGCAGCATCGGGGACTCCCGTGCCTACTGGTTCGGGGATGACGGGGTGAGCTGGCAACTCACCAAAGATGACTCCATGGCTCAGGCCCGCATGATGCTGGGCATGCCACGCGAGGAGGCGGAACGCTCACTGCAAGCGCACTCGATCACACGCTGGCTGGGCCGCAACGCTACGGACGTCAACCCTTCCCTGGTGGAGTTGCGTCCTGATGCCCCTGGGTGGCTGCTGGTGTGCAGTGACGGTCTGTGGAACTATGCCAGCTCACCGGAGGACCTGACGGCAGTGTTCGAGCAGGCCAGGGGATTCAGTCATGATCCGGTCGACTTGGCGGAATCCCTGGTGTCGTGGGCAAATTCCTGTGGTGGCCGGGACAACATAACCGTCGCGTTGGCTCGCTGCGAAAATGGAGAACGCGGCTAAGGTAGACATCATGGACGTCAGGATTGGAATCAGCGACATCTCCCGTGAACTTCAGGTGCGCACCACCAGCACCGCCGACGAGGTCGTCGCGGTCTTGAACGAGGCCCTCGCCAGCAACTCGCCCTTTGAACTTGCCGATGACAAGGGTCGCCGGGTCATCATCCCTGTTGCGAAACTGGCCTACGTTGATCTGGGTGCCGCTGAAGGCCGGCCCGTGGGCTTCGGCACTCTCTGATAAACACCGGCCCTGACCCACGTCAGGCGCCGCCCGACAGTTAGGTTTCACCCTGAGCGAGACAACCACCTCCGAGACGTTTGCCGATCTCGGTATCCGTGAAGAAATCACCACGGCACTGGCTGAGGCCGGCATCGTAAATCCGTTTCCCATTCAGGCACTTGCCATACCCCTGGCGCTGAGTGGTACTGACCTGATCGGCCAGGCGCGTACGGGCACCGGCAAGACACTGGCTTTCGGTACCTCTCTGCTGCACCGGCTCCAGGCCAGCGTAGAGGAAACCGGCGAACCGGCCAGCCATGGGCTTCCCCGGGCCCTGGTCATCACCCCTACCCGGGAACTTGCCCTCCAGGTGACGCGTGACCTGGAGCTGGCAGGATCCCGCTTAAACATCCGGGTGCTGACGATCTACGGCGGCACCAGCTATGATGAGCAGCTTTCCGCCCTCGAGAAGGGCATCGACGTGGCTGTCGGGACCCCAGGACGTCTCCTCGATCTCGTCAACCGCCGTGCCCTCGACCTCAGCAAGGTCGAGGTGTTGGTGCTGGATGAGGCCGACGAGATGCTGGACCTCGGCTTCCTTCCCGACATCGAGAAATTGCTGGCGAAGACCCCCCAGGAGCGTCAAAGCCTCCTGTTCTCAGCAACAATGCCTGCCCCCATCCTCGCCCTCGCCCGGGCCACCCTGAACCGTCCTGTCAACATCCGCGCCGAGGGGGCAGACGCCCAGGCGACAGTGCCTGATATCACCCAGTTCGTGTATCAGGCCCACGACCTGGACAAGCCCGAGGTGGTCTCCCGCATCGCCCAGGCGCGCGATGTGGGCAAGGTGATGGTGTTCTGCCGCACCAAGCGGGCTGCCCAGCGTCTGGCTGACGAACTGCAGGACCGCGGCTTCCCCGCCGCAGCCATTCATGGTGATCTCAACCAGACTGCCCGGGAGCGTGCCCTGAAGAAGTTCCGGGCAGGAACCGTCACCACGCTGGTTGCCACTGATGTTGCTGCCCGGGGAATCGACATCACTGGGGTGAGTCACGTGATCAACTACGAGTGCCCTGACACCGATGCCACCTATGTGCACCGTATCGGGCGCACGGGACGTGCTGGTCACACGGGGGTTGCCGTCACTCTGGTCGACTGGCCAGACGTGACCCGCTGGAAGGTGATCAACAAATCTCTCCAGCTGGATTTCGACACCCCCGTGGAGACCTATTCGTCATCTCCCCACCTATACACAGACCTCGATATCCCGGAGCACACGAAAGGTCGCCTACCACGCTCCGCGAGGCCGCAACGCGAGAACCGGGCGCGCAAGGAGACCACAGCCGAAGGTGGTACCCGGCGCCGGCGGCGTCGCCGTGCCACTGCGGAGCCTCAGGTGGTCAAGGGCCCAGAGGACAATGCAGGTGTCCGCACTCGCAGACGTAGGCGTCGCCGCCGGGCTGGGATCGAGATCACCAACGACACTGCTCAGTGAGATTTCCGCTACTGGCGGAGGACAACTCCAGGCGGGCAATCCCATGTGAGCCTAATAGTCCATGCTCATAGCTTGGCGCACCTGTGACAAGGTCTCCTCAGCGACAGCGTTGGCCCGCTCATTGCCGGCGCGCAGTACTTCACGCAGGATGCCTGGTTCGGCGACCAGCTCGGCCCGGTACGCCCGGTGCCTGGCGAAATGGTCATTCACGGCGGCTGTGGCAAGCTTTTTTAATCCGCCGCCCCCGCCATCACCAACTTCGTCAGCCACCTCCTCTGGAGTCCGGTCCAGGCACATGGCCGTTATGTTGACTAGATTCGACACTTCAGGCCGGTTGACGGGGTCGTAGGTGATGTGACGGTCCGAGTCGGTGACGGCACGTTTCAGCAGCTTCGCGGTCTCGTCTGCCGTCATCCCGAGTTCTATGGTGTTCCCGCGTGACTTGCTCATCTTTTTGCCATCGAGGCCGAGAATGGTCCCGCTCCGGCTGAGCAACGACTCGGGCTGCGGGAAAACCGGCCTGGCTGGATCCACCCGGCCGTAGCGTTCATCAAAACGGCGTGCGATAACCCTGGTCTGCTCGACATGCGGGAGCTGGTCCTTGCCGACAGGTACCAGGTTGGCTTTGCAGAACAGAATGTCGGCCGCTTGGTGCACCGGGAAAGTCAGCATCAGCCCGGACATCGGGCGGGTGGACGCCGCCAGCTCGTCCTTGACCGTGGGGTTGCGGCGCAGCTCCGCGTCAGTGACCAGTGCCAGGAAGGGAACCAGCAGCTGGTTCAAGGCGGTGACTGCCGAATGGGTGAAGATCACCGTGCGCTCTGGATCGATGCCGGCTGCGAGGTAGTCCGCCACCATGTTGTAGACGTTGTCTTTCAGCTCACCGACACCATCACGGTCGTAGATCACCTGGTAGTCGGCAATGACCAGGAAGGTCTCGATCCCGGCATTCTGCAGCCGAACACGGTTCTGGAGTGAACCGAAATAATGCCCTATGTGTAGACGACCAGTGGGACGGTCTCCTGTGAGCAGCCGGAACCTGGCCGGGCCCGAGGCGATCTCGGCCTCGATCTCACGGCTGCGTGCTTCCGAACGCTGTACGGTTTTCTCTGCTGTCGTGGCGGACTCGGACTCCATGCGGGCAACTTTATCGCCCGGCAACGGCAGCGGTCACGCAGCGCCGCCTCTGTCACGGATCCGGGAGAGCATCTCAAGGTAAGCGGATTTCCGGGTGGTGTAGCACGCCAGCTGCCGCTCAGGCCGGGCCTCCCCGTGATAATCACTGGAGCCGGTGCGCAGCAGACCGAGACGCGCGCCCATCTCGAACAACAGCAACCGGGTCTCGCGGTCATGATCCTTGTGATCGGTCTCGATGCCGTCGAGCTCATGTTCCCTCACCAGCTGCTCGATGAAGGGTGCTCCGAGGGCCTCCCGCGTCATGGGGGCCCATGGATGGGCCAGTACGGCCACTCCCCTGGCCACGTGCACCAAGTCGATGGCACGGCCCACCTCGATGGAATACCGGGGGACGTAGGCTGGTTGTCCAGGCGCCAGGAATGAGTCGAATGCCTCCTGCCGGTTCGCTACAACGCCCTTTGCCACGAGGGTGTCCGCTACGTGGGGGCGCCCGACTGATGGGGCTCCCTTCGCTGTCGCCATGACCTCGTCGATCGTCACGGGATAGCCGAGTTCAGTGAGTCGGCGACACATCTCCGGAAGCCGTTGCGTCCTGCCCACCCTCACCCTGGCGAGTTCCTCGTTCAACAGACGGTTCCAGACATCACAGCCATAGCCCAGCAGATGAACCGCACGGCCGTTGTGCTGGCATGAGATCTCAATGCCGGGCAGCACTCTCACCCCGATGCGCTTCCCAGCCTCCATGGCCTCAGCGACCCCGTCGAAGGTGTCATGGTCGGTCAGCGCGATAACATCCAGACCAGCTTGGAACGCCTTCATCACGAGCATGGTCGGGGTGTCTGTGCCATCACTGACTCGCGAGTGGGTGTGCAGGTCGATCCTCATGTTGATCATGCTAGCCACCGTCTCGATATCACAGCGAGACCAACGCTACATTGGTCCCCATGCAGCTCAACTACAAGCATGAATTCAACGGCAGCCCCGACCAGGTGGCGGCGCTGTTCCGCAACGAGGCGTTCATCGATGATGTCGCCAAGCACGCCAACGCGATAGAGCACACCGTGAATATCGCTGACGATGCCACCCACCTGGACCTGACTCTTCCTGCGCCCGAGTCAATCTCGAAGTTCTTCGGCAAGGGCATCCGCATCAAGCAGTCTTTTGCCTGGGGTGACCCAGACGAGGCTGGTGTCCGGAAGGGCAACTTCACGGTGGACATCGCCGGTGCTCCTGTCAGCGTCGAAGCCGATGCCACCCTCTCGCCGACCGGGCCCGCATCCTCGGAAGCGGTCTATGTCGGTGAGCTGGAGGTGAAAATCCCCCTGGTCGGCAAAAAGATTGAAGCTCAGGTGGAACCCATGATCGCCCGGGCTTTCGCCGGCATCGAGCGGCGTGCCCAGGCCTGGCTGACCCAGGGCTGATCCTCTAGCGAAGCCCCCGGCGGTACTCCTCAACGTCATTCCACAGCAGATCGGACTCATGTAACAGTCCCTGGACCTCCTCGAACCCCCATGCGGTGTCGACGTCCAGGCCTTGGGCTGCTGCTGCGGCGGCGGAAAGGTCGAAGCCGGGGGCTTCGCTGAACCAGCAGGTCATAGCCTCAGGCGCAACCTGAGCGACCAGGCAGTCCCCATTGGCTGGATTATCCCCGGACCTCACCAGGGAAGCCTCGACCTCAGCTACCAAGACCAGCCTCTCCCCGTAAGCCGCCAGAGCCGCCACCGAGGCAAGTACCAGCGCGGCGTACTCCGCGTCTTCCTGCTGCCCAGGCGTGTATCCGAGAGAGGACAACAGCTCTGGTGTGACCCGGTGAGCTTTCCTATCAGTCAGCTGCACCGTTCCGTCTATCGCCGCCAGTTCTTCATGCGCGATGGGTATGAACACCAGTTCTCTCGTCACACATCAACATTAGGGCCTACCAGGCCGCTCACGGCCCGGCCAGGCCCGCCGCCGGACCTGACTTGTCGCAGTTGAGGTTGGGTTGGTGTCTGTGGATTGTGTTGGTGCTTGTCAGGGCGTTTTGGGTGTGTCGTGTGGGTCACTAATCGGGGGGTAGGATCTGGTAGGTGAGCCCGTTTCTGCGGAAGGTGAAGACCGCTTCCGGGGCGACAGCTGTGCAGATCGTGGTCAAGGAAGGCCGCAAAAACCGGATCATCGAGCATCTCGGGTCTGCCCATGACGAGGCCGGGCTGGCTGTGTTGATGGCCGCTGGCCGGGCCAAGCTGGTCCCACCAGATCAGCAGATGCTGGACTTCAGCGCAGCGACACCCACGCAGCCTGCGGTGGTCACTGGGAGCAGTTCCGCTTTGCTGGTTGAGGTGGTCTGGGCTACTTGGAAGGCGTTGGGTTTCGACGTGGTCGGTGATGAGGCGTTCTTCCAGCTCGTGCTGGCCCGCCTGGTCGAGCCGACATCGATGCTGGACAGTGCCCGGGTCTTGACCGAGCTCGGGATTGTTCCGGTGCACCGGGCGACGATGCACCGCTGTCTGGCCAGGATCGCAAGGCGGGGTTACCGAGACCAGTTGGCTGCGGCTTGTTACGGCCACGCCACCAGAGACGGAGACGTGACACTAGTGATGTATGACGTGACGACCCTGCATTTCGAGGTCGAGCACGAAGACAAGCTCCGCAAGGTCGGATACAGCAAGGAACGCCGCGTCGATCCGCAAATCATCGTCGGGCTTCTCGTAGACCGCCATGGGTTCCCGCTGGAGATCGGCTCCTGGGAAGGCAACAAAACCGAAACCCACACCATCATCCCGATCATCAACCAGTTCACGACCCGACACCAGCTCGGCGAAGTGGTGGTGGTCGCCGACGCCGGCATGCTGTCGATGACCAACCTCCAAACACTTCACGAGGCGGGATTGGGGTTCATTGTCGGGTCCCGCCCGGTCAAAGCCCCGGGTGACCTCGCCAAACATTTCCGCTGGCATAGGGGACGCGTTCACTGACGGACAACTGATCGACACGATCACCCCTAGGGATAAAACCACCAGGGCCCAGACAGCCAACCCCATTACGGAACGGGCCGAACCGGTTTGGGATCCAATCCGGTATCCGCATTCGTGGCGGGCTGTATGGCACTACAGCCACAAACGTGCACTCCACGACCGTAGAACCCGGCGGTGTCAAGTGGTGGAAGCAACGAGTAGTTTCTGGAAAGCTTCTCGTGGGGTGAGGTAGCCGAGGGTGGCTCGGGGGCGTTCGTTCAGTTCTTCGGCGATGGCTGTGAGATAGGGCTGGTGTTGGGGGATGGGAGTGCCTTTGGGCAGGTAGTCACGGATGAGTCGGTTGGTGTTCTCATTGCTGCCGCGTTCCCAGGGAGAGTGGGGATGGGCGAAGTACACCGGCATCTGGGTGGCCATGGTGAACGCGGCGTGCCGGGCCATCTCAGAGCCCTGATCCCAGGTCAGGGTGCCCTTCATCAATTCGGGCAGCCCAGTGATGTGGTCGATCAGGGCGTCACACACCCCGTCTGCGTTCTTGCCCTTCGGCAGGGCGAGGATCGTGACGAACCGGGTGGTTCGTTCGACGAGGGTGATCGCGGCTGTTCTGCCGTAGGCGCCGATGATCAAGTCTCCTTCCCAATGACCGGGAACCTTCCGTCCTGTAACCTCCTGAGGCCGCTGATCGATACTGACCATTCCCACAATCGGGGATTTCCGCTCACCCAAACGACGCCGGGACTGACGGCTAGTGCGTTTCGACCCGAGCATGACACCGTGCTCCCGCAGCGTCTTCTTCGGCATCGCATAAATCCAGGTGTAGATCGCTTCATGAGACACGCTCGCTCCTTGGGCCGTGGGGGAACCCTGACACGGTTCAAGCCTGTCACCCCCAGCCTCAGCACGTAATCTTCCCGCGATCTGACGTGGTGTACGAGACCTCCGAAGATCAGCAATCACCCGCTGCTTCAACACCAGATCAGCATCAATCTTGCGGAGCTTGGGCCGGGCACGCCGCCGCTGCGCAGCTACATCAGCAGCCACACACTTGTACCCCGTCTCACCCTGATTCCGGGCCACTTCCCGCGAAACCACCGACACATCCCTACCAATCCGCCGAGCAATCTCACGCAACCCACACCCCTCCGCCAAGCCCCTCGCGATCCCAGCCCGATCCGTCACCGTCAACAACCGCCGCACCAACAACCCCTCCCTAACAAGCACTGTTGCTACGACCCTATGACACCACCCCCTCACCGCGCAGGAGAACAAGGCCCGGGCCGTCGTGGCCGGCGAGAAGACCGCCCGCAACCCACGGTTCGTGACCACCAGCAAAGGCACCGCTGTCCTCAACGAGGAAGCGCTGACCCGAGCGAAACAACTGGTCGGGTTGAAAGGCTACGTCACCAACATTCCCATAACCGCCATGCCAGGACAGGAAGTGATCGACGCCTACCACGACCTATGGAACATCGAACAATCATTCCGGATGTCCAAACACGACCTCAAAGCCAGGCCAATCTTCCACTGGAGTGCCCGGCGTTTCGTGGACAGTGGTGAAAAACCTGAGTTTATTCGAACATGTGAGGTAAAATCTGTACTATGCCGGCTTCGAAATTTAGTAAAGAGTTTAAAGAACAAATCATCGCGGAGGTTCTTGAGGGGTCTCGGCCGATAGCGGAAGTGGCGAAGTCCTACAATCTGGTTCCGCAAACTGTGGGTAACTGGGTGAGAATATGGCGGAAGCAGCATCCCGACCCAGGTATGGTAGAAGCCTCGTCGGATCAGGTGGCGGAGAACAAGCGCTTGCAGGCTGAGTTGCGTGAAGCGAAGATGGAGATCGAGTTTTTGAAAAAAGCGGCGGCCTTCTTCGCGCAGGAATCCCGGTAGCAGCGAAATATGTTTATATTCACCGCGAGGAAGGCAGCTATCCTGTGTATCTGATGTGCCGCTGGGCCAGAGTGTCTCGTTCCGGCTACTACAGATGGCGGAATCAGGGTTTATCCGAGACGCAGAAACGCCGGGAAGAACTCACTATTTTAATTACGCATTTCTTCCACGAGTCTGAGCAAACCTACGGGTATCGACGTATCCACGCAGCTCTGGTTGAACGGGGAATCCACGCGAGCCCAGAGCTGGTGCGTCAGCTCATGCACCGGGCTGGCTTGGTGGCCTGTCAGCCCCGGAAACGGGTCCGTACCACCATCCCGGCCCAGGATCTTCACCACCGCCCGGATCTGGTGAAAAGGAATTTTACCGCCAACAAACCAGGGCAGAAATGGGTAGGCGATATCACCTACATCCCCACCTGGGAAGGATTCACTTATCTAGCAACCGTCATGGATTGCTACTCGAAAAAGATCATCGGTTATGCGATCGCCGGGAATATGCGCACCCGGCTTGTTGCCGAGGCTTTACACATGGCAGTCAGAAATTGCCCAGTAACCCGAGGTGAAACCGTCTTCCATTCGGATCGTGGTTCGCAATACACCTCAGCTGATTACGCGGAAATCATGAACACATATGGTATCCGTGCCTCGGTAGGTAGAACTGGGTCGTGTTACGACAATGCCGCAGCGGAATCATTTAATGCCACCTGCAAGAAGGAGGTAGTGAACCGGAAGATCTACCCAACACGGAAACATGCTATAAAGGATGTGACAGCCTGGATCGAGTTACGTTACAATCAGAAACGACTTCACTCGGCGTTAGGGTACCGAACCCCCAACCACGTCCACCAAGAATGGAGCCAACACCAGAAAGCAGCCTAGAAATCCCATTTTTCAGTAGTGTCCACAAAACCCATAGCACTCCACCCACCATGTGGAGTGTTGTTGGCAGTCACGGATGTGTTGTCATTTTCTGGTGCGGTGTTGTACATCGGTGGCGTATCCCTTACCCGGTGGGTTGCGGCCACCTAGTTTTCAGCCATGAAACGACTAACGGCCCTCACCCTGGCCCAGGCGGTGCTCGACGCTCTCCAGGGTTTGCGAGCGCTGCACCAGGTCCGCCCTCACCTGTCCTCCCGAGCCTTCCAGCAGCTTGTCTCCTACTCAGACGCTGCGAGTTTCAGCATCAGCGGCGTGGGACCGTTGCGCGTCCAATGCCCCGCTCGTGACAGCCTGGAGGCCAGTGGCACTGTCCAGATACGTGACAGGTGGTTGGCCTGCGCCATGCGCTTTGACCGGGGGGACAGCTGGAAATGCTCAGATCTACGGGTGGTGGGATTCCCCGCCTGAGGACTTGCAAGCCGCGTTGATAGCGACTGGGTGGCTATCCTGCCCGGCTCCGAGTCATCGCATGCGCTTCGCGCCACCATCGGCCCAGTTCGTCATGATAGTTCCCAAGAGAGGCCATCCGCCGGGGGGGACATCGTCCCCCCGATCTCCTGGCACAGGCTCTCTCAGGGCAAACCTGACGTCAGGGCGGTGAGTCAGTGTTTGCGCTTGGCTGCCTTGCGGCGGGCAGCGCGGTTTCCGCCCCCAGAGCTCGCCGCCTTGTTTACCGGTTTCTTCTTGGAACCGTTACGGCTGGTGGTTGCCTCCCCCGACTCGTCAGGTGCCGAGTATGTGAGGTTTTCCTGCCGCTTGCCGCCCAGTCCCTTCGCCAGCGGAGCAGCGGGCTCAGCAGGCTTGGTCTCTGCCTCGGCGAGTGCCGTGACCTTCCCGAGCACATCCTCCGGCTTGCCTTCGGCATCTGTGACCACCCCAACGCTGACAGGCTCAGGCTGGGTCACCTGGAGATTGAACAGCATCCCGATGATCTGTTCGAAGGAGGCCTCCCTCATGGCCACGAACATGTCGCCACCCTCCCTCTGGTATTCGACCAAGGGATCCCGCTGGGCCATGGCCCTAAGCCCGATGCCCTCACGCAGATAGTCCATCTCGTACAAATGTTCACGCCAGTTACGGTCCACCACCGAGAGCACGACCTGGCGTTCCAGTTCACGCATGGTGTCGGCCCCGAGGGCCTCTTCCCGGTCGTCGTAGGCCTTGGACACGTCGTCGCTGAACATCTCGACGAGTTCGTCCTGCCCTGGGATCTCGTCCTCGATCTCCTCCTGGTTGAGGCCAACCGGGTAGAGGGTCCGCAGCTCATTGAAGAGCATGTCGAAATCCCAGTCTTCCGGGATACCGTTGGTGTACTGCCGGACCACGGCTGCCACCACCTCGGCCGCCCGGTCCCTCAGCTGTTCGGACAGGTCGGCGCCGTCCAGGACCCGCCGCCGGTCGCGGTAGATGACGTGCCGCTGCCGGTTCATGACGTCGTCGTACTTCAGCACGTTCTTGCGCATCTCGAAGTTCTGGCTCTCGACCTGTTTCTGCGCGGACTCAATGGCATTGCTGACTGACTTGGCGTCGATCGGCACATCATCGGGCACCTTCAGCATGAGCAGCGCACGCTCCAGTACCTCTGGACGAAATAGGCGCATCAGGTCATCGGAGAGCGAAAGATAGAAGCGGGACTCCCCCGGGTCGCCCTGGCGGCCGGAACGTCCGCGCAGCTGGTTGTCGATGCGGCGTGACTCATGCCGCTCGGAGCCGATCACGTAGAGACCCCCAGCCTCCACCACCTCGTCGTGCTCGGCCTCGACCTGCTCCTCAAGGGCTTTCAGCGTGTCGGGCCACTGGGCCTCGTACTCCTCGGGGGTCTCGACCGGGTCGAGACCCTGCTTGCGCAGCTGCAAGTCGGCCAGGAACTCGGGATTGCCGCCGAGCATGATATCGGTACCACGACCCGCCATGTTGGTGGAGACAGTCACCGCACCCTTGCGGCCGGCCTGCGCGACCACGGCTGCCTCACGTTCGTGCTGTTTCGCGTTGAGAACCTCGTGCGGGATGCCTTCCTTCTTCAGCATGCCGGACAGCAATTCAGATTTAGCCACTGAAGCGGTGCCGATAAGCACCGGCTGTCGGTCCTCGTGCCGTAGCACGACGTCCTCAATGATCGCCTTGTACTTGGCTTCCTCCGTGCGATAGATCCGATCCTGCTGGTCGATCCGGATCATCGGCATGTTCGTCGGGATGGGAATCACGCCGAGGCCGTAGATCTTCTGGAACTCGGACTCCTCGGTCTTGGCGGTGCCCGTCATGCCCGCAAGCTTGTCGTACATGCGAAAATAGTTCTGCAGGGTGACGGTGGCGAGGGTCTGGTACTCGTCCTTGATCTTCACCCCTTCCTTGGCCTCAAGCGCCTGGTGCAGGCCCTCGTTGTAGCGACGTCCCGCCAGCGTGCGTCCGGTGTGCTCATCGACAATGAGGATCTCATCGCCCAGCACCACATAATCCTTGTCGCGCTTGAAAAGTTCCTTCGCCTTGATGGCGTTGTTCAGGTAGCTGATAAGCGGTGTGTTCGCGGACTCGTATAGGTTGTCGATACCGAGCCGGTCCTCGACGACCTCGATGCCGGCCCCCGAGATCGCGACCGTCCGTTTCTTCTCGTCCACCTCGTAGTCCTGGTCGCGTTTCATGGAGCGCACCAACCGGGCAAACACTGGGTACCATTCATGCGTGTCCTGCGATGGACCGGAGATGATCAGCGGGGTACGTGCCTCGTCGATCAGGATCGAGTCAACCTCATCGACGATGGCGAAGTGATGGCCCCGCTGCACGAGGTCCTCACTGCTGAGCGCCATGTTGTCCCTCAAGTAGTCGAACCCGAACTCGTTGTTGGTGCCGTAGGTGATGTCGCACTTGTAGGCCACCCTGCGTTCGGCCGGAGACATCGATGCCAGGATGACCCCGACCTCGAGACCGAGGAAATGGTGGATCCGTCCCATCTGCTCGGACTGGTACTTGGCTAGGTAGTCGTTGGTCGTCACAATGTGCACGCCCTTGCCCGAGAGCGCATTCAGGTACGAGGGGAGAGTGCCGACGAGCGTTTTCCCCTCGCCGGTCTTCATCTCGGCGATGTTTCCCCAGTGAAGTGCAGCGCCACCCATGATCTGGACATCGAAGTGGCGTTTGTTCAGCACCCGTACGGAGGCCTCACGCACAGTCGCGAACGCCTCTGGCATCAGGCTGTCCAGGTCTTCCCCGTCCTCAAGGCGTTCCTTGAAGGTGTCGGTCTGCTCCTTGAGCTCAGCGTCGGACATCTCCTGGAAGTCCTCTTCGATCAGGTTGACCTGATCGGCAATCTTCTGCAGCTTCCTCAGCTGAGAACCTGAGCCGAGGTTGCTCAGAAAATCCATGAAACCCACGTCTGACGATCCTTAACAATTTGACTCCGGTGGCTGTAGCACACCACCTGCAATCCTAGCCAGCCCTGAGGCAGCACAAAACTGTGGCGGGTCCGTCCGCAGGGACGGGCCCGCCACAGAAGGTGTTCAGGGGGCCACATTCAAGTGGATCACCCCATAGTTGTAGGCCTTGCGGCGGTAGACCACGGAGGGTTTCCCGGTGTTGGCATCCTGGTACAGGAAGAAGTCATGCCCCACGAGCTCCATCTCATCCAGGGCCTGGGCTAGGTTGAGTGGCACCGCGTCGAATTCTTTCTCGCGGACCACGAGAGGGCCATCCCCATTGACCACGAGGCCCGCGACCTCGTAGGTGTTTTCCTCCGGCTCAGTCTGCTCCTCCTCAACAGACGGCGGAGTGGCTGCGATCTCCTCGGTGAAGATGGCCGTGCGCAATCCCCGGTGGGTTTTACGGCGGTCCGCTGCCTTCCTGAGCTGGACCTTCAACCGGTCAAATGCCTGCTCGAAGGCCAGCGTCTTGTCGTTTGCCTTCGCCTCAGCACGGACGACGGGGCCGCGGCTGCGGAGCGTGATCTGGACCTCTACTGCGTCGGAGGGGTTCTTGGTGCCATCCGAAGCCGAGAACTCTACCTCCACCCGAATCACCCGGTCTCGCAACCGCTCGACTGTGACGATCCTGTCATAGACCAGTTCTTTGAGCTCGGGGCTGATGGTGCAGTGCCGACCGGTGACGACGACGTCCATGTCTCCTCCTGGCTAGAAAGCTATGACGCCAGCTCCCCGTCTTCCGAACTGGGTCTGGCTGGCGTCTCCATTCCTCCACGTTACTCCCGTTGTGCTTCGTGGCGAGCGGTTTTCAACGTGTTCCCATCAGATTTGCATCTGCAATGACGGCAGCGGCAAGAACTAGGATGCCGCGGTCCTGCAGCACCTCCTGGGTGACCGCAAGGGAGGTCCCGGTGGTGGCCACGTCATCGACGAGAATCACGGGATGTGGGCAGGGGCGGCTCCGGAAGCTGGCAGCGACCAGCTGCTCACGCCCAGAACGTCCCTGTGTGTGCTGGGCGTCACCACCATCGAGGCGCCACAGCAACCGGGATGCCCGGATCCCGAGAGAGCGCGCGGCCAGGCGGGCGAGCGTCCACGTGTGGTCGATGCCCCGGCGGCGCACTGCCGCTGGCCGCGAGGGGACCGGGACGAGAACGGCATGGGGCGGAGGCTGGCAGGCTGCGACCGCGATAGCCAGTCGGCGGGACAGCAGCCGCGCCAGGAGCCATGCACCGTCGTCTTTGAACGCTGGGATGAGCCGCATCAGCTCAGGACGGTACGAGTTGGCAGCCCAGGCGGGTATCCGGAGCCTTCTGCGTAACAGCCTATGTGGCTGCCTACCCGCCAGCTGGGCTTCACAGGATGAGCAGCAAGCGACGGCTGGGGCGCCGCACACCAGGCAGCAGGAACCCAGCAGCAAAGGCGCGAACTCATGAAACAGAGAGGCACACTGTCCACCTTGGGCAGCTGGGTGCCGCTACGTTCTTTTTCCACACTCATCCCGGATAGCTGATCCAGGCCATCGGGGTCCTTGCCTGTTGCCAGGCGCTGTGCTGCTCGTACAGCAGGACGACTCCATCACCAGTCCGCACAGCGACGGAGTCCCCGCCTGGCCGGGGTAGGGCCGTTACCTGTACGGGCGTCACGCTCAACGGCCCGAGATCGGTGACCTCCGAACCATCCTCGTTCACCACGAACACAGAAGTGCCGGAACCCGCGTTGGCGATTACAGCAACACTGACCTCGCCGGTCCAGTCGAGTGAGACAGCATCTGCCAGTTCTGCCTCCTGGGAGGCCATCAGGTGGATTTCCTGCCACCCGGTGAGCTGGTTACCGCCGGCCAGCGATGCCAGGCCGAAACGAGGGGTCCCATCAATCCGGAGTATCATCGCGGCCCGTGTGCCGGAGGCATCCAGGGAGAAGTCCACCACCTCACCAGGCAATACTGAGAGGTCGATAGCCGTCGTAGACCCCTGAGAGGACATGCTGAGCATCTGCTGCTGTCCCCCTGAGCCTTGTCCCAGTAGCCAGAGCCGCCCCTGTGCGAAGTGAGCAGACCTGGCCTGGGTCAAGCCAGTGTCCGCTGTAATTGGAGCTCCACCGCTGGGGCCGATCTGGACTTTAGCGGGATCTCCCGTGACTGTCGCGGTGAGCGTGCCGTCCAAGGAGATGGCTGTCATGGCCGCCGCTGGCTCGCTGCCGCTGAGAGGGACAAAACTTGTGTCGGAGCTTAGCTTCCCAGCCCTACCCTCATAGACGCCGTAGAGATCAGCGGACCCGGCTCTGGAAAGTGGCTGGTATCCCTGCTGGGACGATAACTCCAGAATCTGCTTCTCATTCTGTCCTGGGAGTGGGTAAGCCTTCCCATCCGAGGTCAGGCGCAGGCCTGAGACCCTGGGAATCGATGACAACGACCACAGGAGCTGGGCGCCGAGTTCGCGGCGGGCCTCATCACTGAGACCTGCTCGCAGGCCCTCCAAGGCCACAGTCACAACACCCGACGAGTCGACGGTGGCTCCTGCTGATCCCAGCTTGGCTCCCTCAGGGATTGCGCTGCGTACCGTGGGAGAAAGAAAGGTCCCTGGCCCAGCCATCTGAGCTTCCACGACTCTGCCTGGGGTCAATTCAGAGGTCGGCAGGTGGATCAGCTCAGGGATCACCGTCTGTCCTGACTGAGAGATGAAATACGACCGCGCCGCGGTGTAGGAACGAGCAAAGATGTAGCTGGAAAGCAGCACGCCCTGCGGTGGCGCCGAGATCCGCCACTCCCCCGCTTCCTGGACCAGCCCGAAATCGTGGGAGAGGGATTCCCGGGACACTGCAAAACGCCCGGCAGTGTCCAGAACGCCCCGGGTGGTGCCGCGCAGCTCCATGCCGTCGCCAACGGCCTCCACCCATCCGTCATAGATGACGGTTCCCTGTTTGGGACCCCAGGCATCACGAGCAGACGAGGTCAGGTACTGGCGTGCCACCTGGTAGTCCCCCGAGGGATCCGCCATTGCCTGGAGGAATCCCTCGACAATCCGGGATGCGGCCATACCCTTCTGGGGCGGTTCAGGGGCGATCTGCACGCCGCGTCCCTGCGTGGTTGCGCTCACCTCCGTCACCGGCCCAGAGGTTGGGATATCAGCGCAGGCCCCGAGAGCCAGCGCCATGACTGCTGCGACCAGCCAGGTCAGCATGTTGCGGAGGCTCATCGCAGGTCCTTCCGGGCATCCAGGTCCATAGGAATGATGGGCAGCGGCGAGCTGTTCAGAGTCTTCTCAGAGTTGCGAGGCAGGGTCAGGCGAAACTGCGCGCCCTTGCCTGGCCGCCCCCACGCGGAGAGCCAGCCATGATGCAACCGCGCATCCTCCAGAGAGATAGCCAGCCCGAGCCCCGTCCCCCCGGCTGCCCTCGCCCGGGATGGGTCGGCCCGCCAGAACCGGTCGAAAACCCGGCCGGACATCTCAGCCTCGAAACCAACTCCGTGATCCCGCACCGTGACGGCGACAGCATCCTCGTCGGAGGCCACCGTGACGTCTATGGGGCGTCCCTCCCCATGGTCGATCGCGTTGGTGAGCAGATTGCGGAGGATACGGCGGATGCGCCGGGCATCCAGCTGAGCCTTGGCCTGGCCATCCAGCTGTAGGCGCAGTTCGCTCCCCTGGGAGTCGGCGAAGGCCCGCTGTGCCTGTGTCTCAGCCACAACCAGCGTGTCCATGTCAGTTTCCTCCAGCTCCAGGACAGCGGCTCCGGCATCGAACCTGGAAATCTCCAGCAGGTCCGCAAGCATGGAGCTGAACCGGTCGATCTCCGCGTACATCAGCTCCACGGTTCGCCCCGTTTCGGGGGACAGCTCTCCGCGGCCCTCATAGAGCAGGTCGGAGGCCATCTTGATGGTTGTCATGGGGGTCCGCAGCTCATGGCTGACATCGCTGACGAACCGGCGCTGCACTGTGGAGAGGGTCTCCAGCTCACGGATCCTCTGCTGCAAGTCTGATGCCATCTCGTTCATGGAGACTGCAAGCGAGGCCAAGTCATCTGTGCCCCTAACTGGCATCCGCTCATCCAGCTGTCCGGCGGCTAGGCGTAATGCAGTCCGACTGGCCTTGCGGACAGGGCGAACCACCTGAAGGGTCACGAGATAGGCGATGGCTGTCAACCCGGCCAAAAGCGCCACCCCGGTGGTGTAGACGGCTCGCTGGATATCCCGGAGTGTGGCCACCTCGCTCGTCATCGGGAAGACGTAGTAAACCGGAAACCGCTCGCCGGCGGATGTGACCAAGGTGGTGCCGATGGCGAGCCCAGGCTGAGCCTCACCTCCCTCACTACTGACCGGGATGGTGGTAGCGGTGATGTACATGCCTCCGGCCTTCACCTGCTGGCGCAGATCCTGCGGAACCGAGTCCAATCCGATGCCCGATGCCGATGACCCTGTTCCAGATCCCGAGGACAGAACAGAGGCTGGCCCCTCCACGATCACCAGATACTGGGCTGCCTGTGCCTCAGCGAGTTCCACCAAACGGCTGAGTTGCTCGTAGGTCGCCATTCCTAGCCTCTCCGGGGCCTGCAGCTGGCGCTGCATGAAACGGTGCATCCCGGATGCCTCCCGGATGGAAGCAGTCCTCTTGGTCTCCACGATGCCTGCCGTCGCCTGTTGCACCAGGAGGACCCCGGCTAGGACCAGCACGACGCAGGACGCGGTGAAGGTGGTCAGCACCACCCGCAGGGGCAGAGAACTCCACCAGAGCCTCGTCAGCTTCTGGCGGCCTCGCTCACCAGGGTTGCGGTTCACCGGCCCGGTATCCGATACCCCGCACGGTCACAACGATCTCGGGATGCTCGGGATCCCGCTCTACCTTGGAACGCAACCGCTGCACGTGGACGTTTACCAACCGTGTATCCGCCGCATTCCGGTATCCCCAGACCTCGTCGAGCAGCGCCTCCCGGGTGAAAACCTGTGAGGGACGTTTCGCGAGGGCAAGCAACAGGTCGAATTCGAGCGGGGTCAGCGGTAGCGTCACGGAGCCACGTTTCACGGTGTGCGCGGTGGTGGAGATCACGAGGTCCCCGATGGTCAGCTGATCAGCACCCGGGGCGGCGCTCACACGGCGCAGCCGGGTACGGATCCGGGCCAGGAGTTCTTTCGCCTTGAAGGGTTTTGCCACATAGTCATCGGCTCCGGCTTGCAGTCCTAGGACCACGTCATCGGTCTCGGACTTTGCGGTCAGCATCACGATCGGCACTCCCGATTCGGCGCGCATGTCCTTGCACACACTGACCCCATCACGCCCAGGCAGCATCAGGTCGAGTAGCACCAGATCGGGTCGATTCTCACGCATCGCTGTCAAAGCATCAGTGCCGGTTGCGCAGTGAGCAGTGTCGAACCCCTCCTGGCGCAATACGATCTGCAGCATCTCTGATAGGGCTGGGTCGTCGTCAACAATCAGTATCAGGGGGCGGTTCCGGTTCTCCACTAAGGCTGGCCTCCTTCCCGGGCTGGCGCCCATGCTAGTGGAGGTCTCAAGCATCCCCACAGTTCCCTGGTATGAACAGCCACCGCCGGGATCTCACAGGAATCGGCCGCTGACTCGCCCCTCCAGGCAACGGGATTGCTGCTCGCTGGCGGCGCTGGTCTACACCAGGCGGTACGCCTTCTGTATGCCTTAGCCATGAGGATGTCTCAAGATCGCCGGTCCAAGCATCGCCGCGGCAGCGGGCTCTAATTCCATTCAGGATGCTCGCTCCAGGTAGACCAGGTCCCGGGCCCGCCTCCGATCCGTCGCAGTACCCGCCGCCATAGGTTCTCCGGGGTCCCGAAGATTTCTTCAGCCAATGCATGCGTCCTGAACCAGGAGCCCCGCAGCAGTTCTCCGACAAGCTGTCCTGCTCCCCAGCCTGCCAGTCCCACGTAGATGCGGATGTGGACGTAGGCACCGCGAACCAGCTCCACCGGGGACTCCAGATCCAGCACGCCCACATCTGCGAAAACCCGCCTCCAGCCCGGCGGCTCCTCCCATGGGTTGCGGACCTGGGCCAGCCCGAGTGCTGTCTGGCCAGACACCGGGCCACCCTCGAAGAGCTGTGCGGGTGGCGTCAGCAGATCACTGAAATGCTCCAGCGAATCCACCATGTCCATCTCCCCCACCTTATGAAGACAGACGCCAAGACTGCCTTCATCATTGTGATCCAGCAGCAGCACGACACTACGCTCGAAGTATCCCCCCCCTCCCCGGCTCAGTCGCGATCAGGAGCTGTCCTGCCCTCGGTTCGCCCAGTTCCATGTGCCTATTCTCGCAGGGTGGTTACGATCTTCACATGAGCTGGGTTGAATATGCGATCTGGTGGCACGTCTATCCCCTCGGGCTGTGCGGGGCCCCGATCCGGGAACCCGATACGACCCCCGGGCCCCGGCTGAGACGCCTGTTTGACTGGCTCGACTACGCAATCGAGTTGGGATGTTCCGGCCTACTGCTCGGCCCCATCTTCGAGTCCCAGTCCCATGGCTACGACTCACTCGACCTGTTCAGAATTGATCCCCGCCTGGGCGGTGAGGCTGATTTCGACGAGCTTGTCGAGCAGTGCCGGTCCCGCGGCCTACGGTTGGTTCTGGACGGTGTCTTCAGCCATGTCGGCGCAGAATATCCTGGCGTGGCGAAAGCCTTGGCGGAGGGGCCGGGTGCTGGGGCCGGAGAGCTTTTTGACATCGACTGGGATGCTCCCGGTGGGCCCGCACCCAGGGTGTTTGAAGGACACGCCTCGCTGGTGCGCCTCAACCATGCCAGCCAGGAGACGGTGGATTTCGTGGCCAAGGTCATGAAGCATTGGCTGGACCGCGGCATCGACGGGTGGCGTTTGGACGCGGCTTACTCCGTGGCTCCCGAGTTCTGGGCGCAGGTGACAGGCCAGGTACGCCGTCACCATCCTGATTGCTGGCTGCTTGGGGAAGTACTCCACGGCGACTATGTAGCTTTCGTCGCTGATTCCGGCGTCGACTCCGTGACCCAGTACGAGCTGTGGAAGGCGATCTGGTCAAGCATCAATGACCGCAATTTCTTCGAACTGGACCATGCTCTCAGGCGTCATAACCAGTTCCTCGACGCGTTCCTGCCCAATACCTTCGTGGGGAATCATGACGTCACGCGCATCGCTTCCAGGGTGGGCGCCGACGGAGCCATATTGGCGCTGGCCATCCTCATGACCGTCGGCGGCATCCCCTCTATCTACTATGGCGATGAGCAGGGCTATGTCGGGGTAAAAGAGGAACGCCTGGGAGGCGACGACGACATCCGGCCGGTATTCCCCAGCAGCCCTTCTCAGTTCTCCCCGCTGGGGGCGCATCTCCTGAGAGCACACCAGGACCTCATCGGACTCAGGCGGCGTCACTCATGGCTGGTTAGAGCACGCACCGAACCCCTGCACCTGGAAAATGAAAGGCTTATCTATCGCAGCTTCGCACCAGATGGTTCCACGCACCTTGATGTAGAGATCGACCTGGCTGGCTCCCCCGCCGCCATCATCCGGGATGACTCCGGCGAAGAGCTGTGGAGTCATCACAGCTGAGAGTCATCACATTCTCAGCGGTAGTCATTCATAAGCGGCCTACAGTTGAGTAAACAAGCTGGCCCCGGCGTGGGGATGCTGTTCACAGTCGGCTTCCATCGTGACGAGACTCACCGCCGATGCCAAGTTGCCTATGTTCGTGAATAATTCCTTGAGTAAACCTCATGAGTCTCACTGGTTCTGAGGCATTGAGGTCGCCCTGAAATTTCTCAGCACCAAAAGAAAGGATTCATGACACACCCACCCAACATCATTTTTCGCCACCTGCGCTAACAGCGATACATCAGTAGGTTGACAACCCTCAGATGATTCCCTACGATGTTCAATCGATCTGGAATCGATTCCAGGACGCCGTTGCCACTGCGCCATATCCAGACGCCAGGACCGATGTGAGTTTTGCGCGTGAGCGCGCATCACGCCAGATATTTTGAGATCCTCCCAGGTCTTCGGATACCTTCCAGGCATGACCCAGGACTAAGCAAGCCCTATGGCCTTTTATCAGCCTCAAGCATGATTCACTAAATCCCGGCAGACTGTACCTCAATACACGGAAACACCTTTCATCTCACTCATCGAAAATGGAGCTCACATGCGCAAAATCCGGAGCAGAGTGCTACTGTGCCAACAGCAAACATTCCTCTATGGATTAGTAGGATCTTCGTCCCTTAATCGTCGCCTACTCCAGCTTCTCAAAGCCAAGGGACATGAGTGCCACGCTTTCACAAAATTCCATGGAAACCAGCACAAAGGAAGGTCATCGCTGCTATTGCAGATCGCCAGAGAACCCCTTGCTTCACTGGAGATTGACGAAAAAAGATACGTGAGATTTACAATTCAGGGCATAACTGTGCATTCAGCCGCCAGGAATGCAGTAGTAGATACGCTCACGTCTGTTATTTCCCAGGTGAATCCAGAGGTTATCATCATCTCGGATGAATCGGATGAGATGCTGCGAACTGCTATTGCTTCAGGACGTAAGGTCATCGCTGTTGCTCATCAGCAGTTCGATCTGCCCTTCGGACCGCTGAGTGAGCATGCTGATCCTGCTGGCGCCGATCTCTACCGCCGAGCGGCAAGGGTCGCCACGGTCAGCAAGTTCATGGCTGATTACTGCCAGCAGGAGGGCCAAGTCAAGGCTGATGTCGTACGCTTCCCGATCTTTGATACGAGTTCTCCATCGCAGGATATCCCTCAAGACACAGCTCGATTCATCACATTGATCAACCCCTGCGCGATGAAGGGCATAAGTACTTTCGTGAAGATCGCGCAAGAACGTCCATCGATGCTCTTCGCTGCGGTCCCCACATGGGGCACAACGTAAGCAGATCTGGAAGCCCTGCGCACAGCATCCAATATAAAACTTTTATCCCCGCAGAAGGACATAGGGAAAATCTTTGCCCAAACCCGGGTCCTCGTAACACCATCGTGGATTGACACTTTGTCAACAGTGACAGTCGAAGCCATGGGACACGGAATCCCGACGATCGGCAGGGATATCGGCGGAATTCGCGAAGCCAAGAGCAATGTTGATTTCCTCATCGCAAGCGAATCGGACCCCACCGTCACCCTACGGCAGGGGAAGATATATTTGATCCCGCCAGAGCACGAGGATATCTCCCACTGGATATCTGCTCTAGATGAACTCACACAAGATGACCGCTATCACCGCGATCTCGCTCGACGTTCTGCCATCGCAGCACGAAACTTCGTGGGAGACCCCTATCACACCTGGGTGGATCTCCTTGAGGGGTAAAGAACATCTGCAGGATCGATATTACCTCTGCAACAGCGGATGCCCACTACGCACCACACTAGGATCCGGGAATGAGGGTATGTTAATAGCATTCCCCCGTTCAAATTTCATCAAGATAACCCGCATTCTTCCTGACCCTTGTTAGTCCCTGTGCCAGGCGTACACAGACATGTGTCTTCGAGAGGTGAAGGGTGTTCTTTTGGCCACTGCTCCATGGACACCTGGGCTAGGGCAAGCGCACCCACTCACTCTTCTCACGGGCCTCGCATCATCGCCGGCAAAAGCCGGCCAGCAGCACAGGAGAACCTACCAATTGCCTATCGGCCCTGGGAAAACCAAACCCATCCTTCGCATCAAGGCAGAAAGGATGGGTTATGAAGGATACTTGTGGAGATGGCGGGAATTGAACCCGCGTCCTTGAAAGGCGAACCAGGGCTTCTCCGGGCGCAGCTGACTAGACGGTCTACTCGGCCCCTGCGCTCACGTCAGCAAGTCGCAGCCAGGCCCAGCTTCAGTTGAGTCCCGAACCGCCCCTGGAGCACAAGCGATTCAGCAAGCCTTCAGAAATGAGGCCAGGCTCCAGGAGGAAGGCGCTCCTGGGCGTGACCCTTCGATCGCTGATCAGGCAGCGAGAGCGAAGTCAGTGCGGTTGTTCTTGGCACTTATTGGTTCCCATGCAGCGTTAACGAGATAGGCATGGATCCTCGGCCCGCTTCTCCTCGAACTACCGTCCAAGTCGAAACCAGTCATCCCCTCTTGAGTTGTGCATGCTCTAGCGTACACCATCCATCATCAGCGATCCTCAGGAGGCCGCATGAGCATGAACCGTTCTATGAGAGCAGTCGACTTCTCCCCAGACACTGAGCGGATGGCCAGCCAAAGTGTCACCAGACTCCAGGCGACGAAGCCAAAGAGCAAGAACACCGATGGGACCAGATTTGAAACCACGAGGATGATGGCGATGGCCCCGTAGATCAGAGCACTGAACTGAAAGCACATGGCTCGCGAGGCCTCGGCGGCGGCGCGGCTTCCCTGCGGGGCTAGGGCCCGTCCGATGGCGGGAACCAGGAACATCGTCGGCAGGGTCGCCAGATGGAAGAATCCCGCTACCAGGTTCTGCAAGCCATCATGCACAGGATGCTTGGCCGCGGGAGGGGCGGGGAACATGCCAGCCACGCGGGCCAGCCCATGCAGTGAGGCGTTCAGCTCGGCACGTGTCTGAGCGGTCAGAGCCATCCCCAGTCTCTGTTCGAACAACTCTTCGCTCAGCTCCCCGGAAGCATAAACTCGCTGCAGGTACTCCACGGCACGGTCCCGCTGTACGTCTGTGATCGTGGTGGAAAGACTCGGATCGGTCATGTCATCCATGGTGCATCCGCAACCCATTCGCATCTACCGGGGTTAGCCCTGAACTCCCCCCGGTCCCCTCGTGGATGCTCACCGCCGTCCGGACCCCAGCCGATTACGTGCTCGCAGGGCTCGCTGCGCCTCACGATTCGCATCGCGCTCGGCGATGCTCTGTCGTTTGTCCCAGTCTCTCTTGCCTGTGGCCACAGCGATCTCCACTTTGGCGTAACCATCCTTGAAATAAATGGACAATGGCACAATTGTCTTGCCCGTGGCCTCGGTCTCCTTGGCGAGCCGGGCGATCTCCTTGCGGTGGAGGAGCAGCTTGCGGGAGCGCTTGGCTGCATGATTGCGCCACGTTCCGAACTCGTACTCAGGGATGTTGACATTTCGCAGCCAGACCTCACCATCATCAACCGTGGCGAATGCCTCTGCCAGAGACACACGCCCCAGTCTGAGGGTTTTCACCTCAGTACCGGTCAGTACCAGCCCAGCTTCATAGGTCTCCCCGATCTGGTAGTCGTGTCGGGCCTTCTTATTCTGAGCGACGAGCGTACGTCCGGTCTCTCTGGGCATTCCGCAATGATGCCACGCAGAGGCCTACTTGAACCAGCGGGCCATTGGATTTACAACAGAGCCGTTCTCCCAGGCCATGAGGTGCAGGTGACAGCCTGTTGAATACCCGGTGGTCCCGACGTATCCGATGACCTGGCCCTGGGACACATGATCTCCAACCGAGACCACATAGCTGCTGGCGTGGTTGTATCCCGTGGTCACGTAGGTGCCGCCCTTACTGCCATGATCAATCATGAGGCGATTCCCATACCCAGCGTTGAAGTAACGTTCAGAGACCACGCCGTCGCCCGCGGCACGGATCGGGGTGCCGCAGCCGGCAGCGAAGTCGGTGCCATCATGCAGTTTGCTGTAGCCGAGGACGGGGTGAACGCGCATGCCATAGGGAGAGCTGATTCCGCCATCCACAGGATGGATGAAACCAGCATTGGACGAGGAACCCGACGAGCCAGACCCAGAGTTTGAACTAGAACCGGACGAGGAACCGGAGTCCGCAGAGGATTTCTGCTGAGCCTCGCGTTCGCGCGCCTGACGTTCCGCCTCAGCCTGCTTTTGCTGTTCGATCCGCTCCTGGATCCGCCGGTCGACGTCTTTGGACTCGCTTTCCAGCTCGCTTTGACGGCCTTTCTCAGCGTTCAGCTGGGAGTCTGCCTTCTCCCGCGCGGCGTCATGCTGAGCAACCTTCTCAGCCACTTCACTCCGCTTTGCCGCGGCATCCTGCTCGGCCTGTTTGGAGGCCTCAAGCTGGTCTGCTGCGGCCTTGCGCAGCTCCTCAGCCTTGGCTTCGGCCTCGTCAGCCTCTTTCTTGGCTGTGTCCAGGCGGAACCGGCGTTCTGTCAGCTCGTCCAGTTCCAGGGCGCTGGAGCTGAACAGTGTGTCGGCGAGCTGTGCCCTCTGATTTATGTTTCCCGTCCCGACGTCATTGAAAAGAACCGACAGCTCGGCCAGGGCGCCACTCTGCTGGGTGATGACCGTGATCTCTTCAGAGGTGCGGGCATCCACGGAATCATACGCAGCCTGGGCAGCAGCCACGTCTGCTTGAGCTTTCTCCGCCTTAGTCTCAGCGGCCTTCAGCTCAGCGGCCCGCTGGGAATCGAGTTCCTTGGCCTCGGAGAGCCTTGACTCGGCTTGCGCCAGGGAGGCCTCGGCTTCGGCCAGTTCAGTCTTGGAGGAGTCCAGCGCCGCGATCGCGTCGGTGAGGTCCTTGGAGGCTCCCTCCACCACGGACTTCTGGGCTTCGATCTGCGAGTCCAACTGGTTTCGCTTATCCTCCAGGTCATCGGCCTTTGCCCGGGCAGAGGCCATGCCGAGCATCGTAACGCTCAGCACAGAGGCAACCAGGCCACAAGCGATTCGATTGAGGATGGGCTTTTCGGGTAGATGGGGAAGATCCCGAGTCACCTTATTCTCCTAACACGTCAGATTCTGAGGTACTTCCTGGTCGCCAGCAGCGTCGGAACGATAGACAGAATAATGCCAACCACTCCGATATAGAGAATGCCAGTAAATACGTGGGAAGGGCCAATCCAGGCTAAAGCTCTAAGTGAGGGTTTCGCGGTTTGCTCGATGAGCAGCACGTAGGTACCGGCAAGACTACCAGAGGCGATCAATATACCGATCAACCCAGCGATGAGACTCTCAAGCAGGAACGGCAATAGGATGTAGAAATTGGATGCCCCGACAAGACGCATGATCCCGATCTCCCGCCGGCGTGTGAAGGCAGCCATCCGAATAGTGGTTGAAATCTGTAGGGCAGCCGCCAGCAGCAACAATAGGCTCATGCCAATGGTCGCCCACTGAATTCCTCCCAGCGTGTTGAAAACGGGGTCGAGCACCTCTCGCAGGTCCCGGACGTTCTGAACCCCCTGAAGACCGTTGGCCTCACTGACGACTCCCTTGTAGTTCTCGGGGTTCTTCAGCTTGACCCGGAATGAGTCCTGCATCTGGTCGGCAGTGCGAGACTCGAGTATCGGCGAGTCCTTGAAGACTCGCTTGAATTCCTCGTAGGCCTCTTCCTGCGATTCGTAGAAGACTTCCTGAACCTCTGGGTTGGCCTGGAGGGCAGATTTGATGGCTTCGCGCTGGGCGTCTGTGGTGGCCTTCCCGGCCTCGCAACGGCCGCCCGTGGAGCGCTCGACGCATAGGAAAACGGAGATCTCAACCTTGTCGTACCAACGGTCTTTGACCAAATCGACTTCCATTGAGGTCAGCAGGCCGAGACCGAAGAGGGAAAGAGAAACCGACATGGTGACTATGACCGCGACGGTCATGGCCATGTTGCGCTTCAAGCCAGACCAGGTCTCCCGAAGTGTGTGCCTCATTTAAGATTCTCCCGGTTTCTCAGTTGACGCCGTAGACGCCCTTGGCCTGATCGCGCACGAGCTCGCCCTTGCGCAATTCCAGGACACGACGCCGCATCTGGTCCACGATCGAGGAATCGTGGGTGGCCATGATCACAGTGGTTTCAGTTCGATTGATGCGGTCGAGCAGTTTCATGATGCCGACGCTGGTCTCTGGATCGAGATTTCCTGTGGGCTCGTCCGCGATCAATATCTTTGGACGATTCACGAAAGCACGGGCGATAGCCACTCTTTGCTGTTCGCCGCCCGAGAGCTCTTCGTTAAGCCTGTTCTCCTTGCCCTCCAATCCCACGAGCCGTAGAGTTTCCGGCACCACGCGGCGGATGATCTTTGATGATTTCCCGATAACCTGCAGGGCAAAAGCAACATTCTCATATACAGTCTTGCCAGGAAGCAGCCGGAAATCCTGGAAAACAGTACCGATCTGACGCCGGAGCGCGGGGACCTTCCACTGGTTCAGGGTCGACAGGTTTTTCCCTGCGACGTACAAGGTCCCCTTCGTAGGGCGGTACTCCCGTAGGATGAGGCGTAAGAAAGTCGACTTGCCGGAGCCTGACTGCCCCACGAGGAAGACAAACTCCCCCTTGGCTATCTCAAGGTTGATGTTGCGAAGGGCCGGGCGATCCTGCCCGGCATAGAACTTCGTGACGTCCTCGAAAGTGATCACTGTGCTGCTCCGACCGACTAGGGGGAAGTTTCCTGAAAGTATCTCAGGACACGGCCTCTAGCAGTTAACCACGCACTCCCAACCCTGCTCAACCAACACGCCGTCGGCGGCTGATCCCGCTCAGCCCACAGCAGCTTTGTTCTTTTTCCGCCACCGGATCCCAGCGTCGATGAACCCGTCGAGGTCGCCGTCGAAGACCGACTCGGGATTGCCAACCTCATACTCGGTGCGAAGGTCTTTGACCATCTGGTAGGGATGCATGACGTAGGAACGCATCTGGGCTCCCCAGGAATTCCCACCGTCGCCCTTGAGGGCGCTCAGCTCTTTCTCACGTTCCTGCCGGGCTAGTTCCAGCAGGCGCGACTGGAGCACCCGCAGGGCAGCGGCCTTGTTCTGGAGCTGTGATTTCTCGTTCTGGCAGCTGACCACCACCCCGGTCGGGATATGCGTGATGCGCACCGCCGAGTCAGTGGTGTTCACAGACTGCCCGCCAGGACCAGAGGAGCGGAAGACATCGACCCTGATGTCGGCCTCTGGGATGTCGATGTGGTCGGTCTCCTCTGTCACGGGCAACACCTCAACACCGGCAAAAGAGGTCTGGCGCCGGCCCTGATTGTCAAACGGCGAGATCCTGACGAGGCGATGTGTGCCCTGCTCGACCGAGAGAGTGCCATAGGCGAACGGAGCCTTGACCGCGAAGGTCGCTGACTTCAGGCCGGCCTCCTCCGCATAGGAGGTGTCGTAGACCTCCACCGAGTAGCTATGACGCTCCGCCCAGCGCAGGTACATCCGCATCAGTTTCTCAGCGAAGTCCGCTGCGTCAACACCACCCGCCTCGGCACGGATCGTGACCAGGGCGTCTCGGGAGTCGTATTCGCCAGACAGGAGCGTGCGGACCTCAAGTGCCTCGATCTCCTGAGCAAGCCGGTCAAGTTCACGCCCCACCTCGGCCTTTGCATCGGCATCGTTCTCTTCCACAGCGAGCTCAAGCATCACGGCGGCGTCGTCGAGGCGGTTCCGCAAACCCTCAAGGCGTTCCACCTCAGCCTGGCGAACAGATAGGGTTGAGGTGACCCGCTGGGCATTCTCCTGGTCATCCCAGAGGTCAGGAGCTGCCACTTCCTCCGCGAGCTGCGCGATCTCAGCGCGCAACCTCGGCAGGTCAGCCACCGCCTCGATGGATTCCAGGGACTTCCCGAGCTGGTCGATCTGGGTTGTGAGGTCTGTTTCAGCCACAGACGGGCAGTCTACAGCCTCGCTCCCCTGGCAATGGCTCGTTGAATGGTGTCACCAGAGAAAGGAAACAGATGGCTGCGACGAAGACCCGCCTCAAGGCCGAACTGGCGAAGGCCCTGCGCGCGAAAGATGAATTCACCAAGTCGACTATCCGCATGATGCTGGCTGCCATCACCGTCGAGGAGATGGCGGGGAAGGAGGCACGAGACCTCACCGACGCCGAGGAGCTGGCTGTGATCACCAAGGAGCGCCGCAAGCGGCTGGACTCAGCAGCCATCTACGCGGAGGCTGGGCGTCAGGAGCTTGCGGACAAGGAAACCGCCGAGGCCGAGTTCATGGCCTCCTACCTGCCCGCTCCTCTGACCGGCGAGGAGCTTGATGCCCTCGTGGCTGCAGAGATCGGGAAGGTAGAGCAGAGCGGCCAGACTCCGTCCATGAAACACATGGGCGCGATCGTGAAGGCTGTGAACGCGGCGGCTGCCGGCCGTGTGCCGGGAGCAGAGGTCGCGGCCCGGGTGAAGGCCGCTTTGCTTGGTTGACTTGGCCCTGGCTGACTCCCCTGTGACACAATAAGCAGGCCCGAGGGCGCATAGCTCAGTTGGTTAGAGCACCTGCCTTACAAGCAGGGGGTCGGGGGTTCGAATCCCTCTGCGCCCACACAGCAGCCCGCGGCGCACCACCGGAGCAGTTTGCTCTCCTTCCCCCTGAAACACGTGCCTAGCAGGTCCGGCCAGGAAATAAACGACGGCCACCCGCCGGGGACCTAGACTGTTGTAAACCGGCCGTGATGGGAAGGAGACGGATGACAGACGATGCATCATGGTCCGCCAGCCCACGCCGATCCGCTGACTACGGGACGGCGGCCAGGCATGCCAGCTCCGTCGATGCCCGCCCCACCCATGGCCGCCACTCATTCTCGGAACCAGATCTTGAGCCACTCCCCGAGTACCGCGGCGCACGCCGGTTTGCCGAACCTGAACCCCATGAATCATTCGAATCAGGCCACAGCGCAGGTGAGGAGATAGGGCTAAGACATCAGACACCTCCCCTGGAGGCCCGACGTGAGCCCACCAGGTCGCGATTCCACCCCCGCACTGAACCAGTGTCAGATTTCTGGGCAACCGCAGAGGCCCGGAGCCGGGCGACGATCAGCCTGCAACCTGATTCTCCAAAGCACCAGGCCGATCATGAGGTGCCTTCTCCTTATTCCCCGACCTCTCCCGCCCCCCTGGAACAGGATGAGGTAGAACGGGATGAGAATGAGCAGGCGCGTCTCCCAGGCCAGACGTCCGGATCAAGGCCGTCCATGGGGTTGCGACGTGTTCTCATGCTGGTCCTGGCCGGAGTCCTGGTCATCGCGCTGGGCATAACTGCCTGGTCCTGGGCCGCACGCGGCAGCTGGCTCTCAGCTTCTTTGTGGCCTTTCGGGAATGCGAGCACCTCCCCGGAAGTCTCCAGCACACCGACCTCAAACCCGAGCGCCTCCCCAGACCCAGAAAGCACCGAGGGAGCACGGCCCGCCGACAACGAGCAGGTCGTCGACGATGCCAAGTTCAACGTCCCATCGGGCTGGAGCCTGTATGGGGAGGATCTCCAGCCGCCGGAGCCAGGCCGCAAGCTGGTACGCCTTCTCCATACGGGGACCGGCGTCCGTCTACAGGTGACCTCGATGACACCCCAGAGCAACCTCGGTGATCTGGGCACAGCCTGTGAGCAAGTCTCAAAGAATCAGCAAGAGCTCTTCAAAGACGTGACGGTCACACCAACGATCGCAGTGGGAGTCGACCAAACCCGGGGGGCAGGTTTCACGTGCGGATTTCACGGAACCCGCAACGAGGACGGCCTTCCCACCACAGTCACCTTCACCTTCCTGCTGCGCGCCAGCGACAGCCACATCCTGTCGCTGCGAAGCATGGTTCCTGACAGTGTCGACGTGGGCGCCGCAGCCCGCCAGGAAATGGCCGCCATGAACTGCACAGCCAGCCTGTCCTTTGGAATCAGCCTTCCCGTGTGCTGATATCACTGGTCAGGGAGCGGACTACTGCTGACCGGGACGACGACTCAGGATGTCGAAAGGCCTGCGCAGGGAACGCCACCACTGGGTACGCGGACGCATCTTCTCCCAGTCCATGTCCTCCACCACGTCATGCAGTGGGGCGAACAAGCCATCAGTTCCCGCATGGGCAGCCGCGTATTCAGCCAGCCCATCACGCAGCTGCCGGTGTAGGTAGCCGATCGCATTCCAGGCCAGCCGAGTGGCGTTGATACGGTCGAAAGGTGATGGGTTCCCTCCCTGCTGCAGGTGCCCGACCACGGCTTCCCGTACTGAGAACCGGCCTTGTCCTTCTGCCTCGTAGAGTTTCCCGAGCACATCGGTTGTGTAGTGCTCGCTGGTCCCCTCCCCCACAACAGCGAGGTAGAAGTTCCGCCCGGAGTCGAAGGCATCGACCAATGCCGCGATGTCGGATTCGAGTTCAGGCAGGGTAATCCCTGTCTCCGGCAGATAGGCCTTCTCCGCTCCCCCAGCGAGCCCGCCGACCAGAGGCAGAAAACCGCAGCCCCGCCCCATGGTCTCCACGATGAAAGCCCGTCTGCTGGCCGAGGCGCTCATCCGCAGCATGTCGATCGAGTCCACGATGGTGTTGAGGGCGGTGTCCGCGCCGACAGCCATAGGCCAGCCAGGGAGATTGTTGTCGATGCTGGCGGGAACCACCGCTATCGGGATGTTGAAGGCCGGGTAGCGTCTCCTCTCCCGTTCCATCAGGTCAGTGGTCGCGTAGGCGTGGTATCCGCCCATCACCAGAAGAGCATCAACCTGCTGGTCCTCCAGCTGCCGGGCGATGGAGTAGAGCTCGGTGTCCGAGGGCACATAACGACGAGTGCCGAAATCTGCTCCGCCGGTGTGAGCCATGCCCTCAACATCAGCCCAAGCCACCTCGTCAAAATTGCCCTCGATAAGTCCCGGCACTCCCCCACGCACCGCCAGCATCTGATATCCCAGATCGATCCCAGAACGCACCGCGACACGCGCCAGCTGGTTCATCCCTGGCGCCAGCGCCCCAGCATGCATGATCGCAATCCGCTTTCCTGCGGGATCTGCGACGGAGGGCCGGGCCTCGGTGATGGCGCGATAGATGTCGATCATCATCTGGAACCCCGGACCGCGGGATGCGATTGCCGCCGCATAGTCGCCCTCAGCTATGTAGTCAGCGATCCTGCGGGTGGCAACCACAGATTCCAGGAGCGGCTCCACACCAACCCTGTCACTATGGACGCCCACCAGCACTGGTTCAGCGTCAGTGCCGACCTCAAGTACCTCGGTAACGGCCCTGACTCCGCACGCCGTAGCCATCCAGCGATCGTATGCCGATGGCTTCCCACCTCGCTGGACATGTCCCAGGATCGTGATCCGCGCGTCCTCCCCGCTTTTCTCCCTGAGGATGTCCCGCACCCGGTTCGCCGTGATCGGCACCCCCTGCCGGTCTGCTGCGCCCTCGGCCACCACCAGTATCGAATCACGCCGTCCCGCCTCCCGTCCCCGGGTGAGCACCTCCACCATGCGGTCCTCCCAGCCGTCGCGAGGAGGAGACTCGGGAAGAAAAGTGTAATCTGCGCCGCCTGCGATGGCGCTCATGAGCGCAAGATAACCGCAATTGCGTCCCATCACCTCGACGATGAAGGTGCGCTGATGCGACTCGGCGGTGGCCGAGATAGCGTCTATGGCCTCTGTGATGCGGTGTAATGCCGAATCGGTACCTATCGTCATATCGGTACCCACCATGTCGTTGTCGATGGATCCCGCAAGACCCGCGACCTGCAACTCCGGATGGCGTTCCGCACTGTCCGAGGTCACTTGGCCACTGTCGACCAGCTCAGCTAGGAGCTCCCCCCACTCCAGGCGCAGCTGACGGGTCCCGGTCAGCGATCCATCGCCACCGATCACGATCAGTCTGTCGATACCAGCGTCCACAAGGTTCTTGACGGCGATCCGCCGTCCTTCCCGCTCCCGGAACTCCAGGCAGCGAGCCGTCCCGATGACCGTCCCGCCCTTACTCAAGATCCCGGAGACATCATTCCAGCCCAGCTGACGGATGTGGTCTCCACCCTGCACAGCTCCCTGCCAGCCCTCCTGGATGGCAAAGACCTCTGCACCAGCCTGGATAGCACCCCTGACAATCGCGCGCACAGCAGCGTTCATGCCCTGGGCATCCCCACCAGAGGTGAGGACCCCAATTCTTGTTGTTACAGTCATTCCACGCTCCTTTCGAGGTGGGGCATCAGCGCCGAGCAGCTCCCTTGGGGCGAACCACCTTGTGAGCCTGCCAGTCTGGCGAGACATTCGCAGAACTGGTGAGAGACAGCCCCGCTGTCGCGGTCCCTTCCGCGAGATCGCTCGGAGCCACGTATCCGGGTCTACCGACCTTCGGTGTCAGCAGCCAGATGACACCGGTGGCCGACAAATCCTTCATCGCATCCACCAGCCCGTCGACGACATCGCCATCATCATCCCGCCACCAGAGAACAACCACGTCGACAGCCTCGATGGCGTCTTCGATCATGTCGGCATCGATGGCATCCATGATCTCGTCACGCAGTTCAGGATCGGTGTCCTCGTCCCATCCCAGCTCCTGAACGACCATGCCTGTGCCCAGTCCGAGCAACTCGGCTCCCCGTGCGGCTGTCACGACACTTCCCCTTGAATTATGTGTCCCACGATGCCTAGCCTGCCAGATCCCCCGGTGCCTGCGCATCCGGGGGATCCGATCATCTCAGATCAAGAGCATCACTCGTCATCACCGGTTTTCCCAGAGGTCCCGGCGGAGACATCATCCAGGCGATACCGCTCGGCAGCTTCGACAGGCCACTCACGGGGGATCTCGCCTTTGTAGGCCAACTGCTGCAGCACGGCAACGGCGATGGAGGGGCCGTCGATGTTGTAGTAGCGACGAGCCGCTGCGCGCGTGTCGGAGAAACCAAACCCATCGGCACCAAGCGTCGTGTACTCGCGCGGTACCCACGGCCGGATCAGATCCGGTACGGCATGCATGTAGTCGCTCACGGCGACGATGGGCCCCTGGGTTCCGGCCAGCTTGGATTCCACCCAGGTGGGGGCGTGCTCCCCGAATGGATCATTGAACTTGGCCTTGTCGTGGGCGAGTCCATCGCGACGCAGCTCACCCCAGGAGGTGACAGACCAGACATCCGCCACCACCCCATAGTCCTTCTTGAGCAGTTGCTGAGCCTCAAGTGCCCAGGGGACACCGACACCGGAGGCAAGGATCTGCGCCCGCCGGGCATCCTGCCCGATGCCCTCGAAGGAGCCGGGACGTAACAGGTACATCCCCTTCACGATGCCCTCAGCATCCACGTCCTCGGGCTCAGCGGGCTGCACGTAGGGCTCGTTGTAGACCGTCAGATAGTACATGATGTCCTCGGGCTTCTCCCCGTACATGCGTCGCAGACCGTCACGCACTATGTGCGCCAGCTCATACCCGTAGGCAGGGTCATAGGCAGCGAAAGCCGTGTTGGTGGACGCGAGGATCGGTGAATGACCATCCATGTGCTGTGTGCCCTCACCGGTCAACGTGGTGCGGCCCGCGGTTGCGCCGATGACGAAGCCACGGGCGAGCTGATCCCCGGCCGCCCACATGGCATCGCCTGTGCGCTGGAAACCGAACATCGAGTAGAACAGGTAGATCGGCACCATCGGCTCACCATGGGTGGCGTAGGACGTTCCAGCGGCGGTGAAGGCCGCCATCGATCCGGCCTCGTTGATGCCGGTATGCTGGATCTGCCCGTTGACGGCCTCCCGGTAGCTGAGGAACAGGTCGGCGTCGACTGGCGTGTACTGCTGGCCGTTGGGGTTGTAGATCTTAATGGTCGGGAAGAAGGCGTCGAGCCCGAAGGTGCGTGCCTCATCGGGGATGATGGGCACCACGCGTGGGGCAAACGCCTTGTCGCGCATCAGGTCCTTGAGCAGGCGGACAAAGGCCATAGTGGTGGCCACCTCCTGCTTACCGGAGCCCTTGCGAACCGACTGGTAGGCCTTTTCACCGGGGAGCGAAATGAACTTGCGGTCTCCGCGGCGCTCCGGCACGTAACCACCGAGAGACTGCCGACGCTCCTGCAGGTACTGCATCCGTGGATCGTCATCAGCAGGGCGCACGTATGGGGGACGGTAAGGATCGGACTCAAGCACCTCGTCGGATACCGGCACCTGCACCCGGTCGCGGAAAGCCTTCAGGTCGTCGAGGGCCATCTTCTTCATCTGGTGGGTGGCGTTACGGCCTGCGAAGTGCTGACCCAGGAAGTAGCCCTTGATGGTGTGGGCCAGGATGACCGTCGGAGCTCCCGCGAACTCGGTGGCCGCCTTGTAGGCTGCGTAGACCTTGTGGAAGTCGTGGCCGCCCCGGGTAAGCGCCCAGATCTGTTCGTCGCTCCAGTCCTTCACCATGGCTGCGGTACGAGGATCCCGGCCGAAGAAGTGTTCACGCACGTATGCACCGTCATTGGCCTTGAAGGTCTGGTAGTCGCCGTCCGTCGTGCTGTTCATCAGGCTGACCAGGGCCCCATCGGTGTCTGCTGCCAGCAGGGGATCCCAGCCACGGCCCCAGATCAGCTTGATGACATTCCAGCCTGCTCCGCGGAAGAAACCCTCGAGTTCCTGAACGATCTTGCCGTTGCCGCGCACCGGGCCATCGAGGCGCTGCAGGTTACAGTTGATCACGAAGGTCAAGTTGTCGAGTTCCTCGTTAGCAGCCAGCTGCAGCAGCCCGCGGGACTCGGGCTCATCCATTTCACCGTCACCGAGAAACGCCCACACCCGCTGCTGCGAGGTGTCCTTGATCCCACGATTCTGCAGGTACCGGTTGAACTGGGCCTGATAGATGGCATTCATGGGCCCGATTCCCATCGAGACCGTGGGGAATTCCCAGAAATTCGGCATCTGGTGAGGGTGGGGATAACTCGGCAGTGCCCGCACCCTCCCATCGACGATGTGGCTGTGCTCCTGCCGGAAGCCGTCCAGGTCGGCCTCCTCAAGACGCCCCTCCAAGAAGGCGCGAGCATACATGCCCGGGGACGCATGCCCCTGGAAGAAGACCTGGTCGCCGCCTCCGGGGTGGTCCTTGCCCCGGAAGAAGTGATTCATGCCCACTTCGTAGAGGGTTGCAGCGGAGGCATAAGTGGAGATGTGGCCGCCAACACCGATTCCCGGACGCTGGGCACGGTGCACGGTGACCGCGGCATTCCAGCGGAGCAGCCGGCGGATCTGCCGTTCCAGGTTCTCGTCACCTGGATAGACCGGCTCCTGGTCGGCCGGAATCGTGTTGACGTAGTCGGTGCCGATCAGCGAGGGAACACCGACATGACGTTCACGTGCCCTCTCCAGCAACTTCAGCATGACGTAGCGGGCGCGGTTGCGCCCACCATGATCGATCACCCCATCGAGCGACTCCAGCCACTCGGCGGTCTCCCCTGGGTCGGTGTCTGGGAGGTTCGTCGGCAGGCCATTGATGATCGGCCCCACTTGGTCCTGGATGCTCACGTGAGAGTCCTCTCGTAACAGTGTGTGCACAGTCCCTGTAAAGATACCGTGTTATGGTCCCTGGACGAATTATCGCCGTGTCATGACTACCCGAGCCTGGCGACCATACCTAGCCACCCGATGTCATGGTGTAGGACTGGAATCATGTCCATCCCAGCGGAAAGGGCAAGGATGTTCCGTATGAAGAAGCGGGAAGTGATCGCGACGCTGAGCGTCGTCGCGCTGATCGTCCTGGTCTCATGCAGCGGGGGGAATCCGCCTGATGATTCCTCGAATATGCCGAGCGACCCGGCAGGCAGCTGCTTCGCCTTCAGACAGTATGGAAACCTGCAGGGCAAGTCAGTCACGGTCTACACCTCCATACTCTCGCCTGAGGACCAGTCCCACATCGACTCCTTCAAACCCTTCGAGAAGTGCACGGGCGCCAAGATCAATTACGAGGGCTCCCATGAATTCGAGTCACAGCTTCCACTCAAAATCGAGGCGGGTTCTTCCCCAGACATCGCATACCTGCCGCAACCAGGTTTGCTGAAGACACTACTGGCGCGTCATTCCGGAAAGATCAAGGAGGTCAGCGGGCAGGCTCTGAGCAACCTCGAGGAGAACTATAGGCAGGCCTGGAAAGACTATGGCTCCGCCGACGGAAAGGTATACGCGGTGCCGGTGGGAGCAAGCGTCAAGTCCTTCGTATGGTATTCCCCCAAGACTTTCACCGATAATGGTTATCAGGTGCCGAAAACCTGGGATGATTTGATGATCTTGACCGAGAAGATCAGTTCGGATCATCCCGATGCCAAGCCATGGTGTGCCGGTATTGAATCAGGCAGTTCCACCGGCTGGCCTGCCACGGACTGGCTTGAGGACACAATGCTGCGTACCGCAGGCCCTGATGCCTATGACCAGTGGGTCACCCACCAGATACCATTCAATGACCCCAAGGTAGTCACGGCACTCGACCAGGCCGGAGGCATCCTGAAGAATGACGCATACGTCAACGGAGGCCTGGGTGGCATCAGGTCCATCAGGACCACCGCTGTCGGTGAGGCCGGCCTCCCGGTCCTCGAGGGGACCTGCTTCCTGCACCACCAGGCCTCCTTCTACCAGGTCAACTGGCCTGCGGGCACAAAAATTGCCGAAGACGGCGACGTGTTCGCGTTCTACCTGCCTGGCAGTACCGAGACAGACAGGCCGGTGCTAGTCGGTGGCGAGTTCGCGGCCGCCTTCAGCGATCGGGAAGAGGTTAAGGCTTTCCAGGCCTACCTGACCTCACCTGAATTCAGCAATGCAAAGGCACAGGCGACGGGCCCGGGCTGGGTGTCAGCGAACAGAAAACTGGATCCCGCCAATCTCTCATCCCCCGTCGACAGGCTCTCTTACCAACTCATCAGTGATGAGAACAATGTGCTTCGTTTCGATGGCTCAGACCAGATGCCAGGAACTGTCGGCACCGGAACCTTCTGGACCGGGATGACAGACTGGATATCCCTCAACAAATCCTCTCAGGACATCCTGACGGAGATCGAGAACTCATGGCCAGATAAATGACGGCGATGCAACCTGCGCGATCCCACGACAGACAACAATGACCTGAATATAACGTTGTCACTGGCTTGGACTGCGGCCAGCAACAGAAGATCAGGAGCCCACGACAACCGGTGTCTCCCGGATTCCACACACATCACTGTTCTCCCGCCGACCGAGTCCGCGCTCCCATATCCGGGAGTTTTAAATCCCTGCAGGGACCTCTATCGGATCCTCTCCAACGCATTGAATTAGCGCATTCGCCCAGAATCCCAGCTTGCCACGTGATGCGGAATGGCAACATACCGGCTGTTCCTTATGCCGGGCATCCGCCCGCAGGTAGGCTGGCGACCACCATGACCGCTCAGCCTGTGCGCGCCGGTACGCTTCCGGCCACCGTCTCATCCGCCCGCACCCGGGCCGCCATCCTGAAACGGTTGCGCGGCGCCACCGCCACGATGAACACCGCCACCCTGACTGCCCTGGAGGCACGTCATAGCTGGTTTGCTGAGCTCGATGCCGAGTCCCGGTCCTGGATCAGCGTGATCGCACGAGGGGGGATCGACGGCTTTGTGAACTGGGTAGCTGGCTCGGGGTTCGCCCCCGAGGCCGTCTTCGACTCCGCTCCCCGGGCACTTGCAGGACGCATCTCTCTTCAACAGACCGTGGATCTGGTGCGCACCACCACTGATGTCGTTGAGGAGCAGATCCAGCTCCTGCTGCCCAAATCTGACCGGCAGCCACTCCAGCTTGGAATAGTGCATTACTCACGGGAGATCGCCTTCGTCGCGGCCGCAGTCTATGCGCGTGCAGCAGAGTCCCGAGGAGCATGGGATTCCCGGATCGAGGCAACGATCGTGGATGCCATCGTCAGAGCCGAGGCGGATGAATCAGTGGTCTCCAGGGCATCCACCCTGGGCTGGGACTCGGAGGCGCCCACGGTTGTCGTCATCGCCGGCGCCCCGAAGGACCTGCGGCTTGATGAGCTACGACGGGCATCAGGACGGCTCACCCTGGATGTGCTCGCGGCTCCCCAGGGCGAGCGTCTCGTGTGCATCCTAGCGGGTACAGCCCTGACCGACCCTCCCAGGGCCTACTCTCTGGTGACCAATCTTGAACCACACTTCGCGCCCGGCCCCATCGTGGTCGGACCACTTGCCGAGGGGCTACGGGGGGCACCCGCCTCTGCGCGGGCAGCCGCCTCCGGGTACCGAGCCGCAAAGGCCTGGCCTGAGGGCCCTCGCACTCTCCTTTCCAACGACCTCCTGCCAGAGCGGGCTCTCGCCGGCGATGGTCATGCCCGCCGTACACTGGCCCGGGATATCTTCGGCCTGCTCAAGGGCTCCAAGGAGCTGCTTGAAACCTGTATAGGCTTCCTCGACGCCGGGTCGTCGATGGAGGCCACGGCCAGGGCTATGTTCATTCACCCCAATACCGTCCGCTATCGCCTGCGACGCATCCAGGAGGTCACGGGATACAACCCCACCGATGCCCGAGAAGCCTATGTGCTGAGGCTGGCAGTTACCCTTGGGCGGCTCCAAGAGTGAGGCTCCTTGGCAGCGGAAGGATGCCGAATTGTAGGAAATCAACAATTCCGCATGAGATATTTTCGTTACATTCGCAGCCGCACAGCATCCTGATGAGCGGGCAGAGTTGATCACGTGCTAGCTATCGTCGCGCCTGGACAGGGCGCTCAGGCCCCTGGGTTTCTCACCGCTTGGCTGGAGGAGCCGGGGTTCAGGTCCCATCTCGAGTGGTTGAGCGCCGTCGCGGACATCGACCTCGTCGCCCACGGGACCATCTCAGATGCAGATACCATTCGCGACACCTCTGTCGCACAGCCACTTCTGGTCGCCTCAGCTATAGCCACCTTCGAGCAGATCTTTCCCTCTCGCACCGGCAATACCGCCGACTTGCTCGCCGGACACTCTGTCGGAGAGCTCGCAGCTGCTGCCTTGGCCGGGGTGATCTCCACAGAGACGGCCTTGGTGCTCGTCCGAGAACGTGGCCGGAGCATGGCATCGGCCGCCGCGATCACCCCCACGTCGATGACTGCCATCATCGGCGGGGACCGCGACGAGGTGCTGGCGGCCGTCGATGCCGCCGGGCTGACTGTCGCCAACAACAACGGCCCAGGCCAGCTCGTCGCCGCAGGCACCGTGGAACAACTGGCTGCCTTCGCCGAGAACACGCCCCGGCGCGCACGCCTGAAACAGCTCAGTGTCGCTGGAGCCTTTCACACCCACCACATGGCTCCCGCCGTCGCCCGTCTGGAGGCCTTGGCCGCCGCTGTCCCCACACGGGACCCCAGGAGCAAGCTGCTCAGCAACGCTGATGGAACAATCGTGACCTCTGGCCGTGAGTACCTGGAACGCCTGGCCCGCCAGGTAGCGAATCCGGTGCGCTGGGATCTGTGTATGGAGACCATGTCTACTGAAGGCGTCACCGGCATCCTTGAACTGGCCCCGGCCGGCACCCTGACGGGGATCGCAAAACGCAATCTGAAGGGTGTCGAGTTGTTCAATCTCAACACCCCCGACCAGCTGGACGATGCCCGCGCCTTCTGCGAGAGCCACTCAGCCAGCGCCTGAGGACCCACAGTCCGCTTCCACATACCGCCTGAAAGGCAACCCCATGACAGTGACCCCCTCCACCGGCAGCCAATACGCCCGTATTTTGAGCGTTGGCGGGTACCGTGGTTCGCGAGTCGTCGACAACGATGAGATGTGCACCATCATCGACTCCACCCCTGAATGGATCGAACAGCGCACCGGTATCCTGGAACGCCGCTGGGCGACTGAGGAGGAAACCCCGCTTTTCATGGCGGTGGCCGCGGCCCGCAAGGCAATCGACCGCGCAGGCCTGAGCCCCTCCCAGATAGATGCGGTGATCTGCTCAACGGTGTCCCATTTCCAGCAGTCCCCCTCCCTGGCTGTGTATGTTGCTGACGAGCTGGGCCTGAGCGCTGGGCCAGCCGCCTTCGACATCTCGGCTGCATGCGCCGGTTACTGCTACGGGATCGGGATCGCCGAGTCGCTGGTACGTTCCGGAGCTGCCACCAACGTCTTGGTGATTGGCGTTGAGACCTTGAGCCGCATGGTGAACTTCGAGGACCGCAGCACTGCTTTCCTCTTTTCCGACGGAGCGGGGGCCACGGTCATCGGACCAAGTGATGAGCCTGCCCTCGGCCCGATCATCTGGGGTTCTGATGGTTCTCAGGCCTTTACCATCCAGATTGAGGACTGGTCCAAGGTGACCGACCCGGAACAACGGCTACCCCTGATCAGCATGGATGGGCGAACCGTATTCCGCTGGGCAACCACCTATATTGCCGACAAAACCCGGCAGGCCATCGAGGCGGCCGGCATCACCACCGACGATCTGAACGTCTTCATCCCCCACCAGGCCAACAACCGGATCACCGATTCGATGCTACGCCACCTTAAACTACCTGAGAACGTGGTGGTCTCGCGTGACATCAGGCACATGGGCAACTCCTCGGCGGCATCCATTCCGCTAGCGATGGAGGCCTTGCTCGAATCAGGCGAAGCAGCCACAGGGCAGACCGCTCTGATCATCGGTTTCGGCGCTGGTCTTGTGTTCGCGGGCCAGGTCGTCGTTCTTCCATGACCCGAATCAGCCATCAACAAACTAGCTAGGAGACAACAATGGCAAGCACTGAAGAGATTCGCACCGACCTCGCTGAGATCGTCAACGACGTGGCGGGGGTAGCCGCAGAGGACGTCCAGCTGGACAAGTCCTTCGTCGACGATCTGGGTGTTGACTCCCTTTCCATGGTGGAGATCATCTACGCCTGCGAGGACAAGTTCGGCGTCTCGATCCCCGACGAGGACTCCAAAAACCTGAAGACCGTGGGCGACGCCGTCGCGTATATCGAACGCGCCCAGGCCTGAGTCCGGGTGGTGGGATGGCGTAGCGCCACCCCACCACCCTCGTGTTTCCCAGAGTCTCATCCAGTCCCAGGAGTTCAACATGACCGAGGTAGTCATCACAGGTTTCGGCGCTCTCACGCCACTTGGTGTGGACGCTCCCAGCACCTGGGAGGCGATGCTCGCCGGCCGTTCCGGCGTCCATACCCTGCACTATGAGTGGGCACAACCCCTACCCGTCACCTTTGCAGCCGAGGCAGCCGGCGATCCCACCGAGAAGATCGACCGGGTAGCGGCCCGCCGCCTCGACCGAAGCTCGCAACTGGCCCTGGCCGCCGGCCAGGAGGCATGGGAGGACGCCGGTTTCGGATTCGACGAGGACAACCCAGTGGACCCAGACCGGCTGGCTGTGTGCGTGGGAACCGGCATCGGGGGTCTGCACTCACTGCTGGGCAACTGGGATGTCCAGAAGGAGAAGGGGCTTCGCCGCGTCTCGCCTTTCACCATCCCCATGCTCATGGCCAACGCACCTGCTGCGAATCTCGGGTTGAAGTTCGGCGCCGCCGCAGGTGTGCACGCACCGGTCAGTGCCTGCGCATCGTCAAACGAGGCGATCTCCCTCGGACTCGACCAGATCCGGTTGGGTCGCTGTGACATCGCTGTCGTCGGGGGCTCCGAGGGCGTGATCCACCCCCTACCCATCAATGCCTTCGCCCAAATGCAGGCCCTGAGTCGGCGCAACGACGACCCGGAGCATGCTTCCCGTCCCTGGGACACCGGACGCGACGGCTTCGTTCTCGGCGAAGGATCAGTGATCATGGTGATCGAGACACTCGAACATGCTCGCGCCCGTGGAGCACGTATCTACGGCACCCTCGCCGGAGCAGGAATCAGCAACGACAACCACGACATGGTGCAACCTGAGCCGACTGGCCGCGGCCAGTCCGCTGCCATGCTTAAAGCCCTCCAGGTATCGGGGCTCGCCCCCGCCGATATCAAGCACATCAATGCCCACGGCACCTCAACCCCACAGGGGGATGTCACCGAGGCGAACTCGATCGCAAGTGCTCTCGGCGCTGCAGTCGACCACTGCATCGTCACCTCCACTAAGTCCATGAGCGGACATCTGCTGGGAAGCGCCGGTGCTTTGGAGACCTTCGCGACGGTGATGGCGCTGAAAGAGCGCGTGGTACCGCCAACGATCAACATCGAGAACCTTGAGCCGGGCCTGCCCATCGATATCGCGGTGAACGAGGCGCGCACACTCCCCGGCGGCGATCTGGCAGCTGTCAACAACTCCTTCGGGTTCGGAGGCTCAAACGTCGCCGTAACAGTGACCAACGCCAACGTCACTGGCTAACTAAGGCAAGCACCGCAGAAACCCTCGTCGCTGGGCATGTTTCGGCTGTCCGATCCTGGAGAGGCGGAAGAAAACGCCGTGCATGTTCTTCATGCACAGAAGGCGGCGCCGTCACCGTCCTGCCGCCTGGAGCCTTGCCAGGTGAGCCGGCCCCGTCTGCCGGGTGGCCTGGCTCATACCACCTGGTGGAGCCAGCGGATGGGAGCGTCCTCCGAGCTGTAGCGGAACTGCTCCAGCTCCTCGTCCCAAGCCGTGCCGAGGAGGCGCTCCATGGCCTGGTGGACGCTGATCCCATCGGCAGATGCGGTGTCGAGGGCATGACGGATCCGGTCTTCAGGAACCAGGATGTCCCCGTGTACTCCCACGGTCGCCGCAAAACCACCAAGAGCCGGGGTGTAGCAGTAGCGTGTCCCCTCGGCGCCCAGCACCGCGTCTTCGGTCACCTCAAAACGGATCCGGCTGAACTCAGCGAGACGAGACGCCAGCCTTGCCCCGGACCCGGTCGGCCCGGCCCATGACAGTTCAGCTCGCTGAGATCCCGGTTCAGCGTTCTGCGCGCTCCACTGCCAGTTGAGACCTGCGCCCAGCACCGAGGCGGCCGCCCATTCCAGATGAGGGCACAGCGCAGCCGGGGTGGAGTGGATGAATACCATCCCCCGTGCCCCTGGCAGGCTCTCAGTGGCCATGCATGCGTTCATGTTCTTTCTCTCCTGGGTATCGGCCGGATTGCCTTCCCCTGCATCCGTCTTAACTCCAGGCGAGCTCAATTCTGCTACAGCTAGGGCAAAGGCACAATAAGCAACCGCGGGTCGGGTATAACTGGAAATCATGCAGCGCATGTCCATCGACCAGGCTCTTGTGGGAGCAGACTCCATCCGGCAGGTCCGCGCCAGCGCCAACGGCGTGTTCTGGCTGGCAGGTATCGCGGCCGAGGATGGCCGGATGACGATCCGACGCTGGCACGATGGCGAGGTCACCGACATCACGCCCTCATCCAATGTGCGTTCCCGGGTAATGGAATACGGAGGCGGCGCCTACGCGGTTTCCAATGACCTGGTTGCCTGGTGTGACGACCTCACTCAGCGTCTGTGGTTATGTGAAAAGAACTCCCCGCGTCCCCTGACCCCTGTCAGCACCAGGTTCAGGTATGGTGGGTTGGCCCTGGCTCCGGAACGCCGGCTGCTCCTCGCAGTTCGTGAGGACCACGACGCCAGGCCCGAGGAGCGGAGCGAGATCGTCGCGCTGAGCCTAGATTCAGACAACGCTGGTGGCGGTCATGTCCTGGTCACCGGGGCTGATTTCTACGCGGGGCCTGCGCTGCGTGATGGCCAGCTCGCCTGGTTCCAGTGGATGCACCCCAACATGAGCTGGGATGCGTCCCAGGTGTGCATCGCCTCCTGCCAGGATGATGCTGCAGACGGCCTATCCCGCGTGGCTCCCGTGGCGGCAGACGCAGGTGTCAGCGCTCAACATCCTCTGTGGCTCGGCGACGGCTCGATTGCCTTCGTCACGGATGACTCCGGTTACTGGAACTGGAGAGTGATCCATGGGGATGAGACATACACCTGGTCTACTCCCCACGACTGCTCAGTACCGGTCTGGGTGCTGGACAGCCCTCCCGCCTGCGCTGTCGGAGAGGATCTGCTGGCAACAGTGCAGATCGCTGGTGGCCGTGGTGCGCTGGCTCTGTGGCAGCCACGAAGCGGCGGGGTTACCTACCCTTTGCCGGACACAGCGATGATCGAGTCGGTGGCCTCCAGAGGCGACGAATTGTTCGTGATAGCGCAGTGGACTGACCGTCCCGCTTCCCTGGTGCGCATCTCCCCCACCGGGGAGCGGAGCGAGATCGTGACCTCTGAGCCGCTTGCAGATGCGAGCCGACCTGTATACCGCTGGTCCGAGGGCAAAGCCGGGCCTGTGCAGTCGTGGTTCTATCCAGTGCCGACGGCCACCGCAGCATCGCCACTGCTGGTGCTCACCCACGGCGGGCCGACCTCCGTGCACTACCCGAGCTTCGACAGGATGGTCCAGTTCTGGGTGTCCCGGGGCATTGCCGTCCTAGATGTCAACTACTCAGGGTCGAGCGGTTTCGGCCGGGCCTATCGAGACCGCCTGGCAGGACAGTGGGGCGTCCTGGACGTAGCCGATGTGGTGGCTGCGACACGCGAAGTGTGCCAGGCCGGGCTGGCGGATCCTGAACGTGTCGCCATAGCCGGCGGCAGCGCAGGCGGGTACACCACTTTGCAGGCGCTGGTGACCAGTGACACCTTTTCCGCCGGTATCAGCTCTTACGGCATAGGTGACCTACGGGCTCTCGTGAAGCAGACCCACAAGGCAGAATCCCACTACACCTTTTCCCTGGTGGCCCCATGGCCAGAGGGAGAGCAAATATATCAGGATCGCTCCCCCATCACGCAGCTGGACCAGCTCAGCACACCCATGCTGATCATGCAGGGGCTGGAGGACCGCGTGGTCCCACCACAGCAGGCCTTTGACATGGCAGCTGCGGTGCGCGCCAAGGGACTCCCGGTGGCGTTGGTGACATTCGAACATGAGGGGCATGGCTTCCGTTCCCTCACGGCCCGCCGTCAGGCCTTGGAAGCACAAGTCTCATTCCTGGAGCAGGTATTCGGGCTACCCCACAGCCAAGACGTGGCACCCTTGGCCATCGAAAACCTCCCATCGTGATCCGCTGATCTTCTCTGGCAATAGGGGTTCTCAGGCACCTGGTGAGAATTACCTTTATGGCCAGCGGGCGCCCAGAGATATCACACCGACGGCAGCCAGGATCGCGAAGATGATTGCCAGCCCGGCGTACTGATCCGTGATCTCCATCGGTACTTTCTCGTATCCCACGTCGGAAGAGATCGCCTGATAGATCTCGCTAAGCTGATCAGCCGATTCCGCCGAGAACTTCTTGCCGCCGGATCTTTCCGCGATCACATAGAGTTCATGATGGTCGACAGCCACTCGCTGCCGCTCACCATTCGACTCGACGAAACCATCTTGTGTGCCATAGGCGATGGTGTAGATGGGAACCCCCATCTCCTTCGACTGTTCGGCTGCGGCAGCGGAGCTCCGCCCCAGATTCGAGGCGCCGTCGGAGAGCAGCACGATGGCCGCAGGGGCTGTCTCGTCTGGGTGGTCGGGGTCGGGCGGCACCTGTTTCAGTGCGTCAAGACTTGTGTAGATGGCTTCGCCGATAGCCGTTGAGGGTGCCATCTCAAGGTTGTCGATGGCACGCGTCAGCACTCCACGATCCACTGTCGGGGGCACATTCACGTTCGCTGTACCGGCGAAGGTGACCAACGCCACATTGAAGCGCTCGGGCAGGCTCGAGATGAACTTCTTGGCGGCCTGTTTGGCGGTCTCCAGCCGGTTCGGCTTCACGTCCTCTGCCTCCATCGACCAGGACACATCGATCGTCACCACGACGGTGGCGCGGTCACGCGGTTGCTTGCCATAGTCTTTGGGCGTCGCCCAGGCGATCACCAGCGACGCGAGGCTGAGCAGCGCTAGGAGCACCGCTCCGTGACGTTTCCAGGCCGCGTCCTTCGGGATCACCAGCTGAATGCGTGAGCGTGAGCCGGGTTTCCGGGACTGGGGGATGCGTCTCGCGAGGTACCAGTAGACACCTGCGATCGCTGGGATCAGGATCAGCGCCCACAGCCTGGCAGACTGCATGAACTCGAGTATCAGTGTTGTCATCGTGGCCACCTCGCAGCCATCATCACAGCCCCAAGAGCTGCCACAACGGCGAAGCCAAGTGCGCCGAAGGCATACTGGGCAGTCACTGGCTTCTGCACCTCTTCCGTACCGACTGATGAGCCGATCTTCTTGTAGGCCTCGTTGAGGCTGCTCGCGCTGTCCGCGGTCACTGACTCCCCATTGGTGGCCGCGGAGATGGAACGCAGCACCTCCGTGTCAGGAGCGACATTGTGACGTTTACCGTCCAGATCGACATAACCGTTCTGGGTTCCGTAAGCGATGGTGAAGACCGGAACCCCAGCCTGTTTGGCCCGGCTCGCACCTTCACTCGGATCCGCTCCCTGGGTGTTCCCGCCGTCGCTGAGCATCACGATCATGGCCGGGACCGGCTCGGAGCCCTCGTCAGGTGGCGGTGCATCCGCAATGGCCTTCAAGGACACGTCCAGAGAGTCACCGATGGCAGTGCCTTCCTTGAGCTCCAGCGTGTTGATGGCTCTTTGCAATGCTCCCCGGTCCGTCGAGGGAGGCATGACCACCGAGGGAGAGCCATTCAGGGATACCAGTGAGACGTTGTAGGAGTCAGGTAGCGCATCCACGAACTGCAGTGCCGCCGCTTTCGCCGCCTCCAGCCTGTTGGGCTCAACATCGGTTGCTTGCATGGACAAGGAGGTGTCGATCGCAAGCACCACCGTCGCGCGTTCTCTAGGCACCTTCTCTGTGCCGAGTGGCTGCGCCCAGGCCAGTCCCAGCGCAACCAGGGAGCACAGGGACATGGCGACCGCTATATGCCGGGTCCAGCGGCGCTGAGAACCGATGACACGTCCCAATACTCCCGTATTGGTGAACCGCAGCGACGTCCTCCCTTTGAGGCGCATCAGCACCAGGTAGGCGATGATCAGCACAGGAAGCGCCAGCAGCACCCACAGACGTTCTGGGGTCTTGAACTCAAGCCAGCCCATCAACGGCTCACCCCCTGCGGTGGTTTGTGAAGCATGCCGGCGACACGCCGGTAGCCGAGAACGAAGCGCGCGATGTCAGCCACCCAGTCGCGGTCTGTACGCAGCTGGATGTGCCCAGCCCCGGCCCGCCTGAGCGCCACCTTGATGCGTTCTCGCTGCGCCCGGGAGGCCTCGTCCATCCTCTGCCGTGCGACGGGGTCGGAGGTGTTGATGTAGCGCAGGAAGGAGGTCTCGGGATCCCGGATCAGCATCTCCCCGACATCGGGAAACTCCAGCTCATGCCGATCCACCACCTCTACGCAGAGCACCTGGTTCCGCACCGCCAGGCGGCGGATAGCCCGTTCCCAGGCAGGCGGCCTGTCAGGGTCGAGTTCAGCTTCACCGGCAGTCAGGAAATCCGACACCACAACCCGCATGCCACGACGACGCTGCGAACGTGCCAGCTGCTCGATTCCATCGGCTAGCTCCAGGTCGCCACTGGCATTGTCGGGGACGATGGGCTCAGTCAGCATCTGCCGCAGCATGCCGTACAGAGCAGTGCGCCCCGAGCGAGCGGGGAGCCGCTTGACGCGGTCAGGCAGCAGCAGCATCCCGCCAAAGCGATCCCCCATCCGCTGGCTGAGGAAACCGATGGTCGCGATGGCCGCGATCCCCAGGTCGCGCTTGGTCACTCCCTCAGTCCCCCAGTTCATCGACGGCGTGACATCGAGCAGGCCCCAGACCTCCAGCTCCCGATCCGCCATCGTGTCGCGGACGTGGGGAACCGTGGTCCGGGCCGTGACGGCCCAGTCCATCATGCGGACATCATCCTGGCCAGGCTGGTAGACGCGTGCGTCATTGGTGTCGGACCCGGGACCGGGAAGCAGTCCCAGGTGATCACCGTGCAGGAAACCCTCGAGACGCCGGACCACCGTGAGCTCCAGGCGGCGCAGCGCCGCCTCCGGCGCCAGTTTTGCCAAAGGGATGGTGGGGCCACTCGGCGTGCGCAGCAACGAGGTGGCAGCCCCTGGGTCATGGGCTGCCTGAGCTGCTGGCGTGAAGGATGGGGAGGCCAAGAAGGTTCCCTCAGGCCTGGCCGGGCTGGTAGCCGTGCTGCTGGTGCCGCTGTTGGCGTTGCTGGTCATTCCAGACGGGTGTGGGCGCCGGGACCATGGCCAGGATGCGGTCTATCACATCCGTGGGAGCGACATTGTCTGCGACCGCATCGAAACCGAGCACGATACGGTGGGACATGACGTCGTAGGCGACGGCCTGGACATCGGTCGGGAGGACGTAGTCGCGCCCATTGATCAGGGCCAGGGCACGGGAGGCCGCCACCAGGCCGAGCGTCGCACGGGGCGAACAGCCGATCTGGATTACAGGCTCCAGGTCGGGCATCCCGAAATCCGAGGGATCCCGGGTGGCCAGGACGAGACGGACGATGTACTCGCTGACCAGGTTGTGCACGAAAACCTTCGACGCCATGTCCTGCAGGTGGCGTATCAGTGGCGGGTTAAGCACCTGTTCCGCCACGGGCGGCGTGATGCTCATGCGCCGGAGAATCTCGAATTCCTCGTTGCCCTTCGGGTAGGGAACATCGACTTTGACGAGGAACCGATCACGCTGCGCCTCCGGGAGTGGGTATACGCCCTCGGACTCCACCGGGTTCTGGGTCGCGATCACGATGAAGGGTTCGGGGGCTGGGTAAGTCTTGCCACCGATGGAGACCTGTTTCTCGGCCATCAATTCAAGCATCGCTGACTGCACCTTGGCGGGTGCCCGGTTGATCTCGTCAGCCAGCACGAAGTTGACGAAGACCGGGCCGAGCTGGATCTCGAAGGACTCAGAACTGGCGGAATAGATCCGGGTGCCGACGATGTCGGAGGGGACCAGGTCTGGCGTGAACTGAACCCGTGCGAAATCTCCCCCGACCACCGTCGCAAAGGAACGGACCGCCAGGGTCTTCGCCACCCCGGGGACACCTTCGAGAAGGCAATGGCCCTTCGCCAGTAGAGCCACCATCAGCTGTTGAACCATGTGTTCCTGACCGACGATGACCCGCTGCACCTGGCTGATGGCCACACCCAGAAGGCGGGCGGCGTCGGCGACGGTTGTGGGCAGAGCTGGCTGCGCGCTGGGTGTAGTCAACTTGGAGTCTCCTTGAAACGATCGCGCACCACGATACCGCGCTGGCAGAGCATCCTCCGACACGACTGCCAAGGGGCGCTAAGACACGCTGATGTGGTGTCATAGTCTCTGATGACTGAACCACCGGAACCAATGCCCCAGCACGCGGAGCACTTCCCGCTGCTTCCAGGGGATCCTGTACGCATAGGCGATTTCTGGATCGACTCGCGACTGGCAGAGAGCCCCGCGGGGGTTGTCTACTGCGCGCACGCAGACGGCTCGGACCCGGTGATGCTCATCCACCTGAAAGACGGGGCGGCCTCGGATGCCGCGGCACGGGCGCGCTTCTCCGGTGAGATCAACGCCATGCACATCGACACGGTCGTGGCACGCGGCGGGCAGGATCAGGACGAAGGACGCATGGCCGTGCGTTTCCGGGATGAGGATGACGACCCGATAGTCGCCTCTCACCGCCCGCTGGCGCCCTGGGTCGCCCTGGCCTTCTCCGGTTCCCCCGAGGCTGTTGCCGAGGCCCAGCGGATACTCGCGGCTGTTGACCTCGTGCACACACCGCAACTCGGCTCACCTGCTGGACCGGACTTCCACCTGCACTGGTGGCAGAACGCACAGACGGGGACGTGGCGGATGTGGCCACTACCCTGGCCGGGACGTCGTGACCGAGCCGGATGGCTCAGTCTGCTGACCTCCTTCCTCCTGATGCTGCTGATCGCGGCAGTGGCCGTTCTGCTTGCCATCCTGGTCTTCCAGAACCAGCCCAAAGTGGCCCCCCCCAGCACCTGTCCCAACCTCTGCCAGCGCATCTGCCTCCAGCTCCTCAAGCGAGTCGCCTTCGTCTGCGTCACCCTCGTCCTCCGACAGCGGAGAGCCCTCCGAACCGCCCAGCCGGTCGGACACCCCGTCCATGCAGCAGCCGTCAGGAGAGGAATCGGGTCCTGGAAGCCCAAGCCCCGAACGCAAGCTGTAACCAGGCTTCACATCCACTGCTTCTGGGAAACACAGGAAACGTACAAGTTCGCCCGGCTTACTGGTGAGCGTCATGAGGGAACAACCTCTTCCGCCGAGACCACCGAGGCCAGAACATGGAACTCCTGCCCTACCTAGCCGACATCATCGCGATCTGCATCCTTGTTTTCGCCGTCTATCTGCCACGGCACCACCGGCGCGACCTAGCGGTCGCCTACCTGGGCGTCAACATCGGCGTCATGGCGGTGTCCATTGTGCTCGTGAACAGTGCCGCGGCTGCGGGCCTGGGGCTTGGCCTGTTCGGTGTGCTGTCGATCATCCGGCTGCGCTCCGATGAGCTGGCACAGCATGAGGTGGTCTACTACTTCAGTGCGTTGGCCCTTGGGCTACTGGGCGGGCTTGGCGGCCCTATCACCACCTACGCGCTGATGGGACTCATCGTCGCCGTCCTGGCTGTCGTCGACACTTCACGGTTCAGGCGGGGAGCCAGGCGTGAGGTGGTCAATCTCGACCGCGCCATCACCGACCCAGAGGAGCTTCGCTACGAGCTCGCAACGCGTCTCGGCGGTCGGGTGCTCGGTGTCAACGTCCAGCGCCTGGACTTCGTCACCGACTCCACGCTCGTCGAGGTCCGCTACGCCCCCGGTGCCGCCCTTCCCGCCGCTGAGCTTCCCATCGCTGACGAGATGGAAGTGCTGCGATGAGCCTGAAGGATCTCGCACCGGTGCATCTTGACGAACTCAATGCCACCGCGGCGCTGATGAAACGTGTGGACCGCAAGTACCCACTGCACCGCCGGGCTGCCGAGGCAGTCCTGGAGGAGCTCCCTGCCGGAACCAGGGTCCTGTATATCGGGGGGCGAGCGGAGTTCGGATACACATCCGTCTATTTCGACACCACCTCCCGTGACTCCTATCTGCTGGCCGCCAGAGGACGCCCCCACCGGTTCAAGGTACGGGTCCGCAGCTACCAGGACTCCGGGGAAGCCTTCCTGGAGGTGAAGACCCAGCACAGGGGCAGCACGGTCAAGCAACGTATCCCTCACGATCCGGGCGCTCTGTTCACGATCGATCCCGAACAGTACGGCTTCATCAGCCGCTGTCTCGCAGCCGGGGGGATACGCGGCCTGCGTCCGCAGTGGTTGAGACCGAGCTTGGAAACCAGCTACCTGCGCACTACGCTCCTCACTCCCGACGGCCGGACCCGGGTCACGCTGGACCAGGGACTCGTCTGGACAGAAAACGCAAGAACACTGCGCAACCCGAAACTGGCAATCATCGAGAGCAAATCGGGATCAGCGCCCAGCCCCGCAGACCGGGCCCTCTGGTACCACGGCTACCGCCCCCAGCGGATCTCGAAATACGCGACGGGCCTAGCAGCCCTTCACCCCGAACTTCCGGCTAACCGCTGGCGCCGGGTCCTCAAACGCCACTTCTGACCTCGAACTCCGGAAGGATTTGACCATGAGAATGCGAAACCTCAAGCTCGGATTTGCCTCCCTAGCCGCGGTGGCCGTCCTGGCCGGCTGCTCTTCGGCCGCGGCGACTTCGGACGGCTCCACAGAGACCGCGGTCCACTCCGCATCCACTGGCGGCAGCAGCGATGCCTTGACAACGATGCTTGCCGAAAACCAGAAGTCCCACTACACCGAGACCGACTCGACCTACGACGAAGCCTCCGTGGTGGATGTCACTCTGAGCGGCTCCTCAGCTACCGCCTCCGGCAGTGGGGTCACGGTGGACGGCTCCACTGTCACGATCACGGCCGGGGGCACCTATCGACTGACCGGTTCGTTAGAAGGGCAGGTGGTCGTGAACGCCGACTCCCAGGATGTGAAGGTGATCCTGAACGGGGTTGACCTCACCAACTCCTCTGGTTCCCCGGTGGTGGTCACAGCCGCCGACGAGGTAACTCTCATCCTGGCGGATGCAACCGCCAACACGATCTCCGACGCCAGCAGCTACGCAGACACCTCTACCGGCGCTCCCTCATCAGCTATCGACTCCGCCAGTGACCTGAGCATCGCCGGCAACGGGTCGCTGACGGTGACGGGAAACAACAACGATGCCATCAACTCCGCTGACGGACTGGTCATCGCTGGCGGCAATATCGCGGTGAAAGCCGCGGATGACGGTATCCGGGGCAAGGACTACGTCATCGTCTCGGGCGGCACCGTCACGGTTGATGCCACCGGCGACGGCGTCAAGTCAGACAATGAGACCGACGCCGATCGTGGCTATGTGCTGATCGAGAACGGCAGCCTCACCGTCGCGTCCGGGGATGACGGAATCAAGGGTTTCAACGACGTCGCGATTGCAGGGGGTGACATCACCGTCTCGAAGTCTGTCGAGGCAGTTGAGGCCCAGAACATCGTCGTGGCTGGCGGCGAGACCAAGCTGACCAGCAGCGACGACGGTATGAACGTATCGGGAGACGCGCCCCAGGGATTCACCATCACGGGAGGGTCATTGACGATCGACGCCGAAGGTGACGGGATGGACTCCAACGCGGCCGGCACCATCGCAGGGGGCAGCGTCGTCATCTACGGGCCGACGATGGGAGGCAACGGATCGGTCGACGTCGAGCAAGGACTGACCATGACAGGAGGCGAACTGTGGGCCGTCGGGTCTTCCGGAATGGCGGAGTCGCCCTCGCAGAACTCCACCCAGGCCTTCGTCTTCACGAACCTGAACGGGACCGCCTCCGGCGAGGTCTCGATCGCGGATTCCAATGGGAACGTGCTCGCCACCCAGAGCTCCAGCAAACAGTACTCATCCGTGCTCTACTCCGGTCCCGGCATCTCGGCCGAGGGAACCTACCAGATCCTGCTGAACGGCCAGTCTGCCGGCACGGTCGCCGCCAACCAGTACGCGACCGGCATGGGCTCTGGCCCGGGCAGCGGACAGCCCGGAGCCGGCCAGCCAGGTGGCGGCAGGTCCGGGCGCTGACCCAGGCCATCGCCCGCCTGTAGCCTTGGGGCATGCGACCGGCATTGATCGCCACGGACCTGGACGGCACCTTTCTTGGGACAGGCGCAGCTCTCCTTCCGTCGAACCTGGCGGCAGCGCGACGGGCCATCCAGGAGGGCGTCATCTTCGTGGTGGCCACAGGACGCCCCCGGCGCTGGCTCGACGGGCTGCAGAAGCTGCGGGACCTAGACCCGGTGGTGATCTCCAGCAACGGCGCCGTCACCAGCCGGCTGGCCGCATCGCATCCTGATCATCTCCACCCGGTGAAGCCGGAGAGCGCCCTAGCTTTCGCGGCAGCGCTGCCGCCGGAACTTGAGACCGCCTTCGCGGTAGAATACGAGTACGGGTGGGGACGTGAACCGGACTATCCAGTGGGGGTTTTCTCCGCAACCGAGCATGAGGCTCCCCTTGAGGAACTGCTCAGGCTCGGCCCCGTCGTCAAAGTGCTGGCCCGCACTCGTCACGCAGGCACCCACGCGTTCGCCCCCATCGCCCTCGCCACGGCAGGCGAGACGCTCCAAAGCACCTTCTCCTGGCATGATGCATGCGGGACCGTCGAGTTGTCAGCCCCCGGTGTCACCAAGGGCACGGCCCTGGCGAGGCTGCTGGAGGAGCTGGACATCGACCCAGCCGAGACAGTCGCGTTCGGTGACATGCACAATGATCTGGGGATGCTGGAGCTGGTGGGTCACGGCTATGTCATGGCGGGGGCGGATCCCTGCCTGCTCGGCCGGGAGTTCACCCAGCTCGGCAACCACTACGACGGTGCTGTCGGGAAGCAGATCCAGCTTCTGCTGGATAATTGAGTCATGCGGATCATCGTCGTCCCGGACTCATTCAAAGGGTCACTCAGCTCACTGCAGGTCTGCGGGATCATCACAGACCGTCTCAAACGACGAGGGCACTCCGTGGTGCAGGTTCCCGTCGCCGACGGCGGTGAGGGCACGGTGGAGGCGATGCTGCTGGCCGCCGGCGGAGAGCCCCGCACGGACATCGTCCAGGGTCCCTATGGAAACCGGGTCTGCGCCATACGGGGTGTGCTTCCGGGCGGGACAGCGGTCATCGAACTGGCCCAGGCTGCTGGCCTGCCCCTGGTCGGCGACGATCGCCGCGCTGGCGAGGCCACAACCTTCGGGGTGGGTGAGCAGCTCCTGGCCGCGGTCCATGAGGGAAGTGATGAGATTGTGGTCGGGCTTGGTGGCTCGGCCAGCAACGACGGCGGGTGCGGAGCGGCGGCAGCCTGCGGGGTGCGTTTCCTGGATGCGGACGGAGCCGAGTTCGTTCCTGTCGGGTCGAGCCTCCACCGGATCTCGCGGGTAGATGTGACAGGACTTGAGCCAGCCCTGGCACGGGCGCAGATTACAGCGATGTGTGATGTCGACAATCCTCTGACCGGCCCCGAGGGGGCGTCTTACGTCTTCGGTCCCCAGAAAGGAGCCGACCTTGAGGCGATCGCGCTGCTGGATGCGGGACTCGCCCACCTGGCGGAGGTGATCCGCGGCGATCTTGGTGTGGAGGTCGAGCACCTCGCCGGCGCAGGCGCCGCCGGAGGGATGGGAGCCGGCTTGGTGGCCTTCCTCGGAGCCGGACTGCGCAGCGGCATCGACGTGGTGCTGGAGACCGCTGGCTTTGAAGACCTCCTGGCAGGTGCCGATGCTGTGGTCACCGGAGAAGGAAGCTTCGACTCACAGTCGCTGCGCGGCAAAGTGATTCACGGCATGGCAGCCCGCGCCCGGGCCGCTGGGGTACCGGTACACGTTCTCGCTGGTCGCGTCGCCGAGGGACTCGAGCCCGAGTACACCCACCTGGGCATCCGGTCCGCTCAGGCCATCACCCCGCCAGGAATCCCCCTGACCGAGGCCATGGCCCGGGCGGATGAATTCTTACGGGAATCAGCCGAGGCGCTGGCGGAGCAGCTGCGTTGATGAGGTCACTTCGTGGCCGCATCGATGGCAACCCAGTCCAGGCCAGCCGGTGCCAGTGACTGGACGGTGGCCAGCAGGCCGAGACGGGCCGCTCGCAGACTGGGGTCCTTTGCCATCACGAGGGTCTCGTCGAAGAATCGGGCTATAGGCTTCACCAGCTCCTGTGCGGACTTCGCGAAACCGGAGACAGACAAGCCAGGCTCCCTGCCTGAAATGATCTGGGCTAGGTCTTTCTCCGCGTCGTCGACCAGGACAGCAGCATCGAAGCCCACCGGCGTGCCCGTCGGCACTATGCGGTTGATCCTCACCACAGCTTCCACGACAACCCGCCAGCCGGCGTCCCCGGTCAGGACCTCCAGGTCACGGATCTTCGCATCCGCGTCCGCCGGGCGGGTGGCCGAGGGCAGGACAGCAGCCACCAGGTCAGCCGAGTGTCCCTCATCGCGCATCAGCTGCGCGTAGCGGCCGGTGATGAACTCCTCAGCCGCGCTCACCGCCTCGTCTGAGACCTCGATGCCCTGGTTCCTCAATGCCGCGGCTGCTGACAGTAGGCAGTCACGAACACCGATGCCAGCCAGTCCGGGGACCTCGCGCAGGATACGGGCAACACCGAGCGCCGCCCGGCGCAACCCGTAGGGGTCGGAGGAACCGGACGGCTTCGCGCCGAGAGCAAACATGGCCATCAGCAGGTCGAAGCGATCTCCGAGAGCCAGCAGCGCGCCTGGCAGCGAGGCCGGAACCGCATCGGCCGAGGTGTGGGGCTGCTCCATCTCGCGCAGAGCGTCAGCAACCGCCTGCGGCTCACCTTTGCGGAGCGCATACTCACGCGCCACGAAACCAGCCAGGCTGGTCATCTCGGTGACAAGGTTCGTGGCGAGGTCGTACTTGGCAAGCGCACCCGCTCGTGTAAGAGTAGCCGCCTGGTCGGCGTTTAGGTGCAGGCCTTCCCCCAGCGTGGAAGCTACGGCCGCGATGCGGCGAGCCCGCTGCCCCATGGAACCGAGACGATTCTCAAAGGTCAGCTTCTCCAGGCCTGGTACGAATTCCTCGACAGAGTCGGCCTCAAGATCCTGGTTCCAAAAGAACAGGGAATCCTCGTAGCGTGCCCGGAGCACTGATTCATTACCGGCTGCGACCACGGCTGCGTCGCATATGCCGTTGGCCATGGTGACGAAATAGGGAAGCAGCTTCCCATCGGCGTCCCGGACCGGGAGGTAGCGCTGATGCTTGGCCATGACGGAAATCAGGATCTGGTCCGGCAACTCCAGATAGCGCTCATCGAAACCGCCGAGCACCCCGACGGGTTCCTCCACCAGATTGGCGATCTCATCCACGAGCGCTGGATTGTCTGCGAAGTCGATGGCCCCTCCCACGCTCGCGGCCAGCTTCCCGGCCTGCTCGACAACAGCGGCCCGCCGCTGCGAGAAGTCAAGCACGATCCGGCCTGCACTGAGCAAGGGCAGCAGATCATCGGCGGACGCGACCTCGTGGAATCCGACTGGGATGCCATCGCTGCGCGTCCTGCTGTCAGCGGAGGCTGCGGTGGTGCGTTGCAGATAGGTCTTCCGGCCTGCGGCAATCTCCGAGATGCGGGCCGGAACCACCTGATTGCCCCAGAGAGCAACCAGCCAGCGAATGGCCCGGGAGAAGGACAGCTTCGGATCGCACCAGCGCATGTTCTTCTCAGCACGCAGCCCCAAGACACAGTCCTCGACGACGCCCCTCAGCACCTCAAGAGCACTCTTGCCAGGCGATTCGACGGCGACACAGGCATGCTCGGCACCGTTCACCTCAGCCTTAATGACCTGCTCCAGACAGACGCCCTGGCCACGCATGAAACCCTGCAGCGGTTTGGCAGGGTTGCCGTCGGCGTCGAAGGAGGCAGCCCACTTCGGTCCCTTCCGCAGGTTTGTGGCATCGGGTTCGTGGGCAGCGACCTCCGCGACGGTGGCCACGATACGCCGGGGCGTACCCTCGACGGTGATCTCACCGTGGCTCAGGCGTGAGGCCGCGAGCCCGGCAGTGACCGCATCTCGCACAGCCCGTACCGTGGGGGCGACAACATGCGGGGGCAGCTCTTCAAGCCCGATCTCCAGCACAAAACTCTGGGGCTGACTGGTACCGGGTTCCTCGGCCATGGGTTCATGGCCGCCCGGGGTCTGCCCTGCGGACTTGAGCAGCGGGAATCCGAGCTCCTCCCGCCTCTCCACCCACAGCGCAGCGGTGTCACGCATCAGGCGGCGCATGGTACTAAAGGCCTGGGCGCGCTCTGTGGTGGAGATGGCGCCGCGGGCATCGAGGATGTTGAAGGCGTGGCTCGACTTCAGGATGTAGGTGTGGGCGGGCACCGGCAGCCGAGCCTCGACCATGCGGGTGGCCTCCGAGACATAGTCCTCGTAGAGCCGTCGGTTGACCTCAATATCGGCATCATCCAGGTAGTAGCGGCTCATCTCGTACTCCTGCTGGCCGAAGGCCTCACCGTAGGTGACGATGCTGCCGTCGGCCTTGCGCGCATATGCGATGTCCTTGAAATGCGTGACGCCCTGCTGCGCCATCAGGATGCGCTCCATGCCGTAGGTCAGTTCAACCGGGATCGGCCCCAGATCCTGCCCACCGACCTGCTGGAAATAGGTGAACTGCGTGATCTCCATGCCATCCAGCCATACCTCCCAGCCAAGCCCCCATGCTCCGATCGCTGGCTGGGCCCAGTTGTCCTCGACGAAACGCACGTCGTGGGCGTCGAGGTCGATCCCGAGGGCCTCCAGCGACCCGAGGTAGAGCTCCTGCGGGTCGCCGGGTTCGGGTTTCAGGATCACCTGAAACTGGGTAAACGTCTGAATACGCATCGGGTTCTCGCCATAGCGGGAGTCGTCGGGGCGCACCGACGGCTCCACGTAGGCCACATCCCACGGCTCAGGGCCAAGCACCCGCAGCACCGTCGCCGGGTTCATGGTGCCGGCCCCCACTTCCGAGTTGTAGGGCTGCCAGGTCAGGCAGCCGCGCGAGGTCCAGTAGTCGGACAGGATCCGGAGGGCGTCTTGCATCGTCAGCACCGGGCCAGACTACCCGGCCAGCACCTCGCGCAGCACGTCAAGTGGCAGCGAACCGACAGCCAGGGCACGGTCATGGAAGTCGCGCAGATCGAAATCCGCTCCCGCGCGTGAGGCAGCGTCGTCGCGCAGCTCCTCCCAGATCCGCTGGCCGATCCGGTAGCTGGGGGCCTGCCCCGGCCAGCTGAGGTAACGGTGGAACTCGAAGCGCAGCTGGTTCTCCTCCATCGCTACGTTGTCTCGCAGCAGCTGCCAGCACTTGTCGTAGTCCCAGATGCCGCCGCCATAGCGTTCGAAGACGGGTTTACCGAGATGAATCCCCAGGTCCAGGACGACGCGGGTGGCGCGCAGCCGCTGTCCGTCGAGCATGCCGAGGCGCTCCCCCGGATTCAGGAAGCCGAACTCGTCCATGAGCCGTTCCGCGTAGAGCGCCCATCCCTCGCCATGCCCGGAGACCCAGCACACCAGGGAACGCCACCGGTTGAGATTTTCTGCCTGGGCGACAGCCTGGCCGACCTGCAGGTGATGCCCAGGCACACCCTCGTGGTGAACGGTGGTCTTCTCCTGCCAGGTGGTGAACTCCGTCACCCCTTCCGGCACGGACCACCACATGCGGCCAGGACGGGAGAAATCAGCCGACGGACCCGTGTAGTAGATACCGCCAGTAGCCGAGGGCGCGATCATGCCTTCAATAGTGCGCACCCGCGGGTCGAGGGTGAAGTATCTCCCATCAAGGGCTGAGATGGCCTCGTCGGCGGTGCGCTGCATCCAGTCACGCAGCGCGTCGGTGCCATGGATCAGGTTGGCGGGGTCGGCGTTCAGCTGGGCGATCGCGTCGGCGACGGTAGCCGAGGAACCGGCGATCTCCCTGGCGAGAGCCTCCTGTTCCGCAGTGATCGCGGCGAGGGATTCCACCCCCCATTCGTAGGTCTCATCGAAGCCGATCCTCGCGCCGAGGAACTCCCTGGAGGCCCGCTGGTAGCGTTCGCGCCCCACAGCATCGGCCTTACGCGCAGCGGGAGCCAGCTCCGTTGTAAGGAACCGCCCCAGGTTCCCGAAGGCCTCCGCGGCGATTCCGGCCGCACGTTCCAGCTCACCTCTGAGTGCTCCGCTGCGTCCGGAACCGGCCGCCAGCTCATGGAATCGCGAGTCCTGACCTGACAGAGCTGCGGCCTGGGCCGCGGCATCGACCACGGCGCGGCGAGCCGGGACAATACCCCGGCTGATTCCCTCCCGCAGGGACTCGATGTAGCCGTCCAGGGCCTCGGACATAGCCGCCATACGGGAGGCCACGTTGGCCCAGTCGCTGTCGGTCTTCGTGGGCATCAGGTCGAAGATGTCCCGCAGCCACTGGATGGGTGAGTCGATGTTGTTGACCGCGGCCAGTTGGTCCCCGGCTTCGATGCTTTCCAGCTCTAGCCCGAGCCGCTCGGTCATGGCCGCAGCGGTGACCTCGTCAGCCTCATCCACCTTCGGCGCCTCCCTGACCAGGTGGAGTGTCCTACGCAGTTCGTCAGCCCAGCGGCCGGTGGCTTCCGGCGAGAAGTCGGGCAGTTCGTGGTCATGCCCGGGCAGGCCGCACCAGGTGGCGTTGAGCGGGTTATGAGACGCGAGAGCGTCGACATGGGCCTCGGCGACGGCATCGAGAGAAGTGGGGGTACGCATGAAACTCAACCTATCGGGTGACCAGGTGCCGGCTGCGGGCATTTGCCCTCTTGTGAGTGAACACCAGGGCACGCTGGGCTGCGAAACTGACGACGAAGAGTGTCACCTCCGTCACCAACTTCGCCAGGACCAGCGGCATCAGCATGGACAGGGTCCGCAGCAGCACATAGTTGGCGGCCAGGATCCCGCACGCCAGGGCCGCGTACCGCAACGGAGTGCTGCGGTCGCCGTCGCGGAACACCGCATGCCGGTTGAGAAGATAGTTGACGGTGGCTGACAGCACCCGGGCGGCAATCACGCTGGCTAGGAGATTGTGGGTCACCGCCATCAGGACCAGCAGGGCCACGAAGTCGACGGCGAAGCCCGCCAGCGACGATCCGGCAAAGGCCAGCAGGGGACGGTAAACCCGCCACGAGTCCTGGACCGGGCGGAAGTGAGAGCTCTTGTTGCCGTGCAGATAGACAGTCTCAATCTCGATCTCCCGGATGCCTATCCCAGCCTGCCTGGCCTGGAGCAGCAGCGACAGCTCGTACTCGAAACGCTCCCCCGGGATGGTTCCGAGCCATTCGAGCAGGCTCGGCGGGTAGCCGCGCAGCCCGGTCTGGGTGTCACCCACCCGGATCGCGGTCAGGGTCTTGAACAGCCAGGAGGTCACCTTGTTCCCGACGGCGCTGCGCAGTGGCACCTGACCCGTGAAACGGCGTCCCCCCAGCACCATCTCGCGGGATTCAACATCCACCTCATGAGCCACACGCATGATGTCGGGTACTTTGTGCTGCCCATCCGAGTCGGCGCAGACGACCGCCTCACCCAGGTAGTGTCTCCTCGCGATGGCGAACCCGGTTTTCAACGCGTGGCCTTTCCCCCGGTTGACAGGGTAGCGGTGCACGGTGGCGCCATGGATGCGCGCCAGTGCGAAGATTTCGTCGAAGTCAGGACCGGAGCCGTCATCTACGACCAACACGTCGGGAACGGATGGCTGGGACCGCAACTCACGGATGAGCGAGATGAGTGAGTCTCCGGGCTCATAGGCGGGAATGAGGACGAGCATGGTGTCACTTTCCAATCCACAGGATGTCGCTGGTGCCACGTTCCCTGTTCTTGCCGAGCGGGTTGTTGACGAGGGATCCGTTGAAGACCATCTGGGAAGAGCCACCGCCGTCGAGGTTGTAGGCCACCTGTGCGCCCAGCTCCACAAAAAGCTGGGCGAAGCCGGTCATGGTGACTCCGTTGCTGTAACCAGAGGCCCGCCCGTCGACCACGATGAAGACGAAATGATTCGCGGCGATCATCCCCAGTCCGGTCCTGGGCTGGGCGCCCTGGATGGAGTGGTTGCCGAAGTTGGTGTCGATCTCAAGCTGGTCGATGCCGGAGACGGCTGCTCCCCCATCGACGAGCGTGGGACCGAAGGAAAGCGTCTGCCAGGCGCCGTCGGAGATCAGCTTTGCGGCATTGGTCGCGGTCTCGTCATAGCTGATCATGGAGCCGTCGCGCATGATCGCCAGTCCCTGCCGGGCCGGTTCATCCCGGAACGCGACACCATCGCGGATAATGATCCCGGTGTCACGGAACCCGTAGTAGTCGCCGTTGATGGCAAACAGCGCCCCGGCGCTTTGGGCAATTGCCGTCGGGTACTCGATGATGTTGGTGCCGAACGTGTTCTTCGCGAAGGCATTGCGTACAGCAGTGACATCATTCAGCCTCACATCAGCCACGAACCAGGCCATGGCTGAATTCCCGGACCCAGAAGAATGGGACGTTATCGTGATCTGCCGGTCGCTGGAGGTGTAAGTCGTGCCATCAATGACCCCGTCCCCGGCTGAGGTGGCACCGGTCGTGGCGGAACCGCTGTTCTGGGTACCTGGCAGTCCCTGATAGTCAGAGGCGGAGGTGACATCGGCATGCTCGATCAGGTAACGGTCGAGGGCCCAGGCCGTGCCGCCCACGGCGGCAACTCCCACAGCACCCGCGGAACCGGTGATGAGGGCTCGGCGGGACAGGGGCGGTGCGGGTCGTGATTTCGTCATGCCAGACACCCTCGCGAACCGCCCTGTGGGAAGCCTGTGGTGACGCTGCGCGCGCGGCATGAGCATCCCCGCTACACTTGTCCCCGCTCGGGGCGTTAGCTCAGCCGGTCAGAGCAAGGGACTCATAATCCCTGGGTCGCGGGTTCGAGCCCCGCACGCCCCACCAATCACCCGAGGCACCTGCCGCTATCAGTACTGCTGCCATAGAACTTGCCCCGCTGCATCCAGGATGACGACGGCTGGCTTATTTACAAGACTGATTTCGACTGTGAGCTGATGAACACGGTCCTTTGAAATAGCCCTGTACACGCACCGGGTGTTGTCGAGTTCAGACATCTCACTCGCTGCGGTGACCAGCCAAGGATGACGGCGACGCAGCCCTATCAGCTCCTGGTGAGCCCGGTAGATGTTCTCCCCCCAGGGCGCCAACAGCGAAGGATCGTCGGGCATGCCAGGGCGGATAGCGTCGTCTCCCCCAAGACATTCCTCCTTGATTCCAATGAAACCCTGCTCATCCCCGTAGTAGATAGAAGGCACTCCACCGAGCGTGAGAAGGATCGCCACCGCGCTGACTGCCCCATCCGCCCCGATCACACTGGCTATCCGAGTGACATCGTGGTTTCCGACGAACGTGTGTGGCGTGAAGTTCGCCAGAAACTCATTGTGACGTTTCAGCGCCCAGTCGAGTTCAAAGAGGTTCCGATCCCTGATGCTGGACCAGATTGCCTTCCACAACTCGTACTGCGTCACCGAATCGACACTCGATTCAGCGACGAACTTGGAGTAGTCGCCGTGGATGACCTCTCCCAGGAACCAGGCATCGGGGTAATCAGCGCGCACTACCGGCAGGACCCGCGCCCAGAAGTCGGGACTGATGGAATAGGCGGCATCGAGCCGCCATCCGTCGATCCCGCGTTCCAACCAGTGTTTCATGACAGCGACGGTATAATTCGCTGCCTGTTCACCAGCGTGGTTCAGCCGCACAAGTGAGGAATGACCTTCGAAGACTCGAGGAACAGGTCTTCCTGAGGTCCAGTCGATATCGAACAGCTCGGCCGCAGGGTCTTCCTTGCCCTCCTGTAGAGCACGAACAACACCGGGGTGTTGTGCTCCAACGTGGCTGAACACTCCATCCAAGAGGATGCGCAGGCCACGTTTCTTACAAGCAGAAACCAAAGCTTCAAAAGTTTCCTCCCCACCCAGGCGTGGGTCAATCCGAAACTGGTCGGTCGTGTCATAGCCATGCGTCTGCGAAGCGAATACCGGTCCCAACAGCAGGCCAGATGCTCCCAGTTCGATGGCATAGTCGAGCCATGCGAGCAGCTTGCGCATTCTCGGCGCCGGGGCTGGGTCTTCCTCCCGGAACGGGGCCCCGCAGAACCCCAGGGGGTAGACCTGCCACCAGATTGCATGATCAATCCACTCCATGACACACTCCTACTGAATCGAGATCACTAATTCTTAGTGAACTTACATCACTAGGGATAGGGTAAGCAACATGGCACGTACCGACCGCAAGCCCCGCCGGAGACTCGACCCCTGCTCGCGTCGCACTGCGATCCTGGAAATGGCAGCCAAGACATTCGCAGTCCAGCCTTACAACGAGGTGACGATCTCTTCTATCGCCGACAGCGTGGGAGCATCGAGCGCCCTGGTCTACCGCTATTTCGACGGCAAGGAAGGCCTCTACGCTGAGGTGGTGCGCTCGGCCATCACAAACCTGATGACCAAACAAGCAGATGCACTGGCAGAGCTTCCTGCCGGAACCCCTGTCCGCGATCAGGTCCAGGTAGCCAGCATCGTCTACCTTGACCACATCGCCAGCCATCCCGAGGCCTGGGCGCTACCGCTAAGACAACCAGATGGCGAGCCGCAAGCCGCTGCAACGCTACGTTCTCAGGCCCGCAGGAAATACATCAAATATTTAGAGGATCTGCTCCCCCCAAGCAGACAGCCACGTCATACCTATGCCCTATGGGGTTACCTTGGGTTCATCGATGCCGCCTGCCTGCGCTGGGTCGAAAACGGTTGTCCTAAGGATGAAAGATGGCCATTGATTGACTCTGCATTAGGTGCTCTTGAGGGCGCACTGGGTGATTGGGCCGCATAGTACAAAGACCGCTCTGCGAGCGACCATTAGTCGCCCGCAGAGCGGTCTTCACCAGTTCTGGCTCAGCCCGTCACTGCTGCCCGGTCTTAGGCAGCTTCGGTCTGATCATAACCGGAGGCGTCGGCGACGGCGTGGGCGTCAGCGACTGCTGAGGGGTCGGCGACGGCGTGGGGGTTGGCGACTCCGACGGTGACGGCGGCGGAGTGACGGGAGCGCACGCCTCGGCTGTCTGTTCCTTACCATCGAAGGTCATGGTCGCCTTGTTCAAACGACCTGTTCCGGTCTCCCCCTCATCAATCGTGCAGTCCGCGGCGGTGGCGGTGATGCCAACTACGGCCTTACCCTGCACCTTGACGGTAAAGGTGTGCGAGGCACCCCCATCGATGTTCTGACCTTTGGCAAGCATCTTGTCGGTGGTGCCGTTGAAACCGGAGTTCACTGCGACCGAGCTGGGATCCACCGAGGCGACGGATGCCTCCACCACAGAGATCCCATCACCATAGGAGAGGTTGTCGGCCAGATCATAGGTGCCTGCCAGCGATCCGCTGTTTGAAACCACGATCCGGTAGGTGGTGGTCAGGTCCACACCATTCTGCTCGCTTCCCACGATCTCCTTGGTGATACTGAGAGCGGGCGGGTTGCGGAAGGTGTTGGTGGCCGTGAGCGTGAGCTGGCTCACCTCACCGGTGTGGGTACCACCGACGACTGCCGCGTTGTCGTAGGAGTCATAGTCGACCTTCGACTCTGCAGCCCCACCGTTGTCCGTCTCCGTCCCGAAGCAGTGTGCGCCGTAGGGGATCTTCGCGGGACTGCCGGCGTCATCAAGTACCTTCTTGGTCTCGGCCCCGGTGACCGCGACCTCGCCGTTGAACACCTCGGTGCGTTCGCCTGTGGCATTCTCGGTCTGGCAGACCACGTTGACCTTGAACTGCTTACCCTGCGCGGCCTCGACGGCTTCAGCGTCGCCGTCGATCTTCTTGACGACGGTCAGCTCACCGGTAGGCGCGGGAGGCGGGGTGACGGAGCCGCAGGCCTCGCCCTTCAGCGTCTCTCCGTTCCAGGCAGCCTGTGCCTCGTTGAGCAGCCCAGTGCCCTTCTCCCCGCCGTCCAGTGTGCAGTCAGCGGCGGTGGCCGAAACATTGAAGGCCGCGGTTCCCCTGACTTGAATGGTGTACGTGTGCACAGCTCCTCCGCTGATCTCCTGGCCGGTGACGAGCATGGTGTCGGCCACACCGTCGAAAGCCGGATTGGGAGTGATGCCAGTGGGCTCCACTGAGGTGACGGAAACCTCGTTGACGCTGATGCCCTCCCCGTACTTCAGTTCGTCCGTCAGATCATAAGTGGAATCCAACGTCCCAGTATTTTTGACCGTCACCTTGTACGTCACGGTGAGGTCGCCACCGTTCTGCTCCGCTGACACCAGTTCCTTGCTCAGCTCCACCTTGGCTGGGTTGCGGAAGGTGTTGGTAGCCGAGATCTGAAGCTCGTCCAGTGCGTCCGGATCGCCGGTGTCAACGACCACGCCGTCTGCCCAGGTGCTGGGAGTCACGCTGTGGCTGGCCGCACCGCCGGTTCCAGTCTCCTGACCGAAACAGCGGGCCCCCAGCGGAAGCTTGACGTCGTTACCGTCAGGCCCCTTCGCGGTCACAGTCTGGCCGCCCTTCAGCTTCACGTCTCCGCTGAAGACCGTCGCCCCGGCTGCGCCACTGGCATCAGGGACCTGACAAGTGACCTGGACGGTGAACTCGGTGTCTGCGGCATTCGCCACGGCCCGCTCGTCACCTTCCAGCGACTTCGACACCTTGACGATACCTGCCGAGTAGTAGTTGGTGAGCGATGCCTTGACCGCCTGCCCAGCCTTGGCACCCGCGTCCCAGCCGATCGTCACCGTCGTGGACGGCAGCTGGGCGGCAGGATCAGAGCCGGAAGCGGCGGTCTCAGTGACCACGCAGCTGCTTCCCGCGGGGATTCCATTCATGGTCTCGCTGTCCGCGCTGGTTGCCCCCTTGGGGATGGTAACGGTGATGTCCTGTTTGTTCAGGACCTCAGTGCCCTCCAAGGTGCAAACAGCTTTGAATGTGAAGGTGCCGCCTTCTGCGAAGGGAACCACACCCTGTCCAGAGACCTGTTTGGTGACGGTGAGGCTGCCGCTGGCGACATAGCCCGCGTCGATGGTGTTGTCCTTGGCTCCTTTCTCCAGGATGACCGGGGCAGAAGCACCCGTGGTGGTGTCCGCGTTGGAGTCGACGGCTCTGTCTGAACCTGCCGTCTGGCTTGTGAACCCATCGGCATAGGACCCGAACGTCACGGTGTACCCCGAGCCGTCAGAGGCGCGGAGGCCACGGAAGGAATAGGCGCCTTTCGCATCCGTCGTGGTGGTTGCGTTCACGGCGTTGCCCAGGTCATCCGTGCCAGTCAGCTTGACGCTGACACCTTCAGCAGCCGGCTCGTCACTTCCGTTGAGCTGGTCCTGTATTCCGTTGCGGTTCATGTCTATCCAGGTGTAGTCACCGATCTCACCGCCGACAGCACGCTCCGCGCGCTTGATGGGCCCCACCGGCAGGGCGAGCCCAGCGGTGCGGGCGAACACCACATTGGAGTACACATCACCGTCGAGATTGCCGACCCCCAGCATCGAAAGCTCGATTTCGACGTACTCACCAGAGCCGAAGCTTCCAGGCTGCTGGATTCGCAAGGCAGTGACCTCGGCCGCCGAGGCGGGGCAGGAACCGGTGCCAGAAACCACAGCGCCACCGGCGGGGGCATCACACCAGGCAGTGGCACCGCTGCTGCCATTCGTGGCGTCATTCGGGTCCTGGTTCACGTCTGTCGCGGAGGTGTACAGGATCCGGGCCGCACCGGTCCCATGGGTGATGGAGGCAGCGTCAAAGGTGAAGGTCCCGTTGAAGGAGGTGTCATCGAGGCCGTTGCGTGGCAGCATGTCGATCACATCCGGATTGCTGATCGCCTGCGCATCAGGGTTCGGGAACGTATTTGTGATGCGAACCCGCCACTTGTTCAGCTCATTGTTGGCCTGGCCTTCACGGTTGACCTGTACGACAGGGGTCAGGGCAACCTTCTCAAGCTTGATGCCTGCGAGGTTGGAGAGCTGCACAGAAGCCTGATCCGTGCGTTTCTCCAGGGGGGAGGCATCATCCTCTGCCCACACGACCACATTGTTGGTGTACACGCCGTCCTTCGCGGTCGGTGACACCTCGGTGGTCAGGATGATGGGTGGAATAGCCTGGTTCACCTCGTGTTTCGGGAAGACCCAGCGGATGTAGGTCTCCCCTGCCGCGCAGGCTGAGCGCTTCGCATCGCTGGGCGTCGATCCAGCCGACACCACCTCAGGGGTCACCGACGCCTCGGCGTAGTTCAGGGACCCCGGCAGGCAGTCCTCCACCCAGACATCCTTCAGGATGCCCGGCACCAAGGCCGCTGATGTGAGTGAAGGCGAGAGCTGGAACTGAGCCACGTCACCCTCGGTGACTTGCGGCGGTGTGGAGCTGAAGCTTCCCGAAGTCCCTTTACGCACCTGCTTGTTCACCCGGACCTGGGCCATAGCCAGGATCAAGCGGTCACCGTACTGACCGGTATGGTTACTCGGATCGTAGCTGCTGCGCCCCCAGGCGGCGTTGTGGGCGAGCAAGTTTTCTTGGGACAGTTCCTCGAGGTTCACTCGCTTGACGCCTGACCAGTTGGGCAGGATATCGCCAGTTGCCCTGCCTGAATCGACGACTTCGTGCGAGATGCCGACCACCATGCGAACGCCGGAACCGACCAGTTCGTTCTTGGCGACTGGTTCAGGCAGGACGGTGTAGATCCGGACCCGAGATACCGCGGAATAGACACCGCGAGCAGCGAGAGTGGAGTCATTGCCGGGAACATCCGACGGCGAGTCGTACCACGGTCCCTGATCATCCCCGCATTCCGAGGCAGCCTCGGAACCGCCAGGGGTCGCCGAGTACTGGACCTTGATCGCTGGAACCTGGTCGGCTTGGGTTGCCCAGGCGGCTTTGTCACCCACGAGAGCGTTGTTATATCCGGAGACCCAAACCGGTGAGCCGTTGCTGCCGATCCGTTGGAAGTTCGCTGCGGCTTCAGTGGATCCGGGAACAGTACGCGATTCGAGGCGAAGCCTGGTGTTGTCCCAGGCATCGCACATCATGGCGCTGACTTTCCCAGGCAAGCCCGGGTTGGTCCCAACCAGAAGCAGCTGGGTTTGGACATCCTGGGTTGGCGCCACGGTGATGCCGCCGGAGCGGAAGGTCGCGCCACCAGCTGGCCCCTCGCCGTAGGAGGAGTCTGATGGGCTGAACTCACCGGGAGTCATGTTGCCCTGCTGCCCAGGGACTCCAGCGAAATACTTGGAAAAGCCGGCTCCGATACTCACCTCGGGAGTGGTGGTCCGGTAGTCATTCCAGGCAGGCTGATCTCCGCTGTTCTCGACGTCACTGGCGGTAAGGCCATTCACTCCCAGATTGGTGAAGGCATTACGGGTGGCAAGAGTCCAGGTGTTGTCCCGGGAGACCCCGAAGTCCTTGATCACGTCCACAGGCGTATAGACAATGAAGGAGGTCGTCACCGCGTAGGCGGCATCTGATGGGATCGCAGTACCGGAAGGCTGGAGCACCTGAGTCGGATAGGTCTTCAAAGTCGTATCCGCATTGCTCACGGTGAAGACCGCAGGAGTTCCAGGCCCAGCCTGATTGATGCTCACCTTTCCTGAATCCCGCACGGCATTAGCCTCTGTAGATCCTCTGAAGCCAATCTTGGGGGCCGCGGCCATGTAATAGTAGTCATACGGGTAGGCCCGGCTACCGTACTTCTCCAGATCAGCATTGATGGTGGCGATCTTTCCCGCGTCAAGCTGCGGATACATGGCAGCTGGGCTCAGATCATCGGTGAAGGTGATGTCACCGATAGCCGGCATAGCGCCTTTGCCACTGGCTGGAGCAGAGAGCTGCGCGGTGTAGGCAGTGAGTTTGCAGACCCTGCTCTTGTCCCACGGGCACTCCGAGTTGGTGGGACCGTAGACGTAGCCGCTGTTCTCTTTCAGTGCGACGCTGTTTTTGGAGATGTCCCACTTGAGGCGGGACGATGCAGTCACGGTAGGCAGGGAGGAGGCCGCAACCTCTGAGGCATCGTCCGTTCTGATCGAGCCTTCTAGGACCGCCAGCTTCGTCCCGTTGCCCACCAGGTTGCTCACCTTCGCCGTCAGATAGAACGACTCCGATACGTTGGTCTTGTCACCGATGTTGCAGATCAATTCCTGCTCAGGCATTTCATCCAGGGAATTGGACTTCAACGGCAGGGTCGGGGTAGGGAGCGTCTCAGGGTTCAAGCTCGATCCGGGCTGCTTGCAGATGCCCGGCAGGGACTCAACATAGAGTCCCTTCGGAAGCTTGATTTTCACAGTGGTGTTCTTACCGGTGTAGCTGGCGCCAGCAGAGTCATTCACGTTGTACTGAACGCGGTAGTTCAGCGTGTCATTGACTCGGACGATCCCGTTGTTCGGCCCGGAGTCATTACCGGCTGAGTCATCGGCGTCCCAGGACTCGGTGCCATCCGAGTCAACAGTGACGAGCATTTCAAGCTGTGGCGCAGCATGAGAGACGGAAGGGAAGAAACTGCTGAGCAGAGCCCCCGTCCCCAGTACAGCCAAGGCACGCAATCGCCATGTCTTGGATCTTGTCAAAGCCATCCTCTTCCCCCTCTGGCTTTCTTTTCAGTTAAAACGGCCTGGGTATCTCCAAGCGCCTCAGAAGGGTATCCCAGAAAACACAGGAAGTTAAGTTGGGGATCGCTTCCTGCCCAAAGGTTAATTCTCGAAAATAAAAACTGGCGGAAGTCTTCTTCCGCCAGTTGGCTGCTCCCCGGACTGGACTCGAACCAGTAACCCTTCGATTAACAGTCGAATGCTCTGCCAATTGAGCTACCAGGGACCGTGTGGCCTGCCGGCCACGCGAAGAAAAACTTTAGCAGGGTCTGCCTGGAAACGCCAATCAGCTCGATTGGCGCATCGTCGCGCTGCTTACCCCTGCCAGGATGAGATGGTCGATGCGGTTGAAGCAGCGCAGCTCGGTGTCGTTGCCGGGGAACAACCGGAACCAGGAGACCGATGTGTTGTCGAGGGCAAACCAGCTGGACGTCTCCCCCATGATCTGACCGGATCGCCTGCCCAGCTCAGCAGGGCAGAACAGGGCCGTCGCGAACAGAGACCCAATGGCGCCATGACTGACAAGCACGATGCAGTCCTCAGGCTCGAAGTCGCTGCGCACCCAGTCCGCCAGTTTCCTGGCACGCTCGATGGCCATCTCTAGGGTCTCGAACGGGCCGCTCCACCACCCGTCCTCTGTCGCCTCATCCGGCAGTCTCAAACGAGGTGAGATCCTCTGCAACTCTGCCCGAGGAGATCCCGGATGGTGCTGCTGGTCCATGATCGGCCCGGTGAATGGCCCGCCACGTTCCATCAGGTCTGGCTTTACCACAATGTCCATGTCGAGCGTATTGGCCAGGGGGGCTGCGGTCTCCAGAGTGCGTATGAACGGCGACACGAACAAGTGCGTGGGGTGCGCCGCGAAGCCCGGGAACCAGCCGGCCAGCGCATCGGCTTGGGAGCGGCCGAGCTCAGTCAGTCCTGGATCGGGGACCCGGAGTGACTCGTCACGGTTCTCTGCCCAGGTTTTGTTGTTGGTGGATTCGGCGTGCCTGATGAAGATGATGTCCACAGGGGAAGAACCTACCGGGTGGCGATGCCAAAGAACATCAAAGCTCGTACTCAGAACGTAATCGATCGGTTTCCGCCACCACGAAGGCCGCTGTCGTGGCATCCTTGAGGTTGGCTCCGCCGCTGACGCTGGCCAGCCAGGTCACAGCGCCATCCAGCAGATTGCGCCGGGCGATGATCTGTACGGCACCCACCGGCAGATCATGGTTCACCGTCATCACGGTGGAAGCCAGGATGCGTTCCCGGAAGATTGAGAGCACCTCTCCTGGGGAGTCGAGGAGACAGTCGAAGCTCTCACCACCGGCCTCCCAGAACAGGGACGAGGTCTCCTCATGCCATCCGCCACGCAGCACCTGCTCCCAGCCCCAGCTACGCCACTGCCCACCGAGACGGGACACCAGCGCCCCGGTCATGAGGACTACCACCCCGCCTGGCCCCTCCGCCCACCCGAGCAGGCGGCCACAAGCGCCGGCGACAGACTCCACCTCTGAGCGATACGGCAGGCGGCGAGTTCGGTTCTGCATGAGTCAATTCTGCCCCTGCAGCAGCGGGTGTCTCCCCAGAGGTCCCGAGTGTTGTCACTTCGTGTCCGGCTGTTGCCAATCTCACCTGGACCCTGGTCATGCAGCTGAAACCCATGACAGCCTTCCAGGCATGAACACCACCAAGCTTGTTCTACCGGCCTCGCTGTTGAGCGCCGGAGAGGAGACCAGTCTCGCACGACAGATCGAGGCGGGGATGTACGCCGAACATCTCATCGTTACCGGTGACCGCCGCTACCCCTACTCTGCGCTCCGGCGCGTGATACGGGCCGGAGCTCAGGCCAGAGAGCAGTTCTTCCAGGCGAATCTACGGCTCGTGATGAAACTGGCTGCCAGGTCCGCGCACCACCCGGGGTTATCCCTTGACGACCTGTTCCAGGAAGGCTGCCTGGCACTCGGTGAGGCTATCCGGCGCTTCGACTATCGCCGGGGCACTCGGTTTAGCACCTTCGCGTATGAATACATCTCGAGAACCGTGAATCATGCTGTCAGGACCCATTGCGGCAGCCTTGACCTAGTGAGGACAGCTCATGGTGGCCGACAGCCTGTGAGGTTCACGGAGCTAGACCAGGCACCCCCAGGGCTGATCACATGTGACGGCGGATTCGACGCGGTGGATCGTTCCTCCATGGATTTCCTCGAACTTCTGGGCACCGCTGGCCTGGTCTTGAAGTTACGGTTCGGCATCGGGACCGCGCGCCGGAGCCGTGAGCAAGCCGGGGAGTTGCTTGGGATGTCTGCCACGAGCGTCAAACGTCTTGAGGAACGGGCTCTCAACCAAGCGCGCATTCTGCTGAGCGCCGAGCGCTGCCGCGTCGAGGCCTTGTCATCCGCTGCCTAGTGTGGCCCTCTCACGAGAGCTGTTGTTCCAGGAGCTGTTTGCGGCGCAGCTCCAGCGCCGTTACCTCCTGGAACATGCTCTGGTGGGATTCCGGCTCCTTGAGTGGATCGGTCCGCTGGAGCCTGGACTTCAAGTCGCTGATCTGACGGGACAGGCTTACCAGGTGTAGTCGGTTCGTGTGGGCCAGGGAATAGCTCTCGTCGGCCTGCCGGAGCAAGGGCTCGACCATCAGCATCACCAGTAGCTGAAGCACCAGCTCATTGGGGGCGCGGCGCCGCAGTTCCTCAGCCCATCCCTCACCGGGCTCGGTGACGGAGATCACCCGGAACACCGCAGCGTAGCCAGGGTGTGAGAACTGCTCGGGTTGAACCGAGTTCCAGGCCTCGTCAAAGGTGAAGGGATATTGCAGCATCAGTTTGAGGGCATCGCGTTCCAGCCTGAGCGCTGGGTCGTTGGGGTCTGGCCAGTCCACGTCAGCTTTCCGGGACCGCGGCGTCGAGGCATCTTTGCCTCCGGAGGCGGGTGCCTGGCGGGAACGGTTGGCCACCTCGCGGCGGACATCCTCCAGGTCCATGCCCAGCATGTCAGACAGTTCCCGCAGGTACCCACCCACCATGGAGCGATCGCGGATCGCCCCGAGCAGTCCAGCAGCCTCGCGCAGCGCGCCCAGCCTCCCATCGGCGCGCTCCAGGTCGTATTTCTTCAGGACGTTCGACATCACGAAACGATAGATGGGGATCCGTCTGCCGACGAGTTCCCGCACGGCGGCTTCCCCGTCGCGCAGCCACAGGTCGCACGGGTCCAGTCCAGAGGGCTCGACCGCCACATAGGTCTGGGAAATGAAGTTCCGGTCCCCCTGGAACACCTTCAGCGCCGCCTTCTGTCCAGCCGCGTCACCATCGAAGGTGAAGACCACCTCCCCATGCAGTCCGTCATGGCTGCCTAGGAGGCGTTGGAGCATGCGGGCATGGTCTTCGCCGAAAGCCGTCCCGCAGCTGGCGACGGCGGTGTCCACCCCGGACAGATGGGCAGCCATCACATCGGTGTACCCCTCGACGACCACGGCCTGGGAGCGTCTCCCGATGGCCCGGCGCGCCAGATCCAGGCCGTAGAGGACATGCGACTTCTTGTAGACCGGGGTCTCGGGGGTGTTGATGTATTTGGCTGGCAGCCGGTCGTCGTCAAAGATCCGGCGCGCCCCAAAACCCAAGACCGCACTGGCGGAATCCCGGATGGGCCACAGCAGCCTACCTACGAAGAAATCACGGCCGCCATCGCGTATCAGTCCCGCTGCGCGCAGCGTGGCGTCGTCGAAACCCTGCGAGCGCAGGGTCTGTCTGAGGGCATGCCCGCCCCGAGGGGCATAGCCAAGCACGAACTGCTCAGCCACAACCCGGTCGAAGCCTCGCCGGTCGAGAAATTCACGCGCAGTCATCGCCTCGGGTGATGCGAGCTGGGCAGCGAAGAACTCCTGGGCTGCTGTGTTCGCCTCAAGAATGCGTTTGCGCTGTCCCGGCGGCTGCCCAGGATCCTGGCCATCATCGGTGATCCTGAGCGTGATGCCGGCGCGATCGGCGAGGGTTTGCACGGCCTCAGTGAAACTGAGGTTCTGCTGCCGTTGCAGGAAGGTGATGACGTCACCCCCCTCTCCGCAACCGAAGCAGTAGAAGAAACCACGGGACGGGGTGACTGTGAAGCTCGGGGTCTTCTCGTCGTGGAAGGGGCACAGTCCCTTCCACGAGCCACCGCCCGCAGAACGCAGGGCGACATAGTCGCGTACGACATCGTCGATCCGGCACCGCTCCCGAACCAGCGCGATGTCCTCGTCGTTGATCCGCCCTGCCATGGCGGGAAGTGTAGTACCGGTCCACGCCGGCCGGTCACAGCCAGCCGCGTTCCGTGGCAAACTGTGCCGCCTCCACCCGGTTCGCCGCTCCCAGCTTGCCGATGGCGCTGGAAAGATGGTTGCGCACGGTTCCCGGGGACAGGAACAGTCGTTTTGCCAGTCGCGCCACCGGCTCACCGGTACGCGCCAGCTGCAGGATTTCCTGCTCACGCTCAGTGAGGGGGTTGGGACCGCTGAACAACAGATCGTTGGCTAGCTGCGAGTCGACCGTGCGCAACCCAGCATGAGCACGGCGCACCGCCTCGGCGAGCTGAGGGGCCGGGGTGGTTTTGACGACGAACCCCACAGCGCCGACGTCAAGAGCCCTTCTCAGGTAGCCGGGACGATCGAAGGTGGTTACCATCACAACCCGCGCCCCGGGGAGCGATTCCCTCACCTGGCGGGCCGCATCGATCCCATCGATACCAGGCATCTGGATGTCAATCAGGCAGACCTCAGCCCCCGACTCCTGGGCAGCCAATACCACCTCGTCTCCCCTGCCGACCTGGGCCACCACCTCGATATCGGGTTCCAGGCCGAGCAGGGCAGCCAGCGCACCCCGCACCAAGGTCTGGTCATCAGCCAGCAGCACCCTTATCACCACGTAACCGTCACCTCGCATCCCCCGAGCCCGGAGGGACCGAAACTGAATCCGCTGCCAACAGCCGCCACGCGCTCCCGCATGCCGGCCAGCCCGCTGCCTTCTCCCCCACAGTAGCCATCCCCGTCATCTGCCAGTGAGAACCGGCCGCTGGTGAAGGTGATCTCCACGCGGGTCGCATGGGCATGGCGGAGCACGTTGGTGGCAGCCTCCCGCAACACCCAGCCGAGAACGAGGACGATCGGGCCCCGTACCTCTTGGGGATCGCCTTCGACTCGCACCTCGATCCCATTGGAACGCAACACCTTGACAACACGGATGGTCTCCTCCGCAACTGGCCGTTCCCACTCTCCGGTCACGCTGAGCCGCAACTCCTCCTGAGCCTCGGTCAGGAAGGCCCGGGTCTGCTCCAGCTCGGCCTTGGCCTGCCCAGGGTCGCTCTCGAACAGCCGCTCAGCCAGCTGCAGCCGGAGATTCGCGACCGTCAGGGAATGCCCGACGAGGTCGTGCACATCGCGGATCATCCGCTCTCGTTGTTCAGCGACCGCCCGCTGCTGCTCATGCTCAGCGGTGATGGCCTCATGCTCAACCAGCTTCACGGTGATCATCCCCATGATGGCCACCAGAACTGTGAGGATGGCACCGCCATCGCTGAGTCCCACACCCGCCCAGAGCATAACCGCCATCCCGCCCCCGGCAACGGCTATTGTGGCCGGAATGCGGACCGGGGCCCACAGACCATAGCTGGTGAAGGCCGCCAGGAAAGGGAACATGCTGAATGCCTTGGTGCCGATCGCCCAGAAAAGGATCCCGACCGCCAGCAGTATGAGCGCGCCCCGGAACAGCTGCCTGCGTCTCTCTCGTGGATCCAGATAGTTTCCCATGTCCGTGAAGGACCTGAGATAGGCGGGGACGAACAGGACCAGGGCCAGGATTCCCACCGTCCGGGCCAACGGATCCTCGAGATTCCACACCGACAAGGCGGGGAAAGCCAGGAAGACCAGCCAGATGGCGGCAAGCAGAACTCCGGTGGAGGAGCTCTGCCACACTGCCGACGGAAATGTTCTGGACGGCTTCACTGGCGTTTCCTGGAACGTCTCTGGCCGAGCACTGCGAGCCCAGTGAAGACCAACAGCCAGGCCAGGTAGTTGCCAGAAAGAACCCAGACCGAATCGGTCTGCGGTGGATTGACGCGAATGATCTCACCTTCGAGCTGCGGGTAGCGCACCAACCCAACATAGCCGTACATGGGGGTGAACCTGGCGATATCGAGCATCACTCCCTCAAGGGGCAGGAACACATTCCCGAAGAAGGCGAGGAAGACCATGGCGCCGCTAGCGATGCTGCTGGCACTCTCGGATCTCAGCAGCAGAGCCATCGCAAGACCGAAGATGCCGAACAGCACGGCTCCCAGAATGGCGGTCCCCCAGGTGGCGGCCCACACCCACCAGGCTTCGGCTTTCGCTCCTGTGAAGGCCCCCACCAGGAAGACGAGTCCGGAGGAGACAGCACCGACTACCAGGGCCACCACAACCTTGTTCGCAACAAAACCAAGCGGCTGCTGCCTGGTCAAGGCCAGTTGACGGCCCCAGCCGAGCATGGACTCCGTGGCGGCCTGCGCCGAGATCGCTGTCGCTGCGATCACAGCACCATAGGCGCCCATCGATGCCATGACATAGAAGCCAATCGTTCCGCGTCCCACCTGCTGGCCGGAGTACTCGGCCTTGCCAAACAGCAGATACATCGCGACAGGCAGCGCGAGGGTGAACATCAGGTTACCGACGTCCCGGAAACACCTGGCGAGCTCGATACGGACATAAGCGAGGTTCATGGCTGTCGCTCCGTCTCGGTGAGGGTGAAAAAGGCTTCTTCCAGGTTTGCGGCGGTGACCGTCAGATCCCAGGCTCCCCGCTCCAACAGCGCCAAGGCGAGGGCATCGGATTCGATGACAGTCGTGTTCAGGCATGTCCCGTCGAGACTCGCGTCATCGCCTAGAAACGGCCGGAGCTCTGCCACCAGGTTTTCTGCTCTGCCTGGGGGCAGCTGAGCGGTGAGGCGACGGTGGTTGGTCAGCCGGCGCACCTCGTCAACGGATCCATCGGCGATGATCCGTCCCTTCGCTATCAGCACTATCCGCTGCGCGAAGTTCTGCGCCTCCTCCAGGTAGTGGGTGGCGAACACGATGGTGCGTCCTCCTGCAGCCTGGGCACGCATGGAATCCCAGAAGTCGCGCCTGGCGGTGACATCAAGCCCGGCAGTGGGCTCATCGAGGATGAGGAGCTGGGGATCCGTTAGCAGGGCCAGCGCAAACTTGACCCGCTGCTGCTCCCCGCCGGAGCACCGGGACACCTGGCGGCGTGCCACATCCGCCAGCCCGGTGAGAGCCATCACCCTCCCCACCCGGGAGGTGGCACCCTGCAAGGCAGCGATCGCCCTGATCGTCTCCTCAACCCTCAGGTCCCGCAGTAGGCCACCGGTCTGGAGTACAGCCCCGATCTTGCCCTGCATGATGGCGCTGCGGGGAGCCAGTCCGAACACCTCGATAGTGCCCGAGGTGGGAGAGGTGAGTCCCAGCAGCATGTCCAGGGTAGTGGTCTTTCCCGCTCCATTGGGGCCGAGGAAGGCAACGATCTCACCTGGCTTGATGGTGACGTCAATTCCGGCAACAGCTTCGACGAGACCGTCAGGGCTGCGGAAGCTCTTGTGCACTCGCTGTAGCTCAATGGCATTCATGACCTCAACCCTCCAGCAGGCCGCAGGCAATGGCCTAGGGGGCACGTCACGTTGCGGGCATGACAAAAGTCATGACATGCAGCAGAGGTCAGGCGCCCCGCCCGATTCCCTTCGGGAGTAGGGCTCTGTCCCAGCCTAGGAGGCGTTCCGCGTGGTCGAAAGCAAAACGGTCTGTCATGCCCCCGACATAGGTCACGACCCCACGCACCGCATCCTCGGTGCGATACTCAGCGGGCAACTCGCCAGGATGCCCGAGGAAATAATCGACGAGTCCCTGCAACACTTTGACCACTGTGACGGACTGCGCCACCGACTCAGGACGAGTGTAAATACGCTCGTAATTGAAGCGGCGTAACTCCCCCAGCGCCCCGGCCGTCATCGGATCCATGCCAACCACGCCTGTCGTCATGGTGGTGTCGATCACCGCTCCGATGAATCGGGCGAGCTGGATTCGGCGTGCCGTGCCGGCCACGTCGGCCACTGCTGAAGGCAGCTCGTCTGTGGTGACTATGCCCGCGGCGACCGCGTCCTCAAAATCATGCGCACAATAGGCGATCCGATCAGCCCAGCTGACGATCTCCCCCTCGAGGGTGGTGGGCGCCGGCCGGGACCACGAGTGGTTCCGGATGCCGTCAAGGGTCTGGGCGGTCAGGTTCAGGCCCCGGAGCACCACGTCAGCGCCCCACGGCCCGTGGTCGTAGCCCTCCGGTAGGAATGCGTCGAAGGCATCCTCCGAGGCATGTCCTCCCGGTCCGTGACCGCAGTCATGGCCCAGGGCCATGGCATCGGTCAGGGCCAGATTCGCCCCAACCCCACGGGCTATCGCCACCGCGCACTGCGCCACCTCGATGGCATGGGTCAGGCGGGTACGCTGATGGTCGGTCGGATGGACCACCGCCTGGGTCTTCCCGGCAAGCCTCCGGAACGAGGCCGAGTGGACTATCCGGTCCCGGTCACGCTCAAAACAGGTGCGGAACTCGCAGGGTTCCTCTTCCCGCTCTCGCTCCCCCGGCCCGGAGGCGAAGGTCGCAGCGGGATTGAGGCTGAGCCGCTCCAGCTCCTCTCTCTCCTCCCGGCGCCTGGGTGGACGTGGCTCCGCCCGGGCCGACGAGTCGCGGTGAGCCACCACTACATCATCGCCATGGCCGTGCATGGTCCTAGCCCACTCACGGGCCCTGGGAAGCGGTTCTCTCATCGGGGAAAGCCTACGAGATATGAATCTGGGATTCCCCCGCCATACGCAGTGCCCTCACCTCTCGTCGCGGGGAAGCCACTTCATGAGCCGGTTGCCCGTGTAGAGCTGGCGGGGCCGGTAGATGCGCTGGGCGGAATTGTCGTTGACCTCTTTCCAGTGCGCTATCCAGCCCGCGGTCCGGCCGATGGCGAACAACACGGTGAACATGTCGAGGGGAATCCCGATCGCCCGCAGGATGATGCCCGAGTAGAAGTCGACGTTCGGGTAGAGGCGCCGCTCCGCGAAATAGTCATCTGCCAGAGCCGCCTCCTCCACTTCCCGGGCAATGTCGAGCAGCGGGTCGTCGATGCGCATGGACTCCAGGAGGTCGTGAGCGGCCTTCTTGAGGATCCTTGCGCGCGGATCGAAATTACGGTAAACGCGATGCCCAAAACCCATCAGCCGGATCCCAGACTTACGGTTCTTGGCCTTTGCGAGGTAAGAGCTGACCGACATGCCATCGTCCCGGATCCGCTCCAGCATCTCGATCACCGCCATGTTCGCCCCACCATGTGAGGGTCCCCACAGGGCGGTCACACCCGCCGACACCGATGTGAACAGGTTCGCCCCGCTGGATGCGACCATCCTCACCGTGGAGGTCGAGCAGTTCTGCTCGTGATCGGCGTGGAGGACGAAGAACATGTTCAGCGCATGGGCCGCCTCGGGAGTCACCTCGTATTCTCGGTAGGGCACGGTGAACATCATGTGAAGGAAGTTCTCGGCGTAGGACAGGTCATACCGCGGATAGGCGACAGGCTGGCCGACATGGCTCTTGTACGAGGCAGCGGCTATGGTGCGTGTCTTGGCCAGCAGCAGCGCCGCGGCCCTACGGAATCCCGCCTCCCCAGTGATATGGATCTCAGGTAGGTCGTAGGCCTGGATGGCATTGATCATCGCGGAAAGTATCGCCATCGGATGGGCATCAACAGGGAACCCATCGAAGTGTTTGCGCATATCCCGGTGTAAAGAAGAGTTATCGGTCAGTAGCTGACGGAACTCATCCCGCTCCTCATCGTCGGGCAGATCACCGAAGATCAGCAGCTCCGCCACCTCGATGAAGGACGAGCGGGCTGCGAGATCTTCAATAGGCACCCCGCGATACCGCAGGATGCCATGTTCCCCGTCGATGAAGGTGATGGCGGATGTACAGGATCCGGTGTTGCTGTATGCGTCATCGAGGGTGATGAGACCGGTGGTGGAGCGCAGCTTGGAGATGTCGACAGCTCTCTCTCCCTCGGCGCCGGTGATAAGGGGCAGCTCGTAGGCGATGCCGTCGACGGTCAGGGTCACGGTATCGGACATGGGACTCCTCCGCTTCTTAAGATTGGGTCACCGTATCCGGGTTGTGTGACACGCTTGTTACGGGATGGTGAAAGCTGGTGTCCGTGCGCCGGGAATTCATCGGTGGCAGGCGACTCTGGACGGTTGCTGCGCCAAGGCAACTGAGCGAAATGCCACCGGGTGCACTGTGAGCGAAGTGACCCTCGGCACAGGCACCGTTTCCGGGAGAAGAAAACCACCTGAATGAATCCACGACACGGCACCAGCACCGACTCATCCTCCGCTGACCCCGTCCTCGGCCTCGGTGAGGTCCAGTTCACGGCCCCCGGTGTCGTCATACCAGCCGTGGGGCAGGACCACCTTGCTCCTGGGACCTCCTTGCCGTCCCCTCGGGGTACCTAGCTCTCCTACGGGGAAGGGCTGGTCGGCGTCGAGGAGGCCAACCAGCCGGCGCAACTCATCAAGCGAGGCGACCATGGCGAATCGGCGGCGCAGTTCGCCGACAGGATAACCCTTGAAGTACCAGGCCATGTGCTTGCGCAGATCCACCACACCACGCTCTCCCATCAGCGCGGTCAGCAGCTCAGCATGACGGACGATCATGGCACCGACCTCTCCAAGGGTCGGTCGGGCACGCTGGGGTTCCCCGGCGAAAGCGGCTGCAAGGTCGCCAAACAGCCATGGCCTACCCAGGCAGCCACGCCCGATCACCACGCCGTCGCAGCCGGTCTCAGCCATCATCCGCAACGCGTCCTCGGCTTCCCACAGGTCACCGTTGCCCAGAACGGGGATGCCCACGGCCTGCTTGAGCTCCGCGATGCGGGACCAGTTGGCTTTCCCCGAGTATGCCTGCTGCACGGTGCGGGCGTGCAGGGCGATGGCGGCTGCCCCTTCCTCCTCAGCGATGCGTCCCGCGTCAAGGAAGGTTTCATGGTCCGCGTCGATCCCAATCCGGGTCTTGACTGTGACGGGAACCCCGAATTCATCCGCAGCGCGGACCGCTGCCCTGATGATGGCGCGGAGGCGATCACGCTTGTATGGCAGCACACCGCCCCCGCCTTTGCGGGTCACCTTGGGGACAGGGCAGCCGAAATTGAGATCGATGTGGTGGACACCATGGCCAGTGATCAGAGTCCTCGTGGCCTGCGCCATGATCTCAGGGTCAACGCCGTAGAGCTGCACTGACCGGATGGTCTCGCTCGGGCCAAAGGTGAGCATGGAGCGGGTTTTCTGGTCGCCAGCGATGATTCCTCGCGATGTCAGCATCTCGCAGACATATAACCCGGCACCCTGCTCCAGGCAGAGCGCCCGGTAGGCGGCGTTCGTGATGCCGGCCATCGGTGCCAGCACCACAGGAAGCGGCACCACGACGGCATCACGTCGGCTGGGCGCGTGCAGGCGAAGCGACTCGACCACTCAGGTTCCCCTTCCATCTTCCAGACCGGGAGATTCTACGCGTGGTTGGATGGAGGCCATGAATCCGTTGCTGACTCCCTCGACGCTGCCTTTCCAACTTCCCGACTACGCCAATCTGACCGACGCACAGTTCAAGGAGGCTATAGAGGAGGGCCTGGCGCAGCAGAGAGCCGCTCTGGAGGCAATCGCAACCAACCCCGAGGCACCCGATGCCGAGAACACCATCATCGCCTGGGAGCTCAGCTCGGCTACCTTGGATCGTGCCGGTTCAGCCTTCTGGGTCGCGAAAGCGGCTGATGCCAATGAGCAGCGCGACGCCGTCGAGACGGCGCTGGCCCCCAGGCTGGCAGAGCACAACAGCATGATCCTGCTGGACAGTCGCCTCTTTAACCGGCTGGTTAGGCTCCGCGACCGCGCAGACACCGGGGAGGTGACCCTGAGTGAACAAGACCGCTACTGGCTCGACGAGCATATTCGCGAGTTTGAGCGCTCAGGCATCGCGCTAGATGACGCTGCGCAGCAGCGACTGCGGGAACTGAATGTGGAGCTGGCTGGGCTGTCCGTGGCCTTCGAGCAGGCTCTCGTGGATGGCCGTAACGCCTCAGCCGTGCTGGTAACTGACCGGTCTGATCTGGCTGGCCTGGGGGATGAGGAGGTCAAGGCGGCCCGGGAGGCGGCCCAGGCCCTGGGGCAGGAGGGCTGGCTGATTGAGCTGACCAACACCACTGGCCAGCCGGTACTGGCGGATCTGGTGAACCGTGACCTGCGCCGCCGCGTCTTCGAGGCTTCCGTGGGGAGGGGCCTGAGCGGCCCATACGACACCCGCCAGCTCGTGCTGGACATCGCCCGGCGCCGCGCGGAACGCGCCCGGCTCCTGGGCTACGAACACCATGCCGCCTGGGTAGCTGCCGACGGGTGTGCACGGACCACCGAGGCAGTTCTCGGCCTGCTCAGGCAGGTCACGCCAGGGGCAGTCGAGTTGGCGAATCGTGAGGCCGAGGAGCTACAGCAGGCCCTTGAGGAGGATGAGCCGGGCGCGAGGCTCGCTGCCTGGGACTGGGAGCACTATGCCGCGAAGCAGGCTGCCTCCAAGACCATAGATCCTGCGGTGCTGCGCCCCTACCTGGAGTACCACCGGGTGCTGCATGAAGGGGTTTTCGCGGCCGCCACAGCTCTTTACGGCATCACCTTCCATGCCCGCCCCGAACTTCACGGCTTCACCGGAGAGTCAGAGGTGTACGAGGTCTGCGAAACTGACGGTAGCACGCTGGGGGCGGTGATTCTTGACCCGTTCACCCGGAACACCAAGCGGGGCGGAGCCTGGATGACCTCCATCGTCGACCAGGCGGACCTGACCAAGGCCCTGCCGGTGGTTACAAACACCTGTAATTTCCCCCGTCCCACCGAGGGTTCCCCGAGTCTGCTGAGCTGGGACAACGTGATCACGATGTTCCACGAGTTCGGCCACGCGCTCCATGGCCTGCTCTCAAAGGTCAGGTATCCGTCCCGCTCCGGCACAGCAGTGCCTCGTGACTTTGTGGAGTTTCCCTCGCAGGTGAACGAGCTGTGGGCCTGGGATGCGAAGCTGATCTCCCGGTTCGCGGTCCATCATGAGACCGGTGCGCCCCTGCCTGCCGCACTGGCTGAGAGGCTCCGGGCCTCGCGGTCCGTCGGTGAAGGACACCATACTCTGGAGCTGGTGGCGGCGATGCTACTGGATCAGGCCTGGCACAGCACTACCCTGGAGGAGTTGCCGGCCTCGGTTGATGAGCTGGAGGGATTTGAGGCCGCTGCCCTACAGCGGGCTGGTGTCGCGCATGAGCTGGTCCCGCCGCGGTACCGTTCGTGCTATTTCAGCCACATCTTCGGCGGCGGCTACGCGGCTGCCTACTACGGATATCTGTGGGCGGAGGTCATGGACGCCGATGCCTGCGCCTGGTTCAAGGACAATGGCGGTCTCAACCGGGAGGCTGGCGAGCATTTCCGCCGCGAGTTGCTGAGACACGGTGGGAGTATTGAACCCATGGAGTCGTGGCGTGGTTTCCGCGGCGCAGAGCCCGATGTTTCTCATCTGCTGCGCCGCAAGGGACTTGCCAACGCCTAGAGATCCTGTGCCGCCGGGATTCCCGGAGGTGGGGCTGAGACCCTGCCCGGGAATCCCGTGGTCACGACCTGTGCCGCAATCAGTAGGCGAGGCTCAGCCGCGTTGCCACTGCTGCGGCGCCACGGGCCCAGGCATGGAAATCCTGTTCGGCCAGCACCAGCTCAGGTGGGTCGATGTTCTCGAAACGCCGGTCCCTCAAAACCTGCTGGATCAGATCCACCCGATCCTTGTAGTGGATGATGCCCTCACCAGTCAGCAGGACCCGCTCCGGACCCCAGAACTGCTTGGCCAGCACCACCAGTTCACCGAGAGCGACAGCCGCACGGTCAAGTACCGCCACGATGGCCGGATCATCCGCCTGAGCCAGTTCCTCCAGCGACACCTCCCGGCCGGCAGACTCACTGGCTGCTGCCCGGAGTGGTTCGTCGGCGAGCGCGTCATGGAAGCGCTGCCCCCACGTCGTCCACGCCTCGCCCACCATCCCAGTCGATCCCTGGTGTCCGACGACCAGCTCATCGGCAACCACGGCCCCAGCCCCCACACCTGCCCCAACGGTGATGACGACGAAATTATGGGTCCGGCGCCCATGCCCGACCCAGTGCTCGGCCAGGGTCAGGGCATCGACGTCGTTGGCGGCCTTACACGGCAGTCCGCAGGCCTCGGTGACGAGGGCAGTCAGGTTGCCGCCTCCCCAGCCAAGCAGAGGCGCCGCACGCACCTCTCCGTGCGGATCGACAGCGGCTGCCAGCGCCACACCCACCGAGGTCGGCTCGTGAGGCCCGGAGAACTCGTCGACAAGCTGTGCGATGGCCTGTGCGGTCGTTTCTATCGTAGAGGTGTCCGCCTGGCGGACATCAGTGGCCCGGACATGGCCAGCAAGCCCGGTCACCACCGCGTGCAACTGCCCCGGCACCACCTTCACGCCGACGAATCGCGCAGCATCATCAACCACCACCAGTGGCAGGGCGGGACGCCCAAGCTGTTTTGCGGGTGTGGGGCGTCGTTCCTGGAGAATCCCGGCGGCAACAAGCGGCGTGGTCAGCCTGGTCATCGAGCCGGAGCTCAGACCGGTGCGCTGGGCCACGCCGACCCGCGCGATGGGACCGTGGCGCAACACCGTCTGCACCACTAGTCGCGAAGTGGGATCGATGGAGCTGAGAATCACTGGCGTCTTTCCTCCCGATACTCGTCACGATGATGTTAGCGACAACAGCCTATTGACTTGGTGATTCAGTTCGCTCAGGTAGGTTACATCCTTCTGACCGATGAAGACCGCCTCGAACCCTGGAGATGTTAGGGCAGCCACGTCAGCGGCGTTCACGGTCACCGCGGGATCCTGGGTGGTGCCGTCCTTGACGTGCAGGGCGAATGGTCCAACATCGAATCCTGCGTCCTCACGGACCTGGATGGAGCGTTCCATGGCTTCGGAACGGGCCGGCAGCACCACCCCGGCGTCGGCGACCTTCATCTGGCATTCAGAGGACCCCAGATAGGCCACCCACTTACCCGCCGCTGCCTTGTCGTCGGCAAACTTGGTGACCGAGTCTGCAAGGCCGTTGAACGGACTCGCGCGATGTCCGCGGGGCCCGACTGGTGTGGGGACGATCTGCAGATCGATGCCGGGGATGGAGGCGAAGGTGGAGATCATCCAAGACCCATTCATGCCCAGCACGGCTTTGCCCTGGGCGACCTGCTGATACGAACCTGAACGCTTCCCGAAGATCTCGTAGGAAGGCATGTATCCCTTTTCGACGAGACCGAAATACCAGGCAATGGTCTTCTGGAAATCGGGATCATCCAGGTTGAAATGGGTGCCCCAGGGGTTCTTATCCAGGGGATTCCACCCGATGGAGCCGGTGTAAGCACCCCATTGAGTCTGCCCGAGGTTCTCACCTCCAGCTCCCTCGGAGGCCAGCCCGTAGACCGCGACGTTCTTCTTGTCGAACCCCGGTTCATCACCCCGGATGCCATTGGCATCGACGCTCAGGTGAGCGATGATCTTCTCAAAACTGCCCCCGTCAACGGGATTCCAGTCCATGTTCATCAGCTGTTCCCGGCTGATCCCAGCTGCGTCGGTGGCCTTCTGGTCGTAGAAATAGGCGATAGTGTCCCAGTCCTTCGGGATTCCGTAGCGTTTGCCGTCTCGCCCCTTCCAGAGTTCGGCTAGGTTACCGACGTACTCGGAGTCGTCGACATCATGGGTGGCCTCAAGGTCATCAAGCGGTACCAGAACCTGCAGATCGACGAACTGGGCATATTTGGTCAGGTGGTTGGTGAACACGTCGGGGGTTTGTTCGGCTATGAACCCGGCGGTCAGCTTGCTCCAGTAGTCGTCCCACCCGTACTGGGTGATCCTGATCTTCAACCCCGGTTCACCGTCTCGAAGGCATCAGCGCAGGCCTGGTAGCCGGGCTGCTGGGTGGCGTCCCACAGCCAGTAGTCGATGACACCGTCTGGCCCCTCTCCTCCTTTAGTGGTGCACGCTGCGGCAAGCAGGACTTCAGCTGCTAAAACCGGCAGGATTTTTGCAATTCGTTTCTTCATTTCGATCCTTATTTGATGCCGCTGAAACCGATGGAGTTGACGATGCGTTTGGCGCGGAAGGCAAAGAGCAGAAGCATCGGGACCGCGGCCACGAGAGCAGCTGCCATCAGACCGGACCAGTCAGGCCCGGTGTTTGGGGTCTGGGACCGGAAAAATCCCAGACCGACTGTGAGCACACGTGAGTTCTCGGAGTAGGACACCATCAGCGGCCAGAAATAATCATTCCAGGATGTGATGAAGGTCAGCAAGGAGATCGTTGCGATCGGGGCAGCTGACATGGGCAGGATCAGGCGGAAGAAATTGCCGATCTTACTGGAGCCGTCGAGCAGGGCCGCCTCTTCCAATTCCACGGGGACATTCATGAAGAACTGCCGCAGGAAGAAGACCGCGAAGGGCGTCATGAACATAGTGGGCAGCGAGATGCCGAGCAGAGTGTCGATCAGGCCAAGCTGTTTGATCAGGACGAAATTGGGCAGGAACGTGAAGATTGCCGGCACCATCAGGCCACCGAGGAACAGGCTGTAGATCAGATCGCGGCCTTTCCACTTCAACCGTGAGAATGCATAGGCCGCGCAGGCGGAGAAGAAGACCTGCCCAAAGGTGACCAGGGTTGCGACGATGATGCTGTTGCCCAGATAGCGCCAGAAGTCGATGGACTGGCCGGAACCTCCCTCCGCCAGTGCCGCTTCGCCCGCCTGGATCCCGAAAACCCGGGCAAAGCTGCTCGTGTTCCAATCGGTTGGCAGCCACGTGACGGCTCCGCTGTACAGGGAGGAATTGGAGGATAAGGCGGTGCGCAGAATCCAGTAGAGGGGGAACAGGGTGATCAGCATGACGATCCCCATCACAACCCAGGCACATGCTCTCCCCCAGGAGAGACGGTGGTGGGCGTTGGCCATCCGCATCCGCTGGCGAGCTGTAATTGTGTTAGCGGACATGTCTTCACCTCAGTTTAGATCGGTCTCGCCCGCGCGAGTCAGCCGGTATTGGAAGAAGGTGATCACGACAAGAATCAGCAGCAACGCCACAGAAAGTGCGGAGGCATAGCCGAACTGGAACCGACCGAAGGCCATGTCGTAAATGTAGAGCTGGAGCACTCGCGATGAGTTGACAGGACCACCCTGCGTAGCGATGGCGACCGTGTCAAAGACCTGGAATGACTCGATGATCGTCATAATCAGGACCAGCGCCAGAATAGGGCGCAGCAATGGAATGGTGATGCGCCAGAACATCTGCCACTCCGAGGCGCCATCGACCCTCGCCGCCTCATAGGCAGATTCGGGAATGGTCTGAAGGCCTGCGAAGATCAGCAGTGCTGTATAGCCCATGTGCCGCCACACGTTGATCAACGCAATCGTCGGAATAACTGTCGACTCCTGGGACAGGAAGGGGATCATCTCCAGGCCCAGCAAGGAAAGCAGCTGGTTGCCGATCCCCAGATGGGTGTCCAGAATCCACATGAACACGAGCGCGGCCACCACGTTGGAGACCAGGTAGAGGGTCAGCACGATGGACCGGACCCATGTGGACTGGGTGAGCCGGTGCATCAAAACCGCGATCAGCAAGGCTAAGACAGTCTGTATTCCGATATTGACCATCACGTAGTAGACGGTGACAGCAGCTGCATTCCAGAACACCGGGTCCTCCAGCAAACGGAGGTAATTGTTGATCCCGACGAATTCAGGCAGGGTGAGTAGATTGTAGTTGGTGAAGCTGAGCCAGATCCCATTGATCGTAGGCCACATCAGAAACGTTGTGAAGCCGATGAACGCAGGCGCGATCAGTACAATAGCCAGGAGCAGATCGTTCCTGCTTCTGGCGCCCTTCCGGCTGGGCACAGTCAGCCTAGGACTGTTCATAACATACCTCCGTTGGTACGAATGAATTAATTCTGTAACAGAATTACATCCTTCTGCGCGAGGTTGCGGATATTTTTTTCAGATCCGGGTCACTACAAACAATACCGTAGTGGATGGACGGAGCACTGGAGCCCTCAGTCCGGCGCCCATCAACTGCGCTCCAGTCAATTCAAGGGGTGCCCCAGCCATCCAGGGCACCTGCAGGACCCCCTTCAATGCGGGACGATCGATTATCTCAACTCGGTAGCGCCTCTCGGAAATCAGCCCAGGGAACTTGAGCATTCCCAGATTCACTGCGGGAGTGGCTTCCAGCACCGACAGAGAGTAGATACCGCCTTCATCGTTGACGATCCCCTTGAACCAGACCCCGGGGTCGGGCATCGAGACACGCACCAACCGCCCCGCAAGCAGTCTTTTACGATGGTCCTTGTACCACGCGATCCACCAGGCAAGTTCCTCAAGCTCCTCCTCGGTCGCACTGGCAAGATCCCACTCGATGCCCAGGTGGCCAAAGACAGCGGTTGCAGCGCGGTGACTGAGATCGTGCCAGCGGCCCGTCACATGGGACCGCCCTGAGGCGATGTGGGATCCCAGCAGCTCGGCGGGCAACAACTGAGAGGTCCACCACAGCATCCGCTGTCTGTCGTCGGGGTCAATGTTGTCGGAGACCCACACGCGCTCTGCCCGCTCCATCACCTCCAGATCTATACGAGATCCCCCGGATGAACATGACTCGAATTCCACCTGTGGGAAACGGCGGCGCAGCTCATCCAGCAGGGCGTAGAAGGCGCGTGTCTGTGCAGCGACGGCAGGACGACCATCAGGTACGGTGCCTGCATCGTTGAGATCACGGTTGTGGTCCCATTTGACGTAGGAGATGGGGTATTCCTCAAGGATGGCGGACATCTGGCCCAGGACATGGTCAAAAGCACCAGGAAGCGACAGGTTGAGTACTTGCTGGAACCGCCCCTCCAAAGGTAGCCGGTCCTCAAGCTGCATCAGCCACTCAGGATGCGCCCGCGCCACATCAGAGTCGGGATTGACCATCTCAGGCTCGAACCAGAGCCCGAACTGCATGCCGAGTTCCGTCACCCGGTTGACGAGCGGATGCAGTCCCTCCGGCCACACCTCAGGGCTGACGACCCAGTCGCCCAGACCAGCATGATCGTCACGACGCGCCCCGAACCACCCGTCATCCAGCACATAGCGTTCCACCCCTAGCGCAGCGGCCTGCTCGGCTAAGTCGATCAGCCGTGAAACGTCGTGATCGAAATAGACAGCTTCCCAGACGTTCAGGCTAACCGGACGCTCAGAGTCGGGATGCAAAGGCAGAGCCCGCAGATGCTGATGGAAACGTTCTGCCTGAGCGTCCAGGCCGACAGCATGATTGAAGTAGACCCATGGTGACCTGTACCGCCGCCCAGCCGTCAGCCATCCCTCCCCTGGCAGGAGCAGCTCTCCGCCGCCAATGAGTTGCGCGCCGGTGAAATCCCGCTCGGCGAGATGGAGATGGTTGCCGCTCCATGCCACATGGCAGGCCCAGATCTCGCCAGTTTGATACCCGAATCCCTCCTCCCCCAGGCTGAGCACGAAGGCCGCGTCAGCACCAGTGCGGCCGTGCCGTCCCTCGCGGCGACGCACTCCCATATCGAGCCTTGTGCGCTGCGGCATGCGCTCGGCGGCCCACCGGCCCCCAAAGTCCATGAGGTCGCGGGCCTGCCCAGGAACCGGCATCCGCAAAGTCAGCTCAGTCACTTCAAACGGCGCGTCGCCCACATTCTCCAAGGTTGCGCGCACACGTACCAGCCCTGTTGGCAGCATCTCAACCACCAACAGCATCCACAGACTCGCAGAGACTGCCTCCAAGGCATACTCCACCACCGCGGGGCCAGCCACGATGAAGTCGTCCACGGGCCGCCCACTGACGCGGACCTCTCTGATGCGCCAGCCGGGACTCCACCCCCTCCCGGCACAAGAGCCGATCAGGCCAGGCGTCCCAGTCCAGCCATATCGACCCTCAGGGATAATCCCCAGGCGCGGGTTGAGGTCAACAGAGTTGCCTGGAACCATCCAGGCCGATCCCAGCCGCAGCGCCTCGAACTCAGCCTCTGTGACCTCTCCCAGGTCTGTCCCCCAGTGGACCACCTCCGGCATTCCGTCCTGTCCAGCCGAAATCAGCAATGCAACCCCAGCGGAGCGCAGAACGACTCGCGCAGGCATCTACCCTCCCACATAATTTCGACGTTGAAGTTATCAAAAGAGTAGCCTCCCCCCGGGACATCTGGAAACGCCGGTCCACAAAACTGCTTGCCACCCGACGATGTGAACAGACTCCACCAACGGATATCCGACACCCGGCGCTGCGCCAGGCAGATTCGAGCAGATCTACAGGTGAAGCTCTTGGGGATCGAGATAGGCAGACGGCTCATCTATGGCGCGTATCAGGATAGGGGTCAGCAGTAGTTTCGCCTCGTTGCCGGAGAGAGCACGCCGGTAGCTTCCAACATCACGCCACCGGCTTACCAAGGCCCACAGATCTGGGGCATCCAGGTTGGCCACCACCTCGACATCAAGACACCCCGGACGGGAACGCCAGAACTCTGCGATGGACTGAAGCCCCCTGGCAAGTTCCTCGTCAACTTTACTGAAGCGGGAGATCGCAAGCATTGACTCAGGCTATCCACCTGACACCCACGAGTTTGAAATTCCCCATCATAAAAACGATAGCGCCTGCGCATCAGAGAACCCAGCCACCACTAGCCCTGCCACCAGCGCGGCGGCAGGTGCCGTGAAGATCGCGACCGTCTTCTATCCGCTCGAGTTATGCCGCCACCAAGACCTGAGGCGCCAAGATAAGCGTCTCGAACCTGACATTGCCGGCCAGGAGCCACACGACCTGGAGCTGACGCCGCAACAGATCGCCAGTCTCGAGGAGGCGGATCTCGTGGTCTACCTCAAAGCTTCCAGCCTGCTGTGATAAGGCAGTGGAACAGTCGGGCATTAAGCACAAGCTCGCCCTCTCCCAGGTATGATCCAGCTACCTCGGCTGCCGAAGACCATAACCATGCGCTGAAGGTGAAGGCGCTCGGGACCATTGCCGACGAACTCGCGAAGATAGACGCCGGAGGCAAGGCCTTCTTCGAAGCGAAAGCCAAGACCGCCAGTGACGAGCTCAGTGGTGGCACTGACCCGTTCCAGCAAGGTCAGGTACGTCTGTTCGGGATGCCGATCCGGCAGTTCCGCGAATGACATCACGTAGGGTACGTCCCTCAGCACGCCACGTTGAAAATGCAGAGCACCACAGCGCAGGAGGTGGTTACCTCTGGACCGCTGGCGCATCACAGGTTGTTGAGACGTGCCAACAAGACCGACCGGAAAATTGTCGCTGAGGCACTGGAACGCGTACACCTGAACGACCAGGCCCGCTGGCCCTTCACCCCACTGTCCGGCGGGCAGAAGCAGCGGGCGCTGCTTGCCACGGGTCTGTCCGATAAACGGTGTGTAGGGTCCGGTGGTTTTCATCAGTGGGTGGTTCGGTTGAACCGTCCAGCGAAGGTGATTGCGAACGCGTTGAGTGCGGGCTTCCACCTGATCACCCAGCGTGCCCGGCTCCCGTCGGTGGGGTCAAGGGAGCGGGTCACTAGGTACAGGCACTTCAACGCGGCTTGCTCGTTGGGGAAGTGCCCACGGGCCCGCACGGCCCGGCGGTACCTCGCGTTGATGGACTCGATGGCGTTGGTCGTGCAGATCACCTTCCGGATCTCCATGTCGTAGGCCAGGAACGGTACGATACTGCGCCCACGCGTTGCGCCACAGCTGCACGATCGCCGGATACCGGTCGCCCCACTCGGTGGCGAACTCGGCAAACCGGTCCTTGGCCGCTTGCTCGGACGGGGCCGTGTACACCGGTTTGAGGGACTTCACGATCGCGTCGCGGTGCTGCCGGCCGGCGTAGCGGAAGCTGTTGCGGAACCAGGTAGATCGATGCACTGCTGCACGATGGTGTGTTCCCAGGTCGTGTTGATCGCCTCAGGGAGTCCCTTCAACCCGTCACACACCGCGATCATCACCTCGACGATGCCTCGGTTCTTCACCTCCGAAAAGATCTGCAGCCAGAACCGGGCACCCTCAGCACCGTCACCAGCCCAGATCCCTGTGGATGTCGCGTTCCCCGTTCATCGTGACACCCATGACAACGTAGAACGGGGTGTTACGGACTTGACCGTCACAGACCTTCACGTGCGAATCGCGCCGGGCGAAGATCACCGGGTAGACAGGATCCAACGGCCGACTCGACCACTCGGCGAGCTCACCGACGATCTTCTCGGTGATCCGGCTGATGGTGTCCTTCGACACCCTCGCTCCGTACACCTCCTCGAAGTGGGCAGCGACTTCACCGGTGGTCAGCCCGCGGGCGGTCAACGACAACACGATCTGATCGATGCCGTCCAAACGTCGCTTCCGTTTCGGGACGATGATCGGCTCGAAGGAGCCGTCACGATCACGGAGAACCACCGGTCTCGACCGGCCCGATCTGGGTCAACACCGTCTTGACGCGGGTGCCGTTGCGCATGTTCGCCTCGATCGGCGTGCCACCGTGCTCGTGACCCAGATGCTCGGTCAACTCGGCGTTCAACGCCGCCTCCAGGACGTTCCTTGGTGAGCTGGTTCAACAACCCTCCCGGGCCGACCAGACTCACCCCCTGTCCCCTGGCCAGCGCCAGCAAACGCCCGGCCAGGTCCTTCTGATCGATGATCTCTCCGGTCACGGGATCGATCATCTCGTCTTCCATCATGTCGGTCATGTCAGCCACAGCCGTCTCCTCTCGGATCAGGCCGGACCTCACACACCGTTAATCAGACAGTCCCCTTGCCACTCGGTGCGTGAGCCCGGCCTTTGGGTGATCGCTTTTTCTGGCGGCCATGGTTCTATGGTTCGCGCTGGGCCTACACCACTGGCTATTCGCCATCTGCGCCGATGAGGACTTTGCCAGGGTGCTAGGGGGTCCGGGTCAAGATATTGAACCTACTCATCGTGGTGGTCGCTTCCGTGACCATCACTCTCTCAATGCGCACTGTGGGCTTGCTCCTGATCAGCGCGCTGATGGTGATCCCCGTGGCCACCTCCCAACAGCTGTTCACCGGTTTCCGGACAACCCTGCTGGGAGCCATGGGATTGGGGGTCGTGGCTGCGCTTGGCGGCACCGTCGGATCTTATTTCTGGGACACTGCCAGCGGAGCTACCAACGTCGTGTTCGCTATCGCTTTGCTGGGGATCGCCACCGCTGGAGCGCCCCTACTCCAGCGGTGGCGCTGGAACTCCCTGGGCCCGGTCGCAGACCGGGAAACCACCCACTACTCAGGACCTACCCGATAGCGACAGGATATTGGGAATCACAGCGATTCCGGTTCTCGTTCAGGTAGGGTTGCTCTCAATCTGGCATGACGGTCCTCCTAGCCAAGTGGTGGGAGGGAACTCACCGGCATGCATTGCACGGAGAATATTTATGACGAGCATTAGCACCCGCAACACATGGCAGCGCGCTGCTGTGCGGGCCTTACTGGCGAACACCGAGGAATTCCGCACCGCAGCCCAGATCCATTCAGAACTTCGCCAGGTAGGTGACAAGATCGGGCTCGCCACGGTGTACCGGGCTCTCCAGACCATGAGCGAATCCGGGGATCTCGATGTGCTGCGGACCCCCGACGGCGAAGCTGCCTACCGGATGTGCTCCAACACCCACCACCATCACCTAGTATGCCGCTCCTGCGGCATAGCGGTGGAGATCTCCGCCGATGCCGTCGAGTCGTGGGCAAGCCAGGTAGCGGGAGAACACGGTTTCACCGACGCGGGACACAACCTGGAGATCTTCGGCCTGTGCCGTAACTGCTCCCCCACCTGATCTTCCACAAGATCACGCCAACAGGGTCCAGCGGCTCTGTACCCACACACATCGCCCTGGCTCCAGGGGCATGCTCGGCCTGTGATCCGCTGTTCGTTCTCACACTGCAACCTCACCAGCTCCAGGCCCGGACACTGCCGAGTAGGTCTTTCACCAGGCCTCCTGGGCCCAGGACCAGCACAATTCGATGCCTGCGCCAGCAACCATGAGAAGTGAGATCTGGGAATCAGCCCATCCGGTGCTCGTGCCCCAGAGACTCACCAAGATGGGCTGGCCGGCCCTGGCTGCGGTCCCCCAGCCGGTCGATGGCGCCGCCAACCGGCACTGTGCACAGAATCGAGATGACGCTGGCGATCGCCACCAGAACACTGGCCAGCGCATCCGAGGCGCCGGCCTGCACCGCCCGCCAGCACCTGGACAGCTGCGATGGCCCCGATCCCCTCGGCGAACAACAGAGCAGGTACATACACCGGCCAGAGCAGACCTCGCAGTCCTGTGGTCAACTCGCTCCCAGGAAGGGGAGGGACCTGAGAGAACGGTCAAGGTGCCAGGTGGCATAGGCTGCCACCACACCATGGGCCCGGTTCCGCAAGGGTGGCCCGGCTTTGCGGATCACTTCCCATTGACCGGCCAGCAGAGCTCCGAGCAGGCTCAGCAGCTCAGGGCTCGCGGAGGCCGATGCAGGCGGTCTGCAGACAGGGCAGACTGCCCCACCAAGTTGAGGGGAGAACCAGCGCAGCTGTTCTGTAGTGCCGCAGCTCACACAGGCGTCCGTCATCGCCGCCCATCCGGCCGAGGCCAGGCCGCGGAGCAGGTAGGAGTCCACCACAGCTGCTAGCGGCAGTTCACCCCGGTCAAGGGCTAGGAGACCTCCCAGGAGCAGACGATACTGAGGCACAGACGGCACCCCATCTTCAGCGACCAAGCGGTCCGCTGCCTCCACCAGAACCTGGGCAGCACAGAAGCGTTCGTAGTCGGCGCCGAGCAACGGAGGATGCAATGATTCGGCCTGGGTGACCGTAACCAAGGTGCCACGGCCTTCGGCAAGCTGCACGTCCACATGCCCGAAGGGTTCCAGCCGGGAACCGAACTTGGAGCCGGTCCTGCGTATTCCTTTGGCGACGGCTCTCACCTTGCCGTGCTCGCGGGTGAACAGGCTGATGATCCGGTCAGCCTCTCCGAGTTTCCACGTCCGCAACACCACTGCTTCATCTCGGTAGGTGCGCACAGCGCAATGGTATCCGGATAGGCTTCGTCAATGGCCTATCGCGACCCCACACCTCATCCCTCCGGCGCACGTCCCCCCCGTGATCCCTGCGGCAAAACTGCCCAAACATGTGGCCATCGTGATGGATGGCAATGGCCGCTGGGCCAAGCAGCGGGGGCTGAAACGCACCGAGGGCCACGCACGCGGCGAGGCAGCTCTGCTGGACGTGATACATGGGGCACTGGAGCTAGGGGTCCCCTACCTGTCTGCCTACGCCTTCTCCACGGAGAACTGGAAACGTTCCCCGGATGAAGTCCGCTGGCTGATGGGTTTCAACCGCGATGTCATCCACCGCCGCCGCGACGAGCTGGATGCGATGGGGGTCAGGATCCGCTGGGCCGGACGCCGTCCAAGGCTCTGGGAGTCCGTAATCCGGGAGCTGGAGGAAGCGGAGAATCAGAGCCAGCGGAACACCAAGCTCACCCTCCAATTCTGCGTCAACTACGGAGGACGTGCTGAGATCGTGGACGCCGCACGTGAGGTCGCTGAGCTCGCGAAGGCAGGCAAGCTAGATCCCAGCCGGCTGACAGAGGATCGTTTCCGGCGTTTCCTTGATGAGCCAGAAATCCCGGACGTCGACCTGTTCCTGCGCTCTTCAGGCGAGCAACGGACCTCGAATTTCCTGCTCTGGCAGTCGGCCTACGCCGAGTTCATCTTCCTCGACCGCCTGTGGCCCGACTTCGATCGTCGTGACTTTTGGGACGCTGTGGAGCAGTATGTCACTCGGGAACGCCGCTTCGGTACCGCCTGAGCAGATCTCAGAACAGGACCGTGGAGAGGCGCCGCCGCGCCTTGAGCACCTCCGGGGAGGTACGCCCGGCAACATCGAAAAGCTCCAGCAGGCGAACCCTGATGACCTCTTTCTCCTCAGGGCTGGTCTCGACCGCCAGTCTCAGTAGCCGGTCGAAGGCCGCGGCGTATCCACCCTGGATGACCTCCAGGTCAGCGGCATCCAACTGGGCATTGACGTCGCTCGGGCGTTCGGCAGCAGCTTTGACTATGGCAGCGCCGTCGAAGGACGTGGAGCGTTCCAGGAGGGCCGCCTGGGCGCGCCCCGCAGTCGCCTCGGGATCATTCGGGCTGGCAGCCAGCAAGGCATCGAATTCAGCGATGGCCTGGGAGAAGTCACCCGCAGCCAGCGCGGCATCAGCCTTCTCGAAGCGTGGATCGGCGGCGGGCTCAGCTTCCCCGGGGGCAGCGGCAGCCGAGCCCACCGGCTGAGCACGACCAGTCATCCCGTTTGCCACAGCCAGCTGGGTTACCTGGTCGAGGACGGCTGAAATGTCCTTGCGGTCCCGGGTGCCCTGGAACAGGGGGGCGACCTGTCCCCCGATGATCGCCACGACCATTGGCACTGCAGTCACGCCGAGAGCCTGGGCCAGGCGTGGCTCGGCGTCCACATCCACTCGGGCCAGCAGGAATCGTCCCTCGGCGGCATTGACGAGCTCGGCGAGAACTGTGGAAACGGTGGCTCCGTTGGTGTCACGAGGCGAATGGAACTCCACGATGACGGGATACTGCATCGACTGGCCGACCAGCGCCTGGAAGCCGGCCTCGGTGACATCGGTGACGTAATTGCCTCCGGCGGTACCAGCAGCAGGCTGCGCGGCGGCGAGGCTGGACAGATCTACGGCACCGGGGCGTGTGAAGTTCGGATTCGTCATGCCAGTAATTTTTGCGGGCGGTGTCAATTCCCACAACTGGAAGTGGAAAGATGGGGGTATGGCACATGAGCGAGCTGGCCTGGTGGCCTTGGAATCTGATCTCATCGACGTCGATGCCGTCATCGCGGCCTATTACGACCTGACCCCCGATCCCAGCAATCCTGACCAGAGGGTGGTGTTCGGAACCTCGGGACATCGTGGTTCCAGCCTCGACACCGCCTTCAACGACCTCCATATAGCCGCAACAACGCAGGCCATCGTGGAGTACCGGGCCGCACAGGGAGTGCGTGGCCCCCTGTTCATCGGAAAGGACACCCACGCCCTGTCTCTGCCTGCGTGGCGTACCGCGCTTGAGGTGCTGGTGGCGAACGGTGTCCCCGTGTTCGCCGAGCAGGAGGATGAGTACACCCCGACCCCAGCGGTCTCACGCGCCATCATCCGGTACAACCGTGAGCATTCTGACCAGGTCGCTGACGGGATCGTCGTGACGCCTTCCCACAATCCGCCGCGTGACGGAGGATTCAAATACAACCCACCCACTGGCGGACCCGCCGACACTGGTGCGACGAAGTGGATCGCCGACCGTGCAAATGAGCTGATGGCGTCGCCCTCGGGCATTCGCCGCACGCCGTATGAGCAGGCCACGGCCAAGGTGACACGGTTTGACTACCGCACCCCTTATTGCACGGAGCTGACAAGCGCCCTGGACTTCGAAGCCATCGCGGCAGCCGGAGTCCGCATAGGAGCCGATCCCCTGGGCGGCGCCTCCGTCCAGTATTGGGAGTACCTGGCCGAGCACAGTCCCCTCGACCTGACCGTCGTCAACCCGACGGTGGATCCCACCTGGCGGTTCATGACCCTCGACACCGACGGCAAGATCCGGATGGACTGCTCCTCACCGAACTCGATGGCGTCGCTGGTGGCCAACCGCGACCGCTATGACATCGCGACGGGGAACGACGCCGACTCAGACCGCCATGGGATCGTCACCCCGGACGCCGGGCTGATGAACCCCAACGCCTTCCTGGCAGTCGCCATCGACTACCTGTTCTCGCACCGGCCAGGCTGGGCTGCCGCCGCGGGAGTCGGCAAGACCCTGGTATCCTCATCCATCATCGACAAAGTGGCTGCCCGCCTTGGACGCCGCCTGGTTGAGGTGCCCGTCGGATTCAAGTGGTTCGTGCCAGGGCTCACCGACGGATCACTCGGTTTCGGTGGTGAGGAATCCGCTGGAGCGAGTTTCCTCGATCTTGAGGGGCGCACTTGGACCACCGACAAGGACGGTATCCTGCTGGCCCTGCTGGCCAGTGAGATCCTGGCGGTGACAGGCCGTTCCCCCAGCCAGCACTACGCCAACATGGAGTCGGATTTCGGCACCTCCTACTACGCCCGCGTTGATGCGGAGGCCAGCAGGGAACAGAAAGCTAGGCTCGCAGCGCTGTCCCCCGATGACGTCACAGCACATGAACTGGCTGGCCAACCGATCACCGCTGTCCTCACCCAGGCCCCTGGGAATGGGGCTGCCGTCGGGGGGATAAAGGTGACTACTGATTCGGGCTGGTTCGCGGCACGTCCCTCGGGCACGGAGGACAAGTACAAGATCTATGCAGAGTCACTGCGCGATCCAGGCCATCTGGCACAGATCCAGCAGGAGGCCCGGCAGGTGGTCGACGCCGCCCTCCAGAGCTGACACGCGCTTTCCCGAACGCGGCCGGCCGGGCTCATACCCCGTCGGCCGCGTCCTCGTCCTCCATCACCATCTTCTTGCGGAGGCCGGAGCGCTGGATAACCCTCTGGATCGTGAGGTCACGATCCGCAGGGCGGGCGACATAGCGGATGTCGCGTAGCCCCTGGGCCTGGGCTGCCGACTCAAAGACCAGATGTCCGTAGTCGAAGACCTTCCCGAGCACTGGTTGTTCCAGGGAGATGTCGAGGATCCGGGTCATCGGCATCGTCGCCAGATGAGTGTTGAACACCCCATGGATACGGAAAACTCGCATGTTGGTGATGACGAACCGGTCCATGTGTGCGACGTGGGCCTTCCAGAACCCGAGGCCCAGCAAGTAAAGCCCCACCAGCATGGGGACCCAGAAAAAACCGCGCACCGCCGTCATGAAAACGAAGGCGGGGATGCTGAGACACATCACGCCGATCCACGGCAGGGAAACCACCCAGTGCTTGCGCACTTCATCGATGACCCTCTCATCCTCCTCCACCAGCAGGTGACGCTGGATATCGGGTTCGAGGAGACGGGCAATCAGGCCCATGACCGGCTTAACCGGCGAGGCGGGAGAAGAAACGAGCGATCGACTCGAAGGCCCCGAAGAATGTCCTGATAGCCTCCGCAGCCGCTTCGGGACGGGTGAACAGGTAGAAGACCACGAAGGCGATGCCGAGCACAAGCAGAACCTTCTTGATCCAGCCAACCATGATGTCTCCAAGTCTCAAGGGGGAAGGGACTCAAATGAGCACTTACCAGTGTGCATGAACCCTGGGCATCAGCTAAATCCGACGCGCCGCCGTCCAAACTCGTAGTGTCGCACTCGGTGCTCCCCCGCCGCTGTCACGCCGCGCCGCCGGACCGGATGAAACTTTTGTCCCCACCCCGCCGGTCAAGCCAGAAAGCCGGGTGTAACAATGGCGGGCATGGAGAACCAAGATCTGTTCATCTGCATCGATCACGTCGGCCTGGCGGTCCGGGACCTTGATGAGGCCATCAAGTTCCACACCGAGGTCTTCGGTTGGCGAGAGCTGCACCGGGAGATCAATGAGGAGCAGGGCGTCGCCGAGGCCATGATCGGCACCGGGACTCAGGGAGAAGAGAACGCCAAGATCCAGCTCCTGGCCCCCCTCAACGAGAACTCCACTATCGCCAAGTGGCTTGACCGCAACGGCGGCCCTGGCATCCAGCAGCTCGCCTATCGCGTCCATGACCTGGACCATGTGAGTGCCGTCTTGCGGGAACGTGGCCTCAGGCTGCTGTTCCCAGAAGCCAAGCGCGGCACCGCTGATTCCCGCATCAACTTTGTTCACCCGAAGGACGCCGGCGGGGTCCTTCTTGAGCTGGTGGAGCCTGCAAAGAGCGCCTCTCACTGAGATCGATGCGATACGCCGGTGGACGCGCCTGAGCTCCACCGGCACCAATACCTTCACTCCAAGGTAGGCTCAGTACCGATCGTGCCAAGCCAGGAGACAACAATGACCGATGTTCGTACCGAGATCGAGGAGGAAACCGGCCTCAACCTCTTCGAGGACAAGGCCAGCGCCGTCGGGGGATTCCCCCATGCCATGCTCGGCTATGACAAACAGGCGGTGGATTCCTACATCCAGGATCTTGAGCAGCGGATGCTTGAGATGAAGGTCCAGCTGCGAGAGCAGCGCCGGGAGACGAGCTTCGCCCGCTCGCAAGTCGGGACCACGGATTTTTCCAAGTTGGGAGCCCATGCCCGTGCTCTGCTGGAGGCAGCAGAGGCTCAGGCGGCAGAGCTGGTGCGGTTGGCCGAGGCCGAGTCCGACCGGCTACGGCAGGAAGCCCGGCTGTCGGCAGCTGCCTCTCGCGAGGCTGCGCAGCAGGAGGCCGACGACGTCCGGCTGTCCGGGCTCGCCAGCCTCCGCAAGCTCCGGCAGGAGCAGGCAGAGGCTGGGCAGGCAGTGCTCGAAGCTGCCCGGCGCGATGCAAACCTGGTACGCGCCGACGCGGAGGCCCAGTCAAAATCCCTGCTGGAGGAAACGGCGCAGCGTATCAACGCACAGCTGGAGGCTGCCCGTCTCGATGCCGCACGGACGCGCCAGGAGGCGGAGCGCGACGCCACTGCCGCTCGCCTGGCAACGGAAAAATCCACTGCCACCGCCCTGTCCAAGCAGGCAGAGGCCGTCAGGAAGACAGAGGAGAATGTCACGGCTCAGCTCACCGAGGCCCGGGCGCGCTCTGACGCTGCCTCAAAGCAGATCGAGGAGGCCCGGTCAGAGGCGATCAAGATCCGTGAGTCAGCGGTGGAGGAAGCCGAGCAGATCCGGCTGACCGCCACCCGTGAGGCTGAGGCCACGCTGTCTGCCATGCGGGATGAGGTGCACCAGAAGCAGGAGCAACTCGAGGAACAGGTCGCCTGGCGCAAGGAACAGCTCGAGCGGGAGGTGGCTGCCCTGATGGCGCGCCGGACTTCCATCATCGCATCTATGCAGAACCTGCGTGCCATGGCTGAGGAGGCTGTGCCTGACATGGAGCTGACCGAGATCATTAGCGCTGACGAGGTGACGTCCCCGCAGCCGAGGGATCACAAGCAGGCAAAGTGACGGTCTCGGGCCCCGAGGCAGAAGATGATCTTCCTTCCCAGGCATCGGAGGGATTCCCCGGATCGGCTGCCACTTCACCGGCCGCTCCCGGGGAACCGGACAGCCTAGTCCCCAAAACTGGTTCAGCTGTCCCCCGGTCGCAAGGGGGTTTCCAGCCCCGTGGACTGCGCGGTTTACTGCACCGGTTCCGCCGCGCCTTCAGCGGAATGTTCGGCAATGCCCGCCAGGGGGCGAAACAACTGCTGACCCCCACCCCGGAGGAGCCGGTGAAGCCGGTTCCCCCGGTGGTCGTGCAAAATGAGGCCAAGCTGCTGAACCATTCACCGTTCTCCATCGGCTTCTTCGGGGCACTGGGTGTGCTCGTAGCGATCGGCTTGATTGTCGCGGCTTTGCAGGTCCAGAACATCTTGGTGCTGGTGGTGCTCTCTCTGTTCCTCGCCCTGGGGCTGAATCCAGCCGTCGAGTTCTTCACAAGACGCCGGGTGCCCCGGCCGCTGGCGGTCTTCATCGTGACGGTGGCCCTGTTGGGAGTCATTGTGCTGGGGGTGACGGCGCTGGTTCCGTTGATGACCAACCAGGTGCAGTCACTCGCCTTCCGGGTTCCCTACTGGATAGGGATGCTAGCTACGAATGAGCAGGTGGCCCGCTGGGATGCCCAATACAACTTGCTGGAGACGGCTCAGCGCTACCTTGCCTCGGGCGGGCTGGTGCAGAATCTGTTCGGAGGCATCTGGGGGGCTGGCGTCCTGGTCGGCCAGTTCATTTTCTCCGTGATCATGACACTGGTGCTCACCATTTACTTCCTAGCCTCGCTTCCCGCCATCAAAGAGGTCATCTACAAGCTGGCCCCTGCCAGCCGAAGGGAGCGTTCCCGGTATCTGGCTGATGAGATCTTCCGGGGGGTCTCTGGATACATCACCGGTATGTTCATGGTGGTCACCGTGGCCTCCGGATGCAGCTTCGTCTTCATGAACGTCATCGGCCTGGGGGCATATTCACTGGCCTTGGCCTTCATTGTGGCGCTGTTCTGCTTCATCCCCCTGGTCGGTTCCTCACTAGCGATGCTCGCGGTCGCCCTGGTCGGTTTCGCAACCTCCCCCACCATCGGCATCGCCACCATCATCTACTTCCTGATCTATCAGCAGTTCGACGCCTATGTCCTCTACCCGACGGTCATGAAACGTACCGTCAAGGTGCCCGGGGCACTCGTGGTGCTGTCCGCGCTGATCGGCGGCATCCTTCTGGGACTCATCGGCGCCTTGATCGCCATCCCGACAACAGCCGCCTTGCTGCTGCTCTACCGAGAGGTGCTCCAGCCGCATCTGGACGCCAGCTAGGATGTGTCGCGTGCGTCTCGTCATCGCCCAGTGCCAGGTCGACTACGCGGGTCGGCTAACAGCTCACCTGCCTATGGCCAAACGCCTGATCATGCTGAAAGCGGACGGCTCTGTCTCCGTCCATGCAGATGACCGGGCGTTCAAGCCCCTCAACTGGATGAGTGCGCCCTGCACACTGACCGTGATCGAGCCCGACGAGGCTGCGCAGGAAGCCGGTGCCACAGCGTTGTGGCTAGTGCGTTCCCGGTCCGGTGACACACTCAGGATCGCTCTGGGCGAGGTGTTCTTGGATGCCGATCATAACTTCGGGGTGGATCCGGGGCTGCAGAAGGACGGAGTGGAGGCACACCTGCAGGCTCTGCTGGCAGAGCATCCGGCGACCTTCGGGACTGGCTGGCAGGTGGTCAAACGTGAGTTCTACACGCCGATCGGCCCGGTGGATCTCCTGCTGCGTGACGCTGAGGGCCTGCACGTCGCGGTGGAGGTGAAGCGACGGGGTGAGATTGACGGCGTCGAGCAGTTGACCCGCTACCTGGAGCTGATGAATCGCGACCCGCAGCTGGCCCCCGTGCGCGGGATCTTCGCGGCACAACAAATCAAACCGCAGGCTGCCACTCTTGCCGCGGACCGGGGGATTGACTGCCAGCTGCTCGACTATGACGCGCTGCGTGGCATGGACAACTCCGAGGATCGGCTGTTCTGATGGCTCGGCGTGCCTCAAAGCATCTGCGTCCGCCACGTCCTCTGGACACCTCTCGGCATGTCTCCCGGCAGGCCACGTCTTCGGGTTCCTTTCTGGTGCGGGAGGTGCCGAAAGATCGTGCTTTGAAGCAATACATCTGTCCGGGCTGCAATAACCAGATCCCCGTCGGCATGGCCCATCTGGTGGCATGGCCCGAAGAGCCTGGCCTTGGATTCGATTCAGGGGTGGAGCAACGCCGCCACTGGCACTCTCACTGCTGGAGGGTGAACCGATGATCCACTACATCACCACAGGGTCAGGACCCATACAGTTGGTGTTCCTGCATGGCCTATTCGGGCAGGGCAAGAACTTCTCCCGGATCGCAGCCGCCCTGGCCGACGTGGCGACCTGTCACCTGCCTGATCTCCCCAATCATGGCGCCTCGTCGTGGACAGTGGGTTTCAGTCTCGACGGCCAGGCTGAGCACATTGCCCGCTGGCTGCAGAAAAGCTTCGCCAGCCCCGTCGCGCTGGTGGGACATTCGCTTGGCGGCAAACTGGCAATGCGACTGGCGCTCTCCCATCCTGAGATGGTTGACCGCCTGCTGGTCGCGGACATCTCGCCAGCACCGAGTGATGGTCCCAGCAGTTTTGCTCCCCTAGTCGGGGCCATGCACAGTCTCGACCTGGAGCACTTGACCAGCCGCACCGAGGCCAGCCGTCGGCTCTCCACAGCTATTCCCGACCCCCAGGTCCGGGGGTTTCTGCTGCAGAACCTCCGGCGGCTCAGCGGGGACTGGGCTTGGATGGCCAATCTGGACCTGCTTGGTGACTCCCTGGGAACCATTGGTGGCTGGCCACACACAGATGCGGTCTATGACGGCCCGGTCTGGTGGGTCGCTGGAGGCCAGTCCTCCTACGTCCAGCCTGAGCACGCCGAGCCGATGCGCCGTCTATTCCCGCGAGTGGTCACGATCACGCTGAAACGCGCAGGACACTGGGTACATGCCGATGACCCAGAGGCGTTCACCTCGATCTGCAGAGAGTTCCTGGCCTCACCAGCGGGTAGGACCCAGCCGTTGCAGCAGACCGTCAGCTGAACGCTGCCCTGGCGGTGACGTTGTCAGCTCAGCGTGACGGACCTGATGAGCACCTCGCCTATAGGTGTTGTGCCGTCGGAGGCGTCAACGCCCTGCGCAGCGATGCCCTGCACAACCGTCAGCCCGGCTTCATCTACCGTCCCGAAGACGGTGTACTCAGGGCTTAGCTGCGTATCCTCCCATACGATGAAGAACTGCGACCCAGCGGTGTTGGGTTCCCCGGTATTGGCCATGGCGACGATGCCCCGAGGGTAGGTGGCGGTGTCCCCTTCCCGCTCCAGTCCGGTGGTCCGCGGGTTCAGCTCGTCTGGAATCGTGTAGCCAGGGCCGCCGGTACCGGTGCCGGTGGGGTCACCGCATTGCAGGGTAAAAGTGCCGTAGTCGGTCAGACGGTGGCATCTCGTCTCGTCAAACCAGCCCTGCTGCGCAAGGGACATGAACGAGTTGATGGTGCAGGGAGTGGCCGAACGATCCATCGTGATCTCGATATCGCCCGTTGCTAGATGAAGAGTCGCCTTCGTCTCCCCGACGTTCAGTACGTCATCAGCGCTTGGGGGATCCACGGGTTTGGCTGGTTCCCCACTGGGCGGGTAGGAACAGCTGACCGCGCGTGTCGCCTCATCGGCGGGGGCTGACTGATTTGCATTGCCGCATCCCGCAAGCAGGGCCACGGACGTGATCGTGAACAGGGGGACCAAGGCCTTGAATGACACCTCAGCCATTCTAGATAAAGTTGCTTCATGGTGAACTTGACACGCATATACACCCGTACTGGCGATGCTGGGAAAACCCGTCTATCCGACAATGCAGAGGTCCCGAAGACTGATCTGAGAGTCGAGGCCTATGGGGCTGTGGACGAGACCAACTCCAACCTAGCCCTGGCGGTGGCTCATGGCGGCCTGCCCGAAAAGCTAGTTGAGATGCTGTCCCTGATCCGCAACGAGTTGTTTGACGTCGGCGCCGATCTCAGCACCCCGCTGCATCCACACCCCGAGTATCCACCGTTGCGGATCGAGCAGTCCTCTATCGACCGGCTGGAGGAATGGTGCGATGAACTGGGTGCCGATCTCCCGGCGCTTCGCTCCTTCATTCTGGCTGGCGGTAGCCCTGCCGCAGCCCAACTGCACGTGGCTCGCACCGTGTGCCGGCGTGCGGAGCGGGTGGCCTGGCGGGCAGCTCAGTCCCACGGCACTGAACCCTCAGAGCAGCGCGGCGAAGGTGGGATCAACCTACTTGCGATCACCTACCTGAACCGGCTGAGCGACCTGCTATTCAATATGTGTCGGACCGCAGCGGGTCCTGAGGGCGATGTCCTGTGGGTCCCGGGAACAGACCGTGAAGCACCGAAACGCCACCGACGTTCAAAAGGGTGAATCAGCGCTACCAGGTAGGTAATGGCTTCCCGGCGGAGCGGATTCTATCCAGGCCATCAGGCCCATCACATTGTCCAAGTCCATGGCGAGGTTGTGCTCATGCCCTGTGAAACGGTCTTTGATCGTGACAATCCAGGAGCGATCGAACAACACGACCTCCTCCAGAGCGGTTGCGGCACGGCGTCGTTGCCAGCTGGTCCCGGCGCGTGAGAAGGAGCAACTGGGCCGCAACGCCAGGGAGAAGGCGCGATACCAGTCCAACCGGTCTCCACGATAACGGGCAAACCCCAGCACCCATCCGACGCCGGGCCCACCGTCACGCAGCCTGTGCGCGCAATCAAAAAGGCCGCCCTGGCGGGTGAGCCAACGGCGGCGCGCATAGAGCAGCAAAAAAGGCAGAATACAAGCGCAGGCGATCGCGATGACCACCGCGAAAGCCAACCAGCCCATGCACAAAACATAGCGTCAACACATGCATATGACGAACCAGGACCCGCCACACGGCGTGTAAAAGAATTGTCTTCCCCGTAGGTATGCCGATAAAGCCAAACGGCATGCAAGCGTCATCATGGACAAGACTTCAACAGGTAAGGCGCACCGGGCCACACGCCGCCGACGATCCCCAGGCCAGGGAAGAAAGAAGCATGCATGTGTCAGAACAGCCGTTCCCAGCACGCTCTCCAGGTCTCCGCGCCCGCAGCCAAATCACTGATCATCCGCGATCCGCGAGGTACCTCTCCCCCGCCCGGATCTGCGCATTGAGGATGTACAGTCTGTGAATCTGCTCATCCGACGCCTCACCCTTGCTTCTGAGGTGCCGCAGCTCGTGCGCCTCCCTGCGGGCCGCTTCCAGGGAGACCTCCTCAGCAGGTTTGACCTCATGGCTGAGGATCCGGATGTGCCCGTGGGCAACAGCGAGCAGCCCACCGTCAATGGCCAGGATTCCCGTCGTGCCATCTGCAGAGACGATCTCCACCATGCAGGGAGTCAAAGCCGCCATCAAAGGCTCATGGCCCGGAAGAATGCCGATGTCCCCCTCGCTGGTGCGTGCGATGACGTTGACGACATCACCCTGCCAGACCATCCTGTCCGCCGAGACGACATCCAGCTTCAACGGCTGCCGCTCCATGGTCACAGGTCCTTCTGCATCTTGTTCCAGTTCTCGAAGACATCCTCCATGGCACCCACATTGAAGAAAGCCTGTTCGGCGATGTGGTCGACATCGCCGCGGCAGATCATCGCGAATCCCTCAATGGTGTCGGCCAGCGGAACCGTGGATCCGGGGATGTTCGTGAATTTCTCAGCCATGTAGGTGTTCTGGCTGAGGAACTGCTGGATCCGCCGCGCCCGGTTCACCATCAGCTTGTCCTCCTCAGACAGTTCATCGATCCCCAGGATCGCGATGATGTCCTGCAGTTCCTTGTTCCGCTGAAGGATCTGCTTGACCTGGACCGCGGTGTCGTAGTGCTCCTGGCCGATGTACTGGGGATCAAGAATCCGCGACGAAGAGGTAAGCGGGTCGACGGCTGGGTACAACCCGCGGGAGGCGATCTCCCGGCTCAGCTCTGTCGTGGCATCCAGGTGAGCGAAGGTCGTGGCTGGCGCCGGATCCGTGTAGTCGTCGGCTGGCACATAGATAGCCTGCATCGAGGTGATGGAGTGACCCCTGGTGGAGGTGATGCGCTCCTGCAGCTGCCCCATCTCGTCAGCCAGGTTCGGCTGGTATCCAACCGCAGAGGGCATACGTCCCAGTAGCGTGGACACCTCGGAGCCGGCCTGGGTGAACCGGAAGATGTTGTCGATGAACAACAGAACATCCTGGTTCTGGACATCGCGGAAGTACTCAGCCATGGTCAGCGCTGTCAGTGCGACACGCAGGCGAGTGCCCGGAGGCTCATCCATCTGGCCGAACACCAGGGCTGTGTCCTTCAGGACGTCTGCCTCCTCCATCTCGTGGATGAGGTCGTTGCCCTCACGTGTGCGCTCGCCCACGCCCGCGAACACCGATGTGCCACCGAAATTATGGGCGATGCGGTAGATCATCTCCTGGATGAGCACAGTCTTGCCCACACCGGCGCCACCGAACAGGCCGATCTTGCCGCCCTTGACGTACGGGGTCAGCAGGTCCAAGACCTTGATTCCGGTCTCAAGCATCTCAGTGCGGGACTCAAGAGCATCGAATCTGGGAGCCGGGCGGTGGATGGGCCAGCGTTCGGTGACCTCGATGGAGGCCGGGTCGACGTTCAACACGTCCCCCGTCACATTCCAGACATGTCCCTTGGTGATATCGCCTACCGGCACCGAGATCGGGGCACCCGTGTCACGCACCTCAGCACCGCGGCGCATGCCATCAGTGGGTTTCAAGGCAATGGCCCGGACCAGGTTGTCCCCGATGTGCAGGGCAGTCTCCAGCGTGATCATCTGCTTGTTGCCCAGCACTTCAGTCTCGACATGAAGCGCGTTGCCGATCTCAGGTATCTGGTCAGCCGCGAACTCAACATCCACGACCGGGCCGATGACCCGGGCAACACGACCGACACCCATCGCTGTGGTCGGATCTGCAGTGGCAGTCATTTCTTACCTCATTCGTTTCCAGCTGACTCGGCGAGCGCTGAGGCACCACCGACGATTTCAGAGATTTCCTGGGTGATCTCGGCCTGGCGGGCCTGGTTGGCCTCTCGGGTCAGGCGTTCGATCAGTTGCTGCGCATTGTCCGTGGCCGATTTCATGGCCCGCTGCCTACTGGCCAGCTCCGATGCACTCGAGTTGAGCAGCAGCGAATAGATCCTGTTGGTGACATACATCGGAAGCACCTGATCCAATACCGCAGCAGGGCTTGGCTCGAAGGCATAGTGAGGCAGCACATTGTCGCTGTTGCCTGTCGGCTCATCGGATTCCTCCACCACTAGAGGAAGCAGCCTGAGGGTCATGGCCTCCTGAGTCAGCATCGTCAGGAACCGGGTCCCGACGACATGCAGCTGGTCGACTCCCCCCTCCTCGTATGGGCGCAGGAACCTTTCCATCAACACGTCCGCGATCTGCTTGGCATGGGAATACTGGGGTGAGATGGAGAAACCCGTCCAGCTCTCCGCCACATCAAGGTTCCGGAAATCGCAGTAGGAGACTCCCTTGTTCCCGGTCACATAGAGCAGGCATTCCTGCCCCTCACCCCGCATCCGCGCCATGAGCTGCTCCGCGAGCCGGGTCACGTTGACCGAGTAGGCTCCAGCCAGTCCCCGGTCGCCAGTGATGATGAGCACCGCAGAACGCCGGGGCGGCTCCACGTCACGTAAAAACGGGTGCTCCAACACATGGGAGTAGTTCGCCAGGGCGGACACCGCGTGTACCAACGAGTCCGAGTAGGGCAGAGAGGACCGCACCGCCTGTTGAGCTTTGACGATACGCGAAGCCGCAATCAGCTCCATCGCCCGGGTGATCTTCTTGGTGGTGGCGACAGAGTTCCTTCGCTGCCTCAGTTCCCGCAGGCTGCTGGCCATCGGGCATCAACCCCGCTTCTTGCGGACGATCGTCTCCTGGGTGATCGCGTCATCCGGCATCGGAGCATGTTCCTCGCTTCCCGGCAGCAGGTTCCCCTCCGAGGTCCGGAACAGCTGCTTGAATTCGGCAAGCGACTTCTCAGTGGCTTCTTTCAGGTCATCCCCGAAAAGCCTGGTCTCTGCAATCGTCTGGAGCACCTGGGTGTTGTGCCTCAGGTGTTCGAGGAACTCCTGCTCGAAACGCAGCACATCGTCGACAGGAACGTCATCGAAGTGTCCCTGAACACCAGCCCACACCGAGATGACCTGGTCCTCAACCCGGTAGGGGGCATACTGTCCCTGCCGCAGGAGCTCGACCAGCCGGGCGCCACGATCCAGTTGCTGTCGCGAGGCCGCATCCAGATCCGAGGCGAACATCGCGAATGCCTGCATGTCGCGGTACTGGGCAAGATTGATCTTCAAGGATCCCGCAACAGACTTCATCGCCTTGATCTGTGCAGCACCACCCACCCGGGAAACCGATATGCCGACGTCGATTGCCGGGCGCTGATTCGCATTGAACAGGTCTGACTGCAGGAAAATCTGGCCATCGGTGATGGAGATCACGTTCGTCGGGATGTATGCCGACACATCATTGGCCTTGGTCTCGATGATGGGCAGGCCAGTCATCGACCCCCCACCCAAGCGGTCCGACAGCTTAGCGCAGCGTTCCAGGAGCCGTGAGTGCAGGTAGAAAACATCGCCCGGATACGCCTCCCGACCCGGGGGGCGGCGCAGCAGCAGTGACATAGCCCGGTAGGCCTCGGCCTGTTTGGTCAGGTCATCGAAGATGATCAAGACGTGTTTACCCTGGTACATCCAGTGCTGGCCGATAGCTGAGCCAGAATACGGGGCGATGTATTTGTAGCCTGCGGGGTCGGAGGCGGGGGCATGCACGATGGTGGTGTACTCCAGCGCCCCGGCCTTCTCAAGGGTGCTGCGCACCTCTGCGACGGTGGATCCCTTCTGCCCGATCGCCACATAGATGCAACGAACCTGCTGCGTGGAGTCTCCGGTCTCCCAGTTGGCTTTCTGGTTGATGATCGTGTCGATCGCGATGGCGGTCTTTCCGGTTTTGCGGTCACCGATGATCAACTGGCGCTGTCCCCGGCCGATCGGAGTCATCGCGTCGATGGCCTTGATGCCTGTCTGCAGCGGCTCACGGACCTCCTGGCGGTCCATGACACCCGCAGCCTGCAGTTCCAGAGCCCGGCGGCCCTCGATGCCGGCGATTTCACCAAGCCCATCGACGGGATTGCCCATGGCATCGACAACGCGCCCAAGGTAGCCGTCGCCGACAGGCACGGAGAGCACCTCACCTGTTCCATGCACGGCAGAACCCTCATCGATGCCTTCGGAGTCTCCCAGCACAACAGCGCCAATCTCGCGCTCGTCGAGGTTGAGGGCAATGCCCATGGTGCCGTTCTCAAAGCGCAGCAACTCATTCGACATCGCCGAGGGTAGCCCCTCGACACGCGCAATGCCGTCGCCTGAAGTCACGACAACGCCGACCTCTGTCATGCTGGCAGCGGCCGGCTGATATGACGAGACGAACTCGTCCAGCGCACTGCGGATCTCGTCGGGACTGATGGTGAGTTCAGCCATTGCGTCCTACTTTCGCTTATCGCTTGTTGTCAGTTCAAGAGCCTGCGGGCCTCATCGAGCCGCCCGGCCACAGTTGATTCGAATATGTGCTCTCCGAGAGTGATGCTCATGCCGCCAAGCACTTTTTCATCCACCTCAATCTGCAGGGAAACAGGCCCACCCACCCGGGCCTCAAGGGCCCTGCGGAGCCGTTCCTCGCGGGCTTCATCCAGCGGCCGGGCGACGGTGACCTGGGCTATCCGCTCCCCTGCGAGGGCAGCGGCCAACACCAGGTAACTGGCGAGGGTCAGGGAAACCGTCCGGGCCCGGGCTGCAGCAGCACGCAGGGCCAGGCGTTGCGTGAGCGCAGCCGCCTTGCCCGCCAGCAGTCGGGAAATCAATGCCTTCCGCGCGTCGAGGCTCCTGACCGGGTCACGCAAGGCGTCGGACAGCTCCGGTGAGCTCTCAATAACCTGGGCGAACCGGTATAGCTCCTCCTGGATGCGTTTCAATTCCCCGCGGTCGATGGCGGTACGCAGCAGCCCCCGCAGACCCTGGCGCTCGATGGCATCGACCATGGCCCGGCCGCTTGGCCAGGGAGTGCCCACGACTTCAAGGAGAACCGCAAGCGCGGCAGCCCCCAGCCTGTTGTCAAAAAGCCTCCGGGCCAGCACCTGTCTGTTCCCTGGGCTGGCAGACGGATCTGAGAGTGAGCGCCTCAGTGGGGGCTGACCATCGAGTAGGTCAACCACCGCGAACAGATCGTCGGCAGCAGCCTCATCTATCCGGGTGGCGTCGGCTACCGGATCGAAGGAAAGCAGAGCAGCCTCACGTGATTTCATAGAGTCCTGCCCGTCGCCTCGAATTCGGACAGGAAGCGATCGATGGTGCGATTGGCGCGTTCATCATCTGCGAGCGCCTCACCGACGATCTTACCCGCGAGTGTCGTGGCCAGGCCTCCGATGTCTCCGCGCAGCTCGGCCAGAAGCTGGGCTCGCTCGGCCTCAAGCTGTGCCCTGCCTGCTGCGAGGATGCGATCCGATTCTTTGGTGGCCTGTTCACGTGCTTCCGCCAAGATCTGCGCCCCGGTGTTCTTGGCATCCTCGCGGATCCGGGCTGCCTCCTCACGGGCGGAACTGAGCTGGTCGTTGTACTCGGCCAGGGCTTCCTCCGCCTTGGCCTCAGCCTGCTCAGCACGCCGAATCCCGCCCTCAATACGCTGGTACCGCTCCTCGTACATCTTCTCAAAGGCCGGGACGACGGCCTTCCACATGACGAAAAACACCAGCAGCATCAAGATGATGCCGACGATGATCTCGGAAAGGTGATGGGGCAGAAGAGGTCCGAGATCTATCCCAGACTCAAGCAGCACCCCATTGACGGGGACCATGCTGATCCTCAGCGCAGGACGAAGGCGAGTGCGATGGCGATGATGGCGAGTGCCTCAACCACGGCGAAGCCGATGAAGGCGGTGCTCATCATGGCGCCCCGCGCCTCGGGCTGGCGTGCAGTCCCGTTGATGACTGCGGCGAAGATCCAGGCCACGCCTAGGGCCGGCGCGATGGTGGCGATCGCGTAACCGATCATGTTGAGCGAGCCGTTGATTTCCAAGAGGGTCTGCATGGTTTTCCTTTCGGATGGCTCCTCACCGGGATTGGTGCAGGAGTCGGACTTTTCGGATCAGTGGGCCTCTGAGATGGAGGTCGAGACGTACTGGGCGGTCAGGACCGTGAATATATAGGCCTGCAGTGCGCCGATGAACAATTCCAGGAAGAGGATCGCAAAACTGAAGATCACTGATACTGCGCCTGATATGTTATACACCAGATTATTCTGGAAGGTGAGCAGGAAAGATCCTCCCACAACGAAGACCAGCACCACGAGATGGCCTGCGAACATGTTGGCAAACAAGCGCAATGCCAGAGTCACGGGCCGGGTGACGAAAGTGGCCAGGAACTCCAGCGGGATGATGAGCCACAGCAGGTACCACGGCACACCCTCTGGGATGAGGGCGCGTTTGAGGAAACCAGCACCGAACTTGTGGAACCCTGCGCCAACGTAGACGCACCACGAGAGAATGGCGAGGCCGTAGGGGAACCCGACGTTGCTGAAGGTCGGGAGCATGAAAACGAAGAACTCGCCAAACCAGTTGTTGATCAAGAGGAACGAGAACAGGCCGAGTAGGTAGGGCAGGAAGCGCCGGTAGTCCTGGTGGAGGATGTCACGGGCGATTCCGTTGCGGACGAATTCGTAGATGTATTCGGCGAAAAACTGGCGCCTGGAGGGCTGCACCTTGAGACGACGCGAGGCAAACCACCACAACAGGACCACCAGCAGAGCAGCTATGACAGCCTGCCAGAAAGGCTTGTTCATCCAGGTGGGGGTGCCGGGGATGATGGGAGTGTCGAAAATGAAATCGTTGACACTCGGCGGGGTGTAGCCACCTTCGCCGCCACTCTCCAGCGGAAGAAGCCAGGGATTCACGTTCCGCTCCCGTATCGTTTGATGATCAGGTACGTGCTAGTCACCAAGCCCAGGACCAAGCCCAGTGGCAGCAACCAGGATGTCTTCCAGATTTGATCTCCCAGCCATCCTAAACCTCCGTAGAAGAGCAGGCCTGCCAGGATGTAACTGAGCACGGCCATCCCGTCCTCGGTGCCTCCTCGCTGCGAGGGCTCCTCATCGGGTTTTGGTCTGATGCCCATGTCGAGAGCGAGCCTATCGGAAAAGTCACTGGGCTTCATCATCGCAAACGCTAGTTCCGGCCCTGGTCATGGGCATCATAGATGGGCACTCGCTGCCTCGCGGCCACGACCACGACGCCAGTGGTCCAGGCAAGCACCGTGGCGACAACTGAACCAGCAAGCCAGTCCCTGTCGATTGCCGGGCCAAGTTGTGGATGAGCCATCGCAAGCCAGAACCCAGCCCCGATCCCCACCACCCGGACTGCATAGCTGGCGAGCACCACTCCCAGCCCCTGGACAGGCTCCAGTTCACATGCAACGACCTCAACCGCCTGTCCCACGGAGAAGAAGATGACCACAGCTGCAAACCCCAGGGCGGCCCCGATGAGCGCCTCACGCAAACCCACAGCGATGGCGGTTCCGCACACGGCGAACCCCGCGGCGTGACCCGCTACGAGACCACCCAGCATCATCTGTTTCGCCCGTCGGGTGGCTCCCGTCACCCGACGCTCACCCACGTCCCACCGCCGAGGAGCGCCGCCGCACAGGCACAATCGTGGCCAACAGCAGAAGCAGCACGAAAACGCCCAGAGTCCACCACGTGGCGGGGTGGTTCAGAAGGACAACACAGACCAGTCCACCTGCGATCACACCACCCCAGGCGCACATGATGAAAACAACGCCCCGCTGTGAGTGGCCACGAGCCACTAGTCTGTGATGAAGGTGCTGCTTGTCTGCCTTGAAAGGATGCTGGCCGCGGGCGGTCCGGCGGATCCACGCCAGGGTCAAGTCACTCAGCGGCAGTGCCATGGTCGCGAACGGCAACAGGATCGGCAGCAATGCCGGCAGCACGTCGTCATGATCTCGACTGAGGGCACTCGGGTCCACCTGCCCGGTGAAGGAGATGACGCTCATCGCCATCAGCAACCCCAGCAGCATGGAGCCCGCGTCTCCCATGAACATGTGGGCCGGCTGGAAGTTATGCCCCAGAAACCCCAGGCAGATCCCGAGGGTGGCGACCGTGAGAAGGCTCGCGGTGGTGGCGCGGGCGAGATCCTGTTCGTAGGCGAGTACATACGAGTACGCAAAGAAGGCACCCGCCCCGACCGCTACCAGCCCGGCAGCCAGTCCGTCCAGTCCATCAACGAAGTTGACGGCATTCGCGCAGAGCGCAATGAAGATCACAGTGATCAGGATGCTGCTGGCATCATCGAGGGCAACCACAGCATTCGGTAAGGGGATCCAGTAGATGCGGACCCCGCCGAGCACAGCAGCGCCGGCGGCAAGCACCTGCCCCCCGAATTTCACGATCGGGCTCAGCTCGAACATATCGTCGACCAGCCCGACTACGCAGATCAGGCTGCTGGCCAGAAGCACTGCCATGGCATCGTGGCCGACTGTTGCGAAACGGGACAGAAAAGGCATGTTGATGGCGAGTACCAGGCACACGGCCAGCCCGCCCAGCATCGCAAGCCCCCCGAAATAGGGTTTGGGGCTGGTGTGCACGTCTCGGTCCCGGACCCTCGCCACCGCATTCCAGCGCAATGCCAGCTGACGACACACCGCGGCCAGTAGATAGGTGGCCGCGGCGGCGACGAGCAGCACCAGTAGGTATTCGCGCATCAGTCAGCAGCCTGCAGTCCCGGCACCACCTCGCGGAGCGCATCGATACCGATGGCTCCCTGACGCAGAACACGTCCGTGTTCCTCACCGGTGAAATCAACGATGGTGGAGGCCTCACCACCTGGCGCATCCCCGCCATCCAGATAGACCGCCACCGCATCACCCAGCATGCGCTGGGCCTCTTCGGCAGTGGTTGCTGCTGATTGCCCGGAGAGGTTCGCGGAGCTAACGGCCATGGGGCCCGTGCGGCGCAGCAGAGCGCGGGCCTGGTCGTGACCGGGAACCCGCACCGCCACCGTGCCACGGGTATCCCCCAGCTCCAGGGGTAGGGACCGCTGGGCTGTCACGATGATGGTCAAGGCGCCAGGCCAGAACCGGGCCACCAGTTCCCTGGCGGGCTCCGGCACCGTGGCTGCCAAAGCCCTCAGCATCGAACTCTCCGCGATCAGCACCGGCGGTGGCATGTCACGTCCCCGCTGCTTCGCCGCCAGCAAACCCTTCACCGCCTCAGCATCGAACGCAGCGCACCCGATGCCATAGACAGTATCGGTGGGAAAGACGACACACCTTCCCGCCGCAACAGCCTCCCTCGCGGCCTCCAGGGAGCCGTCAGGATCAGCCTTGAGAGACAACGTCTTCGACCCGGTTTCGCTCACCCGCCAATCCTGCCACGTCTGGCGACAAGGTGCCGGGGCGCCCCGGCCAGGTCCCGTACCGTCCTGAGGCCGGTAAACCCCTCGGAAAACAGTGCCCTCACATCTTGCACCTGGGATTCGTCGTGCTCGACGGCAAGCAGTCCCCCAGGAACTAGGAGCCTGAGCGCCACGGCATGCACCACCCGGACGACGTCAAGCCCGTCCTCTCCACCAAACACAGCCTCCTCAGGATCATGAGTCACCTCGACCGGGAGCTGGCCGCGTCTGGAGCCTGGCACATAGGGCGGATTGGCCACCACCACGTCCACACGGGCATCAAGATCGTGAAAGGCTTCAGCCATGTCCTCCCGTCGGCAGTCGACCTGTAGTCTTTCGAGGTTCTGCAACAACCAGGGCCAGGCCTGGGGAGACCGCTCTACCGCATGCAAGACCAGACCTCCCCGTTCCTGCGCGAGACTACGGGTGATGGCCCCGGATCCCGCACACAGTTCCACAACCTGCCGACCTCCAGGCGGTAGGTCAGCTAGGTAGGTGAGTACCTCATCCACCAGCAGTTCGGTCTCAGGGCGTGGAATGAAAACCCCAGGCCCCACTGATATGACCTCGTAGCGGAACGGAGCCTGGCCGGTGATGTACTGGACCGGTTCCCCGGCAGCCCGCCTTTCCGCCAGCTCCGCTACCAACGCGCATTCTCTCCGCGAGACATCACGCAGAATCAGTTCCGCCGCATCACAGCCCAGGACATGGCACACTAGCCATCGGGCATCCGACGCGGGACTGGCCACGCCCGCGCCAGCAAGCCGCTCAGCAGTTTCCAGGACCAGATCCCAGGCTCTCATCGGTCCGTGCCGGATAGGCGTTCAGCTAGGTCGGCCTCAGCCAGTGCGTCGAGCACGGGTCCCAGCGCCCCAGCCAGCACCACATCAAGATTGTGGGACTTGAAGCCGATCCTGTGATCAGCGAACCGGTTCTCTGGGAAGTTGTAGGTACGGACCCGCTCAGAACGATCCACTGTGCGCACCTGCGACCTGCGGGCGGCAGAAGCCGCCTCAGCCTCCTCTGCTTCACGAATGGCAGCGAGCCTGGCGCGGAGGAGGCGCATGGCCTGTTCACGATTCTGCAACTGAGAACGCTCGTTCTGGCAGCTCACCACCACACCCGTGGGGAGGTGGGTGATCCGCACCGCGGAGTCTGTGGTGTTGACGCCCTGACCACCCGGCCCGGAGGAACGGAAAACATCGATCCGGAGATCAGATTCATTGATCTCCAGTTCCTCTGCCTCGACATCCGGCGAGACCAGCACACCGGCCGCGGAGGTATGGATGCGTCCTTGGGTCTCTGTGACGGGAACGCGCTGTACACGGTGCACGCCACCCTCGAATTTGAGCCGGCCATAGGGGCCGACACCATCGATGCTGCTTCCCTTGACAGCGACGGTAACGGATTTGAATCCCCCCAGATCTGTGACCTGCGAGTCCATCACTTCAAGATGCCAGCCGGCCTGCTCAGCATATCGCTGGTACATGCGCAGCAGGTCGCCGGCAAACAGCGCAGACTCCTCGCCGCCCTCACCGGACTTGATCTCGAGGATCGCATCGGCATCGTCGTTTGGGTCCCTCGGCGCCAGCAACCGGGTGAGCCGGACCGTGATTTGCTCAACACTCGCCCCAAGAGCATCCGCCTCGTCTGCAAAAGACGGGTCTTGGTCCGCGAGCTCGAGGGCAGTCTCATGATCCGCTACCAGTTGCCGGTAGCTGCTCAAAGCCTCGACTATTGGATGCAGAGCCGCATAACGACGGCCGGCCCGGCGCATCAGCACCGGGTCAGCGTGCGTCGCGGGGTCAGCCAGCTGTTCCTCGAGCCGATCATGTTCGGCGATGAGGGGGTCCGCGCTCTCAAACAATTCTGCTGTCTCCTTGGGAACCGCCAATAGTCCCGGCCCCGCCAGCTTAGTTCAGTGAAACCGCGATCTCACTTCTTCTTGTTCTTCGCGTACATGCGTTCGAAGCGGGCGACACGACCACCGGTGTCGAGGATCTTCTGCTTTCCGGTGTAGAAGGGATGGCACTCGGAACACACGTCGGCATTCAGTGTGCCCTTCTTCGAGGTACTGCGAGTGGTGAACGTGTTGCCGCAAGTGCAGTGAACCTGCGTCTCGACGTATTCGGGGTGGATACCCTGCTTCATGGTCTTCTCCTAGGTGTGTTGTTCCCCGGGTCGCCGCGCCGTGGGGCGGGCGTGAACCGGCACAGCGTGCAATTGTGCCAGCGGATGCTGCCGATTCAAAACGGACGCGGCAGCACCGGAGCGGGACGGCCTCAGCCCTCCTGGGCCGGGGTGGTCTTCAGGACACTCAGCAGGAATTCGTGGTTGTTCTGTGTCTTGCGCATCCTAGCCAGCAGTGTCTCCAGGGCCGCTTGGTCGTCGAGACCTGATAGGGCGCGGCGCAGTTTCCAGATGATGTTCAGCTCATCACGGCCAAGGAGCAGGTCCTCGCGGCGGGTTCCGGATGCGTCCACATCGATCGCGGGGAAAATCCGCTTGTCAGCCAGCTGCCTGGCGAGCCGGAGCTCCATGTTGCCCGTCCCCTTGAACTCTTCGAAGATGACCTCGTCCATCCGGGAGCCAGTCTCGATGAGCGCGGTCGCCAGGATCGTCAGAGAGCCACCGTTCTCGATGTTCCGGGCGGCGCCGAAGAATTTCTTCGGCGGATACAGCGCCGCAGAGTCGACACCTCCCGAGAGGATGCGCCCGGAAGCGGGAGCTGCTAGGTTGTAGGCCCGCCCGAGACGTGTGATGCCGTCGAGCAGCACCACCACATCATGACCGAGCTCGACGAGACGCTTGGCCCGTTCGATAGCGAGCTCCGCAACCACCGTGTGGTCCTCTGCGGGTCGATCGAAGGTGGATGCGATGACCTCGCCAGAGACAGTGCGCTGGAAGTCGGTGACCTCTTCCGGACGCTCGTCGACGAGAACCACCATTAGGTGAACCTCGGGATTGTTCGCGGCGATCGCGTTCGCGATGGTCTGCATCACCATCGTCTTGCCCGCCTTGGGCGGGGACACAATCAAACCACGCTGTCCCTTGCCGATGGGAGCCACCAGGTCGATGATACGGCCGGTCAGCTGAGTGTTGACAGTCTCCAGGCGGAGCTTCTCCTGCGGGTACAAAGGGGTCAGCTTCGCGAAGTCCGGGCGCTGCTTGGCCTTGTCGGGCTCATCCCCATTGATGGAGTCGATGCGCACCAGGGGATTGTATTTCTCCTTACGCTCCCCCTCCCGCGGGGTCCTGATGGCGCCTGCAATCACATCGCCGCGGCGCAAACCGAAACGACGTACCATCGCCAGCGGCAGGTAGGCATCATTCGGGCCGGGTAGGTACCCGGTGGTGCGCACGAACGCATAGTTGTCGAGGATGTCGACGATCCCAGAGACTGCCGCGAGTACATCGTCCTCAGAGATGGTGGGCTCGTTCTCGAAACGATCCATGCCACCGGAGCCGCGGCCGCGGCGGTTCTGGCGGTCACGGTTCCGGCGCCTCCGCCCGCGGCGGCCGCCCTCGTTCTCCTCCTCGAAACGTCCCGCTCCGGAATTGGTAGGGGCAAGCACCTGTGCTGTGGATGAGCCACCGGCCTGTCCCAGCGCAGCTGCCAGCCGTTCCCCCACTTCTTCGTTCGTGGCCTCCTGGGTGGCACGGTCGCGTTCCTTGTTGCGTTCGCGCCGGCGTCGGTTGCGGCTCATGCCTTCTCCCTCAGACCGCTGCTGCGTCTGGGGCGCCTCGGGCTCGGCCTCAGTTCTCGCGTTGTCCCTTACGTTGCCGCTGCCGGGGTTCTCAGGGGCCTCAACGGGAAGCTGGGGCTCGGATTCTGTCTTCTTGCGAGTACGGGCAGCACGGGTGGGGGCATCGGCCCTGGCAGAGACGTTTACTCCCCCGGAGATGGCGGCGATCAGGTCGCCCTTACGCATCACAGAGGTCCCCTTGATGCCCATCCCCGCTGCCATCTTTTTAAGCTCTGGGAGCCTCAGGTCTGCCAGGGAGTTTGAACCGGTTTCGGTCACGGATTGCCTTCCTTGCTCAGGAAACCGGCGGCGTCGGAAATTGCTCAGCCGGTGAAGTGTGTAGTCATGGTGCTCATCTCACGGTGGTAAAAGAATCCCCACCGGCGCCATTCAGATGACTGTAAAGAATAATAACACAAAACAGCCGCGTTCCTCCAACAGGCACCTTGGAAAAGCCCCAAGCCGTTCACACCGAAGTGGATTTGCGTCAGCCTCGATCCAGCTGGTCCAGCAGTTGGACACCTTTGCCGATCCCGAGATCACGACGGTGGAAGCCGTCATGCTCCACCGCGCCGGCCGCTTCCAGTTGTTCCGGAAGGCCTATTGCGAAAACCGTGGGGCCTGCCCCTGAGATGGTCGCCGGCACCCCTGAGGCCCGTAGCCGCTGCAGCAGCGCCCAGGAGCTGGGCATCAGCTCTGCCCTGTGGAATTGATGCAGGCGATCTCGTGTGGCGGCCAGCAAAAGATCGGGACGCTGTTCCAGAGCCAGCGGCAAAGAGGCCGCCGCGATTGCCTGCGCCACCGCGTCCTTTCGGGTGACCACATCCGGGAGCACCGCCCGGGCACCGGCGGTCCGCACCTCCAGATCCGGCACGAATGCCAGGCAGCGGAGCTCCCCTGCGGGCCGGAGCCTGATCAGTTCCACCTGCTCGCCATCAATCCACGCCAGGATCGCCCCGCCCCAGACAGCAGCACCGGCGTTGTCGGGATGCCCTTCGAGAAGACTGGAGATCTGGGTCAGCTCGGCCCGGTCGAGTTCCCTGCCGGGAAAGGCGATACCGTGAGCCAAGGCACAGCCCGCCACGATCGCGGCAGCGGAGGAACCCAGCCCACGTGAGTGCGGAATCGTGTTGTGGGCCCTAAGCACCAGCCCTCCTGGCGACGGAACATCCCACCGGCGCAGTGCATGCAGCAGCGACGCCAATACCAGGTGAGACTCGTCTCGCGGCACCTGATGGGCGCCCTGACCCGTTACCTCGACTCTGACACCGCCAGAGTCAGCCACCTCCAGATGCGCCTCGTCAAACCAGTCGACAGCCAGACCAGCACAGTCGAACCCAGGCCCCAGGTTGGCGGTTGTAGCTGGTACGCGGACGGTGAGTCTCACTTGCCCTCAATACGCATGTAGTCGATGGAGTCGCTGGTGAAGGGAGCCTCCCGCAGCGCCCCGATAACGCTTTGAAGATCCTGTTCCCGGGCATCGTGCGTCATGAGGTTCAGCACCGCAGTGAAGCCATCCGTGCGCCCGAGCCCTTCCAGGTAGGACTGCTGGCAGGTCTGGAGGGAGACCTGATGGGCTCCGAAGATGGTCGCGCACTTGGCCAGCACGCCTGGCTTGTCCTGCACCTGGAATCGGATGTAGTAGCGGCTGGTGGAGTCCCCTATGGGCGCCACGCCCCGCTTGGTGTAGCCAGTCCCGAGATGGCTCGCTGTGCCGCGAACCCGGTTCCGGGCCACGGTCACGACATCACCCATCACCGCGGAAGCAGTCGGGGCACCGCCTGCCCCCTGCCCGAGGAACATCAGCTGCCCAGCCTCGACCGACTCAACGAAGATGGCGTTGTAGGCGCCGGAGACGGACGCGAGCGGATGGGTTTTCGGAACCATCGCGGGATGAACCTTGACGATCACCCGGTCGTCCCCAGACAGCTTGGCCACGGCCAGCAGCTTGACGACGCATCCCATCTGGTCCGCGGCCGCGATATCGGCTTCAGTCACCGAGGAGATTCCCTCACAGAAGACCTCAGAGCTATGCACCTCGGTGTGGAAGGCCAGGCCCGCGAGGATGGCAGCCTTCGCCGCAGCGTCCTTGCCCTCTATGTCGGCTGTCGGATCCGCCTCCGCGAAGCCGAGTTCCTGGGCTTGGCGCAGAGCGACGTCGAAGCTCAGGTGTCCCGTCGTCATCTGGTCGAGGATGTAGTTCGTGGTGCCGTTGACGATGCCCATCACGGCACGGATCTCGTCTCCCACCAGCGATTCCCGAAGAGGCCGGATGATCGGGATTGCGCCCGCGACGGCAGCCTCGTAGTACAGATCGACACCATTTTTCTTCGCGGTCCTGCTGAGCTGTCCCAGGTCCTCAGCGAGCAGGGCCTTGTTCGCAGTGATCACGGACGCGCCCGCGTTCATGGCCTGCGTGAGCAGAGTCCGGGCGGGTTCGATACCACCGATGACCTCGATCACGAGATCCAGATCACCGCGCGAGACGAGACCGTGCACATCAGTGGTGAACAGCTCGGGATCGATCCCAGGGCGTTCGACGCCAAGCCTGCGCACGCCAATCCCCACGAGTTCCAGGGGCCGGCCGATGCGCTGCCGAAGTGGCTCTGCCTCCTGGGTCAGGATCCGAGCCACCTGGGAGCCCACAACCCCGGCGCCGAGCAGCGCCACCCTCAACGGCGAAGTCTCCTCAGCCATGCTCACTCCCCTACATCAAGTCGCATCAGGTCCTCCAGGGTTTCCCGCCTCAGCAGTGTCTGCACTTGTCCCTGGGATGCCGCCAGCAAAGGCGGTTTCGGCACCTGATTGTAGTTACTCGCCATGGATCGGCAATACGCGCCCGACCCCGGTACTGCGATCAGGTCCCCTGGTGCGATGTCGCGTGGCAGGAAAACATCGCGGATCAGGATATCCCCGCCCTCACAATGCTTACCCACCACCCGAGCCAGCACAGGATCGGCGTCGGAGGTGCGGTTGGCTAGAGCGCAGGAATATTCCGCCGCATATAGCGCAGGGCGAATGTTGTCGCTCATCCCCCCGTCAACCGAGACGTAGGTGCGGGAGCGCCCGTTCTCCAGCTCCACAGCCTTCACGGTCCCCACCTCGTAGAGCGCTACACCGGCCGGGCCACAGATCGCCCGCCCAGGTTCGATGCTGAGTTCAGGACGCCTCAGCCCGAAGGCCCGGCACTCATGATCGAGGATCTCATCGAAAGCACGTGCAAGCTCGGCGGTGGGCATCGGGGAGTCCGCCTCCGTGTAGGCGATACCGAAGCCGCCCCCAAGATCAAGCTCGGCGAGTTCCACTCCCGTCGCGACACGGAACTGTTCCGCCAGCCGCAACGTGCGACGGATCGCCACCTCGAAACCATGGGTCTCGAAGATCTGCGACCCGATGTGACTGTGGATTCCCCGGAGCTGTATCGACGAAGACGACTGGCAGCGCACGAGGGCCGCCAGGGCATGACCGCCCAGGATGGAAAGGCCGAATTTCTGGTCCTCGTGCGCGGTAGCGATGTACTCGTGGGTATGGGCCTCCACACCAGTGGTAACCCGCACCAGAACCTGGGCCGTTGCCCCAAGCTCCTGGCAGGCTGCCTCAATGCGATCGATCTCGTGAAATGAGTCGACGATGATGCGGCCCACCCCCTGCTCCAGTGCGAAACGGATCTCCTCAAGGGATTTGTTGTTCCCGTGGAAGCCGAGCCGCGCGGCTGGCATTCCCCCTGCAAGTGCGATCCGCATCTCCCCCATCGTGGTCACGTCGAGGCAGAGTCCCTCTTCCATCACCCACCGTGCCACTGTCCGGCTCAGCAATGCCTTGCCCGCGTAGTAGACACGCCAGTCGGCGAAACTGTCACGGAAAGCGCGGGCACGAGCCCGGAAATCCTGCTCATCGATCAGGTAGGCGGGCGTGCCGTGACTGGCGGCGACCTGCGACAATGCGACGCCCCCGATCACAATGCGTCCCTGTGCATCACGCTCGGTCCCTGCGGGCCATAGTTCTGACCGCAGCTGGTTGAGGTCCTCAGGAAGCGTCAGCCACTGCGGCCCCGCCTTGGCGACGTCGGCGTGGATCGAGCCAGCGATGTGAGCGTGAGTCATGGAGTCAAAGCTTGCCAGAAGGGACGTGCTGGTGCCGTTGAAACTCCGGTGCGCCGCGCGAAACAGCGGCCGGCTGCGTCAGCTGGTGTCTCAGCCATTCTCCAAGTTGCCGGGACACTTCGGGTTCGTGCTAGCCTTTCCGTCGTTGATGCCCCCGTAGCTCAGGGGATAGAGCACCGCCCTCCGGAGGCGGGTGCCGAGGTTCGAATCCTCGCGGGGGCGCTTCAGAGCCGGACCGGCCGGCGACCCTAGAGTCCCAGGGGGTCTGCGCTTGACCGCAACCATGCCTGCACCTGCTAGGCAGGGGTCCCGCATGAGGTGGGCCCTGGTCCTGACATCACTGTTCGCCGCCACCCGCGGCCTGAATGTCTGGTTGTGGCAGATCCCCCAAGTCTCCTTCGTACAAAACGACATCAGCTATTACGGCTTCTGGGTGTGGTGCCTGCTCGGCGATGGTAGCGGTAATCCCCAGTGCGCAGCGGCGCTCGCTGGCCCTGGGGTGATGACGGAATACCCACTGCCTGCAGTCTGGTTCCTACAGTTGCTCTACACGCTCGGGGGCGGCCCGCCCTGGACCCCACTGCTAGTGGGGATCATGGTTGTCGGGATCGTCCTCGCAGCGGTGCTGCTCTCCCGTGGGCATCGGCGACTGGCGTTCTATGGAGGCACCGCGCTCATCCTCCTCACCCTTGCCGTGTGGTTCGCCGCGGCGCTGCCCTACCGTTCCGGGGCCTTCAGCACATGGATGCCGGTCTTCGCTTTGTCGATGCTCCTGCTCGATGCGGTGGTCGCCGTCATGTTGTTTCGCCATGGCTCAGTGGGCGCCACGACGTTCTGGATCCTGTTCATCGGGGCCTGCGGCCCCATAGTGTGGTTCCGCTTCGACATGCTGACGGCAGCAGCCGTCGCTCTGGCCTGTTTATGGCTGAACCGGCACCCCACCATCTCGGGTTCCCTGATCGGACTCGGGGCCGCCATCAAACTCTGGCCGGCTCTGCTGATTACCCCCATTGCAGCTCCGTTGCGTCCCGGTGAGGGTCAGCGCCGCGTCACCGGTTTTGTGGCCGCAGGATTTGGTCTCGGACTCGCATCACTGTTACTCGGAGGCTGGGAACGTTCCATCTCGCCGGTAACCTGGCAGTCGAACCGCGGCCTCCAGATGGAGTCCGTCCCAGCAACGGCATTGATCTTCCTGCGTTCTTTCACCAAGGATCCCAGCTGGTCGATGAAACTCAGTGAGTACAACGCAATAGAGCTCTATGGGCCAGCTGTCGAAACCATGCTCAAGGTGTCGAGCATCCTGGTTGCCGGCTCGGTCCTGCTCACTGTGGTGCTCGCCTGGCGGCTGCTGCGCAACTTCCAGGCAGGTGACAAAAACCTGACGCAGGCAATCCTGCTGTCAGTGCTCGCTGTTGTGCTGGCCACCATCATCTCCAACAAGACACTGTCGACCCAGTACGTCCAGTGGCTCGCAGGACCCCTGGCGGCGTTGCTCGCGCTCAAGACCAGTCCCTGGCTACGACGTCCCCGCCGTGTACTGGCCATCGGGCTGATCATCGTCGCGATCCTGACCCAATACACCTATCCGTGGGGGACGTTGGGGATCATGGCGATTCCCAACGGCTCTGGTTTTGAGTCCTCCATCCTGATCGCACGAAATATTCTGCTGGTGTTCCTGACAGGACTCACAGCGGGCCTGGCATGGCGCGCCTCGTCTCGTCCTGTTCCCGGGCGCACTTGAAACCAGTGAAGTGCGCGACCCTACCCACAGAGTGGGGTTGAACATGCTGCTCAGATGTCGCTGGATGAGATAACACCCAAAAACACCCCCGTGTTGCAGGTGCGGCACTGGGAGCCGGGATGGCGCATGGGTATTTGCCGAGTCGGCTGATTCCCATTGGCGGGTCTGCAAGTTCGCTAAGCTGATCACTGGGCGAGGAAGCCTGACGCCCAAGCAGTAGTCTCAAGTAAGGGGATCGTGGCAGCAGCCACTGGCAAAGATGTCGACACCTGACTCAAACGACGCGTTCGGAGCAAACTCCTGGCTGATCGAAGAGATGAGGGAGGCCTGGGAGAAAGATCCATCCTCAGTGGATGAGTCCTGGCGGATCTTTTTCGCGGGAGATACCTCGACCACCGGGAACACATCAACCAAACCAGCAGTCTCAGACTCCCCTCCATCGCAGGAGCACTCCCCCGCTGCAAAGGAACCCGCTGCCACCCGCCAGGAGGGGAACCAGCCAACGGTGGAGTCCGTCAAACCCACCAGCGAGTCACCCTCCACCCCTGGGACTGGCGCAGGCCTATCGGCCAATGCACCCAACCCCTCGCTGCGGCCTGAGCCCTCTGCGGTCGCCCCCCAGCTGACAGTCCTTCGCGGCGCCCCGATGCGCACCGCAAAGAACATGGATGCCTCACTGAGCGTCCCCACCGCCACATCAGTGCGTTCAGTTCCCATGAAGCTCGCGATCGACCAGCGAGCAGCGGTCAACGAATTCCTGAAGACATCCAAGGGCGGCAAGGTGAGCTTCACTCACCTGATCGCCTATGCGATGGTCCAGGCCTTGAAGGCTGTGCCGGCGATGAACAACTCCTATGACGTGATCAATGGCAAGCCCACACTCATCGAGAATCCCACAATCAACCTGGGAATCGCAATTGACCTGAAGAAGCCAGATGGGACCCGCCAGCTTATGGTCCCAAACATCAAAGGATGCGAGAGGCTTAATTTCGCGCAGTTCTGGGCTGACTATGAAAAGATCGTAACCAAGGCGCGAGCCGGCGAACTCACGGTTGCAGATTTCGCAGGCACCACCGCGAGCATCACCAATCCGGGGGGAATCGGAACCAACCATTCCGTGCCGAGGCTGATGAATGGCCAGGGGATGATCCTGGGGGTCGGGAGTATCAGCTACCCGGCCGAGTTCCAGGGCACCTCCCTCTTCAGGGTCGATGATCTGGGGATATCGAAGGTAACCACGCTGACCTCCACCTACGATCACCGCGTCATCCAGGGAGCCCAGTCCGGGGAATTCTTGAAGATCATCCACGAGTTGCTGCTCGGCGAGCAGCGTTTCTACGACGAGATCTTCGAGGCACTGCGCATTCCCTATGAGCCACTGCGCTGGAGTGTGGATGTCTCCGCTCACCGAGAGAACCAGGTGGCCAAGCAGGGAAGGGTGCTGGAGCTCATCAACTCTTATCGTTCGGTAGGGCACCTGGTGGCGGACACAGATCCCTTGGAATACCGTCAGCGCTCACACGAGGATCTGCGGCTGGAAACCCACGGCCTGTCGATCTGGGACCTGGACAGGGAGTTCGCAGTCGGCACCTTCGGTGGGCAGAAACGGGTCTACCGGACGCTGCGCGAAATACTCGCCATCCTCCAGGACTCCTACTGCCGGACCGTCGCTGTGGAGTACATGCACATCGCGGATCCCCGGCAACGTGAGTGGTTCCAGGACCGTATTGAGGTGCCACGCCAGCCTCTCACTCATGAAGAGCATATGCATGCGCTCGACAAGTTGAACGAGGCTGAGGTTTTCGAAACCTTCCTGCAGACCAAGTTCGTCGGACAGAAGCGTTTCTCCCTGGAAGGCGGCGAGTCCGTCATCGTGCTGCTGGATGAGATCTGCCAGCAGGCTGCGAATGAACAGCTCGACGAGGTCTGCATCGGGATGCCACACCGTGGCCGCCTGAACGTCCTGTCGAACATCATCGGCAAGGACTACGCACAGATCTTCCACGAGTTCGCTGGCACCATAGACGTCTCTGGCACTGGTGATGTCAAGTACCACTTGGGCTCGGAAGGCCAGTTCGTCGCTAGCAACGGGGCCACCATCAAGGCCTCTGTCGCGGCGAATCCGTCGCATCTGGAGGCTGTGAACCCGGTGTTGCAGGGCATCGCGCGTGCAAAGCAGGACGTCATCGGGAATGACGACTTCCCGGTCCTGCCCCTGCTACTGCACGGGGACGCCGCCTTCTGCGGGCAGGGAGTCATCTTCGAGACCCTGCAGATGAGCCAGCTGCGTGGATACAAAACCGGAGGCACGATTCACATCGTGGTCAACAACCAGGTTGGTTTCACGACATCGCCCATCGAGTCACGCACCTCCACCTATTGCACGGACGTCGCGAAGGCCATCGCCGCCCCCGTGCTGCACATCAACGGCGATGATCCCGACTCATGTGTCCGGGCTGCGCGTCTCGCCTTCGCCTACCGGCAGCGGTTCCACAAGGACGTCGTGATCGATCTGGTCTGCTACCGGCGTCGTGGCCACAATGAGGGCGACGACCCGAGTTTCACCCAGCCGAAGATGTACGACCTGATAGAGCAGAAACGGTCCGTCAGGCGCCTCTACACCGAAGCGCTGATCGGCCGTGGGGACATCTCCATGTCGGATGCCGAAGACGTCATGAACAAGTTCCGGGCCCGGCTGGAGACCGTGTTCAAAGAGGCACGTGATGCCAAGAACTCCGCAGCAGTCAACGAGGAGTACACTCGCGTCCCGTACTACCCGGCGAAACAAGATCAGCGACTCACACAGATCACCCCGGAGATGATGCGCCGGATCAGTGAAGTGCACACGGTCTTGCCAGAGGGCTTCACACCCCACCCGAAGGTGCTGCCCCAACTGGAACGCCGGGCCGAGCAGATCCTCAACGGACCGGTTGACTGGGCCACAGCCGAGCTGCTGGCCATCGGCTCCCTGCTGATGGAGGGACACCCTGTCAGGCTGGCAGGCCAGGATTCGCGGCGAGGTACCTTTTCCCAGCGCTTCGCAGCCATCGTCGACCGGGTCACGAATGAGGCATGGGTTCCCTTGAAGCATCTCAGCGACGACCAGGCAACCTTCGACGTCTATGACTCTTTGCTGAGCGAGTACGCGGCGCTGGGCTTCGAATACGGTTACTCCGTGGCCAGGCCCAACGCCCTGGTGATGTGGGAGGCACAGTTCGGGGATTTCGCCAACGGAGCACAGATCATCGCAGACGAATTCGTCGTCTCCGGACAGGCAAAGTGGGACCAGAAATCCGGTGTGGTGCTGCTGCTACCCCATGGCTTCGAGGGCCAGGGACCGGACCATAGCTCCGCTCGTATCGAACGCTGGCTGCAACTGTGCGCAGAGAACGCATTCGCGGTCAGCCAGCCATCCACAGCCGCCAGCTATTTCCATCTGCTGCGCCAGCATGCCTACGTGAATTACCACCGGCCTGTCGTGGTGGCGACCCCGAAGTCCATGCTGCGGAACAAGATGGCCGCATCCTCACCGGAGGAGTTCACCACGGGCACCTGGCATCCGGTCCTGGACGACCCCACCATCACGAACCCCGCTGAGGTCACCCGTCTTTTGTTCTGTTCCGGCAAGATCCGGTGGGAGCTCATATCAAACCGTGAGAAGTTCGGTCTCGACGGCAAGGTGGCTATCATCTCGCTGGAGCGTCTCTACCCGTTACCCGGAGCCGAGGTGGCCAAGATCCTGGAGCGGTACCGCCACGTCACTGATATCCGGTTTGTCCAGGATGAGCCCGCAAACCAAGGCCCGTGGCCGTTCATATCGGTGCATCTGCCGAACTCGGTGGCAAACCACACCGACCTCCCATTCCGGCTGCGCCGGGTGGCCCGGCCTTGGTCCTCAGCTCCTTCCGTCGGTTCGCTGAGAGTTCACCAGCAGCAGACTGAGGATCTGATGAACAGCGCATTTGGGGCATAAGCATGATTCTGGGCACAGACTGCGGAATGCACTTTTGGCTGGTCAAACCCACAGGCAAAGGTGGTATTCATGAATGCCGTTGAGAAGCTGGCAGTACGCTACAAAGAGCTGATCGGCTCACCACCGGAGGGAATCTGGTTCGCTCCAGGACGGGTGAATCTGATTGGTGAGCACACTGACTACAACGATGGTTTTGTGCTGCCTTTCGCTCTGGAGCAACGGGCACTGGTCGCTGCGGGGCTGCGTGAAGATGCACGCGTAGTCATGCATGCCCTGGACCTGGGAGAAACCACAGAGCTATCGCTCCCCGAGCTCAGGCCTGGTATCGGAGGCTGGCAGGCCTATCTGAGCGGGGTGCTCTGGGCGCTCCGGGAAGCCGGCAACCAGGTAGGTGGGATCACCATGGTGCTCACCTCTGACGTGCCCTTCGGGGCGGGACTCTCCAGCTCTGCGGCAATCGAGTGCTCGGGCATGGCAGCGGCCTGTGACCTCTTCGGCCTGGACATCGCCCCCATGGACCGGGCCAAGCTGGCGCAACGCGCGGAAAACGTCTACGTCGGGGCGCCCACCGGCCTCCTGGATCAGGCCGCCAGCACATTGTGCCGCGCAGACACCGGGCTCTTCCTGGACTGCCGGACCCTGGAAACCGCCGAGGTGCCTCTACCGCTGCATGAGCAGGGCGTGGAGATCCTGGTGCTCGACACCCGCACCCCACACAGCCATGTCGACGGGGAGTACGGGGAACGCCGGGCTACCTGCGAGCAGGCCGCCCGGCTTCTTGGAGTCTCAGCCCTCCGCGACGTAACGGATCTTGAGGCTGCCCTCGCAGAGCTCCCCGACGAGCGAATGCGCAAACGAGTCCGGCATGTTGTCACAGAGAATGAGCGGACCCGGGCCGCTTTGGAGCTGGCCCGGGCAGGAAAGCTCAGCGCGCTCCCCCCTCTGCTCGACGCCTCCCATGCCTCCATGCGCGACGACTACGAGATCACAGTTCCAACAGTTGACCTGGCAGTGGAGACGGCACGGCATCACGGGGCGCTCGGGGCCCGGATGACGGGTGGCGGTTTCGGCGGCTGCATCATAGCCTGGTGTTCCCTCGGCCAAGCCGTGGGTATCGCAGATGCGATCCAGAACGCCTTCCGAGAGGCTGAATTCCGGGAACCGGCATGGTTCACTGCAAAACCCTCAGAAGGAGCCGGCCGGCTTGCCTGAGTGCAGATAATACATTTTCAAACTTTTTGTGGACTTGAGGGGTTGTCTAACTTTGCCGGGCGGAGTAAGTTCTATCCGCTCGAAAAATCATCTAGCCAAAGGAGTGCCGTTCATGGACTGGCGCCACAGGGCAGCCTGCCTGACTGAGGATCCTGAGCTGTTCTTCCCTGTCGGCAACACCGGCCCCGCACTCCAGCAGATCGAGGACGCAAAAAAGGTCTGCCAAAGCTGTGCTGTCAAGGACCAATGTCTCGACTGGGCCCTCGATGCCGGTCAGGACCATGGGGTCTGGGGCGGCATGAGCGAAGATGAGCGACGCGCCATGAAACGCCGGGCCGCCCGCTCAAGGGTGCGCGCCAGCTGAAGCCACGGAATACTTCCGCCATCGTCAGACAAGTGAGGGAAGCGCCAGGCGAGCACAGGTGCCTTGCCCGTCTGTCCGGTCCCCGATCTCAAGAGCCCCACCGAGGTCACTAACCAGGGTGGAGATGATCGCCAGGCCAAGACTGGTTTGGTTTCCCAGCTTGAAACCATCGGGCAGCCCCACCCCATTGTCGACCACATCGACGGTCATACCCTCTTCAAAGGTCTCGGGCCTCACTTCAATGCAGCCTTCCCCACCTTGGAGGCCGTGCTCGATGGCGTTCTGGCACAGCTCGGTGATCATCATCGCCAAAGAAGTCGCTGCGTCCGCCCTCACCTGACCGAAACTACCAACCCGGACTGCCCGGACCGACCCCGACGTCGCAGCCAGGTCCCCGACCATCAGGAGAATACGATCACAGACACCGTCGAAGGCCACATCCTCGTCAAGGCTGTGACTGAGCATGTCATGAACGACAGATATGGAGGAGACCCTGCGCATCGCATCACGCAACGCGTCACGTCCCTCCTCAGACTCGAGTCTCCGGGACTGCATCCGCAGCAGCGCGGCTACTGTCTGGAGATTGTTCTTGACCCGGTGATGGATCTCGCGGATGGTGGCGTCCTTGGTGACGAGCATACGATCACGGGTACGCAGGTCTGTGGTATCCCGGCAGAGTACCAAAGAGCCCATCTGCTCGCCCTGGACTGCCAGCGGCAGGACGACAACGCGCATGGAGGCCCGCGGCTGCTCGACGTCAAAAACGACGCTGCGCTGCTCCGCGAGGTCTGCCTGTATCGTCTGCCCCATCGACTCCACGCCCCGCATGACGCTCCGGATGAGAGTGCTGAAATCCTCATCAGCGACATCACCCTGAGCCCCGAGACGCCGGAAGGCAGTGATGGCGTTCGGTGATGCATAACTGATGCGTCCACCCACCTGCACTCGCAGCACGCCATCACAGACACGAGGTGCGAAAGCCTTGTCGGACACGGGGGCCAGCGGAAAATGTCCCTCAAGGATCATGCTGGTCAGAATGTCTGCTGCCTCGAGATAGTTCTCCTCCAGCAGGCCTGTGGCACGCATGCCCATCTGGTTTGTGTGACGCTCCAGCACCGCTATGCACCTGCCGCCCCTCAGCACTGGGATGGCCCACACATCCACGGGAATACCGGCGGACAGGGCATTGTCGCTGGTCTCGCTGATCTCATGACTGAGATACGCCACCATGACCTGATGATCCAGCTCATAGGCGATCTGCTCGCCTATGACGTCGTCCTCCAGCGCCGTCGGACCGGTCACAGGGCGGATCTGCGCGATGCAGGTGAAAACCTCACAGTCGGGGGCATCATCCTCAGGAACCCACAGCAGCAGATCCGAGAAGGACAGGTCACTGAGCAGATGCCACTGGCTCTGAAAGGCCAGGAGCCACTCATAGTCAGAAAGCTCATCGGGTGGCTGCGTCCTCACCATGGCCCTACTCTGCCATTGTCGTAGCTGGTGACGCTATGAGGCATCTGGCACAATGGGCCGTCGCAACTTGAAGAAGGAGGCCCCGATGGGCAAGACCGGTCGTAAACGTCGCGCACGTCGCAAGAACAAGGCCAACCACGGCAAGCGCCCTAACGCCTGAGCCGTAGGTACCCAGCGCCCCCGAACCCTCTGCGGTATGGGGGCGCTGGTCTTCCTGGGCTCTTGATCACTTAGAGAGGCAGAGCACCGTCAAACGATTGCGTAGGCCTGCTGGAGCGGCTGTGGCTGGCTGGCTACGGCGGATCATCCTGGTGATGGTGGATTCGATCTCGAAGCTCTCCATACATCGCTCACAAGCCTGGAGATGACGCCTGACTAGGTCTGCGTCAGTCTCAGGAAGTTCCCCGTGCAGGAAAGCATGGACTGCCCTGAGGGCTCGCATACATTCATCCATGTCGTCATGGTCGTGGGTGTGCATATCGGGGTCGGTCATGCCCTGGCACCTCCGATACCGCGGTCAGCGGCATACTCGGCCAGTGCTTTCCGCAGCTGTGAACGACCACGGTTCAGACGTGACATGACTGTGCCGATAGGGGTGTCCATGATGGTGGCTATTTCCTTATAGCTGAATCCCTCGACGTCGGAGAGGTAAACCGCCAGCCGGTAGTTCTCAGCCAGGTCAGCCATGGCAGCAGCCACAGCGGCATCGGGAATGTTCTCCAAAGCCTCCATCTCTGCGGACCGCAGGCCCTGCGAGTCATGGGATGCGGCCCGGGCCAGCTGCCAGTCCGTGACCTCCTCATCCCCACTCATCTGCGGCGAGCGAACTGCCTTGCGATAAGAGTTGATGTAGGTATTGGTGAGAATCCGGTACAGCCAGGCCTTCATATTGGTCCGGGGCTTGAACGAATCACGTCCCCGTAGTGCTTTCACATATGTCTCCTGCACTAGGTCCTCGGCATCAGCCGAGTTACGAGTCATCCGCAGGGCAGCCGAGTAGAGGCGGTCGAGGTGGCTCAATGCCTCATTCTCGAACGCAAACCCAAGTTCCGCGGTATCCAGGAGCGTGGCATCCGTTTCTTCCATCACAGAAGAACATACAGGTGTCCGGTCCCACGCCAAAGGGGGGTCTAGCAACAGGACTGGCCTCGTCATGCTGAGGAAACGCTGTAAGCACCGGGATTATTCCGTTCCGGAAGGAGAAACAAGTGTGGCCTCAGGTCGCCGACAATCCGCACCCGGTCGTTCCAACTGGGGCCCGCTATGGGTAAGTTTGATTACATGAGTCTGTTGCGCTTCCTCGCCCGTAGCCTTTTCGCCAGTGCCTTCGTCGCCGATGGCGTGCGCAAGGTCACCTCGCCAACGGAGTTGGCACCGGAAGCCGAGGCGTTCACGTCTCGCATAGCCCCCGTCGTGCAGCGAGTCGTGCCCTCCGGTTATTCCTCCCATGTACCTGATCGCGCTGAATCCTGGGTGCGAATCTGTGGCGCCGCCGAGGTCGTCGGCGGTGTGATGTTCGCCACCGGCATCGGCCGCAGGATCGGAGCATTGCTGCTTGCAAAGGCAAGCATCCTCAACATCGCGATGTCGCTTCCCGAGAAGGGGGCAGACCCTGACGAGAAGCAGGCACGCCGCCCTGAGGTGCTGAAGAACACCGCTCTGCTCGGTGCATCCATACTGGCAACCCAGGACTTGCAGGGACGCCCCAGCGCTTCTTGGCGTCGCAGGAATGTCTCCCGCCGGGGCCGCCGGACGAAGGCGTTGAAGAAGGCCCGGCAGGCGGTCAGCTCTTGACGGGTTTCCGCCTCAAGACGGTCCAGGCGGCCGTCCGGGGAACTGCTGAGGTGCCCGGTTCAAAGTCTGAGACGAACCGGGCACTCGTATTGTCTGCACTCGCCGAAGCCCCCTCAACGGTGTCGGGGGTACTCGACTCGCGTGACTGCGCCCTCATGATGGACGCGCTGCGTGGGCTGGGCGTGACTATCGACACACCCAGCGCAGGCACGCTACGAATCCAGCCTCCGGCGGGTTTCCGAGGCGTACCTGACGGTATCGACTGTGGCCTGGCAGGCACGGTGATGCGTTTCGCGCCGCCACTGGCTGCTCTGGCCGATGCCCCTACCCGCTTCTTCGGAGATGCACAGGCTACGAAGCGCCCAATGCTGGGCCTGCTAGATGGTCTCAGACAGCTGGGAGCAAAGATTGATGCCAACTCACTGCCCTTCACCCTCTCCCCCGGCCCTTTCGACGACGATGCCGAAGTGGCGGTGGATTCCTCCGCATCAAGTCAGTTCATCTCAGGAATGCTGATGATTGGGGCGCGCTTGCCTTCTGGTCTCCGGCTGCGGCATACCGGGTTGTCTGTCCCATCCCGGCCGCACATAGCGATGACCATCGACATGCTGCGCGCCCGGGGCGTACACGTTGATGAGCCTGACTCCTCATCATGGCGAATCCATCCTGGCCCCATCCGTGCCCTCGATCTGCGTATCGAGCCTGATCTGACAAATGCCGCTGCTTTCCTGGCGGCAGGAGCTGTCACAGGCGGCACTGTGACCGTGCCAGGCTGGCCCTCGTCCAGCCTCCAACCAGGTGCGCAGTTCCTGAATGTGGCTGAGCGGATGGGATGTGTCATTGTCCAGCACGACGACGAGGTGACTGTCACTGGTCCTAGCCGGCTGCAGGGCGTTGACGTGGACCTTCATGGCGCCTCGGAGCTGACGCCCGTCGTCACCGCGCTCGCCTCGGTGGCGGAAGGAAAAACCCGGATCAGAGGCGTGGCTCATATCCGTGGCCATGAGACTGATCGCCTGGCAGCGCTGACAGCCGAATTGGAGAAGCTGGGAGTCGCGGTCACCGAGCATCACGACGGTTTGGAGATCACAGGCGGGCTGGGCTTTCAAGGACCTGTTGAGCTAACCGCCCATGCTGACCACAGGATGGCGCATTTCGCCGCGATAGTGGCTCTCGTAAGGCCGGAAACCAGCATTGATGACATCAGTTGTGTCTCAAAGACCATGCCGGATTTCCCACAGCGGTGGGAACAGCTGGTGAGTCTCTGATGTCACGCTGGCACGACGACCACACGGCCTTTGAACGCCCCCGGAAACGCAGCCGTCCGCGCACCAAGGACCGTCCTGACTACTCGGATGCACCTGACGCCATGGTGGCATCCATCGACCGTGGGCGGTATCGCTGCGTACTACAAGACTCCACAGCGGTCACCGCGACAAAAGCTCGCATCTTGGGACGCAAAGGGGTGATCGTTGGTGATCAGGTGAAGCTGGATGGTGACGTCTCTGGCGCTGCGGGCACTCTCGCACGCATCGTCGAGGTGGCGGAGCGGCGCACCTGGTTGCGCCGCTCCGCTGACGATGCAGACACCTTTGAACGCCCCATCGTCGCCAACGCCGATCAGCTGATGATCGTCACCGCGCTGGCCGATCCAGGGCCGCGTATGGGAATGATCGACCGGATTCTCGTTGCTGCCTACGACGCCCACATCTCACCGCTTCTGTGCCTCACCAAAGCAGATCTGGCCTCTCCCGACGACCTTCGTACCGTCTACGAACCGCTGGATTTCCCCATAGCTGTTGTCCGTCCTGGATGCGATCTCGCCGAGGTCCAAAAGCTTCTGAGGCACCACACCACCGTGCTCATAGGACACTCTGGGGTGGGAAAGTCGACGCTGGTGAACGCGCTGGTGCCAGGTACCGGCCGGACAACAGGAGCAGTCAGTGAGATCACTGGGAAAGGCCGCCACACATCCACCTCGGCGGCCGCCATCGCTCTGCCAGAGGGCGGCTGGATCATAGACACTCCCGGTGTGCGGTCCTTCGGCATCAGCCATGTCCGCCCAGAGTCATTCGTCGGTGCCTTCCCCGATCTAGAGGGACTGGTTGCGGACTGCCCGCGTGGCTGCCATCACGACTCGTCTGCGCCAGAATGCGCACTTGATGAGGCGGTCCGGGCCGGTGTTCTCAGCGCAGAAAGATTGTTTTCCTTCCGCCGGATGGAGCGGGCCTTCGCCTGATGCAGGAGGTCTCGGCTACGTTAGGACCATGGTCGCCAGCAAAGAACTCACCGATGACATCCGCCTGGCTCATGTGATGGCCGACGATGCCGATTCCATCTCGATGAGCCGTTTCAAAGCCCAGGACCTGAGAGTCAAGACCAAGCCGGACTCCACCCCTGTGACTGAAGCGGACACTGCAGTGGAGGAATCGATCCGACGCACCCTTTCTCGTACCCGCCCTCGGGATGCTGTTCACGGCGAGGAGATGCAGGACACCGGGGAATCGAATCGCCGCTGGATCATCGACCCCATCGACGGCACTGCCAACTACCTGCGAGGCGTACCGGTGTGGGCCACCCTGATCGCCCTTGAGATAGACGGACAGGTGGCGGCAGCCGTCGTCTCAGCGCCCGCGCTTGGACGCCGCTGGTGGGCGAGTCAGGGAGGAGGGGCATACACCGGTCGTTCGATTCTGAGCGCAACCCAGATCAACACCAGCCGGGTGGAACAGCTGGCTGATGCCTCCCTGTCCTACTCCAGTATCAATGGCTGGGTGGAGTCAGGCCGTGGCCAGGGATTCGTTGACTTGATGCGTGAGAGCTGGCGTTCCCGCGCCTATGGTGATTTCTGGAGCTACATGCTGGTCGCTGAGGGGGCCGTAGACATCGCCTGCGAGCCAACACTCAACCTCTACGACATGGCGGCACTCGACATCATCGTGCGTGAGGCGGGTGGACGGTTCACCAGTATCGATGGTGAACCAGGCCCCTACCACGGCAATGCTCTGGCCACGAACGGGCTTCTACACGAAGTCGTTCTGGAAAAGCTGCGCCCAGCCGAGGGCGGCTAGGAGAGCGTCTCAGATCATCCGTACCCGGATGCTCTCCTCGAGAGCCTGGAGCTCAGCGAGCAGTCCCTCGTAATGTTGTCCGGAGACATCGGTCACGACGTAGCCATATTCGCCCAAGGTAGACAGAGTTTGGGAGCCGATGTTCATGTTGTGCCCGGCCAAGGTGTGATTGAGGCGCGCCAGTACCCCAGGCACGTTCCGGTGCAGGTGCAGTATCCGCTCTGCCTGCGGGACCGGGACGGAGACCTCAGGGAGGTTCACCGCCATGGAGGTGTTTCCATATGCTTCGTAGTCAGCCAGTTTCCCCGCCACATAACGACCGATGTCCACCTGCGCTTCCAGGGTGGATCCACCAACGTGCGGGGTGAGAATAACGTTCGAAATGCCTTGAAGTGGTGAAACGAATGGCTCATCCTTGCTCTTCGGCTCGTCCGGGAACACGTCGACGGCTGCCCCCGCGATATGCCCTGACTGCAAGGCCGCGGCCAGGGCATCGACATCGACCACATTGCCGCGGCACAGGTTCAGGAACAGGGTGCGGGGCCGCATCTGGGCGAACTCCCGCTCCCCGATCAGGCGTGCGTTGGAGGCGCGGCCATCCACATGTAGCGATATGGTCTCACACGTCTCGAACAGCTCCTGCATGCTGTCCACCCGCGTGGCATTTCCAAGCGCCAGACGGTCCACGACATCGTAGAAGTACACTTTCATGCCCATTGCCTCAGCCAGTACTGAAAGCTGTGACCCGATATTGCCGTAGCCGACGATCCCGAGGGTACGGCCCCTCACTTCGTGGGACCCGTTCGCGGACTTGTCCCAGATACCCGCGTGCATGCTGGCGTTCTTGTCCCCGAGGCGCCTGGCCATCGTGATGATTTCACCCAGCGCCAGCTCCACCACAGAGCGCGTGTTGGAGTAGGGAGCGTTGAAGACAGCTACCCCCGCAGCAGCCGCAGCCGGGAGATCAATCTGGTTCGTCCCTATACAGAAGGCTCCAACAGCCAGCAGCTGCGGATGCGCCTTGAGCACCGTGCCAGTGATATGGGTGCGGGAACGGATGCCTAGCAGCTCCACGCCTTCCAAGGCGTCGGCCAGCTCAGCTTCGCCAAGAGCGCCGGAGCGCAATTCAACCTGATAACCACGGCCTTCCAGGGCACGCACGGCCTCGGAGTGGATGTTCTCTAATAGCAGGGCTTTCACGGCAGGTCATGCTACAGCCGAAACCCTGGCTCACAAGGAGACAGTGGCATCCAGCAGTCTTCGTGTGTACTCATGCTGCGGATCGTCGAAGACCTTTGCCACAGGCCCCTCCTCCACGATCCTGCCGCGGTCGGCCACCACGACCCGCTCGCACAGGTGGCGGACCACGGCTAGATCATGACTGACGAACAGCATCGCCAGGTTCCGTTCCACAACCGCATCCGCCAGCAAGTTCAGGACTTGAGCGCGCACAGAGACGTCGAGGGCCGAGACGGGTTCATCAGCTATCAGGACGTCCGGGGAGCTGACCAGAGCCCGTGCGATCGCCACTCGCTGACGCTGCCCCCCTGAAAGCTCGTGCGGATAGCGTCCCAGCATGGCTGCCTCCAGCCCCACTGCGGTGACGGCTTCAGTGACAGCATGGTCGCGATCGGTTGCCGTTCGTGTCCGCCGCCATGGGGAACGCAGCGGCTCAGCGACAATGTCCTGTAGCTTCATACGGGGGTTGAGAGAGGCATTCGGGTCCTGGGAGACCAGGGACACCCGGCTGCGGATATCTGCGAGTTCCCTATCTGGAAGCCCATCGATACGGCGGCCATCACAACGCACCTCGCCTGCCGCAGGGCGGATCAGGCCGAGTAAAGTACGCAGGATGGTGGTCTTGCCAGAACCAGACCCGCCCACGATCCCCAGCCGTTCTCCTGCTCTGATTGCGAGATCCACCTGGTGAAGAGCCTGGAATCTCGTGCTTCCCCTGCGGAAGATCACATCGACACCTTCAAGCTCAAGCAGCGCGCTCATGTCTCTCCCGCCTGCCAATAGTCGGCAACGGTCTGCAGCCGTTCTCCGGGAGCCACGCCGGACAGGCGTGCAGAAGCAACCAGACCCCTGGTATAGGGGTGCTGTGGAGTGTCGATCACCTCGTCGATAGGGCCATGCTCGACGAGCCTCCCATCAAGCAAAACGATCGCCCGCTGACAGACCTGCCTAACCACAGCAAGGTCATGGCTGACGAAAAGGGCTGCGCGCCCGGAGAACTCAACATCGAGGAGGTCGAGGATCTGTTTCTGCACAATCACGTCCAGGGCGGTGGTCGGCTCATCACAGATGACCAGGGCTGGACGGTTGGCCAGCGCCATCGCGATCAGGGCGCGCTGGCGCTGGCCTCCGGACAGCTGATGGGGGTAGGAGTCGGCGATGCGCTCGGGCTCCGGCAATCCGACACGCTTCAGCCACTCCAGCACGACAGCCCGGATGCCCCCCCCGGCGCTCACTATGATGCAGTGCAACAACCTCACCAACCTGCCGGCCGACGCGCATTGTTGGGTCCAGGGCAGTCATCGGTTCCTGGAAGACCATCGACACCGCGTCACCGCGAAGTTTTCGCAGCTCCTTTTCAGAACGCCCCACGAGCTCCTTGCCGGCCAGGCGTATCGAGCCACTGACCTGAGCATTCTCCGGGAGCAGCCCCATGATGGACAGCGCGATGACGGTCTTGCCCGACCCAGACTGCCCGATGATTCCGAGGCGCTCCCGCTCCCCCAGGGTGAAGGAGACGCCGTCCAACGCTACTTTCCGGCGGCGTCCGAAGACGATCCGCAGTTCCTCGATTTCCAACAGACTCATGTCAGCTCCCGCAGTTTGGGGTCGAGGAGGTCACGCAGCCCGTCACCCAGCAGGTTGCAGCCCATGGTCGCTGCGGCAACGGCCAGGCCCGGCCACAATGCGATCACCGGCGCGATAAAGATCTGGTCCTGCGCCTCACGCAACATACGGCCCCACGTTGGTACATCGGGCCCTGATGCCAGCCCCAGGTAGGACAGACCCGATTCCGCGAGGATCGCAATGCCGACACTCACGCTGGCCTGAACCCCCAGCACGGGCGCTATGTTGGGGAGCACATGCTTGAGTGCGATCTGCCGTCTCGGGGTTCCCGAAAGGCGTGCGGCCTCGACGAAAGCGAGCCCCATCACCTGCATTGTGGCGGCGCGGGCGATTCGCACGAAGGCCGGGACGGTGGACAGCGAGATAGCCATCATCGCAGTCCACGCGGAGCCACCGAGAGCAGCGGCAAAGAGAATAGCCAGCAAGAGGGCTGGGAAACCGTAGAGGACATCGGCTCCACGAGCGATCAGGGCCGAGCCCCAGCCACGGTACATGCCGGCGACCACACCAGCCGGGATGCCAATCAGGCCCGCCCCAGCCACCGACACAAGCCCCACCAGGAGCACCAGCTTCGCGCCTGTCATCAGCCGGCTCATGATGTCGAAGCCAGCACCATCGGTACCCAGCCAGTGAGCAGCTGACGGCGCCTCGCGGAAACCACCCGTTATGGCGGTGGGATCGTAAGGGGTCCAGGCCAGGCCAACCAGAGCCAACAGAACCACAAAAGCCAGCAGCCCCGTGCCGAAAACCAGGTTCGAGCGGCGCATCATGTGACCGTACTCGCCTCCTTCAGCCGTGGGTCGACCGCCTGATACACCGCATCGACGATGAAGTTGATCACCAGGACCGTCCACACGAGGATCAGGACTATGCCCTGCACCAGCACCAGGTCACGCTGGGACACCGCCAGCAGTAGGCGCGAGCCCAGTCCCTGAATGGCGAACACCTGCTCAATGATGATCGCCCCCACCAGGAGGGTGGCCACTTGCAGCCCAATGACGGTCAGGAGGGAGATAGCTATATTGCGCACGCCATGACGACGCAATGCCCCCAGCCTGGACCAGCCGACAGCACGCGCCGTCCGGAACCAGTCCTCGCTGGTTACCTCGATCACGGCACTCCGGACGTACCGCGCCAGCAGGCTGCCCTGCACCAAGGCAAGCGACATCACCGGCAAGACCAGGTGAGAAGCCCAACCGGCCGGGTCACGGCTCAGGGGTACATATCCCCCTGCTGGTAACCAGCGCAGATTCACCGCGAACACGATGACCAGCCACATCCCTGCCCAGAAGGCCGGGATGGACAACCCGATCTGGGAGATGGCGGAGGCTGCGAAACCGCTGGCATGCCGTCGCCGCAGCGCCGCGAAAGATCCAAGTGGGACGGCGATGACCAACGCAAAGATCATGCCCAGAGCAACCAGCCAGGCAGAGACACCGAGTTTCGGCAGGATCTCCCCCAGAACGTCGCGGCCGCCGATCATGGTGGTGCCGAAATCACCCGTGAGGACCCCCAACAGCCATTCCACATAGCGAAGCAGCAGAGGGCGGTTCAAGCCAAGGCGTTCCTCCAGAGCAGCCACCTCCCCAGGACTCGCCTGAGTGCCGAGCACCACACTGGCGACACTGCCCGGAAGGGCATTGGTGGCTAGGAATATCAGCAGTGATGCCACCAGTAAGCTCACCACCAGGCCGAGCAGACGCCGGCCGAAATCCCGGAAAGACACCTCAGCGGCTGGTTGCGACGTGGGTCAGGTCGAACGACAGGCCAGTGGTGTTCGTCGCAACCCCAGAGATCTCGGTGGTGGTGACCACCAGGTTGGGCAGCAGGAACAGCCAATCGGCAGCAGCGTCGTCAGCCAGCACCTTTGCTGCCTGCTTCAAGGTGGCCTCCTGCTCCTTACTGGTTGAGGCCGCATCGGCCTTGTTGATCAGCTCCGTGAACTGCTGGTTATTGTACCGCCAGTAATACTCGGGGTTGGCGAAAGACGATATGTCCCAAGGCTCAACGTGCGCCACAACAGTCATGTCGTAGTCGTGCTGTTTGTACACCTGCTCCAGCCAGGTGGAGAACTCAAGTTCATCGACGCTGACCTCGATGCCGACCTCACGCAGCTGCGCAGCGACGATCCGCGCTATGGGAGGCCCATAGGGCAGATTCGGAACCCGCAACCGCAGCGTGAGCCCACTCGCATAGCCCGCTTCCTCAAGCAACTGCTTCGCTTTCGCCGGATCATACGGGTAGGTGTTGGAGAGGTCTTCGTACCAAGGATCGGTGGGAGGCACCATCGACCCGATCAACGTGCCCTTACCACCCCAGGCACTGTCCATGAGGGCTTTCCGGTCAATCGCGTGGTTGATGGCCTGCCGGACCTTGAGGTTCGAGAGAGCCTCGTTGCTGTGATTGAACCCCAGCACCACCTCACCGTTGGAGGTGCCTTCGAGCACCTTGAACCGGGATGTGTCCGAAAACTGGCCCACCGACTGTGGAACGGTCAGGTTGGAGACGATGTCGAGCTGACTTGAGAGCATCGCAGTCACCATGGCATTCGCGTCCGCGTAGTACCTGAAGTTGACCTCCTCCACGCGAGGACCGGTCCCCCAGTACTTCTGGTTGCGCACCAAAGACACCATTGACCCGACCTCATGCCGGGAGAAGATGTAAGGACCAGATCCTGCGGGCTGTGCATTGAGATCCTGCCCTGTTGACAGGTCGTAGATGATCCCCGCCGTGGAGGTGATGTCGTAGAGCCAGCGCTGGCTGGGCACAGACAAAGTGACCTCAACAGTATGGTTGTCGACAGCCCGCATATCCTTGATGCGGCTCATCTGGGACTTCAGCACACCAGTGGTGTTCTCACCGTCACGGGTCCGCCCGAAAGAGGCTATGACCGCGGCTGCGTCCACCGGTTTACCGGAGGCAAAAGTGGCGTTGGGTTCCAGTTTAAACGTATAGACACTCCCCTCAGAGTTAGCGCTCCAGGAGCGGGCCAGCAACGGCTTGATCTCACCCTTTTCGTCGATACGCACCAGAGTCTCATAAACGTTGTAGAGAAGCACGAAAGGCGTCCCCGCCCCCGTGGTGGTAGCCGGATCCAGCCCGGTCGGCTCAGCCGTCGCCCCGACATTCAGGACCACAGGATCTGCGGCTCCTCTCCCACCTTGTGGGGAACAGGCAACCAGTGTGAGGCTGAACCCCAGCAGCATGGCGATCATGATCGTCAGGCGACGGAGAGGTCGGTTGGTTCTCATGTCTACGTTTCTCCCGTATGGACGGCGATGCAAGACCCCGGCAATCCTAACCTGCAAGTCCTCCCCAGCCATGCAGCTTAAAGCTCACCACCCGATTTGGCATCAGTTGCCCAAGCATGTAGAGTTGATCAGGCAACGCGGGGTGGAGCAGTTCGGTAGCTCGCCGGGCTCATAACCCGGAGGCCACAGGTTCAAATCCTGTCCCCGCTACTAATGTGTTCGATCACAATCAGCCTGAGGTACCTCACCAAAGGCATTTGCCAGAAGCGCTGGGATCCGTCCCAGCGCTTTTTGCATTTCCCTGTGAACTGGGTGTCGGCAGTGAACCCTCGGCTCCCCCGCAGACACTATCGCCACACTCAACCACACCCACCATTCTGGCCACCGCACAGCCTCCCCCAATGAATCATCCCCACCCCTGATCGACCAGACCGGCCCAACTGGCCAGCTGAACTGGATGCACGCGCCAGCACAAGGGTGCAGCGCGCTGCGCCCAGCACCGCACGAGCGGAAGTAAGCCCGGTCTTCTCAGGGTCATTAAGACACCCATGATGTTCAGCCCCCAGGCCAAACCGCCGGGTTTGCCGACCACGCCTCGAGGCAGTCCCAGGCTGTGACAGCTCACAACCGTCTTGGGCGAGGACCCCTCAACCGCTCATCATTCTTAGTTAAATCTCAACCAAACCCCTCAAACCTCAACCAACCTGTGCGTTTCCTGTGAAAAATTTAGACAAAACCCGTAGTCAAAGCAGATTATCTTCGCCTCAGTTCCCGTGAGCATCTATGAAACCCTGAAGGAAACTTGAGATTAACCTGAGAAACCTTCAGGATTGACGACATCTTCCAACCGAAAGGACCGACCATGGGATTCTTGAAATCCACTCAGCCCCGCCGTGGCTGCGCTGCCTTTGGTCCGGGAGCCATCCCGCGCCGGGCGCTCCCCAAGCCGCCTGCGCCCTGGCGCCGTCCCCTCACCGCTCTGGTGGTCGCTGGCAGCATAGGAACAATCGGCCTGGCCGCCACCCCCGCGGCTGCCGCCGAGTCCGGCCACCGTGATGCGGCCACTGACTCAGCAAGGCATACCCGAGCTGCCCGTAGCACCGCTGCCTCCGACAGCTCGGCCCAGCAGAACTCCGCTTCTGCAACATCAAGCAGCAAGAGCCGCTATACCTCCCGCGCCCAGCAGACTGAGCGCCCCAAGCGAGCCGCAAACACTGACCGCGACTGTGACGAACAGCATTCTGTGGCTCGCCGCGCCGTCGCAGAAACCAGTGGGCAGGATTCCACCTCAACTAAGAAGAGCCAGAGCTCCACGGGGAAAAAGTACCGCAGCTCCTACAAGAAGGCGGGCTACAACAACAAGAAGCAGAGCACTTCCAAGAGCTCCAACTACAGCGGCAAGAGCTCCAAATCCAGCAGCGGCAAGTACTACAACGGTTCGACGACCTCGGGCAAGAAGTCCTCGTCCGGCAGCAGCTCAAGCTCAGGCAACTACTCCTACACGAACAAGGCCGCGTCGTCAGGCTCCTCAAGCACCCCGGCCACCGACGCTGCGGCTTCCAGCGGTAGCACCACGGTCGTCGATGGAGCTGCGGCGCCTCTGGCGAAGGGAACCTACAAGCTCAGTGCTGGTTTCGGCGCGACCGGAAGCTGGTCCCGCTACCACACGGGCCAGGACTTCTCTGCCAGCAGCGGCACCCCCGTGTATGCCGCAACCTCCGGCACCGTCGTCAGCGGGAACGTTGGCTCCTGGGCCGGCAACTACGTGGCCATCCGCGCAGCCGATGGCTCGTCAACCCTATACGCCCACCTGAGCAGCACGGATGTGAAGGTGGGACAGCAGGTCACCGCCGGCCAGAAGATCGGCAACGTGGGCACCACGGGCCGCAGCTTCGGGGCACACCTGCACTTCGAGTACTACCCCTCCGGGGTCACTCCCGGAGACGTGTACTCGGCATCGAATCCGATGAGTTATCTCCGCTCGATCGGTGTTTCTATGTGAGGGATCTAATTCTGCCGTTCCTCAGCTGCGAGGCGCCGAGTTTGTTACTCGGCGCCTCGCAGTCTCAACAAGGCATTGGTTGCAGAATCAAGGTCCGTCGTGCGCCAGAATCCCGGTAGAGAACTCGACAGGAAAGCACCGTAACGGGCTTTGACAACGCGAGGATCAAGGATTGCGACCACACCCCGGTCGCTCTCACGGCGAATCAGACGTCCAGCCCCCTGCGCCAGCAGCAGGGCCGCGTGGGCGGCAGCGATCGTCATGAAACCATTGCCGCCCGCATCATCCACAGCCTTCTTGCGGGCCTGCATCAAGGGATCGTCGGGGCGCGGGAAGGGAATTTTGTCGATGATGACCAGCTGGCAGGTCTCACCTGGCACATCAATGCCCTGCCACAACGACATGGTGCCGAACAGGCTCGTGGCCGGGCGCTCTGTGAAGTTTCGCTGAAGCTCAGAGAGCTGGGCATCGCCCTGGCACAGGAACTCCAGTTCCGGCAGCACCTGTCGGCAATGAGCGACGGCCTGCTCGGCATTACGGCGCGATGCGAACAGCCCGAGGGTCCTCCCACCAGCTGCCCACACCAGCTGGGCGACCTCATCCAGCAGCGCCTCCGTCAGCCCGTCACGCCCCGGGGACGGCAACCCAGCGGCGGCATAGAGGATTCCCTGCCTGCCATAGTTGAATGGCGAACCGACGTCCAAGCTGCGCCAACCCGTCCCTGCTGCCGGTGTCTTCCTGCCATCGATCAGCTCATCTTCCTGCACCAGCCCGATACTGGTGGCGAAGGTCCGGAAATTGCCGCCCAGGGTAAGTGTCGCCGAGGTGAGGATCGTGGTGGCCTGCCCGAAAACCTCCTCGCGCACCAGCCCCGCGACCGACAACGGAGCCACGTGAGCCCTGTCTCCTTGCTGATCTGAATGGCTGACCCACACGACATCCTGGTCAGCCAGGCGCGCAATTCTCTCGGCGATATCGAAAACTTCGGTCAAGGCACCCATCGCCTGGGAACGTTCAGGGCTCTCCTTGTCCTTGTCCAGCTCGCTGATGGCTTGCCGCGCGGCATCACGGAGTCCAGCACAAGCCTTCGGAAGCAAGGCACCGGCCCCGGTGATGCGATCTGCCGGGCTGTCGGCCAGCACATCGCGCAGCTCCTCTGCCGCGTCCAACATGTCCGATCCCACGTCGTCTCCCAGCCAGGACAGACAACGCTTGACCACCCGATCGACAACACCGGGACTCAGCTCATCGGTGGCGGCAGTGGTGAGACGGCTCGTGAGTTCATGGGCCTCATCGATGATCAATGCTGTGTGCTCTGGCAGGGCGGTGCCGCCATGCATCGCGTTGATCGCGACCAAGGCATGATTGGTGACTACAAGGTCAGCATTGCGCGCCGCCTCCCGTGACTTCTCCACGAAGCATTCCACGCCGAAGGGGCAGCGGGCAGCCCCTGGGCATTCCCGGGTCGGAATCGACACCTGCTGCCAGGCAACCGAAGTGTGGGGTGGAGCGTCATCGCGATCCCCTGTACCACCGGCTGCCAGCTCCTCCTCCACCCATTCTCGTAACGCCAGAACCTCGACACCGAGTGTGGAGGGCGAGTCAGGACTCTGGGATTCACTCAGTTCTCCTGCACTAAGAAGTGTGCCCTGTCCGCTGGTGAGCGCTTCGTCACGAGCGCGGTAAAGACAGGCGTAGTTGTTACGTCCTTTCAACACCGAGGCCTGGGGACGTCTTCCCGTGACTTTTTCCGCCGCATCTAGTGCTGCCGGAATATCTGCTCCAGCGAGCTGCGTTTGAAGCGCCAGGGTAGCCGTCGCAACCACGATGGTCTCACCATGCTCTATGACCCGCGCTAGCGCCGGAGCCAGGTATCCCAGCGACTTGCCGGTTCCGGTACCGGCCTGGACCAGTAGATGGGTCCCCTCCCCCAGCGACTCCTTGATGGCTGTGGCCATGGCCGCCTGGCCAGGTCTGTCACCTCCACCTATGCCAGAGACGGCCCGTTCAAGGATCCGCTCCGAAAGATCAGACACTGTAGCTGCTCAGTTCCTCCGCAAGCCCAGGACGTACATGGGCGCGTACCCTGGTGCCTTCACTGGTGTGCTCCAGCACCTCGATGGAGCCCGTGCGATGGATCCGGTCAATCAGGTCGCCTCGCTCGTAGGGCACGAGTGCCTCAATCTCCACATCGGGGTTGGGAAGGCGCTCCTCGATGGCATCAACCAGCTCCTCCAGGCCATGTCCCATGCGGGCAGAGACCACAACGCAGTCAGGATGATTGGCACGCACGGCCAGCATCATGGTTTCCTCCGCCTGATCCGCCTTGTTGCAGACCAGCAGCTCCGGGACACCGCTGGCACCGATTTCAGCCAGCACCTGTCGCACCGCCGTTATCTGCCCCTCGGGATCGGGGTCAGAGACATCGACAACATGAAGCAGGAGGTCAGCAGTGGCCGATTCCTCGAGAGTCGAGCGAAATGCCTCCACGAGATCATGGGGCAGATGCCGGACGAAGCCCACCGTGTCGGTCAGGGTGAATACCCGCCCATCACGGGTCTGGGTGCGGCGGGTGGTGGGATCCAAGGTGGCAAACAGGGCGTCCTCCACGAGGACACCTGCCCCCGTCAGCCTGTTCAACAACGAGGATTTGCCCGCATTGGTGTATCCGACGATTGCGACACTCGGCACCTGGTGACGACGACGCTCGGTGCGTTTACCCTCTCTGGTGGCATCCATCTCACGGAGTTTGCGGCGAAGCCGCGCTATCCGGTGTTGGATGCGGCGGCGGTCGGTCTCCAACTTCGTCTCGCCGGGACCCCTGCCACCGATACCCGCTCCGCCCGCGGCACGTCCACCAGCCTGTCTCGAGAGGTTGCCTCCCCATCCCCGTAGGCGTTGCCTCAGATACTGCAGCTGCGCCAGCTCGACTTGCGCCTTGCCTTCAGCTGACTTCGCGTGCGAGGCGAAGATGTCCAGGATCAGCGCGGTCCGGTCAACCACCTTCACCTTGACGCGATCCTCCAGGTTCCGTAGCTGCGCAGGCTGTAACTCCCCATCACAAATAACGGTGTCGGCCCCGGTGGCACGTACCACCTCCGCGACCTCATCCACCTTGCCGCGGCCGATGTAGGTGGCGGCATCAGGCTGGCTGCGTCTTTGCACAAGAGCCTCAAGTACCTCGGAGCCCGCGGTTTCAGCCAGCAACTTCAGCTCAGCCACCGCATTGTCGGCATCCGTCTGCGTTCCTGATGTCCACACGGATATCAGGACCACGCGTTCCAACCGAAGCTGCCGATACTCGACCTCAGAGATGTCCTCCAGCTCGGTACGCATTCCTGCGACCCGCCTGAGCGAATGCCGCTCAGCAAGCTCGACCTGGTCTCCGTCATAGTTTGGCTGCATGTCAAGGGGTGTAGTCATCGTCGGACTATTCTGACAGGGCCGGGAGACAAAATATGTCAGTTCCAGTATTCACCGCGCGCGACGATGACGGCAGGGCCCGTCAGCCAGGCTTGATCACCCTCGAAGGTGACAGTCAGGTCGCCACCGCGCACGTGTACCTGGATGGGAGCATCGAACCCGCTGCGAGCACGATAGGCAGCGGCGGATGCCACCACTCCAGTGCCACAGCTGAGGGTTTCCCCGCAACCGCGCTCATACACCCGCATCAGCAACTCACCCGGCATGACCTCATGGACAAACTCGATATTCACCCCCGAGGGAAAAGTTCCGGTAGGTTCCCACGACGGGGCTTTCGTGAGATCCAGCTGTTGCAGGCGCTCCTGGTCTGTGAACACGACTGCATGGGGATTGCCCACATCTGCTGGTTGAGCAGCGAACTCCTGAACCCCATGGGTGATGGTGATGGGTTCGGGCCCCAGGCCGACCTCACCCAGATTCACCGCGATCAGGCCACCACGCGCTACTCGCACCTGTTTCAGGCCTGCGCGGGTGGCTACGGTGAACTCACCGCTTTGGACCAGTTGGTCATTCAGAAGATGACGAGAGAAGAGCCGCAGCCCATTGCCGCACATCTCCGCCAGCGAGCCATCGGAGTTGCGATAGTCCATGAACCACAGCCCGGGATCGAAATCATGGCCTGGCACCTGCCCAGCTCTCACTACCCTCAACACGCCATCCGCCCCGATACCGGTGTGCCGATCACAGAGCTCAGCGACCACTTCCGCAGTCAGCTCCTGCATGCCATGTGGATCGTCGATGATGATGAAGTCGTTGCCGGTGGCATGACCCTTGACAAACGTGTACCGGAACAAAGTGTCCACCTATCCTTCTAGCCCCCAATCCTATAATTCTACGTCCCGGAGTTTTCCAGTATCCGTCCGGGGTTGCCTGGGTCGCCCGCGGGCAGCCATGTGATTCGCGGATCTCGCCGGTACCAGCTGAGTTGTTTGCGGAAGAAACGGCGGGTTGCCCGTTTGATCTCCTCCCGGGCCTCGTCCTCGCTGCATTCCCCGCTCAGGAAAGCTAGGACCTGCCTGTAGCCGATGGCACGAGAGGCGGTCTTCCCCTGCCTAAGCCCGAGTGATATCAATGCCTGGACTTCTGCAACGAGACCTTGGCGCCACATCTCGTCGACCCGGGCATTGATGCGCCTGTCCAGTTCGGAGCGGTCAACTTCGAGACCGAACTGATGGACCCCCTCAAGTTCGTAGCGCCATTCCGGGAGCATCGCCTGATGCCCGCCGGTCAGTTCGTGAATCTCCAGGGCCCGGATGATCCGCCGCCCATTGCCTGGCTCGATGTGGGCAGCTGACTCCGGCGCCACCATTGCCAGGCGGGCATACATCTCCTCCACTCCGATATGTTCCAGCTCTGCCTCCAGCCGACCTCTGAGGCCTGGGTCAGAACCTGGGAACTCGAAGACGTCAGTGACAGCCCGCGTGTAGAGAGCAGATCCACCGACCAGGAGCGGAACGACACCACGATTCCGCAGATCCGCTATCACTGCCCGGGCACGAGCCTGGAAATCAGCCACCGAAGCCGTCTCAGTGACCTCCATGATGTCGATCAGGTGATGGGGAACACCGCTGCGCTCAGCCTTGGAAGGTTTCGCCGTCCCGATGTCCATGCCTCGATAGACCAACATGGAATCAGCATTGACTATCTCCGCTGCCCTCCCCCGGCGGTCGAGCTCTTGAGCAAGCGAGACAGCAAGCGCCGATTTGCCCGTGGCGGTAGGACCAACCAGCACTATGAGAGGCGGATGCATGGGCACCATCCTGCCAGCCTCGATGCGGAAACTCGCTTGAGCAGGCATGATAGACGCCTATGGTGCATCAGGCACCCGGACCAGAAGGCAATCACATGGGAATCTTCGACAACATCGGTGAGCAGGTGGCCCAGCATGGCGAGGCCATTGACCAGGCGATCGAAAAGGGAGCTGGTTTCATCGACGAGAAGACCGGCGGCAAACACAGCGACCAGATCAGCCAGGCCGCTGATTTCGTGAAAGACAAGGTCGACGACCTGGCTCACAAGAAGGAAGGCGAATAGGGATAGGGGAATCCGCCGGTAGGAACCAGATGGCTTGAGACCATGCCCCTACCGGCGGCGTCTCCAGGCTGGAGACAATCTCGGGGATCCTGGTGACTATGCCGCCACCTCGGCCTATCGCAGTGGGCGGCTCACGCCAATTGGTTTCCCACACAGGCTGGCCGTCCCGCGAGCCAGTAATCCCTTTAGGGACGCCGCAGGCTCGGTATGCCCAGCAAAACGCCTTTCGGCGCAGGGGCATCGGTGTGTGCCACCTCCCAGGCGTCACCGCCACGGGTTCTTCGCAGCGCTCTGAGGGGGGCATCGGAGTTGAGGTGGTGCGGCGCCGCGTGAGTGATGGTCGCATAAGCGATGTCTCCAGGGCGTGGACGCTGGGTAGGGTCATCGCTGGTTGCCACGTGTACCAGCCTGTTGTCGCGGGCCCGACCACTCATGCGATTGGTAGCAGAGTCCTTTCGCCCCTCCCCCAGAGCAAACATGACTTCAACCTCCTGCCCCTCGAAGGAGCGGTTCTCCTCCCAGGCAATATCTCCCACCAGCTCTGCGAGCCTTTCGTAGCGTTCCTGAACGACCTCGCGGGCTACCTGATCTGGCATCTCAGCAGCCGGGGTCCCAGGACGTTTCGAGTACTGGAAGGTGTAGGCAGCGGAGAACCGGGCCTCGCGGACTACCTCCATGGTGGCCTCAAAATCAGAGTCAGTTTCCCCCGGAAAACCAACGATGATGTCTGTGGTGATCGCCGCATGCGGCATGGCTTCGCGGACCCGGCTGAGAATCCCGAGAAAACGTTTCCTGCGATAGGAACGCCGCATTGACTTGAGCACCGTGTCCGAACCGGACTGGAGGGGCATGTGCAGTTGCGGCATGACATTGTGGGTTTCGGCCATTGCCGCTATCACATCATCGGTGAAGTCCTTCGGGTGAGGGGATGTGAAACGCACCCTCTCAAGCCCATCGATCTCGCCACAGGCTCGCAGAAGCTTCGCAAAGGCCTGCCGGTCACCGAATTCAACCCCATAGGCATTCACGTTCTGCCCCAACAGGGTGATCTCCTGGACCCCTTGGCCCACCAGCATCCTTACCTCGGCGAGGATGTCGCCTGGACGGCGGTCCGTCTCTTTGCCGCGAAGCTGCGGCACGATGCAGAAGGTGCATGTGTTATTGCAGCCAACACTCACCGACACCCATGCCGAGTATGGGGATTCCCTGCGGCTAGGGAGATTGCTGGGGAAGGTCTGGAGGGCCTCGACGACCTCCACCTGGGCTGCCTCCTCCACACGGGCCCGTTCGAGTAGCACAGGCAGGCTCCCTACATTGTGAGTGCCGAATACCACATCCACCCAGGGAGCCTTGCGAAGAATCACGTCCCGATCCTTCTGGGCCATACAGCCCCCCACGGCAATCTGCATGCCAGGATGCTGCGCCTTGATGGCTGCCATATGCCCAAGGTTCCCGTAAAGACGATTGTCCGCATTCTCACGAACCGCGCAGGTGTTGAACACCACCACATCGGCACCCGCCCCGAGGACCGGTTCAGCTGGCTCGGGTGCCCTCCTCATGCCGGCCTCCTCCAGAAGGCCCGCGATCCGCTCGGAATCATGGACATTCATCTGGCAGCCATAGGTGATGACGTGATAAGTGCGCGAACTCATGGTGGCCCAACTCTAGACACCTGAGCCTTCACACACGAAAACGGCGGCACCAAACTAGTGTTGGTCCATGATCTTCCCAACGGGTGAGCAATACGAGATTAGCGCTGGGAGCTACGGCGCCGTCATCACCGAAGTGGGCGCCAGGTTGCGGAGCCTGACCTTCAACGGCCAGGAGCTGCTGACAACTCACGGCGCCGAACAGGCCCCGAAAGGCTGGGAGGGGGCACATTTGCTGCCGTGGCCCAACAGGCTCCGCGACGGCCGATACAACCTGAGTGGCCAGGAATTCCAGCTCCCCATCAACGAACCGACCAGGAATAACGCAAATCACGGCCTGAATGTGGGACTGCCCTGGGGATGTCTCACCCACCTGAGCACTTCAGTGCGGCAGCGAACCGTCCTCTGGCCTCGTCGCGGCTGGCCTGGGATCCTCGCAGTGGAAATCCTGCACCGGCTTGATGATCAAGGTCTCACCGTAGAGGTAACGGCCACCAATATCGGCACGACCACAGTCCCCTGGGGATATGGGGCGCATCCCTACTTCCACTTCGATGACCTCACGGATGTGGAGCTGAGGATTCCGTTCGACTCAGAACTCATGGTGGATCCGGAACGGCTACTGCCGGTCCGGCTTGGTCCTGTGAGCCCCGCACATGACTTCACTCAGCCCCACACGATCGGTGAGACGACCTTGGATACCGCCTTCACCGACCCTTTCACCAGGGATTGGGCCGTCACTCTCAGCGGGAAAGACCACACCATCGAGGTCTGGGGTGAGGCCACCACCCAGTGGGTACAGGTGTTCACAGCACCACTGCGTGATGGCGTGGCGGTGGAGCCGATGACGTGTGGACCGGATGCTTTCAATGAAGGACCAACCTACCGGGACCGGATCCTGTTGCGGCCTGGAGATTCCACCCACGCGCTATGGGGTGTCCGCGCCGGTTAAACAGGTTGAGCATGTCAATGGGCCAGCTCAGTGGCACGTGACTCACGCACAACGGTGATACGGATTTGCCCTGGATAGGTGAGATTGGTCTCCACCTCGGTGGCGATCTCGCGTGCCAGGACCTGACTCATCGCATCATCCACAATCTCAGGCGCCACCATGATCCTGACCTCCCGGCCTGCCTGCATGGCATAGGCACGCGTCACCCCCTCATGGGCCATTGCGATGGACTCGAGGTGCTGCATCCGTTCCACATAGGCTTCCAACGACTCGCGGCGCGCCCCAGGCCGGGAACCGGATATGGCATCCGCTGCCTGCGTAAGAACGGCTTCGACGGTATGGGGCTCGACCTCGTTGTGGTGAGCCTCTACGGCATGGACAATGTCGGGGTTCTCCCCATGCCGGCGCAGCAGATCAGCTCCGACGATCGCATGTGGCCCCTCAGACTCGTGCGTCAGGGCCTTCCCAATGTCATGCAGGAAGGCAGCGCGCTTGCACTGCGCCACGTCAAGTCCCAGTTCAGCTGCCATGACCCCGGCCAGGTGGGCGCATTCGATCAGGTGAGCAAGCACGTTCTGGCCAAAGCTGGTCCGGTAGGCAAGAGAACCGATGATGGGCAGCAGGTCCGGGTGCAAATCCGCGATACCCACCTCCAGCAACGCCTCGCTGCCAACCGTCTTGATGCGCTCGTCCAAGAGCCGCAGGCTCCGGGCGTGCACCTCTTCTATGCGTGCAGGATGTATACGCCCGTCAGCGACCAAGTCTGTCAGGGTCAGCCGGGCAGCCTCACGCCGCACCGGATCGAAGCAGCTCAACAGCACCGTCTCCGGGGTGTCATCCACCATCACATTAACGCCTGTGATCTGTTCAAAGGCCCGTATGTTGCGGCCCTCACGCCCGATGATCCGCCCTTTCATATCATCCCCGGGAAGATCGACGCTGGAAACCACAGACTCGCTAGTCTGCTCAGCCGCGCATCGCTGGATCGCCGTGACCACTATCGATCGAGCCCGCCTATCAGCTTCAGCTCTCGCGCTCTCCTCTATGTCCCGGGCCAGGGTTGCTGCGGCAAGCCGGGCTTGCCGCTCCGCCTCGGCCATCACCTCGGAGTGCGCAGCAGACACCGTCAGCCCCGCCACCCGCTCAAGCTCTATCCGGGCACGCTCCTGCTCCCCCGCGATTTCCTCACGCTTCCTGCGCAGTTCCACGCGCTGCTGCTCCAGCAGTTCCGCCCGCGTTGCCAGGCCTTCAGCCTCCGCCGCCAGGCGGTCCTCTCTCTCATGAAGACGTTCCTCATGACGCTCCTGGGCACTGCGTTGTTCGCGCAGCTCAGCCCGCTGAGCAGCAATGGCAGCCTCCAAGTCGTCACGACGCCTATCGATGTCCGCAGCAGCTTCGCGTGACCTCTCCTGGGCCTGTTCGAGGGCTCGCTCCGCATCAGTCCGCAGCTGCTCCGCGGCCTCCATGGCCTGTTTTCTTATGGAGGCGGCATCCGACCGGCTTCGGCGCTCGATCCTGGCTTTTTCCTGTATGAAGGATAGCGCGGCTCGTCGTTGCCGCCACGTGAGAACGGTCAGGACGATGCCCAGCAACCCGGCAATTACCCAGCCCAGCCATTCCATGCGGCTACCCCTTTGCACCTGACAACATGACCCGGAGGTTCAGGGCATTCGCACCCCCTGCTGAGGAGCGGGTACGACTGCGTCATGTCAGGGTGACGCAGACCCGAGGGATCAACGAAGATGTCTCGAACCGCGGGTCAATGACCCTACGACCGCCAAGGTTATTTCACAAGGGTGTTGTCGTCCGTGTCGGGGGCTGCTTCACCGAGTACGTCGTCCACCGCCGATGAGACCACGGCAACCTGGAACCCCCTGCGCGCCAGAGCCGCGGTAAGACGACGGCGCGCCACCTGGGGATCCAGTCCTGCCAGCCGATGGGAACGCCGCCGCGCAAAGGCCAGTGCAGCCTCCAGCTCCTCTTCGTAACCCACCTGGCCCAGGGCCTCCGCTACCACATCCTCAGCCACACCGCGGCGGCGTAGCTCCGCACGAATGCGTGTGGCTCCGTACCGGTTCACTTGCACGCATGTTTGGGTGAGTGCATCCGCGAAAGCAGCGTCGTCGACCAATCCGACGTCGCGGAAGCGCCCGATCAGCTCCTGACAGATCTCATCCGGGACACCGCGTGATGTGAGCCGATCCCAGAGCTCGGCCTCCGACCTGCTCCGGGAGTCCAGCAGCCTGAGCGCAATCTGTCTGGCGAATTCCAGCTGTTCATCGTGGCTCAGATCAGAAGTCAACCTTTACCTCACCGGTGTCTGGATTGATGGCTTCCTTGGAGCCCTCCTCGTCGGTGACCCCAAGCGCTGCCCGGATCCGGCCGTCAATTTCGTCAGCGATCTTGGGGTTATTCCGGAGGAAGTTTCTAGCGTTTTCCTTACCCTGTCCCAGCTGGTCGGACTCATAGGTGAACCAGGCACCTGCCTTCCGAATGATTCCATTAGCAACTCCCATATCGATGAGGCTGCCTTCCCGGGAAATGCCTTCGCCATAGATGATGTCGAATTCAGCCTGCTTGAAGGGTGGCGCCACCTTGTTCTTGACCACCTTCACCCTGGTACGGTTACCCACCATCTCAGAGCCGTCCTTCAGCGTCTCAATCCTCCTGACATCAAGACGGACTGAGGAGTAGAATTTCAGCGCACGCCCACCCGTGGTGGTCTCCGGCGAGCCAAACATCACCCCGATCTTCTCACGAAGCTGGTTGATGAAGATGGCAGTCGTACTAGCAGACTTCAGGGCGCCGGTCATCTTTCGCAGCGCCTGGCTCATCAAACGCGCCTGGAGACCCACATGGGAGTCGCCCATCTCGCCCTCGATCTCCGCCCGGGGTGTCAAAGCCGCCACCGAGTCGATCACAATGAGCGACAGCGCACCGGAACGCACAAGCGTGTCGGCGATCTCAAGAGCCTGCTCGCCATTGTCGGGCTGGGATACCAGGAGTTCGTCAGTGTTGACACCGAGCTTGTTCGCATAGTCGGGATCCAGAGCATGCTCTGCGTCGATGAAAGCACAGATACCCCCCTCCGCCTGCGCATTGGCGATGGCGTGGAGGGCCACGGTGGTCTTACCTGAGGACTCAGGGCCGTAGATCTCGATGATGCGGCCTCGAGGCAGGCCACCGATCCCCAGGGCAACGTCCAGGGCAACGCTCCCAGTCGGGATGACGTCTATGGGCAAGCGGGTGTCCTCCCCCAGACGCATCACTGACCCCTTGCCGTGCACCTTTTCAATCTGGGCAAGGGCGGCCTCGAGTGCCTTGGCGCGATCCGCAACAGCCATTGTGTGGTTCCTTTCGACTCCCTGAGCCGTTCCCTGAGGGTTCAGCTCAACCTTCACCCTCACTCTAGGAATCTGGGGTGACAAAAATTCTGGCGTGCCCCAGGCTGTGGAAAACCCGGCGACAGCAACAGTCTACCCGAACATTTGTTCGATTGCCTCGGGGCGCGCCAGTTCCTCGGCCAGGCTCAGCGCATCGACTCCGGCAGTTCCAGCGCGATCCACACGGCACGCCAGATCTCCTTACACGGAACCCCGGCGGCCAGGCCCTCATCCACCGTCCGGCTGCCGAGCTCCTGCAGAGCGACCGTCGATGCCCAGCTCCTGGCATAGCTTTCCCCGAGGGCAGCCTCAAGCCTCGACCACAATTCAGCTTCACGCATACGGGCAACCCTATTCCAGGGCCTACAGCAAAATGATGAGCTTTCTCGTACACTGACCCACAAACATGATCAACAATTGACCAGGAAATGCACGAAGGAGTCGACATGAACGCTGCGGGTACACATTCCCACAAGCGCTCCGATCGAATGCTCGCAATGCTTGCGCTGCTCCAGGAGAATGGTCAGATGTCGCTATCCCTGCTTGCCACCGAGCTGGGAACCTCCGAAGCCACCATTCGACGCGACGTGGCAGTGCTGGCAGCCCAGGGGCTGCTCGACCGGACACACGGCGGGGCACGGCCAATTCAAGGTAGCCGGGAACTCCCGGTCAGGCTACGAGATGGGCGCAATCAAGCAGCGAAATCACGTATCGCGGCAGCCGCGGCCAAACTGGTCCCAGAAGGGAAACACGCCATCGGCCTCAGTGGTGGCACCACCGCGGCCGAGGTGCTTCGCGCCCTTCACCACCGCACCGACCTGACCATCATCACCAATTCCCTGAGCATCGGCCTCGAGGCAGCCGAGCAGGGGCAAGGCCGCGTTCTCATAGCCGGTGGGGTGTTGCGGTCCAACTCACTAGAACTCGTCGGCTCCCTTGCTGAGGCAACACTTCGCCTCGTCAACGTGGGAACCGCCCTGGTGGGGGCTGACGGGATCAGCTCCACAGGCGGCATGACGACACATGACGACATAGAGGCGCGCACAAACCACACCATGATCGAGCGGGCCCAACGAGTCATCGCCGTCGCAGACGCATCGAAGATCGGTCATGTTACATTGGCGAAGATGGCCGATCTGAGCGAGATTGACGTCCTGGTCACCGATTCCAACGCCCCAGAGGAGGAATTGGAGCACATCCGGGACCTGGGGGTCGAGACAGTGCTCGTCCCGGTACCGTCAACTGCCGACGCGAAGACAAACTTGTAGGAACTCCCTGTTCAGTCCGCAAGAAGATCCTGCTTCCGGGCCCTGGCACGCATCCGGATCGCCTCACGGATGTAGTCGACGCCAGTCACCAGGGTAAGGATCAGGGCGGCCCACATCAGCGCCCAGGCCAGTACCTGCAGCGGTCCCGGCAGCCCAGGCAGCCAAGCCAGCATGGCGACCAGCGCCAGCGTCTGCGTGGCTGTTTTCAGCTTGCCGCCACGGTTGGCAGCCATGATCCCGTACTTGGCGATGACGGCACGCAACCAGGTGATCCCCCATTCACGCACCAGGATCAAAACTGTGAAGAACCAGGGAAGCTCACCTAGCAGGCTCAAAGATATGAAAGCCGCTCCCGTGAGCGCCTTATCGGCAATGGGATCCCACAGCTTCCCGAAGTCTGTGACCAGGTTGTAGCGGCGGGCAATATAGCCATCGGCCAGGTCCGTCAACATGGCCGCAACGAAGATACCTGTGGCGACGAATCGCCAGCTTTGGCTTGTCGGCTGCCAGAACAGTACCGCCACAAGCAACGGGACCATGATGATCCGAAGCACCGTAAGCACATTGGGCACGTTGAGATTGTCCGGTCGTATATCGCTCATCGGAGCTCCCCTTCAGGCATGCCTCCACCCCTCCCGGGTACCTCGCTGATCCTTATCTTTATCTTTTTCCCTCATGCTCTTCCCCATGCCGCTCATCCGGGCTCGCGAAGGGAGGCAAGAAGATCGCTGAGGTCATCGGGTTTGACCAGCACCTCACGAGCCTTGGAGCCCTCGGAGGGTCCGACCACACCACGAGACTCAAGGATGTCCATCAGGCGTCCCGCCTTGGCAAACCCGACGCGGAGCTTACGCTGCAGCATCGAAGTGGAGCCAAGCTGGAGCTCCACAACCAGACTGGCGGCATTCAGCACCAGTTCGAGGTCGTCGCCGATGTCATCGACCACTTTCTTCTCGGCGGCGGCGGTCGTCACATCCTCCCGGTAGGTGGGCTGCAGCTGCTCAGAGATATGGGTGACGATTTCACGGATCTCAGATTCATTGACCCACGCGCTCTGAACCCGGATCGGTTTCCCAGCCCCCATCGGGAGGAACAGGCCATCTCCCTTGCCAACCAGTTTCTCCGCGCCTGGCTGGTCGAGGATGACCCTGGAATCAGTCATGGAGGAGGTGGCGAAGGCAAGCCGGGAGGGTACGTTCGCCTTGATCAGACCTGTGACGACGTCTGTGGAAGGACGCTGGGTAGCTAGCACTAGATGAATCCCAGCGGCACGTGCGAGCTGCGTGATCCGCACCACGGACTCCTCGACGTCCCGGGGGGCGACCATCATGAGGTCGGCAAGCTCATCGACCACCACAAGCAGGTAGGGATACGGCGCCAGAACCCGTTCGGAGCCCTCCGGAAGCTTTACCTGGCCTGCCCGCACCGCTTTGTTGAAGTCATCGACATGCCGGAACCCGAAGGCAGCCAAGTCGTCGTAGCGCATGTCCATCTCACGGACCACCCAGGCCAGAGCCTCGGCAGCCTTCTTGGGATTCGTGATGATGGGGGTCACCAGGTGAGGTATCCCCTCGTAGTGGTTGAGCTCCACTCGTTTGGGGTCCACCAGAAGCATCCGCACCTCCTCTGGGCTGGCCCGCATCATGATGGAGGTGATCAGGGAGTTGATGAAACTTGACTTGCCGGACCCAGTCGCGCCTGCCACCAGCAGGTGTGGCATCTTAGCCATGTTGGCCAGCACGAAGCCACCCTCGACGTCCTTGCCCAGGCCGACGGTCAGCGGATGGTGATCGGTACGGGCTTTGGGAGAACGCAGCACATCCCCGAGGCTGACCACCTCTTTGTCGAGGTTCGGGATCTCGATCCCGATGGCGGATTTCCCGGGGATCGGGGTCAGGATGCGGATCTCGTTGCTGCCGACCGCATAGGCGATGTTGTCTGCCAGGCCTGTGATCTTCGAGACCTTGATGGCGTTGCCGAGCTCTACCTCGTAACGGGTGACTGTGGGGCCGCGTGTATAGCCGGTGACCCGGGCGTCGATGGCGAACTCCTCCAGGGTCGCGCTCAACTGCGCTACCACCCGATCTGATGCCTCCGTGCGCTGCTTCGGGCGCGTCCCTGCCGCGAGCAGGGATTCATCCGGCAGCTGGTACATGACATCGCCACTGAGCTGCAGCTGCTCAGCACGCCCTGTCATGGGGGTGTGGGCTGGCGGCGGCAGGTCGGGCCTCTCCCCCGGCTGGGGTGCCGCCTCGGCGCGGGGCTGCGTCTGCTCCTTCTCCAGGGGATAATCCTCGTCAGTCGCATAGTCGTAGACCGACCCGTCATAGGAGGACTCCTCCTCGTAGGCAGGCTCCTCATCCGTGATGAGCGGCGTGTCATAGGGTACAGCGACGCCAAGCTCCAGTTTTTCCTCCTGCGGCTCATCTGGGCGCTCCACCAGTGAGGCAAAGGCATTCCGGATTCCCGCCAGGACAACGCGGATGGGCTTGCCGATCACGAACAGGAGTCCTGCGATCGTGACGATAAGAAGCACTGGGACCGCTACCCAGGTTGAGCTGAGATCAGCGATGAAACTACTTGCCAGGAAGCCGAACACACCACCAGCGCGCCGCAGTTCCTCCATTTGCTCTGGTCGGTCTGGGTCTGGCCGGGGCAGGCCGCGGGAGAGATTGATCAGCCCAAGCCCACCCATGGTGACCAGGAGCCACCCGAGCCCGGTGCGGGGCGCTGCCTCGACATCCCTGGGATGCCTCAGGACACGCCAAGCCCCATACAGCAGAACGGCAGGAACCAGCGGTGCCGCCATCCCGAAGAGAGTCGTTATGGTGACTCCGATGACCTCTCCAACGATCCCCGGCAGCATGAACCACGACCGGGAAGCGATCAGAAGGGCCAGGACCAGCATGAACAAACCAATGCCGTCACGCCGCCGTTCAGGCTCAACCTCAGTCTCCACCCCGCCGAAACTCCTTGCCAGAGTCCCTAAACCATGGGCCAAGCCCCGGAGCATGCGTCCCAGGAACTGGAAGACCGGATTGGGGCCCGAAGGCTGGATGCGAGTGGGAGCGGTCCGCGTGGTCGATGAGCTGGAGGCCGGTTTCCGCCCCCCCCGACTTCTTCGATCCACTTCGTGATGCGGTGCTCGATTTCCTGGTCCGCTGCCCGGCACCCGACTTGCTGGAAGAACTCCTGGCAGAGGAAGAGCCGCGTGTCGCCATGGTCCCAAATCTAGTCCAGAGGCTGGTCTGGATGCGAGAACCACCCCGGCAGGCTGTTGTCAAAGGTGCCTGGATTGTCTCAGTCCGGAATGCCGACCATCACCGAAGAGGCCTTGATCACGGCGACAGCCTCCGCCCCCACTTTGAGACCGAGTTCCTCGATGGCCTCATTGGTGATCGAAGAGCTGATGACGAGTCCTGGCGCGAGTTCAATCCGGACGATGCCATTGACGGCTCCCGGCTCCACGGCGGCGACAGTCCCCTGAGCTGGTTGCGGGCGCTGAGTCTCATCTGTTTTCCTTTCAGGCGAAATGATCCCAGCCGACGTTACCTTGCCACGGCTCTCCGTTGACAACCACTTCCGCACCTGAGGTCACACCACCGATCCTCAGCCATCCTTGCGGCAGCCTCGCATCTGCGGGGAAAGTCGCGGCCAGTGCATGGTCCTCCCCACCGGAGAGCACAAATCCCAGCGGGTCCTTGCCGGTGGCAGCAGCAAGACGGGCCAGTCCCTCAGGGATCTCTAAGGCCTCGGTTTCCAGGTCCATGCCAACCCCAGAACGCTCACAGATGTGTCCGAGGTCCTGCAAGAGACCATCGGAGACATCAATCATCGCGGTGGCGCCAGCCGAGGCAGCGATCTTTCCCTGCCCATACGGGACCGCCGGGCACTGCTGTTCGCGGACCAGCTCCTTGGGCGACCCGAAGCCTCGCTGCAGGACCAGGAGTCCGCCGGCCGACCACCCAAGCCGGCCGCACACGGCAACCTGGTCACCAACTCGTGCGCCTGCCCGGGTCACGGCAGCACGCTCAGCCAGGTTACCGAGTGCTGTCACAGCGATGACCACCTGTGGTGCCGAGGATAGGTCGCCTCCAACCAGGCTGATCCCCACCCTGGCGCACTCCTCGACGACGCCTTCCTGGAAGTCGCTGATCCAGCGCCCCTCCAGGTTTCTAGGGAAGGCCAAGCCGATCACAACAGCGCTGGGATCTGCCCCCATGGCCTCGACATCGGAGACATTCACCGCAACGGCTTTGCGACCGACTTGGAAAGCAGGCGACCAGGAACGCTTGAAGTGGATGTTCTCTACCAGGACGTCGGTGGTGACGACGACGTCTCCCCGGGGCGCCAGCACAGCAGCATCATCGCCAGGCCCCAGGAGCACGTCGCCGCCAATGGCCAGGCCGTCCGTGATCTCGGAGATCAACTCGAATTCGGACATCATCAGCGCAGGCCCAGTGGACGATCCAGGGCCAGCTCGATCAACCGAGTCACGAGCTCCGGGTAATCGACCCCCGAGACCCGCCACAGAGTCGGATACATGGAGATCTCCGTGAATCCCGGCATCGTGTTCACCTCATTGATCCAGGCTCCCGTCTCATCGACGAAGAAATCAGCGCGGAGCAGCCCCTCCCCGTCTATGGCGTTGAAGGCGCGGCAGGCCAGTGAGCCCAGCTCACCAGCGAGCTCCGGACTGATGTCTGCCGGCGCAAAGAGAGCCGCCCCGTTGTCGTCGAAGTATTTGGTCTCGTAGTCGTAGAACCCGTCTTCCGCGCGAACTTGAATCTCCCCCACGACCGAGGCCCGGCAGCCTTCGGGAGTATCCGGATCTCCCAGAACCGCGACCTCCAGTTCCCGGGCACCAACGAAACCCTGCTCGAAGATCACCTTGGGATCGTGCCGTTGTGCCTCCGTGATTGCCGCATCCAGCTGAGCGAGGTCTGAGACCCGGGTGATTCCGATAGAGGAACCACCGCGGGCGGGCTTGACGAAGATCGGGAGATCCAGCTTGGCGACCTCGCCGAGCACGAGGTCTCTTTCACAACGCAGACGGCGCCCCGATGCCGCGACATAGGGGCCCACAGGAAGTCCGGCGGCCTCGAAGGCGATCTTCATCAGGTGCTTATCCATGCCGACCGCGGAGGCGAGCACTCCGGAGCCGACATAGCGGACACCCGCCATCTCGAACATGCCCTGGATGGTGCCGTCCTCACCGTAAGGGCCATGCAGCAATGCGAACGCGACATCCACTTCATGAAGGTCGAGAAGCCGCTCACCGACCCGAGTCGCGAGTTCACTGCCACGCTCACCAACCAGCCACACCGCGTCGTGTTCTGGCTCAGCGACTTCCGGCGGGACTCCGTCGACGATGCGGAGGCTGGCAACCTCCTCCAGTGGCACCTGGGTCCACCGGCCGCTTTTGGAGATGCCGATGGCGACGACGTCGAACCGCTCACGATCGATTGCGCCAAGGACACTAGCTGCCGTCAGGCAGGAGATGCCGTGTTCAGGCGATTTACCACCGAACACCAGGGCGATCTTGGCGCGTTTCGACACTTTTGGGCCTCCTGAACTCGACTGCTGGGTAATCTTACTGGCCGGTGAGCGAGCAGATCAGGATGGCTGATGGCCCGCGTCAGCGAGGATCTCGGTCAGCTCTGCGCCGGTCAGCTCGTAGTGGTAGAAGACTGAATAGAACTCACGTACTTCCTTCGGAAGATCGAAGTTGTATACGTCAGGATAGATGCTCTCCGCGGCCCAGACCGCGCCGATCACCTGGTTCACCGATGGAGGCCCATCCACCCACCCCCAGGGAGCCTGCGGTGCCACCAGCACATGGCCTTGGGCGACAGCCTGCAACGGGCTGAAAGCTTCAGTCTTTGCCACGTCCTCGCCGCTCTTGGCAGGTGTTGCGATGATCCAGTCCGGATTCCACCCGAGAAGCTGCTCCGCATTCACATCCACGCGACCTGAAGGTTTATCAGCTGCTCCGTACACATTCCTCGCTCCGATGGCGTCTATGACCTGAGCATGGATGTTACCGCTGCCTGCGGTGGAAAGCCCCTCATCGCCCGCCGCATAGTAGACAGAGACGCGTTGCGCGTCGGTGATCGTGGCAGATCCACGTTCCAGTTCGGCATTTATTCTCTCGATATACGTTGCCAGCTGCTCACCGCGGGATTGATCCCCGAAGACCCGGCCCAACAGACGGTAGGACTCGGGTAATCTCTCCAACTCTGTGGCAAGCTGCACTACCTGGATCCCGCTCTGCTTCTCTAGGTCGTCGTCGATCTTTGCGTATTCAGAGGAGACTTCACCCACGTCGAGGATCACGTTGACACCTCGGCCCAGCAGGGTCTCGGCATTGAATGTGCCATCCTTACCATTTGCCCTCCCCAGGACAGGTAGGTCTGCGACCTGGGAAGGTAGGTATTTTGCAGTCTGTTTGCCGACCTGGGAGTTCCAGCCGGCCAGTTTGTCAGCTTCGAAGGTGTAGATCATGACAGTCCCAGGTGGCCCAGCTCCAAACGCTTGGCTGGCCGGCGCTGACAGTTCAGTATCACGCCCGCCCATGTCCTTGAAGCTCAGCGCCCCAGGTGAGACGGAATCCGGGATAGTTGGTGTGGTAGCGGGATCGGAGGAACTGCTGCATCCTGCAATGAGCAGGGTTGCCGCCATCAGAGCTGTCAGCAGCGGACTCCACGGCGATTTCATGGTTTGCTCCTTATCTTGCGGTTGAACATCCGAAGCCCAGGACGCGCCTCCGCCATGCCACCTCCGAGGCTGACGGCTCGCCGGACATAGGCAGAATCACTCACCAGGGAGCCGCCGATCTCGACCACACAGGCCGGCAGCACCTCAGGAGCGAAGGGGACGCTGGGTCCGACGAGGATCACCTTGGCCCCGGCGCATAGCTGAAGCAGGCGGGGCAGGGTCTTATTGGTCAGTGCAGATCCTGTGATGAAAACAAGGTCACGATCAGCCAACAGATACTCAGCAGCCGGATCTGGGAAGTCAGAGCCTGAGGGCTGCCTCTCCAGAATAATGAAATCACACCCATCTGCATACTTCTCTATATCGCCGAAATGCCCGATGGCGGCAGCCCTCAAGCCAGTCAAAGTGCCACGATGAAGTTCGAAGGTGGTCTTCTCAGAGCCTTCCGGACCGGGTACTACGCCGACCCGTTCCTCGGTGGTCAAGTAAGAGTTGATGGCCGCAGTCCCAAGAGCCGCAAGTTCCAGGTCCCATGACTTGACGCTGGCTGCTGCATCACGCAGGTCGCGGCCGATGATGTCTCGCGCACCAAACCCAGCCCTGGGACCACCGCTATAGGTCATAGCCACCCCCGTGCCAGCCTCAGAGCTTACGCAGGCCCAGTTACCCGCGCAGGCGTCCAACACCTTGATTCCAGCTGGGATGAGATCGATCAGATCGTCATAAAGCTGCCATGGACTGGGTGGTGTCATAGGGTCGTAGCAACAGTGTTTGTTAGGGAGGGGTTGTTGGTGCGGCGGTTGTTGACGGTGACGGATCGGGCTGGGATCGCGAGGGGTTTGGCGGAGGGGTGTGGGTTACGTGAGATTGCTCGGCGGATTGGTAGGGATGTGTCGGTGGTTTCGCGGGAAGTGGCCCGGAATCAGGGTGAGACGGGGTACAAGTGTGTGGCTGCTGATGTAGCTGCGCAGCGGCGGCGTGCCCGGCCCAAGCTCCGCAAGATTGATGCTGATCTGGTGTTGAAGCAGCGGGTGATTGCTGATCTTCGGAGGTCTCGTACACCACGTCAGATCGCGGGAAGATTACGTGCTGAGGCTGGGGGTGACAGGCTTGAACCGTGTCAGGGTTCCCCCACGGCCCAAGGAGCGAGCGTGTCTCATGAAGCGATCTACACCTGGATTTATGCGATGCCGAAGAAGACGCTGCGGGAGCACGGTGTCATGCTCGGGTCGAAACGCACTAGCCGTCAGTCCCGGCGTCGTTTGGGTGAGCGGAAATCCCCGATTGTGGGAATGGTCAGTATCGATCAGCGGCCTCAGGAGGTTACAGGACGGAAGGTTCCCGGTCATTGGGAAGGAGACTTGATCATCGGCGCCTACGGCAGAACAGCCGCGATCACCCTCGTCGAACGAACCACCCGGTTCGTCACGATCCTCGCCCTGCCGAAGGGCAAGAACGCAGACGGGGTGTGTGACGCCCTGATCGACCACATCACTGGGCTGCCCGAATTGATGAAGGGCACCCTGACCTGGGATCAGGGCTCTGAGATGGCCCGGCACGCCGCGTTCACCATGGCCACCCAGATGCCGGTGTACTTCGCCCATCCCCACTCTCCCTGGGAACGCGGCAGCAATGAGAACACCAACCGACTCATCCGTGACTACCTGCCCAAAGGCACTCCCATCCCCCAACACCAGCCCTATCTCACAGCCATCGCCGAAGAACTGAACGAACGCCCCCGAGCCACCCTCGGCTACCTCACCCCACGAGAAGCTTTCCAGAAACTACTCGTTGCTTCCACCACTTGACACCGCCCTGCTCATTGCTCTCCTTCAGGATCGGGCTGGGTTACGCACAGACGGAGCCCTGGCACCTCTGCCGGGGTCACCACCCGCATGGGAAGTTCGTAAAGCTGGCTCAGATCATTCCCTGTCAAGTCCCCAACAGGTTTGAGTCCTGGACTTTTACCATCTTTGAGAAGCAGTACGTCATCAGCGAACTCAAAGGCGTGGTTGGGTTGGTGCGAGCTGAGCAGAATGCTCAGGCCCCGGCGGTCAACAAGCTGACGGAGCCTTCTCAACACCCGGCTCTGGTTTCCTGCATCGAGAGCGGAGGTGGGCTCGTCCAGGACAAGAAGACGCCCACCTTGGCACAGCGCCCGGGCAATCAGGACGAGCTGCCCCTCACCGCCACTGAGTTCCTGAATACCGCGGTTCGCATGCTCCCCCAGCCCGACTGCCTCGAGTGCCGCCTCAGCCGCACTCCAGTCAGTATTCCGGGGGCTCGCGCGCAGTCCTCTACGCGCCACGCGTCCGAGCACCACCGTGTGCAGAACGGAGAAGTTGAACGACATCTCAGTGGACTGGGGAATGTAGCTGATGGCCTCGGCGAGTCCAGCTGGCCCGTAACTCTCAAGACGGCTCCCGAAGACCTCGACTTCTCCTGAGTCAGCGCGCAGCAGCCTGAGCAGAATCCGGAACAGTGTTGACTTCCCCGAGCCGTTCGGCCCGAGCACGAAGGCCAAGCGGTGTTCCGGCAGTTCAAAGCTGAGATCATCGAGGGCTGGGGTCTCACGTCCGGGATACCGAAGGGCAAGACCGCGGATCGCAAGCGCATTTACCATGATCGGCCCCTGATCATCAGCCAGGCCAGGAAAGGCGCCCCCAGCAGGGATGTGAGAATCCCCAACGGGATCTCAGCCTCAAGCAGGGTGCGGCTCACTGTGTCCACGCCCATGAGGAAGAGGGACCCCAGCAGGAAGGACACCGGGATCAGGAGCTGGTGCCGCGGGCCAAAGAGCATCCGGGCCAGGTGAGGCACGATCAGCCCTACCCAGCCGATCACTCCCGAGATGGCCACGGAGACCGCGGTCAGGATGGTCGCACAGACGATCACCCCAGTCCGGACCCATGTGACACTGACCCCGAGAGCCTTCGCGGTGTCCTCTCCGAAGGTAACGGTGTCAAGTTGCCAGCGCAGCAGCCACAACATCGCTGAACAAGCAATGACCGGGATGGCCAGGGGTAACAGGTCCACTTGTCGCACCCCGTTCAGGCCACCCATCAGCCAGAAGGTGATGGCCGGAAGCTGGCTGTCTGGATCAGCCAGATACTTCAGGATCGAGATACCCGCTGAGAACACCGCACTCGCGACGATACCGCCGAGCACCAGGGTCACCACCGGATCCCTGCGGCTCAAGCTGGAAATCACCCAGGCCCCGAGCACGGCAAGCATCCCGAAGACAAAGGCAAACCCCTGCAACCCTGCGACCCCGGCACCCAGCACAATGGCCAGTGAGGCGCCAAAACCTGCCCCTGTGGAAACACCCAGCACACCGGGTGAGACGAGGGGATTACGGAAGAGGCCTTGATAGGCAGCCCCCGCGACGCTGAGAGCCCCACCAACCAGGAAAGCAACGAGCAGGCGTGGGAGACGGATGTTCCAGATCACATGCTCGATCTCCGGATCTCCAGTCCACTGGCCTCCGAGCACGCGGGACCCTAGATAGTCGAACAGGGTCTTGATGCTGATGGGAAACCTTCCCAGCATGAAAGCACCCGCCAGAGCAGCTAGATTGCCCGCGGCCAACATGAGCAGCAGCACCGCCATTCGCCGTCGGCTCATCTCAACAGGCATGAGGAGATCCTAGCCAATTGACCGCATAAGCGGATCAAAACCGTTCTTCATTCCGTTTCTGCGAATATGGCGAGTCTGGGATCCATCCTCGGCAGGAGGCTGGCTGATAAACGGCACCTAGACAAGATGTCCAAGAGATCCCCCGCCCGCAGGAGATCAGGTGCTGCAAGAGACATCCAGCTGCTGCCATCGCAAGGCGTAGGGAAGAGTGCGGTTCGTACGCTGATGGACAATCCGCAAGCCAGGAATGATACCTGGAACACGCCAGGCCACGGTCCTTCTCAGGAGGACTCCCAGGGCTCGCCGGTCTTCCTGAGTAGACTAGCTCAGGAACTGTCCCGACACTTTGAGCATCGTTGCCTGGAATGGATCGTTGATGATCGACTCCCTGCCCCAGCCCCGTACCACTGATCCAGCTGCCGTCCCCAGCCTCCGCTGGGGCGTGATCGGCACCGGCTGGATCGCCGACCAGTTCGTCACCACGGTGACCCGTAACACCTCCCAGCGGGTCGTGGCGGTCGGCTCCCGCAGCCTGGAGCGCGCCCTTGAGTTCGCTGAGGGGCACGGCATCCCTACGGCCAGCAGCTCCTATGAAGACCTAGTGGCCGAGGACGTCGATGTCATCTATGTCGCGACAGGCCACCTGGATCACGCCGCCCACGCACGTCTGGCTCTGGAGGCAGGCCGTAACGTGCTCGTCGAGAAACCTATGACCCCCACTGTCTCCGCCACACAGGAATTGATCAGTCTGGCCCGCCACAAAAGATTGTTCTGCATGGAGGCATTGTGGTCGCTCGCACTCCCCCGGTTCGACGTGGTGAGACAGATCCTGCAGGCCGGCCTTCTGGGACGCATCGAGGCCGTCACCGTGGATATGGGAGAGTATCTGGTGGATCACCACCGGGCAATGGACCCGAGCCAAGGCGGCGGGGCCATGAACGACCTGGGAACCTACCCGTTGATGTTCGCAAATTGGGTCCTACCCGAGGCCGAGGTCGTCGCGGCCATAGGGTCCCGGCACGCGACAGGTGCCATCGGGCAATTCATAGCGCTGCTGGAGGACCAAGAGGGACGGCAGGCAAACACCCTCACTTCAATGCTCACCAACACCCCAAGCACCGGGGTGATCGGCGGCAGCGAGGCCACCTTGATACTCGATGGCCCGTTCTACCGTCCAGGCCCAGTCGAGGTGAGATTCCGAGACGGCAGGGTGCTGGCCCATGATGAGCCACGCATCCATCACGAGGGGCTCTTCCACGAGGCTGTCGAAGTGGCACGCTGCATCAATGATGGCCTGGCCGAGTCCCCGATACGCCCCCTGGAGGCGACCCTCGCCACCGTGAAGCTGATGGAACAGGCCCGCTCTCTGATGGATGATCCAGCATAAGGATCACTGGGGAACCCGACCTCCAGCCCGCATGTCCCAGCGCCCTTCTGGGGCAGGTTCTCCCCTGAGCTGGGCGACCACCTCGGTCATGGCGTCCATGATGACGATGGTGGCGCGTTCCACATCCTCTCGGGAGGGGTCATCCCCTACTGGGAAAGCACTCAGGTCGACAGGCGGGCCTGCCTGCACCGCGACAGGGCGCCTACGCATCGAGAATAGCCTCCGGAATTCGAGCTTCTTCCGGCCGAGAAGGGCATCGGTACCCACCTGACACACCGGGATCACCGGGGCTCCCGTGGTGAGCGCCAGGCGGGCCGCTCCCAAGCGGCCGGTCATGGGCCAGCCATCGGGATCGGCGGTGATGGTTCCCTCGGGGAAGATGGCGACACACTCTCCCGCCTCCAGCGCGGCGCGGGCATGCACAAGTGAGTCCTTGGCCTGCTCAGAGTGGCGCACCACCGGGATCTGACGGCATTCACGAGCGAACCAGCCGACCACAGGGACCTTCCAGATCTCAGATTTGCCCAGGTACCGGGGCCATCGCCCAGACCAGATCAAAAACTCCCCTGTGGCAGGTACATCGAAGTTCGACAAGTGGTTGGAAACCACCAGCGCTCCCCCAACCGGGATGTTGTCCTGCCCCTGCCAGGTCCGCCGGACAAGCACTCCTAGGAATAGATGGACCAGCCGGGCTAGAAAACGATAGGCGCGGGGCGCTGGCTCATGGTTCGCCTGGCGCAGAGGACGCCGCCAGGGAAGTTTCTCAGGTTCCACGGGCTAGGAGAATACCGGGGGAAGGGGCATCGCCGCTGACCCAGCGGATCAGGACACAGTGTCGGCGGTGCGCACCGGAAGCGTCTTGGGCTTGAACCCCGGGCGGCGTAACTCGTAGGCCTCGATCTCGTCAGCGTGCTGCAGGGTCATGGAGATGTCATCCAATCCGTTGAGGAGACGATGCTTGGTGTATTCATCGATCTCAAACCTGATCGCAAGATCTCCCCGGGTGATGACCTGGGAGGGCAGGTCCACCGTCGTCAGCTCGCCGGGACGATCGTCAATCGCCTCCCAGAGCCGGTCCCGGTCCTCCTCGCTGACGAGTGCGACCAGCAACCCTGCCTTGCCAGAGTTGGAGCGGAAGATGTCCCCGAAACGGGTGCCAATGATCACTTTGAAACCATAGTTCTGCAGTGCCCAGACAGCGTGCTCACGCGAGGACCCAGTCCCGAAGTCGGGACCAGGGACCAGGATGGTGCCGCCGTTGAAGGGCTCACGGTTCAAGACGAACTCGGGGTCACCTCGCCAGCCCGCAAACAGTCCGTCCTCAAACCCAGTGCGGGTGATGCGTTTCAGGTAGACAGCGGGAATGATCTGATCAGTGTCGATGTTGCTGCGCCGGAGCGGGACAGCGATCCCGGTGTGGTTGGAGAAGGCGTCCATAGTCAGACTCCGATCAGGTCGGCGGGAGAGGTCAGGCGACCGGTGATGGCAGTGGCCGCTGCGACGGCAGGGCTGACGAGATGTGTACGTCCCCCCTTACCCTGGCGGCCCTCGAAGTTGCGGTTGGAGGTGGAGGCGGAACGCTCTCCTGGAGAAAGCTGGTCGGGATTCATCCCCAGGCACATCGAGCACCCAGCCGCCCGCCATTCCGCCCCTGATGCGAGGAACACCTTGTCCAGCCCCTCGATCTCCGCCTGGAGACGCACCCGGGCCGACCCGGGAACCACCAGCATGCGTACCCCCTCGGCTATCTTGTGGCCTTGAAGCACGGAGGCAGCCAGCCGCAGATCCTCAATGCGCCCATTGGTGCAGGAGCCAATGAAGATGGTGTCCACAGCGATATCCCGCATCGGGGTCCCAGGAACCAGGTTCATATATTCGAGCGCCCGGCGAGCCGTGGCCTGCTCCACCTCTGACTCGAAGTCCTCGGGGGCCGGCACCACACCGCCCAGGGGGACACCGTGGCCGGGGTTGGTTCCCCAGGTGACGAAGGGGGTGATCTGGGTCGCGTCGATATCGACCTGCGCGTCGAAATATGCGTCGGGATCTGAGCGCAAAGTCTTCCAGTACTCGACGGCAGCTTCCCAGTCATCGCCTACCGGAGCGTGCGGACGGTCCTTCAAGTAGGCGAAGGTGGTCTCGTCGGGAGCAATCATGCCGGCTTTCGCACCCCACTCGATGGACATGTTGCAGATGGTCATGCGACCCTCCATCGAGAGCTGCTCGATGGTGCTGCCCCGATACTCGACGATGTGTCCCTGTCCCCCACCCGTACCGACTTTGGCGATCAAGGCCAAGACGACGTCCTTGGCAGTCACCCCGGGTGACAGGGTGCCATTGATGTTGACGGCCATCATCTTCGGTTTCTTCTGCGGCAGGGTCTGGGTAGCGAGAACATGTTCCACCTCAGAAGTGCCGATTCCAAAGGCCAGTGCGCCAAAAGCACCGTGGGTCGATGTGTGGGAGTCTCCGCAGACAATGGTCATGCCGGGCTGTGTCACTCCCAGCTGGGGCCCGATGATGTGCACCACACCCTGGTCACGGTCCCCCAGCGAATGGATGCGCACACCGAATTCGGCTGCATTCCGGCGCAGGGTCTCCACCTGGGTACGCGAGACGGGATCCGCGATCGGAGAGAGGATGTTCAGCGTGGGGGTGTTGTGATCCTCGGTCGCCAGGGTCAGGTCCGGGCGACGCACTTTACGACCGTTCATCCGCAGGCCCTCGAAGGCCTGTGGGCTAGTGACCTCATGCACCAGGTGCAGGTCGATGTAGAGAAGATCGGGTTCGTCATCGACAGAACGCACAACGTGCGCATCCCAAACCTTCTCGGCCAGGGTCTTCCCCATTTTCACGCTTCCTTATTACGATCGCTCGATGAGAGCGAGCTTGCAGACTTGGCGACACTTTATCTTGCGTGTCCAACATTTGAAACGATAATCTCGAGATATGGACGAAGAAGGAAGCGGGGTAGGAGTCCTCGACAAGGCGGCAGCGCTGCTGACCGCCTTGGAGACCAGCCCTCTGACGCTCGCCGGCCTGGTGGGCGCCACCGGGCTGGCGCGACCGACGGCACACCGGCTGGCAGTCGCCCTGGAGCATCATCGTCTCGTCACCAGAGACCTCCAGGGACGTTTTGTCCTGGGCCCACGACTCGTCGAACTGGCAAGTTCAGCGGCCGAGGATCCCCTGCTGGCCACAGCTGGCCCCATCCTCACGCGCCTGCGGGACATCACCGGAGAGTCAGCGCAGCTGTTCCGCCGCCAGGGAGATGTACGTATCTGTTCCGCAGCCGTGGAACGTCCCTCGGGACTGCGTGACACCGTCCCCTTGGGATCACAGCTGTCAATGACGGCGGGCTCGGCCGCCCAGGTCTTGCTGGCATGGGAAGAGCCAGAGAACATACCCCGGCTCGTCAAGGATGCCACGTTCACCATGGTCTCCCTGCAACAGGTGCGCAGGCGAGGTTGGGCACAGTCGGTGGCCGAGCGCGAGCCAGGCGTGGCCTCGGTGTCCGCTCCTGTCCTGTCGCCTTCGGGAAAGATCATCGCAGCGGTGAGCGTCTCCGGTCCCATCGAGCGCTTGAGCCGGCAGCCAGGCCGGGTCCATGCACCGGCCGTGATGGCTGCGGCTGAACGCCTGAGCGAGGTGCTTCGCCACAACGGCGCAAACTGACAGGACACCGGGGAAGCGGCTCGCCCCGGCCGGTTGCATCGGTGTGCAGGTCCTGTGGGAATCCACCGGAATACATAAAGAAGGCCCTAGTCAAATGCGCATTTGACTAGGGCCTCGCCCTGGTAGCCCCGACGGGATTCGAACCCGCGCTACCGCCTTGAGAGGGCGGCGTGCTAGGCCGCTACACAACGGGGCCAGGTGATGGATACGGCCTTCTTATGAGGCCCTCTCCGCAGGGGTACCTGGACTCGAACCAAGACTAACTGAACCAGAATCAGTCGGGCTGCCAATTACCCCATACCCCTTGGCGCTCTCCCGAGCACGGAGAGAAACAGTACACGGCCTGCATCAGGTGCGCAACTTGCAGTTCTCTTCCTCGCGGCATTTCAGGACAAGCTCTGGCACGACAGCAACCAGCCGCTTTGATGAGACTATGAGAGACCGCGTGAGCAGGGGCGTTCTTGCGCTTCTCATCGGGCGAGGGCTTCTGACAGCTCGGAGCTGATACGCACCTCCCCGGGGCTGCTTGTCACCGGATGTCCCAGGCGTGTGAGGATGGCGTCCATCACCTCAAACCGCCCACGCCCGGCGCCATCGGAGATCTTCACGGCCACTCCGATGCCCTCTGGCAGCCCCACGGCGAGGATTCCCTCCGCGCCCACCTTGCCAACGGCGCCGGGCACTTGCTGCATGAGCCGGACCACCGGATGAGTGGTGGAGGATGTGTACTCGGGATACCGGCGGAAGGCATCCGCGAGGCGTTTACCAGGCCCTTCCTGTTCAGCTGCCCAGCACGCAAAGCCTCGGGCGAGGCCAGGCAGGGTGGTGACGAAAGCCGGTGCCGTGCATCCGTCCACCACCGGTTCTCCGATCACCCCACAGTATTCCTCGATGGTCGCTCTGATGAGTCGTTGCAGGGGATGCAACGGATCACGGTAGCCATCGGTCGGCCAGCCTGCGATCAGGCAGGTACGCAGCATCGCTGCATGTTTGCCGGAGCAGTTATGGGCCAGCGCCTCCTTGCCACGGCCAGAGGCCAGCCAGGCCCCCAGCGACGCCGGGTCACCGGGAAAGTCTGCGGTGTGCTGGAAATCAGATGTGCCCAGGCCACTCAGCTCAAGGATACGAAGTGCCCCTTCTGTGTGGATCGACTGGCCAAGATGCGAAGCTGCGGCCAAGGCCAACAGCTGATTCTCCAGGTCCAGCCCACCGCGCAGCATCGCGATCGCCTGAAAGGGTTTCACAGCAGACCTCGGCAGCGTCGGCACCCCCATATCTCCCAGTGCCAGCAGTATCCTCCCGTCTTTCCGGACGACGCTGACCCGGCCACGATGATGACTCTCAGCTACCCAGCCCCGACCAACGACTCCCAGAAGCACATCCATCATGCAGGGCAGTTTAGGAGACGAGGATGCCGTCAAGTGCCCTCATCTAGTGCCCTCATCTGCGGCCCGGCTAGGGTGTGAGGATCGCCACCCTCAGCCTTAGTCCAAGCCACCATGCGATGGAGCCGAAGACTGCAAAGCCAACAAGATCAACCAGTGCCACACCCCAGGAGATGGCTGTCATCGCCTTGAGCGCAACGATGCCGCCTGTGAACAGAGAATAGGTGAAGGCGAAGACGTTATTGACCACGTGAGCGGCAATCGCTGCCTCCAGCCCACCGGTGGCCCACACCAGGACTCCTGCGATCAGGCCGAATCCAAGACGGTGGACGAACAGGGCCGCGTTCTGTCCGCCATGCAGGACAGCGAAGACAAGCGCGGAGGAAACGATTCCAACCCAGGATCGCCCCGTCAGGGAACCGATGGTCTGCTGCAGATAGCCACGGAAGAAGAACTCCTCTGCAGCCGCCTGGAGCGGCGAGGTGATCAGCACGAGGAGCAGATAGACGGACCAGCCAGGCTGGGGCTCACTCCAGGCCATGTCGCCGCCTCTGGCCAGCCACAGGCTGGCGTTGAACACGACTGCCGCCACCACGAAGCAGATCAGCAGATAACGCCAGCGTCCCCCGGGCTGGACGGAGATCACCCACTGGTGCTGCCTGCCATGCCAATACCTATAGATCAGAAGAACCACCAGCAGCAGGCTCCCGATGCCCAGGTGAGTCGCGACGAGCCCGTCGGGAAGTTTGTAGGCCAGTGCCTGGGAGCGGTACTGCGAGAAATCCGGCTGGCCCCGGAGGAGCCATCCGGCTCCCAGCACAGCCTGAGCCACCAGCTGCACCGCGACGAGAAACGCCAGCAGCGTGGCGGAAAGACCGAGCGTCAACCGGAGCGGATCCTCGCCCCGCAGAGCCAGCGGATGCCTGAGCCCAGGCCCGGGAGGCCAACTGTTCACGCGGAGGTCACGGGATTGCTGAGCACCCCGAGTCCATCGATCTCCACAGACACCACGTCTCCGTCTGCCATCGGCCCCACCCCAGCGGGAGTGCCTGTGAGAATGACGTCCCCTGGAAGCAGAGTCGTGAAAGAGGAGATGTAGGTGACCAGGTCAGAGATGCCCCTGACCATCTGGGCGGTGTTCCCACGCTGAAGCACCTCGTCACCGAGCCGGGTCTCGATCGCAAGATGACCAGCCTCTGCCAGAGTAAAGTGGGTATTGATCCAGGGTCCGAGAGGACAGAAGGTATCACTGCCCTTGGCCCGGAACCACTGGTCTCCTTCCCTCTGCCAGTCGCGCGCAGTCACGTCATTGGCGATGGTGTACCCGAACACCACATCCGCGACCCGCTCCTCTGGCACCTGCTTACAGATCCTTCCGATGATGATGGCGAGTTCCCCCTCGTAGTGCAGGTCTTCGCAGCCATCAGGACGCACTATCGGCTCATTGGGCCCAATCACGCAGGTATTCGGTTTGAGGAAGAGCATCGGCTCCGCTGGAACAACCGCCCCCTGCTCAATGGCATGGTCAGCGTAGTTGCGCCCAACTGCCACGATCTTGCTGCGGGGAATGACCGGAGCCAGCAGCCTGACATCGGAGAGGTCGTGCCTGGCTCCCGTGTAGTTGACGGGCACCCCTGCCAGAGGGTCCCCCGTTATCGCTGCGATGGTCTCGGGGTTCTCCCCGCCGTCGACCTCCAACTCGATGATGCCATAGGCAGGATCCTTGCCGGCAGCGGCGAAACGGGCTATACGCATGCCGCCAGCCTAGCGATAGGAATGGGGTTTCATGACATGTGAACCTGCGCAGCAGAGCATCAGGGCATCTCGAAGCTTGGGAAACAGATCGTTTCCCGTCAAGACACCGCCTACGCTTCCCGCATGGCAAAACAGACCTTGGCAGTGATCGGTGGCGACGGCATCGGACCGGAGGTGACCGCCGAGGCGCTCAAGGTGCTTGAGGCCGTGGCCGGGGCCGATACTTTCCACAAGGTCCACTTCGATCTCGGAGCGGAGAACTGGCTGCGCACCGGAGAGGTCCTTCCCAACTCGGTCCTGGAGGAGCTCAGAACTGCTGACGCCATTCTCCTAGGGGCTGTGGGCGCCGCTCCTGGTTCTCACACTATTCCGAGCGGCCTCCTGGAACGGGGGTTGCTACTGAGGCTGCGTTTCGATTTCGACCACGCGATCAACCTGCGCCCATCACGTCTCTACTCCGGTGTGCCCACTCCCCTATCCTCTGAGGTGACAGCCAAGGGCGAAATCGATTTCATCGTCGTGCGTGAGGGAACAGAGGGGCTCTACTGCGGGAACGGCGGGGCCGTGCGCCCAGGAACGCCCCAGGAAATCGCCACCGAGGTGTCAGTGAACACTGCCTTCGGTGTGGAACGGGTACTTCGTGACGCCTTCCAGAGGGCTCAGGCGCGGCGTGGCAGGCTCACCCTGCTCCATAAGCACAACGTCCTGGTCAACGCGGGTGGTCTGTGGAGACGCCTGTTCGATCAGCTCGGCGAGGAATTCCCTGGCGTCGAGCGCAGCTACCTGCACATCGACGCGGCCATGATCGCGCTGGTGGTTGATCCATCGCAGTTCGACGTCATCGTCACTGACAATCTGTTCGGTGACATCGTCACGGATCTAGCGGCGGCAGTCACGGGCGGCATCGGACTAGCCGCCTCGGCAAACATCAATCCGTCCGGAGAATATCCATCGATGTTTGAGCCTGTCCATGGTTCCGCGCCAGACATCGCAGGCCAGGGCATCGCCGATCCGACCGCAGCCATCAGCTCTGTCGCCCTACTATTGGCTCATCTTGGCTACCCGGAGCTGGCCAGGCGTGTTGACGACGCGGTTGCCATTGACATCGCCTCACGCCGTCCCGGCCCCGTCCGGACTGCTGAAGTCGGCGACCGGATTGCAGCGGCAGCTGCGAGCTGAACCCCGGACACATGAATGCCGGGCCCGGATGGGCCCGGCATTCACTCACAGCGTTGATCAGTCGGCGGCCTCACCCTGGAGCACGTCGTCCGTCACGCGGCCACGCAACATGTCCAACAGGTCGATGCCGGTGGTGTTCTTAATCATCTCGACGGTCTGCAACACGTTGTCATTGACCTGCCGGGGCAGCGCGGCCGCCCCTTCCGTGGAGACGACAGTGAGCTTGTCGATGCTGCCCATGGGAGCAGCGACCTTCTCGGCGACCTGCGGCAGGACCTCGATGAGCATCTGTAGCACCGCGGCCTCGTTGTAGTTCGCGAAGGCAGCTGCCCGTTTCTCCATGGCCTCGGCCTCGGCCGTACCGACGGCGAGGGCTGCGGCAGCCTTTGCCTCGCCTTCTGCGCGGATGGCATCAGCTTCGGCGATACGACGTGCCTTCTCAGCCTCACCACGGCGGGCACCCTCGATAGCCTCGGCCTCAGCGAGTGCCGCACGGCGTTGTTTCTCACCCTCACCGGTGAGGCGTGCGGTCTCGGCCTGGGCCTCAGCATTGGCAATGGCAGCAGCCTTGCGAGCCTCGGCCTCGAAGATCTCGGAGTTACGCCGTCCCTGGGCGGCGGTCTCGGTCTCGTACCGCTTCGCATCGGCGGGCTTGCGGACTTCGGTGTCGAGCTGGCGGTCCTTCAACGCGGCCTGGCGCACGGCGACCTTCTCCTGCTCGGTGAGGATTGCCTGGTCGCGGTCTGCCTGGGCCAGTGGTCCGGCCGCATCCGCCTGAGCGCGGGCAGCATCCGTCTCGGCCTTGATCTCGGCCTCCTTCAGCACCAGCGCTCGTTCCGAGATGGCGATCTCCTGTTCGGCCGCGAGCCTCGCCTGCTCAGCCTCACGCCGAGCATCGGCCTCAGCAATGGCTGCGATCTGGCCAACCTTGGCGGACTCAGGACGTCCCAGGTCTGACAGGTAGGAGCCGTCATCGGTGATGTCCTGGATCTGGAAGGTGTCGAGTACCAGACCCTGGCCGGTCAGCGAGGCCTCGGACTCATCAGCCACCCGCTGCGCAAAAGCTGCGCGGTCACGGATGATCTGCTCTACGGAAAGACCACCGACGATGGAGCGGAGCGCACCCGCAAGGGTCTCCTGCGTAAAGGTTTCGATCTCCTCCTGCTGCATCAGGAAACGCTGGGCGGCAGCGCGGATGGAGTCCTCATTGCCACCCACCTTCACTATGGCGACACCGTCAAGGTTCAATTTAATGCCCTGTCCGGAGACCGCATTGCGGATCTGGACCATGATACGACGGCTGGACAGGTCGAGTACGTGCAAACGCTGGATCAGCGGGATCACAAAGACGCCGCCACCCATGATGACCTTCTGACCGGACAGGTCGGTGGAAACCAGACCGGTCTCGGGGTTGGTGACCGCCTTGCCCTTCTGGCCCGTGATGATGTAGGCCTCGTTCGGACGAGCCACCCGGTACCTGCTGGCAATCAGCCAGATCACCAAGGCGACCAGTAGAACTATGCCGCCTACTCCGGTAACCAGGGAGGAGAAATTATTCATGGATGTGCGAACCTTTCTGTTCAGTACTGGGGAGGTTCATCGGCGGTGGGACGAACCTCAACGGCTGTGGGGGACAGGACACCGGAAACCCAGACCGGGGTTCCCGCGGGGATCGGCAGTTCAGCCCGCGCCGCACGCTTGTGGGTGCCGATCCGGATTTCACCAAAACCACCTTCCGGAATGTCCGTGATGACGCGGGCCTCCGCCCCGACCAAGTGGTCGCTGCGAAGCGCCTGCCCGGTTTCCGCGCGTTTCAACCAGCGGGTGAGGGCCACCGCTCCCCAACCGGCCAGGCTTCCTGCGACCAGACCGACCAGGGAGGCCAGCCACACGCTGTCCGTGAATTCATGAACGGCCACCCCGCCGAACCCGAAGGCCCCGACGAAAGCAGCGATGACCGAGGTGGAGAAAACCTCGGAATCCAGACCGTCGAAGTGAAGGGCGGAATCCAGCAGATCCCCCAGGATCAGGGACACCAACAGGACCATGACCCCTGCGATCCCGAGGATCAGGAAAACGCTCACCGTTGTCCCTTCCTGTTTTGTCCAGCGACCCAAATTTACCAAATCAGGGGTGCAGGCCAGAGTGCGTGCCACCCCGGGGCAGAGCGGGTGAAAAACGGCCGACCTCCCCGTCCGAATGGTTTTCCCACACCCCGAGGTTCCCGTGTACCAGCCAGACCGGCCTAAAGGACCCCTGCCAGCGGGGCCTCCCCCGCGCAGGCGGATCGGGTCTGGTGGCGCGGTCGCGAGAATCACCGTCTTCCCAAACATCTTCCAGGCAAATCGCCGATCCCGAGGGCTCGCAAGAAGAACCAGGGATGGCGCTCATTCCCAGTGCAGACGAATCGCCGAGGTGAGCCGCCACGGGTCGATGTCGCGCACCGCTCGCGTGATGCCCTCACCCTCGGGGCTGCGGGCGTACCGGACCTCCCCCTCCCCCACCCATCGCCGCCAGGCGAGCAGATAGGCGTCGGCCCGGTCCCTGTTGGAGGCGAGCACGCTCGGGACCGGATGCCAGGTTTCCAGAACGGTTTCCCGCCCGATCAGGCCGAGTCTCAACACGTCCCGGAGCCGGGGCGGGTCGGCGGTGAGGCGGGAGATCAGGTATCGGGGTCGGGAAACGGGTTGCAACGCTTCGTCCAGCGCCTCCGCAAACCCGGCCGATTCCTCCGCGGGCACCCCGGACAGCCGGCAGCGCAGTTCCTGTCCTCTGATCTCCACCGCGACCGCCCCGGCTCCCGCACTGACCAGCCCGCGCGCCTGGAGGGCATCGGCAACCGCCCTGGCCACCCTGCCAACACCGACGTTCGCCGCCAGCCCGGTGAGCCTGCGTCCCGCCCGGATCACCCGGATCAGCAGATCCACTCCCGTCAACACCAGTGCGGCGGCCGCCCACCAGGACAGCCCCAGCACCGCCAGCACCAGGGCCGCGCCCAGCGCCCAGGGCCACAGCACGGGCCCCAGCCTCCGGGGCGCCGCCTCCCCGAAGCCGCTTCCGGTCAACGGTTCCTTCGCCCTGGAACTCACCCGCACCACCGACACCTCCCGGCCGGTCCTGATCCGCGGGTCGTTCCATTGCTCCGTAACCCGGTCGCGTTCCCGGGAACGCCGGGCCGCAAGAACGTTGGCGGCCTCGATCCCGTCCGATTCCGGAGTCCGGAACTCGCTGAACCCATCGGCCAGGTGCGCCACCCCGTCCACCAGATCGCCCTGCTCGTCCGGGGCGAGGTAACCACGGTGCTTGCGCACGAGACGACGCCAATCCGCGTCCCCCATCACCCCGTCGGCGACGCAGGCCACCGACCAGTTGATCGCGACCTTAGCCGGATTCTCCGGATCGCGTCGTAGGCTGCGCCCGCGAAGCTGAACCACGGCACCGGGCGTGGTTGCGCTGGTCAGGTCCACCAAGCAGTTGACGCCCGGGGCGTCCCATCCCTCCCCCAGCAGCCCACGGGTGCCGATCAGGAGCCTGGTGCCACCCATCTGGAAGAAATCGGTAACCACCGGCACCCACTGGCGGACATTCCAGCCGAGAACCCGCACCAACCCCTCCTCCTCCGCGGTATCCAAGGAGTGCCCGGGAAGCCGATCCGCGGCGAAGTCCATCAGCGCCCGGGAGCTCGACGGGGTTCCCGCGACAACCCCAGCGGTGACGAGCAACGGTTCGAGGCGCTGCCCGACCGGGTTCTCGGCCAAGGCCTTCAGGGTCTGCCAGGCCGATCCCGAATCCGCGGTCACCACGTCGCGCAGACCGTGTGGCAGCGCGGCCGCCCGCTCGAAATCGCACACCACCAGGGCGCGCAGGTCAGCGCCGAGGTTCTCCTCCTCCAGAGCCACTATCTCGGCCGCGGCGAGGGCCTTGGATGCGCTGCGGGCCAGTACCCGGTCCATGGTGGAGGCGGCCGCGCTGATGCCTCGCCGGGTCCAGCGGTAACCGATGGAGGGAAGAACCTCCCGGACCTCCAGGATCAGGGCGTGGTCCCGCGGGTCGGGGCTGTCGACCAGCGGAAGGAGCCACTGGTTCAGTACCGCCACCCAGTCCTCGATCCCGGGATCGCGTCGGTGACGCTCGCCGAACGCAACTCCGATGGGTGGTTCGGCGTAACCCGCGTGGGCGAGGCGCAGCAGGGCATCGGTCAGGCGTTCATCCGTGGCCGCGAGTTCCTCCCAGGAAACGTTGGCCTGCAGGTTCGCCACCGCCTCGAAGAATGGAACGCTCGCCCTGTCCGGGGCGCTGAGATGGGTGAGCAGTTCCTGGACCCTCCCCTGCTGCTCTCCCAGCCAGTCGCGTTCAGCGGCAGTGGGGTTCGTCAGCCAGCCGAGTTCCTGATAAGGGACCAGGTCCCCGGCCGCCACCACTTGGGGAATGTTCGCGGAATACGTGATCTCACCGAAGAGTTCGTTCTCCAAGGTGGCCTCCGCTCCGGTCAGGGCGGTTGCCGGGGTGGCCGTGAGACCCAGCACGACGGCGTCGGGCAACAGTCCGAGCACCTCGGCCAGCAGCCGGCCCCACGTCCGGAGCAGGTGATGGCATTCGTCCAGGACGATCATCAGGTTCTCCGTGGCTGCGAGCTCGGCCACCAAGGCTCTTCCGTTCGGGTGCAGACGAGCCAGCTGCGTGCTCCCACCGGGGTCGTCCCCGAAATTGGCAAGTGCTTGATAGGTCAGGCAGCGAACCTCCGGCGCAGCGGCCTGCCACTGGCCGCGAATGGCGATGTTCGGGCTGAAAATCACACCGGTGCGTCCTGACTCGCGGATCGCCCGCACACCGACCATGGTCTTGCCGGCGCCCGGTGGCAGGACGATCCAACCCCTGGAAACCCCCGCCGAGATGCTCCGACGCCAAGCGTCGAGAGCCTCCCGCTGGTGCAATCTCAAAGGCATCAAGGTTCCGGAACGCTCTCTACGCGCCCGTCGGTGCACTGCTTCCAGGCCCGGCCCATGTCAATCGATCCCGGCGTCGCGTTTCTCGGGAAGCAGGAAAGCGGCGCCCGCGGCCAGCGCGAAGGAAACCGCGAAGACCGCGAAGGTGGTCACGATGCCTCCGCCGCCCATCAGCACCGGGACGAGCAGAGGTGCGATTATCGACGCGAGCCTGCCCACCCCGGCCGCCGCCCCGGTACCGGTGCCGCGCAGCGATGTCGGATACAGTTCGGGGCCGATGGCGTACAGCGCACCCCACGCACCCAGGTTGAAAAACGACAGGGCACATCCGGCTGCGATGATCGTGCCCTCCGTTCCCGCGACCGCGAAACCCAGCGCGGAAAGGGCCGATCCGGCGAGGAACAGCGCCAGGGTCAGGCGGCGGCCGATGACCTCGATCAACCAGGCCGCCACGGCATATCCGGGAAGTTGGGCCAAGGTGATGATCAGGGTGAACTCGAAGGACTTGACCAGGGTAAAACCCTGCTTCACCAGCAGCGATGGAATCCAGATGAAGGCCCCGTAGTAGGACAGGTTGATGCAGAACCACACCAGCCAGAACGCCAGGGTGCGGCGCCTCAGCTGCTTGGAGAACAGAGTGAGCCCGGTCGTCTCGATCGTCTCTCCCCGGTGTTTCGCGGCCTGCTCGGCGGTGTCGATCGTGGGGCCGTCGTAGGAGGTTTTCGCCGACTTCTCGAAACGCCCGACCGTCGCCTCGGCCTGCTCATAGCGTCCTGCGGTCTCCAGGTATCGCACGGATTCGGGGGTGCCGAGCCGGATCAGCAGCGCCCACAGGGCTGGCACGGCACCCAGTGCCAGGGCCCAGCGCCATCCCTGTTCGGAGCCGGCCACCACGAAGTACCCGATGATCGCCGACAGGATCCAGCCCACGGCCCAGAACGCCTCCAGCCAGATCACCACGCGGCCCCGGATTCGCCGGGGGGCGAATTCCGAGATCAGGGTGGAGGCCACCGGGAGTTCGGCGCCGAGCCCCAGACCCACCACGAAACGCAGCAGCAGCAGGACGGCCACCGAGGACACAACGGCCGTGGCCCCGGTCGCCAGCCCGTAGACCAGGAGTGTGAGCGCGAACACGGAACGACGACCGATCTTGTCGGCGAGCAACCCGCCGAATGTGGCGCCCAGGGCCATGCCGACGAATCCGATCGAGACGACCCACGATTTGGTGGCGTCATCCAGTCCCCACTGCTGCCCGAGCGCGACGATGACGAAGGAGATCAGGCCCACATCCATCGCGTCCAGGGCCCATCCGACCCCCGAAGCGCCCAGTAATTTGCCGTGTTCGCGCGTCATGGGCAGTCGTTCCAGGCGTTCTGTCCTGGTCAGCATTTCAGTTTTTTCCTCCGGATCTAAACAACGGGTGCCCGCCGACGACAACGGGCACCCGTTGTCGGCGTTGGGATCAGCGAGCGGCCGTGCCCTCCACGTAGTCATCGGTGCCGTGGTCCTTGACCCAGCTCATGAGCCTGCGCAGCTCACGGCCGGTGGCCTCGATCGGGTGGGCCTCACCCTTGGCGCGCAGCTCCTTGAACTCGGGGGCCCCGGCCTCCTGGTCGTCGATGAAGCGCTTGGCAAAGGCTCCCGATCGGATGTCAGCGAGCACCGCTTTCATGCTGTCCTTGACATGGGAGTCGATGATGCGGGGCCCGGAGACGTAGTCACCGAACTCGGCGGTGTCAGAGATGCTCCAGCGCTGCTTGGCGATACCACCCTCGTACATGAGGTCAACGATCAGCTTCATCTCGTGCAGGCACTCGAAGTAGGCCACCTCAGGCTGGTAGCCGGCCTCGACGAGAGTCTCGAAACCCGACTGGATGAGGGCTGAGACACCACCGCAGAGCACAGCTTGCTCGCCGAACAGGTCGGTTTCCGTCTCCTCGGTGAAGGTCGTCTTGATCCCACCTGCACGCAAGGCACCGATGGCCTTCGCGTAGGAAAGCGCCAGGGGCCAGGCATTCCCTGTGGCATCCACCTCGACAGCAATGATGGCCGGCACTCCCTTGCCCTCGGAGTACTCGCGGCGCACCAAGTGTCCTGGCCCTTTGGGGGCCACCATGCAGACGTCGACACCCTCTGGCGCCTCGATGTAGCCGAAACGGATGTTGAAACCGTGCGCGAAGAACAGGGCATCGCCGGGAACCAGGTGGGAAGCGATCTCTTCTGCGTAGAGTTTGCGCTGCACCTGGTCTGGGGCGAGGAGCATAACAAGGTTGGCCTCCTCGACGGCCTCCGCGACGGGAAGAACACGCAGCCCCTCTGCCTCGGCCTTCGCGATGGACTTGGAACCAGGGCGCAGGCCGACGCGGACATCGACCCCGGAATCACGCAGGCTCAATGCATGCGCATGTCCCTGGGAGCCATAGCCGATCACGGCGACGCTTCGGTCCTGGATGACAGACAGGTCGGCATCTGAGTCGTAGAACATCTCAGCCATTTTCTGTTTCCTCACTCTTTCTGGTGAATTATTTGGATTTGTGGTCGGCAAGGGTCCTGACACCGCGGCCCAAGGCCACCTGCCCGGACTGCACGAGTTCCTGAATGCCGTGTGGGGAAAGCATCTCCAGTAAGGCGGCAAGTTTCTCGGAGCTTCCGGTGGCCTCGATTGTCACGGACTCAGGGCTGACATCCACGGCCTTCCCCCGGAACAGATTCACCACGTCGATGACCTGGCTGCGCGTATGCACATCGGCACGGACCTTAACAAGCACCATCTCACGGCACACCGTGTTCGGCCCGAGCTCCAGGACCTTCCGGACCTCGATCAGCTTGTTGAGTTGCTTGACTATCTGTTCCAGGGCGGAGTCATCCTCAACTGACGCCACCACCGTCATCCGGGAGATCTCCGGACGTTCAGTCGGCCCGACGGCCAGCGAGTCGATGTTGAAACCGCGGCGGGAGAAGAGCGCTGCGATCCGGGTAAGGACACCTGGCTTGTTGGAGACCAGGACTCCAAGGGTGTGCGTGCTCACAGTTCTTCCTCTTCCCACACTGGGGCCATGTTACGGGCCACCTGGATTTCATCGTTGCTGACCCCTGCCGCCACCATTGGCCACACCATGGCGTCCTTGTGGACGGCGAACTCCACCACGACGGGGCGGTCGTTGATTTCCAGGGCCTTGGCGATGCATTCGTCCATCTCGGTCTCATTGGTCGCACGTAGCCCGGCACATCCCATCGCCTCGGCCAGCATCGGGAAGTTCGGGAGGTGCTCGGTGTTGAGGTCGGTGTTGGAGTAACGGGAGTCGTAGAAAAGCGTCTGCCACTGCCGGACCATGCCTAGGGTGTGGTTGTTGATGACCGCGATCTTGATGGGTATCCGGTTGAGGGCACAGGTGACCAGTTCCTGATTGGTCATCTGGAAACAGCCGTCGCCGTCGATGCCCCACACCACTTTGTCGGGCTGCGCGACCTGGGCGCCCATGGCCGCGGGCACACAGAATCCCATGGTTCCCGCACCCCCGGAGGTGAGCCATTTCATGGGCTGTTCATGGGGAAGGAAATGGGCAGACCACATTTGATGCTGACCGACCCCTGTGACGTAGATGCTGTCAGCCGGGCTGAGTTGTCCGATGCGCTGGACGACCTCCTGCGGAGACAGTTCACCGTCTGGCGCCTCCTCCCAGCAAGGCTGGTAGCGCTCCTTGACCTTCTCCAGCGTTTGCACCCAGGCGGCATCGTCGGGGACGCGATCGATTTCATCAGCCAGCAGGGCGAGCGTCTGGCGGCAATCGCCCACGATGGGGACATCCACCGTCCGGTTCTTGCCGATCTCGGCGGGGTCGATATCGGCGTGGATGACTTTCGCGCCAGGCGCGAAGGAGTCCAGTTTGCCTGTGACCCGGTCGTCAAAGCGGGTGCCGACGGCAATGATCAGGTCTGAACGCTGCAGTGCACCCACCGCAGCGACGGTCCCATGCATCCCCGGCATCCCCATGTGCAGAGGATGGGAATCCGGGAGGGCACCACGAGCCATCAGCGTGGTGACGACGGGGATCTGGGTCTTGTCCACCAGGGCAGCAAGTTCCTTGAAGGCCTCGGCCCTGACAACCCCGCCACCGACGTACAGGACAGGCCGCTTCGACTGGGAAATCAGTTTCGCAGCAGCCCGGATCTGGCGGATGTGTGGCTTGACGGTGGGTTTGTACCCCGGCAGGTCGAGCGCCTCAGGCCAGTGGAATGGGGCTTTGGCTGCGAGTGCGTCCTTTGCGATATCGACCAGCACGGGACCGGGACGTCCCGTGGAGGCGATGTGAAAGGCCTCTTTGATGGCCAGTGGAATGTCTTTTGTGTGCTTTATCAGGAAGCTGTGTTTCGTGATGGGCATCACGATTCCGCGGATATCGGCCTCCTGGAAAGCGTCAGTGCCGATGGCCGTGGAGTTCACCTGACCGGTGATGGCCACGAGTGGCGTGGAGTCCATGTAGGCGTTACCGATCGCAGTCACAAGATTCGTCGCCCCCGGGCCGGAGGTGGCGAGGCAGACCCCAACCTTCCCGCTCGCGATGGCGTAGCCTTCAGCGGCATGCCCGCCGCCTTGTTCGTGGCGCACCAGGATGTGCTGGATCTTCGAGTTGAACAGCGGGTCGTATGCGGGCAGGATCGCCCCGCCGGGGATACCGAAGGCTACCTCCACCCCGACGCGCTCGAGAGACTCGACGAGCGCTTGCGCACCCGTCAGCAACTGGCCGTCTGCCCTGGACATCGCTCTCCCTTCGGTTGCAGCCCGGAACTGCTTCGTTCAACAAAAAACCCTCGGTGCCATCGGGCACGCGAGGGAACGTCTCGACAAGAAGTCGAAACGTTGTCAGACGATTACGAGCTGACTACTGATCATGCATCCAAGGATTGCGGGATGCTGGACTGCTGTCAAGCTGCGATGCCCACGCGTCCTGAATGCTGAGACCACCCCGCATCTCGAAGTTGACTCCGGACCGGTTAGCTCCTCAGGGGCAGCCAGGGGAACGCCAGTGCCCAGCTGCCGCCCGTTCCGGCAGCACCCAGGACATCTGAGCACGCGTAAACCCTGAACCTCGAGCACCGCTAGAGGGTTTCCGGCCCCCTCACAGGATTTAGAGAACCACGTTTTGACTAGGGATTATCCGTCAATGGGACGAATCGCCCAACATTTCTTGCTTGAGACCTCAGCCATCGGTTTCCTAACGTTCCACACTGCCCCAGTCCAGTTCCATGAGAAAGGGCGAAAGATGACCGCTTCCCCACGCCTAGGCCGCACCCTGAGGCTGCTGCGCGACTCAACGGCAGGTTTGGCACTGACCGCCCTGTTGACGGTTGCGATGCCTGCCGTATTCCCTGACGACCGGGCTGAGGCAGCTGCCGGCAACAGCATCACCGCGAAGGTGGCTGTGAACATCCGTTCCGGTCCAGGCACTGACCATTCCCGTCTCGGGGTGCTCTACCGTGGCGAGTCCCTGACTGTCCGCGGCTCTGCGTCGAACGGCTGGATTCCCGTCACCTGGCGGGGCGAGAAAGCCTGGGTGGCGGCTGCCTACGTCGCCACTGCCCAGGAGGTCCGTGAGTCTGCCTCCCGCCCTGGCGCAAGTGGTTCTGCCTGGACGACGACACGGCTCAATGCCCGCAGCGCGCCCAGGCTCACCGGGAGCATTCAGACGGTCCTGTCGAAGAGCACCCAGGTGACTCTCACCGGCCAGGTCTCCGGACAGTGGAGCCAGATCACCTGGGGAGACGGCACAGCCTGGGTGGCAAGCCGCTACCTAAGTTCAACCGAACCCACCCAATCCACTTCCCCCACCCCCAGTCCTGAATCTGTCTCCCCCACCACCACGCCTGAAACCATTGGGTCCCGCTGGGCAACCAGCGACCTCAACCTGTGGACAGGGACGAGCGGAAACCGATTCGCAGGAATGGCGCCGAAGGGTTCTGAGGTCAAGGTCACAGGCACCGTCTCGGGTGGCCGCGCCCAGATCGTGTGGCAGGGGGCGGTGCGCTGGGTCACTGCCCGCTACCTGTCGGAGACCGCACCCACCGCATCCTCCTCGGGAGGGGGTGGCGAGACCTGTCAGGCCTCGTTCTACAGCGATGACTCAGCCACTGCCTCCGGCGAGTCCTTCGATCAGTGGGCGATGAAGGCCGCCCACAAGTCGCTACCCTTCGGCACCAAGCTGAGGGTGATGAACCTGTCCAACGGCAAGACCGTCGACGTGACGGTGAACGACCGCGGCCCGTATGTGTCTGGCCGCTGCCTCGACCTGACCACCGGCGCATTCAAAGCCATAGCAGACACCCGGCAAGGAGTAGCGAAGATCAGCTATCAGATCATCAGCTGAGATCAATCCTGCCCGGCAGTAGGCAGATCGGGGCTCAGGGAGGATAGTTGAGCCCATGGTAGAAACCACAGCAAACGCCGCCATCAACCTCCGGTTACACCTGTTGGGCCTGCGGGTGCCGGAGGCCGTAGGAGACGCCGGGGAACCCGGCCTGGTGCAGCCGATACTCGCGCGGCAACGAGAGCTGGACCGGCGGTTGTCGCATAGGTTGCCCGCGGTCGACGGCAGAATCCAGGCTTTCCTGGACTCATACCTGGAGGGCACAGACACCTCGCCGAGGCTTCCCAGGCAGACCTTCGTACTGGATCAGCCTGGCCTGGCCAGGGCGATGTCTCTGCCGGTGGGAGAGGATCAGTTCTCGTCGGAGTACCTGAGTAGCTATCGGTTGGTGAACGGCGTGCTGCACAACCCCCGCAATGACCGGCGCACCACCAAAGGGGTGTTTCACGTCGCTGAGGGTGGTATCGCTGTCCAGGACGACAAGCTGGCTGTTCCGCGGGCTGTCTATGGCCGCCTGCTTGAACACGCTTTGAATCCGCCCGCGGATGCGATGATCCTCCCCTACTGTGCGGCCGACGAGGAGCCCTCCCGCGCCTGGGTGTCGCTGTTGTTGCGTCCCGTGGTGGTCCCCCACGTCCCCGGATTCGCCCGGGAACGCAGCCTGGAGGTGCGGTTCTTCGCCCCCGGGACCCTGGTGGCGAACCTCGATTTCGTGGAAGGTATCTTCGGCAATGGTGGCGATCCCTACCTGCCCGAGAACGACGCATCCCTGAGGCCCAGGGGCTGGACTGGGCACACCGGCGCAGTGATCCTGGCCCCGCACCTGACGAAACTCACCAAACGGGAGCTGGGGCTGCCGCACTTCGACGACGCAACGGCTAGGCACCGTCGCGACGGCATGTGCTGGAAAGACCCCGAGGAGCTCTACAACGGCGGCAGTGCCTTCAAGGTGTGCGCCCGCGACGAGCGCGGCGTGATCGTCACCATCATCGCGGACAACTACTTTGGCTACTGCAAAAAAGAGGTGAAGGCCCAGATCAGCTACTCGGCCAACCTGCTTGGCCTGGTAGAGGAAGAGCACGCGGGAGGGGCCATCTGTTTCCCGCGCTACAACCTGGGCCAGCAGTTCACCGACAACTATGCGGGTCCTAGCTACCAGCTGGCCGACATCGTGGCCCGTGACCCCGGACGTTTCATCCCCCAGCCCGAAGGACATGCCCTGGACAACGAGAACGAGCACATTGTGCTGGTTCCCGGGCGTTCGACCTATAGCCTGCGTGACCAGTCGGTCACCTGGGAGGTGGACGGCGTGGCGGGCCGGATCCCGCTGCATGCCGACAAGACGTACGTCGGCCCAGACGGCTACCTGGTCCAGCTGCATCACCTTGAGGCTGACGGCGCCCAGTGGACTCTCGTCGGCACAGCCCCCCGTTCCACGCACTGCCACAAACCGGCGACGGTCTCGGGTGGCGGCAAATCGGAGATCTCCAAGGCCATCACCGATGCATTTATCGCAGGCAATGCCTACGTACGTGACTTTGATGAAGATATGGCCGCGGTGAGCCGCATCCTGGAGCATGATTTCAGTCACCGTTTCGCAGATCCGGCTAGGAACGGCCATGACGCCCGCCCGGTGCTGTCCGACAAACGTTCCGTGGGCTCGGTGATCAAGCTCCTGACCCCCAGCCGCGATTACAACGACGACTACAACGCCTGGCTGGACGCGATTCCTCACCACATTAAGGAACTCGTCTTCGTGGTGAAACGGTTCTACGATCCTGCCTGGGGCAAGGACTGGGCCAGTCACTTCACAGTTGGCATCATCAACGGCCGTCAGGGAAGTTCTCTGCGTCTCGATGGTGAAAAGATCCGGGTCAACATGCTGCGGGTGGGTTTTGCCCCCGACGGTGCCTGGCGGCTGTTTGGGCTGCGCCACGATTTCCATCCCGCGGCGAAGGTGCAGACCGAGGACGACATCACCGCCAGCATCGTGGCTCCCCCGCGGGCGTCAGATGCGGCCTTCTCCCGGAAATTCGTCACCAACTGCGAACAGCTGCTGTTCCAGCGACCTGATGACGCGATTCACCGCGGCTATGACAAACAGGCGGAACGGGATATCGCACAGCCCGGCACGTTCCTGTCCAACTTCGAACCGCTCTCCCGGGAGGACGCCCAGGCTCTGGTGGACAACGCGGTTGAATTCAGCCAGTTCACAGCTCCCATGCAGGAGCTGATCCGTTCGTTCGCGGCCTCACCCGAGTCATCGCCCGCGTGGGTTGTCAGCTCAGCTCACACACGCCTGGTTGATGGTGGGCGTTCCAAGAATCCCCGTTACCTACAGCAGCGTCCTGATGTGGCCGATCCAAAGCGCACCGCGGAGGCTGAGCTGGCGGCCCGCCTGTACCGGAAACTGCCCATGGGCCAGGACCTACGGCTGCCGGTCGATGTGGTGGCGGCAGGCCGCCGGAACAACGCTGCTGAGGAGAACATCCCGCCGTTGTGTGCCTATTCCCCGCTGCACTACATGGAACTCCCAGAGCTGTTCATGGAGTTCATCAGTTCCATGACTGGCAAGTCGCCTTCCACGACGGGAGCCGGCTCAGAGGGTGCTATGACGAAGGGGCCGTTCAACTCGCTGCCCTCCGTCATTGACCTGAATGCTGCCTTCTTGTCTTTTGCGCTGACCGGGTATGACGGCTGGCTCTCCAGCGCAGGTGTGGTGGGACCGCACGTCCGCGTCGATCACGACATCAGCCTTCTCGTGCCGGAGGTGTTCTCACGGATGTCGGATTCAGAGCGTTCAGCGGTGAATCTCCTCGGGGAGGGATGCCTGGAGCGCGTCCAGGACTATGAGATCGATGGTGAGTTGATCCTCGCCTCCCGCCTGGGTTACCGAATGACGGAGAAGTTCGCAACCAAGTACTTCGGGCGGATCTTCATGCACCCACACGTCGTCTTCACTCCCGAGATGCTCCGACCCGAACTGCAGGACCCCGAGGTGTTCGCGGAATCGGTGCGCACCATCTCGGCCACGCACGCCCGGGTTGCCAAGGCCTACCTCGATGACGGGACCATCGCCCTGGCGGTTCCCCCAGTGCGGGCCCTGCTCGAGATCATGGCCACTGGACGCACCGCTGAGGGCCTGAGCCTGGATGACGCCCGGTTCCGGAAGATGTTCGCATGTGATGACGTACTGGACTCGGGCTGGTACGCCGAGCGCGTGGCGGCGCTCCGGGAGGTTGAACTGGCTCGTCTAGAAACCGCCCTTGGCGCGATCGACGCCTTCACCTCCAACGAGCTGCATGAGACCACCGCACATCGCCTAGGACTTGCCGAACGACGCACCTCGGTGTTGTCTCGCATTGAAGAGTTGTCCCAGGATCCCAAATTGCTGTGGGGAACGATCGGAAGGCAGGTCGCCTGGCGGCTGTGACCTGGGCAGGATCCCGCTGATAGGGGTCACCCCTATCAGCGGGACCGCCAAACTTTGGTAGCTGACAATTCATTGTCCGATCGGCGCTGCGGCTTTCTGCGCAGTACTGGGCAGACCAGGACGGACATGCCACCAGGCGAGGTTGATGTGGCATTGCAGCTAGCCAGAGCCCGGCTGGATCAGCGGTCTCGTCTCGGCAGTCGCCATCCTCCATCTGAGAACCCAAGCCAGCCCAGCTCCGTGAGTTCTGCTGCGGCAGCGATCACCTCGGGGACTGTCATCCCCGTGGCGACCGCGAGCTCGGCCGCCCCCATAGCCGCTCCCGCAGGGATGGCTTCTCTGACAGATCTGAGAGCAGGGGAAAGGGTGTCGATGGGTTGGTCATCACCACGCAACGGCAGCTCCTCCTGAACCCCCAGCGGCGACAACAGCGCTGTCACGTCTGAGGCTGATGTGACCAGTGTCGCCAGACCTTCCCGGATCAGATGATGCGGGGCCAGAGACAAAGACGAGGTGACGGGTCCCGGCACTGCCATCACGACACGTCCCAGCTCCGCGGCCCAGGACGCGGTGTTCCGCGCTCCAGACCGAGCACCTGCCTCCACCACCACGGTTCCTGCGCTGAGAGCAGCGATCAACCGGTTACGGCCAAGAAAACTGGCCCGCAGCGGGCGAGTCCCGGGAGCCAGCTCCGTGACTACCACGCCGCTGGCCTGGATCTGGTTCCGCAGTCCGCTGTGGTTGGCAGGGTAGGTCTTGTCTATTCCCGTGGCCATCACCGCGAGGGTCGGTCCTCCGATCCCTAAAGCGCCACGATGTGCGGCACTGTCGATCCCGAAAGCCAGTCCTGAGACCACCGGCCACCCGGAAGAACTCAGGTCTGCTGCAAGTTCCCCAGCAACGTGTGAGCCATAGCTGGTCGCGGCGCGTGACCCCACCACGGCCACAGCCCGTGAGCTCACCAGCAGTTCAGGATTCCCCGCCACCCAGAGCCCCATTGGCAGCCCGCCTTGGTCCCCGAGCTGGCACACGCCAAGGTCTGCGAATCCCTGAGGCCAGTGCTGGTCACCTGGGATGAGGAAAGTGGCGCCTACGTGAGAGGTCGCGGTCTCCAGGACTGCTGGATCCACGGCCTGAGCCCGGCGTCCCAAGGCTGTGGAGTCGCCCTGCCTGCGGATGGCCTCCCATACCTCGGAGGCTCCATGGATCTCAACCAAGTGTGCTAGCTGAGGATCAGCAGTGATCTGCAATGCACACAGGGCCATGCGGGCCAGTCGTTCTCCGCCATCCATCACGCGGCCTCCTGCAGGGTTCCCTGCCGCAGCTGCATGGCCACCCGCAGCGAGGACGCAGAAATCTGGTCCTCTTCCGCAAGATCCGTGATGGTCCACGCCAACCGCAGCACCTTGTCAACGCCACGGGTACTGATCAGGCCCCGGTTCAATGCTCGTTCCAGCGGGGAGACATCCCTAGGCAGCGGCAGTTGCGAACGAAGCCAGGGGCCAGCGACCTCGCCATTGGTCCGCCAGGGCGTGCCGCTAAGACGCCTCAATTGCCGGTCCCGCGCTTGGAGGACACGAGCGGCGATATCGGCGCTGGACTCTGGCTGGTCCTCAGCATCACCCAGGAACGAGCGATGCTGAGGCAGCATGTGGTGCCGGATGTCAATGCGGTCCATGATCGGACCTGACAGCCGCTCCTGGTAGCGGCGAACCATCATCGGCGAGCAGCGGCATTCACGGCCCACCACCCCGTGGAAGCCGCAGGGGCATGGATTGGCGGCCAGCACCAGCTGGAACCGAGCCGGATAACGCACCTGCACAGCCGCCCTTCCGATGGTGACCCAGCCGGACTCCAGTGGTGTGCGCAGCGCATCAAGGATGCGAGCGCCAAATTCCGGGGCCTCATCGAGGAACAGCACTCCCCGGTGGGCCAGGGAGATGGAGCCAGGACGTATTAGTCGCGCTCCCCCGCCGATAATCGAGGCCGGCGATGAAGAATGGTGTGGGTCCGCGTAGGGCGGATCGATGAGAAGCCCTCCGCTCAGGTCCATCCCGGCAAGTGAGTGCAGAGCTGATACCTCGACCGCCTCCTCCCCGTCGAGGGAAGGCAGGATGCTGGTCAGCCGGGCAGCCAGCATGGTTTTACCCACTCCGGGAGCACCATGCAGAAAGACGTGATGCCGTCCTGCGGCAGCCACTTCCATTGCCCACCGGCCGTCGAGGTGCCCCTGGACTTCCCGGAAGTCCAGCGTGGGCCGCTCCCAGGGGCCCTGATCTTCTTCAACCGGCGCGTCCCAGCCACCCATCGGTGGTTCCCCGTTGAGCACTGCGACGAGATCTTTGAGATGCCCAACCGCCCATACCGTGATGCCCGGCACCAGACCAGCCTCAGCCTCCTGGCTTGCGGGAACGATGGCTTTATCGAATCCGTTCCTGGCAGCCGCGAGCAGGGCGGGAAGGATTCCCGGGACCCGGCGCAGTCTGCCGTCCAGTCCCAGTTCACCGAGGCACACGTGGCTCTTCGCTGCTTCCAGCGGCACTTTGCCGATAGCCGCAAGGACAGCCGTGGCGATGGCTAAATCGTAATGAGTGCCGGTCTTGGGAAGATTCGCGGGAGACAGGTTGATGGTGACCAGGCCGCTTGGCCATGGCAGCGAGGCCCCTGTCACCGCGGCTCTGACCCGTTCCTTCGCCTGCGACAACGCGGCATCCGGGAGTCCAACGAGCACCGTGCGGGGCAGGCCACCGCCGTCGGCCACCTCTACCTCGACCATCGCGCCCTCCAGTCCGTTGAGCGCCACCGACCAGGCCAGTGCGGTGCTCATTCGTCTATCCCCTGGGCATGGCTGAGCACAGGCTTCCGCCCGGGCTGCAACAACACGCCTATCGCATCGATGCGCAACCGGTCTGCCCGAAGCCTGTGCTCGGCGAGCCACAGCAGGCTGAGCTGCCTGATCTTGCTGCGTTTGCGCCACGTGACTGCCTCAAGCGGATCCCCGAATCCAAGCCCTGAGCGGCATTTCACCTCGACAAACACCAGAGCACCAGCATGTGGGTCATGGGCGACGACATCAAGCTCACCCTCGTTGCAACGCCAGTTCCGGTCCAGCACCTGCCAGCCAAGACCCACGAGATGCTCAACGGCCCGCTCCTCCCCGATCTGACCGATGGCACGGGCTTTTCCACGAACAACCACAAGATCACCTCCTGCCCACACTCTGGGCAGGAGGTGAGGTTCAACGAACGCTTTCCACAGGGTCAGTTCTGGTCGGGAACCGAGAAGTCGGAATGGGCGATCTCCTCAATGGAGACGTCACGGAAAGTCAGGACCTTCGCGCTCTTGACGAAACGTGCTGGACGGTACATGTCCCACACCCAGGCATCGCCCATGGAGACCTCATAGTAGACATCACCACCCTCAGTCCGCACTTTCAAATCCACTGCATTACACAGGTAGAAACGCCGCTCGGTCTCCACAGCATACGTGAAGATACTGACTACATCTTTGTACTCGTGATAGAGATCAAGCTCCAGCTTGCTCTCGTACTGTTCCAGGTCTTCCGCGCTCATGGTTCTCACACTCTAGCCGCATCTGGCACACACGAGTAGCTGAGCCGGTGGATAGGGGTGGGTCCCAACTCTTTCAGAGCTCTCTTGTGAGCAGCCGTGCAGTACCCCTTGTGCACCCAGAAGCCATAGCCAGGGTATTCCTGCTCGTAGGCCATCATGATCGCATCGCGCTGAACCTTGGCGACGATGGAGGCTGCGCTGATGCAGGCAACCACCTTGTCACCCTTCCAGACGCCCAGCCCCGGCGCACCGAGGCCATTGACAGGGAAACCGTCAGTCAAGACGAATCCCGGTCGTATCTCCAGCCGGGCGACAGCCCTCCGAAGCCCCTGCAAATCGGCCTCGTGCATCCCCAGGGAGTCGCAATCAGCAGGCTCGACCCGGCTCCAGGCGACAGCGGCTGCACGCTCCAGTATCAGGTCACAGAGTCCGGCACGGCGTTTTGGACTAATCGCCTTGGAATCATCGAGTCCCGCGATGGGGCGCGCCGGATCCAAGACGACGGCAGCAGCCACCAGAGGACCTGCGCAGGCACCTCGCCCTGCCTCATCTGCTCCGGCGACCGGTCCAAGCCCGGTTGCTACCAGTAGCCTCTCGTAGCTGTCCAGACCCGCTAGCACCCGGCTGGGGCCTCGATGATGGTCGGTTCCGCGGGGACTTCCCGCTCAGGTTTGGGGATCTTCGAGAAAGCCTCTGGCACCCGGAACGTCGATAATCGGTCCAGAGGAGCGACAACAGCCACTGTCGCTCCGACCACTTTGCTGGTGGGCACGAACGCCGCAGTGCCCGGGGTACCACCATCTGATGTGTCTCTCAGATGGCAGCGGGAATCCGCTGATGCGTTGCGATGATCTCCCATGACGAAGATACGGTCAGCCGGGACGATGACGTCGAATGGAACATTCGACGGGGCGACCTGTGCCCCATTCTCGGAGTAGAGATACTGCGACTCGTCCAGAGCCACGTTGTTCACGGTGATGGCACCCTCAGCCGTGCAGCAGGTCACACGATCCCCTGGCATGCCGATTGCCCGTTTGATGAGGTATCCGCCTCCTGGGTTCGGCAGGATGCCGATGAACTCCAGCGTCTTCTCGAATGCGCTGTGCTCAGGCTGCGGTCCCGACAGCCAATGCGCTGGGTCCTCGAAAACCACCACGTCGCCTCGCTGGAATCCACCGAACTTGGCGACTAGAACCCTGTCACCCACCTTGAGAGTGTTCTCCATGCTGCCGCTTGGGATACTGAACACCTGGGTGACGAACCCTTTCACCAGGGTTGAGATCAAGAGCGCGCCGACAAGAATGATGGCAATCTCGCCCACTCCACTGAAGAGCCTGCGTGCGAAAGATCGTGGTTTCTCCTGAGCGGCCTCAGTGCTGGATTCTTCGGTGTTGTCCAACGCAATAGCCTTCCTGAAAAATGCCAGCGGCCCGCGCCGCCGGGAATCACCCTACATGCGCGGGCCAAACCCTCAGGAGCGCTTTTCCTTGATCTTGGCCGCCTTACCGCGCAGGCCACGCAGGTAGTACAGCTTGGCGCGGCGCACGTCGCCCCGGCGCTCGACCTCAATCTTCTCGATGATCGGACTGTGCAGGGGGAAGGTGCGCTCCACACCGATGCCGAAGCTCACCTTGCGAACGGTGAAAGCCTCCTGGACACCACCTGCGTTGCGGGCGATCACAACACCGGCGAACACCTGGATACGCGAGCGGCTGCCCTCAATGACCCGCACGTGCACGCGTACAGAGTCGCCCGGACGGAAATCAGGGATGTCGGTTCGCAGGGCTGCCTGGTCGACGGCCTTGATCAGCGGATTGGTCATGATGTGTCCTCGTCAGTGCCACAGGTCACCGCGGTAGTGGTTCCTGCCCGCGCTCCACCAGTGACCCCCTGTGGCAGGAACCAGCGCAGCGTGGGTTGCCCGATGGGCAACGAGAAAAGAGTATGCCATACCAGGCCCAGGACGCTGAAAACCATTAATGCTACCGGCGGCCCAATGCCTCAGCGCACAGCCACGACATCGGAGTTCTCACCGGCCATGCTGACCCTGCCTGCCAGGTTGGTGACACGCCATTGACGCATCCATGGACCACACGTAGCGTCAAGTTCACGTGATCGTGTACGTGAAAATCAAAGGGGGTTACTTGCAATGGCAATGATTCGCAACTCAATCACAGGGAAAATAGCACTGGTAGTGGCGCTTCTTAGCACCAGTTTCCTGCCACGACCAGCATTAGCTGACACCGCTGAAGAACCGCTGCAGGCAACGCCAGTCGGCATAGATTCCTCCGGTGAGCCACTCAATGCCCCGGCATCGGATGATCAGCCAGAATCCAGTGACGATTCCGGCTATACGCTGCCGAACATCAAGGGGGACACGCCCTCCAGCATTATCGGTGATGACGGCCGAGTGCACCTGACCGACACCACGACCTTCCCAAACTCCGCCGTGGTCTACATCAGCCACGAGGACCAGCCCCATTGCACTGGCTGGATGATCTCCAAGGACACGCTCGTCACCGCAGGGCACTGCCTCTACAACCCCAAGAAGAAGGCCTGGTACTCCGGACTCCAGTTCAGCCCGGGAGCAAACGGTGCTGAAAGGCCCTTCGACACCGCACAGGCTGTTGAGAGGTGGAGCGACGCCAAGTGGGTCTCCGACGGCGACAGCCGACTCGACTGGGGTGTTGTGAAACTGGACCGCTCGGTCGGGGATGAGACTGGCTGGTTCGGCCTGATGTGGCGCCAGGCAGGCTACGACGGCGACCCGACTGAACTGCACGGTTACCCCGGTGACAAGCCCGCGGGAGAGCTCTGGGGCATGGCCGGCCCGGTGAAGACGAGCCAGCCGAACCAGCTGTGCTATTACACGGATACCATCGGGGGCCAGAGCGGATCACCTGTGTACCTTCAGAATCGCTTCTTCGCGATAGCGATCCACGCCTATGGCGTCGGCGAGAGGGGCAGCAATGACCTGTGCCCCGCTGAGTACAACGCCGGCACCCGGATCAGCGAAAGCCTTTACAGCGTGATCCTGAACCTCAGGTGAGGCTCCCCTCATGCGAGCCAAAGCGCTGGTCGCTGGATTATTGCTCGGCTATTGCCTGCTGGGAATGGCTGGCTGCTCGCGAGAGGCCGTCCCGGCCAAGGAACCGGAACCTGTTGAGGCAAGCCCGGTCAGCGACACGAATTCTCCCCTGCCGACTGGACCGCGCACTGCCGCAAGCCTGGTGGGCACTGTCGTCGACGAGACCGGCGCGGCAGTCGAACACTGCATGATCACCATCGCGGGGGACAGCAGGGAGCTGGCTATCATGACCAACTCCTCGGGAAACTTCGAGGCATGGCTGAGATACGGGACCCAGCAGCTCACCATCACCTGCGACCCGCAGGTCTATCAGGTGGCAGAGGCCACGGTGGAGGTGCCTCAGGCCGACAGGTTCGAGCAGACATTCACCGTCCACAAGCTGTAGGCAATTTTCCCTATCCGCTGAGAAAGCTGGTGCCGGGCATCCATCAGATGCCCGGCACCAGCTTTGAACTCACGATCTACTTGCCGTCGCCCTTGAACAGCGACTTGATCAGGTCTCGGTTCAGCTGGGAGATGGACTCCAGCGGGATGCCCTTGGGGCAGACCGCGGCGCACTCACCGATGTTGGTGCAGTTGCCGAAACCTTCCTCATCATGCTGCGCAACCATCGACTTCACCCGCCGGTACCGCTCGGGCTGACCCTGCGGGAGCATCGCCAGGTGTGTGATCTTCGCCGAGGTGAACAGCATCGCCGAGCTGTTCGGGCAGGCCGCCACGCAGGCACCACATCCAATGCAGGTGGCGTTGTCGAAGGCCTTGTCGGACTCGCGCTTCGGAGCCGGTGTCGCGTGGGCATCGGGGGCAGAACCCGTGTTGGAGGAGATATACCCGCCCGACTGGACGATACGGTCCAGAGCCGTGCGATCTACCGCGAGGTCCTTGATGATGGGGAAAGCCCCGGCACGCCACGGCTCGATCTCGATCGTCGCGCCATCAGCGAAGGAACGCATGTGCAGCTGGCAGGTTGTGGTTGCGGAACCTCCGTGGGCGATGCCGTTGATCACGACACCGCACATGCCGCAGATGCCCTCACGGCAGTCATGGTCGAAGGCAATCGGCTCCTGGTTCGCATCTGTGAGCTGCTCGTTGAGCATGTCCAGCATCTCGAGGAAGGACATGTCCGGAGACACGTTGTCGATGTCGTAGTCAACCATCGCCCCCTTGGCCTTGGGGCCGGCCTGACGCCAAATACGCAGCTTGAGTTTCACTTGTAACTCCGTTGCTTCAGTTCGATTGCCTTGTAGATGAGGGGTTCGCGGTGCAGGATCGGTTTGTTGCCCTCACCGGTCCATTCCCAGGCCGCGACGTAGAGGAACTCGTCATCGTGACGTAGCGCCTCACCCTCCTCGGTCTGTGACTCGGCGCGGAAGTGACCGCCGCAGGACTCTCGGCGATGCAGGGCATCGATGCACATCAGCTCGCCCAGCTCGAAGAAGTCCGCGACCCGCCCAGCACGTTCGAGGGCTTGGTTGAAGTCCTCGTTGATGCCAGTCACGCGCACGTTGCGCCAGTACTCCTCACGGAGTTCACGGATCAGCCCGATGGCTTTGATCAGTCCCTCCTCGGTGCGGTTCATACCGCAGTACTCCCACATGATCTGGCCCAGCTCCTTGTGGAAGGAGTCCACAGACCGGGTGCCCTGGATGCTCAGCAGCTTGTAGACACGGGCCTTGGCGGTCTGCACCGCGTCGATGACCGCCGGATGGCTGTCTGAGATCTTCTCGAAGGGGCCGTCGGCTAGGTAGTCGTTGATCGTGTTGGGAAGCACGAAATAGCCATCGGCGAGCCCCTGCATCAGTGCCGAGGCACCGAGCCGGTTCGCGCCATGGTCGGAGAAGTTTGCCTCACCCGTGACGTACAGGCCGGGAATCGTGCTCTGCAGGTCGTAGTCCACCCAGACCCCGCCCATGGTGTAGTGGACTGCCGGGTAGATCCGCATGGGAACCTCGTATGGATTCTCACCGGTGATCTGCTGATACATGTCGAAGAGGTTGCCGTACTTATTCGACACCCCCTGCTTGCCCAGGCGGTTGATGGCATCGGAGAAATCGAGGTAGACGCCACGCCGGACCTGCCTGGTCGAGCCGTCCGCCTGCTTCTCAGCCACCGCGGGACCCACACCGCGGCCCTCATCGCACATGTTCTTGGCCTGGCGGGAGGCGATATCACGCGGCACTAGGTTGCCGAACGCTGGATAGATGCGCTCCAGGTAGTAGTCGCGATCCTCCTCGGGAATCTGGCGGGGATCCTTCGTGCAGTCCTCGGCCTTCTTCGGCACCCAGATGCGGCCGTCGTTACGCAGCGACTCCGACATCAGGGTCAGTTTGGACTGCGTGTCACCGTGGACGGGGATGCAGGTGGGATGGATCTGCGTGTAGCAGGGGTTGCCGAAGAAGGCACCCTTGCGGTGCGCCCGCCAAACAGCGGTCGCGTTGCACCCCATGGCGTTGGTCGACAGGAAGAAGACGTTGCCGTAGCCGCCGGTCCCAAGGACGACGGCGTCGGCGGTCCAGGCTTCGATCTCACCGGTGACCATGTTGCGGGTGACGATGCCGCGGGCACGGCCGTCGACGACGATCAGCTCGACCATCTCGTGACGCGAATACATTTTGACGGTACCGGCCTCAATCTGGCGCTCCAGCTGCTGGTAGCAGCCGATCAGCAGCTGCTGCCCCGTCTGGCCACGGGCGTAGAAGGTGCGCTGCACCTGCACACCACCGAAGGACCGGGTGTCCAGGAGGCCGCCATACTCACGTGCAAAGGGGACGCCCTGGGCAACACACTGGTCGATGATGTTGGCGCTGACCTCCGCCAAGCGGTAGACGTTCGTCTCGCGGGCCCGATAATCGCCACCCTTGACGGTGTCGTAGAACAACCGGTAGGTGGAGTCGTTGTCGTTGCGGTAGTTCTTCGCCGCGTTGATACCGCCCTGGGCCGCGATGGAATGGGCACGCCTGGGGCTGTCCTGATAGCAGAAATTCAGGACGTTGTAGCCGGCCTCACCGAGCGTCGCGGCGGCAGCGCCGCCAGCCAGGCCGGTGCCGACGATGATGACGCTCAGCTTACGCCGGTTCGCGGGGTTAACGAGCCGGGCCTGGAATTGGCGGGTCTGCCAGACCTTGTCAATCTCGACCGCAGGCGCCTTGGTGTCGACGATGTCGTCGCCGTCGATCCAGTAGTCGGAGGGAATGAAAGTCGTGGTCGTCATCGTGCTGCTCATTTCAGGATTCCGAACTGGACACACAGGGGCATGATCATGAATCCGGCGTAAAGCGCAACGGAAACGACCAGGGCGATGATGTTGAGCCACTTGCGGGAGATGGCGGAGAGATTCACGCCCAGTGTCGCAAAAGCACTCCACAGGCCGTGACGGATATGCATGCACACGAGCAGGATGGAGAAGGCGTAGAACGCTGTTATCCACCACTGCTGGAATCCGGCCAGCACCATGGTGTGCGGATGGTTAGCGTGCCCGCCCAGGATCCCGGGGACGATGGTGAACTGGATCAGGTGGAAGATCACGAAGACCAGGATGATCACGCCGCCCCAGCGCATGGTGCGGGCAGCGTAGGTCTGGGCTTGGCGCTTGGTGACCTGGTACTTGTCGCCGCGGTTCTTGATGGTTTTGGCAGACAGCGTCGCAGCTGACCAGATGTGCAGGACGATGGCCAGGAGCAACGCCGCCCGGAACACCCAGATGAACTGTCCAGCAGGCATGACTGGGTAGAGGATGCCGCCGTCGCTGCTCTTGCCCTTCAGCCATTCGGCGTAGTGATCGAAGGCCTCATAGCCCACGAACATCTTCAGGTTGCCGTACATATGCACAAGCAGGAAGGCGATCAAGATCAGGCCAGTGACCGCCATCAGGGCCTTCCGGGTAACCGTCGACCTCAACGCTCGTTGATGGATAGTGAGTGATGTTGCCACGAGGGTCACTCTAGCTGCCCTTGAATGTGATTTCGCACTCCGGGTCCGATTAAGGGTCGCCCCGTCGCAAAACTGTGCGAGACCCTCGGCTCAAAGGGGTTTTACGCTACTTTGAGGGTGCGAAAATAAGCCCCTCAGAAGTCGTCTTCGAGCAGCTCGGGACGGCGCGAGCGGGTACGTTCCAGAGCCTGTTCCCGACGCCATGTCGCGATGGCTGCGTGGTTGCCGGAGAGCAGGATCTCAGGGACCTCACGGCCCCGCCAGCGCGGGGGTTTGGTGTAGTTGGGGTATTCCAGCAGCCGGTGTCCCGGCGCGTGTGATTCCTCGACGAGCGAGTCAGGATTGCCGAGCACCCCCGGGATGAGCCGGACCACGGCCTCCGTGATGGCCAGCACCGCTGCCTCACCGCCGTTGAGCACATAGTCCCCGAGACTGACCTCCACGAGGTCATAGGTGTCGGCGCAGTGGTCGAGCACCCGCTGGTCGATGCCCTCGTAGCGCCCGCAGGCAAAGACCAAGCGCCGACGCGCACTCAGCTCGTGGGCGAGGTCCTGGTTGAAGACCCGCCCGGCCGGGGTCGGCACCACCACCGTCATGGGGGCGGGATCGAGATCCTCCATGGCATCCAGGGCCTCACCCCAGGGTTCGGGTTTCATCACCATCCCCGCTCCCCCGCCGTAGGGGGTGTCGTCTGCAGTGTGATGCCTGTCGTGGGTCCAAGCCCGGAGGTCATGAACTGCCAGGTCCACGACACCCGACTCGATGGCCTTACCCACCAGCGACAAGGACAGCGGGGCCAGGTAGCCGGGAAAAATGGTGATGACGTCAATCCTCATGCGAGGTCCTCCAGCAGGCCGCCCACGTCGGCAAGCTGCACCTCACCCGCCTCGAGATCAACGCGGGGAACCAGAGCCGACACGAAGGGAACAAGACGCCTACCCGCACCGGTCTCAACAACAAGGCAGTCCTGTGCGGGCAGGTGAAGCACCTCCACCACCTCACCGGCATGTTTCCCCGCGGCATCCAGTACGCGAAGCCCGGCGAGCTGCCGGTCGAAATACTCCTCCGGCTCACTCGGACGCTCATCGCCTGGGACGTCGACGAACAGTTTCTCGCCGCGGAGCGACTCCACCGCAGTTCGGTCCGGGTATCCCTCAAAGGCAACAACGGGGCGTCCGCGATGCCATCGGACCCGTTCCAGGGTGAGGTGTTTCCCAGAGCTGAGACGAAGCCCGGACCCCGGCTGGAACCGGCGCCCGGGCTCATCCGTGCGTACATCGATGAAAGCGTCACCGCGGATGCCGTGGGCACGCCCGACTATCCCGACGAGCACCTCAACCAGGCCGGCCAAGGCGGGCTCCCGCTCAGCGGCGGCGCGGCCGGTCGACATCCACGAAATCGACGCGAACCTGTTCGTTGCCTGCGAGCGCGCCAACCACGGTGCGCAGTGCGCTCGCAGTCCGGCCCTGCCTGCCAATCACTTTGCCGACGTCCTCAGGATGGACGCGCACCTCCAGCAGGCGGCCACGGCGCAGTTCCTTCTCCCGCACGGTCACATCGTCCGGATTGGAAACGATCCCTGCCACCAGGTGCTCCAACGCGTCGGCGAGCACGACTCAGGCCTCCTGCTCGGAAGCCTCGTCACCAGCCGAGGCCTCAGCAGCCTTCTTCGCCTTCGAGATGGCGGGGGCCACAGCATTACCGTCCTCGGCCAGGGCCTTGGCGAACTCGGCCTCACGGTCACGCGGCTCGGGCTGCGGCAGGATTCCAGAGGGGGTCTTGTCGCCGGTGAACTTCTGCCAGTCACCGGAGCGCTTGAGGATGGCGATCACGGCCTCAGTCGGCTGGGCGCCCACAGACAGCCAGTACTGGGCGCGTTCAGAGTCCACGCGGATGAAGGAGGGGTCGTTCTTCGGGTGATACAGGCCGATCTCCTCGATAGCCTGACCATCCCGCTTCGAGCGGGAGTCCATGACGACGATGCGGTAGTGAGGGGAGCGAATCTTGCCGAGACGCTTCAGACGAATCTTGGTAGCCAAGTCCGGGTTCTCCTGTTGCTAGTTTTGTCTGAATACCAGACGAGATCGGATGGCGGGCAGACCGTACGTGTGGGGCACGCCCGGGGCCAGCCGGATGAACCATGCTCGCCGGGGTGAGAGGGCGCCAGCGACAGGTGCGGAAGTATTCTGCCAGATTTTTCCAGACAGTCCCAATGCCGCCCGCATATTCATAAGGTCGCTATGAAGGCTCATGGTGCCGCGAGCGACATCCAGGTGCCGTCATGACGGGACATCGGCGAGAATGCACGGTGGATGCGTACGTCGAAGAATCCGCCGCCAAGGTGCCCACAGACAAGGTGACCATCTGAATGCCGTGAGTCAATCGATCCCTCTCGGCGGGATCTCTAAGATCAGTCATGTGGACATCAGCGAAGAGGACTTCGACGCACTGGTGGAGGAGGCTCTTGAGGCCCTGCCTGAGCAATTCCTGGCTGGCCTGGACAATGTCGCGATAGTGGTGGAGGACGAGCCTGAGGACGGGTCTGACACCCTGGGATTCTACGAGGGCATCGCCCTGACAGAACGCGACGACTCCTGGTTCGGAGCGCTCCCGGACCGGGTGGTGCTGTTCCGTGGTCCCCTGTCCCGGATGTGCAGCGACGAGGATGAGCTGTTCGACGAGATCGCCATCACCTTGGTCCATGAGATCGGCCATTATCACGGTCTCGACGAGGAGAAGCTCCACGAATTGGGCTGGGGCTGATCTGCCTATTCCCACGGATCCCACAGACAGGAGTCGTCACCGGCCAGGCAGTGCCGGTTCCCGGACCATCACTGACCCGCAGGTCATCAGGAAATCAGGCGCCCGCGCAGTACCCGGGCCACCGGAGTTCGCAATACATCCGTATTTGTCCTGGGATCGGTGCCGGTGACGATCAGGTCAGCGCTCGCACCCTCCGTGAGGGAGTCAGCTCCGAGCCAGTCCCGGGCTCCCCAGCTGGATGCCGCAATCGCGAAGGCGCCGCCACCGAGCGAGGCCAGCTCGGCGACCTCGGAGAGGATCTCGCCGTGCGGTACGACCGTACCGGCATCGGTGCCCGAGTGGACCTCGATCCCAGCTTCGATGGCTTTCCCGATGGTCTGCCGCCGACGCGCGTAGAGGGCCATCATGTGGTCTGCGAACACCGGGTATTTGTCACGCCCTGGCTCCGCATACTGGGGGAACCGGTTCAAGTTGATGATGGTGGGCACCAGCGCAGTACCATTCTCAGCCATCTGCTGGATCACGTCGTCGCTCATGCCGGTGCCGTGCTCAATGCAGTCAATCCCGGCGGCCACGAGCTCCGCCACAGACTGCTCCCCGAAACAGTGAGCCGTCACCCTGGCGCCTTCCTCGTGCGCGACTGCGATCGCTTCGGCGGCCAGATCAGCTGGGAATGAGGGCTCTAGGTCCCCAGTGGAGCGGTCGATCCAGTCGCCCACGAGCTTCACCCAGCCGTCGCCGTCGCGTGCCTCGTGCCGCACCTGCGCGAGCAATGCCTCGGGTTCCACCTCCACGGCCAGGTGCCGGATATAGCGACGGGTGCGAGCCACATGCCTTCCTGCCCGGATCAGCTGCGGCAGCATGTCGTCGTGCTGTACCCAGCGGGTGTCGGCGGGGGAGCCGGCATCACGCACCAGCATGGTCCCCGCGGCCAGGTCAGCCAGTGCCTGCCGACGCGTCTCCTCAACGCTGACCGCGCCCTGCACACCGAGCCCGATGTGGCAGTGGGCGTCTACCAGACCGGGGATGACGAAGGCGTTCCGGGCCAGCGTGCGGGCCCCAGCGACGGGTTCACCGGTGAGCTTGCCCTCGACGATCCAGAAGTCGCGGGGCTCCTCCTGAGGCAGGAAGGTGCCATGGATGTGCATAGGCTCGGCAGTCATGCAGGAAAGCATAGAGACTCCGCCCGCCGGGAAAGACTTCACCACCCCCATTGCCCGCGAAGTCGAGGGCCTCTTGGTGGTCAGCCTTCCTGATCGTCAAGAACCTGCTGGACCTCGAGGATCAGAGCCTGCTCGGGGAACATGTCGGGTGGCGTGAGGCCTACGTTCGCGAGTATGGCGCCGGTGGCGACTATCCCGCTCAGGTCATCGCCAAACCACGGCGGAGGTATCAGCCCAGCTGGCGGATCTCCAAGCAGCCGCGGCTGAACGCGATACCGGTTCTGCGGAGCCAGCCCTGGTAGCCGCAGGCGTCCCTGCAGCCCGAAAGGCCCATGTTGATGAGTATAGAGCTCGTAGCAGGCACGGCGTTGGTCCTGGCTCACCACGCCGTGTAGCCAGAGCGAATCGTCGCCCACCACATCACGCACCATCCGCCCGTTCAGCAGCAGATCACGATTGGCCTTGAAGTAGGCGACCCATTCCCTGAGTGCAGCCAGCTCCCCCGGACTCGCCGAGGTCAGGTCCCATTCAACCCCCATATGCCCCCACAGGGCAGTGGTGGCCCGGAAGGCCAGGTCATGCCGCCGGCCTGTCGTATGGCTACGCCCGGAGGCCACATGGGTCCCCAGGTATTCGGCCGGTACCAGTTGCGTCGTCCAGCGGAACATGGCCTGCCGCTCGTGTGGGTCTATGCAGTCCGAGACCCAGAAGCGCTGGGCATGCCGCACCATCTCGAGATCTATGCGCGCACCACCCGAGGAGCAGCTCTCGATCTCCAGGCCCGGATGGTCAGCACGCAGCCGGTCCATCATCCGGGCCACCGCACACATCTGTTCCTTGGCAACAGCCCGGCCGCCACGCAGCTGGGACCCGGCGTCGAAAGTGTCACGGTTGCAGTCCCATTTGATGTAGGCGATCGGATACTCCCGCAGAAGTGCATCAATCCGTGACCAGACATGCTCCCAGGCATCAGCGATGGTCAAGTCCAGGACTTGCTGATTCCGCCACGGCAACGGCCACTGAGGCCCAGCCGCGAGTATCCACTCTGGATGCCTGCGGGCCAGCTGTGAGTCAGCGTTGATCATCTCGGGCTCAAACCACAGCCCGAACTCCATTCCCAGCCCGCGCACATGATCCGCCAGGGGGTGCAGGCCATCCGGCCACACCTCCGGGTCCACCTCCCAGTCCCCCAGCCCAGCGGTGTCGTCACGTCGCCCGAGGAACCAGCCGTCGTCCAAGACGAAGCGTTCGACACCGATCCCGGCTGCGGCATCAGCCAGCGCAAGAAGCTTGTCAAGATGATGGTCGAAGCCGACAGCCTCCCAGACATTCAGCGTCACGGGCCTGTCGGCTCCCGGTGCCGCAGGCTGTGCCCGCACCCACCGATGCATCCGATTCGCTGCCTCGTCCAAGCCATCACCATGGACCAGGTACAGCACAGGCCCCTCATAGCGCTCACCAGGCTGCAGGGTGATCTCACCAGGCAATAGCAGCTCTCCACCTGCAAGCACCTGCTGACCCTCGGGCAACCGCTCCACATAGCACCGGGAGTTGGACCCGGTACCGACATGCAGGCCACGGACCTCTCCCCTGCGGAAGGTGAATCCTGGATACCCGCACAGCAGCAGCGTGCTTGCGTCGAAACCAGGACGCCCCCTCCTGTGCTCGCGCAGGTGACATCCCATGGTGAGCTGATGCCGCTGGGGCACGCGTTCCTTACCCCAATGGCCCGTAAAGTCGAGGATCTCGGTGGCCTCCAGCGGAACCGGGAAGGCGAGGGTCATCTCCTCCAGGTGGTAGTCATCCGTTCCCGTATTGGTCACACTCGCCTGGGCCGAGATAACTCCTCCGGACTCGATGGCCAGCTGGATGGCAGCGTCGAGGCCACTGGCTGGATCGGTCAGCTCAAAAACGAGTTTCTCTGACCCCAGGGAGTACTCCCCCGGTGCCAGACGGCCCGGTTCCTGACCGGGCCGTTCACTCACAACTGCCACCGTGCGGAGCCGGGGCGACCAGTTGACACCCCCTCTCCGGTAACCGGTCAGCCCCGGCCTGCCTGACCAACCAGTCCAGGCAGCGGGCATGAGGCCTGCCTCCAGGGGAATGTCGGGCACGTTGTCCACGTCCATCCGTTGCGTGGCGACGCTGGCACAACGCATGTCCTGGCCAGTCATCTGCCCCCAGTCCTGACCCCAGTGCAGGACTGTCGGCATGCCGGAGGCACCCACATCGATCAAAAGGGCAGTGTCATCTCCTCGCAGGTGGACTCTCCACCGCGGCTGTTGTTCCATTGGGTGTCTTTTCTATTCAGTGGACTGGCGCGCTACCAGGCGCGGCTGCAATATCACAGGTCCGCCGTGGGGGTCGCCGTCGAGTTCCGCAAGCACCATCTCGGTGGCGGCTATCGCAAGCTCCCGCCATGGGTTCGTGATGGTGGAGAGAGCGGGAACCGTGCCCTTCGCGATCTCGGCGTCATCAAAACCGATCACGCGCACCTGTCCGGGGATCGTCTTGCCGTGTGCGGTCAGAACCGCCATGGCAGCGGCTGCCATGTGGTCCGAGGCCACGAACAATCCGTCGAAGTCGTTTTCATCGCGGAGCAGCTCCAGGGTCTGAACCTGGGCTGACTCTGGTTCAAAGTTTCCGTGGTACACCCCGACGGGTTCCAGCCCGGCCTCGGCAAGCGCCTGCTGGAATCCGTCCAGCCGTTCCCGCGCGGAGGCGACATCCATCGGACCGGTGATGGTCGCTATCCGGCGACAGCCCTGCCCCACCAAATGCTGGCCTGCGATGCGCCCGCCGACGACGTTGTCCAGGTCGACGAAGCGCTCCGCCACGGAGTATCCACGATCCATGCGCTCGCCCCGGGCGGGACGCCCGAGGAAAGCACACGGAATGGCCACCTCTTCAAGCAGCGTCGCCAAGAGATCGTCATCATGGTGCGAGACCACCAGGACCGCGTCCACCGTGCCGCCACGCAGGAACTGCTCCAGCTTCTGCCGGTAGCCGCCATAGGCGAGATACAAGGCCATCTGCCAGTCTGTCGGCTCCAGTCTCTCAGCCACCCCCGCCACCGAGGTGGCGAAGAAGGGGTCCCGGAAGACCCGGGCATGCGGCTCGGAGACCACGACCGCGATGGTGTTGGACCGGCGCATCGCCAGCGAACGCGCCACCTGGTTCGGCACATACCCGAGTTGCTTGATGGCCTCGGCTATGGCCTGCCGGGTATCACCGCTGACCAGGTGCCCACCCCGCACCGCCCGGGAGACAGTGGCGCGGGAGACGCCGGCGACGCGTGCAACGTCATCCAGCGTCGGCGCGCTGCGGCGAGCGACCATGAGGGGGTTCCTCCATTCCCGGGGGTCGGTCAGTCGATGTCGAGTTGGTGTGATCCTGCCACACCTGCGTACCAACGGGCACTCGCTTTAGGAATACGCTCAAGTGTGTCGTAGTCGACCCGCACGATACCGAACCGGCGGCTATAGCCGAAAGACCATTCGAAGTTGTCCAGCAAGGACCAGACCAGGTAGCCCCTTACATCGGCTCCCTCAGCCATCGCCTGGTGCACCGCCGCGATGTGATCCCGGATGTAGACCAGGCGGTCCTTGGAGTCATCGACGTAGCCTGACGCGTCGGGAACGTCATCGTATGCGGCACCGTTCTCGGTGATGACCATCGGGATGCCCGCCGGACCGGTGTAGTCCCGTTGCAGCCGGACCAGCAGAAGGCGCAGATCATCCGCCTTGACCTCCCACCCCATGGCGGTGAGGGGCAGGTCACGGGCGACAGGCCGCACCGTCTCCGAACCGACCATTGGGGCGGCAGCCGGATGCCCGCCCTCGGTGATACGGATCTCGGGCTTGGCCCCCGGCAGCGGGGCGGCATGGGCCGCACCGTTGTAGAAGTTCACACCGAGCACATCGATCGGGGCGCTGATCAGCTCCATGTCACCATCGCGCACGTCACTGCCCAGTCCGGCCTCGGCCATGTCCTCGATCACGTCGGCGGGATACTCACCTTTGAAGATCGGGTCGAGGAAGATCCGGTTGAACCCACCGTCGATACGGCGCGCGGCATCAACATCACCCGGGTTGTCAGGATCGGCAGGATGCGAGTAGGTCGTGTTGCAGGTGATGCCCACCGTCAGGTTCTGTTCCGCCTCACGGAGCACCTGCACACCAAGTCCGTGCGCCAGCAGCAGGTGGTGTGCCGCCGCCACCGCCTCCCTCGGCGAGGTGTGGCCCGGGGCGTGATCCCCTCCGGCGTAGGACAGGAATGAAGAGCACCAGGGCTCGTTCAAGGTGGTCCACACCTGGACACGGTCCCCCAGCGCATCAACCATGTGCCTGGTGTATTCGGCGAACAGATAGGAGGTGTCACGATTGGTCCAGCCGCCCCTCTCCCCCAGGGCCTGTGGCAGATCCCAGTGATAGAGCGTCAGCCATGGCTTGATCCCGGCGGCCAGCAGCTCGTCAACGAGCCGGGAATAGAAGTCCAGGCCGGCGGGGTTGAGGGTCCGGCCGTCGGGGCACACACGGGCCCACGAAGTCGAGAACCGGTAGGCGTCCAAGTTCAGTTCGCGCATCAGGGCGACGTCCTGGGGCATCCGATGGTAGTGGTCACACGCCACCATCCCGTTGGAGCCGTCGCTGATCCGGCCTGGGACCTCACAGAAGGCGTCCCAGATCGAGGGTCCCCGCCCATCGGCATCGCCTCCACCCTCGATCTGGAAGGCCGCGGTGGCCGACCCAAACAAGAAATCGGGGGGGAATTGCAGTGTGGTCATCCTTTTACAGCTCCTTGCATGATGCCGGAGACCAGTTGTCTGCCGGCGACGATGAAGACCAGAACCAGCGGGATCGTGGAGATCACCACACCGGACATGATCAGTGAATAGTCTTTGAAGTGAGTGGCCTGCAACAGTTGCAGGGCGACTGGAAGTGTCGGATTGTCCGCGCCGAGGATGATGAAGGGCCAGAAGAAAGTGGTCCAGGATCCGACGAAGGTGAACAGGGCCAGCATCGACGCAGCGGGGCGCGCGGCAGGCAGGGCGACGTGCCAGAAGGTGCGCAGCATGGAGCAGCCGTCGACGCGAGCCGCCTCGATCAGCTCGTAGGGCAGGGCGCCTCGCAGGTACTGGGTCATCCAGAACACCCCGAAGGCAGAGAACATGCCTGGCAGGATCACGGCTATCAGGGAACCGTTCCATCCCAGCTCTGTCATGACGATGAACAGGGGGACGACCCCGAGCTGACTCGGCACGGCCATGGTCGCGATCACGAACACCAGGAGGGGTTCTCTGCCCCGGAACCGCAGCTTGGAGAACGAGAAACCGGCCAGTGTGGAGAACAGCACCACGGACAGGGCGGTAACGCAGGAGACAATCACCGAGTTCCACACCGCAGGCCAGAAGTTGATGCCTGATTCCAGCACCTTCTGGATGTTGGCCAGCAGGTTGCCCTCCGGGATCAGCGACGGAATCGGGTTCTGCGCGATCGTGGCGGCATCCGAGGAGGCTAGGAGCACTGAATACCAGATCGGATAGAACGAGATCACCAGGACCATTCCGAGCAGCGCATAGGTCACCCATCCGGGTCGCCGGTTCGCTCCCCCAGCTCTGGATCCTGGGATCTCTCCCCGGCTGACAGCACGACGGCGCGCGGCCCGGGCGGCTCCCTTACCTGCCGTCTGCTCAATGGCGGCAAGCGACATGGTTCCACCTGACTTCGTCATTTCTTCCCACCCTTGGTCTCAGTCGAGGAGATCTGGCGCGTGATCAGGAAGTTGATCAGAGCAAAGACCACGATGATCAGGAACAGCAACCATGCGACGGCCGCAGCACGCCCGAAGTTGTGTTGCGGACCCCACCCGGACTCATAGAGGTACATAGTGACTGTCATCCACTGGCGATCGGCGCCACCCGACCCGGCGTTGTCGTACATGCGGGGTTCGTCGAAGATCTGCAGGCCGCCGATGGTGGAGGTCAGGACCACGAAGATCAGGGTGGGGCGAATCATCGGGATGGTGACGTGGAAGAACTGCCGCCACCGGCTGGCGCCGTCGATGATCGCCGCCTCGTAGAGCTCCCGGGGGATGGCCTGCATAGCGGCCAGCACAATCAGGGCGTTGTAGCCAGTCCACCGGAAATTGACCATGGCTGCGATGGCGAAATGCGAGGCCAGGGTGTCGCTGTGCCAGCCGACGGGTTGCATGCCGATGGAGGTCAGGAGCGTGTTCACGATCCCAGAGTCGTCGGCGAAGATCTTGCCGAAGATCAGGGAGACCGCCACGGGCGTAACCACGAAGGGCAGCAGCACGCCCATTCGCCAGAAGGTCTTAGCCCGTAGGTTGGCATCCAGCACGGCCGCGATGAGAACCGCCGCTACCACCTGTGGCACCGAGGAGAGCACAAAGATGGAGAACGTGTTGCGGACAGCCTGCCAAAACCTGGGCTGCTGCAGGACCTCTATGAAATTCTGCAGGCCGACGAAGGGGCCCTGCCCATTGATGAGATGCCATTTGTGCATGGCGACGAAGGCCGTGTAGAGCACCGGGTAAAGCCCGACTATCGCGAACAGGATGAAGAACGGCGCGATGTAGAGATACGGGGAGACCTTGACATCGAGCTTCCCGAATCGCGTCCGGCGCGCCTGCCTCCTGGCCTCCCGGATCATGTTTTCTTCCACTGTTACCACCTTGTTGCAGATGGTGGAGGTGCTGGAGAGCACCTCCACCATCAATCAGTCACTCAAGCCCGAGGTCGTCGTAGCCCTGCAGCGCCTTCTGCCAGGATGCGTCCGCATCATCGACGCCTGTCTCCACACGGGTCAGGGCATCACCGACTACCTGACGGATCGCCGCATAGTGCGGGCCACTGTAGACCCTGACCTGCACGGCCTTCGCCCGGTCCACCAGGATGGAGCCGACGGGGGCATTGTTGAAGAACTCGTTGCTGTACTCCTTGAGCGCCGGATCCTCAAGTGCCTTGACCTGGCTCGGGAAATTACCCTTGGTCTTGAACGCCTTGATCTGCTGCTCCGGGGCAGTCAGCCAGTCCGCAAAGGCCTTGGCCTCGTCAGGATGCTTGGACTGCTTGGGGACCATCAGGAACGAGCCACCGGAGTTGGACCCGCCACCGGGGAACACGTTCGCGACATCCCAGCCGGTCTTGCCAGCCGCGTTGCCCTCAACGACACCGAGCATCCAACTCGGGCACAGGATGGTGCCAAAGCCGTCCTTCTGGAAGGCCGCGGTCCAGTCCTCACTCCAGGCGCTGTACTTGGCCGAGATGTCGAGGGTGCCGAGGATCTTGTCGTAGATCCCCTTGACCTGGGTGTTGTCCTTCAGCGGGATGGGAGTGCCGTCGCTGTTCTCGAAGGCGTTGGCGACCTGCGAGAGCATTCCCTCATAGATGGAGTTCGTGGAGTCGTACCACGGGATGCCGGAGGCTGCGGTGAACTTCCTGCCAACCTCGAAGAAGTGGTCCCAGTCGCCATCGAGGAGTTTCGCAACCTCCTCACGGTCGCTCGGCAGACCAGCTTTCTCGAAGAGGTCCCGGCGGTAGCACACCGCGGTGGGACCGCTGTCGGTGCCATAGCCCAGCAGGTGTCCCTCGGCATCAGTGGCCTGGGCAGACTTCCAGTCCAGCCACCGTCCCTCGACGCTGGGGCTGGTGAGGTCGACGAACTTGTCCGGGTACTGCATCAGCTCAGGGAGCCAGCTTCCCTCCGCCGCGACGACGTCGGAAAGCCCGGATCCCGCGGCCATTCGCGTGTTCAGGTCGTTGCGGGCTTCGTCGGCCTTGGCGGCTTTGCGATGCTCGATCTTGATGTTCGGATGGGCCTCCATGTACTCGTTGAAGAGGTTGTCGTAGCCGAACTCGTTGAAGGTTGAGATGGTCAGGGTGACCTGACCACCGCTTTCTGTCGATGACTCATTTTTGTTGGGTGAACTGCAAGCAGCGAGCGGGAGGGTGAGCGCCGCCGCAATGGAGAGTGCGGCGACCCTGCGTGACATGCTCACGATTACTCCTTTGGGTCGTGGACGCCACGATGTGGTTGTGGCGAGTCTGGGAAAGAAGCGTTCCCGGTGTTCTCCGAAGAACTATGAGAGCGCTCCCATTCCCTGTTGAAATTGTATCTAGATACTATCGCCAGGCCCCCTGATGTCAAGGATCTGACTATCGGCGGATAACGCCGCGAGCCCAAGGCCGGCCTACCCCTTGCCCTGCTGCTTCTCGAACATTTTCTGAAGCTCGGGGGGTAGCTGGAACTCGTCCATCGTCTGTGGTTCCATGGATGATTTCGCGGCCTTGGCCCCCAGCGCGCGCCCGGTTTCCTGCTGCTTGCGCTTGGCCGAGCTGCCGGAGGACTTCCGGCCGCTCTTCTTGGACTTGCTCTTTTGCTTGCGTGCCGCACGGCCACCACCACCCATGCCCGGCATGCCGGGCATCCCACCCCCGGCCATCTGTTCCATCATCTTGCGGGCCTCGACGAAGCGGTTCACGAGTTTGTTCACATCCGAGACCTGCACACCGGCGCCCTTGGCGATCCGCGCGCGGCGAGACCCGTTGAGGATGCTGACGTCATCACGCTCGGCTGGGGTCATCGAGAAGATGATCGCCTCGATACGGTCGACCTCCCTCTCGTCGATCGAGTTGATGGCGTCCTTGAACTGCCCGGCACCGGGGAGCATCCCGAAGATCTTGCTCAGCGGCCCCAGCTTCCGGAGCTGCTGCATCTGCGCGAGGAAGTCCTGGAGCCCGAAGCGTCCCTTGCCCGCGCTGAGTTTCTCGGCTGCCTCCCGGGAGGCCTCAGCGTCAAAGTTCTTCTCGGCCTGCTCGATCAGGGTCAGCACATCGCCCATGCCGAGGATGCGCGAGGCCATCCGGTCTGGATGGAAGACGTCGAAGTCCGCCAGGGTCTCGCCGTTGGACGCGAACAGAATGGGCTTGCCGATCACGCGGGCGATCGAGAGCGCCGCGCCACCGCGCGCATCGCCGTCGAGCTTGGTGAGCACCACTCCGTCGAAACCGATGCCCTCGTCGAAGGCCTTCGCGGTGTTGACGGCGTCCTGGCCGATCATGGCGTCAACGACGAACAGCACCTCGTCGGGGCTGGTGACTGCTTTGATGTCGGCGGCTTGCTGCATCAGCACCTCATCGATGCCCAACCGGCCAGCTGTGTCGATCACCACCACGTCGTAGAGACTGCGCTGCGCGTGTTCGATGGCCCGCTGGGCAACTTGCACCGGATCGCCCACGCCGTTGCCGGGCTCGGGTGCGAAGACATGGACCCCGGCCCGCTCCCCCACGATCTGCAGCTGGTTGACCGCGTTGGGGCGTTGCAGGTCACAGGCGACCAGCAGCGGACTGTGCTTCTCGGACTTCAGCCAGCGCGCCAGCTTCCCTGCGAGGGTGGTCTTTCCAGCACCCTGAAGACCGGCGAGCATGATGATGGTCGGCGGTTTCTTGGCGAACCGGATGGGGCGGGCCTGCCCACCCAGGATCTCGATGAGCTCCTCATTGACGATCTTGATGATCTGCTGCGAGGGATTGAGCGCCCGGCTGACCTCGATGCCGACGCAGCGTTCCTTGACTGCCGCGATGAACTGCTTGACCACCCCGAGGTTGACGTCTGCCTCCAGCAGCGCGATGCGGATCTCACGCATCGTGGTGTCGATATCCGCCGAGGTGAGGCGCCCTTTGGACCTGAGGCCCTTGAACACATCTGCGAGGCGGTCCTGAAGTGTGTCGAACAAGTCCGTGTCTCCTTGGAATCCGAGGCGATGCGTGCCAAGAATACAGGGGAAGGTCAGTGAATGTAGGCGCTCGGCCCGCCAACTGACGCCGCCTCGCTCTCCGTGTGGGGCAGCTCGACGGTCACCACCCAGTCGTCTTCCTCAGGACCCGCGGTGAATTTGCCTCCGGAAAGGTCGACACGCTCCCGGATCCCGGCCAGGCCGAAGCCAAGCGAGAGCTTGGACCCACGTTTACTCGCCGACAGTTTGCTGCGAACGCAGAGCCGGACGGTGTCCTGCGTGATGTGAAGCTCCACCAGGCACCGGCCACCTGGCTTCGCATAGCGGATGATGTTGGTCACGCCCTCCTGCATGGCTCGCGTGATGGTGCGCTGGGTGATCGGGGGCAGCTCGTCGGCGTCCTGGTCGATCTTGAAATCGGCGGGGAAATTCGATCCCGCGAGGGTGCTCTTGAGGCGCTTGGCCACCGTGGTGGGACGCACCAGGGCGGGCATCTGCCCCTCCTCGCCCTCGGACATGACGCTGGTGAGCAGCGCAAGTTCGCCCTCTGCCCCTTCGAGGGATTTGGCGATCCGGTCCAGGGCGAGCCGGACCTCGTCGGCCTCGTCGCTCTCCCCGTAGGCCATGCACTGCAGCAGGATGACGGAGAGGTGGTGGGCCAGCACGTCGTGCAGCTCCCGCGCCAAGAGGTTGCGCTCCTCGGTCCGGGCGGCGTCTATGGCCTCCACCAGGGCGCTCGTGCGCTCGGCCTGGCGGGAGCGCACCGTCTGGTACTGGCGGATCAGGGTGAATCCGATCAGGCCCACGAACATCATGAGGACTCCCACCCGCAGCTCCAGGCTGGCAGTAACCCCATCAAGGTTGGACCCCCATAGACCCGCTATAGCAAAGGCCCCCGGGATGATGCTCCAGTAGCGATTCCGGAGCCGGGTGACCTTCCAGCACAGCATGAGCAGGACGGCCGACAGCGCGACCGGGGTCTGCTCGGGGGTCAGGAGCATGCCGGTCACAGACACAATCGCGAGGATTCCGCCGGGAAGGAGCTGCCAGTAGAGGATCGCTGCACTCAGGTAGCCAAGCCCCGCCCAGGCCAACGGCCAGTCCAGCGGCTGGGTGCGATAGGTCCACAGGGCCATCATGAACAGTGCCAGCATGGGCAGGGCCACGCTGACGGCCCGCAGCCAGGGGGATCGTTCCGGTTCATCCCCCGCTGCACTGTCCTGCGAGGTAATCAGGGACTCGGGGAGGGAGAAGCTGAGCCGGCTTCCCCGCCGGGTGCTCACCGAGCTGAAGCTACCCCCCAGGGCCTGCACCCGCTCCCGGATGCGCGCGAGTGCGGCCGTGTCCTCCGGGCGGGGCTTCCGGGAGGTGACGAGCTCTCCCGTCATGCGGACCTCCCCCGGCGGGTAGGTGACCTTGAGCCGCAGCGGGTCGGGCCGCAGGGCCTGGGAAGAGTCCTGCAGCAGCTGGGCCACCCGGCTGATCGTCAGCTGGGTCACCGGGCTACTCTCATCGAGCCGGCCGGGAAGCTCCAGCTCCACCTGGAGGCCCTGAGCGCGCAGGGTCTGCGCCATCCGGGCGAGCACCTCACGAGGCCGGGCCACCGCCAGGGACTCGTCGCTGCCATCGGCCACCGGGTCCTCACGCAACATGCCGACCAGCGCCCGCACCCGGGTCACCGCATCCAGGCAGGCGGCCTGCACCCGCTCCAGGGCCTCCCGAAGGATCCAGGCGTCGGAGGTGTGGCGCGGGGCGCGCTGCCCCGCCCAGGCCTGGGCCAGGCGCTCGCTGACCGCAGAACGCAGCTCACCGGCCAGCCGCAGGCGCTCGCCGGAGCGGATCTCAGTGACATCCGCAGCCAGCACGGCGAGCTGGGCCTCACCACGGTTGAGGATGCGCAGAAAAACTCGTAACAGCAGCCCGAGGAGAATGCCGAGCAGCGCGCTGAAGCTGTAAATGAAGACTGAGTCTCTCAGTAGAGGGAACAGCCCTGGCTTGAATAGACAACGCACCGCCCCATAGCCCGTTCCCAGAAGGGCAACCGGGAGAATCATCATCGGTCCGGCACGAAAACATACGGTGGCTGACGCCAGAATGCAGAATATGGAATCAGCGTCCATATCCCCAAAGGCCACCGTGAGCCCCAGCGGCAGGAGGCCAAGGCCAAGACCAAGCCAGGGACGCCACAGCAGGAGGATGCAGGCCGCCACCTCGCCAAGCTGTGCAACCACGACGACAGGCAAGGGGATGGTTTCACTGTGCCTAGGCCATCCCAGGAGATTAGGAATGAAGTTGAAGGCGATTATGGCGACAATAGCCCAGCGCCCGGCGCCCACGTTAGTGGACGCCGGGCGCTGGACTTCATCTTCTAGGTTCATGTTCCCCCCATAGGACTCAGACCCACCCCGAACCAGAAAAAGCTGACCTTAGCTCACCACCGGCACGCAGAGCGCCACCCGAGGTAGTTCCTGAAAAGGCACCCAATAAAGCCCTCAGCGTGAGCCTGGCCACTTCCCTGAGTGGAAACAGAAACCCCCTTGGCGACCGGCTCAGCGGTGTTGGCGCTCGCAGGAACCGCGGTCAGGGCGAAACAAGAAGCCGCTGCAAAGGCGGCGGCAGCGAGGCGCATTTTCATGGCTTTCCTCCAGGTTTCAATGATCGTGAGCAGCTTCGGAACAGCAACTGAATCGTACACTTGAAAGGGCGAATGGTACACGTTTTGTGGCGCGTCGCAATCAATGTGCCTCGCCCAGTTCGTTCAATGCCGGAAACATCTCCGGTCCCAGACCCGCCTCAAGGGGCGGCCCGCCCCACGTGGCGCAGCGAGACGACGAGCGGATCGTGGCTTTGTGGAATATTGTTTCCCCATGACCAATCTCTGCCGCGTACTCGTAGTTGATGACGACCCCATGGTCCGCGAGGCATACCGTATGTTCCTGGCAAGGCACAATGACCATGAGGTGGTTGGCGAGGCCCGGAATGGCCGGGAGGCCGTGGAGGCCTATGAGGAGCTGAGCCCCGATGTGGTCCTGATGGATCTGCAGATGCCTGAGATGTCGGGGGTGGATGCCATCCGCGAGATCAACAGAAAACATCCCGGAGCCTGCATAGTGGCCCTGACTACCTTCGGCACCCAGGAGTACATCGTCTCCGCGCTGCGGGCCGGCGCCTCCGGCTACCTGATGAAGGACTGCGGCGGCCCAGCCCTGCTGACCGGCATCCAGCAGGCCCGGGACGGCGACATGCCGCTGGCCCCGGGCGTCCGGCGCGAGCTGGTGACCGACCTGCTCTCCGGCCATCCCCGGACCCTGGTCGACGATGCTGCGGCCAGTGGCCTGGCGCCGCGCGAGAAGGAGCTGCTGATCTGGCTCGGCCAGGGCATGACCAACGCCCAGATTGCAACGAAGATGTTCATCTCGGAAGGTTCTGTGAAGCAGTACCTGTCACACATCGGCGACAAGATGGGGCTGAAGTCCCGCACCCAGATCCTGGTGCGGGCCATTCAGCTGGGTCTGGTGGATCCGACCCTCATGACTCCCGGGATACCCTCCTGAGCCTTCTGGTCACTCTCCGAGGATTCCCGCCACGAATCCCTCGGGATCGAAGGGAGCCAGGTCATCCACTCCCTCACCCAGGCCAACCAGCTTGACCGGCACGCCGAGTTCCCGCTGCACCTGGATCACGATCCCACCCTTCGCGGAGCCGTCGAGTTTGGTCAACACGATTCCGGTGACGTCCACCACCTCGGAGAAGATCCGAGCCTGGGTCATGCCGTTCTGCCCCGTGGTGGCGTCGAGCACCAGCAGGACCTCACCGACGGGTGCCTTCTTCTCGATGACGCGCTTGACCTTGCCGAGCTCGTCCATCAGCCCGACCTTGGTGTGCAGCCGCCCAGCGGTGTCGACCAGGACGACGTCGATGCCCTCGTCCTTGCCCTTGGCGACCGCGTCGAAGGCCACGGAGGCCGGGTCGCTGCCCTCTGACGAGCTCACCGTCTCGACACCGACCCGCTCACCCCAGGTCGCGAGCTGCTCAGCGGCTGCCGCGCGGAAGGTGTCGGCGGCTCCCAGCATGACGGAGCGTCCCTCGGCCACGAGCACCCGGGCGAGCTTGCCCACGGTCGTGGTCTTGCCGGTGCCGTTGACCCCGACCACCATCACGACAGCAGGATCACCCTCGGCGGCGGAGAGATTCAGGCTCCGGTCCAGGCCTGGGTCAACCAGCTTGAGGAGTTCAGCACGCAGCACCTGACGGGCGCGTTCGGGATCCGAGACCCCGTCGATGCTGAGTTCCCGGCGCAGCGCCTCGGTGAGCTCCGACGTGGGACCGACGCCCAGGTCCGAGGCGATCAGCGTGGCCTCGAAGTCATCCCAGGTCTCGGAGTCGATCCGGTCGACGCTGAGCAGCTCCCCCAGCGCCCGAGCAAGCACGTTGTTGCTTGAGGCCAAGCGGCGGCGTAGCCGGGCGAACCGGGAACGCGGCTCCTCGGGCTGGTCCAGTATGGGCTCAGTCGGTTCAGGCTCGGGAAGCTCGGAGACCGGAGGTTCCTCCTCGGCAACCGGAGTCTCTTCCCCGGCGACCGGAGAAGCCTCTTCTTCGGTGGGTGTCTCCTGCGGTGCCTCGATGGCCTCTCGCGGCTCGCCCGGCGGCAGTTCCTTCTTGCCGTACCTAATGATGAGCGTCGCCGCCACCAGGGACAGTCCGACCACCGCGACAACTATCCAGAAAATCACATCTGCCACGGGACCAATCCTAGAGGCCTGGAGTTGTGTGCCTGGCGAGGCTGCTCAGCGAGATGGGACGGGTCAGCAACGGCACTGGCCTAATCCCGCTGCTGCAGGCGCTGGCTGACCACGGTGGAGATGCCGTCTCCCCGCATGGTGACCCCGTACAGGCTGTCGGCGATCTCCATGGTGCGTTTCTGGTGGGTAATGACCAGCAGCTGGGAGCTCTGCCGCAGTTCCTCATAGATCGCGAGCAGACGTCCGAGATTAGCGTCGTCAAGGGCCGCCTCCACTTCGTCAAGGATGTAGAAGGGGCTCGGCCGCGCGATGAAAAGGCTGACCAGGAAGGCCACAGCCACCAAGGACCGCTCCCCGCCCGACAGCAGTGAAAGTCGCTTGACCTGCTTACCAGCAGGCCGGGCCTCAACATCGACGCCCGTCTCAAGCCAGTTGCCGGGCTCGGTCAGCACCAGTTTCCCCTCACCGCCCGGGAAGAGCCGCTCGAAGACCTTCCCGAAGGTGCGCTCCACATCGCGGTAGGCGGCCTCGAAGACCTCCTGGACGCGCTGGTCGACGTCATCGATCAGCGCTAGCAGGTCGGCCCGGGTCTGTTTCAAGTCGGCAAGCTGCTCCGCCAGAAAGGCATGCCGGATTTTCAGGGCCTCGAACTCCTCGAGCGCCAGCGGGTTTACCCGGCCGAGGGCCGCCAGCCCGCGTTCGGCGCGGCGGAGCCGTTTCTCCTGTTCGGCGCGCACGTAGGCGACCGGCTCAGGCACCTCGTCGTCGGGGCCAAGCGCCGACCCGTCCGGGCGGGTGAGGACCGCAATGGGCTGCTCAGGGCCATACTCAGCGACCAGCTGGTCCCCCTCCAGCCCCAGCTCGCCCAGGCTCCGCTCCTCCAGCTGCTCGATCCGCATCCGGTGCTCGATCCGGGCCAGCTCATCGCGGTGAGCGCCCCGCATGAGTTCTTCCAGACGCTGCCCCGCCGCCCTGGACGCCTGTCTGGCTGCCACCGTGGCGGCTTCAGCTGCGCGGCGCCGGGACTCCGCGGAATCACGGCTGGCCGCGGCTCGCTCCATGGTGGCCTCAACCGCTGCGGACAAGCGCAGCGCGGCCTCGTGCACAGTCTTGCCCACCGCGGCCTCACGCCGCAGCTGCTCAGCCCGGGCCCGGGCGCGTGCCCGGGACTGGCGTTCCGCGGCGGCGGCACGCAACAGCCCATCGGCCCGGCCTGCCAGAGACCGGGCCTGCTCCTCGGCGGTGCGTAATCGCAGCCTTGCCTCCATCTCGGCCTGCCGGGCCGCCCGCGCCGTCACCGCCAGCTCGTCGCGCCGTGCGGGGTCAGGGTCGGCCAGTTCCTCGTCGCTCGCGGCGGAAAGCCGTGCCTGCAGTTCAGCCAGCTTTCCCTCATGCTCCGCCCGGCCCTCCTGGGCCGCGGCGATGGCGGCACTCAGGCGGTCGGCCTCGCGGGTCGCGGCGGCCTGCGCCTGTCGGTGAGCACCGAGCTCATCCGAGACTGCGGTGAACTGCGCATCGGACTCGTGCAGAGCGGCCAGGGCTGCCGACTCCTCGTCGCGGGCCTGCTGCAGGTCGCTGCGGGCGGCCTCCAGGGCGAACCTCTGCCGATCCGCTGCTGCAGCGGCCTGCGCCAGGTGCTCCTCGGCTTCTGCGAGCTCGGCGTTCAGGGCCAGCAGTGAGGGTTTCGCGGCAGACCCGCCTTCAACCAGCCAGCCGGACAGCCGATCCCCTGCCCTGGTGACAGCGACCAAAGCTGGACTGTCTGCGACACTGGCCCTGGCAGCGGCGAGGTCCTCGACGGCGACGACACCGGCCAGCAGCCGGCTCAAGGCACCCTCTAGCTCTGTCGGCGCGGTGATCAGGTCGAGCAGCGGCACCTTGTCCTGCGCCGCCGCGCCGGCCACCACCACGGGAGCCCGCCCCAGGTCCTGCTCAGTCAGGTGCGCGATGGCGGCCAGGGCATCGTCAAGCCCGGCTGCCACGACCGCCTCGGCCGCGGCTCCAAGCCCTGCCGCGACGGCCTGCTCCCAGCCGGGGGCCACCTGGATGAGGTCTCCCATCCGTCCCAGGATCCCGCGCTGCCCCAGCAGGTCGGAGGAGCCGTCACGCTGCTGCGTCGCCAGGCGCAGGGCCTCCGCACGTGCGGTGAGAGCGGCTTTCTCCCGCGCGGTGCGTGTCTCCTGCTCCACCAGCCCTCCGACTTCGGCCTCACGCTCTGCGACAGCCTTGCTGGCCCTCTCCCAGGTAGCGTCCAGGCTCGACTCGTCGGTGCCCAGCCCGGCGAGGGTGTTCTCGGCCTTCCGGTACCGGTCCGCGGCCTCCCGCGCCCGCGCGAGGGCCTCCTCCCGGCGGCCGGCTAGGCGCTGCTCCTCGCCCTGGCCGGCTTCAAGGCGGGAACGCACTGAGGCCACCTGTCCTTTGAGCCGGGCCAGCCCCTCCCGCCGATCGGCAACCGCGCGCAGTGCCGCGGAGTAGGCCTGCTCGGCCTCGGAGTGCTGGGTCTCCACCTCGCCCCGATGCCCGGAGGTCTCCCGCAGCGCGGCCTGCGCCTGCTCGATGTCCTCAGCCAGCTCAGCCTCGCGTGCCCTGACCTCGCGGGCCTCGGCCTCCAGGGACTCGGGATCCCGGCTGGACGTGTCGATGGCGGGCTGGGCGTCGCCGTGGCGCATCCGCTCGGCCGCCACCGAGAGCGTCGAGGACACCCGCTCCCTCAGGGCCGCCAGCGCATACCATCGCTCCTGGCAGCGGTCGAAGTGCTGCGACGCCTCCTTCAGCTCCTGCTCCGCTGCCTCCTCCGCATCCAGGGCCGCCCGGGCCTCAGCCTCTGCACGTTCTTTGGCCTCGGCTGCTGCGGCCTCGTCGGCGAGGTCGGCAGCTAGGGCCTCCCGGGCGCTCTGGAGGTCATCGGCGAGCAGGCGAGCCTTCGCGTCGCGCTGCTCCGCCTGGATGATGGCGGCCCGACGGGCGGTCTCGGCCTGACGGCCGAGCGGTTTGAGCTGACGCTGCAGTTCTCCGATCAGGTCCTGAAGCCGTTCCAGGTTTGCCTTCGTCCCTTCCAGTTTCCGGACGGCCTTCTCTTTGCGCTTGCGATGTTTGAGGACCCCGGCGGCCTCCTCAATGAATCCTCTCCGGGACTCAGGAGTGGCCTGGAGGATGGCGTCGAGCTGGCCCTGCCCGACGATCACGTGCATTTCGCGGCCGATGCCGGAGTCGCTCAGCAGCTCCGTCACGTCCAGCAGCCTGGAGGGGATGCCGTTGATGGCATACTCGGAGCCGCCGCTGCGGAACATGGTGCGGGTGATCGTCACTTCCGAGTACTCGATGGGCAGTGCGCCATCGGAGTTGTCGATGGTCAGCTGCACTTCCGCCCGTCCCAGCGGGGCGCGTTTGGACGTGCCCGCGAAGATGACGTCCTCCATCTTCCCGCCGCGCAGGCTTTTGGCCCCCTGTTCACCCATCACCCAGCTCAGGGCGTCGACCACATTGGACTTGCCGGACCCGTTGGGTCCGACGATGCAGGTGATGCCCGGCTCGAAGTCAAGGGTGGTGGCCGAAGCGAAAGACTTGAATCCCCTGAGGATCAGCTGTTTGAGGTACATGCAGGCTGTTCCGCCTGTTCCGTGGGGCTCCCGGACTCACGGACGGCTCGGAAGGTCCAGAACTTGTTGACCAGGAAGGCAACAGGAATAGTGCAGATGATGGAGATCAGTTGCGCCCAGTACTGGCGGCTCCGCAGGCCTGAGGAACCGTCGAGGATGTCCGTGGGAAGGGCCACCGGGGAGTGTGGGTGCATCAGGGCCGTCATGATCACCAAGCCGGCGGCCTGGGCGACGAGCCCGACGGTCAGGAAGGGCCAGTACTCGCGGAACCATCCCGCAATTCTGTGGGATTTGAAGGTCCACCAGCGGTTGAGCTGGAAGTTGAACAGGTTCGCCACCAGAAAGGCGATCGTGGCCATCACGTGGTACCAGCGGATGTTGAACTCGGTTCCCGGGATAGCCAGCCACACTCCCTCACCCTCGGGGATCGCTGCACTCGGCCAGACCACCGGAAACAACTTCCTACACAGAATGACCACCCCCATGTTCACCAGCACGCCGAGACCACCGACAATCCCGAAACGGAAGAGTTGCCACAGGGAGTCCCGGTTGTTGCGAAGTAACTTGCCGATTGCACTCATGAATCATCCTGACGGCTTGGGCAGCCGCTGGCACCTCGGGCACAGAAAGCTGCTGCGGTTGGTGAATCGCCGGCGCACCATCGGCGTGGCACAGCGGCGACATGGCTGGTCCTCGCGCCCGTAGGCATCAAGTCCACGTTCAAAATAACCCGACTCGCCGTTGATATTGACGTACAGCGAGTCGAAGGATGTGCCGCCGGCGGTCAAAGCCTCCGACATGACATCGCGGGCATGCTTCAGCAGTGATATGGCACGGGCCTGGGCGAGGCGTGCAGTGGGGTGGTCGAAATGCAGCTTCGCACGCCACAGGGACTCGTCGGCGTAGATGTTGCCGATCCCGGAGACGAGGCCCTGATCGAGGAGGGCCCGTTTCACCGTGGTGTGTTTTGCCCTCATTCTCCGGGCGACCGTGCTGGGGTCGAAAACCGGGTCGAAGGGATCGAGGGCGATGTGCGGCACCGGGCACCGGCCACCAGCCGGGACGAACTCGAGATGCCCGAACATCCGCTGGTCGATGAACCGCAGCTGGGCGCCATCGTCCAGATCGAAGAGCACGCGCGTGTTCCGGAGTTGCGGATCCCCGGGCTGGTTCACGCGAAACTGTCCGCTCATCCCCAGGTGGGCGATCATGGCATCATCGCCCAGCACCAGCCACAGGTATTTTCCGCGGCGCGCGACGGCGTCGACGCGGCGCCCGGTGATCTCGGAGGTGAATCCCTCCGCGCCAGCCGGGTGGGCACGCACAGGCCGGGGATGAAGAACCGTCACCGCCTCAAGGCGGCGTCCGGTCAGGTGATTCTCCAGGCCCCGGCGCACCACCTCAACCTCCGGGAGCTCAGGCATTGGGCAACAGGCTCCGGCATGCCTCGTGGGCTGCGAGTTGCTCGGCGCGTTTCTTACTTGATGCCACCCCGGTGCCTGCCGGACCACCACCGATGATGACGGTGGCGGTGAAGGTGCGCTGATGGTCCGGTCCCTCACCCACGATCTCGTATCGCGGCGGTTCCAGGTCATTGTGTGCGCAGTATTCCTGCAATGCGGTCTTGTAGTCGGTGTAATGCCCCTCAAGCTCGCTCGCAGCAATCCGCCCGTCAAGAAGAGCGTGCACGAAGCTCGCAGAGGCCTCAGCACCACCCGAGAGATGAATCGCGCCGATCACAGCCTCCATCGTGTCGGCCAGGATGGAGGTCTTGTCCGATCCGCCGGTGTTGATCTCCCCCTGGCCCAACCGGATCAACTCCCCCAGCTCAAGTTCACGTGCCACATCAGCCAGGGCATGAGAACTGACGACCGAAGCCCGTAGTTTCGCGAGCTGCCCCTCGGCAAGCTCGGGAAAAGAAATGAAGATGTGCTCAGTCACCACGATCTGCAGCACGGCATCGCCCAGGAACTCCAGCCGTTCGTTGCTGGGGATACGTCCATGTTCAAAGGCGAAGCTGCGGTGGGTGAAGGCCAACTCAAAGAGCTGGGCGTCCGGCTGGACGCCCAGCTTGTCAAGGAGGGCAACTAGCTTGCTCAGGCCTCGACGACCTGACGGCGAGCGCCCTTGGGACCGTACTGGCCGCACGAGGGGCAGGCGGTATGGGACAGGTGTGGTTCGCGGCAAGCCGGATTCACGCAGGTGACGGTGGGGACGACGGACGTCTTCCACTGCGCACGGCGCGAACGGGTGTTGCTGCGCGACATCTTGCGCTTCGGAACGGCCACGATCTTCTCCTCGAACTTATGAACTCACTGGCCGGGCACGGCAAAGAACCGGTCAGTGCCCTCTTCTCTTGGTCTCAGTTGTCGCTGCGAAGATCAAGCCCAGCCAGCTTCTCCCAGCGTGGGTCCACCTTCTCGTCGTGCCCGTGACCGGGATCGTTGTTCAGGTTGAACCCGCACTCCTGGCACAGTCCCAGGCAGTCGGGATCACATAGGGGCGTGAACGGCAGCTCCAGCACCACAGCGTCCCGCAAGGCCTCCTCCAGGTCGATCGCATCGTCAATGACGAGGCTCTCTTCCTCATCCACCTCGTTGCCGGGGTAGAAGTAGAGTTCCTGCAGTTCGAAGGACTTCTCATCCTCGATCTGACTCAGACATCGGGCACATTCACCGCGAATCTCCGCGTGAACCGTCCCCGTAGCCAGCACCCCTTCGACGACGGCCTCAAGTTTGAGGTCCAAGCCGACTTCGGAGTCCTGTGGTACTGCGATCACCTCGTAGCCGAGATCAACCGGAGCAGGGACGCTGGTCTGAATCTCCTTCATCGCCCCCGGGCGCCGCCCCAGCTCCAGCACGTCAAAGACATACGGACGGCGGCGGTCCAGATGGTGATGCACGGAGTTCATGGCAGCCATTCCCTTCGTCCGATCGACCATGACCACGTCATGACCGAAGGATCATCTTACCGACTTGGCAATAATTCACCAAACATCACTGCATCCGAAGTCTGGCGGCGGCCTCCACTACGCATGGGGGTACTTGTCCGGCAACATCGCCACCCAGCCTGATGACCTCGCGAATGATGGTGCTGGACAGGGTGACGTTCTGGGCCGCGGCCGGGAACAGGACGGTCTCTAGGCCCGTCAGCGCGTGGTTCATATTCGCCAGCTGAAGCTCGAAGTCAAAGTCGGCACCGAACCGCAAGCCCTTGACGACGGTGTCTATGCCATGTTCTTCGGCGAAATCGACCAACAAGCCGCCCATCTCCTCCACAGTGACCCCGTCGAGATGGGCGGTGGCCTCGCGGACCAGGCTGACGCGCTGATCCCCGAACAGGTAGCCGGACTTCAGGCTGTTGCGGCCCACGGCGACCAGCACCTCCCCGAACAGGTCCCGGGCCCGGGTGATGATGTCAAGGTGGCCATTGGTGATGGGGTCGAAGGAGCCGGGGCACAGCACCTTGGTCATGATTCTCCTGCCGGTCTCGTGGCTGCGAAGTAGAGACGGGTCTCACCGTAGTCGCGGCACCAATGGTCGTCGAGTTCACCGGGCCACGATGGAGGGGTGGAGCGTTTCGAGCGCTCCACAACGACGAGGGCCTGGGGATTCAGCATCCCGGAACCGAAAAGCGGCGCCAGGGCCCTGTCCAGGCTCGCCGAATCCAGTTCGTAGGGAGGATCCGCGAAAACCAGGTCCCAGGGGCCGGGCGGGAGCCGTCCCTCAACTCTCCCTGCCCTGGCCTCGACGCGGAGTCCTGCTTTGCGGGCGTTCCCCGAGATCAGGGAGGCGGTGCTGGTGTCAACAGCCACCACCTGCGCTGCCCCCCGGCTCGCCGCCTCCAGCGCCACCGCCCCGGTGCCGGCATACAGGTCGAGGACCGCCATGCCCTCCAGATGTTCGGCAGCTGGCTGTTCCGCGGTGCCGAACCAGGTCGCCAGGCTGGAGAACAGAGCCTCCCGGACCCGGTCACTGGTGGGGCGAGTCCCAGAGCGGGGTGAGGCCAGGTGCACTCCCCGGGCCCGGCCGGCAATGATCCGGGTCATCCCTTCTCCAGCCACTCGCCGGCAGCTGCCTGCTCAGCCTGATCAATCAGGTCGGCGAGCAGGGGGTCCTGAGCGGCCCGGGAATCCGCGAGTATCTCGGCTGCCAGTTCCTTCGCCTGTTCGATCACCTCACGGTCCCCCAGCACTCGCAGCAGCTTCAATGACGAGGCTCCGGACTGGGCCGCACCAAGGACGTCGCCCTCACGCCGCAACTCCAGATCCCGCTCCGCGAGGTCGAAACCGTCAGTAGAGGCCACCAGCGCATTGAGCCGTTCGACTGACCCGAGGGCCTCCGGCGTGGGGGCGGCGAGCAGCAGGCACAGCCCGGGATGCGTTCCCCGGCCTATCCGTCCGCGTAGCTGATGCAGCTGGGCGATGCCAAAGCGATCGGCGTCGAGGATGACCATCACTGAGGCGTTCGGTATATCCACCCCAACCTCGATCACGGTGGTCGCCACCAGGACATCCAGCTCCCCTGCTGTGAAGGCCTGCATGGCCTGGTCGCGCTCGGCTGCGGCCTGTCGGCCGTGCACCATCCCGACCCGCAGCCCCTTGAGCGGACCCTCGGCGAGCATGGGGGCGACCTCCATCACCGCGCTCAGCCCAGCGCCAGCCTCCAACTCTCCTTCGGTCTTGTTGCCAGAGATCGCCGGGCAGACCACGAAGGCCTGCCGTCCCTCGGTGACCTCCTCACGGATCCGTTCCCAGGCGCGGTCCACCCAATGCGGATTGCGGGCGGTGTCGACGAAGACGGTCTTGACCTCGGCGCGCCCAGCTGGGCGGTCCCTCAGCTCGATGGTCTCCAGATCCCCGAACACCGTCATCGCCACGGAGCGCGGGATGGGGGTGGCGGTCATCACCAGCGTGTGAGGCTGGCGCTCGGATTTCGCAGCCAGCGCAGCCCGCTGCTCGACACCGAACCGGTGCTGCTCGTCCACCACGACGAGCCCCAGATCGGCGAACTCCACCCCCTCAGAGAGCAGCGCATGGGTACCGATCACCAGCCCTGCCTCACCCGAGGCCACGGCCGCGCGGGCGCTGCGTCGGCCCGCAGCAGTCAGACTGCCGGTCAGAAACGCCACCTGGGTGGCCTGCGGATGGGCTTCCAGCATCCCAGCGGCCCCCAGCTCACCAAGCAGAGCTGTGATCGATGCGTAATGTTGCCTGGCCAGCACCTCAGTGGGAGCCAGCAGCGCGGCCTGGCCTCCTGCGTCAACGACCGCGAGCATGGCGCGAAGCGCGACGAGGGTCTTGCCCGAGCCGACCTCTCCCTGCAGGAGGCGATGCATCGGGCGCTCGGTGGCCAGCTCTGCGAAAAGTGTCTCCCCCACCCTCTGCTGCCCAGCAGTCAGCTGGTACGGCAGCGAGGTATCGAAAGCGGCGAGGATCCCGTCGATGCGGCGCGGCCGGGGAGTGGTGGTGCGTTCGGCGAGGACGGCCCGCCGCCTGGCCATGGCCAGCTGCATACCGAACGCCTCATCGAACTTCAGCCGGGCGATGCCCCGCTTTGCGTCCAGCTCGGTGACGGGCTCGTGGACCTCCCGCAGCGCATCCGGGAAGGCAAGCACACCGGCTCGTTCCACCACCCACCCGGGAAGCGTGTCACCAAGCGGCAACACCTGGGGCAGCGCCAGCGCTATCGCATCAGCGATCTTCCAGGTGACCAGCTTCGAAGTGGCCGGATACAGGCCGACCAGGCGGGCACGCTGGATCACCTTGACCATCGCTGCCCGCGCATCGGCTTTACGGCCTGTGATGGCCCCGAATTCATCAATGATGACGTAATCCGGGTGCGTGAGCTGGAGCTGTCCCCTGAACTCCCCCACCTTGCCGACGAAGATGCCGCGGGCCCCCGGCGCCAGCTGCCCAGCCCAGTAGTTGGCGTACCGCGGGCGTTTCTGGGGCACGAAGAAGGCAGCCCTCAACTCCCCGTGCCCGTCGGTGAGCACGGTCTCCACCCGGGTGGTACGGCCATCCACGATGGTGGTCGCCACCACCTTCGCCACGACAGCAACGTCCTCGCCGGGATGAAGCGCCCGGAAATCGCTCATCTCGGTCCCGGCCAGGTAGCGGCGCGGCACATGCCGCAGGAGGTCTCCCAGGGTGACTAGCCCCAGCCGGGCCATTTCGGCAGCGGAATCCGCACCCACGACGTCCCGTAGCCTGCGGCTCAGCTCGCGATGTATCGGGGTCCGGAATCGGCTCATGGCTTGAGCCTACCGAGATGCGGCGACGAAAAACGGCTCGCAGCCTCAGCCGCGAGCCGTTGCCTGAACTCCTCGGTCAGCGGGTGACCTTCCCTGCCTTGAGACAGGAGGTGCACACGTTGAGACGCTTGGGGGTACCGTTGACGGTCGCACGGACACGCTGGATGTTCGGGTTCCAGCGACGGTTAGTCTTCTTCTTCGACCAGGGCACGTTGTGACCGAAGCCGGGTCCCTTGGCGCAGATATCGCAGACGGCAGCCACTGGAATCTCCTTGTTGCTTGGGCCAGACGCGCCTAGGCAGCGCCTGGTTCGATCATTGGGTTCACCCGCCGCAGCGGGCAACCGGTAGATGATAACCCGAGATGGCACAGATCCTCAAACTGATTGTGTGAGAGAAGCATCAGGTGGCTACCACCACGGGAACAATCATGGGACGGCGGCGCAGCCTACGGGAGACCCAGGCACCGATAGTACGCCGTATCACCTGCTGCAGGCGGTAGATGTCGTCCACACCGTCGTCCAGGGCCCGTTGCAGATCCTCGCGGATCTGTTCCCGGACCGCATCGAAGACCGAAGGCTCCTCCGCGAACCCCCGGGCGTTGATGTCCAGGTCGCCGATCACGGATCTGGTGTGGAGGCTGACCGCGGCCACAACGGAGATGAACCCTTCCTCCCCGAGGATGAGGCGGTCGCTGATCGAGTCGGTGATGTCCCCCACGGTCGAGCCGTCCACGAAGACATAGGAGGCATCCACGCGCCCAACCTTAGAGGCGCGGCCATCGGCCAGGTCCACCACGTCCCCGTCCTCGCAGACCACGGTGTTCTCAGCTGGGACCCCGGTGGAGATGGCCAGTTTCGCATTGGCGATCAGGTGCCGGATCTCACCATGGACTGGCATCACGTTCCGCGGCCTGAGGATGTTATAGCAGTACAGCAGCTCGCCGGCTGAGGCGTGACCTGAGACGTGCACAAAAGCATTGCCCTTGTGCACCACCTGCGCCCCCAGTTTCGTCAGGCCGTTGATGACCCGGTAAACCGAGTTCTCATTGCCGGGAATCAGGGAACTCGCCAGCAGGACAACATCACCTGGCCCCAACTCGATCACAGGGTGTTCCCGGTTGGCTATCCGGCTGAGTGCCGCGAGTGGCTCACCCTGCGACCCGGTGGAGATGATCACCACCTGGTCATCGCGGTACTTGTCGATGTCCTTCATCTCAATCAGGACGTTGGCCGGTACGTGCAGATAGCCCAGGTCCCGGGCAGTTGTCATGTTACGCACCATGGAGCGGCCGACGTAGGCCACCTTGCGGCCATGTTTCACCGCCAGATTCAGCACCTGCTGCACCCGGTGCACGTGCGAGGCGAAACAGGCGACGATCAGTTTCTTCTCCGCCTGGTCAAACACCCGGGCGATGGATGGCTCGATGTCCTTCTCCAACGGCGTGAATCCCGGGGTCTCGGCGTTGGTGGAGTCCGGCATAAACAGGTCCACCCCCTCATCGGCCAAGCGGGCGAAAGCCCGCAGGTCCGTGATCCGGCCGTCCAGGGGCAGCTGGTCCATCTTGAAGTCACCGGTGTGCAGGACGGTGCCCGCGGAAGTATGCAGGGCAACGGCCAGCCCGTCGGGGATGGAGTGGTTCACCGCGAAGAACTCCAGGCCGAAAGCACCGGCCTGGTGGCGCTCCCCCTCTTTCACCTCAATCAGGCGGTAACCGCGGATACGGTGCTCCTTCAACTTGCTTGCCACCAGGGCAAGGGTCAGCTTGGAACCGTAGACGGGGATATCCGTACGCTGCTTCAGCAGGTACGGAACAGCTCCGATGTGATCCTCGTGACCGTGGGTGAGCACCAGCGCACGGATATCGTCCAGGCGGTCCGACAACAAGCCGAGAGCCGGAAGAATCAGGTCAACACCCGGGTGACGGTCCTCGGGAAACAGGACACCGCAGTCGACCAGGACAATCTCACCGCCGATCTCGAAGGATGCACTATTGCGGCCCACATCACCGAGCCCTCCCAGAGGTGTCACACGAAGGGTTCCAGGCTTCAAAGGCGGGGGGGTACGCAGTTCACTCACCTGCCACAGGCTAGTGCACAACCGTCGTCACTACACTGGCGGGCATGCCCGTTCCCGACTCTGTGAGACTCGCCATGCCGGCTGAGGCGGCCGACATAGCGCGGCTCCAGCGCAACTCCTGGTCCCGGCAGCCAGGTATGGCCCCAGCCCTCGCGACGATACCCGCCGATCAGGCAGTGCGCACCTGGCATGAAGCCATCGTCAGGCCTCCGCTCGCACACTGCCGAGTGCTGGTGGCCATCTCCCAGGGGCAGGTGGTCGGTTTCACCGTCACGGGACCAAGCAACGACCCGGATGCCGACGTTGCCGATGGCATGATCGCGGAGTTCATCACGGCGAGGGACGACCTGGGCGACCACGCCGCCCGCCTGGTAAACGCCGCAGCCGACACGCTGCGGGCCGACGGCTATGAGACCGCCACCTGGTGGATACGCAGCGACGACGACGCGCTCCGCAGTTTCCTGATGGAATGCGGCTGGGGAGCAGACGGTGCCCATCGGTCCCTGGGGATGGAGGACGAGGCGGATGCCGTCAAGCAGATCAGGCTGATGACCAGGATCGCAGATGAGGGCTCCTCAACCGGCGACGGCTGACCGATCCCAGATCCCTGTCAGAGCCCAATCACTGTTTCAATGCCCTCGGTCAGGCCAGGATGACCGACGACCCACCGCACCCCCGCCAGGACACCTGGCATGAAGCTTGCCCGGTCAAAACTGTCATGCCGGATCGTGAGAGTCTCCCCGCTGGCGCCCAGCAGCACCTCCTGGTGGGCGACGAGCCCCTGAAGCCGGACACCATGGATGTGGATGCCGTCGACAACAGCTCCGCGAGCCCCGGCATCGTGCACCGTCGCGTCCGGTACCGGCCCCATGCCAGCAGTGGCACGGGCAGCGGCGATCCTCCCAGCGGTGGTCGCAGAGGTGCCCGACGGCGCGTCAGCCTTGTTCGGATGGTGCAGTTCGATGATCTCGGCACTCGGGTAGAAGGGAGCTGCCTTGGCTGCGAACTGCATCATCAGCACCGCGCCGATGGAGAAGTTAGACGCCACCAGCACACCGGTCCCCGGGCTGGCGGAGCAGAGCTCACGCACCCGGGCAATCCGCTCCTGGGTGAACCCCGTGGTACCGATCACCATGCTGATGCCGCGGGGCACACACCACTCGATGTTGCCCATGACCGCGTCGGGATGGGTGAAGTCCACTGCCACCTGGGCAGCCGCGATCTGCTCGCGCTGCCCACCGAGGTCGACGCCCCCGATGACCTCCAGGTCGTCCGTGGCCCCGGCCGCTTTGCGCACCTCACTGCCCATCTTTCCCTCAATGCCGAAGATGCCAACCCGGATCCTGCTCATCGTCTACGTCCCTTTCCCTTTTTTGACACCATACATCTGTACCGGACAGTAGTGGCCAGCCCACTAGGTGGGCCGGCCACTACTGTCTTGCTCAGCGGATCAGGCCTTCTGAGCCTCGGTTTTCTCCTCGGCCTCCTCGATCACAGGGACCAGGCTCAGCTTGCCGCGATCATCGATGTCGGAGATCTCCACCTGGATCTTCTGACCCACCGAGACGACGTCCTCGACATCCTCGACTCGCTTGCCGCCGGCAAGAGCGCGCAGCTTGCTGATGTGCAGCAGGCCATCCTTGCCGGGAAGCAGTGAGACGAACGCCCCGAAAGTGGTGATCTTCACCACGGTGCCGAGGAAGCGCTCCCCCTTCTCCGGCATGTGCGGGTTCGCTATGGCGTTGATGGCAGAGACCGCCGCCTCTGCTGCCTCCCCAGTGTCAGCGCCGACGTAGATAGTACCGTCGTCCTCGATGGCGATGTTCGCACCCGTGTCGTCCTGGATCTGGTTGATGACCTTGCCCTTGGGGCCGATGACCTCACCGATCTTGTCGACGGGAATGCGCAGCGTCACGATGCGGGGCGCGTAGGGGCTCATCTCGTCTGGGACGTCGATGGCCTCGCCCATCACCTCGAGCAACGTGTGCCGGGCCTCGCGGGCCTGCAGCAACGCCTTTTGCAACTCGGCGGCCGGGATGCCGTTGAGCTTGGTGTCGAGCTGCAGGGCAGTCACGAAGTCACGGGTGCCCGCGACCTTGAAGTCCATGTCGCCGAGAGCGTCCTCAGCTCCCAGGATGTCTGTGAGAGCGATGTAGCGAGTCTGGCCGTCGATGTCCTCGCTCATGAGACCCATCGCGATGCCCGCGACAGGCGCCTTCAGAGGCACGCCTGCGTTCAGCAGCGATAGCGTGGAGGCGCACACCGACCCCATCGATGTGGATCCGTTGGATCCGATGGCTTCGGAGACCTGGCGGATGGCGTAGGGGAACTCCTCCCGGGTGGGAAGCACCGGGAGGATGGCGCGTTCGGCGAGGGCCCCGTGACCGATCTCGCGGCGCTTCGGGGAGCCGACGCGCCCCGTCTCACCGGTGGAGAACGGTGGGAAGTTGTAGTTGTGCATGTAGCGCTTGGTCGACTCCGGGGAGAGGGTATCGATCTTCTGTTCCATGTCCAGCATGTTCAGGGTGGAAACTCCCAGGATCTGGGTCTCGCCACGCTGGAACAGGGCCGAGCCGTGAACTCGCGGGATCACGGCGACCTCCGCGGACAAGGTGCGGATGTCGCGCGTACCTCGCCCGTCGATACGGACCCCCTCGGTCAGGGTGCGGTGCCGGACAATCGTCTTGGTCAGCGACTTGAGAGCCGCCGCGATCTCGTTGGCACGCCCCTCGAAACGCTCTGCCAGCGCCTCGGTGACGTCCTGACGGACGGCGTGGGTGGCATCGTCACGGTCCTGCTTGCCCGGGATCCGCATCGCCTCCGAGATACGGCCAGATGCCAGCTCCTCGACGGCGGCGTAGACATCGTCCTCGTAGTCGAGGAAGACGGGGAAGTCGAAGGTCTCCTTGGGCAGCTTCGCCTTCAGCTCGGACTGTGCGTCGCACAGCGTCTTGATGAATGGCTTGGCCGCCTCCAGACCCTGTCCAACGACCTCCTCGGTGGGCGCGACCTTCCCGGCGCGCACGTTCTCCCAGGTGGACTCAGTCCCGCCGGCCTCCACCATCATGATCGCGACGTCCCCGTCCGATAGGACGCGGCCGGCGACAACCATCTGGAAGGAGGACTTGGCTACCTGCTCAACGGTCGGGAAACAGACCCAGGTGTCATCGATCAACGCAACGCGCACCCCACCGATGGGACCTGAGAACGGCAACCCAGCCAGAGTGGTCGACATCGATGCCGCATTGATGGCGACCACGTCGTAGTAATGGGTGGGGTTGAGCGAGAGCACATCGACGATCACCTGGACCTCGTTGCGCAGTCCCTTCACGAAAGCGGGCCTCAGAGGGCGGTCGATCAGGCGTGCGGCGAGGATGGCACCCTCGCCGGGGCGTCCCTCGCGGCGGAAGAAGGAGCCGGGGATGCGTCCCGCGGCGTACATCCGCTCCTCGATGTCGACGGTGAGCGGAAAGAAATCGATGGCGTCCCGAGGGGTTTTCGCGGCAGTGGTGGCGGCGAGGAGCATGGTGTCGCCGTCGAGATAGACGGCGGCCGACCCGTCTGCCTGCTGCGCCAAGACGCCGGATTCGAAGCGAATGGTGTGGCGGCCATATTTGCCGTTATCGATGACGGCTTCAGAGAATTCGAGACCAGGCCCTTCCATGGACAAGACTGGCTCCTTTCGGTGGTTTGGCTGCCGCAGGGCGCGGTGCGCCGCCAGTACCACCGGTCTTCGATCGAGACCCGCGGGAGATTCGGCACCCGAAGGCCACTACCGAGGACCAGGTGAGACCCCCTGGCAAGCAGCAAGATATATAGTTGACTGAAATTGATGTCAATGCTACCGGTTTAGCCCCGGACAGCATAGGAAGCAGCCCCGCGTGTGCGGGACTGCCTCCCATGACATTGTGTTCTTTGCATGCGACAAAGACAGCACCGCGCACGGGGCTGTCTTTGGGCAAGTTGAAGCGGTCAGCGGCGCAGACCAAGCCTCGCGATGAGTTCGCGGTAGTGCTCGACGTCCTGACGGGCGACATAGTTGAGCAGACGGCGACGCTGGCCGACCATCAGCATCAGGCCACGGCGGCTGTGGTGGTCGCCCTTGTGCACCTTGAGATGTTCAGTCAGGTGGGCGATCCGCTTGGTGAGCAGAGCGATCTGCACATCGGGCGAACCGGTGTCACCCGGCTTTGTGGCGTACTCTTCGATGATCCTCGTCTTCTCTGCAGCATCCATTCTGGGGCTCCTTCCGGTTCGCTGCACGGCGCCCCGGTCGCGGGTGCAGTGGGGGCTCTTCCTAGTCCGTGGCCGATCAACGGCAGCTGTGAGAATCTACCACCGCTGCTCGCCTAAAGCCAAAACCGACCGGTAACAGACCCCAGGATCTCGTCCCTACCGGGTGAGGATGTGGCGGCAGTTCTCAACATCGCGGTTCATCTGCGCGATCAGGTCTTCCCGGCCGTCAAAGCGCACCTGGCCGCGGAGCCGCTCGGTGAAGTCAACGTCGATCTGCAGCCCGTAGAGCTCCAGGTCGCTGCGATCCAACACATGGGTCTCAACCCGCCGGTCAACCCCGTCAAAGGTGGGATTCGATCCGACCGAGATCGCAGCAGGCAGGGCGGTGCCTCCCGGAGGGGTGAGCCAGCCCGCGTACACTCCATCCGCTGGGACCGCCAGTTCTGCCGGGATCGCCAGGTTCGCCGTCGGGAATCCCAGCTCTCGTCCGCGCTGATCCCCCACCACCACGACGCCGCTGAGCCTGAACTCACGGCCCAGGTGCTGGGCTGCCAAACCCACGTCACCACGGTCCAGGGCCTCCCTGATGAGGGTGGAGCACGTGGTCTGGGCGTCGATGGCGGAAAGCCCGAGCGCACGCACGTCGAAACGCCCAGCGGCCAGCTCCCTGAGGGTCGCCACATCGCCGGACGCACGGCGGCCGAAACGAAAATTCTCCCCCACCACGACCACCCGCGGGGCAAGTGGGATGACGAAGCGTTCGACGAACTCGGCTGGGCTCATGGCAGCCACTTTCTCGTCGAAACGCACCACGCGCACCTCGTACGCGCCGGCCTGTTTGAGCAGGTCGATCCGGGCAGGCAGGTCGCTCAGTAGGCGCGGGGCCCGTCCCGGAGCAAGCACAGACAGCGGATGTGGCCAGAAGGTGATCACCGCAAGCTCACCATCACCCCGCTCAGCCTGGAGGACACTCCGATGCCCGAGATGCACTCCATCAAAATTGCCGATGGCCACGACCCTGGTTCCGCTGTTCACGATAGAAAGGTTAGCGACGGGCCACGCCGCATGCATAAGACTGCCTGCCAGGCGGCGGCAGCCAGGAAAACAGAAAGCCAGCTGCCTGGCGCCAGTCCTGGCACCAGGAAGCTGCGGGGTTCTGGCTGTCAGTCCTCCTCAAGGATCACGAACAGCTTCCGGGGCCCATGGACCCCTTCCACGCGCGAGAGCTCGATGTCGCTGGTGGCGGAACCGCCACTGATCCATGTGATGGGCCGGCCTGCCTGCACTGATGACTTGAGACGGTGTACGGCCTCCGGCACGTCCGAGACAACACTGTCGGCAGTCACCACGCACACATGACGATCGGGAACCAGGGTCAGGGCACGCCTTCCCTGGTCCTCCGCATGGTCCAGGCAGATGGTTCCCGTCTCGGCCATCGACACCCGCGAACCTGTGAGAACGGCGTCAATGGAGTTCAGCTGCTGATGGCTGAGTTGCTGGTCACGGATCACCTCAAGACCCCCAGCGGTGACCGCCGCCACCCATGAGGCTGGAGCCCCATCGGGAACCACCACCGTCTGCGCCCCAAGTTCCCTGAGGGCTGCGACGATGGCGTCACCAGTGCCGTTCGCCGGCGTGCGCACGATCTTGGCCTTGTAATCGAGAATGTTCTCCACGAAGGTTTCGAGAACGTCGTCCAGCGGTGTGGGCTGATTGTAGGCCCAGGTGATGGGAACGTCCTTGGCCGGATCCTTCTCTTGGATGTCCTGGGTCGCGGCCCGGACACGTGCCAGGATGTCGTCACGCGCGCTCATTTCGAAGCCTCCTCCTGCTCTCGCTTGTCCCACCAGGCACGGAAGGTCTCGCTGGGGGGAACCGGCAGGTCGCGGGACCTGCTCCACGCAGACGCCGGGAACGGCATCGGGCCGAAGTGACTCCGCTTCTTGAAAAGCCTCCCGGCGATCCGGGCGAAGAATTGCACAAACGCCAGGTTCCGGCCACGCGCCATGATCCAGCCGACCACCTTGAAGATCGTGGACTCCATGGTGGGCCGGTGTGCGGTCTTCTTCTGAACCACCTTGTTGCGCATGTGCACCAGGATGTCCGAGATGGGGATCTTGACGGGACACACATCGTTGCAAGCACCGCACAGACTGGACGCGTACGGCAGTGACTTGTCGACCTTGGAGGCGACGCCCCGAAGCTGCGGCGTCAGGATCGCACCGATCGGCCCAGGGTAGACGGAACCATATGTGTGGCCGCCCACGCGCTCATAGACGGGACACACGTTCATGCAGGCTGAGCAGCGGATGCACCGCAGCGCCTCACGGCCAACCGGGTCGGAGAGCACCTTCGTGCGTCCGTTGTCCAGCAGGATCACGTGCAGGTCCTGAGGACCGTCCCCCGGAGTGACACCCGTCCAGATCGAGGTGTAGGGGTTCATCCTCTCCCCTGTCGAACTTCGGGGCAGCAGCCTCAGGAACACCTCCAGGTCCTCCCAGGTAGGCACTAGCTTCTCGATGCCCACCACGGAGATCAGGGTCTCGGGCAGCGTCAGGCACATCCGTCCGTTGCCCTCGGACTCCACGATCACCAGCGAGCCGGTTTCAGCAACGATGAAGTTCCCGCCCGAGACCGCGACCTTGGATCGCAGGAACTTCTCTCGCAGATGAACACGGGCGGCACCGGCGAGTTCCGGCGGGTTGTCGCTGATCCCCTCAGGAGCGGGGGCACCCCACAACCCCATTTCCTCCTTGAAGATCTCCCGGACCTCCGAACGATTCCGGTGGATAGCGGGCACGAGGATGTGAGACGGACGGTCATGCCCAAGCTGGACGATGAGTTCTGCGAGGTCAGTCTCCCAGGCTGCGATCCCAGCATCCTCCAGGGCCTCATTGAGTTCGATCTCCTGGGTGGCCATCGACTTGATCTTCACCACCTCGTTCGTGCCCTTGGCGCGGGCGAGGTCGATCACGATCTGGTTCGCCTCTTCGGCGTTCCGGGCCCAGTGGACGGTGATGCCAGCCTCCGTCATGGCCTTCTCCGCTTGGACGAGATACTGGTCCAGATGCCTCCCAAGGCGGTTCTTGATCTGCTCGCCGGCGACCCGCAGTTCCTCCCAATTGCTCACCTCGGAGGCGCGGATGGCGCGCTTGCTACGGATGACGGTGGTGGCGTGCCGCAGGTTCTTGCGGAGCTGCTGATTCTGCAAGGCACCCTTCGCGGCCTTGGGAAAAGCAGGCATCCCGAGATAGGTACCCTGAGGCGGGGCCGGGGTCAGGCGTTCGCGCGTGATGGTCATGCGTTTGCCTCCTCGGTGTGGGCCAGGATCTCGGCCAGGTGAATGGTCTTGACGCCCATATTCATGCGATGCATGATCCCGCCGATGTGCATCAGGCAGGCGTTGTCGCCGGTAACCAGGTACTCCGCCCCAGTCGACATCACATTGCGGGCCTTGTCAGCTCCCATCGCCACGGACACGTCCGAGTTCTTCACGCAGAAGGTGCCGCCGAAGCCACAGCACTGATCAGAATCGGGCAACGGTACCAGGTCGATGCCGCGTACCGCATTCAGCAGCTGGTAGGGTCGGTCTCCGACGTGGGCGATACGCACCGAGTGACACGTTGGGTGATAGGTGACGCGGTGCGGGAAATAGGCTCCGACATCCGTCAGCCCCAACACATCGACGACGAACTCGGTGAAGTCGTAGGTACGCTTCACCAAGGCCTCAGAGGCTGCCTTCAACCCTTTGTCGCCAGCATGCTCAGCGAGCATCGGATGCTGGTGCCGGACTGCCCCGATGCAGGAGCCCGAGGGACCGACGACATAGTCGTAATCCTCGAAGGCACGCACGTAGCTCTTGACGCTGGGAACAGCTTCCTTGAAGTAGCCGGTGTTCGTCAGCATCTGCCCGCAGCAGGTCTGCTCTTTGGGAAACACCACCTTGCACCCCAGGCGCTCCAGCACTTTGACCACCGCTATGGGCGTTCCGGGGAACATCGTGTCGTTTATGCAGGTGGCGAAGAGCGCCACCGTTTTACCCGTTCCGGGTGCCATGTCTCTCTCCTTAAACGACGAGGCAATCCTTATCGGTTTATTCAGTTCATTCGGTTTTCAGTGATCACAGGTGTCAGGACAGCACCTGGTCACTGGCTGACGGGAACCATCCAGCCAAGCACCGGGGTGGACATCAGTCCAGCCAGCAGGCAGAGCAGGAAAAGCAGGATGAAGCTCCACGCAATAGTCCGGCGCAGGATCGCCGATTCACTGCCTGCCAAGCCGATGGCGCTCGCGGCGATCGCCAGCGACTGGGGCGAGATCATCTTGCCCACGACGCCACCAGAAGCGTTGGCTCCGACCAACAGCTGTCGCATCCCCTCCACACCGAGCATGGAGCCATTGCCGATCTGCTCACCGACACTCGATTGAAGGCCGGAGAACAAAATGTTGGCGGAGGTGTCCGAGCCAGTCACGTAGGTGCCGATCCAGCCGAGCACCGGAGCCAGGAAGGGATAGATCGCGCCTGCCCCGGCGATAAACATGCCCAGCGCCAGAGTCTGCCCGGAGTCGCCCATCACATAGGCCAGGGCAACCACCGATCCGATAGTGAGCATCGCAAACTTCATTTTCACCACGTTCACCCACAGCTCTTTGAGCGCGTCCTTCAGGGAGACCCGGTAGATGGCGGCGGTGAGCAACGCGACGACGGCCAGCAGGATGCCAGGAGTCGAGGCCCACTGGAACGTGAACTTCTGGTGCGCAGACGCCTTTCCGGCAGTGTCCATCAGCTCGCTGAGCCCAGGCCATGCGAAGGAGACATCCCCTACTTTGAGGAAGTCCTTGACTGCAGGTATGGCGGCGATACCGAAGACCACAATGACCAGTAGGTAGGGCACCAGGGCCATGAAGATGCGACCGCCCGTGAGCCCGGAGGTGTCCGCAGCCTCCACCTTGACCTCCGCGGTCTCCAGTTCCCTATCCACAGGCTGCCCGATGCGTCCGACAGCCTCCGCTGCGCCCTGCGGCCTCCAGATCCGGGTGAAGACGATGGCCACGCCGACGCTGACCACTGCTGCTATCAGTTCAGTCAGGTTGTACAGCGGGCTGGCGGAGACGATCCACTTGACAATGCCGAAGGTCACACCGACCACCAGGCCAAACGGCCAGCACTCCTTGACCCCCTTCTTGCCATCCATGACGGCAAGAAGCAGGAACGGCACCACGAGGCAGAGCATGGAGGTCAGCTGCCCGGTGATCGGGGAGATCTTGAGTACGTCGTCGCCGAAACCACCGACCTTCGCAGCCTGGATCACCGGCAGGCCGACCGCCCCGAAAGCGACGGGGACTGTGTTGGCCAGTAACGCGATCAATGCAGACCGGATCGGCGAGAAACCTATTGCCACCAGCATCGCCGCGGCGATGGCGACTGGGGCGCCAAAGCCTGCGAGAGCCTCCAGGAGACCACCGAAACAGAAAGCGATCAGCAACCCCAGGACCCGGGGGTCATCGCTGATGAGGAAGAACGTGTTGCGCAGGTCCTCGAACCTGCCAGAGATGACGGTCACCTGGTACATCCAGATGGCCATCAACAGGATCCACACAATCGGGAACAGGCCATAGACGAAACCGTGGATGCTCGTGGAAATGGCCATCAGAGCAGGCATCTTGAACGCCAGGATGGCGACCAAGAACGCCAGGGCCCAGGACACAGCCCCGGCGATATGCGCTTTCCAGCGCAGTGCCCCGAGAGTAACGAGCATGCACACGATGGGGATGACGGCCACCAGAGCCGAAAGCCACTGTGCACCCAGCGGGTCCGCAGAAGGCTGAAATACCTCCAGGAGGGATGACATGTCGGGAACTCCATCGTCCAATCGGGCCCCAGGTCGGGCCCTCTTTGGTCCGACCATAGCACATCATTGCGACGGGGTGTCCAGGGTTCTACGCAACGGTGTACAGGAATGCAGCCGTCGAGGAATTTTCTGTGAAGGCTGACGACAACCCCTCGTTCTCCTCGGGGGAGGAACGCTTTCAGGGTGAGCGGCGCGGAGAAAGATTTGCCGGCGAGACCATGTCGCCCCGGGACGGATGGTTGCAGCACTGGACAGCTTGCGAAACCTGGTACGACCGCGCCGTGAGCAACACTGGACTCAGGCACGGCCGCCCCAGGGCACGAAACCGCCAAGCGGGATCCGGCATACGGAATCAGCTCAGGGAAGCCGCGCGAAGACCACCACGTCGTCAAACCAGCGGTAGATGTGGCTGGTCTCCACGAAGCCGGCAGCCCGGAGGGCACTGAGATGGAATTCGAGACTGACCTTCACCGTAGGGGACTTGTCAGCCCAGCGCCGCTCCCATTCCCTGGCCTCGGCCTCCCATCCCGGCATGGAGCGCGCCGCATCCCACCAGGCGTCCCAGGTCATAGCGCCCGCTTCGATGGCGGAAAGCCGGAATCGTTCTCGCTCCGTCTCCGCCACCTCCCTCAGGAAGGACTCGGCCGTGTCATCGAAGTAGAGATGATCGGCATTCAGGAACACCCCACCTGGGTTCAGCACCTGTGGAAGCGCGACGTAGAGCGCGGCCAGCTCAGCAGGGCTGAGCCAGTGGAGAGCCGTCGCGCTGACGGCCGCGTCGAACCGCTCCGGCCCCAGCTGCTGAGCCCATCCCGGATCAGCCAGGTCAAGGTCCACAAGACGCATCCTCTCGCCGTGCCGGTTGGTATCCCGGCCAAGGCGTAGCAGGATTGGGTCACGATCCACGCCCACCACCTCAGCATCAGGGAAACGATCCGCCACAGCGTCACAAAGGGAGCCGGGACCGCATCCCAGATCCAGCACCCGTAGCGGCCGGTCCTGAGGCTTCACGGCAGCCAGTACCTCCAGCATCGCCCGCACCCGCTGGTCACGGAACTCGATGAAGGCGGTCTGCTGGGCATGCCAGGCAGCCAGTAGTTCTTCTGGGCTCATTCGTTCTCCTTACTTCTCTGCTTCAGGGGTGAAGATCAGGTGCGGGCGCCCCTCATGTATGAGGCGGTGCACCCGCAGGTGGTAGATGGGCTCCAGAATCTCCGGGGTCAGGACCTCCTCCGGGGTCCCGCTGGCCACAACCTGCCCGTCGTTGATGACGAGCAGCCTGGTGCAGAACCGCGCCGCCAGGTTGAGGTCGTGCAGCACCATCACGACTGCACAGCCAAGCTCAGTGACCAGCCTCAGCAGAGCGAACTGGTGATGCAGGTCGAGATGATTGGTCGGCTCGTCCAAGAGCAGATGGCTGGCACGCTGGGCGATGGCCCGCGCCACCAGCACGCGCTGGCGTTCTCCGCCAGAAAGCTGGGTTATGAGCCGGTCCGCCAGATGCGTCGCCTGGACCTGCTCCAGGGCATCATTGATCAGCACCCGGTCCGAGGCGTCTCCGTATGCCAGCAGGGTACGGCTGGCTAGGCGGCCAAGGCCCACGGCGTCACGAACCTTGAGGGGTAGGGCTGTCTCGGAGTCCTGGGCGACCACGGCGACACGGCGCGCGATCTCCTTACGTGGGAGCCGGGAGAGGTCGTCCCCATCGATCACGATGGTGCCCCCGCTGGCGCGGAGTGCCCGGTTCAGGGCAAGAAGGAGAGTAGTCTTCCCCGAACCGTTAGGGCCCACCACCCCGACGACCTCACCCGGCTCAGCGGTCAGGTGGGCCCCCGCGAGCACCACCCGGCCGCCACGGGCCACACTGACCTGATCGGCGACAATCACTTGCTTGCCGTTTTCTCCGCCAGCATGGCAGCGCCCTCGACAGAGAGCACGTTTGGTGGATCAGTGAGAACAAACGGGACCACGACCACATGGTTGTCGATCACCGCTTTGAGTTGCTCAGCCCCGTTGTAGGACATGAAAGTCTGTATGGTCTCCTCATCGCTGGCCCCAGAAGAAAGCAGCACGATCCATTCCGGATTACGCGCCAGCAGGTCCTCCATGGAGCCGTCGAACACTCTGGAGGTGTTGCTGGCGTAGATGTTGGTCAGCCCGTTGGCCTCGAAGATCGGCTGAACCATCGAGGAACTGCCGTAGGCGCTGAACTTGGTTCCTCCCGCCAGCAGGTAGAGAGCCGCCCCTGTGCCCCGGCCTGAGGCCGCATCCGCTTTGATCTTCTCGACTTTCGCATGGATGTCCGAGATGACGGCCTGCGCCTTGTCCTGAACCCCTAAGATCTTGCCCAGATTGCTGACCTCGGTGTCGATCAACTCCCAGGACGCCTTGTCGACGGAGTACTCGGGGCAGTAGGCCTCGGGTGAGTAGAGCTGGACACCGGCTTTGGCCAGCTGCTCCCGTTCGACTCCCTTGTCGTAACCGATCACCAAGTCAGCATGGGAGTTCAACACCGTCTCGGTGGCTATCCTGACCCCTCCCGTGTCCGTTTTTCCGGCCTCCACGGACTTGATGGCGTCATACTTTGCCTGAAGCTGCGGAGCGGCCGCACCGAACTGAGCCTGCCCGGCACGCAGGGATATCCGCTCCAGCAAGCCGAGCGCATCCAGATTAGAGACCTCGGTGTCCCCCAGCACAAGGACCTTCTTGGGAGGGGCATCAAAATGGAGTTTCTGCCCACAGCTGACGATATCCAGAGGGTAGCCGCCCTCCGCTGAAGCGGCAGAGCTGGATCCTGCGCTCGGGCTCTGGGTCGCACGGTCTGCGGCTGAGGTCCCGCATGCCGTCAATAGGAGGGTAGCGGCCCCCGCCAGGGCGAGGAATCGTCTCATGAATCACCTTTCAGATGGTTGTTGATCTTCGCTTCCCCAGCCACGGTCGGGCGCCCCCTCAAGCCACCCGACCACGCCATGGGACACAATCAGTTGTTTGCGATTTCCTGCGACAGCTGGGTGGCGCCCTTGACCGACAGGGTCGTCGGCGGGTCAGTCAGCGAGAACGGGACCACCACGACCTGGTTGTTGGCCACAGCCTTGAGCTGGTCAGCGCCGTTGAAGGCCTTGAACGTCTCCAGTGTCTGCTCCTTGGTGGCCTCCAGCGAGAGCAGGACGATCCAGTCGGGATTCCGCTTCAGGATGTCCTCCATCGAGCCGTCGAAGACACGTGTCGTGGTGTCGTCATAGGAGTTCTTTAGCCCGTTGGCCTCGAAGATCGGCTGAACCATCGACGAGGTCCCATAGGCGTAGTAGTTGCTCTGGCCAGGAGTGATGTAGAGGGCGATGGCGGTGTTCCCCGCTGCCTTGCCCTTGGCGTCCAGGGCCTCGACGTCTTTCTTGCGCTTCTCGATCACGGAAGCGGCCTGGTCCTTCACCCCGAAGATCGAGGCCAGGTTGTTGACCTCGGTGTCGATCAGGTCCCACGTGGCGTGCTTGACGTCATACTTGGGGCAGAAGGACGCCGGCGAGTACAACTGCACCCCGGCCTTCTTCAAGGCCTCGCGATCCACGCCTTCGTCGTAGCCGATCACCAGGTCCACCTTGTTCTCCAGGACGACCTCAGTCGACACCTTCACACCACCGGTGTCGATGTTGCTGGAGGCCACTGCAGGGATCGCATCGTACTTGGCCTGCAGTTCCTCCTGACCGGTCCCGAAGTTCTTCTCCCCCGCGCGCAGAGAAAGCTTGTCAAGCACTCCGAGAGCATCGAGGTTCGGCAGGCTGGTGCCGTTGAGGATGAGGACCTTCTTCGGCGCGGCGTCGAAGTGAAGTTTCTCACCGCAGCTGTCCACCTCGGCAGGAAAACTTCCCTGCTGCGACGCACCAGCCGATGAGTCCGCCGCCTGGCTGCCGGACGCCGAGGCGGTGGCACTCTGAGAGGCACGTTCAGCAGCGGATGTGCCGCAGGCGGTCAAGGCGAGAGCCGCAACTGCGAAGGGAACCAGAAGTTTTCTCATGAGTTTCCTATTCTTGTTGGGTTCAGAGACTGTGGCCCTGACGTCGGACCAGCAGCACCAGCCAAGGCGCCCCGATCAGGCCAGTGACGACACCGATGGGAACCTCGGCAGGAGCGAATGCAATGCGGGCGAAGGCATCAGCCCAGACGAGGAAAAGCCCTGCCGCGAGAGCTGACCCGAGCACGAGGAGCCGGTGGGCAGGACCTATCAGGGACCGGACAAGATGAGGCACCACAAGTCCGACGAACCCGATCCCGCCCGCGGTGGCAACAGCCAGGGCGATAGCGGCGGAAACCGGGATCAGGAGAAGGATGCGCGCTCGGGCAGGTTCGACCCCCACAGCCTGAGCGGTGCGATCACCACTGGCCAGGGCATCCAGAATCGGCCCGCAGAGGACCATCAGGATGGTGAGCAACAGTGCAGCAACCGTGATCACGGGGATCGACTCCCAGCCGACCCGCGCCAGGGAACCAAGAGTCCAGAACATCACGGCACGGGCCGTCTCCGGCGAATCAGAGGAGAAGATGATGAGATTCGTGAGAGCTTGAAAACCAAATCCAACCCCCAGCCCTCCCAGGATCAGCTGCAGCGGCGACTGGGTACGGCCCGCGACAGCCAGCACGAGCAGGGTCGCCAGCAGCGCACCCCCGAAAGCCAGCAACCCGACAAAAGCCGCGGCGGAAGTTCCCAGGATAATGATAGCGAAGGCAGCGCCAGATGATGCTCCGGCGCTGACACCGAGCACATAGGGCTCGGCCAGAGCGTTCCGGACGACGGCCTGCAGCACCACGCCCGAGACGCCCAGGATCGCGGCGACGGCAACCCCAGCGATAATCCTGGGAAGCCGTGTGTCCCAGACGATGGCGTCAATGGAGCGGTCCCAGGTGATCTGGACATCAAGACCAGGGACATGACTGGCCAGAACCCCGATGACCTCACTCAGCGGCACCGCAGCGGCACCGATCGTCACAGTCAGGGCTGGCGTCAGCACCAGGGCCAGAGCCAGCAGGACAAGACGCAACCCAGCCTTGTCACGAGTCTGGAAACGAGTGGTGCTGGACAATGGGGTGGCTTTCCGTGATGGGCCGTTGCGCGCGGCCGGGTCGCTCGTCCCCGACAGCATTCGGACTCGGAAGAACTTCCTCACCGTTGCGCGTCAGTCCCGGATTCGCACCGGAGTTCCCTGGCGGAGACGGGAGGATTTTAACAAGAATCGAGAATCGCTGTCACCTACCAGCCGGGGATTCACCCTGGCTGGGCTCTGCGCCACACGAAACCAGTGAGACAATGGCCGCATGCTGCAGGAAGACGACCGCAAGGCGCATCAAATAGCGCTGGACCACATTGAGGCGTCGCTGCTAAACGGGGTCTACCAGGTCGGGGCGAAGCTGCCTCCCGAGCGTGACCTCGCCAGGGAACTGGGTGTCAGCCGCGGAGCCGTGCGGGAAGCCATCCGCATCCTGCAGGCTCAAGGGATACTAGAGTCACGCCCCGGGCCTGGGCGTGGTACCCGGATCATCGCCGGTCACACAGAGGCGCTGGGCCGTCTTTTCCGCCTACATCTGGCGCTTTCCCCCACGTCGGCAAGCGACCTGACCGACACCCGGGTGGCGCTGGAGCGTTCCACCGTGGCGCTAGCCTCCCGCCACTGGGATGATGAGGCGCTGAACCGCCTGGGCACCCTGGTGGACCGGATGGACCGCGAAACCACTCTCGACCAGTTCAACGCGCTCGACACCGACTTCCACGTGGAGATCGCCCTGACAGCCCACAACCCTTTCATCGGCGATCTGACGTCCGCCATCCGGCAGGCGATGCGCGCCCCAATCCGGGATGCCTCACTAGCAGTCGACGGCTGGCAGACGCTCCGGACCACCCTGTGCCAGCAGCATCGAGCGATCTTCAACGCGATCGAAAGCCGGAATGGAGATGAAGCGGCCACGCTGATGGAAGCGCACATCCGCACTGCATACCGGGCCCTCAAACTGGGAATCTGAGCCCAGACTCCTCAGACCAGCACGGCAACGGGACGAGAGCCCTCTCCATCAGGCCGGTAGAGGGCGAGCAGAGCACCTTCCGGCGAGATGATCCCAGTCACCCCGGCTGGGACGGAAACATCCAGGCGACGCCCGAATCCCACGTCAGCAGCCCTGCGAGAATCCACCGTGACGCACGGGAAACTGCGCCTGGCCGCTTCGGCCATCGGCATGAGTCCCGGAGGCTCCTCCCCCAGCGTTACAGCCTCTGACAGGTCATAACCGCCGATGCGCACACGCCGGAGCGAGACCAGATGCCCACCGACGCCGAGGCTCTTCCCCAGGTCCCGGGCGATAGCACGTACGTAGGTGCCAGAGGAGCACTCCACATCGATGCCGACGTCGAGAACCCCGTCTCCGGGGCAGCAGGACACCACCTCCAGGCGGGAGACCTCCACCTCACGCGCATTGAGGTTCACCTCGGTTCCCTGCCGCACCAGGTCATAGGCACGCTTACCGCCCACCTTGATGGCCGAGACTGCCGATGGCACCTGCCAGATCTTGCCGCGCAGAGCAGCGAGTGCCGACTCCAGCGCCGTTGTATCCAGGCCGGAGGCATCTGCCACCGCGACGACTTCGCCGTCCGCATCATCCGTCGTGGAGCTCTGTCCGAGGCGCACCGTGGCCAGGTATCGCTTGTCGTGGAGAGCGAGGTGCCCGAGCAGCCGAGTCGCCCGGTTCACCCCAAGGATCAGCACCCCGGTGGCCATGGGATCCAGCGTGCCCGCATGCCCGACTTTCCTGGTGCCAAGCAGTCGGCGGAGGCGCCCCACCACATGGTGGGAGGTCACCCCCGCCGGCTTATCGATGATGACGATGCCGGATTCGGCGCTCACTCGTCCTCGTCGAGACGTGGTTTCCGGTAGGGATCAGGCTCACCCGCAAAGGACTTCCCCACGGCCCGGGCCGCGGCCTCAGCATCCTGAGCCTGTGCCCTGGCGAGAAGATCCTCGATGTTGCGAGCTGACTCCGGAGTGGCGTCCAGTACGAAGGCAAGCGTTGGGGTGTGCCGCAGCTTCAGCTGCGACCCCACCGCAGTGCGCAACATACCTGTGGCCGATGCGAGAGCCGCCGCCGTCCCCGCCCTGGCTGAGTCATCACCCATCACCGTGTAGAAGACGGTGGCTTCCCTGTTGTCGCCGGTCAACCGCACATCAGTCACGGTGATGAACCCCAGTCTGGGGTCCTTGACCCGCCGCTCCAGGGCGGTGGCGAGAATCACCTTGATCTGATCGGCCAGTTTGGCATTCCTAGGATTGGGCATCTTGTCACCTCCGGTCAGGACCGCTCGCGTTCGACCATCTCGAAGGTCTCGATGACATCGCCGATACGGATATCACCGTAGTTGCCCAGCGTCATGCCGCATTCGAAGCCCTCACGAACCTCAGTGACATCGTCCTTTTCCCGTCGCAGGGATGCGATGGAGGTCTCCGCCACCACGACTCCGTCACGCAGCAACCGGGCTCTCTGGTTCCGCTTGATGGAACCATCGATGATCATGCAGCCCGCGATGTTGCCGAACTTGGAGGAGCGGAAGATTTCGCGAATCTCGGCTTGGCCACGAACCTCCTCGGCGAAGATCGGCTTAAGCATACCCTTCAGGGCAGCCTCGATCTCGTCGATGGCGGCGTAGATGACCGAGTGGTAGCGGATATCCACGTTCTCGCGGTCGGCGAGTTGAGCGGCATGAGCTGTGGCGCGGACATTGAAGCCGATGATGACGGCCTTCGACGCGGCGGCCAGCGAGACGTTGGTCTCGGTGATGGCGCCGACACCACGATCGATGACGCGCAGGCTGACCTCGTCGCCGACATCGATCTGCGACAGCGCATCCTCCAGGGCCTCGACGGAGCCAGCCCCATCGCCCTTGAGGATGAGCAGGAGCTCTTGGGCCTCGCCCTTCTGCAGCTCATCGAACAGCTGGTCGAGAGTCTTGCGGCGACTCGTCTTCGCCTGCTGGGCAGCACGCATGCGCGCCTCACGCTTGTCGGCGATCTGACGGGCCTTCCGGTCATCCTCGACGACCAGGAAGTTGTCGCCGGCACCAGGCACCGCGGTCAACCCCAGCACCTGCACGGGCATCGACGGCAGGGCCTCGGTGACGTTGTCGCCCTGATCATTGATGAGGGCACGCACCCGGCCATGCGCTGAACCGGCGACGATGGAATCACCGATGCGGAGCGTGCCGCGATGCACCAGAACCGTCGCAACCGGGCCGCGCCCTTTGTCGAGGTGAGCTTCGATGGCAACGCCCTGGGCAGGCATGTCCGGATTGGCCCGCAGGTCGAGCGCAGCATCAGCGGTCAGCACGATGGCTTCGAGAAGACTCTCCAGCCCATCACCGGTCACGGCAGAGACATCGACGAACTGGGTCTCGCCGCCATACTCCTCAGGCACCAGGCCGAACTCAGACAGTTGCCCACGGACTCGCGCCGGATCTGCTGCGGGCTTGTCGATCTTGTTGACGGCAACCACGATGGGCACATCCGCGGCCTTGGCGTGGTTCAACGCCTCGATGGTCTGAGGCATCACACCGTCATCGGCGGCAACCACCAGCACCGCGATATCCGTCGACTTGGCACCACGGGCACGCATGGCCGTAAACGCCTCGTGGCCGGGGGTATCGATGAAGGTGATAGCACGCTCTTCGCCGTCCACCTCGGTCTCAACCTGATAGGCGCCGATAGCCTGCGTGATGCCACCGGCCTCCCCCGCCACCACGTTGGTGTGCCGCAGAGCATCGAGGAGTTTCGTCTTGCCGTGATCGACATGCCCCATGACGGTGACCACGGGCGGTCGGGGCCGCAGGTCCTCCTCACCACCGATGTTCTCCCCGAACTCCAGGTCAAAGGATTCGAGCAACTCGCGATCCTCGTCCTCGGGGGAAACCACCTCGATGTTGTAGTCCAGCTCGGCGCCCAGCACCTCGAGCGTGTCATCAGCCACTGACTGCGTGGCGGTGACCATCTCGCCCAGGTGGAACAGCACTTGCACCAGGGATGCGGGTTCGACTCCGATCTTCTCGGCGAGGTCGGTCAGGGAGGCACCCCGGCGAAGCCGCACGGTCTGCCCGTCCCCCTTGCGGAGCCGTACGCCACCGATGGTGGGGGCCTCCATCTGGTCGAATTCCTGCCTGCGCTGCTTCTTGGACTTGCGCCCGCGCCGGCCGCCCGCACCACCACGGCCGAAGGCACCTTGAGTACCGCCGCCGCGGCCGCGGCCACCACCGCGGCCACCACCTGGCCCGCCCATCGGTGGCCCACCGAAACCGCCGCTGCCGGGCCGTCCCTGCGAGCTGGGACGGCCACGTCCTGAACCGCCGGAACGGCCTGGAGCCGACCCGCGGACAGCGGTCTGGCCAAGCGTGGAGTTCTGGGTCTTGGGCATCATCGCGGGATTGGGGCGGGGCAAACCTCCTGTCCCTCCCGGACGTGGCATCCGCTGGTCACCGCCCTGGCGAGAACCCGGATCACGCCGCTGCGCTCCAGGACGCCCGACGCCCATTCCCTGGGAGGCCGCGAACGGGTTGTTGCCAGGACGCGGCGAACCGGGACGCCGGGACGACGAGGACCCCTGCCCGCCTGAGCCTCCGGGACGCGGACCTGGCCGAGCCCCCGAGCGCGAGGCGGAGCCATCCGCCCCTTTGGAGGCGGACTTCGCTCCGCCAGGACGCGGGGCGCCGGGGCGCGGAGACCCACCCGGACGTGGGGCGGCCGGCTTGGGTGCCGAGGCTCCGGGACGAGGTGCGCCGGGTTTGGGAGCCGGGCGACCAGGCGAGGGCTTGGGTGCGGGACGCGCAGGTTCGGACGGCACCGCTGATGACGGGGTTGGGGCCCCGGGGGTCACGACGGGTTTCGCCGCGGCGGGAGCAGACGGCGCCTGCCCCTTTGCGGCGGGACGCGGCGCTGGTTTGGCTGCTGGGGGTTTCGGGGCTGCGGGTTTGGCAGCCGGAGCCTCAGTTTTGGGCGCGAACGCTTCGCGCACCTTGCGCACCACTGGCGCTTCAAGGGTGGACGAGGCGCTGGAAACGTACTCGCCCATGTCGGTGAGCTTCTTCAAAAGCTCCTTGCTTGTGATCCCGATCTCTTTGGCGATCTCGTGGACGCGGGGCTTGGCCACTACTCTCCTTCGACAGGGCCGCCGACGCACGCGCGCACCATTGGCCCACTAGCTGGTTGACTGGGTCATCTCATGTACTCATCGAGTGGTCATGAGCGTTAACTCACTTTCTGCGGGACACGGCCTACAAGGCCGCGCATCAGGATACAGCCCTGTGAACACACGAGGGCCAACGAGGATTCTACCGCGCCCGCCACCTTAGATGCCAACCGGATCCTACGGCGTCAACAACATGCGCACAGCATCCGTCAACGCGGCTCCCGGGCCAAAGATGCGACGGAAGGCCTGGCGTTTCTCCGCAGCCGCCAAGCATCCCGCATGCAGGTAGGCGCCACGCCCGGGCAGGCGAGGCCTGGTGGCATCAACGATCTCATCCCCGGCGCGCACCAACCGCACCATGCTGGATTGATGGTCGCGGCCTCGGCATCCGATGCAGGTACGTTCGGGTTCCATACGCTCAAGGGTTCCACATCTTTATTTTTATTAGGACTCCACACTTTTTCTCAGAGACCCCGAGGTTGCACCACAGTCTTCTGACAGCTTGGGCCCTGAACCTTATCTCAGGTGGCCGGATGAACCGGCCGGGAAAGGAAATCAGGACAATGAAAAAGATTGTCATCGGGGGTGCTGCCGTCCTCGCCACCGCAGGTGTGGGGCTGGGCCTGAGTCAGTTGGCCAACGCGGACTCGGCCTCTCCAGACCCGACCGAGAGCTCCAGTGTCTCCGTCGCGACGGGGCAGGCAACCGCTCAGCAGGGCGGTGGAGTCGTGGGAGGCCAGCCAGGTGGACCGGATGGAGGGATGGGCCTGCGCGGCGTCGAGACTGCCGCACTCGCCCAGAAACTCGGCGTGGAGGAATCGAGGCTGCAGCAGGCGATCGAGACCGTCCGGCAGTCTCAGGCCCCGGCTGGCAAACCTGGCCGAGGAACTTCCTCCGGCAAGACGACAGACGGCAGCCAGAGCCAGCAGCCTGGCCAGGGGGACAACTCCGATCAGCCTCCTGCTGGACCCTCGGGTAATCCGGGGGACATGGATTCGGACTTCGCCAAGGCTCTCGCCCAGGCTCTGGGACTCGATGAGTCGAAGGTGACCAGTGCCATTGAAGAGGTCAAAACGGAGGCCGACAAGAAAGTCCTCGACCAGGCAGTCGCCGACGGCAAACTCACCCAGGAGGAGGCAGATGCTGTCGCGAAGGCCTCGTCCGCGGGCATCGCCGAGGTCCGGGGAACCGGCGGCCACGGTCCCCGCTGAAAGCTCCCGCCGATGGGCACGACGGCGAGACGAGCGCCGACCAGGTGCTAAGTTGGCACGGCCAGAGGCCTGCCTGGACGCCTCGGCTCAGCCCGGTCCCTCTGCCGATGGGACCTCCGGGACAGTGGCTCAGGAATTCACGTCGGGCTGGATGTCGATTCGCCAGCCCGTGAGCCGGGCCGCCAGCCGCGCGTTCTGCCCCTCGCGCCCGATTGCCAGTGAGAGCTGGTAGTCGGGCACGACGGCGCGGCAGGCATGTGCAGCCTCATCGACCACTGTGACCGAGAGCACCTTCGCAGGTGATAGAGCCGCTGCGACGAACCGTCTGGGATCCTCCGACCAGTCGACGATGTCGATTTTCTCGTCGTTGAGTTCGTTGGTGACCGCCCGGACCCGTTGCCCCATGGGACCAATGCACGCTCCCTTGGCGGAGACGTCGGGATTCTTGCTGTCTACCGCGATCTTGGAACGGTGTCCCGCCTCGCGTGCCACCTCCTTGATCTCAACCACGCCCTGCGCGATCTCCGGGACCTCCAAGGCGAACAGTTTGCGCACCAGGTTCGGATGGGTGCGCGAGACCACGACCTGCGGCCCCCGGAGCTCCCGCCTGACCGACACCACATACACCTTCAGGCGCTTCCCGTGGGAGTAGTCCTCCCCTGGGACCTGCTCGGCCAGCGGCATGATGGCTTCGAGAGAGCCGAGGTCCACCCGGACAGCGCGAGAGTCACGATCTGCCTGGATCACCCCCGTGAGGATGTCACCCTCGGTGCCTGAGAAGTGCCCGTACTTCTGATCGTCCTCAGCCTCCCGGATACGCTGGAAGATGACCTGTCGGGCAGTCGAGGCAGCCACTCTCCCGAAATCGTCAGGGGTGTCATCGTAGTAGCCGATCACGTTGTCGTCGTCATCAAACTCCGGGGCCAGGACGGCGACCCTGCCGGTCTTGCGATCAATCTCGACTTTCACCCCCCGCAGGGGATTGTCGGTTTTCTGATAAGCGTTGAGCAGAGCGTCCTCAAGGGTCTTGATAAGGTAATCCATCGAGATGTCCTTGTCGCGCTCGATGGCCCGTAGAGCTGCCAGATCGATGTCCATTTCAGGCTTCCTCCTCGTTGCCAGCCTCTTCGCCCTGCGAGGCGAATTCCTTCGGGGGATTGAGCTCCACCTGCACCTGCGCCTTACGCACCTGGTCGAACGGCACCTTGCGGACCACGCCGTTCACCTCTATTTCAACACCGGTGTCACCCACCCGGATGATGCGCCCGGTGATCTGCTCTTCCGCAAGGCGGAGACGGACAAGCCGGCCACGGTTGCGCCGGTAGTGCCTGACATCCGTGAGAGGTTTCCCAACGCCGCGGCTGGTCACCTCCAGCGTGTAGGGGGCGTTGCCGACCGCCGCTGAGGCATCGAGCGCCGCCGAGATACGCGCCGATGCTGCAGAGATATCGTCCAACACCGGGCCACGTCCCCTCGGACCGTCACCATCGACGGTGATACGCAGTAAACGTCGTTTGCCGATTGGGGTCACTTCGAGGCTGTCCAACTCCAGCCCGGCTTCTGCCAGGATGGGCTCGACGAGCATCGCGAGCTGTTGTTCTTGCATGAAGTCTCCGAATTCGGTTGTGGGCTCGGTTGTGACAGCAATCCTACGTTGGATGGAGGCTAGACTTCGGGCATGCCTCTGACCCGCCGTCATGTGCTCGCCGGGATGGGAGCCCTGGTAGTGACCTCCTGCGCCCCTGGGCCTGAGGTCAATGAGCCTTCGGCCGAAACTCCCAAGCCGACCCAGGCCCCGGGCGTGTCGGCACTTTCCACAGCTGTCTCAGAGCTATCGAGGGCGATCACGCTGCAGGAAGACCCGTGGCGTTCCGCCGCCCTGGCGCAGGCAGGCGCCTGGCAGGCGCGGCTGCTGGCCGCCGACCCTCTAACGGGGGGAGAAGCGATTTTCCCAGAGTCCTCCCCCTCACCCTCCCCGTCTGCTGGTTCCAGCGTGACGCCTGCCGTACAGCTGGTGTCAGAGGCAGCCACGGAGGCGCTCAGCGGCACCGAGGATCAGCCCATGAGGCTGTTCCACCTGTCCATTCTCCTGGGGGTAACAGGTTTGGCAGACCTGAACTCGCTCCCGGCTGAAACGACGGATGAGCCCACTCGATACCCGGCTGTGGCGGCCGATGCGGCGCTCGGAGTGGCGCTCAGCCATGTGTGGACATTACTACAGGCGATTGAGAAGGGGCTGGGGGTCATCCCCGCAAAGGATCCGGAACACGAGGCACTGCTGGCGAGGCACACCGGCCTCAAGGGGCTCCGCGACCGGCTGATAGCAGCGCTGGGCGCCAACCGGCCCAGGCAGGATGGCCATTACGATGTGCCCGCAGTCACCGACACAGCCAGCGTCAGGGCAGCCCGGGCGGAGCTGGAGTTGAGACTCCTGGACGGCTTGGCGGGGGTGGTGGCCGCAACCGGTACAACCGGTGAGGAGGACTGGCTCGCCGACGCGACCGCTCAGGTAGTCCAGGTCCAGGGACAGGGTGGGCGGCTGCCCCGCTGGCCCGGCTGGGTGAAGTCCTGAACGGCTGAGGCTAGTCAGACTAGCCTGAGTTGTTGTGCCCGTACCGCCGTGGACACACGCGACGAGGTACCCAGTTTCGACGACAGCCGTGAAAGACGAGACTTCACCGTCGACTCGGCGATGAGAAGCTCCGCGGCGATCTCCGGATTCGTCCTTCCCCGGGCCACCAGGGAGAGCACGTCCTTCTCACCGCTGCTCAGGCTCGCCTGCACGGAAAGGCTTTCACCGGATGGGAATAGGTCTTGGATGATCTCTCCGGAGAGCACTTTCACACCGGCGGCGATGCAGCGAATGCTCTGGGTAATTTCCTCAGAGTCAGCATTCTTCAGTAAGAATCCTCCAGCCCCCAGGCCCATGGTCATTCTTATCGTCTCATCATCCGCGGATGAGCCGAGCACAAGGACATCGACACCTGGAAACTCCTGCAGCATTCCAGTCATCCCCGATAGCACATCTGCAGCAGGGATTCCTATACCCATGAGAACGACATCGATAGGTTCGCGCCTTAAGATGTCAAAAGCCTCTGAGCAGCTCTGCATTGCCGCCCGAACAGTGATTCCCTGAGCTTCAGAGAGCATGCGGGAAAGCGTTTTACGTACAAAGAGGTCGCTATCGATGATAAGGACGCTCAGAGGCCTGTAAATATCAGCCCCAGGTCTTGATCCCATAGTAAATATAACCCCATCACTTATTATGATTTATGATCGACGCCCCTACGCCATATATATTGCGCTGCTCGAAAAACCCGGCGTTCCCCCTGGATGAAGCCCCACCCCAAGCCTGGCCCTCAGGCGTCTTCTTTTCACTTAAGAAGTAACGGCACCATGCTAGAAAATCCCACCCTCGTGATCAAGACCTAGGCCTTGACTGGGCGCTGACTAGGGCATACAGCATGAGTTTCATCTGGTGTGGCAGAATCGCACCAGCGCAGAGTGCTGACGATCACCTCAATGTCACCCAGCTTGGGGCTAGCTCCCCAAAAGATCGGACCTCGCAGGCAGCCGGGCGACATGAGCATGACCGATCGGGCATGCTGTAGGCCGAAGTCTAGCCGGATGGCCACACTGAATGGACGAGACCACCCGATCGCATCTGGCATTCGGTACGACAGGCCATTGCACACACACCACAGATCCCATGACACTCAAGGAGACATACACAACCCACCTACATAAGGAGTTGACATGGCAAAGACGCACACACTCCGCCTTCGGGTCACGAAGGCAGCAGCCGGGACTCTGGCGGCAGCAACCCTGTTTGGCGCTCTGGGCATGAGCGCCGAGAGCGCCGCTGCAGCCCCCAGCGAGTCCACCGTCACGACCACCCCCACCAGCGAGGGGTTCGGCGGTCTCACCGCCTCCCAGTGGCAGGAGATCGCCGCAGCGGCTGAACGGGCCGGCGACCACGAAAGCGCCCAGGCCGCACGGAAAGTCGCAGAAGAATCAGCATCTGGCCAACTGAAAACTGGGACTCAATCAGATCCAGAAGTCCTCAAGACGATCGTCAAGAAGCTCATCAAAATAGCTCTGAAACAAGGGCGCCCTTTCCTACCCAAGCCGGTGCGAGATTGGGCCGACAAGATTTATGATCTAATCGATTTCTTGGACACCTCAACCGAGCTAACGATTGCAACTTTCCTTATGCATAATGGGATACCAGCCGATGTGGCCCTGGATATTGCACGGTGGATAGTACTATTCGCATAATCCGAGAGGAGCCAGAACATGCCATCTAGATCTAAAGATCAGCCCATAACACCTTGGGGCGCTTTTGCCATGTTCTGGATCCTACTCGCCGCCATCGCTGCCTCCAGCATCCCCATGATGCTCGGGGTGGCAATCACAGCCCCCATACCCTGGCTTGGGGAGCTAAAGAGTTTCACACCTTGGCATATCTTTCATTTCTTATGGATGTATCCCATCCTCTGGTGCACAGGGGCAGTCTCAGAGCCAACAATAAAATACCTTTTCTCTGCCAATCCAGATAGCAGGCTTGCCCAGTTCATTGACGATTCGATCAGCTGTCTGGCTATTGCCTTCATGTATTACATAGTCTTCTTCCAACACCCACTGGGAGCAATATTCGCTGCAATAATTTCATTCCTATTGATGAAAATCTATGTCGAATGGTCAGAAAAGCGTTCCCCACCAGACGAGTCAGAATCAGATGAGCCAGAAACAACCGGAACTGGCGATAGCTAAGCAAAGAAATTATTCACGAGCAGCTTTCATTTCGCCAGACATCCTCGCCACACCAGAGTTGCTTGTGAGCCCGAATGATCTTCCAAGGTATTATAGCCCCCTTAAAACAAAACCTGCCGTCTTGAATGCACCAAGCCCCTGTCGCATGGATCTGAAAATCAGGGAAACATTTAGATTTTGTTAAATGCGAGCTATAGGAACCAGAAAAGCATGCCATCTAGATCTAAAGATCAGCCCATAACGCCTTGGGGCGCTTTTGTCATGTTCTGGATCCTGCTTGCAGTTATCGTCTGCGCCGATATCCCCATGGCAGCGGGGGTGATAATAACAGCCTTCATACCCTGGTTCGGGGAATTAAGGGAGTTCAACCCCTGGCTGCTTCTGCATATCCTATGGATCTACCCAGCTCTTTGGTTTGTCAGTCTTCTCGCAGGGGGATTTTCAAGCACATCTTCGGCACCGGGGCGGGCCGGAAGGTCGGTGAAGCCCTAGAAGACATCACCTGTTGCCTGGCGGTCGCCTTGATGTATTACACCGTCTTCTTCCGTGACCCGCTGGGGGCAATATTCGCCTCCCTCGTCTCGTTCCTGTTGATGAAGCCTCTCGTCGACTGGCTGGAACGGCATACCCCACCAGATGACCCAGAGGACTCTTCAGAACCAGAGAGGGCAGGCCCAGACGACAGCAATGCGCGTTAAAAGAAGATGCCCGCTAAAACAACAGGGAGCAGGTATCCATCCGTAGCCAACAGGCGGGTTTATCCGCTCCCCTGCCTCAGCGCCCAGTGAGTTCCCTCACCGCGGTGACGGCCTCGGCCACGGGGACCTCGCGGCGCTCGCCCGTGCGGCGGTTGCGCACCTCGACGACTCCGTTCTTCAGTCCCCGGCCAACCACAACCGCGATCGGCATGCCCAGCACCTCAGCGTCAGTGAATTTCACGCCAGGGCTAGCTTTGCGATCGTCGTAAAGGACGTCCAGGCCGACCCCGGACAGCTGTCCGGCCAAGTCCTCCGCGGTCTGGGACATCTCCTGGTCCTTGCCGGTGACGAGCACCTGAACCTGGTAGGGGGCCAGCTCCAGCGGCCAGGCGAGCCCCTTGTCATCACAGGTGGCCTCCGCAACGGCAGCCACCGCACGGGAGACACCCACGCCGTAGGAACCCATAGTGACGGTGACCAGTTTTCCGTTGGAGTCAAGCACCTTCAGCCCGAGGGCCTCCGCGTATTTGCGGCCGAGCTGGAAGATGTGCCCCATCTCAATGCCGCGCGCCAAGGCGAGGGGACCGGACCCATCTGGCGCCGGATCACCCTCGCGCATCTCCGCCACGTCGATGAAACCATCCGGGGTGAAGTCGCGGCCTGTGACCAAGTGGAGCACGTGGCGACCCTGCTCATCGGCCCCGGTCACCCAAGATGTGCCGGATGAGACGCGTGGGTCGACCAGGTATTTCACCTTTGACGGCGACTCTTTCCCCAGCGCCCCGGGCCCGATGTAACCCTTGACGAGCGCCAGGTGGGCCGCGAAGTCAGCCTCCTCAAAGGGAGCAGCCTCGGCAGGAGCCAGCGCGGCCTCCAAGCGTTTGGGATCCACCTCGCGGTCACCCGGCAGGCCGATTGCCAGGGGCCACGTCTCCCCGGTGGGTTCAGTCACCTTCAGCACCACATTCTTGAGAGTGTCGGCGGCGGTCCATTCGCGATCCCCGCGCGGATACTCCGCGTTCAAGACAGCCACCAAAGACGCAATCGTCGGAGTGCCAGGTGTGTCGACGACTGTCGCCTCAGGGGCATCCGTGAAATCAATGGCCGGAGCCGGGGCGACGGTGACAGCCTCGACATTCGCGGCATAGCCGCCCGGGGAGCGCACGAAGGTGTCCTCGCCAGCGGGCAGCACAGCCAGGAACTCCTCGGAGGCGGAACCGCCCATGGCCCCCGATGTGGCCTTGACAATCACATACTCCAAGCCAAGACGGTCAAAAATGCGGATATAGGCGTCGCGGTGCGCCTGGTAGCTGGCCGCCAGCCCCGCATCGTCGACATCGAAGGAATAGGAATCCTTCATGACGAACTCGCGGCCCCTGAGCAGCCCCGCCCGGGGACGGGCCTCGTCACGGTATTTCGTCTGAATTTGGTAGAGCGACAGCGGCAGGTCCTTGTAGGAGCTGTACAGGTCGCCCACCATCAGGGTGAACATCTCCTCATGGGTGGGGCCGAGTAGCATGTCGGCGTCCCTGCGGTCCCTGAGCCGGAACAGATTCTCGCCGTATTCGGTCCACCGGCCGGTGGTCTCATAGGGCTCACGCGGCAACAGCGCGGGGAACCTGACCTCCTGGGCACCCATCGCCTCCATCTCCTCGCGGACGATGGCCTCGACTTTCTGCAGCACTTTCAGCCCCAGGGGCAGCCAGGAGTAAATGCCCGGAGTGACGCGGCGGACATACCCGGCACGCACCAGCCAGCGGTGACTGGACACCTCGGCATCCGCTGGGTCGTCGCGAAGGGTCCTGACGAACAACTGGCTGAGGCGCGTGATCACGTGGGGTCCTTCCTGTCCGAGACAGGGGAACTCTACTCCTCCTGCCCCTCGGGTTTGATTCCAAGCCTGGCCGCCTCCTCATGGACGAACGACATCGAATCCATGACCGATTTCTCCATGGCCACGATCCTCTGCAGTACCCGGCGAGGATTCAGGCGGTGGAAATCCTGAACAATCAGCGCGCTGCTCAGCTGGGAATCCTCAAACTGCCCCACTGCCTCTGGGGAATTAGCCTGCTGCCGCCACCACCGACCATCAGGTCCGCCAGTGGGTGAGTACCGGCCAAGAGTCGGTAGCCAGAAGACTGCAGCCCCAAGGGCCAGGCAATAGGCCACGAAGAACACCATCGTCCATCTGCCCTGGACCTCGATCAGCACCAATTCGAAGTTCAGAGACACCAGGAAGATCAGGGCCAGCCACAGCCCCCGCTGCAGGAGGGTCCCACGTTGCCACGAGACGGAGGCAAAATGCCTGATGTGATAATCCAGCTCTCCCCTGCGGCTGAACTCACAACCGATCACAGCCAGCAGACCGACGATCGGGAAGCCGAACATCAGGACTTCCAACGCAAGTGAGGGCTCCCCGTCCAGGTTGGAGGGGATCCAGGCTCCAACGGTCGCCAGCAGCACCACCACGACCAGAAGGAATTCCCCCCAGCGGCGTGCGAACTCATACGCACGCCGGCGCTCTGTGAACGGTTCCTGTTCCCCTGCCATTTCCTCCTGGCGCGTCTGTTCAAGCTCGTCCCGCAGTAAGCGGAGTCTGGCGAGCCGCTGCCTGGAATCCGTCAGCTGCTGGAGCACACCGCCGGGACCAGGCACCACAAAAGTGGCGATGACAGCGCACAACGCTGTGCCGAACAAGCTAAGGAAAACCGCTTCCGCTCTGGGAAATTTCTCCGAGGCATCGGGCAGGCCCGAGAACAGCGCCACCGTCCTGAGGACGATCAGCCAGACCGACCGGGCCAGCACCGCGCCGCCCACCATCACCACGTTGTTCACCAGGCCCATCACCCGTTCATGACGCAGCTCGGAGCGGGTGGGGCGAGAGCCCTTCCTCTCCGCAGACCCCACGAAAATCACCGCCAGAAAGAAAGCAGCGACAACCTGCAGCACGGAGAGCGTGAATGCGGTATCAGGAATATTCACCGTCGCAGCCCACCGCCTGACCCCGGAGAAAACCCCAGCCCAGGAAGTGACGTCGTCCGATGCCTCGAAGACCATGATGGACAGGACCTCGAGATACACCAGGATCAGTCCCCCGACCACCACGAAGAGCCAGCGGTAGCCCGGACGGGAGTTCCAGAACTCAACACGTTCTTCCTGTACCAGAACCGTTCTCCTCCCAAGACGTTCCAGGCCACGTTCCGGATCCGCAGCAGGGAAACGATATGCAATGGGTTCAGTAGTGGATCGTGGACAAACTACCGACCTCCCGGAAACCCAGCCGCTCATACAGCCGGATGGCCGGTGTGTTGAAGTCATTGACGTACAGGCTGATCACCGGATGGGTTTCCTGGGCCTGGGCCAGCATTCCGGCCAGCAACGCCGCAGACTGTCCCTGGCCGCGCAGCGCGGGTTCGAGCCATACTCCCTGAAGCTGTGCCTGGGGTCCGACTTTGGGTCCGAGGTCAGCTTTGAAGATCACCCGTCCCTGCTCCACCACGCCCCAGGCCTCCCCTGCCCTCAGGCGGTCCTTCACATGCGCGCCATAACCCGGTCCATGCTTGTACGGGGAGGCGCCTATTTCGTCGGTGTACATTGCCACCGACGCTGCCAAGTAGGAGTCAAAATCCTGGGTACCGAGTTGTCGCACACGCGGGTCCGGGACAACCAGCGGCGGCCCGGTCAGGACCATCAGCGGCTGGGTCTGCCGGACGTTGACCACATTGGTCCATTCACCCTGGAATCGCGTCGCCAATCCCAGGTACACACCCAGGGCCATCATGCTCGGACCAAGGATGGAGGCGCAGTGACGACTTTGACCGACAGCGCCGACGAAGGCCGGAATAGCCTCCGGATCAATCCCTGCAGGGAACAGCGTGCCTCCGTCCATGCAGACCGCGGTCAGTTCTCCATCCCGCTCGAAGCCGTGGAAGAACCCGAGAGCGCGTTCATCTAGCCCATACTGACGCAGTTTGTGGGCCAGGAAAAGATTCTCTACGGGACGCTGTGACAGCAGCTCCTGAATGGCCGGCAGGTCTTGGGGGCCGAGAACCCGAAGCCTCGTCGTCATGCTAGGAAACCGACACCTCGGGTTCGCCCACCTCACCCATCTCAGCCGCCATACGATGCGCCTCCGACAAGAGGGTCTCCACGATCTGATCCTCCGGGACGGTCTTGATCACCTCACCGCGCACGAAAATCTTCCCTTTCCCATTGCCGGAGGCCACGCCCAGATCAGCTTCCCGGGCTTCACCAGGGCCATTGACAACACACCCCATGACAGCCACCCGCAGCGGCGCGGTCATCCCCTCCAGTCCCTTCGTGACCTGCTCAGCCAGAGTGTAGACATCCACCTGCGCACGACCGCAGGACGGGCAGGAGACGATGTCCAGCTTGCGGGGACGCAGATTCAGGGACTCCAGGATCTTGGTGCCGACCTTAACCTCCTCGGCAGGCGGCGCGGACAGGGAGACCCGGATGGTGTCACCGATTCCCTCACTGAGCAGCGTCCCGAAGGCCACCGACGATTTGATAGTGCCCTGGAATGCGGGACCAGCCTCCGTCACGCCGAGGTGCAAAGGGTATTCACACGCTTCCGCGAGCAGCTCATAGGCACGGACCATGACGACGGGATCGTGATGCTTGACGGAGATCTTGAAGTCGTAGAAACCCACCTGTTCGAAAAGCGAGGCCTCCCACATCGCCGACTCCACCAGCGCCTCCGGAGTCGGTGAGCCGTACTTGGCGAGCAGCCTCTTGTCCAGCGAACCGGCGTTAACACCGATGCGAAGCGAGACACCCGCTTCAGAAGCGGCCTTGGCGATCTCCGCGACCTTGTCGTCGAACTGCTTGATGTTCCCAGGATTAACACGTACCGCAGCACAGCCGGCGTCAATGGCGGCGAAGACGTACCGCGGCTGGAAGTGGATGTCCGCGATCACAGGGATCTGCGACTTCATGGCGATGATCGGAAGCGCCTCCGCGTCATCAGCGCTGGGAACCGCGACCCGGACGATGTCGCACCCAGAGGCAGTCAGCTCGGCGATCTGCTGCAGCGTGCCATTGATGTCGGTGGTTTTGGTGTTGGTCATCGACTGGACAGAGATTGGCGCGTCGCCTCCCACGTAGGTTGACCCAACCTTGATCTTGCGGGATTTCCGGCGGGGTGCAAGCACCATGGGAGGTGCTGCGGGCATGCCAAGGCTCACAGTCATGGGGCCAGAGTACTAAGAGATCCTGCGCATAGGGATCAGATGTCTCGTCAGGCAGCAGCCACAACTGACTTTGAAGAACACAGCGGACGCGGTCTCCTCCGCGCTAACTCCTCGCAGCGACGTGCCCGCCCATGCCCGGACGAAAAGCCGATGCTGTTGAATAGCAGAGTGAAAATCCTCATTCTTGGCGGCACCCGGGAGGGCCGAGACCTGGCAGAACTACTCGTGGCTGGAGGCCATGACGTCATCACTTCTCTGGCAGGCAGGGTGACCAGGCCTGCGCACATCGCAGGCGAGGTCCGGGTCGGCGGCTTCGGCGGCGCTGAGGGGCTGGCCGCCTGGCTACTGGACAATGGGATTGAGCGAGTGGTCGATGCCACCCATCCGTTCGCCGAAAAGATCAGCGCCAACGCCGTGACAGCCTGCCAGCGGACGGGAATCTCCTTGCTGCGGATTGCACGGCCCAGCTGGGAATCGCATCCCCTAGCGGGCACCTGGACCTGGGTCGATTCCCACGACGCGGCGGCCGCTGTGGCTGCTCAATACCGGAAGGTGCTGCTGACGGTGGGACGTCAGCAGCTGGACCACTACAGGAGCCTGCAGTCGGCTGCGGCACGCATGGTGGAGCTTCCTGAAAACCCGCTACCGGATTCGTGGCAGCCTCTGCTGGAACGTGGTCCATTCACAGTGGAATCCGAGAAGAAGCTGCTGCGCGATCTGGGTGCTGAGGCACTCGTGACGAAGGACTCAGGCGGTTCCCTGACCGCTGCAAAACTGACGGCCGCCGATGAGCTGGGGATCAGGGTGATCGTGGTGCGCAGGGCCGAGGTCCCTGAGGATGTGCCGCAGGTGTCGGCCCCAGAGGATGCGGCACGTCAGCTCGGCATCGCTGCTCACCAGACCTCCGGATAGGCAACCGGCCTACAGTAGGTCAGGCGCCAAGACCAGCAACATCCCCGATGATGGTGACCGCCGGAGGACGGATGCCCTCAGCTTGAGCCGTCTGGGCGACTTCGCCGACGCTGGAGCGCACCAGCCGCATCTGGGGCAGGCCCGCGTTCTCCACCACAGCGGTGGGGGTCCTGGGATCCAGGCCAGCGGCGATCAAGCGTTCGGTGATCTGTGGGAGATAGAGCACGCCCATCATGATCACGAGGGTGAGCCCGGAACCGGCCAGGTGGTCCCAGTCGATATCACAGCGCTCGTCGCCCGGCGGAACATGCCCACTGACCACGGTGTAGCCCTGGGTGATTCCGCGGTGCGTGATCGGGATACCGGCCAGCCCACCGCCCGCGATCGATGACGAGATACCAGGCACATAGGTGACGGGAATTCCCGCCGCTGCGCAGGCCAGCAGTTCCTCGTAGCCGCGGCCGAAGACGAACGGATCCCCGCCTTTGAACCGCACCACGGTCTTTCCCGCTGACGCGTGCTCGACGAGAAGGTCGTTGATGCGTTCCTGTGGGGTGAATTCCCCGCGCGGGGTCTTGCCGACAGGAATGATCTTTGCATCCTTCCGTGCCTCGTCCAGGAGAAGTCCCGGCACCAGCCGGTCGGTGACAATCACATCAGCATCGCGCAAAGCCTTCAGCCCGGCGACGGTGATCAGATCTGGATCGCCCGGACCCGCACCAACGAGGACGACACGACCACTCATTCCATCTCCTTGCCCAGCGCGTCGAGGAAACGGGCCAGCAGCCCGGGCTCAGGAACGCGCATCCTGAACCAGTCAGAACCTAGCCCCGGGAAAGTATCACCCCTGCGAACCCCAAAGCCACGCCCCCGCAGTCTCTCGCGCAACCCTACAGGGCCTCGTACGAGCACGAACGGAGCCTTAGACTCGACGACACGAAGCCCCAGCTGCCGCAACCCCGCCACCAAGGCGTCACGGTTTTCTCTGAGCTCCTCCTGCCAGGCCCTGGTCTCAGAACGTGCCTGGTCCGAACAGACTGCGCGGATAGCGGCCAGCGCAGGAGTCGATACCGCCCACGGGGTCTGGACGCGTTGAAGCTGCCGCACCAGTGAGGGGTCGCCGACGACATAACCGACCCGCAGCCCTGCCAGCCCCCAGGTCTTGGTGAGCGAACGGAGCACAATCAGTCCTGCGAGATCACCGCTGAGCAACGACTCAGACTCCCCCAGCACCGCATCCATGAAGGCCTCATCCACCACCAGGACCCGGCCTGGCCTCACGAGCCGCCGGATCTCACGGGCGGGATGCAACACCCCCGTCGGATTGGTGGGGTTCCCGACGAACACCAGGTCGGCCGCTTCAGGGACCCTTGTGGACTCCAGACGGAAATCATTCTCCGGCCATAGCAGGACCCGCTGCGGCACCACCCCGGCCGCGCGCAACGCGGCCTCAGGCTCAGTGAACTGGGGGTGCACCACCACAGGATGCCGGTACCGCAGGCCGCGGGCTATGAGTGTGAACGCCTCGGCAACCCCGGCGACGGGCAGCACCGACTCCAGCTCTACCCCATGCCACCGCGCCAGCACCTGGATGGTCTGGCTCGCATTGGGGTAGGCAGCCACGTCCACGGCCGCCAGCTTGGCCGACAACCATCCGGGAGGAGAGCTCAGCCGCACGTTCACGGCCAGATCCTCAATGCCTTCCGCCAGCTCCGCATCCCCGTGATGGTCGAGATCGATATCCCCGGGAAACACCATTTCCCGCACCCGCCTCTTAGGGAATGTGGTGGCGCCAGGCCGGTGAGCGTGTACCGCTTCCGCGAATCTCTGCGCCAGCTGGGGATAGCCGGCCCAATGCACGTGAAGGTAGGAGGCGTGCACATTGGCCTGGGACCAGCCATCAGTCTTCATGCCGCTCGTGGTCTCCCAGGCCCAGCCCGGCTCGCTGCCTGGTGGGAATTGCGTGGCGGTGCGGTGGAACTCGTGCCCCGTGATCTCCTCACCGCGGCGCGCATAGAAACCGTCGCGGGTCGCCATCGCTCTGCGATAGCCGAGCGTCAGCCGCGGCCCCATGGCGGCCACCCCGGGAATGGCGCCCACCATGCCTGTGGCATCGACGCTGTCTGATAGGTACAGCATCCCGGCGCACTCTGCTACCACGGGGCCGCCGGAGACCGCGAACTCCGCGATTTCCCGGCGTAGACCAGCCCGCGACGTGAGGGCAGCCGCATGCACCTCTGGGAACCCGCCTCCAAGGTAGATTCCAGCGGTGCCCTCAGGCAGGCGGTCGTCGGTGGCGGGATCGAACACCTCCACCTGGCAGCCAGCTGCCGCGAGCAGCTCCACCGTCTCCTGATAGCGGAAGGTGAAAGCCCTGCCCCCCGCCACGGCCACCACCGGGCGGCGGTCCGTCGGGGCGGTGACCTCAGCCACCGGATCCCATGGGACAACGTCCAGCTCTGGGGCTGCCTGAGCGGCGCTGATCAGTGCATCCAGGTCGATATGGGCATTGACCTGCGCCGCGAGCCGCTCCATCGTCGCCTCCGCGTCAGCCCGTTCCTCCACAGGAACCAATCCCAGGTGACGTGACGGGGCCTCGATGGCCGCGTCACGCGGGAGCACGCCCAGGATCGGCAACCTCATGCCCTCCAGCGCCGCCAGCACCTCCTCGCGATGCCTCGGTGAGGCGACCTTATTGATGATCACCCCCGCAAAATTCAGCGCCGGATCGTAGTGGGTCAGGCCCAGCGCGACCGCCGCAACTGAACGCGAGGCATGGGAGGCATCCAGGCAAAGCACGATAGGGGCGTCCACCAAAGCGGCAACGTGTGCTGTCGACCCGAAACCGTGGGCGCCGAGCTGGCCATCGAACAGGCCCATAACCCCTTCGATGACAGAGATGTCAGCTCCCCGGGCTCCATGCGCCAGCAACGGCGCAATCCGCTCCTCCCCCACCAGGAAGGGGTCCAGATTACGGCCCGCCCTGCCGGATGCAAGCGCATGATAGCCCGGATCGATGAAGTCAGGACCGACTTTGAAACCTTGAACGGCCATGGAGCGGGCGGCGAGCGCCGCGATAATGCCTGTCGTGATGGTGGTCTTACCCTGCCCCGACGCGGCCGCGGCCACGACGACACGAGGCAGGCTCACCATTCGATGCCTTTCTGGCCCTTCTGGCCCTCATCGAAGGGATGCTTGATCTTCGTCATGTTGGTCACCAGGTTGGCTAGCTCGAGGATCGGCCCAGGACAGCGGCGGCCGGTGATGACCACATGCTGGAATCCCGGCCGGTTCATCAGGGTCTCGACAACCTCGTCGGCATCAATCCACCCCCATTCCACCGGGTAGGTGAACTCATCGAGCACGTAGAGCCCGTGGATCTGCTCAGCCAGGCGCCGTTTCACCTCGCCCCAGCCGTCGCGGGCAGCCTGCGCCGGATCATCCTCGGAACCCTTGCGCGTCCAGGACCACCCTGAGCCCATCTTGTGCCACTCGACGGCCCCTCCCTGACCGGTCTCCTCATGCACCTTGCCCAATGCCTCCAGAGCGGTCTGCTCGCCAATGCGCCATTTCGCCGACTTCACGAACTGGAAGACGCCGATGCTCCAGCCCTGATTCCAGCCGCGCAGGGCCATCCCGAAGGCCGCGGTGGATTTTCCCTTGCCCTCCCCCTGATTGACGATCACCATGGGCCGGTTACGACGCTGCTTGGTGGTCAACCCGTCATTGGGCACAGTCTCTGGGGTTCCCTGAGCCATCAGGCCACCTCCTTGGACTGAAGGCTGCCTCGTACCACATCGGTGATGGCAGCGGGGTCAAGTTCGGACATGGGCACCAGCTCGGCACCAAGACGGACCGCTAGGTCACGAGCCAGGCCGAGCCGCATCGGGCCGGTCTCGCAGTCGATCACCACACAGTCGAGGCCGCGCAGGGCCAGGGCATCGGCTGCCGCCTTGGAGCGACCCAGGGCTCCTTTACCCGCCGTCGCACGACCGTCGCTGAGCAGCACGAGGATGGGGCGTCTGGTCGGGTCTTTCACAGCCTCTGTGGCCAGCACCTGGGCTGCACACTCCAGCCCCTCCGCAAGCGGCGTGCGCCCCCCGTGAGGCAGCTCGTCCAAGCGCACCGCCGCCGCCTCGATAGAGCCCGTGGGAGGCAGCACCAACTCCGCCGAATCGCCACGGAAGGTGATCATCCCCACCTTGTCGCGGCGCTGATAAGCGTCGAGCAGCAGGGAGAGCACAGCGGTCTTGACAGTCTCCATACGCCGCCTAGCCCCCATGGACCCGGAAGCGTCCACGACGAAGAGCACCAAGTTCGACTCACGGCCCTCGCGCCGCGCACGCCGGACGTCGTCACCAACAATCCGGAGCCGCTCACCGGGTTCGTGACCTCGCTCGGCCTGGCGGGGAGCCGCAGCCTTGATGGTCGCCGGCACATGCCAAGCCCCGGTCCGGGCAGCCGGGTCGACCCCAACCACGCGCCCGTGACTGGTCAGAGCCCGGCTACGCCGGCCCGGCGAGCCCTCACCAAGACCTTTGGCACGCAGCACTCGCGGTTTGTAGGGCTCACCCGCGATGCTGATTCCGACGGGGGCCTGGCCTTGCTCAGGTGATGGGGGTGAAGGCTGTTCCTGGTCCCTGGCGTCGGTTTGCTCCGGGGCAGGTTCAGGCTGCGAGGGCGGAGGCTCAGGAGTGTTCTCAGGACTGGAATCACCCGGGCTCGCGGTCTCGTCGTCAGGACCGGGCTCAGGCTCAGGTTCCGGCTCGGGGTCCGGCTCAGGCTCGGGGTCGTCTTCTCCCAGCAGCTGATCAAGCAGCTCCTCGTCGAGGCCGGGCGCATCGAAAGGCTTACGCCGGCGACGATGCGGCAGGGCCAGCAGCGCCGCGACACGGATATCAGCCCGCGTTACGCGGGTCCTCCCCTCCCAGGCGGCGTTGGCCCGGGCAGCACGAGCGGTGACGATGTCCGCGCGCATGCCGTCGACATCGAAGCCTGCACACACCTGGGCAATCTTGCGCAGCATGGAGTCCGGCAAAGCCACATCGCCGACCGTCCGCTGGGCCGCGGCGATCCGGGACGCCAGCTCATCTTGTTCCTTCTCGTGTTGGCTCCGGAATCCGGCGGGGTCGGAGTCGAATGCCATCCGGCGGCGAACGATCTCCACGCGCACATCCGGGTCACGCGGGGCGCTGACCTCCACAGTCAGGCCGAAACGGTCCAGTAGCTGAGGACGCAGTTCACCCTCTTCCGGGTTCATGGTCCCAACCAGCATCAGGCGCGCGGCATGGGCGACGGAGACGCCGTCACGTTCCACGGTGTTGCGCCCCATAGCGGCGGCGTCGAGGAGAAGATCCACCAGGTGGTCGTGGAGCAGATTGACCTCATCCACATACAGAATCCCCCGGTGCGCGGCGGCCAGCAGGCCTGGCTCGAAGGATGTCTGTCCCTTGCCCAGCGCCGCCTGGAGATCCAACGACCCGGTGACACGGTCCTCGGAGGCGCCGACCGGTAGCTCAACCAGCGGCACCGGAGAGTGGTAGTGCTCCGGGGAAGGGTGCGGGCCATCGAGGCAGTCGGGGTCAGGCCGGGCGGGATCACAGCGGAAACGACAGCCGTCGACAACATCCTGGCGGGGCAGCACCTCGGTGAGAGCCCGCACCATGGTGGATTTCGCGGTGCCTTTCTCGCCGCGCACCAGCACACCACCGATCTCCGGGGAAATACTGGCCAGTATCAGCGCGCGCGCCATGTCCTCGGCCCCGAGGACCGCGGTGAATGGGAACTTCATGTGTTTGGGGAATGCCTTCCTGTGGATCCGCGCCCACGTCGCAGTTGGCTGGGTCGATGACCTGGCTCACCCTATGGGGTACACAGTGGCGGGACCGCTGCGGATTCGCACCGCATTCCGCACCCAGCAGACCTATTGTTCCACAATCCAGATAAGCTCTCTCACCGTGATCGATGTCGTTGGCGTGCCCGCGTCTGGGCTCAGTGATTTGCCCGCGGGCTTGCGGGAACTCGTGTCCTCAGCGCCGGTGGTGGTCGGCGGGGCAAGACACCTGAGAATGCTGCCCGATCCCTCACGCGGAGTGCCCTGGCCCTCGCCGCTGCGAGCGGGGCTGGCCGACCTGTTCGGAGGACTCGGCGACGACGTGGTGGTGCTGGCGTCCGGCGATCCCCTGCTCTCGGGGGTGGCGACCACGCTGATGGAGGTGCTCGGGGCCGAACGCATCCGGGTGCATCCTGCGCTGTCCTCGGAAACCCTTGCCCGGGCGAGGATGTTGTGGCCCGCCGAGACGACCGACTGGGTCTCGCTGGTCGGGCGCGACCCCCGCCGCGTCCTAGCTCTGGCAGCACCGGGCGAGCGGGTGATCGCCCTGTCAGCAGACCAGACCACGCCAGTGGAGCTGGCACGCATCCTGGTGACAGCCGGCTGGGAGACCTCGGCCATGACGGTACTCGGCAACCTTGGCACGCAGCAGGAGTCACGCCAGGAGTTCACAGCCGGAACGCTCGCGACCCACCATGAGGAGCTGCCGCGCCTGAATGTCGTGGCAATCGAGTTCGGAGCCGGCGGGAATTCAGTCGTGGCGGGGCCGCTGTTGCCCGACGACGCCTTCGTCAATGACGGACAGTTGACGAAGCAGGCGATGCGGCTACTGGCGCTCGCGGCTCTGGCCCCCGCCCGGGCACAGGTGCTGTGGGACGTGGGCACTGGCTCGGGCAGCATCGGCATCTCCTGGTGCCGCAGCGCACCGGGAGCCTCCACCATCGCCTTCGAGAAACGTGGAGATCGCGCTGCCAGGGCCCGCGGCAATGCCGCAGCCCTGGGGGTCTCCGACCGTTTCGAGGTGCGGGTGGGCGATGCCCTCAGGCTCATGTCTGATCCCTCGCTGCCGCAGCCGGACGCCATCTTCTTCGGAGGCGGAGCCGCCGCCGAGACGTGCCAGGCCGCCCTGGCTGCGCTTCCCACCGGTGGACGGCTGGTGGTCCATTCCGTAACCCTGGAAACCGAGGCCCTGCTGGCAGACCTGCATGCCCGCTATGGGGGCGAGCTGACGAGGATTTCACTGGAAAGCGCTAAACCTCTTGGGTCGTTCCGCGGCTGGCGGCCCTCACGTACCATCACCTGCTATTCCCTGACCAAGGAGACCCCATGACCGTTCATTTCATCGGCGCCGGACCAGGTGCCGCCGATCTGCTGACCCTCCGCGGGGCCGAGTTGCTGCGCACCTCGCCTGTCTGCCTCTATGCGGGAACCTATATCGAGCAGGTACTGGCCCATTGCCCGGAGGATGGCGAGCGAATCGACACTCAACACCTGAACCTGGATGCCATCACGGAACACCTGGTGCGGGCACACCGCGAAGGCAAGGATGTGGCGCGGTTGTGCTCGGGCGACCCGTCGATCTACTCGGCGATCGCCGAGCAGACCCGCCGCCTGGACGAGGCTGGGGTTCCCTGGGACATCACACCTGGAGTACCGGCCTATGCTGCAGCGGCCTCTCTGGTCGGGAAGGAACTCACAGTCCCGGAGGTGGCCCAGACGGTGATTCTGACGCGCGCCCAGAAGGACTCGACGGCAATGCCGGAGACTGAGCGGCTGGACTATCTGGCGGCGTCGAAGGCCACCCTGGCGATCCATCTGGCGATCCGCCACACCGCACGCCTGACAGAGCAGCTGCTCCCCCACTACGGCGCGGACTGCCCAGTCGTGATCGTGGGCAACGCCACCCAGCCGGACCAGCAGCTCATCCGCACCACCGTTGCCGGAATGCACCAGGCAGCAGTCGAGTCAGGACTACGCCAGGCCGCGATCATCCTCGTCGGTGAGGCTCTACGGGCCGAAGACTTCGTGGACTCGCACCTATACAGCTCGCGCTGTGCCCCACAGGCTGACTGATCAGCTGGGCAAGTCATGTCGGCCCGGGACCCGGCGACGGACCAGCCGACTCACACCCCACTAGTTTCCCTGGCTTAATACCAGAGGCCATGTTCTTGTCTGTCCAAGGCTAAACAGACCAAAGACCCGGAGCGGGGGCTGGTATCGTGTGCCGGAAATTCGCCGGGGCTTTCCGCCCCGGAAGGTCCCTCGCCGCGCTCCCCTCTCTCATGGTGCGACCCGGTAGCGTCTCACTCAGCTGCCACGGCACACCATCCGCCCAGGAACCTGCCTCCCACTGACAAACCTCCGGCACACGGCACTAGGCTGACGTCATGAGGAGCACTCGGGTTAACGACGAGCGGGGTGCAATCACCGTCTGGACGGCCGCTGTGCTGACCGGTTTCGTTCTCATCGTCGGGATCGGCGTGGATTTCGCAGGACAGGTGAAAGCCGCCCAGGAGGCCCGCGGCGTGGCGGTCGAGGCTGCCCGTGTCGGGGGAGAACACCTCGGTATGCCAGACGGGCGGGTATCGCCTGACACCAGCGTGGGAAAACAGGCCGCTGAGAAGTATGTGGCTGCTTCCCGCTTCAAAGGCACGGCTCGGGTCAACAGCAGCGGCGTGGTCGAGGTACAGGTGACAGGCGAGTACCGCTGCCTGTTCTTGAACGTGATCGGGATCACGACCCTGCCCGTCACGGCACAGGGCACCTCCGATGTCATCCTGGACTAGAGACCTCCGGGACTTTTCAGGGACTGTTCGGGGCTAGCCCCAATGGTCACATTTTGAGGGCTAGGCTTCAATGGAATACATGAGCACGCAGACGTTCAGCGAAAGCACCCGGGAAAGCGCCGTCAAAATCGTCCAGCGCGCCTACGCGGACGGGCGAATCAACGAACCTGAGCTTGAGCACCGGCTGAGCCTGATCTTTGAGGCAACCTCCTATCCACAGCTGCGGCTTGCGCTGGCAGACCTACCCGCCCCCACGCCGGTCCAGGTACCGTCAGCGTTCAGAACTGCTACGCCCACCGCAGCGCGGTCATCATTCGACATGGCCTCGCTGGTCCATTTCTCCGGCCTGGTCTCGGGGCCCATCGGTCCTGGGGTGGCCTGGCTGGCCACCAAGGGGAATCCTTCGCTGAACCGCGAGACAGCCAAGGCGCTGAACTTCCAGCTCCTCGCCATGGCCGGGTTCATCGCCAGCGGAGTGCTCGGCCTGATCGGGCTGAGGTTCCTCATACCGCTATGGCTCATCACGTGGGCGTCTCTGACGATCATCAGCACTGTGAAAGCCAGCCGAGGCGAAGACTGGCAGAACCCGCTGACGCAGATCACCGGATTCCGTCCAGTGGGAGATTCCAAAGCCTGATCCTGACTCCACTGCGAGCTGTGGAATCAGGCCACTGTCCGCCCGGCCCTGAAGCTGCCCGCAGGGGATCTCCTCAGCTCTCGGCGGCCTCAAATGCCTGGGCATCTGATTCTTCGCCGCCGAAAAGATGCCCAGGCAGCCACATCGGGTTGGCAAGATGCCCTCCGGGGCATTGCTCAATCTGCCCGGCTATCAAATCTGTTTCCTGCTTTTCCCCGGAAACATCTCCCTGGCCCCTCAACACTGTGAGTTTGGCTGGTTTCCGGGAATTCTCCTGGGTGTTAGAAACGTTCTCCTTGATTCTCATGAAAATGACCACTTCTTGTGAAATTCGCTCTACTCATATGTGGAGGACCAAGCTGCTGGCCTGAGCCCAGCAGTGGGTTCAGCAACTGGGTCCCGCGGTTCAGCCGGTAAGCCAGCGTTCCTTGAATTGCTCGATGGTGGTGACGGGGGTTTCCCAGCCCAGAGAGGCTGATAGTTGCAGCAGGATGGGTTGCCGCAGCCTGGCCGCGGCGAGGAGCTCGGCATCACTGAGCAGCTCCACCAGCCCGCCCTGGCGCAGCTTTCCTTCGGTCATCACAGCGGCATGGGTTGCGAAAGCCAGGGCGTTGTCCACCTCGTGGGTTGAGAACACCAAGGTGGTGCCCCTTTCATTGATCTGCACGAGGGTCTGCAACAGCGCCTCCACCCCTGCTGGGTCAAGTCCAGCTGTCGGCTCATCGAGCAGCAGGACGTCCACGTTCATCGCGAGCGCACCCGCTATGACCGCACGCTTCCGCTCCCCATAGCTGAGCTGATGGGTGGGACGGTCGGCCAGATGCTCAATACCCATGGCGGCGATTGCCGCGTCGGTGGCCTCCGCAGCCTGTTCCTCGGACAAACCCAGATTCAGTGGGCCGAAACTGACGTCCTGTCTCACGTCTGCGGAAAACAGCTGATCGTCAGGATCCTGCAACACGAGCTGCACCCGGCGCCGGTGTTCCCTGAGCCCCGCACGATCGAAGCGCACCGGCTCACCGTCCAACAACACCTGCCCGGCCGAAGGCCTGTGCGCCCCCGCCAGTGTGCGCAGCAAGGTTGTCTTACCGGAGCCGTTGGCGCCAAGCAACGCAACTCTGGATCCTGCAGGAACCGTCAGGTCAAGGCCTCGCAGTACCTCACGTCCCTCAAAGCCCGCGATGACCCCCGCCGCCGCCAGTCTCATCGCGTCCATAGTGCGACTCCCCAGACGAAGATCATCCCCGCTGGCACCCAGATCGGCAGGTTTCGGTTACCTCGCCTCGACGGCAGGGTGGCCAGGGCCGACTCATGGCCCCGGATGGCCAGGCCATCAGCCAGCCGGGTGGAGGCCAGCCAAGTCCGTACGGCTACCGCGCCGACCAGGCGTCCCGTCTCGGCAAAGCGCCGCCTCAGCGGACCGGTGCCGCCCAACCGTTGCTGCTGGGCCTGACGCACCAGGACTAGCGAGTTCCAGGCGGTGAAGATCATCCGGTACATCAGAGAGGCGATCTCAATGAGAGACGCCGGAATGTGCAGCTTCCGCAGCCAACCGAGCAAGTCCACCATGGGAGTCGTCATCGCCAGGACCAACACCCCCAAGGTGCCCGCGATCGCGTGCAGCAGCAGCCCGGTCCCCAAGGCCATATCGGCTTCCCGGATCCCCAGCCAGCCCCAGCGCCATCCGGGACCTTCAAAGGCACCGACCGTCAGCGTCGCCGACACCGCCCCCACGACGATGAACACCGCGGGAGCGGTCATGGCTGCAACGACCATACGACCGGGGATCCGGGCGACCGTGAGGGCAGCGACGGCAACCGCTGCGACCAGCACGCAGGTGGGCCACGGACGGGCCAGCAGCGCTGTCAACACCAGCAGCAGCGACAGTGCCACCTTCTGGCTGACCGGAATGGCTCGCCAGGGACTGTCCCACGCCGCGTCGTCAAGACCGCTAATCCTCAACGGAGGTGGGCTTCTGGGCGTCCTGGGCAGCCTTGCGCCTGCCTGCCATACGTCCGAGGCAGTAGAACATGATCCCTGACCCGAGCGCGGCCTGCATGGCGAACAGGCCCGACTCGACCTCAGGACCAGCGGGTTCAGCTATGGGCTTAAACCAAGGCTCCGTGCCGTTCTCCTGCAGGATGTCCGTGACGGCCGAGTCGGTGCCCCCAAACTCGGAATCTGCCGGGGCCGTGTAGAAGGGGATGCAGAACAGCAGGACCAAGACGACGAGTCCGATGACGATTCCCCATTTGTTCAGCTTCATGATGCAACCTCCACGTCTTTGCGGGAGAGGACCCCGAGCTTGCTCAGCTCAGGCGAAGCCACCCGGGTCAGGAAGGAGAACAGGAAGACGCCGAGGACACCCTCGGCGAGGGCCAGCGGAATCTGAGTCAGGGCGAAGATGGTCATGAACTTCACCAGGGTCGCACCGAAGCTCCCATCGGTTCCCGGGTACGCGATGGCGAGCTGAAAGCTCGTCACCACGTAGGTGCTGAGGTCCGCAATGGCCATGGCCAGGAAGATCGCGACCATCTTGTTGATGTTCCTAAACAGCACCCACATCAGGTAGCCGCACCACGGGCCCGCGATTGCCATGGAGAACACGTTCGCCCCCAGGGTCGTCAGGCCGCCGTGTGCCAGCAGGATTGCCTGGAAGATGAGGACTATGGTGCCAAGGAATGCCAGGACCGGTGGTTTGAAGAGCACCGCCCCGGCACCAGTCCCGGTGGGGTGCGATGACGATCCCGTGACCGAGGGCAGCTTCACCGCCGACAACGCAAAGGTGAAGGCGCCGGCTGCGGCGAGCAGGAGCTTGGAGTCAGGGTCCTTACGGACCTGCCTGACTACGGCCACGGCTCCATGGACGACGAAGGGCGCGGAGGCTACGAACCATCCGGCGGCCTGCAGTGGAGGCAGGAATCCCTCTGCTATATGCATGACAAACACATCCCTTCTGCGGAATCATGCGTTCCGCAACGGGGCGTGGGACGAGTTCCTGACTCACCTGGCTTGGCTCACAGTGGCGCGACCGTCCCGGATTCCCACCGGGTTCCTCGTGACAAACCCACGCTTCGTTTCTCACACTACCGGAATGAAACGGGGAGTCCACACCCGCCCGGAAGGCGTCACCCGGGTCAGGGAGGAACCAATAATCACCAAGGTCTTCATGTCCACCTGCCCCGGATCGAATGCTTCCAGGGTGGTGACGGTGCAGGACTCCTCCGCACGTCCGACGTCACGAGCCAGAACGACCACGGTCTCAGGGGAACGCACCTCCAACAGCACGGCTTTCGCGGCATGAAGCTGGCCAGGACGGGCCACAGAGCGCGGGTTGTAGATGGCAACCGCGACATCGGCCCGGCTCAAATGCCGCAGCCTGTCCGCGACGACCTCCCAGGGCTTGAGCCGGTCGGACAGAGACACACACGCGAAGTCACCACCCAGGGGGGCGCCAGCCAGGGCGGCAGCAGCCTGAGCGGCGGTGATCCCAGGCACTACCTTGATCTCCACATCTGCGTAGCGCGGTTCCCCAGCCGCCTCGAAGGTCGCAGCAGCCATCGCGAACACCCCAGCGTCCCCACCTGAGACGATGGCGACTCTCTCCCCGGTCAGCGCCAGGTCCAGGGCCTCCCTCGCACGCTCCACCTCAACCGTGTTACCGGAGGGATGGAGTACCAGGCCAGGTCGGGCCGGTACCCGTCGCACATAGGGCGCATAGCCGAAAACGTGTCCGACCTCAGCCAGCACCGCGCTCGCCTCGGGACTCACCCATCGCTCCGGACCGGGACCAAGGCCTACCACGAAAACGGTGGCCTGCTGTCCGCCAGCCTCAGGGGGGATAGCTGGAACATGCCGCCCCGCGTCATCAGCCCTCCGGTCCTGGCCAGGAACTATCACCATGGAAAAGTACGGGACAGTGGACGGATCCACTCCAGCGACAGGTAGCACCTTCTGCTCTTCCCAGGTGGCCTGCCTCACGTAGATCGCCCGCTCCAGCAGCCCTGCTGAGGCCAGCGCGGCACGCACCTTCGAGAAGTTATGTCCCAGTTTCATCACCACCGCGGCATCAGTCTGCGCGAGTCGCCAGGCCAGCTCTGGCTCACTCATCGTGCCGGCGAGGATGGTGACCACATCCTCGTGACGGCTCAATGCAACCGCAGCTGCGGAGGTGGAGCCCTGGATGGAGGTGACCCCTGGCACGATGCGGCAATCGAGGTCCTCCAGCCGGTCCAGCAGGTACATGTTCGTGGAGAAGAACAGCGGATCTCCCTCAGCCAGCAGCACAACATCACCGGCTGTGAGAAGCTCCCGGAGCCGGCTGGCGGAAGCATCGTAGAAATCAGCCATGGCCCCGTCGTAGCCGGCCACGTGATCAGTGGTGCCGGTTGTCACCGGGTATTCAAAGGTGACCACGGGCGTCCCGGCCGGGATCTGTCCCTGTGCGATGCGCAGCGCAATTGACTGTTTTCCCGGGCCAGAGAAGCAGGCGACTGCGCTAGCGTCGCGGATGAGACGGGCCGCCTTGAGCGTGAGCAGCTCGGGGTCACCGGGCCCCACCCCGACAGCCCATAGAGTGCCGGTCACAGCTCGGACTCACTGGCCAGTGCATTGACCGCGGAAGCGGCCATCGCGGAGCCTCCACGGTGCCCGTGCACCACAAGCCAGGGCACGCCGGTATCCGAGTCCGCCAGAGCCTGCTTCGACTCGGCCGAGCCCACGAACCCGACGGGAACCCCGATGATCGCAGCGGGACGCGGCCCACCGCCGGCGATCAGCTCCAGGAGGTGGAACAGCGCGGTTGGGGCGTTGCCGATCGCCACCAGCGCACCCTCCAGGTCGTCCCCCCACAGTGATACTGCGGCGGCGGAACGGGTGGTTCCCCATTCCTCAGCCAAAGCCGTGGCCTGCTGGTCACGCAGCAGGCACCGTACCTCGTTGTCAGCGGGAAGCCGTTTACGGGTGATCCCAGACTTGATCATGTTGGCGTCGACGAAGATCGGCGCTCCGTCGCGGAGGGCACTGCGCGCGGCAGCCACCAGGCCGGGGTGGAAGGCGATGTGCCGGGGCAGGTCCAGGTCCCCCGCGGCGTGGATCATGCGCACCGCAACCTGGGCCTCCTCCGGAGTGAAGGCGGCAAGGTCAGCGCCCTGGCGGATACGGCGGAATGACTCGCTGTAGATGGCTGAGCCATCGGTCTCATAGGCATAACGGCGCGTGGGCCTCTGCACTCCCCCGCTCATCTGTCGACCACCGTCAGAACACTTGCGGCATCGGCTGGGGCGATGAGCCCCAGATGCTCCCCGCCAGGCTCGCCACAGACCCGGTCGCAACCGGAGATGTGGACGAGGCGCTGGAATGGCGCCGGGTGCTCCGCGGCCACCTCCTCCGCGATGGCACGAGTATCGACCTGGGCGTTGTTGCATGGCTTGCCGTAACAGGCGGTCAGCGTCATCCAGACCGACTCGGGGCGGGTCATCAGACCAGCGGCTGCCAGCTCCTCCAGGCGATCCGCAGCACCGGGAATGACCACACCCCGCCATGGGGTGAACACGAGCTGTCCCTCGCTGCAATCTGCCGCGACCCGCTGCAGCACCTCCGCCTGCCGCAGGGTGAGCAGGCCCAGCGGGACCCCCACAACCGCCGCGCCGGCGACTGCACCGTAGGGAAGAGGACGCTCAGAGCCAGGACGCTGGAAATCTATCTCTCGGCCGATGCCGTCGAGGAGAGTCTCCGGATTGGCCAGTTCCCGCACATGCCAGGCGGGCTTCTCGCCGGACTCCGCGACGTTCAAAAAGCGATGTGCCAGTTCGATGAGGGTCGCAACGGCGTCGGGGGCGTCGATTTCGCGGGCGTCAGGGCAGCCGCCGACGAAAACCACGCCGCGGCCGTCTGGGCGAGCCTGGTACCCCAGATCGAAGGCCTCGCCCAGCACGTCACCGGAGCCATCGTCCAGGACGAACAGGAAACGTCCTGGCAGGTTCGGCAGCTCGGGGTCGGCGATGATGGCGGCATCGAGTTCACGCACAACCCCGGAGAGATCCGCGTTGACGGGAGCTATGGAGGTCAGCGGTGAGCACACGACAGTCCGGATGCGCTCATGCGCAGGGGACGGCATGAGACCGGTCGCGAAGGCGCCGCGCACGAAGGGCGCGGGCACCGGCTCCGGCAGAGCCCGCACCTGAAGGTTGTTGCGACTGGTGATCTGGATCTCAGAGTTCGCGTACTCGGCAGCGAGTTTCGACACCGCAAGCACCTGATCTGCCTGGACAAAACCACCGGGTAACCGCAGGCGCACCATGTTCCCATCCACAGTGTGGTAGGGGCGCAGGAGGCCGGGGCAACGGTCACGTTCAACGGTTCGGATCATGCGAGCCATTCTGCCCGCCCACTCCAGCGGACGAAACCAGGGGTGCCCTATAGAGGTTACGATGTCCGTGATGTTGACCTTCGAGTACCTAGGCCTGGGACCTGCGCGTTTCTGCAGCGCATACCGGGAAACCTGGGACTACCAGCGTCAGGTGCACACCGAGGTGGCGGCCGGAACGCGGCCTGGGCATGTGGTCCTGGTGGAACACGAACCTGTCTACACAGCTGGCCGCGCCACCCTACCGGAGGAGCGCCCCTTCGACGGCACGCCCGTGGTGGATGTGGACCGGGGCGGGAAGATCACCTGGCACGGTCCCGGACAGCTCACTGGATACCCGATCCTTCTCCTGCCCGACAGGGTGGGAGTGGTTGAGCCTGTCCGGCGCTACGAGGATGCTGTGGTGGGCCTGCTCGCAGACTACGGCCTAACGGGCCAGCGGATACCTGGGAGGACGGGGGTCTGGCTGGCTCCCGCCCGGGGCCGGCCAGAACGCAAGATCTGCGCCATCGGCATCCGGGTGGCCCGGCGGACCACAATGCATGGCTTCGCCCTGAACGTGCTACCCAACCAGGGGGCATTCAGCAACATCGTGCCCTGTGGCATCAGCGACGCAGGGGTGACCTCTCTGGCCGAGGAGCTGCCAGGCAACTGGGACGTCGCCGCAGTGGCTCATGACCTCGAACCGCATCTCAGGCAACACCTGGCCGTATTCACACACGAATGATCTTCACGGTTCCGGCTGGATTGGCCACGCGGCCGGTATCTCAGCAGGTATCATCCCCCAGGTGACTGCTGTACATCCGGACGGACGTCGACTGCTACGCATTGAGGCCAAGAACGCCGAGACCCCAATCGAGCGAAAACCCGGTTGGATACGCACCACCGCCCGCACAGGGCCCAATTACCAGGACCTTCAGCAGATAGTCCAAAAAGCGGATCTCCACACCGTCTGCCGGGAGGCGAACTGCCCCAACATCTTCGAATGCTGGGAGGACCGCGAATCCACCTTCCTGATCGGCGGCGATCAGTGCACCCGGCGCTGCGACTTCTGCCAGATCACCTCCGCGAAACCGGAAGGATACGACCCGGCCGAGCCAATGCGTGTCGCCGCATCGGTCAAGAAGATGGGATTGCGTTACGCCACCGTCACCGGCGTGTGCCGCGATGACCTTCCCGATCAGGGAGCCTGGCTGTATGCCGAGACCATTCGCCAGATCCACGCGGTCAACCCCGGGGTGGGAGTGGAGATGCTGGCTCCCGACTTCTCCGCGAAAGAAGAGCTGGTGAGCCAGGTCCTAGACACCCGCCCTGAGGTATTCGCTCACAACGTGGAGACCGTGCCACGTATCTTCAAACGCATCCGACCCGCTTTCCGCTACGACCGTTCTCTTGACGTGCTGCGTATGAGCCGTGACGCCGGGCTGGTGACGAAGTCGAACCTGATCCTAGGAATGGGCGAGACTCGCGAGGAGGTGTCCCAGGCATTGGCCGACCTCTACGACGCGGGAACCGAGTTGATCACCATCACGCAGTACCTACGCCCGAATGCCACTTTGCACCCGATCTCCCGGTGGGTGCCCCCTGAGGAATTCGACGAGCTCGCCGAGGAAGCGAAACAGATCGGTTATTCTGGCGTGCTGTCCGGGCCTCTCGTGCGTTCATCCTATCGAGCGGGCAGGCTCTACAGGACCGCGATGGAAGAACGGAAGAAGGCCGCTCGGAAGGCCGGGAGCAAATGATGGCACGCAGTGAGAGGGCCCAGCAGCTGGCCCTGAAACAGAAGGAGCAGGCACGGAAGCAGAAGGAGAAAGCCCGGGCCGAGAAACTGCGGCGTAAGAACTCCAGCAACCCAGCCGACTGGGGTCAGCTCCGTCAGATCAAGGAGTCCTACAAACTCACCAAAGAGCAAGACCCTCTGCTTCCCTGGATCCTGCTGCTCGCGGGCCTCGGGCCGTTCGTGGCCTTGCTGCTCCTGGGTTTCGTGCTGCAGGCCCCGCTGATGTGGGGGTTACTCGGCGTTTTCACCGGTCTGTTGGTCGCGATGCTGGTGTTCGCGCGCCGCGCGAAGCGTGCGGCTTACAGCCGCTATGAGGGCCAGGCCGGATCAGCCGAGCTGGCGCTGACCAGCCTCGGCAGGAAGTGGAAACACACCCTGGCGGTGGCAGTGAGTCGGAACCGTGACTCCGCCAACGTGGTACACCGTGCGCTGGGCCCGGGAGGCCTTGTACTCATCGGCGAGGGCGATTCGAAGGGGCTCAAGACGCTGCTCGCGTCCGAGAAGAGAAAGCACGAGCAGGTCGCCTATCAAGTCAATGTCGTGACTTTCGTCGTCGGCAAGGGAAATGGCCAGGTTCCTCTGGATCGCTTGGCGGACGAGATCAAGAAGCTCCCGAAGGTCCTGAGCGCGGCGAAGATCACAGATCTGGAGGCCCGTTTGAAGGCCCTCGACGCAATGCGTCCGAAACTGCCCATGCCGAAGGGGCCCATGCCCACGGGCAAAGGCGGCATGAAGGGTGCCCGGCAGGCAATCCGGGGGCGTTGACCGGCAACTCGCTGTCATGTGCTGCGGACGACCCGAGCGGGATTGCCCACCGCGACCATACTGGCAGGGATGTCGCGAGTGACTACTGAGCCTGCGCCGATCACGGTGTGGTCGCCGATGGTGACACCAGGGCAGACAATCACTCCCCCACCCAGCCACACGTTCTCACCCAGGGTGACGGGTTTTGCCGCTTCCAGTTTGTCGCGGCGAGGCTGGGGGTCTATGGGGTGCGTGGGTGTCAGGAGTTGCACGTTCGGCCCTATCTGACAGTCATCCCCAATGGTGATCCGGGCGACATCGAGGGCGGTGAGTCCGCTGTTGATGAAAGTCCTTGCTCCGATGTGGATGTTCTCGCCATAGTCCACTGAGATTGGAGGCTTGATCCAGGTTCCCTCGCCCAGGCTTCCCAGCAGCTGTCTCAGGATCTCATGCGAGCGGGACTTGTCATCTGCGATCACGGCCTGGTGATACTCGTGGCACAGTCTCATGGCTGACTTGGCGATCCTCGCGTTCTCTGGGTCGTCGGCGATGTACAAGTCCCCTGCCAGCATGCGTTCCCGGTCCGTGCGAGAATCGCCTGCGAAGTAGTCCGTCCTCATGCCCCGGATCCTACGTTTCACTGGTAACTTTCCGGGCGTGGCACATCTGGTCAACCTGGAATCGGTCCTGCACGCATTCGGCGCCCATGCCCTGCCGGATGGTCCGTGCCTCCTGGGCCCACCCCCGCGAGGATGCGCATCACAGCTTCCCCAGGGCTCTAGACCACAGGGCCTTTCCTTGCCAGCACATAGCTGGGGTGTGCTGCGGCGCATGAGAGGCGGCTGCTGATGGCCACGCCGCTGCTCGGTGCTGAGTCGCTACACCTGGAATACCCAACCCGGGTGGTGTTCGACTCCGTGAGCCTGGGGATCGAGGAGGGTGACCGGATCGGCATCGTTGGCCGTAACGGCGATGGGAAGTCGAGCCTGCTGGGGATGCTCACCGGCATGATCGAGCCACAGAAAGGCCGGATCACGCGGCGCGGGAATGTGCGCTTCGGCGCCTTGACGCAGCACGATGACCTGGATGATGCTGCGACGGTGGGCTTCTCGATCGTGGGGGATCGTCCTGACCATGAGTGGGCAGGGGATCCGAGGACCCGCGATGTGATCGGCGGTCTGGTCGCTGATGTTGCCTGGGACGCAGGGATCGGTGAGTTGTCGGGCGGCCAGCGGCGCCGTGTCGCTCTTGCCGCGCTGCTGATCGGCGACTGGGAGTTGCTGGCGTTGGATGAGCCTACGAACCATCTCGATGTGGAGGGAATCGCATGGCTTGCGAGGCACCTGAACTCACGCTGGACGAAGAATTCTGGCGGCTTGATGGTCGTCACGCATGATCGCTGGTTCCTCGACGAGGTCTGCACCGAGACCTGGGAGGTCCACGACGGCATCGTCGAGCCGTTCGAGGGCGGCTACGCGGCCTATGTGCTGCAGCGGGTCGAACGGGACCGGATGGCTGCAGCGGCAGAGGCGAAACGCCAGAACCTGATGCGCAAGGAGCTGGCGTGGCTGCGCCGGGGCGCTCCGGCCCGGACATCGAAGCCGAAGTTCCGTATCGACGCGGCGAATCAGCTGATCTCGGATGTGCCTCCGGTGCGGAACCCGATCGAGCTGCAGGCGATGGCGGTTGCCCGGTTGGGCAAGGACGTCGTCGACCTGGAAGACGCCAGCGTCTCCTACGGCGAGAACCAGGTGCTGCGTGGTGTGACATGGCGGATCGCACCAGGGGAACGTACCGGAATCTTAGGGGCGAACGGAACCGGCAAGTCCACTTTGCTCGGCCTCATCTCCGGTGACATCACTCCCTCCTCGGGACGGGTGAAGCGAGGCAAGACAGTGCAGCTGGGGGTGCTGGATCAGCAGTTCTCCCAACTCGCGGACATCGGCGAGGACAGGGTTCGTGAGGTCCTGGCCAGGACCAAGACAACATTCATGGTCGACGGGAGGGAGCTGACCCCAGCACAGTTACTGGAGCGGCTGGGTTTCGCCCGTGAACACCTATCGGCTCGTGTCGGTGACCTCTCCGGAGGGCAGAAACGCCGTCTCCAGCTACTGCTGATGTTGCTGAGCGAACCCAATCTGATCTGCCTGGACGAGCCCACAAACGACGTCGACTCTGACATGCTGGCCGCCTTGGAGGATCTGCTGGATTCTTGGCCGGGAACCCTGATCGTGGTCTCCCATGACCGATATCTGCTGGAACGGATCACTGATCAGCAGTACGCCATCATGAGCGGTCAGCTGCGACATCTTCCAGGTGGGGTTGACGAGTATCTTGCCCTGGCGGCGGGACGGAAAACCAGCAAGGCTGACTCACCCTTGGCCGCCACAGGGAGGGGTGCTGCGAAGATGTCATTGCTGGGTGGTGCGCAGGAGCGGGCACTACGCAAGGAACTCGCTTCTGTCGAGCGGCGCCTGGACAAGCAGGCGGATGTGATCAAGAAGATCCACGAGAAGATGGCTACCCACGATCAGACTGACTACGCCGGCCTCCAGAGGCTGACAGAAGAGCTCCAGAATGCGGAGTCGGAGAACCAGGCCCTGGAGGAGAGCTGGTTGGAGCTTTCTGAGCAGCTTGGTTGACAACAGGCTAGGTCCGCCGCCACTTCGCGTGAAAGAACAAAACGCCACACATCAGCCAGGGCATAGGTATGGGAAAACCTGACACGATAGGGTACCTGGAGGCTTATTCATAGACTGTAGGCGAAGATGAGTCCTGTGACGGCTTGTATTGTGGTTTCGAAGGTGTTGTAGGGGCGGCGGTAATCGGTGTGTAGAACACGCCAGGTTTTGACGTTCGCGATGACACGTTCGATGAGGTAGCGGACGCGGTTGATGGTCGTGTTGTTTCTTTTGTCGCTGTCGGTGAGTTCACCATGGGCGGGTTTCTTCGCGGGGGTGATCATCCCCAATCCGATGTAGCCTTTGTCTCCAATATGACTTTGACTGTCGAGGGCTGCGAGGAAGCCGGATTCCTTGATGGCCTTTGCATCATGCACACTACCCGGCAGGGGCGGGGAGATCCAGGCGAGCTGTCCGGCCAGGGTGCAGGCCACTTGCAGGTTCACCCCCGTCGTGTGGTGCTTGCCTGAGTACAGCTCGGGACGGTCGTGCCACGACCAGCAGGACACCAGAGTACCGTCGATGATGTACTGACGGTCCGGGTCGAGGTCCCCCACACTGGGCACCCAGTTCTGGAGGGCTTCGGCGATCAGGGGAGTGTAGACCGCCACCACTCGTGAGATGGTGGCTTGGGAGACTGTGTGGATGTCGGCCAGCAACTCCTGGGTGAGATTGTGCCGCAATATCAACACAGTGACCTGGATACAGCGGAACAAGCCCAGGACACGGGACCCTGCCGGGGGAAGGTTTCCGGAACGGGATGTGTGGATCAGTTCGCACAGGTTGAGGATCTGGTCACGGTCAAGGCTTGTGGTAGTATTCACGGCGGCGGCTTGTCTTTCATCTGAGGGTTTTCTTTCTGCATTTTGAATTATCTCAGATCGGGCAAGCCGCCCTCACATCCCCCTCGGGTAAAGTGTTAGCTGGGGAAAGCCAAAACACCCCTATGAATAAGCCTCCTGATGTGAGAATAATGCTATGCTAGCCTCAAACATATCTTTATGACTTCGCTGGCTCCAAGCTCAATCGACTACTTCTGGAACATCTTGCAAATATCGGTAGTCAATGCCTCGCCATAACCCCCCTGCGCGGAGAGGACTGGCGGCAGGGGCGAGAAGCGCTCTTCGAAGACCTGATCATCCTGGGGATCTCCGGGATAAGGGAAGAGGTGGGCTGTGTCATGTTCGACTACAACGACGTCGCGGTGAATGCTATCGCCTGGGAAGGAATCCGTAGCCGCATTGAACAATCCATCATCGCGTGGCATCCCGACGTCATCATCGTCTCCGACGAGAACTCCGCCTTACTCTCGGCGGCTCTCGGGAAAGGAGTCCCGGTAGTCCACGTCACCCACGCCCTCCTATTCCTCCCATTCGGCCCTCTCAGTGATTTCCCAAGCGAAAAAGAGCACGATTTATTGCGGCACGTTGACCTATCGCTGACCGTCAGCAATTTCGCGGCAAACTACATGAAAAGACATGGCGGACTGAACACCGAGGTCCTTGGCTTCCCCGCCTTCGGACACGGACCCTGGCCGGTATATGACAACTTCAGGGACGGCTATATCACTCTCTTCAACCCCTCAGCCATGAAGGGTATCGGGGTATTCATTGACCTTGCACACCAACTACCAGGAAGACGGTTTGCAGCTGTCCCGACGTGGGCCACGACACAGACTGACCTTGACGCTCTGACGGATATTCCAAACGTCGATCTACTCCCACCCTCACGCAATGTCGACGACCTGCTAGCCAAGACCTCTGTCCTCCTGATGCCATCATTGATCGAAAGCATGTCGGTCCTAACAATCGAGGCAATGCTCCGCGGCATCCCGGTGGTCGCTAGTAGGACGGGGGGACTCCCCGAAGCGAAACTGGGAGTCGAATATCTCATTGAACCTGACGGGAATCCGGAATTCAGGCGCGCGAACCATCGACTGGAGGTCATCGCACCGCCACAGAACATCGATCCGTGGGTCAACGTGATCGAACCGCTGTTCACTGACAAAAAGCTCTACAAAGACATCTCCCACCGGTCCTGGCAGAAAGCAGTCACTTACAGCTCTAAAGATTTCACGGGCGCCTGGTTATCGAGGATAACAGACTTGATTGACCGGAAATAAAAAGAAAGACAACTGCCCAGAGAACGGATGCTAAGAAGATTATTCATAGCCACAAGCAATTCTGCATTAACAAGGATATTTGCCAAGATAAAATCTCGTGGTAAGTAAGAGGCTTATTCACGAGGACTTCAGTCAGACAAACACCCTGCCAACGCGGGGTTGCTCGTAGTCATGAATAACCTCCTAAGTCCCTAAACCCTCAGGGTTGTGCAATGCAAGCTGGCCTGTGATGTACGCGCCGAACTTCCACCCAAGCCCAGGTCGCTGCGTAGAGACTCGTTTTTCAGTAGCACCCGCACCATCGTCCTTCCTCAATCAGGGGATGTAAGCATGGGACTGCTCGCACCTTCCCCAGCTCGTCTCGGATGATCTGGGCGCAGGTACCCGGGCCATCACTCCCCTCGAACAGCCGCGCCATGCTGGCAGCGGCCTTACGCATGGCCTCGTTGGCGAGCAGATGGGTAACGAGTTGAGCCCAGTCCACGCGCCCGGCCTGCCTCCGGCTGATGAGCTGCGCGTTGCCGAATTCCACACACCGGGTCACGTTGTACCGCTGTTCGAGCTGTAGCGGTATGCCGATGAAGGGCCACCCGCTGGCGCAGCTAGTCTGGACGGTGCCCTCGCCGCCATGGGTGATAGCCACGTCCACAAGGTTCCCGAGCCTGTGCACTGGGATCCAACCGGTGACGTGGACGTTGCCGGGCAACGCGGCCCGGTCTGCCTGCGACAGGTACAAGGCACTGGGAGAGACGATCTCGACATCCGCACGGGCCGCGCTGTGCAGCACGTCGAGAACCAAGCTACGGCTGGCGGAGCTGCCCATTGCGACCAGTACCACCGGACGCCCCCGCTTCCGCAGCAGCGCGAAGTCCTCTGGGATGGACGCGTCAAGCTGCGCATACACCGGGCCGACCGCTCGGTAGTTTCCGGGCAGCCGGCACCAGTCGGGGATCAGCCTGGGTGGGGAGGCCACCAGGTTCATGTCCGCCTCGATGAATCCCACCAGGGTGTGAGGTATCTGGACCCCGCACTCCCTGGCAACCTGACGGAATCCTTTGGGAACGGGAATGGCCTTGGCCAGCACGGTCCGGGAAAGCCACGCCACGCCTTTGTCAATGGTGCGCTGCGCAGGGGTTGCGGTGGGAAGGAAGCCGGTGCGGCGCATCTGTGTCATGTGCGGCGCGGAATAGGCGAAGGGCTTCACATAAAACAGTGGCACACGCTCGGCCCGCGCGGAGATCAGTTGGCTGAGGGTGGTGCCGATCACAACGGCTGCTGCGTCCAGCTCACGAATGAGCGCCCGCTCGCTAATGACACGTTGCCGCACCATGCCAGCAGTGAAGGGATGGCGGATACTTCTGCCTTGGTCGAAGGCGATGGCCATCTTCCCCTCAGCATCTGTGAGCACTGGTTTGAGGGACCGATATTCAAACCCGGCTTCTCTGATGGGTGAGGTGAAGCGCTCAGAGAACCCGGCGAAGACACACCGGATCCCAGGGAGTCTGCGAGCCACTTCAATGCAACGGGTGACCTCTGCGAAATTGAAGGTTTCCGGCGCGAACAACAGGGTTTTGAACATCAGCGGACTCCATCCACGAGACGAGAACCCCATCTTCTCGCACCAGTCTGAAGGAATCAGCCGTTTCGCCTTCCGGTGACGATGGCATAGAGTGAACCGCGGTTGATGAGAGGAGGTGCCTTCATGCTGCGAACCGCTGCCGGCCCGCAAGTCATTATGGGCATCCTCCTGACTGCGCGCCTGCATGTCGATCTGCTTCGTATCGCCGCCATGGCCTGTCATTCCTGACTTATACGGCCGACCCCGGCCACATCCATCACATCCCCAAGCTCAGGAATACTCATGTCTGTTTTCTTTTCCCATGCCTCAGGTCTGTTACTCGGTGCCTTGCTCGGCTTCGTGCTGCAGCGTGGACGCTTCTGCGTCACGGGTGCCCTCCGAGACGTCTGGACCTCTGGCCGCACCCGCTGGCTCACAGCTTTTCTGATCGCCATCGCGATCAGTTCGGTCGGTTTCTTCAGCCTGCTAGAACTCGGGCTGGTCAATCACTCGGCCGAACCCCTCACTCCCCTGGCGACCATCACCGGAGCGCTCATATTCGGCGCTGGGATCGTGCTTGCCGGAGGCTGCGCCACTGGCACCTACTACCGGGCGGGTGAGGGCCTGATCGGTTCCTGGCTCGCCCTGATCACCTATGCCGGCTCGGCGGCCGCCATGAAGAAGGGCATTCTCAAGCCCCTCAACGAAGGGGTACAGGACCTCAACAACACCGGCCTGACGACGGTGTACGACACCCTCGGTGTGTCTGCGTGGCCTCTGGTCGTCCTGATGGCTGCCGGAATTGGCTGGCTGGCCTGGCGTCATCTCCGGGCCGAGCGCGGTTTGAAGGTCGCCACTCTGCCTCCCGCACGGACCGGCCTGGCCCATCTGCTTTTCGAACGCCCGTGGCACCCATTCTTCACCGCGGTACTGGTGGGCCTCATCGCCATCGCCGCCTACCCATTGAGCTACGCGGCGGGCCGCACGTCGGGACTGGGAATCACGGGCCCGTCATCGAACCTGGCCTACGGCATCATCGCCGGAGACGTGACGGCCATCACCAACTGGGGTTCCCTCATGGTGGTGGGGATCATCATCGGCTCCTACATCGCAGCTAAGGCCTCCGGCGAGTTCCGGCTGCGGGTTCCCGACGCACCCACCATGGTCAAGTCGCTGATCGGCGGCATCGCGATGGGGGTCGGCGCCAGCCTGGCGGGAGGCTGCACTATCGGCAACGCCCTGGTGGGTTCTGCGGAGTTGAGTCTCAACGGGATTCTCGCCTTCGCAGGGTTCTTCCTAGGCGTCGGGGCAGCGGCCAAGATCTTCCTACGGCCCCAGTCGAAGAAACTGACCACCACCCAGACCACCATTACCACCGCCGTCTGAATGCCTCAGCAAGACGAGGAGTCCATCATGCCCACAACTCACATTCTCGAAACCGCCGGCGAAGTCTGCCCCTTCCCTCTCAACGAGGCAAAGGCGGCCATCGCCACCATTCCCAGCGGGGACCTGCTGCGCATCGATTTCGACTGCACGCAGGCCACCGAGGCCATTCCCCGCTGGGCGGCGGAGAACGGCTATCCGGTTACCGCCTTCGAACGAGTAGGGGATGCCGGCTGGACGATCACCGTCGCCAAGCCCTGATATCACAGATACCCCGCCAATGGGGGCCGTTTCCCACGGCGGCCAATTCCCCCAGGAAGGCCGCCGTGGGAAACACGGCCGCTGAGGAGACCGCTTCTGTCCAACCCCAGCTAAGATCCCTCGTGTGTCCTCAGAGCCGTCCCCCAAATACCTGACGATGCGGGAACGGCTACGTCAAAGAATTCTCGAACTGCCGATCGGCGCGGCAATCAGTTCTGAACGCGACCTAGCCCTGGAATATGGGGTCTCCCGGATGACGGCGCGGCGCGCTGTCATCGAGCTGACACGGGAAGGCCTGCTGGACCGCCATGTCGGACGGGGAACGTTCGTCTCCCAGCCACGCATCGAGCTGCGGCTGTCCCTGAACTCATTCAGCGAGGACATGCGCGCCAGGGGAAAGGAGCCGGGTGCGATCGTGCTCGATTTCAGCAGCAAGACCGCCGGCCAAGAGGACCCCTTTGCCCCCGGCACCCCGCTGATCACGATGACCAGGATCCGCACCGGCGACGGCACTGCGCTGGCGATCGAGGAAACCCACCTGGATGCCTCGCTGGTGCCAGGTTACTGCGCCGACGACGCCAGGAACTCCCTCTATGAGACGCTCAGCAAGCGTTATGGCTTGCGGCTGGACTCCGGTGAGCAGCGGATCATAGCCGTCGAATGCCCCGCTGAGATCGCGGCCTCACTAGGCACCAGGGCGAGTTCCCCGGTGATCTGCATGGACCGCAAGACCCTTGTCCAGGATCGTCTCGTCGAGCACACGATCTCCTGGTACCGGGCGGACTCCTACCAATTCACCGCGCGTCTGCTTCCCGCCCAAGAGTGACGGGTCACAGTTCCGGAATCCGGCTCCGCAGCTGCTCGGTCAGACTCTGATTGAAACCGTCGTTGCCGTCCTGGTTCGCGCTGCGCCACAGCGGCATCGTGGGGTCGAGCTCCACCACGGCGGCGAGGATCTCCGTCCACAGCGCACAGCAGCTGAGCGTCGACAACGGACTGGTGACCGGCTCCCCGGGCGGCCGGGAAACATCCCCGACGGGCGTCCAGGTGTCCAGGATGATGTCCGCCACTTCATAGAGCCGCCGCGTCGCCCGGGGATCGCTCTGTCTGCTGGCCTCAACACTCGTGAAGGCGATGACGGCCGCTCCATGTCTCCGTGATTCCTCCGCGATTTCGACGGGATACGGATTGCGCCCTGAATTCGAGAAGACGATGACCGAGTCTCGTGGTTCTGGGCCGGCTGCGGTAACCAGCCCCCTGCCTATCCCCACTTCTCGTTCTACCTCCGTCGCCCTCAAAGCCCCGTTCAAGGGCAGTAATTCAGGCCGGAACAGAGGCTTGACGATAGCCAGGCCGCCGGCACGAAAGAAAGTCTCCATCACCATAGCCAGGGAATGCCCTGAACCTGCCGTATAGATGAGACCTCCAGCCTGGTGGGTCTCAGCCAGCCGGGCAGCTGTTGCCTCGATTGGCCCCCGGTTATGGGTTATGACCCCGTCGATCCAGGAACCGGCTGAGCTCATCTCCTCGCCACCTCCGCCAGCAGCCCGGGCAGCTCCTCCGGCGCAGCCTCTCGGAGCCTGGTCTCCAATCCATCGGCCATGGCCAGTGCGAATGCCCTGAGCCCAGCCATATGAGCCTCATTGTCCGGGGATGCGAGGCAGAACACCAGATCCACCGGGTCGTTGGTGTCATGACCGAAGGCGACCGGTTTCTCCAATCGGAGCAACGAAAGCCCTGCAGCCTGGCACATGTCGTCGGCACGGGCATGAGCCAGGGCGATCCCGGGACTGAGCACAAAGTAGGGACCCAGCTCCTCAGCCGACTGGACACAACGTGGGCCATATTCCCGGCTGGTTGCTCCAGACTGCCCCAGCAGCGCCGCCGCCTGGAGAATCGCAGTCCGCCAATCTGTCGCAACACCGGTCGCGGCTGCCGTCAGCATCCTGACCACCCGGCCTCGGCAAATCCCGCCCGCAGTTTCTGCTCAACAGCACCGTCGTCCAGGAAGTCGTCCACTGCCACGATGACAGGCGCAATTCCCTCCAGTTCCTCAGTGTGCATGCCCTGTCCCACCACGACGTCAGGCCCCATGCTGCGCGCTGAGGAGAGGTCGGTGTGGTCGATCTCAGCTTCCAACCCCATCCGGTTAACAGCAGTCTCGACTGTCATGTGAAGGATCAGGGAGGTTCCCATTCCCAAACCACAGACGCACAGGATCTTCATCGGTTCTGGCATAGTCATTTATCCGCCACTTTCTGTTCAACATCCCCAGCGGGAGCCTTGGTCTTTTTATTGATGAGTAGTAGGACAGCTGCCGTGATGATCAGCGTCACAACACCTAGGGCCCACAGGCCACCTGAGCCGAGGTGTCCGAATGCTTTACCGCAGCCGAGGAAAAGCCATCCGACGGCATACCAGTCAGGATCGGCCAACGTGGCCAGTTCAGGGGCGGTGGAGCTGTAAAACCCCCAGCCGATCCACTGCCCGAGTGCCAGGATCAGACCATTCAGAGCACCGCCGAACACTGCGCCGCGCCAACCCGCGGTGGCATTGCCGAAGACGCCGCCCGCTCCGCCACCGAAGAACAGCATGATCATGGGCGGGACAAGCGCAAACCATCCGGCCGCGGCGAAGATTCCCATGCAGATCAGGAACACACTGATCGAGGCCAGGAAACCGATCATGACCGCTGTTGGCGCCTTCGGGAAAACCGTCGGGATATCCAGGGCAGGGCGGGAACCTGGCAGCAGTTTCTGTGAGATCCCGCGGAAAGCCGGAACGATCTCGGCCAAGAACATGCGGACGCCGTAGAGCAAGATGGCTATGCCGCCCGCAAATCGCAGTGCCTGGACGAATCCCCACATCATCGGAGCCATGTTGCTGTCACCAAGCTGCTTCACCACAACGCTGTCCTCAGCAAACAGGATCGCAACAATCATGATGACACCGATGACAAAAACCGTGGAGACATTGATGTCTTTGAAAAATGCCACTGCTTTCGGCATGCGGATCTTCTCCGTGTCGTGTTTCCCGGGGTCTCCGAGCCGCAGGACCTTGGCGCCATATCCGGACAAGAGCGCGAGTGACGATGTGGTGTGCCCCAGCCCAAAGTTATCCCCGCCGACTGCCCGCTTCATCAATGGCTCCATCCACAACGGCTGCAGTGTCCAGTAGCAGGCCACGACTATTGCTGCTACCACGATCAATGCGACTCGGTCCACACCGGGGACCGCCTCCACCAGGGTGGCCACCAGGACCAGGGACATCCAGTACATGAGATGTCCGGTCAGATAGACATAGCGTGCTGCCTTGAACACCGACACCAAGACCAGATGGATGAGAAAACCCAATGCGATCACCAAAGGGACCACTGCACCGCTACCCTCCAGGAACGTCTTCATGGTGCTAGCACTGGTTGGTGGTGTGATCCGGAAAGCACTGGAGACAATGGCCTGGAAAGCGACCAGTCCAGCGACGAAGATGTCGACGCCAATATTTAGGATCACGACACCAAGGGTGGCTCGGACAGCGCCACCTATCACCTGTTCAAAAGGTTTGCGCTGGAGCAGCAGACCGATCAGGGCAATCAGTCCGATCAGGATGGCCACCTGCGAGAAGAGGTTATTCGCCAGTGCTGCGGCGATATTGGCTAAGGATTCCACGGGTCCCTCCGAGTGATGTTTCAGGCTGGTTCAGCCAGGCGTGAGCGAAGGAAATGGCAGGCCGGGGCAGCTGTGCTCCCCGGCCTAGCGGGTCAGCGGGGTATGTACAGCTGCACGTCGTCGATGCTTGCTGTCCCCTCATAGAAGTTCATGTGGGGAATTCCCATCATGAAATAGTCGGGATAGGCCGATCCAGCCGGCCAGATGTCCGGGTCCACGAAGGTACGCTCACCTGCCGTGTAGGTCCAGTCCTGGTTGTAGCGGCCGTCGTACTCATCGGCGCTCTGGTTGTAGTGATAGATCGGATGTTTACCGTCGTCGAAGGGCTGGCTGTAGCGGTAGGTCGCCCATCCGACATTGCGGAAGTTACCTGAGACCTCAAGTGTATAGTGTCCATCCAGCCGTTCGATGGCGAAGGTGTAGGTGAGCTCAGGCATCATCTCGGGAATCAGATCAGCTTGGCTCACGATGGCGCCACCGTATTCAGTGCCGCACTCGGACTGCATGAAGTATTGGGTTCCCGGTGAGCTTCTGTACCGGCGTTCCGGTGTCATAAAGAGCATGTTCACACCATTACCACTGCCCCACTCATAGGGCTGGAACCCGCCACTGCCCGGATCGCAGTAGCGTAACCCGGTACCGGTGTACTGGTAGCGGTTGTAGCCGTCCATCACGACCTTGCGACGCTGGTGCACGAAGACGTTGTTGTGAGGAGCCGCCGGGTAGTCCATGATCGACAGGAAGTAGTAGCCATTGGAGTCCGTGGTCACATCGAACCAGTCACACTCCGCTGGCCTGTAGTCGGCATCCGGCGAACCGGGCCACGGGTAGATAGTCTTACAACCGTCAGGCCTGTAGCCGTTGGTCTTGCCGTCATAGTCCCAGGTTCCGTTGCGCTGGCCGCCGAAATCGATGGCGCGCAATGTGACCTCGATGCGGTACTCCGCGGGCAGAGGATCCGTGGAGCGCAGCACGACCGCCGAGTTGTGGTCCGGGACGTTGAACGTGCCGACAGAGCCCAAAGCCCGCGATCTGGTTCTCCGGAAGGATGGGACGTTGTCGGGCCTGCCATCACCATCACGGTCACGCGCGGCGAGTTCAACCGTCAGCCAGCCCTTCTTCCCCACGGTGTAGGAACGCCGGTAAAGACCCAGACCCGCCAGATGTTCCCGGAAGGCATCGCCGCCGAAGGTCTGGAAGAACTCCCCGTCGTTGTCATAGGCGTCCACGTCATAGCCGGTGCCCTTCTCGTCCTTGTTGGGAAACCAGCCTGTGTCATTCCCGGCCCTCATAGGCCGGTTGAATTTCTCAGATCGAATGAGCCGCCAGGCATCGTGTAGGCCGTCCCCATCCCAGCCACTCCCCTGGGCTCGCTGACTGCTCGGCGGCGCCCCAACTGCCACACCCGCGCCGAGGACCAGGGAAGTCAGCACCGCGATGACCATCGCGGTCTTTCTGTGAGACATCCGCATCTCCTCTCCGCTCCTCCTTGAGCGACTATCAAATGGTATAGACCATTCTAAAGCGCAGACTGAGAGAAGGTCAATACCAATAGGCATCAGATGCGAGATGGCCAACCAGCGACAAGCGTCTGGGCAAGACTGTCCTGGAATCCCGGGCGGCACCGGTCCGGGGCACACCGCCAGGACCGGCGGCCAGTCAGACAAGAATCGGGAGCAGCACAGTTGCAGGAGAGGGGTCTGTGACCAGCCGCCCGTAGGTCAGCACGTCGACTCTTTCCCCAGCGACTAGGAATTTATCCCGCTCGACGCCCTCCTGGATGAACCCCGCCGCCAGCGCCACACCGCGCGAGGCGGGGTTGTTCACGCGGTGCCCTAGCTCAAGACGGTGTAGACCAGCAGCATTCAATGCCCAGTCCGCGACTGTCGCGGCGGCCCGGCTGGTCCATCCGCGGCCTCGCCCTTGGGGATGGGTCCAGTACCAGAACCAGGCATTGCGGTTGGCAGTATCAATGCTCAGAGCCACGATCCCGAGCAGCTGGTCCTTCTCACCCACCATCGCAAAGGCGCGGTGAGGACCAGTCACGTCGATCAGCCGGGAAACATAGGCCTCCGCCTCCTCAAAGGTTGTCACCTCGCCCTGACGAGTCATGCCAGATCCGGCGGCGAAGGCATCAAGGACCCGCGGAGCGTCAGACAAACCCAGGGGGCGCAGCCGGGGCCCGTTCACAACCTTGCCTCCAGGAATCCCAAGGTCTCAAACACGAACAACAACTCCTATCTCGGCTTTCAGATCGGCATGGCAATGCTATGGGCAGGCCAGCATCAATTCACTGCCTCGCGACTGCAGCCACGGCCCGCAGACTAGACAGTCTTCCTTCTCTGATCTGTCTTCTCTGATCTGTCTGACCACGCGTAACCGCGAGTATAATTCACCATATGATGAAATCATCAAGCGATGGAAGTTCTGTGGATGTCGATCAGCTGGTCGTTAGGCGCGGCCGCAATGAGGTGCTCCATGGGCTCTCACTGTCTCTGCCACCTGGCTCGGTGACAGGTCTCCTGGGCCCTTCGGGATGCGGAAAGACGACTCTGATGCGTGCCCTGATGGGAGTGCAGCGCATCGCTTCAGGATCCGTCAGGCTGTTGGGCCTACCTGCGGGAAATCCCAGACTGCGCCGGGCGGTGGCATACACATCGCAGGCTGTCAGCATCTACACCGACGCGTCCCTGTGGGCCAATGTCACCTATTTTTCCCGCCTACTGGGCGCCGGAGGCGACTCCGCGCGCCAGGCCATCGAGAGGGTGCAGCTGAAAGGCTTCGAACGCCGGAGAATCGATCAGCTCTCTGGCGGCCAGGCGAGCCGGGCCTCGCTGGCCTGCGCCCTGGTCGGCCAACCCCAGGTGCTGATCCTCGACGAACCCACGGTGGGTCTTGATCCGCTGACCCGGCAGGCCCTATGGGAGTTGTTCCGCGATTTGGCAGGGCAGGGGACGACTCTTCTGGTCTCCAGTCACGTCATGGATGAGGCTGCCCGCTGCGATTCCGTACTGTTCATGCGGGATGGCTCTTTTCTTGCCCACGAGCCCGTGGCCTATATCCAGCAACGCACCGGAACCAGCACCCCAGAGGATGCTTTCCTTGCCCTGATCAAGGAGCAGAAATGATGGAGCAGAGTCATCAGACCACTGTGAAAAACCGTCAGTACCCATTCGCGACGACGGCCCGGATCGCTGCCCAGCTGAAAGGCGACCCACGAGCCATCGCCCTCATCCTGGCGGTCCCTCCCCTGCTGCTGACACTGCTCTACTACGTCTTCCACGACGTGCCGGTGCCACCGGGACAACCTCATGTCTTCGACACCACCGGACCGATCATGCTGGCGGTGCTGCCGATGTTCATGATGTTCATCGTCACCTCGGTGATCATGCTCCGCGAGCGAGCCTCCGGGACCTTGGAGCGGATCCTCACCACACCACTGACCCGTTGGAACCTGCTGGCCTCCTACGCTGTGGTCTTCGGCCTGCTGGCTGTCCTACAGAGCGGTATCCTCGTCGTCCTGCTGCTTGGTCCCCTGGGCATTGAGCTCGAGGGTCCTGCCTGGGCGTTGCTCCTGCTGGCCTTCCTCGACGCGGTCATCGGGGTTGCTCTCGGGCTGCTGGCCTCAGCCTTCGCTAGGACTGAGTTCCAGGCAGTGCAGTTCATACCGGTCTTCATCGCGCCTCAGGTGTTTCTCTGTGGCTTGCTCGTCCCGAAGGAGCAACTCCCAGACATACTGGAGGCCATAGCTGACTGGCTCCCGATGACCTGGGCAGTCGACGTCGTTCGTGATGTGCTGGCCAACTCGGACCTGAGTTCAGACAGCTGGTGGCGTCTCGCTGCCCTGGTCGGAGTGGTCATTGCCGCTTTGTCCATCGCCGCGGCTTCCATGCCGAGGAAAACGAGGTGACCGAACGTGCCAGGAGAATCAAAGTCAGGGCGCACCAAAATGCGTCTCCTACAGGCGGCCGCCGGATTGTTTGCGTCCCGTTCGTTCGAGACGGTGAGCACGCGTGCGATTGCGAAGGAGGCTGGGGTGGATGCGGCGTTGATCCACCACTATTTCGGCTCGAAGGAGGGGCTGTTCCAGGCAGTGCTGAAATCGATCATTAGACCCGAGGACATCGAGGCAGAGATCTCCATCAGCTCACGAAACAGCTGGGGCCGGGAGCTGGTGCATGCAGTCGACAGGCTCTGGGCCTCACCTGCCGCTCCAGCGATGAAAGCCCTGTTACGGCGGTCGCTGGCGGGACACAGCGATTTGATCCGCGACTTCGTCACAACGACCATTCTCAACCGAATCATCCCCCATCTCGACTGCTCGGAACCAGAACGCCATCTCCGGGCATCCCTGGCAGGATCGCAGCTTTCAGGGTTGGTGGTCGCCCGCCACATCGTCGGTGTAGAGCCCCTCGCCAGCCTGCCCAGCGAAGAGGTGACAGAACTGATCGGCCCGGTGATCCAGCACTACCTGACGGGACCACTACGAGTTCGGGATGTCCTGAAAATCGCTGAGACAACATCTTCCATCACTGAGTCATCAGGCAAACGACCATCGAATCAACCACACACGTTGTAACACCGCCGTTACGATGGCGGAAGATGTGGGCAATCTGGGACCCATAGAGTGGTCCCAGATAACAAAGACAACTGGAGGGTTCATGTTCCAAAGCGCCGAGGAGCTCCTGGGCTTCGTCAAGGAGGAGGGTGTTGAGACGATCGACTGCCGCTTCTGCGACCTACCGGGTGTAATGCAGCACTTCACCGTTCCGGCCGGCTCCTTCGGCCCCGAGGTCTTCACCGAGGGATTGAGTTTTGATGGCTCCTCGATCGCGGGATTCCAGAAGATCCATGAGTCCGACATGGCTCTGATGCCAGATCCGGCCAGCGCCTTCATCGATCCCTTCCGCAAGTCGAAGACCCTGAACGTGAACTTCTTCGTCCACGATCCCTTGACCAAGGAGCCCTATTCGCGCGATCCGCGGAACATCGCGCGCAAGGCTGAGGCCTATCTGGTCTCAACGGGTATAGCGGAGACGGCCTTTTTCGCGCCAGAGGCAGAGTTTTACGTCTTCGACGACATCCGCTTCGACTCCACCCCGAACGCCTCCTATTACCACATCGACTCTGAGGCGGGAGCCTGGAACTCTGGTCGCGTTGAGGACGGCGGCAACCGGGGTTACAAGGTCAAGTACAAGGGCGGCTATTTCCCCGTCGCCCCTGTCGACCACTTCGGTGATCTCCGCGATGACATCGTACGGCACATGGAGAACGCTGGGCTCGTGGTTGAGCGCGCACACCACGAGGTGGGCACAGCTGGGCAAGCCGAGATCAACTGGCGTTTCGACACCATGCTGAAGGCTGCCGATGATGTGATGAAATTCAAGTACCTGGTGAAAAACACTGCCTGGGAAGCGGGCAAGACCGCCACCTTCATGCCAAAGCCGATCTTCGGCGACAACGGGTCCGGTATGCATGTCCACTCGTCGTTGTGGAGCGGCGACAAACCGCTGTTCTACGACGAGAACGGTTACGCGGGACTCTCAGACATGGCCCGCTGGTACATAGGAGGTGTGCTCAGGCACGCCCCGGCGCTGCTCGCTTTCACCAATCCGAGTGTCAACTCCTTCCACCGCCTGGTCCCCGGGTTCGAGGCGCCCGTGAATCTCGTGTACTCGCAACGCAACCGGTCGGCCTGCATCCGTATCCCGATCACGGGATCCAATCCCAAAGCCAAGCGCATCGAGTTCCGCTGCCCGGATCCATCGAGCAACCCCTACCTGGCCTTCGCAGCCATCCTGCTGGCAGGGCTCGATGGCGTACAGAACCGGATCGAGCCCCCGGCTCCCATCGACAAGGATCTCTACGAGCTGCCCCCCGAGGAGCACGCCGAAGTCCCCACCGTGCCTGCCAGCCTGAGCGCGGTATTGGAAGCCCTGGAGACAGATCATGAGTTCCTGCTGGCAGGAGACGTGTTCACACCCGACCTGATCGCCACTTGGGTTGATCTGAAACGCACGGAGATCCAGGCCATCGCGGTCCGCCCGCATCCCCACGAGTTCGAGCTCTACTACGCGCTCTAATTCTCCTATGCAGGCGAGGGAAACGAGCCTAGGCTCTTTCCCATGAAAACCCGAGCAGCCCGCGCACTGACACCGATCGCGCTGATCCTGGCATGGCTCCTGGTAGGCGCGATCGGCGGGCCCTATTTCGGCAGGGTGAGCGAGGTTGCGCGCAATGACCAGGGAAGCTTCCTGCCCACCAGCGCAGAGGCAACGACGGTCGGGCAGCGCTACCGCGACTTCGTCGGGAACGACCAGGTCCCGGCCATCATCGTATTCACCACGCAGCAGGCACTGGCAGACTCCCAGCGCCAGGCTATGACGACTACCGCCCAGAGCCTTGGGGCACTGGAGGGGATAGCCACCGTCTCCCCGCCGATCAACTCCGAGGATGGCCTAGCAGCCCGGGTTTTCATCGGTATCGACACGACAGCGAACGTCTCTAAGACGGTCTCCTCCGTCAGAGAGCACATCGCGAGTCAGGACCTGGGAGGCCTGGAGTTCCATGTGACCGGTCCAGCTGGTTTCGCCAGCGACCTGTCGAAGGCTTTCAGCGGAATCGATGGGCTTCTGCTGCTGGTTGCCCTCGGTTTGGTGCTGGTGATCCTGCTGATCGTCTACAGAGCCGTGATCCTGCCCTTGGCTGTGCTGCTGACCAGCGTCTTTGCGCTGGCGGTGGCTCTTCTGGCCAATTGGTGGCTGGCCAAGTGGGGGGTACTGACGATCACAGGCCAAACCCAGGGAATCCTGTTCATCCTGGTGATAGGGGCTGCCACGGACTACTCGCTGCTCTACACAGCCCGCTACTTCGAGGAGCTGCGGAGGCACGAGTCGAAGGCAGAGGCCACCCGGGCCGCGCTGCGCGGTGTCCTGGAGCCGGTCCTGGCCTCCGGGGGAACCGTGATAGCAGGGCTGCTGTGCCTGCTGGTGAGCGATCTGGGTTCCAACCGTTCGCTGGGGCCGGTGGCTGCCATTGGGATCGCCTTTGCCATGCTGGCTTCGCTGACCCTGCTGCCGAGCCTGACCTATCTGATGGGGCGGGCATCCTATTGGCCGCGCGTGCCTCAGTTCGATCCTCAACGCACTGATGAGGAGCAGGCCCACACCGGTGTCTACGCGAGGGCTGGAGCCTTGGTGGCACAGCGCCCACGCCAGGTCTGGATCAGCTGCATCATCCTACTGGCCCTGGGCGCCGCCTTCGTCCCGACCCTCAAAGCGGACGGAGTGCCCTTGAGTAGTTTCGTGCTGGGAGCCTCTGATGCGCGCACAGGCCAGGAAGTGCTCTCGGAGCATTTCCCAGGTGGGGCAGGATCTCCGGTGTATGTGCTGACGGCTGAGACCAGCCTGCAGACAGTGGCCAACCGGCTGTTGAGCAACAGCGGCGTCGCATCCGTCAGCGTCGTCTCCAAGGATTCCCCATCTGGTTCAGCTCCTGTCACAGCATCAGGGGTGCAGTCGTCCGGAAGGCCCGGAACACCACCTCCGGCACCCACGGTGGATGATGGCGAGGTCATGCTTCTCGCCACCCTGACCTCGACGGCGGACAGCGATGAGGCAATCAGCACCGTGCGTGATCTGCGAACTGAGTTGTCGGGAACGGCTCAGCTTGGCGGGACCACAGCCACAGATCTGGACACCCGGACCACCACGGAGCATGACCGGGCTCTGATCATCCCGCTGGTCCTCGCGGTGATCCTGGCAATCCTGGTGCTGTTACTACGCAGCATCCTCGCTCCCCTACTGCTGGTGGCGACGACGGCCCTCAGCTTCGGCACTGCGATGGGAACGGCAGCGATCGTCTTCAACCATGTCCTGAACCTTCCCGGCGCGGATCCGTCAGTTCCGCTCTATGGGTTTGTCTTCCTGGTGGCACTCGGCATCGACTACAACATCTTCCTAATGACCCGGGTACGAGAAGAGACGCTAACGCACGGCACCCACGAGGGCATGCTACGCGGGCTCGCCGTAACCGGCGGCGTGATCACCTCCGCAGGCCTGGTGCTGGCAGCAACCTTTGCGGCGCTCGCTGTCCTTCCGATCCTGTTCCTACTCCAGATCGCTTTCATCGTCGCTTTCGGCGTACTGCTAGACACCTTCGTGGTTCGCACCTTGCTGGTGCCGGCCCTAGTACATGACATCGGGCCAGCGGTGTGGTGGCCATCCCGGCTAGGACAAAAAAGGTCCTGAAGGGCGTGCATCAGGCTGGGCGCATCATCCTGATCGGCTCAGGCACCACCACCCTTTCCATGGCCCGGCTGCTGCCCACCGATCTGAGGCTCGCAGTGGTCACCAACTCGATTGCGATAGCCGCTGTGCTCTCCAATCACGAGGACATCCAGCTGCATCGGCTCGACGGGAAGATCCGGAAAGCACCGGGGCTGGAGTGGGGTCTTAGGTAAAGTGAGCCTTTGAGGAGACGTGCATCGATGTGGCTTTCCTGGGCACCAATGGCTTCAGTCTGGACCGGGGTATGACAACACCGGATCTGGCGGAGGCCAACGTCAAACGGGCCATGGTTAAGTCCTCCCGGCGCCGGATTGTGCTGGCGGACTCCAGCAAGGCTGATCTCAGCCATTTCCAGCATTTCACCGGCATCGATGAGATCGCCCTCCTGATTACGGATTCAGGCCTTGATGAGGAAATCTCCGAGGCGCTCGACAACGCAGGGATGGAAGTGCTCAGGACATGATCGTCACCCTCACACCGAATCCAAGCATCGACCGGACTGTGCTGGTCGAGGATCTTCTGCCTGGGGAGGTGAACCGGGCTTCCAGCAGCCGTATAGACCCCGGCGGCAAGGGCGTGAACGTGGTCCGTGCCTTGGTGCGCAACAGTCATCCGGCCCGCGCGGTGCTTCCGCTCGGCGGGCCGGATGGAGAGCTGCTGAAGCGGCTGCTCGATGATTCCGGGGTTCCCTTCGACGCGGTCCCGGTCGCTGGGACGACACGCACCAATATCGCCATCGTCGACCCCGCCGGGAACACCACCAAGATCAACGAACCCGGGCCGTCGCTCACTGGGGACGAGACCCAAGCCATGCTGGATGCCGTGCCTGGGGACGCAGAGCTGGTGGCGCTGTGCGGCAGCCTCCCCCGGGGGGTTGACGAGTCCTTCTTCGCGAAAGTGATCAGGCATCATCCGGGCCGGGTGGTAGTTGATACCTCAGGGGCAGCATTGGCCACCGCTGTGGCCGCGAAACCATGGCTCATCAAACCAAACCGGGAGGAGCTGGCCGAACTGGCCGGGCGGAAGCTTCCGGCCCTCCGGGACGTCGTGGACACTGCTCGCAAGCTGATCAGCTCCGGAGTGGGTATCGTCGTGGTCAGTCTCGGCGCTGATGGCGCGCTGTGGGTGGATTCCGAGATGGTCCACCACGCCCGCGCCACCGTCGAAGGGCCGCGGTCCACCGTCGGGGCGGGCGACTGTCTCCTGGCTGGGGTCCTCAGCGCTCTAGTTGAAGGCCACGGCCCGGCAACTGCCCTGGAACATGGAGTCGCCTGGGGAGCGGCCGCGGTGTCCCTGCCTGGCAGCGCCGTCCCAGGCCCAGCAGAAATCGATGCTGTCAGGGTCACTAGCATCTCCACACCAGACCTGGACACCAGGCTGAGCAGTTAGCAGCGCCTACTCGTCGTTCTCAACCGCGGACACCATCGAAGGCAGGCTCGGTATCGTAGACAGCACGGTCGAGAATGCCCTCCCGTTTCGCGACGACAGCCGGCACCAGTGCCTGCCCTGTCACATTCAGTGCGGTACGTCCCATGTCGACTATGGGCTCGATGGCTAGCAGCAGTCCGACTCCCGCCAGTGGCAAGCCCAGGGTGGAGAGGGTAAGGGTCAGCATGACGGTTGCCCCCGTGGTGCCGGCCGTTGCCGCGGACCCGAGGACAGAGACGGCGATGATAAGCAGGTACTGACCCCATTCGAGTTCCACACCATAGAACTGGGCCACGAAGATGGCCGCTAGGGCGGGGAACACCGCAGCGCAGCCGTCCATCTTGGTGGTCGCGCCGAGAGGCACTGCAAAGGCCGCATAGCTGCGTGGTACGCCAAGATTACGTTCTGTGACCTGCTCGGTGACCGGCATCACACCCATAGAGGAACGAGTGACGAACCCCAGTGTGATGACCGGCCAGATGTTCCGGTAGAACTGGGCGACAGGCAGGCCGTTGAACTTGAGCACCGCCGGATAGACAACCACCCACACCAGGAGCAGCCCCGCGTAGAGCGCCACGACGAAAACCCCAAGGGATGCGAGTGAGGCCCAGCCGTACGAGACAATCGCCTTGCCGATCAGGGCCGCTGTCCCGATGGGAGCCAACCGGATCACCCACCACAACACTTTCTGCACAACGGCTAGGGCTGACTCAACGAAACTCACGAATCCATCGGCTGCTTTACCCACCTTGAGCGCGGCGATTCCAAGCGCGATGGAAAGCACCAGGATCTGCAGCACATTGAAACCAGGGGTAGCGGTCACCGCATCCCCCTTCGCGGTGAGATCGACCTCAAGGCCAAGGAAGTTGCTGGGAATCAGCCCTGTGAGGAAAGCCGTCCAGGAACCGACCCGGCCCGGTTCAGCGGCCGCCTCGCCGCTCACCCCGGCGGCAAGCCAGGGCCGCGAGAGCACACCGACCAGAATGCCGATCACCACAGACGCGAAGGCGGTGATGGCAAACCAGACCAGGGTGCTGACCGCCAGCCTGGCCGCATTGGTAACCTCCCGTAGCCGGGCAATGGATGAGATGACAGCGGTGAAGACCAGCGGAACCACCAACAGTTTCAGCAACCCGACATAGGAGTTCCCGATCTGAGTCAAGGTGGCTGTCAGCCAGTTCGGTTCTGTTCCATTCGTGCCGATGGTGATGGCAACTCCGCCGAGCACTACGCCCGCAAGCAGGCCCAGGACGATCTGGAAACCGAACCGGGACAGTAGCCCCTGCGTTTTCGGCGTATCAGTATCGGGGGTGGATTCAGAGATTGTCTGTGACAAGGTTCACTCCTGGGAAATGTCGTCAGGAAACCGGCAGAAGACGCAGAAAACCGCAGAGCCGGCGGCCGGGAAATGGACTGGACTGGAGCGTACGGGCTCAACAGACACAGCTTGCCTGCAGGCGCAGATCAACCCAGACGCGGGCGAAAAGCGGCAGGAACATGCCGAACAGAGTGCCACAGAGTGAACCAGAAGCCAAAACAGGAGTCTCTGGCATGCTGTTCAGCCAGAGACCCTAATCCACGTTCAGAATCATGGCTGCGGGGGCGGCCTCGATAATCTTCGTCCGGGTGAGGAATTCACCCATGCGTGTGAAATTCTCCTGGTCGGCCTTGATAGACACTTTCCCATCACCCGCCGTCCAGAACTTGGTAGTCGCTTCCAGCACCGCCTCAGCCTGCTTGCGCTGGGCCTCATCGGCGAGCGTCGGAACATAGTTCTCGGTGGCCTTCAAAGCCAATGCGGGATCCTGCAGAATCCGGTTCTCGGCTTCGAGAATGGCGTTGGTGACCGAGTTGAGCTGCTCAGCCGGTACTGCATCCTGGAGGGTGATCAGTCCAGGACCTACGAGATCCGGGGCTGCAGCGTCAACCACCTCGAACTGTTGATAAGAGAAGCCGGAGGTGGCCAGCTGGATGGCTTCATTGTTGCTGAACCCCACAACGGCATCTGCCTTGCCTGCGGTGAGCGCAGCCACCTGCGTCCAGCCGATCTCCGTGATCTGCACCTGACTCTCGTCAAGTCCGGCGCGGTCGAGGGCAGCCTTTGTCGTGAACCAACCCGAGCCATAGCGCCCCTGGACTCCGAGGGTGTGTCCTGCGAGCCCTGCGAGGTCGGTGACTGCGGCAGATCCCAGCACGACCCCTGGATATCTCTGGTAGCAGGTCGCGAAGGTACGCAACCCGGACATGCCCCCAGCAGCGGCGACAACCGCCTCGTCGCTAGACGCGAAAACCACCTGCTCATCGCCTGCTGTGAGTGCGGTGAACAGCCCCTCCTGGGTGCCATGATGCCGGAGTGAGAGCGTGAGCCCGGCATCTTTGAACAGTCCCTCGGACTCAGCGACGTAGAAGGGACTGAACTGGATGTTGGGGATATAGGTCAGTCCGACCGTCATGGCTGGCCCAGTTGACGTCGCCTGTCCCGTTGTCTGTCCCGCACAGCCTCCGAGGGTCATCCCGCCGAGGGCCGCGGCACCGAGCAGGAGTGACCGGCGGTTCAGGTTCATGAGTGTTCTCCTTGTAAATTACGGTTGGCCGCGCGCTCAGCCACTCCCAGCAGAGAGACGAGGACGGCCGCGATGAGCGCGAGAAAAGCCAAGACGGCGAAGACCCCGATTGTGTCGGCCGCTTCCCGGGACAAAGTCAGCAGCGTCCCGAGACCCTGCCCACCCATGACGAATTCGCCCACGATCGCCCCCGTCATAGACAACACGACCCCTCCACGCACCCCTGCCAGGACGGCGGGGGCCACCATCGGGGCCTCAATGTGGATGAGTCGTTGCCAGGCCCCTGCGCCGTCAAGCCAAGCGGTCTCGATGACCCGCATGTCCAGGCTGCGCAAACCCACGATGGTGGTGGTGACCATGGGAAAGAACGCGATGACAGCACATAGGAGCGCGATCGGGAAGGTCCCGTAGCCGACCCACAGTACGAGGAGAGGGGCGATGGCTACTAGCGGGACTGTCTGGGAGAAGGCAATGAAGGGTTCGGCGACGGCTGCCAGCAGCCGTGAGTGAGCGACCATGACTCCGAGAGGCAGCGCGACGGCTACGGCCAGGCCGGAGCCCAGCAGGGCTGCGGCCAGGGTTGGCCAGGCATAACGCCAAGCGACACCGGATCCCAGCCAGCGAATGACCCGGGCGAGCACATCGACCGGGTCAGGCAGCAGAACGGTGGGGGTGATCGTGGTCAAGGACCACCAGATGAGCACGAGGAGAGTTGCAGCCACGAGTGGAGGCAGGATGCGCGCGGCCAGGGAAACCGGCCGGGTGCGGGCGGGATACGCAGACCAGATTCCTGCGCGGGCCGCGAGACGGCCTCGTCGCGTTTGGTGCTCGGTCAAAACCCCGGTCCTTCCTCAGCCCGGGGTGCACGCACAGCACTCACGCTCGTAGCCGCGTGAGCCGTCGACGCGCTCCTCCCATCCAGACTTTCACTGTCGGCACCGGAATTCCACCGGATCAACCTGTTGGCCACTTTTCTGGGCCGCGAGGGTCGCGGGCTGTCACCGCCGGTTCGGACTTTCACCGACCCCGGATGCGTCAGAACCACCCTAGCGTATTGCCTCGTGCCAGTAGTGACCGGAGGAGTCAGGACCCTACCTGGCGGCCGTCGGTGGTGGCGTCCTCCCAGAAAATCTGATTCACCACTCGCAAGGCATGACGCATGACTTTGATAGTGTCCTCAACCAGCTGAGAGTGCTGGCCAGGGCCGTAACCAGCCAGCTCGGCGACGGCCGCCTGCTCCTGATAGTCGATGGGTAGGACGTCGCTCGGACGGCCTCTGACGAGCATGATGGCATTCCGGACGCGACTGACGTGCAGCCAGGCCTGCCGTAGGCTGGCAGCCTGTTCACCGGTGAGCAGTTCCAGACCCTCCACCACGTCAATGGCCTTCAGCGTGGATGGGGTGCGCAGCGCGGGTGAGTTGCCGGCATGCTGCAGTTGAAGCAGCTGAATAGTCCACTCGATGTCTGACAGGCCGCCGGGCCCCAGTTTCAGATGGCGTTCCTTGTCCGTTCCCCGGGGAATCCGTTCCGTCGCCATGCGCAGTTTCAGCCTCCGGATCTCTGCGATCTGGGTGGCATCCACGCCCGCCTGCGGGTAGCGCAGGCCTGCCAGTTCGTCCAGCACGGCGGCAGCCAGCTCCTGTGCACCTGCTGCTGGCCTGGCACGCAGCAGGGCTTGGGCTTCCCATGCGGAGGCCCACTTCGCGTAGTAGGTAAGGTAGGAGGACTTAGTCCGCACGAGCGGGCCGCCCTTTCCCTCTGGGCGCAGATCAGCATCGACCACCATCGCAGGATCGGGCCCAGGCCTGCCGACCAGGTCGCAGGCCAGGCGGACGAGCCTGGCCGCGGCTACCTGACCATCCGGGCCAGAATCATCCGGGATGACGAACATGGCATCGACATCGGAGGCATAGCCCAGTTCACAGCCACTCCACCGGCCCATGCCGATCACTCCAACCTGGGGTGCGTCCACTTCGTGCCGCGCAATCTCCAGTGCAGCGTCCAGAGTGGCTCCCGCCAGATCACTGAGCGCCAGACCGACCGTGGTGACATCGGCGGATCCCAACACATCGGCCAGCGCCACCCGGCACAGTTCGGAACGCCGCAGTGCCCGCACCGATGCCACGGCTGAGGCCTGGTCAGATGCGCGCCCGATATCTCTTTTCATGGAGTGTGATAGCAACTCGCGGGGACGAGGCTCCAGCCCCTCACGGTTGGCGAGCATCTGGACCATCTGGGGAGCTCGCATCAACAGGTTCACCACATAGCGGCTGGATGATGCGATGCGGGCCAGCCGTTGGGCCATCCAGCCTTCATCACGCAGCGCCCGCAGATACCAGGAGCTGGCTCCGAGTGCCTCCGAAAGCTGCCGAAAGGCCAGCAGCCCGAAGTCGGGGTTCGGACCTTCAGCGAACCATCCCAGCATGACGGGCATGAGCTGGCGCTGGATCTCGACAGCACGCGAGGAGCCGTTTGTCAGAGCCTGGATATGTCCCAGCGCGGCGCGGGCATCCTCGAAGCCGAGTACCCGGAGCCGTTCCTGGGCAGCGTCCGCGGACAGCCGCAGTTCAGCTGTGGGAATGGCAGAGACGGCGTCGAGCAGGGGCGAGAAGAAGATTCGCTGTTGAAGCCGCTCCACCGCGCGGGTGCTGGAACGCCACAGCCCCTTGACCTCGTCAGTGGTGCGCCCGGTGCTACGAGCCAGGTAGGCCCAGCCTGAATCGTCATCCGGCACAAGATGGGTACGCCGCAGGCGCCGGAGCTGTACCCGGTGTTCCAGGACCCGCTGTGTGCGGTAGGCCTCGGCCATAGCTGCACCATCGACACGGCCGATGTAGCTGAAGGCGATCAGAGCACGCAGAGCGTCGAAGGTTCCGCGGGCCCTGACCCGCTCGTCACCGCGGCCGTGAACGAGCTGCAGAAGCTGCACCGTGAACTCGGTGTCCCGTAGTCCCCCGGCCCCAAGCTTTATCTCCCGGCCAGCCTCCTTGGCGGGAATCAGCGATATCACCCGGTTCCTCATGGCCCGCACCTCTGAAAGGAAACCCGGACGCTGGGCGGCTTCCCAGACGAGCGGGGAAACAAGATCGCAGAAAGCCTGTCCCAGCTCCTTGTCCCCCGCCGCCGGACGTGCCTTCAGAAGGGCCTGGAACTCCCAGTTCTTCGCCCACTGCCTGTAGTAGGCGGCGCAGGACTCAAGACTGCGCACCAGAGGCCCGGCGTTACCCTCAGGCCGGAGTGCCGCATCTACCGGCCAGATAGTCCCCTCTGCGGTATGGGCGGAACAGATCCGCGCCACCGCTGCCGCCACCTTCGCTCCGGCGCACATCGCCTCCTCATGCCCGGCGTCTCCGGCAGGCTCAGCAACATAAATCACGTCAACATCCGAGATGTAATTGAGCTCTCGCGCTCCGGTCTTGCCCATCGCGATAACGGCAAGCCGCACCGAAGTAGACTCAGGCACGCTGGCACGAGCACAGTCGAGGGCACATTCAAGGATGGCATCGGCGAGGTGGCTCAGTTCCGCGGCGATGTCGTCAACCAGGGCGATGGGATCGTCACAGGCAAGATCCCTGGCAGCAATCTCCACCAAAGCAGCGTGATTGGCGCGCCGGAGCCGGTCCGCATCGGCCTGCCCTGCCTCATCGACTACCCGTAACCGGATGTATTCCAGCCAGTTGCCTCTGCGTGGTTCCGGCTCCGAGGCCAGGACTCTAAGTTCTTCGGGGTTCTTGACCAGGAAGCGCGCGAGTACCGAGGACCCTCCCATGACAAGCAGTACCCGCTCCAGCCAGTCTGGGGTGGCTGCGATCCGCGACAACAACGCCGGATCCCTCTTCCCGATGTTCGCCAGGCACTCCAGGGCTTGGTCCCGGTCGGCGGCACGGGTAAATGCCTGCAATGGCACGGGAGGGTCCCCACCGAGCTGCGCACACCAGTCCTGCCATACCCTCGCCGCGCTGCTGGGGAACTCAAAACCACGCCGCGCGAACTCACCCGCAGCGGTGCTGACCCTGTTCACGTCTCCACCCTAACGAGCACAACGCCAGTCTCCCGTCTACACGCTGAGCCTCTAAGATTGCCGCATGTTCAGCGCTGACGAGAAGACCATCGCGGAGTTGCGGAACCTATTTACATGCCTGGCCGCCATCGATCCCGCAGGAGCCGCAGCGCTGGGTATGGCCCTAGAAGGGAAGCTCGCAAGGCGGAACCCAGACCTGACCAGGGTGCTGTGGGATGCCGCAAGTTCCGCGGGGAAACATGAGCTGGATTTGGGCCGCACCCTCACGGCGGCCTGCTGCCGTGCCTTCTGCGCCAGGCTGGGTGAGCTTCACCCGGGGTCCGCGATCGAGGTTCGTGTCCCGCCTTGGGCAGCCGTTCAGGTTGGCTTTGGCGACGGCCCGAGACACACCCGTGGCACACCGCCCAATGTCGTGGAGATGTCACCAACCGCGTTCCTGGGGCTGGTCACAGGGCAGCTGTGCTGGGGCGATGCAGAAATGAAGATATCCGGTGCACAGGCTGAGCGGCTGGCGGCTGCCTTCCCAATCAGAGAACCTTGATGTGGCGTTCGACCTCCCACGGGGTGACCTGCTGCTGATAGGACTCGAACTCAGCCCGTTTGTTCCTCATGAAGTATTCGAACACATGCTCGCCGAGAGTCTCAGCGGCGAGTTCAGAGTTCTCCATCAGGCGCAGCGCCTCATCAAGACTGCTAGGTAATGACTTGATGCCCAATGCACGGCGCTCCCGCTCACTCAGCTGCCAGACCGCGTCCTCAGCCTCCTCCTGAAGCGGGTATTCATTCTCAATCCCGGCCAGCCCCGCATTGAGTATCAACGCGAAGGTGAGGTAGGGGTTGCAAGCCGAGTCCGGGGCGCGGTATTCGATGCGGGCTGAACTCGCCTTGCCGGGCGAGAACTGGGGTATACGGATCAGCGCGGAACGGTTGGCCCGGCCCCACGAGGCGAAGGTGGGGGCTTCAGCTCCACCCATGAGACGCTTGTAGGAGTTGACCCACTGATTGGTGACCGCAGTGATCTCGGGGGCGTGCCGCAGCAACCCGGCCACGAATTGCCGGGCTGTCTTCGACAAGCGGTATTCGTCTGCGGCGTCATGAAAGACGTTGGTGTCCCCCTCGAACAGCGACATATGGGTGTGCATACCGGACCCCGGGTGCTGGGAAAATGGTTTCGGCATGAACGTGGCGTGAATACCCTGGGATACCGCCACCTCCCGGATCACGACCCTGAAAGTCATAACGTTGTCCGCCATGTTCAGCGCATCGGCGTAACGCAGATCGATCTCATGCTGGCCGGGGCCAGCCTCGTGGTGGCTGAATTCCACGGAAATACCCATCTGTTCCAGCATCGTGATGGCGTCGCGCCTGAAATCCGTGCCGTTCCCCAAGGTGGTGTGATCGAAGTAGCCACCCTCATCGAGAGGCACCGGGGGGTTGAGATGGCTGAGCACGAAGAACTCAATCTCCGGGTGGATGTAGAAGGTGAAGCCCATGTCAGCTGCCTTCTTGAGAGCTCTTTTCAGCACGTGCCGCGGGTCCGCGAAACTCGGGGAGCCGTCGGGAAGCTGGATATCGCACAACATGCGGGCAGTGCCTCGCTCGGTGTGCCGCCAAGGCAACACCTGGAAGGTCGAGGGGTCGGGGTGGACGACCATGTCCGACTCGTAGACCCGCGCAAACCCCTCGATGGCAGAGCCGTCGAAGCCGACACCCTCCGCTATGGCCCCCTCCACCTCAGCCGGGGCGATCGCCACCGATTTCAAAGACCCCAGCACATCGGTGAACCAGAGGCGCACGAACCGGATGTCTCGTTCCTCCATCGAGCGCAGCACGAACTCTGTCTGCCTGTCCATGGCACTAGTGTGCCGCAGTCCGCACGGATCCAGCAGCAGGCCTTGCCAAGAACCCTCATCCGGATGGTCCGCACATCAGCTCATAATGGGGTTCATGGCTAAACCCGGCTGGTATCCCGACCCCGACGGCTCCGGCACTCCCCGTTACTGGAACGGCGAACGCTGGGAGGACCCCGTCGACGGGAACCGGCCCCGCCGGAAAGGACCGTGGGCTCTTGGCACAGGCCTGCTCACATTGATACTGGTGGTCGCCGTGATCCTCTGGCAGCCCTGGAAGAACAATCCGTGGTCCCTGCCCACGGACGGCAATTCATCTCGTCCCACCGGATCCCAGTGGGACGAGACCGAACCCACGAACACCCCGACCTCGCCCGGTCCGTCTGACGGTGGGGGCCGCCCTGTGGCATGCCCCATCGTCCCGGAGGGCGCCGGTCCCCAGTCCCAGAATGGCTGGTTCTCCTCCGGGGGGATGAAGTACCAGGGGGTTCCCGGCTGGCGGGAGAACAGCGGTCATTTCATCGACTTCGCCTCGGAGAGATCAGGGCAGGATGATCACGTGGCCGGCTCGTGGGTTGCCGTGACAGCCATCGGCCAGCTGTCCAAGAAGGACTATAGCCCCGACCCGAGGACAGCAGCCCAGCAACTCGTCAGTTGCCTGTCCACCTCCTACTATTACAGTCATCTGAGCCGGGTTGAGGTGCTGGAGGACAAATCCTTTCGCACCAGCGATGGGGTCAGCGGCTGGCTGATCCGGGCCAATTTCTGGAACGAGCCCGGCTACTACGAGGTCCTCGGCGACGAGGCGGTGGTGGTCATCGTGGATCAGGGAGCCGGTGACACCGTCACCTTGTTCCACACGCAGGCACCCATCAATGACTCAGATCGCCAGGCGCTGGTGAAGGCGAGCCTGGACAGTCTGGGACGGGCATGAGAGTTTCCGCGGCGTCACGTCGACCTTTGCGACGACACCGGCTATCTTAGAGACCTCTAATGCCCGATACCTAGCATGGAACTCATGGCTGCTCCTCCCGGTTGGTACCCAGATCCTCAGAACCCCCATCGCAAACGCTACTGGGATGGGGCTCAATGGACGATTCATGTACAGAATCCCCCCGCCCACCAGGTCCCCACCACTCCCGCTGAGCCCCAGCAGGGCGGCTACCCCACTCCCTCTCCAGAGCAATACGACTCCCTGAAGGAGAGCAGGGATTCACGGCCCGGCGGACCACGCCACGTCGTGTTGTGGATAGCGATCGGCATGGTCGTCACCATGCTCGCCGGAGGCGGCCTGCTGCTAGCGCTGAACCCCTCTCGCCCTCCCGCGGAACAGCAGAGCAGCCAGGGTTCCCAGAACGCATCCCCTTCCCCCACCGCCGCGGACAGCCCGGGCTCATCCAATGCGGGAATCAAGGTGGGGGACGTGCTTCGGGGTGAGGACAACTGTCCCACTACTGCGAAAGATGCCCAAGGAGTGGTCGGTGCTGATGGCCGCGTCACCTCTGCCGGTGGGTTGAGCTATCCTGTCATCCCGGACTTCGTTGCGTCACCGATCGACTACGGGTTCATCCATCAGTCGAACTCCACAACCAAGGCTTACCAGGGCCAGGAGGGGCAGGCCGCCGTCACCGTCGGAACCTTGAAGTCCGAAGACGGCTTCAAGGACCCGCTTCCCAGCACGGTCCGGGTCGTACAGTGCGTGATAGCCAATCCGAGGTTCTACAACTCCAAGCCAACCGCCGAGGTGACCCAGGTCGCCGTGAACGAGAACGATGGAACGGTTGTGCTTCAGGTCCATGTTCCAGCTGAGGGCAGGCCAGGAGGCCAGGGCGACAGGCTCGCTGTCGCGGTCTATTCAGGAGGATCCCGCAGCAAGCAGGTGGTCGTCTCCCTCGCACCCCAGAACGACTCCGCGACCTTAGATGCGGTCAACACGGCCTTGGCAGGTCTGCGCCTGAATACATGAACACGCGTGCAACCTTGGAAGTGACAACGGCCTGGGCTCTACGATGAAAGGCATGTCAGCACCAGGTTGGTATCCAGACCCGCACAATGATGGCCAGAAACGCTTCTGGGATGGGAGTCAGTGGACAACGCAGGTTGAGACCCAGCCAGAACCCGGTGAGCAGCCCGCAAAGATTGAGGCGGCTCCCTCCGAAGCCCTGCTTCCCCCACCGGCCAAACAAAACAATGCCCTTCTTTGGGGAGTGGTGGTGCTCGTGCTTGCCCTCATGCTCGGGGGCGGCTGGTGGCTGTCGGTGAACAACGGCTCAACCAGTTCAGCACAGGCAACAGCGGGATTCCCTGTGGGGGGCGGCAGGCACCATAAGCCCTCCCAAGCAGCCAGCCAGGTTCCCTCACCTACCGGTCCCGACGTGGAGGGCATAAGGGTGGGCAGTCTCATCAGTGGCACCGCTGACTGCCCGCGAACTGCGACCGACGCCATCGGCGAGATCGGCGAGGACGGTCGCATCACTTCCCCGGGAGGCCTCAGTATTCCCGCCGTCGACGGCTTCCAGCCTGAGCCGGCCGCCGCGATGCACCTTGGTTTCATGCACCAGGCCAACAGCGCCGTTAAAACCTTCAGCGATATTAACTGGGCGGCATCGATTGCGGTGGGGACCCTGGATCCTGCCGAGGGTTTCACAGAGGTGGTGCCCGCAGCCAGGCGGGTCGTGAGCTGCATGCTTGGCAACCCCGAACTCTACCCGGAGGGTGCTCCCACCGCGGAGATCACCGGCGTCGAATACCGCCCCGATGCCCAGGCAGCCTGGCTGGGTGTCTGGATTCCACTCAGCGGAAGTCATAAGGTGCAGGCAGACTACTTCTCAGTGACCACGATCAAACGCGGCGATGTCATCCACGTGCTGCTCGTGACCACACCAGACCGTAGCGACAACGTCGACAACAACTATGACGATCTCTGGGCCGCAGTCGAGAAGACCGAGCTGCATTAACGATCCAAGCGGAATCCCGCCGATCCGGCCTGGCCACTACACTGTGACCGCGTGAGCCCAGTACAACCGTTCCAGGTCACCCCGCGCCGGGAGGTCCCGGCGGGAATCGCACGGCCAGCGTATGTCGGTAAGCGAGCCCCGAAAGAATACGTGGGTGATGACGTCCAATCCCCGGAGATCATCGAGGCGATGCGCGAGGCAGGGGCCATTGCCTGCGAGGCTATGCATGAGGCGGGAAGGGCCGTCCGCCCCGGGGTCACCACCGACGAGCTGGACCGCATAGTCCACACCTACATCCTGGACCACGGTGCTTACCCATCGACCCTCGGTTACCGGGGCTTCCCGAAGTCGTGCTGCACATCCGTGAACGAGGTGATCTGTCACGGCATCCCGGACCTTCGCCCCTTGGAGGACGGAGACGTGGTGAAGATCGACGTCACCGCCTTCAAGAACGGGGTTCACGGAGACAACTGCTACACCTTCTTCTGCGGTGACGTGGATGAGCAGTCGCGGCGTCTCACGGAACGTACCCAGGAGGCCATGAACCGAGCCATCAAGGCTGTCTTGCCGGGCCGTTCAACCTCGGTCATCGGCCGTGTCATCGAGTCCTATGCGAAGCGTTTCGGTTATGGCGTGGTCCGCGAGTACACCGGGCACGGAGTACACACCGCCTTTCATTCGGGCCTAGTGATCCTCCACTACGACGAGCCCCGGTACTCGGCCAAAATCCGTCCTGGCATGACCTTCACGATCGAGCCGATGCTGACCCTCGGCTCCCCGGAATCGGAGGTCTGGAAGGACGGCTGGACCGTCGTGACTCTCGATGGCTCCCGTTGCGCTCAATTCGAACAAACCATTGTGGTCACCGATACCGGAGCTGAAATCATCACCGCACCCCGCAGCTGAAATCCATGCTGGGAATGAGCCGGCCTGTAAGCCGGATTCTGTCTAACGATGATCATCCATCTGAGGCCCGCCGTCGCCGGCGGGCTCCTGCGACCTACCCGGAAACCTCGCACGAGCAGCGCTCAGGTGGTTTCCGCGGCTAGCAAGGCTAGCCTTCTTGGTCTTGCTCCAGGTGGGGTTTACCAAGCCACACCGGTCACCCGGTGCGCTGGTGGTCTCTTACACCACCGTTTCACCCTTACCCGGCAATGCCGGGCGGTCTGTTCTCTGTGGCACTTTCCCGCGGGTCACCCCGGGTGGGCGTTACCCACCACCCTGCTCTGCGGAGTCCGGACTTTCCTCAGCCTGGTTTCTCAGGCCGCGATCACCCGGCCGGCTCATCCGGGAGATGATTCTACCTCAGCCGGACTGCCGGAACCGACACCGCACCCAGGAGGCCACACGGAAAGTCCGGGCCGTCTCGCCACTCCAGGACTCGACGCCGGTCACTTGACCGCGGCTGGACCTCAAAGCCCCGAATCTGCCGTCCGCACGAGGATGCGGTCGCACTCGACGCACCGGAGCACCTCATTCTCAGGAGCCTTGCGGTAGCTGTCCAAGTCCGAGACCGTGATCTCCAGCTGGCATCCGGTGCAGCGTCCGCGATGCAGCTTAACCGCTCCCAGGCCACTGTGTTCGCGGAGCCTCTCATACAACCCCAACAGCGGGGCAGGAACCTTCTTCGCCTCGCTGGCCCTGGAGGAGGAGATGATCTTCGCCTCGCTGCTCAGCTTACCCACCTGGGTATCGCGCGCCGCCACGTCAGCACGCAATTTGTCCTCGATGTCGGTCTTGCTGGCGGCCAGCTCATCACGCTCAACCACGGCAGACTCAAGCTGCCCCATGAGGTCGAGCTCGGCATCCTCGAGCTCGTTTATCCGCCGCTGGATACGCTCCACCTCTTCCATGAGCCCACGCAGCACCTTCGGATCGGTGACGGAGCCATCCTCCACGCGTCTGCGTTCCCGCTCTAGGCGAGCCCGCACAGGCACCAGGTCGGATTCAGCCCTGCGCACAGCGAGTTCCAAGTCACCCACCCTGGTGGTGGCCGCCACCAGATCATCGGTGACAGCCTGCCGGGACTTCATGAGCTCTGCGATGGTGGCGTGCTGCGGCAGGCTTCTCGCGGCGTGCTGCAGCCGCCCGAGCTCGGAGTCAAGTTCAGCCAGGGTGAGCAGGCGTAGCTGGTCAGCGGGGTCGGCAAGCATGCGATTCCTTCCAACGTTCTGGAAAGCAAATCTACCGGGGAATTAGACTCTTAGCCCATGAGCACAGAGCAGGTAGAAAGCCACGAGGCGAAGGATCGCACTGACAACCGGAAAACCCCCTACTCCGAGGCATTCAAGAAGTTCATCGTCTCGGGCTGGGCTCCCTATTCGGAAGTCCCACCCGCACGCTTGGCGGCAGCCGACTGGACCCCGGCTCGCTGGGCGGCCCTCCGGGAGGCTTTCCCCGGTGCCACTCTCGTGATTCCTGCCGGACCGTTCAAAGTACGTTCCAACGACTGCGACTACCGATTCCGCCCCCACTCCACCTTCGCGTGGATCACGGGACTGGGAGAGGACAGGGAACCCGACGCAGTCGTGGTGGTCTCCCCCACCGAGGTGTGTCTCTACTTCCGTCCCCGCTGTCCCCGCACCGACGAGGAGTTTTACGCCTCAAGCAGATACGGAGAGATGTGGGTCGGCCAGCGGGACTCGCTGGAGGAGATGACCGCCAGGATCGGTCTGCCCTGCCGCGACCTACGCCAGTTGAAGGACGACCTGTCAGGAGCTGTCGGGCTACGTGTGGTCCGCGAAACTGACCCCGCGATCACCGCTCTCGTCGACGAGTTGCGTGGTGGCCAGGCGCAGGACGCCGACGCGGAGCTATTCCAGGCGTTGGCTGAGCTACGCCTGGTAAAGGATGATTTCGAACTCGATGAGCTGCGCCGGGCCTGCGACGCCACCCGGGTGGGTTTCGAGGCAGTCGCCCGGGAGCTACCGAACGCAATCGCGAACGGGCGCGGTGAGCGCTGGGTCGAGGGCGTCTTCAGCTTGCACGCTCGCCACCTGGGCAACGGAGTCGGCTATGACACGATCTCAGCGGGCGGAGACCACGCCAACACCCTTCACTGGATCCGCGATGACGGCGACGTCCTAGACGGCGACCTGCTGCTGCTGGATGCCGGAGTCGAGGTGAATTCGCTCTACACGGCGGATGTGACACGCACGCTGCCGATCAACGGTCACTACACCGATGCGCAGCGGCGCGTATACGAGGTGGTTCTGGCAGCCCAGGAGGCTGGCATCGCAGCCTGCCGGGCCGGCAATGGTTTCCTAGATCCGCATCGTGCCGCCATCCGGGTCATCGCCGAGTTCCTGGCTGAGATAGGGGTACTGCCCTGCTCGGTCGAAGAGACCCTGGCTGAGGACGGTGGCTACCACCGGCGCTGGATGGTGCACGGCACATCGCACCATCTGGGACTGGATGTCCACGACTGTGCGGCCGCGCGGCGGGAACGCTACCGCGACGCCGAGCTAGTGCCGGGCATGGTCATCACGGTCGAACCGGGACTCTACTTCAAGTCGACCGACCTGCTCGTGCCTGAAGAATACCGCGGGATCGGGGTGCGCATTGAGGATGACATCCTGATCACCGATGGCGATCCTGAGAACCTGTCAGCCTCGCTACCCCGCAAGAGCGAGGATGTGGAGGCCTGGCTGGCCCAGTTGCAGGGCTAGGCCAGACCCACCCAGACCTTGCCATCCTCTCAGTCGTCAGGAAGTCCTGAACGCACAGGGCGGGCTACTCGGTCGATGAAGGCGCGTAGCAGATTTGCCGTGGTGTCCGGGGCGGCCACTGTGACCTGGTGGGCCGCCTCAGGGATTACGGAGAGCTGCGCTCCCGGCACAGTCTCCGCGACGAGCTCCTGGTTCACGATGGGAGTGGAGGTGTCACGCTCCCCTGCTATGAGGAGCAGCGGGCAGCGGATATCCGCCAGGTCGGCACGCATGTCGTGATGCGCCAGGCAACGGCACAGCTGCGCATAGGAATGGTCATCAGCCGCCGCGAGCCCTTCCATGATGGTGGCGGTCACCTTCGGATTGGCGGCCTTGAAGGATGGTGTGAACCAGCGTTTTGAGGTTTCCTCCACCAGCTGCTGGGTACCGGAGGCCTCCACCTGTTCCGCTCTTTCCAGCCATCGTCGCGATTCACCAACCGTGGCAGCCGAGCAGAGCACTGCCACGCCTGATAGCTCGTCAGCGTGATCCCGGGCCAGGTGGAGCCCGGTGGCACCGCCGATCGAAAGGCCGGCGAACACCACGGGCAAATCACCCAGCTGTTTCCGCATCTTGCGGATCACGTCGACGATGGCAGCGGCAACCACGTCCAGCGTCGGCTCGTCTGTGTCCTCCCAGACCCCGTTTAACGCGTGTCCGGGATAGTCGACGAACACCACGCGGGCATCATCGGTCAGGAGCTCAGCCACTTTGGCCCACTGGTGCGAACAGTTGCCACCAAGGCTGGGTGCCACCACGAGGATGCGGTCGGCACGGCTGGCGGGGTTGTATAGATCCCAGGTCAAGTCCATGTCTAAACCCTACTCAGTGAGGTTCGGCTACCTTGGCTGCGGCACGGTTGGCAAGCAGTTCGCGTGCCTCGGCCGCCACCTTATGCTCACACAGGACCTCATACCCAGTTGCCACCACCTGCTGCATTGACTCGAAGTCACGCCGGCCACCACTCAGCGCATAGGCCAGTGCAGATGACAGCATCCCGAACGTGACGCCGAGCCCGAGACCCGACAGGATCAGCGTGAGAAAGGTGTTCTCGCTTTGAAGAAACATGTAGAACATCAACCCCACGACCACGCCAGTCCCAAAACCTGAGACTGCCCCCTGGAGCAGGACAGACCCCCAGGTACGCCTCCCTGTCACACGTTCAACGGACCTCAGGTTGGTTCCCACGATCATGAGATTCGCCACCGCGAACCTCGAGTCCGAGAGGAAGTCAACCGCCTCCTGGGCCTCGTCATAGGTCGCATAGGAACCGACGAGTTGAGGGTAGTCAAGCTCGAACAGCCGGCTGGCGGCAGCGGAATGGGGAAGTCTCCTGATGGATACAGAAGGGGGCATCTCGGCTCCTGATCGGTGTCCAGCAAGCGCTCACGCGCTGCTCAAGTGTAAATTCGTGCCCATGAGCGCCAAAGACTCCGCGGTTTTCATCTCCCGGTTGATCGGCCTTCCCGTAGTCGACGCCGCCGGCGATCAGGTAGGCCGCGTGAAGGACGTGGTCTTCCACTTACGCACAGGAAACCTCGCTCCCCGAGTTCGAGGGCTGGTAGTCGAGCTTTTTGCACGACAACGAATCTTCGTGCCCATGATCCGGGTACATAACATAACAGTCAACCAGGTGGCCATTCTCGGACAGGTCGACACCCGCCGGTTCAGCAAGCGAGACACGGAGTGGCTGGTGGCCAAGGACCTGTTCGACCGCGCTGTGCCGCGCGACGTGCCCACCCACATCTACGACGTGTCGATGGTGCAGGTGCGCAACCGTGAGTGGGAGCTGTTCCAGATCGCCATCACGAGCCGCACCAGGGTGAGCCGCTTCGGCTTCGGAGGACGCCGCACCACCGACATCGTCCAGTGGGACCAGGTCCCAGACCTGGTCCTGGCCAAGGGCCGTTCCCCAGAACATCTGGTGGCCAAGTTCTCGGACATGAAGCCAGCTGACATCGCCCAGGAGCTCCACGACCTGGACCCGGACCGCCTGGTCGAGGTCATCGAGGCCCTCGACGACGAAACCCTGGCTGAGGCACTCGAGGAGTTGCCCGGGGACGAGCAGATCCACCTGATCTCGAAACTCGACACGGAGAGGGCAGCCGATGTCCTCGGAGAGATGGATCCGGACGACGCCGCCGACCTGATCAAGGACCTGCCCGAGGCCGTTGCGGAGGATCTCCTCGAACACATGGAGCCCAAGGACGCCTCCGACGTGCGGCGGCTGTTGGTCTACGGCGAGTTCACCGCCGGCGGCATGATGACCCCGGAGCCAGTGGTGCTGGGGACGGACGCGACAGTCGCGGAGGCCCTGGCGCATATCCGTGAGGAACACCTGACCCCGGCGCTGGCGTCCATGGTCTTCGTGGCCCGCCCCCCGCTGGAGACCCCGTCCGGGCGCTACGTGGGCGCGGTGCACTTCCAGCAGCTGCTGCGCGCCGCTCCCACCCTGATGGTGGCGACGATGCTGGACCACAACCTTGAACCCCTGAGCCCGGAGTCGCCCCTAGCTCAGGTCTCGAGGTTCTTCGCGACCTACAATCTGGTGGTGGCCCCGGTCGTGGACTCCGACGGGGCGCTCGTCGGGGCGGTGACGGTGGATGATGTGCTAGACCACATGCTGCCCGATGACTGGCGCGGCACCCAGATGGACGAACCGGTGGAGGTGAGCCATGGCTGAGCGTGAATCCTTGTCCGAACCGCGGTCGCGGCGGCGGCGCCTGCTGCCCAAGGTAAGCCTTGACTCGGAGGCCTTCGGCGAGTTCGCTGAGGCCGCCGCCCGGTTCATGGGCACGGGCAAGTTCATCGCCTACATGACGGTCTTCGTCGGAGCCTGGGTGATCTTCAACGTCGTGGGGATCTACGGTTTCACCTGGGATACGTACCCGTTCATCCTCCTGAACCTGTTCTTCTCCACGCAGGCCTCCTACTCGGCTCCACTGATCCTCCTCGCGCAGAACCGCCAGGAGGTGCGGGATAAGCTGAGCCTCGACGAGGACCGCCGCCTGGCGGCCCAGTCACGCGCTGACATGGATTTCCTGGCACGTGAGATCGCCGCCATCCGGATGCATCTGGGCGAGCTGGCCACTCGCGACTTCGTTCGTTCCGAATTGCGTTCCGAGCTACGGGAGCTAACAGAACGCCTAGAGCAGGCCGTCACCGAGAAACGGGAGGAACCATGAGCGAACCTCAACCGATCAGCTGGTACGCCCTGGTGATGCTGGCAGGGCACCTCGTCATGGCGGGGACGGCGACCTGGTCGCTGTGGGTGATCGGCTCGGGCCTTTGGGCCGGGGCTGCGGCAGCGCTACTGCTGCTGATCGCCTACGCAAGCCTGTGGCGGCTGCGGCTGGCTCCGGCGGCCCAAAAACGTTTCTCGTACCAGCAGCGCGTGACGCTCCATCTGGTGCTCGGGCTTGCCATCGTGGCACTGGCCGTGCTGACCTCCACGTGGCTGCCCGCTTCGGTTGGGATCAGTATGGCGCTGCTGGGAGACGCCCTTGCATCCAGGAGCAGCTCAGAAGGGCTGGAAACCAGCTGAACAGTGCGGGAGTATGGAGGGGTGACGAATGAGAATCCGCTCCTACCTCTGGTCCGTGCTGCTCTGCACAAGGTCGAAGACCCTGAGATTCGCCGCCCCATCACCGAGTTGGGAATGGTCGATGAGCTGACTGCCAATGACGAGGGACAGATTTTCATCAAGGTTTTGCTGACCGTGCCTGGGTGCCCGATGCGCACTGAGATCTCCCATCGCGTCACCGAGGCCGTTGAGGCCGTCGAAGGCGTCAGGGGCGTGCACGTCGAACTGGGTGTGATGAACGACGAGCAGCGGTCCGCAATGCGGCAGGTGCTGCGCGGCGGCCAGCCAGAACGCAAGATCCCATTCGCTGAGCCAGGCAATCTGACGAAGGTGATCGCGGTGGCCTCCGGGAAGGGTGGGGTCGGTAAGTCCTCCGTCACGGTGAACCTGGCCGTAGCACTCGCAAAGGCGGGGCGGAGCGTCGCAATTCTTGATGCGGACATCTACGGCCACTCCATACCCGACCTGCTGGGCCTGGGTGACGCCCGGCCGACGGTCGTCGACGACATGATCCTGCCCGTCCCGGCAGCAGAGGGCCTGAAGGTGATCTCCGTGGGAATGCTGAAACCCTCCCGAGACCAGGTCGTGGCGTGGCGCGGTCCCATCCTCGACCGGGCACTGACCCAACTGCTGGCTGACGTCTTCTGGGGCGACCTGGATTTCCTGCTGCTCGACCTGCCGCCTGGGACAGGCGATGTGGCGATGAGCCTTGGCCAGAAGATCCCGAACTCCGAGGTTCTAGTCGTCACCACCCCGCAGCTCGCTGCCTCGGAGGTCGCGGAGCGGGCTGGAACCATGGCCCATCTGCTCAAGCAGAGAGTGCTCGGGGTGGTGGAGAACATGAGCTGGCTGGAGTTCGTCGCCCCAGACACCGGTAAGGAATACCGGATCGAGTTGTTCGGATCAGGTGGCGGGGCACTGGTGGCGGAGGCGCTGAGCGAGCGGCTCGGCTATGAGGTCCCGCTGCTATCCCAGGTGCCCTTCGACGAGGAACTCCTAGCGGGGGGCGACAGAGGGGATCCGATTGTACTGGCGGCGCCCGACCACCCTGCCTCGCAAGCCCTGCTGCAGCTGGGGCAGGACCTCGCGGCCCGTGGCCGGGATCTACTGGGACGGATACTGCCAGTCAGCCCAGTGTGATCAGGTGGCCTCCGGGTCGTAGGGAGCGCTGACCGGCGGGGCTGGTGGCGAGGCATCCACGATGTCATGCTTGACCGCTGCGGCAGTCCCCGTCGCGGCTGTGGCCGCCTTCGCAGCGCTACTCGCCGTGGAGATCTCACGCTTGGCATCCTCAATGGCGGCTATCTCATCCCGCATGTGCTTGGCGACGAAGGATTTCGGGTTCAGATCCTGGATCTTCAAGTCGGCGTACTCGGGGCCGAGTTCTTGACGCAGCTGAGTCTGAGCATTGTTCGCGATATCCCGGACAGCAACGAACACCCGGGCTGCCTTCCGGGCGAAGCCAGGAAGTTTCTCGGGCCCGAACATGACGACGCCGAGTACCAGAAGGAGGATCAGCTCGGTGGCGTCGATATTGAACACAGGATCAGGCTACCCGCGGCGGAGCATTCAACCAATCCCAACGAGCCGCCCAAACCCGCTGCTCAGCCGCTCCCACAAGCCAAAGCCCTTCTCATGTACGCCTGGAAGTTCATGACACGCTGTCGCGAGCAGCGCTCGCGACCCTCCGGTGGCCACAGAAATCACGCCATCGCCCGCCTGCCAGGCAGACACGTGAGGTAGACCCAGGGAGTCGTCTGAGACACGAGGACCGTTCACCAGTGTTCCCGGCGTCCAGGTGACACTGATAGTGCGCACCCCATCGGAATAGACCAGCTTCTGGAACGACGTCTCTTCCCCCCCCTGTCCTGGCGTGGGCCACCAGGGGAAGACCAGCCAGTTGCAGCGGGCATTCCGGCAAACCGATGCACCATCCAGCGGTGCTCGCAGTGGACGTGGAAACAGATTCCATGGGATAGGGCACAGTTGAGTTCGTCGCCAGCTGGGCCCTTCCAATATCTATGCTCTGGAATCCGGAAACCAGCGTCGGACGCCCTGTCGTGTCGTAACGCTCCATCCAGAGCGGCAGTCCTGTGTCGGTGTCGAGCCACCACCGGGTCACGACGTACCCGTCTCCGCGCGCCTCCAGCACAGAGGCGGCACGTCCAGCGACCAAGTCCGTGTCCTGGTACGCGTAGAACTGCCATCCGGTCTCCACCACAGGCGAGCAGCACCCCATTGTGGGGACGAACCAGGAAAGGAAACGCGCTCCTGTGGCGTCCAGGACCGTCAGGCTCGTCCCCTCCCCCGCAACCACATCTATCTCCACGTCGTTCGAACGGTGGGCCCCATCCCCGTCCATCAGCCACACCCGCTGAAGTCCGGAGTAGGTGATGTCCCGGCCGTTGGAGCTGAGCCTGGCCATGGCGGTGCTCTCATCGATTGGTGTGCTCTCGCCCAAGTCAATGGCACGAGGACTGACCTGTGTGGCCTCTCCTGGGCGGGCGCCTCTTTCCCTTGCCCACTGCACCGCTCCCACACCCTGGTTCACATTGATGGTGGTCAAGGCCAGGGAGTACTGCTCCCGGGCAGACCTGACCGGATCGGCCACCGCAGCAGGCTCCTTCCCCAAAGCCAGGGAGAGCATCACCAGTGTTGCCAGGGCGAGCGTCACCGCCATCCCACCGCGCATCAGGCGTCCCCCCACCCCATGGCAGTCCGAGCTGTCTCTGACGGTCACATAGAGCGGCTGGTCGCATTCTCCCCCGGCAATGCTCTGAAGCCGCTCCGCCAAGGAACTGGGCAAAGGGGCGATTCCCTGGCAAGAGTTCAGCCGGGAGCGCACCCTGCGTAGCTCTTCGACGCTGGCAGCGCATTTCGGGCACCGCACCAGGTGCTCGCTGACCTGGTCAACACGGCGAGCGGGCAGGGTCTGGTCGACGAACCCAGAAAGATCGTCCTCGTAACGGCGACAGTTGTTGCCCTGCGCCACCTATGACACCCCGAGGTAGCGAGCATGGTCCTCGCTCGGTGCACGATGGGCGAGCGCATCGCGCAGTTGAGCACGTCCCCGGGCAATCCGGCTGCGGACAGTGCCGAGCTTGATACCAAGGACCTCTGAGATCTCCTCGTAGCTCATGCCCTCGACGTCACACAGCACCACGGCAACTCGCTGCTCGGGTTTCAGAGCCGCCAGCGCCTCGGCCACGTCAGCGTCCAAGGCACCGTCCGCGTGAAGTTCTTCAGGGCTGCGGTCCTGACCCCAGACATGTTCGGGCGCTGAGCTGAGCGCATCCATGCGGATGCGCTGCTTGCGCCGCGCAGAGTCCAGGAACAGGTTGGTGGTGATGCGATGCAGCCAGCCCTCCAGGGTTCCCGGCTGGAAATTGTGAATCGACTTGAAGACCCGGACGAAAACATCCTGGGTGAGATCCTCGGCGTCGTGCTGGTTGCCTGTCAGGCGATATGCCAGACGGTAAACCTGTGCCGAGTGGTTCTGCACCAATTCAGCCCAGGTAGGGGCAACCCAGTCCGACTTGCTCAGCTTCGCCTTGCTGCGGAACATGCCTGACCTCTCCATGCGGAACACTCTGGCACCTCATCCTGTGAGGAACCTGTGGACGGGATCCCTCAAACGCCCACACCTATCTCAACGCGGGCTGGAAACGATTTGTTCCCAGCGTCTGATCGCTCAGAGTTGGGTGTCCAGAATCCGTAGGAACCGCTCCAGGACATCCGGTGCCACAGCGCCCATGGGAGGACGGCAGTCTCCCACAGAAAAACCTCGGCGATTCAGTGCAGCTTTGACCATCATCGCCCCCTGAGTGGCGAACACGCCCCGGAACACCGGCAGCAACTGGGCGTTGAGTTGCCTCGCCAGGGCGAGGTCTCCCGCGGTGTAGGCGTCAATAACCGAACGGACCTGCAGGCCGGAGAAATGCGTGGAGGTGCCTACCACGCCGACGCCGCCAACGGCCAGCAGCGGCAGCAGATAGGCGTCGTCGCCCGCATAGTAGGAAAGCGTCGTGCCGGCTATGACGACCGAGGACGAGCAAATATCCCCCTTCGCGTCCTTGACTGCCGCGATCCGGGGATGATCAGCCAGGCGTATCAATGAGGTCTCTGGAATCGGTATTCCCGCACGGTGCGGGATGTCATAGAGCATGATGGGCAGTTCCGTGGCCTCCGCCACAGAGAGGAAGTGTGTCTCGAGCGCATCAATGGGGGGGCGGGAGTAATAGGGGGTGACGACAAGCAGCCCGTCCGCACCGGCATCGGTGGCCTGCCCGGCCAGTTCAATCGTGTGCCTGGTGTCGAAGGTGCCGACTCCCGCCACAACCGAAGCACGATCCCCCACAGCCTCTACCACCGTGGCGATCAGATCGCGTTTCTCGGCATCGCTCGTGGTGGGCGACTCGCCCGTGGTGCCATTGACCACCAGCCCGTCGTGGCCCAGCTCGTCAACCAGATGCCGGGCCAGCCGGGCAGCCTCGGCAAGATTCACGCTCCCATCCGGATTGAAGGGGGTGATCATCGCGGTCAACAGCCGTCCGAAAATGGGCTGCTCCGAAGTTGAAGACATGATTCAGGCCTCCTCAAAGATGACGAGCGGATCCCCGTCATGCACGACTTCCCACCGAGCCGATTCCATCAGAACCAGGTGGAATCCCAGCAAGTTAGCGACGCCGGGGCACGCTACACGCCGGCCACCCACAGTGGACACCTGACGCGTGTCGCCCACATCCACGGCACTCACCACATGACTCATGCGGTTCAGGATAGAGCTTCCCCGGATAAAGACATGGGACTGGGTAGAGTTGCCACGTGACCTACGTAGCAGATTCCCCTATCCCGGCGCCGACGGCGGAGAGCTGGGACTTTGCCGAGGGACACGCCCCCGTGACCGAAGGCCTTCACCAGGCACGTCTGGAGGCCGTGGGGGCCGGGCTCACTCCGGTCAGTCCGGGCGTGGCCTCCACCCTCACCGTACTGGCGAAGGCCGTCAACGCGCGAACCGTGGTCGAGATCGGGACAGCGCTGGGCACCTCCGCGCTGCCACTGATGGCGGGGATGACATCTGACGGTGTGCTGACCAGCATCGACTCCGAGGCAGACAACCAGCTGCCAGCACGGACTTTCCTCAACGCTGCCGGCTATCCGCCGTCACGGTGCCGCCTGATCGCAGGTGCTCCTCTGGAGATCCTCCCGAAGCTGCGTGACGGCGCCTACGACATCGTCTTCATCAATGGCGACAAACTGGAATACGTTGAGTACGTGGCTGCCGCCCTGCGGCTGCTACGATCTGGCGGGCTACTGATCATCCACGATGTGCTGTGGTACAACACCGTCGCCGACCCAGGCCGTCAGGGCGATGAGACCATCATCATCCGTGAGGCCCTGGACGCCGTGAAAGCCGCAGAGAGCTATACGACCACCCTGCTGACGACCGGAAACGGGCTACTGGTGGCGGTCAAGGACTGACTGCCAGCCAGATTCCTCCATAAAGAAACACCCGGCCCAGGCCGATCCTGCCCAGGCAGTTTGCTCGTCGCAGTGATCTCAATCGCGGGGAACGACGGTGTCTTTGCCCACCACGACCACGCCGTTCGCCGAGACGTGGAACCCACGGGCACGGTCATGGTCATGGTCGACTCCGATCTGTGCCCCATCGGTGACGATCACATGCTTGTCGAGGATGGCGTTACGCACCACGGCATCACGGCCGACGCTCGCACCATCCATCAGGACGGAATCCGATACCTGCGACCACTTCTCGATGCGGACATTCGGGCCGAGAACTGTGCGATCCACCTCACCACCGGAGATGATGCATCCGGGGTTCACGATGGAGTCCTCGGCCTTGCCGCGGATGACGAACTTTGCACCGGGGGCCTGGGACTGATTCGTCAGCAGCGGCCAGTCACTGTTGTAGAGATTGAACTCCGGCTCGACGGAGACCAAATCCATGTGGGCCTCATGGTAGGCGTCGATGGTACCGACATCCCGCCAGTAGTTGAGGTCCTTGTCCGTGGCTCCGGGAACGACGTTGTCCTTGAAGTCATAGACCTGCGACTGCCCCTGGGCTGTGAACCACGGAACAATGTCACCGCCCATATCGTGCTTCGCCGTCGGGTTCTCCGCATCGGCCCTGAGCGCCTCCACCAGGGCGTGGCGGGAGAAGATGTAGTTTCCCATCGAGGCGAACGACTCATCAGGTGAGTCGGGCAGCCCGGGCGGGTCGGCTGGCTTCTCAAGGAAACTCTTGATGCGCTTGTCCTCGTTCGCGTCGATGATGCCGAAAGCGCTGGCTTCGTTTCGAGGAACACGAATGCCTGCCACGGTGCAGCCGAGCCCCGAGTCAATGTGGGCATCGACCATCTGTTCGATGTCCATCCGGTAGATGTTGTCCGCGCCAAACACGACGACGTAGTCAGGGTTGGCGTCACGGATCAGGTTGAGCGACTGATAGATGGCGTCTGCGGACCCTTGGTACCAGCGGGGTCCCAGGCGCTGCTGAGCGGGGACGGGCGTCACGTAGGCACCCATCAGGGTGGAGAACCGCCACGTCATGGAGATATGCCGGTCCAGGGAATGGGATTTGTACTGGGTCAGTACCGCGACCTGGGTCAGCCCCGAGTTCGCGAGATTGGACAGGACGAAGTCGATCAGCCGGTAGCTGCCCCCGAAAGGCACCGCAGGTTTGGCGCGATCGGAGGTCAGCGGCATCAACCTCTTCCCCTCGCCACCAGCGAGGACGATTGACAGGATCTTCGGGCGTGCCACCATGCTTGAAACCTAGCGCTTTGCGGGGGTCCTCACAACACGTTTGGAAAGATATCATTGCGAAGCATGAAACTGTCGCTGTTGACTCGCGAGTACCCTCCAACCATCTACGGCGGTGCCGGGGTCCATGTGGCCCAGCTCGTCCCTCAGCTTCAGAAGTTCATCGACGTCGACGTGCACTGCATGGGCGAACCCCGCGACGGCGCCGTCGCACACCCGGAGTCCTGGCCCGCGGAGGCGAACGCCGCCCTGCGAGTGCTGGGAGCTGACCTGTCCATGACGGCCGCGGTCTCTGCCGACACCGACGTGCTGCACTCCCACACCTGGTACGCGAACATGGGTGGCCACCTGGCCGGGCTGATGCTGGATCGCGCCCATGTGGTGACCTCACATTCCCTCGAACCACACCGTCCCTGGAAGGCGGAGCAGCTGGGTGGCGGCTACCGGGTCTCGTCCTGGGCTGAGAAGACGGCATTCGAGGCCGCAGATGCCGTCATATCGGTCTCAGCAGGAATGCGTAAAGATGTGCTGGAGTCCTACCCCCGTCTTGACCCCGACCGGGTGTTCGTGGTCAAGAACGGTATCGATACCGATGAGTTCAAACCGGACCATGGCACCGATGTGGTCAACGGTCTCGGCATGGACCTGGACTACCCAACCGTGGTCTTCGTCGGACGCATCACCCGGCAGAAGGGACTTGTTCACCTCGTGAGGGCAGCCCAGCAGTTCGATCCCGAGACCCAGGTGGTCCTCCTAGCCGGGGCACCCGACACCCCGGAAATCGCCGCTGAGTTCGAGGGAGCCTTCGCAGAGCTTCAGGCCAAGCGAAAGTCCCCCGTGATCTGGGTGCAGGAGATGATGCCCCGGGCCGCTGTCAGGCAGGTGCTCACGCACGCCACGTTGTTCGCCTGCCCCAGTGTCTACGAACCGCTGGGCATCGTGAACCTCGAGGCCATGGCCTGTGAGACAGCCGTGGTGGCTTCAGCAGTGGGCGGAATCCCCGAGGTGGTGGTCGACGAGACCACAGGCCTGCTGGTTCCCTACGATCCCGCCAGGGCTGGCGACCCAGAGTTCGTCGCCACCTTCGAGACCGACTTCGCGGCCAAAGTGAACCGGCTCACCCGTGACACGGCACTCGCCGAGAAGTTCGGCAAGGCTGGACGGCAGCGCTGCATCGACGAGTTCTCGTGGGAGCAGATCGCCAGGGAGACCATCGCGGTCTACGAGAAAGCAATGGCTTTCCACGAATCACGCTGAACCGCAGACCGCCCGGGAGAAAATCTCCCGGGCGATTTCCGTCTCCAGAATCGGCTGCTCAGCCAACGACCCCCTTGAGGGCATTCAGCAGATCAGTCGCCTCAGTAGCGTTCATCTCGACCACCAGTCGTCCCCCGCCATCGACAGGGACGCGCATCACAATGCCACGCCCCTCCTTGGTGACCTCCATCGGTCCGTCTCCCGTACGGGGTTTCATCGCTGCCATGTGCCAACCTCAATCCTTGGAGTCCAAGTGAACTCCTCTATTATTCCGCATCCGCGAAGGCTCTGATGCACCGGCTGGTCCCGGCGCGGCCGGGACGGCTGCTTCAAACGATACCTGCCCGCCAGGGACAGACTGCACCGGCCGCAGACCAAAAGTATCGGCGATGCGACCGATCACGACATCGACGGCTTGCATGTCATAACCACCCGCGGCAATGTCGAACAGAGGCGGTGACGCAGGCACCTGACGCTGCGCGTCCTGCAGGAACTCATCAACCTGCCTCCTCTCGTACCCGACAGAGACCACGGGAAGGCGTAGCTGTGACATGAAGTCGGATCCGAACAGCAGGTCAGGAACGAAGGCCTTAGGCCGGTCATTGATAGGCTCCGACATCTCGCCAAGCCGTCCCGTTGCCGCCCAAGCCGCCAAGGCGAGCACAACCACGAACGCGACACCGCACACCCACACCATGAGGTCACAGCCTAACGCCCGAGGGGATTTTCACGATCACCGGACGTACCCATGGCAGTCACGGCCTCATCGACGTCATCGGTGAGGATGATCAGGTCACGATCACCCGGGCTGATGAAACCACCGGCCTCGACCGTCTGCCTTATCCAGTCGAGCAGCGGCCCCCAGAAGTGACTCCCAAACAGCACGACGGGGAAATGAGCCACCTTGCCTGTCTGGATCAGAGTCAACGATTCGAACAACTCATCGAGGGTCCCGAAGCCACCCGGCATCGCGATGAGGCCCCGGGAGTACTTGAGGAACATCGTCTTGCGGGCGAAGAAGTACCGGAAGTTGATGCCAAGCCCCACGTATGGGTTTAGCCCCTGCTCCTGGGGAAGCTCGATGCCCAGGCCCACGGACAGCCCACCGGCCTGGCTGGCCCCCTTGTTGCCGGCCTCCATGATGCCAGGACCACCCCCGGTGATCACAGCAAACCCACGCTCTGCCAGGCCGTGGGCGATCCTCTCGGAGGCCTGGTACATCGGATCCTCCGGGGCGGTCCGGGCTGAGCCGAAGATGCTGACGGCGGCAGGGAGCCCGTGCAGGGTGTCGAATCCCTCCACGAACTCTGCCTGGATACGCAGTACCCGCCACGGGTCCTTGCTGGCCCATTCATCATCGTCTATGCCAAGCAACGCCTCGTCGGCGGTGATTGCCTGGCCGTTGCGTGTCACAGTTCTCTGGTGATGTCCGGTCATGGTTCTTCTCCTAGAGGTTCCGCCAGTGGAGATCGGCTGATGGGCAGCACCCACGCACCATCCTGGCCTCGTTGTTCATCATGGACGCAATCGCAGCACGATCCAGTGCGCCCTCCTGGCGGCTGGCACAACACCTGGATGCGGCTCACCTCGCCACCGCGTCCCCCGGCAAGCCCTCTGAGGTGAGCCAGCGGCGGAGGCCATCGGCGCAGCTTGTCAGGTGCCCGGCGGGGCAGTGTTCATCATCCCGGTGCGCGAGGCAGGAGTCCCCGGGGCCATAGTTGACCGCGGGGATACCGAGTTCAGCGAAACGGGAGACGTCAGTCCAGCCGTATTTGGGAAGCGCCTTCCCACCCACCGCAGTGATGAATTCCCTCGCCAAGGGCGTGTCAAGCCCAGGACGGGCCGCTGGTGACAGGTCCGTCGCCTCAAGCTGGTATCCGTCGAAGACCTCACCCAGATGGCTCAGTGCCTGGTCAATCGTCTTGTCGGGGGCGAATCGGTAGTTGACCTCCACCCAAGCCTCGGGCGGGACAACGTTGCCGGCCACTCCCCCACCGATCCGGACGGCATTGAGGCCTTCCCGGTACTCCAGACCGTCGACCTCGATCCGTCTCGGCTCGTAGGCAGCAAGCCTGCCAAGCACCTCTCCCAGGCCGTGGATGGCGTTATGCCCCATCCAGGCCCGGGCACTGTGAGCGGCTTTGCCTTTGACGGGGATCCGAACCCGGATAGTGCCCTGACAGCCCCCCTCCACCTGAGCGCTGGTCGGTTCCATGAGTATGGCGAAGTCTGCGCTGAGCTGCTCAGGAAACTTGCGGGCGAAACGCCCCAGTCCGTTGAGGGAGGCGTCCACCTCCTCATGGTCGTAGAACACCCAGGTGACATCGAAACGAGGCTGGGTGAGTTCGCACGCCAGCTTCAGAGCGACCGCGACCCCCCCCTTCATGTCCACTGTGCCCCGCCCGTGGATGACGACGCCCGCGGGGGTCTGCTCAAGCGAACTCGGCAGGTTTCCCGCCACTGGCACAGTGTCGAGATGCCCCGCGATGACGACCCGCTGAGCGCGGCCGAGCCGGGTCCGGGCCACCACGCAGTCGCCGTCGCGCGTGACGTCGAGATGTTCCTGCCCACGGAGTAGCTCCTCGACGAGATCGGCAAGCTGTCCCTCGTTCCCGGAGACGCTCTCGACATCGACGACAGAGCGCAGCAGGGTCACGAGGTCAGCGCCGGGGTCAAGACTCATGGCTGCGAGCCTACAGCCGCCTTCCACATTCTCTGGCTTCTCTGCCCCCAACCGTTCACTACACTGGCCCGCATGACTGACGCTCACCGCCAGGGCTGGGGCTGGGGCCTAGCCACCGTTCACACTTCCGGTTCCGTTCTCGACGTCTACTACCCGGATCCGAAACTGGGTGACGTCACCACTGACGAGGCCCCCGAGTCACTGTCGAAGGCACAGCACGATGACAGTCTGCGCCAGGTCATGACAAAGCTGCTTCGTGTGATCATCGATCTCGATGCCGCTCCCGAGAGCACCGAGGATGCCTACCTTCGGCTGCACCTGCTGAGCCACCGTCTGGTCCAGCCCCATGGGCTCAACCTGGATGGCATCTTCGGCAAACTGCCGAACAACGCCTGGACCAGCCTCGGCCCGGTCAGGGTGGAGGACGTGCCCGGCATCCGCACAGCTTTGCGGGCACGGGGAGAGGCCCTCCAGGTGTCCAGCATCGACAAGTTCCCCCGCATGACCGACTACGTCACACCAGCCGGGGTACGAATCGGCGACGCAGACCGCGTACGCCTGGGGGCTCACCTGGCTTCCGGTACGACCGTAATGCATGAGGGTTTCGTCAACTTCAATGCCGGCACTCTGGGGGCCTCCATGGTCGAGGGGCGCGTCTCAGCCGGGGTGGTTGTCGGCGATGGATCCGACATCGGAGGTGGCGCCTCCATTATGGGAACCCTCTCTGGGGGCGGTCGGGAAGTCGTTCGTATTGGTGAGCGGTGCCTGCTGGGGGCTGAGTCTGGAATCGGCATCTCACTGGGTGATGATTGCGTTGTGGAGGCTGGTCTATACGTGACAGCCGGGACAAAGGTCGAACTGCCTGATGGCCGCGTGGTCAAGGCGCGTGAGCTCTCGGGTGTCTCAGGGCTCCTGTTCCTGCGAGACTCACAGTCCGGGAAGGTGGTGGCAAAACCACGCAACAACCGCTCCGTGGAACTCAACGACGAACTACACGCCAATTGACATGCGTAAAAGAACAGTAATCACACTGGCCATTGTGCTGGCGCTTCTCGGCGGCCTCGGCTTCGGGGCATGGAAGGGCTACGAATGGCTGGAGACCCGTATGAATCCCGATGGCTGCTATCTGCAGGTGGACGGCGCCGACGAACCGCTACGGCTCACCAGTGAGCAGGCCATGAATGCCTCCATCATCGCCGCCGAGTCCTACAACCGCGACCTGCCCGAACAGGCTGCAGTCATCGCCCTCGCGACTGCCTGGCAGGAGTCCGGGTTAAGGAACCTGGGCTATGGGGACCGCGACTCCCTCGGCCTGTTCCAGCAGCGTCCCTCATATGACTGGGGCACCAAGGAACAGATCATGGATCCCTGGTACAGTTCCGGCCGGTTCTATGAGGAGCTGGTCAAGTTCGACAACTGGGAGAGCATCGACGTCAACGACATCGCCCAGAAGGTGCAGCGTTCCGGGCATCCCGAGGCCTACCGGAAGCATGAAACCAATGCACGTGCCCTGGCCGGAGCGTTCCGCGGCTCCAAAGAGGGGGTTCTCGCCTGCCTGAACCGGGAGGGCACCGGAACCGACCGGAGCGGCCTGGACAAGGTCGTCGCCACGGTGCCCGGGGTCGAGATCCAGGGCAGCGGATCCGAGACGACGCTGACGGCAAGCAGTCCCAGCGCAGCGTGGTCGGTGGCGCAGCTGGCCATCGCCAACTCAGCGGATGCTGGGCTCACCAAAGTCGCAGTCGGGGACAACGAATGGCGCCAGGACGTTCGCTCGTGGAAAGATCTCCAGCCCCTCTCCGGCGAGGCCACAAAGGTGACACTGAACTTCACATCCTGACCTACCCAGGCAGCGAGGAAGGCTTGACCCCCTGGGCGTGAAGAATTGGGAGCGGATAATGCCACGACCGGGAGGGAACCAATGAAGTGGAAGCGCCGGACCACCATTTTCACATGCCTCGCCGCCGCCGTGGCTGGGTGCTCCGCTGGGCCGAGGGTTGAATCCTTGACGGGAAGCGAGGCGTACATCGCCCAGGACCCAGACGATCCCCTCGCCAAGGTGGCGGCTGCCGCCTGCCAGCAGATCGGCTGGCATCTACTGCGCCAAGGAGATGCCATGACTAACCAGGTGCTGTCCCCCGCCTCGCTTGGCTCGGCCCTGGCTCTGGTGGGGCTGGGGGCCAGTGATACTTCCGCCACCAGCTTGGATGAACTTTTCGGTATGAAGGCCGAGGACCGGGCCGCCGGCATCAATGCGCTGCGAGCAGGCCTGGTGAATTATGATTCCCTGCCGGGCAGCATCGATATGAATGAACCGCCTGAGCATCCGATTGTTCATCTGGCCTCTCGCCTGCTGATCTGCGACGACAACGATCCGAAGAAGCCTTTCCTCGATGCCATCAAAAGGCACTTCGACGCCTCAGTGGAGCGTGTGAGGAAATCAGATGCCCAAGCAAGCCTCGATACCTGGGCCAAGAAACACACCGCCGGACTCATCGAGAAGTCCGGGATCAAGGTGACCCCGGAGACCCTGCTCATCGTGCAGGATGTCCTGCTATTCGCGGCCCGGTGGAAAAACCAGTTCAAGCACAGTGACGCATCCCTGATCTTCACCACCGGAGGCGGCGACAAAGTCAACATCAAGGCGTTGAGGGACACGCTGCCAGCCAAGGCGGCGGCAGGGCAGGGCTGGGAGGCAGTCCGTCTTGCCTACGACGACTATCTGGCCATGGACATTCTGCTTCCGGAACGCGGCACCCACCCGCTGAGCTGGAGCCCAGATGTGCTGCAGGAAACCCACGAGGCATTGAGCAGTGCACCCAGGCAACAGGTCAAGGTGACGATGCCTCCAGCTGATCTGACAGCAAACTTCAACCTGAAGACTCTGCTGAGCGCACTGGGCGTGACCTTGGATCATTTCGACGGCGTCTATGGCGGCGCGGAGATCGAGCAGGCTGTCCAACAGGTGCGACTCCGGGTAAACGCAAAGGGAACCGTCGGGGCGGCTCTCACCGAAGGCACTTTTCTTGCGAGCGCCCTTGTAGCCCAGGCTGTGCTGACAGTGGACCATCCCTATGTGATGCGGGTGCTGGATGTCCGCACCGGCTGGCCTCTATTCCTGGCTGTTGTTTCGACTCCTGCCCAGTAGATCAGCTGGCCAGGCGCGCCGCGGCGGATGTGATCCGCTCGTCTGTGGCGGTGAGCGCGATGCGCACATGAGATGCGCCGGCTTCGCCATAGAAGTCCCCGGGCGCTGCGAGGATGCCTCGCTCAGCGAGCCAGGCGATGGTGTCGCGGCAGGGCTCGCCGCGGGTGGCCCACAGATACAGCGACCCCTCGGAGTCGTCCACCCTAAAATCCGCGGCCTCCAATGCCGGCCGCAGCACAGCACGCCGGGCCAGGTACCGCTGGCGCTGCTCCTCGACGTGCTCCTGGTCCCCCAGCATCGCGATCAAGGCTGCCTGGACCGGGCCTGGGACCATCATGCCGAGATGTTTACGGGCCTGGACCAGGTCCTGTACCAGTGCTGGATCGCCGGCGACGAAGCCCGCTCGGTATCCAGCGGCATTGGAGCGTTTGGACACCGAGTGCACCGCGAGCAGGCCTGTCAGATCGCCGTCGTTGACCCGTGGATCAAGGATGCTGATGGCCTCTGCCTCCCAGGCGAACTCGCCATAGCATTCGTCACTGGCCAGCACCGCTCCCACCTGGTGTGCTGCCGCCACCCAGGCACGCAACTGGTTGCGCGAGAAAATACGACCCGACGGGTTTGAAGGCGAATTGATCCACACCAGCCTGGTACCGGCCGGGATGGCACCGGGATTGTCGCAGGCGACAGGCTGGGCGCCGGCGACCTGGGCTCCCACCTCGTAGGTGGGATAGGCGATCTCAGGGTAAACCACCACATCGCCACGTCCCAGGCCAAGAAGTGTGGGCAGCCAGCCGACTAGTTCCTTGGTGCCAACCACCGGCAACACCGACTCGTGCGTCAGGCCGGAGGCTTTCCAGCGGCGCTCAAGGTACCCGACGATCGCCTCACGCACCTCTGGGCTGCCCCACACCGTCGGGTAGCCGTGGGCATCTGAGGCAGCTGCCAAGGCTTCCCTAGCCACCTGCGGTGTGGGGTCAACCGGGGGTACCAACAGAAAGATCCACGATCCCCTCCGGGTGCTCGCCCGCCACACGTCTCGCCTCTGCCAAGGAGTCCCAGGGAAAACTGGGTAGACGATCAGTGAGGGACATCACTCCCCCTGCGGGGGGAGCTGCTCCACCGTCGGGTGGTCGTAGTCAACGGGACCAAGACGGGCTGCGCCGCCGGGAGATCCCAGGTTTTCGAAGAACTGGGCGTTGATATCGTAGTATTCCGCCTGGTCTTCAGGCAGATCATCCTCGTAGTAGATGGCCTCCACGGGACAGACGGGCTCGCATGCCCCGCAGTCCACGCATTCCTCGGGGTGGATGTAGAGCATCCGATTGCCCTCATAAATGCAATCGACGGGACACTCCTCGACACAAGCCCTGTCCTTCACGTCGACACACGGCAGGGCGATGATGTAGGTCACTTCACTCCTTCTGGTTCTTCCGCGCAAAGCTTAGCGCGAAGCACCGGAGTCAATTCCCGCCCGGAGAACCCGCAGCAGTGCAGGTGACCCGGTCACCGGCCGAATAGGTCCACGAATAATCTTCGGTCTTGGCTACCTCACCATTCTTGTAGAACAGCCGCTTCCAGGTGGCGGTAAAGCCCTGAATAGGGTCCTGAGGCTCACAATTTGGGGTGTCGACCACGCGTTCGCTACCTGAGTGGTAGTTGGATTTCTCAGGCTCGGTTGACTCCACCTTGTCCCACGTCGGGCGTGACCAGATCCGGAAGGTGAGGCTTCCCTTGCTACTCGCGGTCGAGGGGGTCAGGGAGCCCTGGATGTAGGCCGGATACTCGGTGTTGTTCCTGAACTTCATGTCGAAACTGCCGTAGTAGATGGTGGCCTCGCGACCCGCGGGGTAGCGCTCGAAGTACAAGGTGTGAGGCCGGTGCTCGACGTCCTCATAGCCCGCAAAGAAGCCTGCGTTGTACATGGTGGTCGCTGCCTGTGAGATCCCGCCACCAGACTCCTTGACCAGTAGGCCGCCGTTGATCACGTACCCGTCGGTGAAGCCGTTGTCCGGAGTGCGGGGCCCCAGGGTGTCGTTGAGGCTGAACACCTCCCCGGGCAGGAGCACTTTGCCGTTGATCAGCTCAGCGGCACGGCCCAGGTTCTTGTTGCGATAGTCGGCGTGCGGGAAGGACGTCGTGAACTCACCGATCACCTGGGTGGGTTTGAGGGATTCCGCCTTCTCGGTGGAGAACTCGGCAGCGCCCTCGATCAAGTCCACGCTGGTGGCACGGGCGTCACCACTCAAAACCGCGGCCTTGGCCACCCCCTCGGCCATGCCCTTCGCATCCACCTGCTGGCCGCCCTCGGCCGGCACCACCTGGATGGCGTTGTCCTTGAGGATGTAGCCGGCGTTCTTGCCTGTTGTCAGGCCGAGGCGGGTGCGGGCCTCGGCGGTGGCTTCGAGGAGTTTGTCGGGGTCGAGGTGTGGGACCAGTTTCCCGTCCTCGGCGGCGAAAGTGGTGACCGCTGCGATCTGTTCAGGAGTCACCTGGAAGCTCTTGTCACCGGCGTTCACCGTGACCGGGCCAGACAAGGCTGGGGTGGCAAAGTTGTTGACGGCCTCATCGACCATGGCCGAGGTCACGGCAGGTGGTTGCACCTTGACGGTGGCCGAGGCCTCGTGCGTGCCCGACTTCATGGCATCGGTGACCGACGCCTTGGTGGCGTCGACATCAAGGGCTGCCGAGTCAGTCGACTCGGTGCGGGAAATCGCGCCATCCGTGAAACTGAGGGTGGCGTCGACCCCTTCCACGGCAAATGCTGGGGCCTGTGCGTTGAGCGCCTCGGACAGCCTCTCGGCGTCGACCCTCTTAGGCAGTTCCGTGTCTCCGCCCCCAAGCAGGGTCTTGAAAACATCGATCGGGTTCAGCGTCGCTCCCCCAGCAGCCTTGACCGCCCCCGCGTAGTCGACGCTGAGCCCGCTATCCAGGGGAGTCAGGCTGATGGAATGCCCCCGGCCGTCCGAGACGGTCATGGCGGCCTCATAGCGTGGTCCCAACTCGGTGCGCAACCGCTCCTCGGCCTCTAAGGGATGCAGTCCCCCGATCGCTACCCCCTCGACTCTGGTGTTTGTTGGCACCTTGTCGCCTGCCAGGAAATAGGCTGCGGTGTAGGCACCACCCAGCAGCACGACAAGCCCTATGCCGCTGCCGATCAGCCATCTCCTACGGCGTGAGGTGGGTTTCTTAGTGGTCAAGTCCGGTCCTTTTCTTTCGCCGATTCCATGGGCACAAGCCCGCACTATGGTACGCGAGTAGGCTGTCATGTTGGCCGGTGGGCCGCAGGAGGGAGATGAGCATGGGATTCGTGGCACGTTTCAGGGCTGCGGGACTCCCGCGCACCGCCTGGGTGCTGGCGATCACAGCCTTTCTCGTAGCAGTGGGGTTCGGGGTGGTGATCCCGGTCCTGAGCCCCTTCGCACGCACCTTCGGAGCGGATAACTTCCAGCTGGGTCTGGTGGTCTCGATGTTCGCGCTGATGCGGCTCGTCAGCAGCCCGTTCGTGACTCGCCTCGGGCGGTTCATGGGAGAACGCAACGCCATCACGCTGGGCATGGTGATTGTCGCCGTGACGACTTTCGGGGTGGCCCTGTCTCCCAGCCTGTGGTGGATGATAACGGCGCGGGCCCTGGGTGGCACCGGCTCCGCGATGTTCACCGTCGCCTCTTTGAATCTGCTGATCTCCACAACTCCCCAGCATCTGCGCGGCCGCGCCTCCGGCCTGAGCCAAGGCGGTTTCCTGCTCGGCAACATGGCGGGCCCGGCGATCGGCGGCCTGCTGGGCTCGGTTTCGCTGCAGGCCCCTTTCTATTTCTACTCGGTGATGCTCCTGGTGGCCGGGCTGGTGGCCTTCCTGCTGCTGCCTGCCCGCAGCGAGCCTCTCCCAGCGGCGGCGAAGAATCCACCGACGTTGCGAAGGGCAGTCAGCGACATTCGCTACCGCGCTGCCTGCCTGCTTGGCTTCGCGCAAGGCTGGCAGTCGATTGGGGTGCGGGCCGCGCTGGTCCCGGTGATCATCACCGAGGTCTATGCCTTGGAAACCGGCTGGTCTGGGATGGCTTTCGCCATGGCGGCGGTGTCCCAGGCCGCCGCGTTGACGCCGGCCGGATTGGCGACTGACCGGATAGGCCGCAAGCCGGTGATGGTCGCGGGCGGCCTGGTGTGTGGGTTATCCGCCATAGCCATGCCTTTCGCGCCAGGCATCTGGATGCTCATCGCGTTGCTGTGCGTCTATGGGGTAGGCGCGGCCATGCAGGGAACCGCTCCTGCTGCGGCAGTCGGCGACGTCGCTGAGGGCCGCGGCGGAACGCCCGTCGCCACCTACTCGATGATCGTCGACCTGGGAGCGATCATCGGTCCAACTGCCGTCGGGGCCCTGGTCGATGCGACGAACTATGCAGTCGGTTTCGCCGTCGGCGGGACGCTGCTCCTGCTCGGCAGCCTCACCGCCTCGCTGATCCCGAGGTCTTTGGACCGTTCTTTCCTGGAATCCCCTCAGCAGGAGAACTCCCGCTGATCATGGAGGCTCAGCGCACCTCCAGGCGGAAGGGCAGGCTCAGCGCGCCATAGACCGGGAACCCGATCAGCTCGGCGGCGCGCATCAACAGGTCGTCGGCAGTCGGGATAGCCATCCGCGCCGACTCGGCGCGGTGCTCACTGGAGCGAGCCGGAATGATCTGGTCCAGGACCGATGCGGTGCCGATCCGGACCGGGGCCGCCTCTTGGGGGTCGATGTCCGCCAGGGCACAGGCGCGGCGCCACGCGAGCCCCCAGTCACCGACGTGATCAACCAAGCCACGTTCACACGCGTCAGCTCCTGTCCACACCCTGCCCTTGGCGAGGGACTCGAGGTGGTCATAGTCCATGCCGCGATCCTGTGCGGCCAGGCTGGTGAACTGCTGATAGATGCGATCGAGTTCCGCACCCAGGCGCTCCCAGTCCTCCGGGGAGAACTCCGTGGCCGAGCTGAGCAGGCCAGCAACCGCACCGATCCGGATGGGCTCGCGCTTCAACCCCAGCTTCTCGTACAGCTCCCGGGTAACGAACTTGCCTGCGAGCACTCCGATGGACCCTGTCAGGGTGGTGGGATAGGCGACGATCTCATTGCAGGGCATCGCGACGTAGTACCCACCTGACGCAGCGAGTTTGCCCATCCTGGCCACCACCGGACGTCCGGAGCCCCTCAGACGCTCGATGCTACGGTGAATGAAATCGGAGGCGACAGCCGATCCCCCGGGGCTGTCCACCTCGAAGAGGACGGCCTTGACGCGTTCGTCCCGCAGGGCAGCACGGAGATGCTCGTCGACCACATCAGCCCCAGCACTGGGGCCGTTGAGCCCCACCGAACTGCCCCGGCCAGTCACGATGGGACCCCGCAGACTCACAATCGCGACCTTCGGCCGGTCCCAGCGTAACGTCTCAGTGAAGTTGGGTCGGGGCTGGTAGCGAGACGCGTAGAGCAGATCCCCCGGCCTGGCATCCCACTCGTTGAGCGCCCAGGTGTAGGCCTCGTCCCGGTAGCCGACCTCATCGACGAGCCCGAGCTCCTTCGCGCGCTCCGGGACCACCGGGGAGTCGTTGACGGCTTCCCACACCTTCTCAGGTGCCACGCCTCTGCGCCGGGCGATCACCGCAACAGTGTCATCCACGATGGACTGGGCCAGCCGGTGAGTCATCTCCCGGTTGGCCTCAGTAACCTCTGCGGCCGAGAACTGGTCTGCCGCTGTCTTGTACTCATGGCGCTGACCGAACTGTGGCTCGATGCCGGCCTTCTCCAGCAGGCCCCGGAACAGGGTGATATCAACCTCTAGGCCTCCGATGCCAAGCACCCCGGTGGGCTGAAGCCAGATCGTGCGGCAGGCCGTGGCGAGTTTGTACGCGGCCAGCGAATTACCGAACTCACCGAACGACTCGGCCCAGGCCATGGTTGGTTTGGCAGTCCCGAAATCCTCAATCAGATGGGCGATCTCGTCCATCACCGTCATGGGCTGGTTGCAGTTCACCGCATGGACAATCAGCCCTGCGACACGCTCATCCCCGGTAGCTGCCTTCAGGTGTTCGCGTAGATCGCTGACAGCAGTTGCCCCCACCACCTGCAGCATCTGCAATGGATTCCTTGGGAAAGTCTCCAGGACTCCACGTGCCAGATCGAGCTCAAGCACGATGCGACGGGCAGGGGACAGCTTGTCAAGCAGGGTTTTGAACACCATGCAGGCGAGTCTATCGGCGACCGCCAAACGCCCCTACCCGTCACAGGATATCTTCAACCCGGTGTTCTCAGAGCACGGACTGGGCTGTCTTGATGACATTGTCGACGGTGAACCCGAACTCCTCGAAACACTTTGCCGCAGCGGCTGAGGCACCGAAATGCTCAATGCTGACGCTAGCTCCGGCGTCGCCGACATACTTGCCCCAGCCCATCGCGATGCCTGCCTCGATCGAGACCCTGGCCTTGACCTCCTTCGGCAGCACCGACTCGCGGTAGCTGGGATCCTGCTCGTCGAACCACTCCATGCAGGGCATAGAGACGACGCGGGTCGGGGTGCCCTCTTCCTCCAGCCTCGCAGCAGCGTCAAGGGCTAGCGCCACCTCGGAACCAGAGGCGATCAGGATCAGCTTCGGTTTCTCCGAGGCGTCCTTGAGCACGTACGCCCCACGGGCCACGCCCTCGGCCGAGGCGTACTCGTCTCCGCGAGCCACGGTGCGCAGATCCTGGCGGGACAGGATGATGCCGGCGGGATGGTCGGTGCGGCGCAGGATCTCTCCCCAGGCCACAGAGGTCTCATTGGCATCCGCGGGGCGTACCACGTCCAGGCCGGGGATGGCCCGCAATGCAGCGAGGTGCTCGACGGGCTGATGCGTGGGACCGTCCTCTCCCACGCCGACGGAGTCGTGCGTCCACACGAAGATGGAAGGCAGCTTCATCAGGGCAGCCAGCCGCACCGCGGGGCGCATATAGTCGGCGAACACCATGAAGGTGCCACCGTAGGCGCGAGTGAGCCCGGACAGGACGATGCCGTTGATGATGCCGCCCATCGCATGTTCACGAATCCCGAAGTGGATGGTGCGCCCATAGGGATTGCCCGGCCAGTCGTCGGCCTGCCGGGCCTCCGGAAGGAAGCTGGGCTCACCCTTCATGGTGGTGTTGTTGGAGCCTGCCAGGTCGGCGGAGCCACCCCACAGCTCTGGAAGCTGCGGACCCAGCGCGGAGAGGACCTCGCCCGAGGCCTTGCGGGTGGACATCTTGCCCTCCTCGAAGACCGGTAGCTTCAAGCCTGCCGGGAGCTTGTGAGCGCGTACGCGCTCCAGCAACGCGGCACGTTCCGGGTTGGCGGCCTTCCAGGATTCGAACTTCTCATTCCAGGCGGAACGAGCCGCCTCGCCACGGGACGCGGCGTTGGCCCGGGCATGAGCCACCGCCTCCTCGTCGACGGCGAATGGCTCAGCGGGGAAGCCAAGCTTCTCCTTCAGGGCCGCGATCTCCTCAGTGCCGATCTTGGAACCATGAATGTTGTGATGGCCAGCCTTGCTGGGCAGCGGCCAGCCGATGATGGTGTTGAGCTTGATGATCGACGGCTTTTCCTTGACAGCCTTGGCCGCCCGGATCGCCGAGAGAAGAGCGTCAAGGTCCTCCTCATAGCGGGTTCCCTCGTTGGTCCAGTCGACCTCCTGGGTATGCCAGCCCAGCGCGTCGTAACGGGCCAGCACGTCCTCGGTGAACGCGATGTTGGTGTCACCCTCGATGGTAATCCGGTTGGCGTCGTAGATCATGATCAGGTTACCGAGGTCCTGCGTGGCAGCCAGCGACGAGGCCTCCGCGGCCACGCCCTCCTGGAGACAGCCGTCGCCGACGAGACAGTAGACATAGTGGTCGAAGACCGACTCCCCCTCAGGCGCATCGGGATCGAGCAGGCCACGCTCCCTGCGGGCAGCCATAGCCATGCCGACAGCATTACTGACACCTGCTCCGAGCGGGCCCGTGGTGCACTCGATGAACCGGGTGTGACCGTATTCAGGATGACCCGGACATTTGGATCCCCAGGTCCGCAACGACTTCAGGTCATCAAGCTCCATGTCAGCGCCAGCGAGATACAACTGGCAGTACTGGGCGAGGGAGGCATGGCCGAGCGACAGGATGAAACGGTCACGTCCGAGCCACTTGTCATCCTTCGGGTCCACATTCATGACCTTCTGGTACAGCAGATAGGCCACAGGCGCGAGTGAGATCGGGGTGCCGGGGTGGCCGTTGCCCACCTTCTCCACGGCATCGGCAGCGAGGATCCTGGCCGTGTCAACGGCTCGGGTATCCAGTTCGGTCCAGTCGAGGGTCATGTTCCGTCCTTTGAACTCCTGGGAGATGGGGCAAATGCTCCCTTAGCCCCACACTATCTGGTTGTTAGCGTAAGCACCTGAACCAGGTCAGGTATCGGTGACATCCACGGAGAGCCCCGCCCACTGGGGAAGCGCGGCCAATGAGGCTCCCTGGTCAGTCTCAGGATCATCCTCAGACAGGGTGGGGCTGGGGCCCGAGCCTGGCATAACGGGACGGATGGTCTCCCCCAGCGCCTCCCGGACGAGACGTCCGAGGTCAGAACCACCTTCGGAATCGTGGGTGCGGATCTCAGCCATGGCCCGGATTCTACTGGCCTTGGCTGAGCGGCATCTATGGGCCTCTCACCCAAGCGGTGGCTTCGCAGACCACGGGAACACGATCCACCGGTCAGTGTGCTTCCAGCAGAAGTCCGGCTCGACGACAGTGGTCGGTTTGGCATACAACACGGCGCTGCGCACCTCCGCCCCGAACCCGCGCAGCAGTTTGACCACCAGAGCGAGAGTACGTCCTGAGTCGACGACGTCATCGACAATGAGGATGCGCCGGCCGGTGATCGACTCGGTGTCCAGCATGGGCGCCAGCAGCACCGGGTCGGGAAGGGTCTGGTGAACATCGGTGTAGAACTCGACGTTGATCGCATCGGTGAGTTTTACGCCGAGCCGGTATGTCAGCGACCCTGCGGGGACCATCCCGCCCCGGGCGATGGCAATAATCACCGAGGGGTCGAAGCAGGACTCGTGGACTTGGCGGGCCAGGTCGTCGGTGGCGTCCCCGAGCCCCTCCCATGTGAGTACCTCTTTGCCCTCGTGCTCGCTGGTGTCGCCGTGATAAGCCATGCCGGAATGCTACTCAACGGCGCTGATTCCATCGAAACGGTAGGTGACGAACACGACATCAAGCCAGCGCCCGAACTTCCGCCCGACTTCGGGCAGCACCGCCGACTCGGTGAACCCGAGGCTCCGGTGGAAGGCGCGTGAGGCCATGTTGCCAGCGTCGAGGACACCAACCATGACATGGACGCCACTGCCGCGCGCGTGGTCGATCAAAGTCCGCAGCAGCAACCGTCCTGCTCCCCTGGACCGGCTGTTCTCAGCGACATAGACGGAGTGCTCGACGGTCTGCCCGTAGGCCGCCTTGTCGCGGAAGGGCCCGTAACTGGCGAAACCGGTCACCCTGCCCTCGTCCTCAAACACCAGGACAGGATGTCCCTGGTTCCGTAAGCGCTCAAACCATGCCGTACGTTCCTCGAGGGTCACGGGCTCGACGTCATAGGAGGCGGTGGTGGCGACACCACCCTCGTTGTATATCTCGACGATGGCGGGAAGGTCCTCATAGCTGGCGGAACGGATCACAGGTGGCATGTTTCATATCTTCTCCCACAAGAAGCCACTTCCAGGCCTAGCCCATGTTCCTAGGCTCCGGCGGCTTTCTCGGCAGCTGCCCAGCCCGCCAGGTCACCTTTGCTGATCGCAAGAGCAATCATCTCTGGGAAGGCGTCGGGCGTGCAGGCGAAAGCCGGGACATCCATCGTGGCCAGAGTATTGGCGACCTCGTGGTGATAACTGGGGGTTCCGTTGTCATCGAGTGCCAGCAGGGCCACCACAGTGACCCCCTGCTGCTGGAACTGGGTAATGCGACGCAGCATCTGCTTGGGCTGGGAGTCGTAGAGGTCGCTGATCAGCACCATGACGGTGTCCCTGGGGCGCTGAACCAGCTGCTCGCAATAGGCAAGTGCCCTGCTGGTGTCGGTTCCACCGCCAAGCTGGGTTCCGAAGATGACCTCCACAGGATCATTGAGCTGCTCTGTGAGGTCAGCGACAGCCGTGTCATAGACCACCAGGTGCGTCTTGACCGTCTTGATAGACGCCAGCACGGCCGCGAAGATACTGGCGTAGACGACCGATGCCGCCATCGAACCAGACTGGTCCACGACCAGCACGATCTCCCGCTGGAACCCGGTCTGTCTCCGGCCATATCCGATGAGACGCTCGGGCACGACTGTCTTCAGCTCCGGCAGATAGTTGCCCAGGTTCGCCGCTATCGTCCGTGACCAGTTGATGTCATTCAGGCGGGGACGGGTAGTGCGGGAGGCCCGGTTCAGTGCCCCTCTCACCGCTTGCTGCACTCTGTCGGCCAGTCTCTCCTCCACCTGCCTGACCACCCGGCCCACGACCTCGCGGGCACTGGCCTTTGCCTTCTGCGGCATGATCCGGCCGAGGCTGGCCAGAGTGGCGACAAGATGCACGTCGGCCTCCACAGCCTCAAGCATCTCGGGCTCCAACAGTAATTGTTTGAGACCGAGCCGGTCGATCGCGTCGGCCTGCATCACCTGCACCACCCGTGATGGGAAATAGCGGCGGATGTCACCGAGCCACCGCGCCACCCGTGGCGCCGAGTCACCGAGCCCGCCACCACGCCGTCCCCGATCCTCCGGCCGGTGGCCGTACAAAGCAGCCAGAGCGGCATCCATCGCAGCATCCTGTGTGGACAGGCCATCTGCAGCCCCCTCCGGGCCGGAACCAAGCAGCATCCGCCAGCGACGGCTGCGTTCCTCGTTCATCGCGCTCCCTCCAAGATCGCGTCGACAGTGACGAGCACAGCCGTCATCTCAGCCAGATCAGGTTCCTCCTCGTCGACCGGACCGGTACCGCCGAGGTTGGCCACCTTCCCGGCAAGAGCCTGCCGTTCAGGCTTGTCCCATGCCCCGAAGGCCCGGCGGATCACGGGAAGTATCTCCGTGAACAGCTCCTCAGCGAGCCCCATGACCCAGGAATCAAGCACCTCCAGCAGCGCTGGCGAGTGGAGCAGCAGCAGGGAGCTGCCCGACAGGACACCCTCAGCCCACGATGCCTGTTCACGCGCCGGATGGCCGCCCGAGAGGGCCAGCGACAACCGCTGCTGCACCTCGTCAGCATCCAGGCTGCCGGCATCGAACAGGATCCTGACGAGTCGTCCGGCGAGCAGGCCGGGCAGGTCGTGACGGTCAGCTGCGCCCCTCAGGGCATTGCGCCACAGCTCCTGGGCTGTCTCCCCCAGCAGCCCGACGGCCGCGTTGGCTTCGTCTATCAAACCCCGGCATCGCTCGGATTCCTCGGGAGTGAGCCCGCTCAGCGCCACAGGCAGGCCGGCGCAGGCCCTGCCAAGCAGCGCTTCAACCACTTCTCCCAGCCGGCCGGTGTCAGTGCCCCGCACATCGCCGTAGCGGTGGGCCTGCACGAGTTCTGGCAGGGCCTCTAGGAGCCTGGCGACATCCGTCTCGGCAGCAGCCCTGACATCCAGGAGCCGCAGCAGCTCGGGCATCGCCGCGGGCAGATCGGCTGTCAGCGCCCGGTCCACGCCCCGGGCGACGCCCGCCAGATTGCTGGTGTCAGACAGTAGATGGGCCGCGGCTGCGGCCTCGACGGTGCTGCCCCACCGTGAGGCGTCCACAACGGCGACAGCGAGCTCCGGTTCCCAGGACAGGCGCCAGAGCTCGCGAAACGTGCCGGTACCGGACTGGCCCATGGGCCTGCCCCAGCCGATACCGAGAATCTGAAGCCGTCTGAGGAAACAGGACCTGGCCAGGCCGCTCTCCTTGCGCAGGTCGAGATCGAGTTCCCGCTCGGTGGCGTCCTGTTTGAGTCGGAGCCGCCGGGCCGTAGCGTTCAGGTCGGCCTCGAACGGGGTGCGGGGCACTTGATCGGGCACCGCACCGAGGCGCTCACCGATGATTGCCTCACGGGTGACCAGGTCGAGGGCAAGACCGTTGCCCTCGCACAGCACCGCCAGGGTGGCTTCCTGGACCTCGGATAGCCCCGGCATGGGGCGGCCACGTAGGACGGCTAGGGAGTCGGCGAGCCGGACACCTTCTATGACGTGGGCGGACGAGGTGGGCAGGTCGTGTTCCCGCAGCACGGCGCCGACATGCGCCAGCCACCTCTCGACAGGATGGTCTGACGCGGTGAACAGATGGTGGTACCACCCAGGCGACCGGACACCGGCGCCGTAACCTGACGAGGCAGCGAGCCGGCCATGCGACCACGGCACCCAGGTGACCTGCGTCTTGACCTTGGGCAGTTGTCTCAGCAGCGCATTGTCCGCGGCGGCCGTCACCTTGGCCGCCAGCGCCGGCACGTGATAGGCACCGCACACCACCGCGATCTTTTCGTACCGGCGTCTCGCCGCACGCAACGCCTTGCGCATGTGGGCCTCACGCAGCTGGTTCTCCTCATCGGCGGTCTCGCCCTCGCGGATGGCCGCCATCGCCTCGCCGATCACTTCGAAGACGTCCTCGTCACGCTGCTCGACGAGGTCCTCCCACCAGCGTTCCGGGTCGTCGTAGCCAGCCGCATCGGCGAGCAGCCGCAACGGATCCGACTCCATCGCCCGCTCCTGGTGTTCCCGGGCGAGGCTGAGCGAACTGGGCAGGTCGATGAACGAGGCGGAGCGGCTGTTCCTGACCGCCCAGCTGAGCGCCTGCCATTCCGGTGAGAAGGCAGCGAACGGCCAGAACGCAGCCCGCGACGGCTCGTCGGCCACCCAGGCCAGCAGGGCGATGGGAGGCACCAGGTCCGTCACATAGGGCACCATCGCATCAGCGTCGGCCGGGCCTTCAATGAGGATCGCGCCGGGGTCGAAAGTCTCGAGGGCACGAAGCAGCGACCGTGCCGATCCCGGCCCGTGGTGGCGGACCCCATAGATCCTGACCTCGCTCATGAACGATCCTCAGTCACTGCGTCACGTGGCGGCAGGCCCGGTAGAAATCTTTCCAGCCGGACCTCTCACGCACCACCGTCTGGAGGTATTCCTGCCAGATCACCTGGTCAGCGACGGGATCTTTCACAACGGCACCGACGATTCCGGCCGCGACGTCCTCAGCCCGCAGCACGCCATCACCGAAATGGGCTGCGAGCGCCAGGCCATTGGTGACCACGGAGATCGCCTCTGCTGCGCTCAGCGTCGCCGAGGGAGTCTTCAGTGAGGTCTTGTTGTCCTCGGTGTGGCCTTGACGTAGCTCACGGAACACCGTCACGACACGGCGGATCTCGGTCAGGGCGTCGCTGGCCTCAGGCAGTTGCAACGAACGTCCCAGCTCGGCGACACGCCTGGTGACGATCCTCAACTCCTCCTCGGCACTCGAGGGCAGCGGGAGCACAACCGTGTTGAACCGCCGCCGCAGGGCGCTAGACAGGTCGTTGACGCCGCGGTCTCGGTCGTTTGCGGTGGCTATCAGGTTGAAACCAGCGCGGGCCTGCACCTCCATACCCAGCTCGGGAACCGGCAGCGTCTTCTCACTGAGCGTGGTAATCATGCCGTCCTGGACGTCGGAGGGCATCCGGGTCAGCTCCTCAACGCGAGCGATGGCACCACTAGCCATTGCCGTCATGATCGGGGACGCGACCAGCGCCGCCTCCGACGGCCCCTCCGCGAGCAGGCGAGCGTAGTTCCAGCCGTACCGCACAGCCTCCTCCGCGGTGCCTGCCGTGCCCTGCACGAGAAGCGTGGAATCGCCGGAGATGGCGGCCGCCAGATGCTCGGAGACCCAGGACTTGGCGGTACCCGGGACACCCAGCAGCAGGAGCGCCCTGTCAGTGGCGAGAGTTGCGACCGCAACCTCTATGAGCCTCTGGTTTCCAACGTATTTCGGGGTGATCTGAGTGCCGTCGGGCAGGGTTGCGCCCATGAGGTACTGCACCACAGCCCACGGTGAAAGCCGCCAGTTCACCGGGCGTGGCCTGTCATCGGCCTTCGCCAAAGCATCGAGCTCATGCGCGAAGGCCTGTTCGGCGTGTGGGCGAAGCACAGTCTCGGTCATCGGGTCTCCTCGGGCTGGTTGATGGATTCGTGGATGCCCTGGCGCAACGTCAGGGCAGCTGCGGCGTCACGCGCTATACGCTGGTTGAACGTGGACAGGCCGGGTTGCTGGCCAAGAAGCGTGAGGCGAGGCAGCAGCCCGGAGGCAGCGCTGGGTTCAGCCGCGAACGCCAGGAGACGGGCCGGGGCCTCGGGAACTGTGTTCTTGGTCTTCGCGTGGGCGAAGATGCCGTCCAGGATCACGCCCGCGGCCTCGCGGGACAGGCGCAGGCCTTGCTGCGCCAGCAGCCTGGAGCAGAGCCCGGGGAGTTCTTTGGGAGTGGTGGCATGGACGATCTTGACCAGGACGGTGTCGCGCTCTGTGGCCGGCAGAAGCGGCAGAAGCGCTGGATCCAGGTGCCTGGTGAGCAGCACACGGGCAGCCTCCGTGTTGCCCCAGCGGATCGCGGCACAGGTCAACGCCTGGGCCACGTCGATGTGTTCATCGTCACAGAGCACGCCGGCTCCGAGACCAGCGACGCTGATCCCCAGTTCGGCCCAGCGGTGCGGCGGCATCATCGCGGCGAGAAGCTGCACTCGTCCGGCCGGTCCTTTGACGACCTGCGTGGCGGCGACGTCAGCGTAGAAGCCAGCAACCAGGTCCTGCTCAGGCGGCGCAGCGGCGAGAATGTCCTGCTCTGGCGCACGGAGCCTGCTGAGCAGCCCTTTCCGTGGCTTGTCCCTCAGGCTGAAACAGCCTCGGGCCAGCTCCAGCACACGGGTGAGATAGGCCGATCCGTCGAGCCGGGCGAGGAGCCCGGCGGCGGCACGCCCCACCTGTTTGGACCGGTCTCGCAGCGATACCTCAAGCAGTTCCTCATCACCGGGGCCGAGACCGACCTCAAGCGCAGCGACAAACTGCGCGCGGTCAGCGGCCTTCTCGCTGCGGGCCTGCTGGACGAGCTCGCGGCCCGCGGCCGGGTCCGCCGCACGCAGGTGGCGTAGCCATGCGATCCGCTCGGCCAGGCTTCCCTCCTCCCAGTCGAGTGGGTCCGGAGCGGCGATGGCCTGGTGGCGCAGCCAGTCGCTGTCGAGCTGAGCCAGCCACCTACCCCGGCGCCCCAGCACCGCCGGAAGCCTTGCCGCGATGTCACGGCTGGATCCGGCGGCGACCAGCAGCGGGACGAGGAGCTTGACCGGCAGCACCAGGCCCGCGGTGGCCAGCTGTTCCAGGGCCTCCACCAGGATCGGGTCGCGCATCGCCGCCGGGCGGGCGAGGACCATACTGACCGTTGCCGCGAATGCGCTGGAAGGCTGGTCCGGTTCCTGCCCGGGAGCGGGTGCCGGCGCTGGGAGCTCACGTGTGCGGACGGTGGCCCGGCGCAGCGCTGCGTGGCGGGCAGCCTGGTCGAGGAGCGCCGGGTCGGGGCTGCCGACCAGCGCGGCGGTTATGAGCTGGGTGGGTTTCACAGTGGACACACCGTCGCTTCCCGCAGGTAGGCGATGGGTCGCAAGCCATCCGCGCTGAGCTCACCGAAAACGGTGACCGGCGTGGTGCCGATCTCAGCCAGCATGCGCCAATGATCGGTGTGGGTACCTGTCAGGGCAACAGCCCGCTCAGAGACCAGCCAGCAGCCCCCCGACTCCCGGGTCAGTGAGCCCTGGATGGCGACCGGCCAGGCCTCGCACCAGGGATCGGCGGCGACAGCGTCGCGCAGCTGGCTGATGGCGGTGGCGACGTCATCACCAGCGAGTTCCCAGCCGCTGACGCGCGGCAACTCAGCGTATGTGGATCCGACCGCGGCACGCAGCGGTGGCCTGCCGGGGTAGAAGTGAAGGTCTGCGTCGATCTCGGTTCCGGGATAGAGGCTGGTGTCGAAACCATCGCCTCCCCGGGCGAAGAACAGCACGAGCGCACGCCTGCCGGTCTCCCGGCCCCATAGCCATACCCGCCGCACGCTGACCTGCTCCTCGTCGGCGTCGTGCATGCCCAGCACCACCCAGCGGTCTCTGACGCCGGGGGTCATGAGCACATCCTCGACACGGGTGGTGAATCCAATGTGGGAGCGGACGGTCTCAGCAAGGCCGCTGGGTAACTTGTCACGGCCGGCCCAGGCCACGGCTAGGAGATGGAGGGAACCATATCCATCGACCACCTGGGTGGGCCAGTCTCCCGACGAGGGCACGGTGGCGAGTTCCCGCAGCCGCGATGCGATCCCCGGGGCCTGTGCATCCACCATGCGGGCCGCCATGTGCTCCAGTCGTCTCGAGCGGTCGCCGGCGTGGGTGGCAAGGCCTTGTCTCAACTGATCAGCCAGGAAGCGGTCAAGCTCGGTCAGACCATTGGCGACCCGTTCCTCGCGCTGTGCGGCACGCTTGGTAGCGGCGGCCTTCTGCTCCTCAGTCCGTTCTCGGGCCTCGGTCTTCTTCCTGCCCGCCCTCGCCTCGCGTGCTCCAGCCCACTGCGAGGCGAACCCAGCGATCTCACCAGATTCGGATACTTGGCCCTGCGCCCACAGGAACAACAGGGCAAGGGCATGCTTGCAGGGGAACTTGCGGCTAGGACAGGAGCATTTGTATGCGGGCGAGGCGGTGTCGATGCTGACTCTGTACGGCGTCTTGCCCGACCCCTGGCAGGCACCCCACAGGAGATTGCCCTGGAAACCGATGTCAGACCAGGGCCCTGGCTTCGCCAGTTTGCGTCCAGCGGTTGCCGACGACGAGTCAGGCGCAGCGGCCTCGATGCGCTCCACTGTCCACAGTTCAGGCATGACGCCAGAGGATAGTGGCCGTCTGGACCACGTGATGAACCCGCATTTGCCGTAGTTAACCCCGTTGGACTCACCGTCTTCGCCGCGGGCAATGCCAAGCATGGGGCATGGGAGAATTGAGAACGCCATGACTAATCTCAGCGACCTCTTGCCCCAAGACCCCTCCCCCGATTCTCTCCTGGAGATCTTCACCACCTGGGTCGAGGACTCGGGAATCTCGCTGTACCCGCACCAGGAGGAGTCGCTGCTGGCTATTCTCACCGGCGACAACGCCATCATCACCACGCCGACGGGTTCCGGGAAATCACTGATCGCGCTCGGCGCCCACTTCGCGGCGCTCGCGGAGGGCCGCAGCACCTGGTACACCGCCCCGATCAAGGCCCTGGTGAACGAGAAATTCTTCGCCCTGTGCGATGCCTTCGGAGCTGAAAATGTCGGAATGGTCACCGGAGACGCCTCCGTCAATGCGGATGCCCCCATCATCTGCTGCACCGCCGAGATCCTGGCAAACCTGGCGCTGCGTGAGGGCCGGGACGCCAAAGTCAGTCAGGTAGTGATGGACGAGTTCCATTTCCTCGCCGAGCCAGAGCGTGGCTGGGCATGGCAGGTTCCGCTGGTTGAGCTGCCCCAGGCGCAGTTCGTCATCATGTCCGCGACTCTGGGGGATGTGACAGGTCTTGCGAAGGACCTCACCCGGCGCACCGGACGCGAGACTGCCGTGATCGGCGGGGTAACACGCCCCGTCCCTCTGACCTATCGCTGGTCCCTGGCACCAGTACACGAGACCATCGCGGAGATCATCGAGACACATCAGGCTCCCGTCTACATCGTCCATCCCACCCAGGGGGCCGCTGTCGAACAGGCAGCGGCGCTGCTCAGCCAGGGAGTGGTGCGCAAGCACGGAGCTGCGGTCCCGGATGAGCTGAAACAGGCGCTGGCAGGCTTCCCGTTCGCCGGTGGTTTCGGGGCGACATTGTCGAAGCTGCTGCGTGGCGGGATCGGCGTTCATCACGCGGGGATGCTGCCCCGTTACCGGCGGCTCGTGGAGCAGCTGGCACAGCGCGGACTGCTGGCGGTGATCTGCGGCACCGACACCCTAGGGGTGGGGATCAACGTCCCCATCCGTACCGTATTGTTCAGTTCCCTGACAAAGTTCGACGGCCGGCGGCAACGCGTACTGCGCAGCCGTGAGTTCCACCAGATCGCGGGGCGCGCTGGCCGGGCCGGTTTCGACCCCATCGGCTATGTCGTAGCCCAGGCACCTGAACACGAGGTGGAGAACGCCCGGATCCTCGCCAGGCACCAGGGGGACGAGAAGAAACTGCGTTCGGTGCGCCGGAAGAAGCCACCGGAGGGTTTCGTGAACTACACGGAGGCCACCTTCAACAAGCTGATCGAATCGGTGCCGGAGCAGCTGCATGCACGGATGAGGATCAGCCATGCCCTGCTGCTGAACCTGTTGCAGCGCAACGAGGAGACCAGCATCGCGGTGACGCGCCTCATCGACTCCACCCATCCGGAGCCGAAGGCCCGCCGGGCCATGCTGCGAAGGGCCGTCGGGCTTGGTCGTTCACTGCTGCGGGCCGAGGTGGCCACCCGGCTGCCCGATCCGACCCCCGGTGGCCGCCGGTACGAGCTGAACGTCGACCTGCAACGCGACTTCGCCCTCAACCAGCCCTTATCGGCCTTCGCGCTGTCTGTGATAGAGACCCTCGACCCGGCCTCCGCGGACTACGCCCTCGACGTGGTCTCGGTGATCGAGGCCACGCTGGAGGATCCACGGGTGCTGCTGCTGGCCCAGCAGTTCAAGGCACGCGGTCAGGCTGTCGCCGAGATGAAGGCCGATGGGTGGGACTACGAGGAGCGGATGGATGCCTTGGAGGAGGTCACCTGGCCGCAACCTCTGGCAGAGCTGCTGGAGCGGGCGCACATTGAATACTCCGTGAGGCACCCCTGGTTGTCGGAAACTCCCGTGAGCCCCAAGTCGGTGGTGCGGGACATGTACTCGCAGGGCATGACGTTCGGCGAATACGTGGCCCATTACAAGCTACAGCGCACCGAGGGACTGCTGCTGCGTTACCTGACCGACGCCTACCGGGCGCTGCGGCAAAGCATCCCGGAAGGCCTGCGCACTGACGATCTGGAGGACCTGATCGCCTGGCTCGGCGAGACCACCCGGCTGGTTGACTCATCGCTGCTGGATGAGTGGAACGAACTCGCAGCCCTGGCCGGGGTGCCTGCGGAGCAGCGGGCTGAGGCCGCTCCGCCAGCCCGCCCAGTGACGGGCAACGGGCGCGCCTTCAGGGTGATGGTGAGAAACGCCATGTGGCGGCGGGTGGAGTTGTGTGCCGATGACGACGTGGATGCGCTGGCCGCCCTCACCAGCGGCGATCCCATGACCCGGCAACGCTGGGATGACGCCCTCGGCAACTACTGGGACGAGCACGAGGATATAGGCGTCGGGGCGGATGCTCGTGGCCCTGCTTTCTTCATTGTGGAGGAGCACCGAGGCGGACGGCTGTGGGAGGTACGGCAGATCATCGATGACCCGGCGGGGAACCGGGACTGGTCGATCTTCGCAACGGTGGACCTGGACGCCTCAGACACCGCTGGCGAGTTGATGCTGAAAACCCTGGACTTCAGCCGCCTGGACGGCTGAGGCGCGTCCCCATCACAGGGGACACGCCTCATGTCCTTTCATATTTTGTTCTGACAGCTATCAGCCAGTTCCAGACTTCACGTGAAGTGACGGTGCAACTGTCAATTGGCTGATACCAAGGCTAAGTTCCCCATTGCCTTGATGCCCAGTTCCATCAGGCATCGCGCAGCTGGAGGATATTCCGGGGATTGGGTGCGGCAAGCAGCTCGGTGAGAGCACATTTGGATTTTGAATTTGCACCGGGACCTACGCACCGCGAGGTCACCGCCCAGGTGTATCCCAGATTCTGCTCGCCGTGATCCTTGATCCAAGGCCCACCAGATGCCCCCTCATTCATTCTGCACTGCATCACGGAGTCAGCAGACCGAGCAGTGGAAGAGCCGTCGCAGAAGTAAGGAAGCGAACCATCAAATGGAGTTTCCGCTGGATAACCCCAGATGCGACTGCCGGAGACAGTCCCGCTACCTCCCCCTATGAGGCCATTCCCGCCTACTGCCTGCGTAATGGTACGGCCATCCTTAACACCGAGGCTCACAAAACCTTGATCGTAGCGGTAGTTACCCTGCTTCCAGCCTTGGAATACGACCGCCCTGGAGCCATACCAGATCCCCTGCGGTCCAGATCCTTTGTAATAGGCAGGGATGAATGCAAAATTCTTGTACCAATCTGTACCGCCATCTCCCGGATGAATACAGTGACCTGCGGTGATGATCTTTGTTCCATCACCGCCAGCCACTGCGGAAGCTGTACAGCTGCTCGATCCCTTGGGTGTCGTGAAGAACAGCCGCCCCACAGTGCTCGGGACCTTGACTTGATCATTAGGGCCGGCGCCAGAACCGGCGTAACTACCCACGGCCAGGTCCCCAACATCAGACTGTGGTTTCACCGGTTCAGAGCTAACGATGTCCTCCCCCTGTCGCACCTCAGCCTGTTCCTCCCCAGCAGGCGTATGGGATTCACCAAGAGTCCCGACTGGTGAATCCAGGGGTGTCGCAGAATCCAGCCGCTCCTGCGTCCAGAACTGCTCTGTCTCAGCCACCTCCTCAGGAGAGACCCCATGCGCCAGAGAATCTCCAGGCTGCTCCGCATCAGAGGTGTTGTCCGCATACGCCGGAAAGGCAATTCCAGCCATGAATGTGAGAGTGGCCGCTAATGCCGCGGCTGCTCCGCCTACTCTATTTCTTTTCTTCATACTTCACTTCTCTTTCCAATATTATAGGAACCTATGAGGCTTGTTTCACAGCCGCAGCCAATCTGCTCTGACAAAAATTTTGCTGTTTGCCGGCCGCCCTATGAATAAGCTTCTATAATGACAGCCCTGAGCCCTCATCGAAGCCAACTATCCGCTGACAATCACACAATCTCAGGACTTTTGAGAGGCTTTCCGCAACCACAAGCAAACTTATTTGACAAGGACTTTTACTGAAACGAAAGCCCTCTTGGAGAGCCTCACTATCCAATACTACCCATCATAAATAATCTCTAATGTACAACAGCCTCCTTCCAGGCATTACTTCATTATCACCCAGCGCCTGAAGGTCGCAACAAAGGCTATTCATGGCCAGCTCATGAGCACCGAATCCCATTATCGGAGACTGACCACTCACAGCTGTGAATAACCCTCAAAATCTAACGACACCCCATCGGCGCATAGACTAGGGAAGCCAGAATCTACCCAAAATCTTTAGATCATGATATACAGGCAATAGAATTATTGCATCTAAGCTTCAGATTGCGATTCCATAATCCACTTTCTGAGAGAATTAAAAGCATCAGCTAGGACAATACAGGCTAGGGATACACCAATCCAAAAAGTAAATTTTATTGATGTATTCTCAGGCTCAGGCATCTCCGCTGGAATCGCCTCGGCCATGCGCTCCGGAGTCCAGTACTCCTCCGTTCTGGCGATTTCCTCGGGCGAAAACGTATGCGATATCGACTCCGCACCCCGGTTTCCAGTGATTCCATGTCCCAAGGATGCCGGAGGAGCAAATCCAACCATAAGCACTATCGATGCCACAAAAAATACAGTCGGCCTCAATATTGTATTTAATCTTACATTTCTTCTTTTCACGCTTCACCCTTCCTCTCGATTATTAACCCCACAGAGGTGATAGCCAGAACCAGAGCATCTAGGCCCAACCTGACAACCAAGCACCTCCCCGGCAACAGACAACACTGATGGATATTTCAACTGCCTCACGCAGCTCCATCGTCGCCAGGATGCTATGACGAATTTAGATTGACGTTAGTTCACCGGGGGCGATTTCGCAACCCTTGATAATTCAGACGCGAAAATTTATGCAGTCATTGTCTGTTCGCAACCAAGAATTCCCAGCACTCAGGACAGCCGGGGCAGGATCTGCTCGGTGAACAGCGGAGCCCAGCTCGGTTGGGGGCGCGCAGGATCGACGAAGACTGCCTCGGCGATCTCAGCCCGCGGCCGAGGAAGGTGAGCGAGAGGTTCTGGGGCTTTGAAAACATCGGCGACCACGACGGTGTGAGCCTCGTTGGCTGCCGGAGCGCGATACTGTCCCAGCGGGATCAGCCTGCCCGGACCGAGGTCCAGGCCCAGTTCCTCTCGTAACTCTCTGGATGCGCACTGCTCCGGGGTCTCTCCCGGTTCGGGCTTTCCGCCCGGATTCAGGAATGCCTCCGTGCCACGCTTGCGGACCAGCAGCACCTGGCCCGTCGCGTCGGTCAGGACAACGGCGCTGACGCGGATCTCTCCTGGTCTCAGCATTCTCAGGTGGGGGATCCCTGCCTCCAGGTACTCCTCCCCCACTGTTGTGAATCCGAAGTCCTGGTAGAGCGGCACCACATAACTCTGTGCGTGGATGACGAAAGGTTTTTTACCCAATCGGCCCAGCGCCGCCGCGATCAATCGCCGCGCCAATCCCTCGCCACGGCGGTCAGCCCGGACAGCCACGCGCCCGAACGACTGGGATACTCCAAGCTCCGGCTCATCAAGCTCTACGGTGCGCAGATAAGCTGCACAGCCACCCACATCGGGGACCCACCAGTGACGGGTTCTGGGGTCACGGTCGAAGGCATCGAAGTCGGGAGTGTCAGCACGCTGTTCCACGAAGAACACCTCGGATCTCAGGCACACGATCTCGAAGAGCTCGTCCTTGGTCAGTTCTTCCCAGGCCTTGACCTGAATCATGCTGTCCAATGAATCCTCCGCCTCCGCTCGCCTTCTGCATGGATGTCGCTTTGCCTGCGTGACGTAATCTGGAGCATACAGGGCGCTTTGTAGGAGTGATGTGCTGTGACCCTTGGTGGTTTGTTGGTCATGATGATTGTTGCCGGGCTGGTTTTCCTGGCTTTGCGGGGTACACGCGCGCTCGGCGCGGGGCAACAGCCTCAACAGCTCAGCGCCGGGCCGGTTCGCTACGGCGAGACCCCGATCGGGGACGCGGCCCGCGCTTCCCTGGACAGCGACATCACACGATTCGGCGACGAGCTCCGCGAACTGGACATGGATGTGGTGGGGCTTGAGCTCAACGCGGAAGCCCAGGCCAACTACACAGAGGCCCTGGATGCCTACGAGAACGCCAAGCAGGCCATGAACCAGGCGCGCTATGAATCCGATGCCACCGCCATCGCCCACATCCTTGAGGAGGGGCGTTACGCGATAGCTTGCGTGAAGTCCCGGGCACAGGGCGAGCCACTCCCGGAGCGCCGCCCACCGTGCTTCTTCGATCCATCGCATGGCCCATCCACCCGCAACGTCACCTGGGCCCCCGCAGGTGGCACGCCCCGCGAGGTCCCGGCCTGCGCGCTGGATGCCGCACGCATCAGCTCAGGCACTACCCCACACATCCGCATGGTGCAGCAGGGCTACCAGACGATTCCCTACTGGGAGGATCAAGCACACGCTGCCTACACACGTGGCTACTACCAGCAGTACGGGTTAGATCCGGCAGTTCGCGGCCTAGCCCAGGGAGCCTTGATGCTCGGCGGCTTCTCCCTGCTGATGGGGCTCTTCGACGACTAACAGGGCAGCCCGGCACACGCCACCGGCAAAACCAGCTGCTCTCCCATCCTGGGGTACGCTTCGAACCCGTATGACTTCCTCGGCGTTCGAACATCTCTCCCCCGCCTTCCCGCAGCGCGCTGCCTGGGGTACTGCCCAGAGTCTCCGCGCCTGGCAGGTGGCGGCCCTCGAACTCTACGAGACATCCCAGCCTCGTGATTTCCTGTGTGTCGCCACCCCCGGGGCAGGCAAGACCACTTTTGCGCTGCGCGTGGCACATCAGCTACTTCACACACGCACCGTGAAACGCATCGTGGTGGTCACCCCCACGGAACATCTGAAGACGCAGTGGGCGGATGCCGCCGCCCGGGTCGGCATCCACCTCGATCCCGGCACTGGTGGGGTGAGGCGAGGACGTTCCAGGCAGTTCGACGGATCGGTGGTGACCTATGCGGGAGTCTCGATACGCGCCTACGCCTACGAGGCGCTCTGCAATCAGGTCTCCACCCTGGTGATCTTCGACGAGATCCACCATGCCGGCGATGCCCGGAGCTGGGGCGATGGCGTTCTCCAGGGCTTTTCTGAGGCGACGCGGCGCCTGGCACTGACGGGTACCCCGTTCCGCTCGGATGACAACCCGATCCCGTTCGTCGCCTATGAGGAGTCCGTATCCGGGGTGAAGACGTCGCGGGCCGACTACACCTACGGGTACCGGGAGGCCCTGGCTGACCATGTCGTCCGACCCGTGATCTTCATGAACTACGGCGGGCAGATGCGCTGGCGGATGCGTTCAGGTGAGGTCTTGGACGCGGACCTGGGAACGATGCTGACCAAGGATCTGACCGCTCACGCCTGGCGCACAGCACTGTCCCCCACCGGGGAGTGGATCCCAGCGGTGCTGCGGGCCGCCGACCAGCGGCTGACGCAGGTACGCCGCTCCATCCCCGACGCAGGCGGGCTGGTGATAGCCACCAATCAGACTGTGGCCCGGGCCTACGCGAAGATCCTCACCCAGATCACGGGGAAACGTCCCACGGTGATTCTCTCGGACGACGCCAAGGCCGGCGGGAAGATCGAGGAGTTTGCCGAGAGCGGCGACCGCTGGATGGTCGCTGTCCGTATGGTCTCGGAGGGAGTGGACGTGCCCCGGCTCGCGGTCGGGGTGTATGCCACTTCCACGTCGACGCCACTGTTCTTCGCCCAGGCGGTAGGACGTTTCGTACGCTCCAGGCGTCGCGGTGAGGTGGCGACGGTGTTCCTGCCCACCGTTCCGATACTGCTGGCCCACGCAGCTACCCTGGAACGGCAACGTGATCACGTGCTGGGACCCCCCCCGCTCCGAGGAAACCGATATCTGGGCCGAGACGGAGGCACTGATCAAGGCCGCCAATCGCAGCGAGTCCGCCTCCGATGACCTGCTGGGTGAATTCGAAGCCCTCGATTCCCAAGCCACCTTCGACCATGTGTTGTTCGAGTCCCAGGCCTTCGGTATGCATGCTGAGCCCACGTCCCAGGACGAACTCGATTACCTGGGGCTCCCCGGCCTCCTTGAGCCTGACCAGGTGAGCACGCTCCTGGCTGACCGGCAACGCCGGCAGCTCAAACGCCGGGAACGCAAGGACCCGAAGTCGAAACCAGAGGTGCCACTTCACCGGGCACTCGCGAACCAGCGCAAGGAGCTCAATTCCCTCGTCGCCCAGCTCGCCCGTCTTGAACAGCGTCCTCACAGCCACGTCCACGCCGATCTGCGCCGCGAATGTGGAGGGCCGCCACTGGCCCAGGCCACGACCGAGCAAGTGACCGAACGCATAGCCAAGGCTAGGAGCTGGCTCAGGCGCTGAAAAGGTGCCGTTCCGCTGACTCGCGATTCCACGAGCCTGGACGAAGGAGGACAGCCGCCGTTTCAAGCCGCCCGGCACTACGCTTGGGACATGAGCGATGACTCCATAAGGCTGGCGCATGAGGCCGTCGATTTTCTCTCATCCCGGTTCGGCCTGGACCGGATAGATCTGGCGCTGGTGTTGGGCTCCGGTTGGTCTGCTGGAGCCGATCAGTTGGGCGAGAGGCTCGGTGAGATCGAGCTCGGCGACGTGCCAGGCTTCAGTCCTCCCGTGGTCAGCGGCCATGGTGGCGTGCTGAGACTGATCCGCACGATGCCGGGCAAGACGGCCGCAGTCCTGACGGGGCGCACTCACTACTACGAGGGCCGAGGCGTCGCGCCGGTCGTGCATGGGGTGCGCACGGCCGCTGCCTGGGGGGCGGCGACTTTGGTGCTCACCAACGGCTGCGGCAGCCTGAACCCGGCGTGGGGGCCGGGCACCGTGGTCCTGATCCGCGACCACATCAATCTGACCGGCGCCACCCCTTTGCAGGGCGCCTCCTTCGTGGATATGACAGATGCCTACTCGCAACGGCTGCGCGACCTGGCCCACACGGTGAGACCTGAGCTACCCGAGGGTGTTTACGTGCAGTTCCGTGGTCCTCAGTACGAGACTCCCGCCGAGGTGCGGATGGCCGGCATCATCGGCGGCGATCTCGTCGGCATGTCGACGACGCTGGAGACCATCGCCGCACGCGAGGCTGGCATGGAGGTGCTGGGGCTCTCGCTGGTCACCAACGCGGCCGCAGGCCTGTCGGCCTCGGGGCTCGACCATTCCGAGGTGCTGCGGGCCGGCCGCGACGCCGGGCCACAGCTGGCCTCGCTGCTGGCCGGAATAGCGGGTGCGCTATGACCGGCATGACCAGTCATGACGCAGCCCGGGCCTGGCTGGCCACCGACCCCGACCCCATCACCCGGGCCGAACTCAAGGAACTTCTTGAGGCAGCCGATGCGGGAGATCCAGAGGCAGCAAGAACTCTCGAGGACGCCTTCTCGGGCCCATTGACCTTCGGCACAGCAGGGCTCAGGGGCAGGATGGGCGCGGGCCCCCACCGCATGAACCTCGTGGTTGTCGCACAGGCCACAGCCGGACTCGCGGACTGGCTGAGAGACAACGGCCACGCCGAGGGCCAGGTGATAGTCGGTTACGATGCCCGGCACAGGTCTGAGGAGTTCGCCCGTGAGACCGCTGCGGTACTCGCTGGCGCCGGTTTCGAGGTGCTGCTCACCGGCTCCCCCACCCCGACTCCCCTGGTGGCATTCGGCGTGCGCAAATACGGATGTATTGCCGGGGTTGTCGTGACGGCCTCCCACAATCCGGCCGCCGACAACGGCTACAAGGTGTACCTGGGTGACGGGTCACAGATAGTCCCGCCCACCGATTCCGAGATCACCGCTCGGATCGCAGCGCACCCGGCTGACTCCCTGAGTTCGCTTCCTCGCAGCGATGCATACCGGATGATGTGGGACCGGCTCAGTCACGACTACATCACTCGGGGCACCGCGCTGATCCACGCCAATGCCCCACGTGAGGTCACCTGGGTGCACACCGCGATGCATGGGGTGGGGTCCCGGACACTCCGGGAACTGACCAGGGCCGCTGGCTTCCCGCCCGCCCACGAGGTAGCGGAGCAGGCCGAGCCGGACCCGGATTTCCCGACCGTCCCCTTCCCCAACCCGGAGGAGCCCGGCGCCATCGATCGCGCACTGGCGCTGGCCGAGGAGTCCGGGGCTGACCTGGTAGTGGCCAATGACCCTGACGCAGACCGGTGCGCGGTCGCCACGCTCGTCGATGGGAAGTGGCGGATGCTGACGGGCGACGAGCTGGGGCTGCTGCTCGCCGACCACATGCTCCGCCGCGGGGCCGAGGGTGTGCTGGCCAGCTCGGTGGTGTCCTCGGGGGCGCTCGCCGCCCTGGCGGCTGCGCGGGGACGGCGCCACGTCACCACTCTCACGGGTTTCAAGTGGATCGGGCGGGTTCCGGACCTCGCCTTCGGATATGAGGAGGCCATCGGCTACTGCTGTGATCCGGCCGTGGTCCCGGACAAGGATGGCCTGACCGCAGCTCTGATGGCGCTTGAGATGACGGCCAGGCTGCGTGCGAAGGGGCTGACACTGGCCGACCGGCTGGACGAGCTGACCGCTGAGCTGGGGCTTCACGCCACAGCCCAGCTGGCTATCCGGGTGGATGACCTCTCCCTGATCACCGCCGCCATGGAAAGGCTACGCGCCAATCCCCCGGTGAGCCTGCTTTACGCCCCGGTCAGTTATCGCGACCTGGCTGAGAGCTCGGCTGGGCTTCCTCCCACCGACGCCGTGGAGCTGGCCAGCGACGAGGTGCGCGTGGTGGTGCGCCCGTCCGGGACCGAGCCGAAGCTGAAGTGCTACCTGGAGGTGGTGCTGCCTCCGGAGAAGTCCCAGTCTGGGATGGCGGCCAGGCTGGCCGCGGAGATCCGCCTGATGACTCTGCGCGGACAGGTGCAGTCCGTGCTCGGCCTCGACTGACCAACAGACACGCCCCTGGTTGCCCCCGGCAGGCTCTACCCTGAGAATCATGTGGAAGGTACTCAGGGGACTGTTCGTCATGCTCGTCGTGGTCGCTGCCGGTGCGGTGAACACCCCGCAGGCCCACGCGCAGGATTCGGCCCCAGTCAACTGGTGGAATGTTAAGGTCAACCTCAGCAGTGATGGGGTGGCTCACGTCGACGCCACTTTGGAGATGGACTTCTCCAAGGTCAAGGGTCGCGGCCCTGTGTTCGCGCTGCCGAAGCGGCAGCGAACTGGAAATGAAAACCAGTGGTATCGCTTCGAGATATCCGGCGTCCAGGTCTCTTCCCCTAGCGGCGCCCATTCCGACACACAGATCACCCAGGACAATGGAACCATGACCGTCCGGGTGGGCGAAGCGAACACCGTCTATTCGACTCCGCAGACCTATCGGATCAGCTATGACATCACCGGGCTGATCGCCACCAAGCACCCAGAGAGCGGCCTGGATGAGTTCAACTGGAATGTCATCGGAAACTGGGCATCGGAGATCAAGAACTTCCAGGTTTCCATCACCGGCCCAGCGGAGATCTCGAAGGTCAGCTGCTGGCAGACGACAAACCTGGATAAACCCTGCGAATCCAGCTCCGGCGGCACCAGCGCCTCCTATTCGGTAGACCGGATCCCAGCTGGCGATCCAGTGCAGGTTGTCGCCGGTTTTCCCGCTGGCACCTTCCCTGGGGTGACCCAGACGATAGAGACCATAGATCAGGAGCGGAGGCGCACCCCATGGCCAATCTTTTGGTCTCTTTGGTCAGAGCATTCTCCCCTGAATCCCGTCTTTGGGACTGCCACCGCCGTTCTCAGTGTGGGAGCCGTGGTGGCACTAGTCATGATACGAAACAAGAAAGCCCGTGACGAGGTGTTTCTCGGTCTCACGCCAGGCCTTGCCCCAGCCGCAGGCATGGCCGCCCGGACTGGCAAGCGTCGCGGCAAGGTCAACGTTGCGGTGGCCTTCCAGCCGCCCCGGGGAGCCCGGCCCGGTGAGATAGGCACCCTGGTGGATGCGACCGCAGACTCCGTGGACATCTCCGCAACAATCATCGACCTGGCAGTCCGCGGATATCTCGTAATCACTGCTACCGAGCACGGCGGTCACCTCTTGACCCGCACAGATAAGAACTCTGATGGCCTCATCGGCTACGAGCTGAAGCTCTTAAATAGAATCTTCCGTTCAAAATCAGGCCACACTACTCCCAAGAGGAAAACGCACCAACCCAATACCGAGAGAAAAAACCACCCAAGCGAAATACCTCAGAAAGGCAGCCAGGTCAGTCTCAAAGATCTGCGGGACGAGAAATACGGCGACATACAAAGCACGGCCCGGCAAGGCCTCTATAACCGAGTGGTAGCGCTCGGCTGGTTCCGAAGCAATCCCCAAGCAGGACGACAGTCAGCATTGAAGAAAGGAATCAGCATCGCCCTTTTCGGCACCATAGTCAGTTTCCAGCTAGGGGTAGCATTCGGCTGGGGCATCGTCGGAATCCCCATCATGCTGTTCGGCGCTGGTTTAGCGATCATGTCGCAACGCTTCGGGGCCCGTACCGCTCAGGGATCAGCGGCACTCGAACAGGCGCGGGGCTTCGAGCTATACCTGCGCACAGCAGAGAAGGAACAACTGCGCTTCGAGGAGGGCGTAGACATCTTCAGCCGCTACCTGCCCTACGCCATGATCTTCGGTGTGACCCACCGCTGGACCAAGCTATTCGCCCAACTTGGAGCCGAGGGACGCAACCTCGCCAACACATCCTGGTACCAAGGAGCGGATCTCTACCATTCGACAGGCTCCTTCTACACCAGTCTCGGCAGTTTCTCCCAAGACTTCTCCTACTCAATGGCACAAGCCGCAGCAGCCACCGCATGGTCGGCCTCAAATAGCTCTTCTGGTGGCTCAGGTTTCCCCGGTGGCAGCTTCAGCGGCGGCTCAGGTTTCTCCGGCGGCGGTGGTTCCTCTGGCGGCGGCTTCAGCGGCGGCTCGTGGTAGTCATCGCCACCAGTGCCGTGTGCGTGCACCTTCAGCGGTGGTTGGGATACGGCTCTGGCCACATACGGCTGGGAGGCACAGCGGCCAGGCCCCCGTCTGGTCTCCGCAGATCCGCGCATTCAGGACAGCCTCAAGGGTCAGGTCGTGATGGGCGCCCAGCTTGGGCCGGTCTCAGCCAGCTTCTCGTCCAGTTTTCTGAACAGTGGTGTCGGCTTGGCCAGCGGGGTACCCGCAACGATGGACCGGCGCTGCCACGACGCCTGCTGGGAGGCATAGTCACCCGTCAGGATCGGGTAGCTGACGTCGCCGTCGGTGACCTCCCGCAGCTCGGGCTGCGCCGCCCATACCCCCTCGTTGCCGAGTGCCTCGAAGATCGCTTGGGCGGAATGTGGCAGGTAGGGGGTCAGGAGGGTGTTGCAGTCGGATACCACCTGCAGCGCCACGTGCAGCACCGTGTCACGCCGGGCCGGGTCGTCCTTCAGCTTCCAGGGTTCCTGGTCGGACAGGTACTTGTTGGCCAGGGAGACGATCCGCATCGCCTCGGTGATGCCGGCCTTGAACCGGCGCGCGGCGATATGCTCCCCCACCACAGCGAACGCCGCTGCCGAGGCGTCGAGTAGCTCTCGATCGGCATCAGTCAACTCACCTGCTGCAGGAATCGCGCCGTTGTTCTTGTGGGCCATGGAGATGGAGCGATTGACGAGGTTGCCCCACTCGTTCGCCAGTTCGAAGTTGATCCGCCTGACGAACTCCTCCCAGGTGAAGTCCGTGTCCTGGTTCTCAGGGCCAGCCACGGCGATGAAATAGCGCAGCGCGTCAGGACCGAACTCGTTGAGGAAATCGCCGACGAAAATGGACGCACCCCGCGAACTCGACACCTTCGAGCCACGCATGGTCATAAACTCCGACGACACCACCTCGGTGGGCAGCTGCAGCTCACCCAAGGCGGGCTTGACCTCGCCCCCCGCGGAGCCCTGGCCGTTGACTCCCAACAGGATGCCTGGCCAGATGACGGAGTGGAAGACGATGTTGTCCTTGCCCATGAAATAGAAGCTCTGGGCGGTCTCCTCGTTCCAGAACCTGCGCCAGGCGTCTGGGTCGCCGCTGCGTCTCGCCCACTCGATGGAGGCCGAGAGATAGCCGATGACCGCATCGAACCACACGTAGATGCGCTTCATGGGGGCGTCGATCCACCCCTCGAGGGGAACGGGAACGCCCCAGTCGAGGTCGCGGGTGATGGCCCTGGGCCGGATCTTCTCCAGCAGGTTGTGACTGAACTTCAGCACGTTCGGACGCCAGTCCTCACGGGAGTCAAGCCAGGTCGTCAGCTGCTCCGCAACCTTCGGCAGGTCGAGGAAAAAATGTTCCGTCTCGATGAACTCCGGGGTCTCTCCGTTGATGCGGGAGACCGGATTGATCAGGTCCACGGGGTCAAGCTGGTTGCCGCAGTTGTCGCACTGGTCACCGCGGGCACTGTCATACCCGCAGATCGGACAGGTGCCCTCGATGAAGCGGTCGGGAAGTGTGCGTCCCGTGGACGGGGAGATCGCACCCATCTGAGTCTGCGCGACGATATAGCCGTTGTCGTAGAGAGCCGTGAACATCTCCTGCACCACCAGGTAGTGATTGGGAGTGGTGGTGCGAGTGTAGAGGTCGTAGGAGAGCCCCAGGCCCTGCAGATCGGAGGCGATCACCCGGTGGTACTTGTCCGCGCACTCGCGGGCCGTCAGACCCTCAGAGTCCGCCTTCACCTGGATCGCGGTGCCGTGTTCATCCGATCCTGAGACCATCAGCACGTTATGGCCCGCCATGCGCATGTAGCGCGCGAAAACGTCCGAGGGGACGCCGAAGCCGGAAACGTGACCAATGTGGCGGGGGCCATTGGCATAAGGCCAGGCAACCGCCGTGAGAACGTCAGAACACATGGCCTGCATCCTATCGCCACTTGGGAATTCCGCGGACAGGTGCTGATGCCAGATGGGTGAGCGCTCCTCAGGCTCGGGCGATGCGGAACCCGCCCCAGCCGCCCCAGGCAGACCCGACCAGTATCAAAATCACCCCACAGGCGCCGACGATGAAAGACACCAGGGGCAGGCCCTCGAACAAAGGCCGCACCAGCAGGTAGAACAAGGCAACCGCAGCGCCCCACGAGAAGACCGCGACCGCCACTCCCCGCCAGCCATATCCGAGCCACAGCGCACAGCCCAGCATCAGCAGGGCCACGATCGGCAGGCCGTAGAGCAGGAACAGCCCCTCGGAATGCCCTCCATCGCCTTGCCCCACGGCAAGCCTGGCGATGCTGCCGATGATCTGCCACAGCATCGGCAGCCCGACGCTCAAGGCGATGAGGATGGGAAACACGCGTCTTCGCGCATGCCCCAGGGCAACGGCGAACCGGGCCCCCCACAGCCACAGCAGGGGCACTGTCGCCAGGCAGACCAGGAAAAGCACGCCAGCAGGTTCTTGGATGTTCTCCTGCCGGAAGGTGGCAACCATGGCGACATCAGCCAGCCAGGGGATCACGGGCCACCAGTAGCGCCAGGCGAACCGGCCGCCGATGGCGGACAGCACCGCGCCAACGTCTCCCGTCATCGTCATCTCCCTCTCTCGACATCCGTCTGGGCGTCACGTCTGGGGCCGATCAGCAGATCAGCCAGTTCCCGCAGGCTGACGGGCTTGGCAGGCAGGTCACCCTCCGCGCCTCTCCTGACCACCGCGCTGGCCCATCCGCCCTCCCGGTCCAGCCGCCCGAGTCTCGGAAGCGCATCCACCTCCGCCACCGGGCCACTCACCCGGGTGAATGACGTGACCAGCCCGGTCACGGTGTTGGAGGCCGTGACCCGCCCGCCCTCCATGAGGGCGACATACTGGAACAACGGTTCAGCCTCATCCACGAGATGCGTGGAGATCAGCAGAGTCCGGGGGAACAGTTTCAGCTCCTCCACCAGGACCCGCGTGAATCGCCGCCGGGCGGGCACGTCGAGTCCGTTGTAAGGCTCGTCCAGCAGGGTAAGGGGAGCACGGGCCGCCAGCGCCAGGCTCAGGAAGGCCGCTGTACGCTGCCCCCGGCTCAGCGCCATCGGATGGCGGCTCTCCGGCACATCGAACCAGGCGAGCAGCTCGATGGCCCGCTCCATGTCGAAATTTGGATGCACCCGGGAGACGTGATAGGCCAGGTCCCTCAGCCGCTGATCTCCGCCGAAGGGCCAATGCTCTGCGGTCAGATAGACCGTCCCGGAGGCCGCTTCAGGTAACGCCCTGCCGAAGACCTGCGCCTCACCAGTATACCGGGCCTCACGTCCTGACATCAGGCGGAGCAAGGTGGACTTACCCGCCCCGTTACGTCCGATCAGGCCTGTTATCGACCCGACGGGCGCTGCCAGGTTCACCTGCTGCAACACCACGCGGGCACCCAGCCCAACCTGTACGTCCCTCAGCCTGAAGGCAGTTTCACCTGCCACGTCGTGCCTCCTTTATGCGCACCGGAAGCTGTTCAGCCCACCAGTCGAGAATCGCTTCAAATCTTTGCCGCCTGTGCCAGGGCGATCCGGACCGGGAGAGCTCATGATTTTCACCGGGAAAAACCAGCATCCTGGCAGTCACCCCACCCCTGCGCAAAGCCGCGAAATAGCGCTGCGCCTGTTCGAAGGGACACCGCAGGTCGCGCTCGGAGTGTATGACGAGGGTAGGGGTCCTGACCTGGCCGACCTTCGCCATGGGCGACTGCTGCTCCACCTGTTCCGGATCCACGCCCACATAGACGTCGGAGAAGAACCAGCCGATGTCACTCGTCCCGACGAAGGCAGCAGGATCCAGGTAGCCTCGCTCCACCACAGCGGCGGCAAATCGATGGTCGTGGGCTGTTATCCACGCGGTCAGGTAGCCGCCGTAGGAGCCTCCCATGACACCGACCCGCTCCCCATCCAGGCTCTTGAACTGCGCGCATGCACCCTCCAGGAACGCCAACACATCGGCCATGTCAACCATACCCATCCGCTCTTTGATGGCCCGCCCATGCTCCTGCCCGTAGGAGGCGGAGCCACGGGGATTGCACTGCACGACCGCGTACCCGGCGCGAACATAGACCTGTGCCTCGTCGAAGAAACTCCAGTCGAAATTCGAGAATGGCCCGCCGTGGATGTTCAACAGCACCGGGTGTGGCCCCGCTCCCTTCGGCACGAACACCCAGCCATGAACGTCGTTTCCGTTCTTGCCCTGGACAGTCAGTTCCCGCGGCTCCAAGGGAGTGGCCGCGGCCACGAGCGGCTGCGCGAAGTCAGTCAGCTGCATGAGCCGCCCGGCGTCCACCCTGGCCAGCTCCGTCGGCCGGGTCGCCTCGCTGACGACGGCGACCACCACCCCCGCCCGCTCAGCAGCCGCGGTGACCACCCGGGGTCCCCGGACCAACACCTCGGCGTGCCCCTCTGCAGAGATGGCATGCAACTCGCCACATCCTCTGACCCTGGCGGGCGCCAGCACCGAATCCTCACCATAGGGTTCAAGAAAGGTCCAGGAGGCACCGTAGTCGGTGGTCTGTGGATCGGTCAGCAGGCGGGGCTCAGCGCCCGGCTCCGCATCCGCCGTGAGGGCAGCCACGGACAGGGCATGTCCCACGATGTCCACCCCGTCGTCACCCAGCTGCTCGGTCAGCAGGAACAGCGTGGCACCATCCCGGCTGAATCGTGGCTGCGACCATGCCCTGGCGGAGCGGGCACCGCCGGCCACGAGCCTCGGCTCCCCACCCGTGATAGAGACGCTGTGGATCATCAGGCGCAGGTCGGAGTCCTCGCCGGCATGCAGGGCGGCTGTGAAATAGAGCTGCTTCCCATCGGGTGTGAACTCGGGCTGGTGGCAGTCGGACTCAACCGGTGTCAGCAGCTTCGCCAGCGGCAAGCCCCGCCGGCCACCCAGCGCCGCATCACCACGAGGCTCCTCCTCGGCGGACGTGGCTGCGCGCCCCACCGGCTCAAGCCAGGGCTCCTCGTCCAGTGAGGGAACGTCAAGGACATATATCCCCCGGGGCCGGTCCCGGGTGAAGCCGAGCCCGTTTGCCTGGTATTTATTGCCGATGACCAGCCGCGGGTCCTCGCGTTCCGCAGGGACCCCATCGAGGGTTCCATACCGTCCCGCCTCAGGAATCCGCGCGACAAAAGCCAGCCTGCGCGAGTCCCGTGACCAGATGAACTCAAGCACCCCCAGCGGAGCATCCGTGAGAATCCTCGGCTCCCCACCCTCAGCAGACACGATCGCCAGCTGCGAGCTGACGCCGACCCCGCCCCGCAGGAATGCCACAGCGCTGCCGTCAGGACTCAACTGCGGCGCCGAGTCCAAGGTGCCGCGGGTAAGTGGCCTAGGCCGGCCCCTGCCAGCTGTGGCCACGCTCCAGATCCTCCCGACGTAGTCATCGACGTCGAAGGATGGGCGACGCGCAGCAAAGACCGCCTGCTCGCCATCGGGGCTGAGACTCGGGGAAGACAAAGTGACCAACAGGTCCAGGTGGCGTGGCTTCACATCCATACCGTAAGGCTTCACCTCTTCCGGACGCCACGTGACCCCAGAGGTCTTATTGGCCAGGGCAGCTTCCGGATCGGAACCGACATGGGGCGGGCCATGGCTGCGCCAGCGGCAACGCCAGCCGCCAGGACGATGCCCACGGCCGCCGCGGTCATCAGGTCCAGCTGGCCGTCCACGAAGGAACCCTCCCCCGTGACGAGGGCCAGTTTCAACACTCCGGACCACGTCACCAGGCCAGGCAGGATCGGCACCACGGCAGAGGCCGATATGGAGTCCAGCTGTACCCGCAGCAGGCGTGCCGCCACGGCAGACGCAACCCCGATCGACAGCGCAGCCGCTCCGGTGGCGGCAACCACGGACCAGCGATGCGTCACCAGCCAGAGGAACAACAGCCAGCTGACAGCCCCGATCAACCCCGCGCTGACAGTTGCCCGCCGGGATGCCCGGGTACAGAACGCCCAGGCCGCTGCCACGATCCCCGCCCAGAACACCGAGGCCGGACCCAATAGGCCATTGAGGCTGAATCCGGCTTTGATCCAGACCGGGACGCTCAGCCAGCCGGCCCCTGCCACCACGATGCTGGCGCCGATCACCAAGCCGATCGTCACGATCAGCCCATGGATGGCGTGGGCGGTGCCCGTCACGTAGAGACCGGATATGGCGTCCTCGGAGGCACCGAGAATCGTGATGCCCGCGAGCATCGAGATGATCGCGCCGATGACGATCAGGCCTGGCTCGATCCCTGAGAGCCCGGGAACTCCCCACTCCTTGGCCAGGGCGACCATGACCGCGGTAGCGGCCGCCATCGCCCCGCCGACGCACTGCTGGAAGAACACCGAGACCCGCCGCTTGGCGAGCCACACCTGGGTGCGATGGATACACCAGGCAACGATCAGCGCGAGCAGACCGACGATCCACCGCGCCCCAAACATGAGGGCCGCTGCCCCGGAGACAATCCCGAACCCCAGCGAGACATCCAAGCCTCCCCAGCGTCCAGAGCGCCCGAGAATGGCGTCGATCCGGGAGCGGGAGTGGGAGATGCTGTTCATCCGGGCTTCGGAGGCCACCTGTTGAAGCTCCGTGATGCGGTCGAAGTCCTGATGCCCGAGAGGAACCACCCTCATGGCCGTGATGGGATCGGCGTCGGTCCGTGCCCTGACCGAGACGATGATCATGTTCCCCGTGACGTCAGTGTGGTACTCCTCCATCCCGAGGTCCCGCATCGCGTGACGGGAAGCACGGATCGCAGAGGACACGGAGGCGCCATGGGCCAGCATCCCGCAGCCAATCTCCAACCCCAGGTCCAGCACCTCCCGGGGAGCCGCACTCATGCCTGCTCACCGGGAAGGTCGAACAGCGCAGCCTGGCTGGCCGCGTCGTCACGAACCAGGCCTGACCGGCCTGGTCGCTCATCCGCTCCTGGGAACCCGGGACCCGGGTCGACTGGGGTGCCGTCACGGTACGCGGTGGCAGCCGCCCGTGCCCGCTCGTCGGCAGCCTCGTTCAAAGGATGCCCCGCATGCCCCTTGACCCATTCAAAGCGCACCCGCCGTCCCTGCAGAGCCTGATCCAGCTGCCTCATGAGATCAACGTTCAGGACCGGTTTCCCGTCACCCTTCCGCCAGCCACGGCGTTTCCACCCTGGCATCCACTTCGTCAGTGAGTTGATGACGTACTGCGAATCGCACAGGACCAGCAGTTCCTCGCGTGTCCCGGACGTGGCGTCCAGCAGGTCGAGTACCGCCATCAGCTCACCCATGTTGTTCGTGCCATGAGCCCAGCCACCGGAGGCCCAGCGGTCCTCGTCGATGTACCAGGCCCAGCCGGCGGGACCGGGATTGGCCAGGGACGACCCGTCGGCGGCGGCCGTGATCACGCCCGAACCTCGCGGCGTGCAGCCCTGAAGGCGGGACGGATCAGGCCGTCGATAAGAGCCTCGCGTTCGGGATGGCTCAAGAAGGCTGCGCGCATGGCCGCCACAGTGGCGGTCTCCACCTCGTTGAGCCCCCATCCGAAGGTCTCTGAGAGTCTCGCGAACTCCGCGGAAAGCGAGGTGTCACTCATCAGGCGGTTGTCGCAGTGAATGGTGACGTTGAATCCAAGTTCGGCGAGTCTCGCCACAGGATGCTGTCCGAGAGTCGCGGCCACCCCGGTCTGCAGGTTGGACGTCGGACACACCTCAAGCGGGATGCGCTGGTCCCGCACGAAGGCCGCGAACCGCCCGAGCCGGGGATGCTCTCCCCAGAATTCCTCGATGTCCTCGCAGATCCGCACACCATGGCCGATGCGCTGGGCCCCGCAGAGCTGGACGGCCTCCCACACGGAGTCAGGCCCGTCCGCCTCTCCCGCATGGATGGTGTAGTGCGCGTTGTTGCGGCGCAGCAGATCAAAGGATGCCTGGAACCGGGTGGGGCGGAACCCAAGCTCGGCACCCGCAATGTCATATCCGGCGACGGAGTCGTCGCGATACGCCAGAGCCAGCTCGGCGATCTCAGTGGTCGGTTCCTCGGCATGCCGCATCGCCGTGACGAGCTGGGTGGCCACGATGCCCCGCCCCTCGGACTCGGCCTGCGCCATGCCCTGTGCGAGGCCGTCCCGCACCGCCTCAACGGCAGCCTGGAGTGTGAGTCCCTGTTCCAAGTGCTGTTCGGGAGCCCACCGCGCCTCGGCGTAAATGATGCCGTCGGCAGCCTGGTCGAGCACGAACTCGCGCGCTACCCGCACCAGTTGGTCCCGGGTCTGCATGGCTGCGGTGGTGTGGGCGAAGCCCTCCAGGTAGCGCACCAGGGAACCGGAGTCGGCAGCCTCGAAAAACCACCTTCCCAGCTCCCCAGGATCTGTGGTGGGCAGCTCATGGCCGTTCTCAGCGCAGTGCTCGATAACGGTCGCGGGCCGCAGCCCGCCGTCGAGGTGATCGTGGAGAGCGACCTTCGGGAGGGCACGCAGTTCTTCCTGGCTCAGCATGGGAACATCCTAGGGTTGTGGGCGGCGGTGGTGGTGAGGTTCAGCGAATGTGATCCAGGTCTGCTGGCCCGAAGGCCTGGGGCAGCACCTGCGACATCGGCAGTACACCGGCTGGGGTGTCGACGAGCAGCTCGTCCCCGCCGAACTCGAACAACAGCTGGCGGCAGCGTCCGCACGGCATGATCCTCTCCCCCCGCTTGTTGCAGCAGGTGAATGCCACGAGACGTCCACCTCCGGTTGCGCTGAGCTGCGAGACCAGTCCGCACTCGGCGCAGAGCCCCACACCGTAGGAGGCGTTCTCCACGTTGCACCCGACGACAACACGGCCATCATCGACGAGGGCTGCCGCCCCCACCTGATAGCCGGAATAGGGCGCATAAGCCTGGGGCACTGTCCTGCGCGCTGCCGCTCGGAGCCTCTCCCAGTCGATACCGGTCATATCAGTCATATCAGTGGGTCTTCACAAAATGGGCACCGTCAGCGGCAGGTGCGCGAACCCGGCCGATCAGGCCAGCCACGGCGACGATCGTCGCGATGTAGGGCAGCATCTCGATGAAATGGCTGGGGATCGGGAGCTGCATGAGTTTCGTCGACTGCGCAAAGGCGCGGGTGAATCCGAAGAACAGCGCTGTGCAGGCCCCCAGGACGGGGTGCCACCGCCCCATGATGACCGCTGCCAGGGCGATGAAACCATTGCCTGCCGTGATGTTGTTGTCCTGAAAGGCACCGCCGAAACCGACCGTGAAGTAGGCGCCGCCGAGACCTGCGAACACACCACCCAGCAGCACGGCCTGGGTCTTGGTCGCAATGACCTTGATCCCGACGGTGTCGGCAGCATTCGGATGCTCCCCCACCGCACGGACTCTGAGACCCCACTTTGTGCGATAGATCAGGAACCACACCAGCGGCACCGTGATCAGCGCGATGAAGGACAAAGGACGCTGCGAGAACAGGATGGGCCCGATGAATGGAATGTCTGAAAGCCCCGGTATGGCGAACGACGGCGTGGCTGTGACATTCCCGAATGTGCTGAGGTCACGGGCAACAAGCTGCTGGAATATGAAGCCCGTCAGGCCTGTGGCCAACAGGTTCACGACGACCCCGATGATGACGTGATCGACCAGGTATTTCAGCGTGAACAGTGCCAGCACCGCGGCCATGAGAATCCCCGCTATGGCAGCGGCCACCAGGGCGGCGGGGAAGGACTGCGTGATGGAGAACATGACAGACGCGGCGAAAGCGGCCGCGAGGAACTGTCCTTCGATTGCGATGTTCACCACCCCAGCCCGCTCTGACAGGACTCCGGCCAGTACCCCGAAGATCAGCGGTGTGGAGTACTCCAGGGTGAGGTTCAGCTGACTCGTCAGGGTGAAGGCGATGCTGGATGAGGCGGCAGCCCAGACCATGAAACCCGTCAGGCAGCTGATGCCAGCTATCACCCCGGCGACAGTTCGCGGGTTCTTGGACAGCCCGCCACTGAGAAACCCCACCCCGGCCGCAAGGGTCAGCAGGGAGCACAGCAGCAAGACAGGCAGCCCGGGCACTTCGATGGTAGGCAGCTGCACTTCCGCGAAGGCATCAGACAAGGCGATCTTCCCAGTCGCATTGGCGGTGAACGCCATCACCATCAGCAGGATGCCGATCGCAGTGAGCAACATGCCTTTGGAGATGCGGACTGCGCGGATCTCCGGCGATTCGACAATCTCCCGGGCCTGTGCCCGGCCCTGGGAAACTACGGTGCTGGTAATCATGCCTTGGCCTCCTCCACGGTAGTCCGGACAACCCGGCGTTCCCTCAGGAAAGGCAGCAGCCAGGTGACGAAGGCGGGAGCCGCCACGAACAGGACGATCAGGGCCTGGATGAGGTCAACCAGCTGATGCGGCGTGCTGGCCATCGTGACCATGGCGGTGCGGCTGGCTTTCAGGGCTCCGAAGAGCAGGCCAGCGAGCACCACCCCGAGGGGCCGGGAGCGTCCCAGGAGAGCGACCGTAATGGCGTCGAAACCGAGGGTGCCGACGATGGTCTCGGTCAGCTGGGGCGGGAATCCCGTCAGCATCTCGGGGGCGGTCACAGCAATCAGGCCTCCGAGGCCAGCCAGCCCGCCAGCCAGCGCCATGACGATGACCGTGACCCGGCCGACAGAGATTCCCGCGGTGGCGGTGGCAGCCGGATTCAGGCCCACGGCCTGCAGCTCCAGACCAAACGTGGTGCGTTCCAAGAGCCACCAGCACGCGAAAGCCGCTAGCAGGGCCAGCCCGAAACCCAAATGCAGGCGCGTGCCGTCGATCCGCGGCAGGGTGGCGTTCCACTCCAGCACGGGAGCAATCGGATGCTTAACCTCTGGCTGCCGCATGAAAGGCTGCATCATCAGGTAGGCGAGGGTGATGGTGGCCACGTAGTTCATCATGATCGTGAGGATCACCTCATGGGCCCCGGTCCGGGCTTTGATGAGACCGACCACGCCTCCCCACACCGCTCCCATGACTATCCCTGCGAGGATCACCAGCGGAAGATGCAGGAAGATCGGGAGCCCCTTGACGCTGAAACCGATGTACGCAGCGGTCAGCGCCCCCATCACAGCCTGCCCCTGTCCGCCGATATTGAACAGGCCGGCCCGGAAGGCAACCGCCACCCCGAGCCCCGCCGCAATCAGGGGAGCCGCCTGTGCGGTGGTTTCCGTCACGGCCACCACCGATCCGAGGGAACCGACATACATCGCCGTGAAGATGGCGGAGATCTTGCCCAAGGAGGCTCCCAGGGCGTCGCTGGGCCGAGCGATGAAGTAGGCGTATTTCGCCATGATCTCGGCATCCGTGACCACCATGATGATCATCGCGACGACGAAGGCCAGCACCAGGGAGGCCAGTGTCACCAGCGCGGTGCTCACCCAGGCTGGGCGGTTCCGCTTGGTCTGATTGGTCTGAGCGCTCATGCCCCGGCCTCCTGCCTGACGGTGGCGACGGCATCGTCATGGCCCACACCCGCCATCATGAGGCCCAGCACCTCCCGGGGGGTGTCCGGCGGAACCACCCCGATGATCCGTCCCCGGTACATGACTGCGATCCGGTCGGCCAGCGACTCAACCTCCTCAAGCTCCGTCGAGATGATCAGAACCGCCGTGCCCCTGTCGCGTTCAGCGACGATCCGGTTGTGGAGGAACTCGATGGCACCCACATCGACGCCACGGGTCGGCTGGTTCGCCAGCAGCAGCGACAGGGGGCGTGACAGCTCGCGGGCCAGCACCACTTTCTGCTGGTTACCCCCCGAAAGCGACTTGGCGGGTTGCGTGTGGGAGCTGGCTCGGATGTCGAACTGCCGCACCAGCTTCACCGCATTCTCGTTGATTCGTCTCATCTGGAGATTCCCGTGGTGACTGAACTCGTCCAGATTGTCCAGCACCAAGTTCTGGGCTATAGAGAACTCTCCGATGAATCCGTCACGATGCCGGTCCTCTGGTACGTAGCCGAGACCTGTCTTCAAGGTCTTCGCCGGGGAAAGCTGGGTGATGTCAGTGCCGTCAAGGGTGATCGAGCCGCCGACAGGGACCATCGTGCCGAGCAGCGCCTCTGCCAGCTCAGACTGGCCATTGCCCTGGACACCAGCTATCACGATGATCTCACCACCACGCACCGTCAGGTCGAGATGATCGACTGCCATGGTCCCGGAGGCGTCCGCAACCACCAGATCCGAGATGACCAGGCGGTCCCCGCCGGGAGCCGGTGGATGTTTGGCTACTCTGAGCTCAACAGAGCGCCCCACCATCATGGCCGCCAGATCAGCCTCGGTGCTGGTGGGCTCTGCCCGCCCGACCACCTTGCCCCGGCGGATGACTGTGATGTCGTCAGCGACCTCCAGCACCTCGCGGAGTTTGTGGGTGATGAAGACGATCGCACGTCCTTCATCACGCAGCGCGCGCATCACTCCCATCAGCTCGCCGATCTCCTGCGGGGTGAGCACTGCCGTCGGCTCGTCGAAGACCAGGTAGCGGGCATCCAGAGCCAGGGATTTCAGGATTTCCACCCGCTGCTGGATGCCGACGGGCAGGTCCGCCACGAGTGCATCCGGATCGACTGCCAGGTGATAACGCTCCGAGAGCTCTCGCACTCGACGCCGGGCCTGGGACACGTCGAGAAGCCCCAGCTTCCCGGGTTCGTGTCCCAGGACCATGTTCTCGGCGACGGTGAACGGGGGAATCAGCATGAAATGCTGGTGCACCATGCCGATGCCGGCGGCCATCGCCTGGCCAGGATCCCTCAGCTCCAGGACCTCATCACCAAGCCGGATCGTGCCCTCGTCAGGAGGGAGCAGCCCGAAGAGCACGTTCATGAGGGTGGACTTGCCCGCCCCATTCTCACCGAGAAGACAGTGGATGCGACCCGGGACGATGTCGATACTGACGTCGTCGTTGGCGGTGAGGGTGCCGAAACGTTTCGTGATACCTGACAATGACAACACCGGGGTGTCCGGAAGCGACGAAGTCATTGTTCCTCCTTCATCGGGCGGATTCACTCTACAGTCTGCCAACCAGAAAAGGGACACCGATCGGTGTCCCTTTTCCACGAGAGTCCGGCTCACTTGACCGGAGTGTCCACCACGATCTTCCCGGAAACGATGTCGGCGCGGATCTGGTCCAGCTCCGACTTGGTCTCGGATGAGACCTTCGAGTCGAAATCATGGAACTCAGCAAGGTCAACGCCTTTGTTCTTGAGATCACCGACGTATGGATCGGCTGAGAACGTACCGTCCTTGGCGGCCTTGATGATTTCGAGCACAGCCACATCCATGCCCTTCTCGATTGAGGTGATGATCACGTCCTTGTACTCGGGGGCGGACACGTAGCCGTCAGTGTCCACCCAGATGGCATTCACCTTGCCGTTGGACTCCTTCACCGCGGCCAGTGCTCCCAGGCCGGCGGGACCGGCCACCGGGAGGATGATGTCCGCTCCCTGGGCGATCAGGGTATTGGCGGTGTTCTTCCCACCGGTCTGGTCGCCGAACGGATCGTTGCCGCCGATGAACTGGCCGTCCTTGCTGGAGCGGTCCCAGCCGAGCACCTGGACGCTCTTACCCTTCGCCTGGTTGTAGTACTCAACGCCCTGGGCGAAACCGTCCATGAAAATCGAGACTGTCGGGTAGTTGGCTCCGCCAAAGGTGCCGACTTTGCCGGTCTGCGTCAGGGATGCGGCGACGTACCCCGCCATGAAGGCGGGCTCAGCGGTATTGAAGATCAGCCCTTTGGCATTGCTCACACCGTCGAAAGAGTTGTTGTCGACGATCGCGAACTTGGTGTCCGGATTCTGTTTCGCTGCGGCCTCTGTGGCATTGGCCAGAGCGAAACCGACCGTGACGATGACACCGCACCTGGCGTCAATCATAGATTGAACATTACGGGCGTATTCGGATTCCTGTTTCGACTCGATCTGGGCGGTTTCGATGCCCAGCTGTTCCTTCGCCTGCAGCAGTCCCTTGTAAGAGGTCTCGTTGAAGGACTTGTCGTCGAAGCCACCGAAGTCGGAAACCATGCAGGCCTTGAAATTCCCGGAAGAGGCGGCGGTCTGGCCTCCGGTGGCACTGCTGGCGGGGGCGGTATCATTCGAAGAGGAGGGTGCGGTGGGCGCCTGGGCGCACGCAGCCAGCCACAAAGAGCTGACGGCGGTGAGTGAGGCGAGCTTGAGCAGAGACTTCTTGATCACGTGGCCTCCAGACTTCGGAAGGTTCATAGGTGACCTGACCCTACCCCGTCGGGCTCTGGCCGGTGGCGACGCCCTGCCGAATCGTTATCAGCTTGCAACCTGTTTGACCAGCGCGACGGCGGAACGGACCATCTGCCGCGTCGACTCCTGCCAGCTAGGTTCCTGGCTGCGGTATGGCCCGGTTGCCAGCGAGATGACGACGGCGGCGGCCCGCAATCTCAGTTCCACCGGTTCTACCCGCCTGTCGAAGATCGGCACCCAGCGTGCGAGCAGATCGCGGACCTTCGCCTCCTGCGCAGGGTTCATGCGCTGGATAGTGGACAGGTGCGCTATCAGGCAGGCCAGATCGTCGGCGCGGCGTCCCGGGCCTATGGTGTCGACATCGAGGATCCCCACCACACGCCCAGCCGCCACATGTATCTGGCCCTCGTGGAAATCGCCGTGTGTGGGCTCATTGCCCGGCGGGATCCCCGCGAGCCCGGCGTGGATTCGCTGTACTGCCCAGTCAAGATCGCTCCGCACCTCGGGCAAGGCCGCCGAAACGATCTCCGCATAGTGCTGGACGGCATCGCTCCATGGCGGGCGGCGTTCGAGCTGCGCGACGCTCGGTGGCATCGCGTCCAGCACCTCGATCAGCTGCTCGGCGGTGCACGGGTCGCCGGGATTGAAGATCGCCCGCGCCAGTGCCTGGCCCTGAAGAGCGTCCAGCACCATCAGCTGGTCGTCAGTGGTGTAGGCCACGTGAGGCGCGGGCACCCCCGCCGTGGTCAGCAGCCGGTGCCTGAACAACACCTCGTCGAAGAGCTTGGCCCGTATCGCCTTGATGTAGAAAGTGTTCCCTCCCGTGGTGAAACGCACGACGGCCCGGCGGCGTGGCCGGTAGCCGATGATCTTCAACTCAAGATCGTCCCCGGTCACGGGGTAGGGCAGCAGCCGGGCCTCATTCACCAGCGCCGCCAGCTCCTCCGGATAGGCGGCTCTCTTCAGCCCCGGAAGGTCCGGATCGGCCGGATAGATCCAGACCGCCACCTCACGGTTGCCATCACCAAAGACCTCCGCCCCCCGGTCGGTCTCAGAAAGCTCCCCCCTGCGGGCTGACACCCCCAGCAACTCCGTGCGCTCCCCATAGGGCCAGGAAACCTTCGCCAGATACGTGGCGGTGGTCGACTGGTTGGGGTTGGCGTCCACGTGTTCCAGCGCCCAGCTGAGAAGTTCGCCGCCGGCATGCCTCACGGCGGCGCTGAGCACAGGACCGGCCCCAGGACCTGTCAGCAGGCTTGATCCATCATCCATGGGCGGCTTCCTGAGCTGGCCTGGCGGATATCCGGGAGGCGCGTCTCCCGTCCATCTCCTCGACGGTAAAGGTCCAAGAGGGTGCGGCTGTGTCATCCTCGGAGACCTCCTGTTGGGACAACTTTACTGTCACCTCATCCCCCACCTCGGGCAGCCGCCCGAGTTGCGCCATAACATACCCCGCGACGGTGTCATAGGGACCCTCGGGTATGACATAGCCAGACAGGCCCGAGAACTCCTCGATGGTCATCAGTCCATCCAGCCTGGCCAAGGGGTCGATCTTCGCGGGCGGACCACCGTCCACGACATCGTATTCATCCGTGATGTCACCGATCAGCTGCTCCACCAGATCTTCCAAGGTGACGATTCCCGCCGTGCCGCCGTACTCGTCACGGACGATGGCCATATGGGCTTTCGCGGCACGCATCGCGGACAGGGCCCGCAGCAGCTTCACCGTCTCCGGGAGGCTCAGGACAGGCCGCACAATGCTGGACAGCTGCCCACCGCGCTCCCCCGCGTCGAGATCCATCAGGTCACGGACATGGCAGAAACCAATCACCTTGTCCACGGACCCCTCCATGACCGGGTAACGGGAATGGGGCGCCCCCCGCACCTCCTTGTAGGCCAGCTGGATGGGCATATCGGAGGGCAGGAAGTCCACCTCGGTCCTGGGCACCATCACCTCTCGGAGGCTGAGCTGACCTGCAGCGAAGACCTCGTCCACGATGCTGCGTTCCTCCTGGCCTAGCGTCGTGGACCCGGAGACCATCTCCCGTAGTTCCTCGTCACTAACGCTGTCCTTCGACATCTTCGGGTCGCCCCCGAACACCCGGACTACCGCGTCGGTGGAGACCCCCAGGAACCAGATCACGGGCCGCGCCAGGGAGGCGATGCCCGCCACCAGCGGCGCCAGCGCCAGCGCAAACCCCTCGGCCCGCTGCATCGCCAGGCGCTTCGCGCTCAGCTCCCCGATGACTATCGAGAAATATGAGATCACGACTGTGATCACCACGAGCGCGAGGGGCTGTGCCACCGATGCGGGAATTCCCCACCCCATAAAAACAGGGGAAAGCCCCTCTGCCAGGGTTGCCCCGCCGAAAGCCGCTGACAGGAAACCAGACAGGGTCACACCGATCTGCACGGCAGACAGGAACCGGTTGGGGTTGCTCGTGAGCCGCTCGATCGCACGGCCCCGTTTCCCCTTGGATGCGAGCTGCCTGATCTGCGACTCACGTAAAGTCACCAAAGCCATCTCAGCAGCCGCGAACGTGCCGCCGATCAGGATGAAGAGCGCTATGAGCGCGATATCTGAAACCGCTGACATCAGCGGAAGATCACCGTCCTGTTCCCATCCATCAGCACCCGGTGTTCAGCGAACAGGCGCACCGCCTCGGCCAGGGTCTCGGATTCCTGGCCTCGGCCCTTGCTGACCAGTTTGCCGACCCCCATGGTGTGGTCCACCCGCACCACGTTCTGTTCGATGATCGGGCCCTCGTCGAGGTCGCTGGTGACGAAGTGAGCGGTGGCGCCGATCAGCTTCACCCCACGGTTGTGGGCCTGCCGGTAGGGATTGGCCCCCTTGAAACCGGGCAGGAAAGAGTGATGAATGTTGATGGCACGCCCCGCTAGGTGGTCGCAAAGCTCTGGGCTGAGGATCTGCATGTAGCGGGCAAGAACCACCAGGTCGACCTCCTTCTCCTCAACGACACGCCGCACCTCGGCCTCGAAGGCGGGCTTGGTCTCGGGCACAACCACGTGGTGCGCAAAAGGCACCCCGTAGAAGTCGGCCAGCGACCCCAGCACATCATGATTGGCCATGACGCCCACGACGTCGATGGGCAGAGTGCCGGCGCGCCAGCGGAACAGGAGTTCGTTGAGGCAGTGGCCCTCCTTCGAGGCAAGCAGCAGGGCACGGGTCGGGCGACCGGTCTCGTAGATGTCGAATTCCGCGCCGAGCCCCTGGGCAACGGGATCCAGGGCTGCCAGCAGCTCCTCACAGGTGGGACCGGCCAGGGCGATCCGGGTGAAGAACCGTCCCGTGTCGGCGGAGGTGAACTGCTGGCATTCGGTGATGTTGCCGCCGACAGCGACTACGGCACCGGTGAGGGCGTGCACGATGCCCGGGCGGTCAGGGCAGCGCAACGTCATAACGAGGTCCTGCATGAGGCCCAGCGTAGGCCATTGATGACAAGCAGCCCGCTCCTGAAACGCTAGGCTTGGGACGCCTTGGGGCTCTGGAACCCGGTGCGACTCCGGGACGGTCCCGCCACTGTGACGCATCCGCGAAGTCAGGAACATCCCATAAGGCACCTCAACCACCCGGACGTGGATCCTGACGGAGGACACCTTGACACGAATCGCACTGCTAACCACCACAGAGACCGACCTGCTCAGCGCCCGCGCGAGCGGGGCGGACTACGTGTACGGAAACCCCGCGAAGCTCGACGTGGCGGCGGTGGAGACACTGATCGACGGAGCAGACCTGATCGTGTTCCGATTCCTGGGGGGCAAAGAACAGCTCCCGGCGACCTTCACCACCTGTACCGAATCGGGGCTACCACTGGTGGTGCTCGGTGGCCAGCACACCCCCGACGCCACGCTGATGGAGCTCTCCAGCGTACCGATGGGTGTCGCAGCACAGGCCCACCACTACTTCGTGCAGGGCGGGGTGGGGAATCTCCGCAACGTGCACGCCTTCCTCTCCGACACCGTCCTGCTCACCGGTGACGCCTTCGAACCCGTGGAGCAGATGCCGGTGTGGAGTGAGCTGCCGCGGCCTGAGGCCCCCACCGATGAGCCGGACGGTCACCGGCGGCCCCGGGTCGGCATCATCTTCTACCGCGCCCACTATGCGGCCGGGAACATCAAACACATCGTCGCGCTGTCCGATGCCATCGACGCGGCCGGTGGGCGGGCCGTCCCTATCCAGACCGCCTCGTTGCGCGACCCGGACCCAGGTCTCATCGAGTTCCTGGGCACCTGCGATGCCATCATCACGACGGTGCAGGCCTCCGGCGGGCTCACCCCGGCCGATGCGTCCGCAGGTGGCGATGAGGGGGCCTGGGATGTGGAGCAGCTGGCCAAGCTGGACATCCCCATCCTGCAGGGCCTGACGCTCACCTGGAACCGCGAGACCTGGGAGGCCACCGACGACGGCATGAGCCCTCTCGACGTCGCCACCCAGGTGGCGGTGCCCGAGTTCGATGGCCGGCTCATCACCGTCGCGTTCTCCTTCAAGGAGGTCGACGCGGATGGCCTGCCCCACTACGTCCCGGACCCAGAGCGCTGTGCCCGCGTGGCCGGCCTGGCCGTGAACCATGCCCGGCTGCGCCTGATCCCGCCTGCGCAGCGGAAAATCGCCATCGTGCTGTCGGCCTACCCCACCAAGCACGCCAGGATCGGCAATGCCGTCGGCCTCGACACCCCGGTCTCGATCATCCGGTTGCTGCGCGCGATGCGGGAGGCCGGTTACAACCTCGGCAAGCCCGGGGAGATCCCCGGCACCGGCGAGCTGGAGCCGGTGGAGGGTGAACATCCCGACACCACCGCGGGCAATGCCCTGATCCACGCCATCATCGCCGCCGGCGGGCAGGACGAGGAGTGGCTGACCAGCGAGCAGCTCAGTGGCCAGCCTGTCAGGATCGATGCCGCCACCTACCGGCGCTGGTTCGCGGAGTTCCCCGCCGAGCTGCAGGAGCAGGTGGTCCAGGCCTGGGGCGAGGCCCCCGGGAACCTGTTCGTGGATCGGGTAGCCAATCCCGATGGAGAGATCGTCGCCGCCACCCTGCAGGCCGGCAATGTCGTGATCCTGGTCCAACCGCCCCGCGGTTTCGGAGAGAACCCGATCGCGATCTACCACGATCCCGACCTGGCGCCCACACACCACTATCTGGCCACCTACCGCTGGCTGGAGAAGGAGTTCGGGGCCCATGCCGTCGTGCATGTCGGCAAGCACGGCAACCTGGAGTGGCTGCCCGGCAAGACCCTGGCGCTCGATTCCGCCTCGGGGCCTGACGCTGCTCTCGGGAACCTGCCGCTGATCTACCCGTTCCTCGTCAACGACCCCGGTGAGGGTACTCAGGCGAAGCGTCGCGCCCACGCCACGATCGTCGACCACCTGATCCCCCCGATGGCGCGTGCCGAGTCCTACGGGGACATCTCCCGCCTGGAGCAGCTACTCGACGAGTACGGCAATGTCTCCGTGATGGATCCGGCGAAGGCACCGGCCCTCCAGGGCGAAATCTGGCAGCTCATCAAGGCCGCCCAGATGCACCAGGACCTTGGTCTTGAGGAACGCCCTGGAGAGGAGGAGTTCGACGACTTCGTCATGCATGTCGACGGCTGGCTGTGCGAGATCAAGGACGTCCAGATCCGTGACGGCCTGCACATCCTGTCTCAGGTACCTGAGGACGAGGGCATGGTCAACCTCGTGCTGGCGATCCTGCGCTCCAACCAAGTCTTCGGAGGCCGCACCGACGGGGTGCCGGGCCTGCGGGTTGCCCTCGGCCTGCCGGAGGACCAGCAGGACGTCTCAGTCACGCGGGAGGACACCGACCGGGTGGAGACCGAGGCCCGCAGCCTCGTGGAGCAGCTCGCCGCGGCTGACTGGGATATGGCCGCCATCGACGGCATCGTCGCGCCGCTGGCCGGGCGTGAGGACGTGGATGTAGCCGGGGTGCGTGCCGCCCTGGAGTTCGGGGCCACCGAGGTGGTGCCGCGGTTGCGTGAGACCGCGGGTGAGATCCCGGCGGTGCTGCACGCCCTCGACGGCGGCTATATCCCGGCCGGACCGTCGGGCTCGCCGCTGCGCGGCCTGGTGAACGTGCTTCCGACTGGCCGCAATTTCTACTCCGTCGACCCGAAGGCGATCCCGTCGAGGCTGGCGTGGCAGACCGGCCAGGCCGCAGCCGAGAACCTCGTCGCCCGGTACCTGGATGAGACCGGTGAGTACCCGAGTTCCGTTGGCCTGTCCGTGTGGGGAACCTCTGCGATGCGCACCTCCGGTGATGACGTCGCCGAGGTGTTCGCGCTGCTCGGCATCCGTCCCATCTGGGAGGAGCAGTCCCGCCGGGTGATCGGGCTGGAGCCGGTTCCCTTGGAAGAACTGGGACGGCCCCGCATCGACGTCACCGTCCGGATCTCTGGTTTCTTCCGCGACGCGTTCCCACATGTCGTGGCGCTCCTCGATGATGCCGTGGCGCTTGCCGCGGCACAGGAGGAACCCGCCGAGTCCAACTTCGTGCGCGCCCACGTGGCCGCCGACCTGAAGGCCCACGGCGATGAGCGGCGCGCCCGCACCCGGATCTTCGGGTCCAAACCGGGCACCTACGGGGCAGGCATGCTGGAGCTAATCGAGTCGGGGAACTGGCGTTCCGACGCTGACCTGGCCGAGGTCTACGCGGCCTGGGGCGGTTTCGCCTACGGCCGTGACCTGGACGGCGCCCCGGCCCGGGACGACATGGAGAACAACTACCGCCGCATCAAGGTCGCCGCGAAGAACGTCGACTCCCGGGAGCACGACATCATCGACTCGGACGACTACTTCCAGTACCACGGCGGTATGGTCGCGACGGTCCGGGCCCTGACCGGGGATGCTCCGAAGGCGTATGTGGGCGACACCAGCGTCCCCGACGCAGTGCGCACCCGGTCGCTGGCGGAGGAGACCGCCCGGGTCTTCCGGGCACGCGTGGTCAACCCAAGATGGCTGGCTGCGATGCGCCGCCACGGCTACAAGGGAGCCTTCGAGATGGCTGCCAGCGTGGACTACCTGTTCGGCTTCGACGCCACAGCGCAGGTGGTCGGCGACTGGATGTACGAGTCGGTGGCCAACACCTACCTGCTCGACGAGGAGAACCAGGCATTTCTGCGGCAGGCCAACCCGTGGGCGCTGCGCAGCATGGTGGAACGGCTCCAGGAGTCGGTGGACCGCGGCATGTGGGAGAACCCTGACCCCGAGCTGATCAACCAGCTCCACGAGCTCTACCTGGAAGTGGAGGGCGACCTGGAGGAATAGGAGAACCACGAAAGACCGGCCCTAGACAATCTGTCCGGGGCCGGTCTTCGCATATCAGAGGAAGTTTACAGAGACTCACCCTCCCCCACGGGACAGATACGCCTGGATCACAGGGGTGAGAGCCGCCACTAGCTCGTCGTGTGACATCTCCGGCATGAAACTTATTCAGCAAGGGTGAAGGCGTAGACGTCCATCACCCAGCCGTGGTCCTCTCGTATCCTCGCACGGGTGGCGATGATGTCGTCGATGACGTCTGCCAGGCGACCGCTGCGTAGCTGCTGGGATTCCAGGCCCAGGTTCGCCGCCCACCAGATGGTGGCGTCGGCGGCCTTATCGACGAGGTGTTGGACCTTCAGATGTCCGTCCAGCATCACCACGGTCATGCCGAGACCGGGCTGCCACTCGTCCACCAGGCGCCGTCCTGTGGTGATGTGGACGGGCCCACCGACCTCGTGCAACACGATGCCGTGAGCTGCCGCGAGGGCCTGGAAGGCAGTGATGCCCGGTATTACGTGGGGTTCGACATCGGTGAACTCGCGGATACGCTCGACGATGCGGATGGTGGAGTCGTAGAACGCCGGGTCACCCCAGACGAGGAATCCGACAACACTGCCCTCCGGGAGTCCCCTCATAACCTCCGCGTAGCCGCGGGCCCGGGCGGCGTGCCAATCAGCCACGCCCGCCTCGTACTGTTCCTTGTTGCGCTCCGCGTCCGGCCCACGCTTCGGGTCATCGACGGCGACAAAACGGTAAGAGCCGGGCTCCAGGTGTTCCTCGCACAGGGCACGGCGGGCATCCACCAGGTCGGCCTTCACCTCGCCCTTATCCGCCACCAGGAACACGTCCACCTCGCGCATGGCCGCGATGGCCTCGCCCGTCAGATGGGCGGGATTGCCCGCCCCGATACCGATGATATTGACCTTCACCTTGCCACCTCCAGCAGCGCCGACACATCCACATGCTCCTCGCAGGCATCCGCGAGTCGTTCAATCATGGCCTCCCGCTGCTCAGCGTAGCCGGGCGCCCCCTCACTGGGACGCCAGTCGCTGCCTGCCAGCTCTGCCACCTCAGTCAGGAAGGCGCGCCGGAAGCCATCGGACTCGAAGGCTCCGTGCCACATGGTCCCGAAGGTCGAGCCGGACTGCTGGCCCTCGCAGAAGTCCTCGCCCTCGGCGGCATGGACGCGGCCGTGGTGGATGGTGTAGCCCTCCACCACCTCGCCCCGCCAGGTTCCCCGAGGCCGCCCGAGCACCTTCTCTGCCCCGAAACGAACCTCACCAGGCAACAGGCCGAGGCCGGGTGCGTCGCCGTCCCCGGACTCGAGGTCGTCGAGGATACGGTCCGTGAGCATCTGGTAGCCGCCGCAGATACCGAGCACCGGCCGCTGTCTCGAGGCACGGTGCCGGACCACCTCCGCCAGGCCGCACTCCCGGAGCCACGCCAGGTCCGTGACGGTGGCCCGCGACCCGGGCAGCACCGCCAGGTCGGCATCCCGGACCTGTTCCGGTGAGGTGGTCACCACCACCTGGACGCCCGGCTCCGCGGCCAGCGCATCGACATCGGTGGCGTTCGAGGTGCGCGGGAGGTGAATCACCGCCACGTTGAGCACCCCGTTCCCAGGACGCAGCACCCGCGACCCGATGGTCAGGGCATCCTCACCGTCCAGCCACACGTCGGGTAGCCACGGCAGCACCCCATAGTTGCGCATACCGGTGCGCCGGGTCAGCTCCTCCAGGCCGGGCTCGAGCACCGCCTGGTCGCCGCGGAACTTGTTGATCAGGTAGCCCACCAGCCTTTCCCGGTCCTGTTCGGAGGAGATGCCGTGGGTGCCGAAGATCGCGGCCAGCGCCCCGCCACGGTCGATGTCGGCCGCCAGCACCACGGGCAAGCCGAAACGCTCCGCCAGGCCGAAATTGACGTAGTCACCCTGCCTGAGGTTGATCTCAGCAGGTGATCCGGCTCCCTCACACAACACCAGGTCGTATGCGCCAGCGAGTTCCTGATAGGCGGTGAAGGCGGCCTCGGCCAAGTGGCGGCGCCCGACCGCATACTCCCCCGCCTCCAGCTGGCCCGCGGGTTTGCCGCGCAAGACAACGAAGCTGCGGCGGTCGCTGCCCGGCTTCAGCAGGACCGGGTTCAGCAGGCTGCTGGGCTCCACACCCGCCGCCTGAGCCTGCAAATACTGGGCCCGCCCGATCTCAGTGCCATCGGAGCAGACCATCGAATTGTTCGACATGTTCTGCGACTTGAAGGGCGCCACCTTGATGCCGCGGCGCCGGAACGCCCGGGCCAGGCCCGTGACGATCAGCGATTTCCCGGCATCCGATGCGGTACCGGCAATCAGCAGCCCAGTCACTTCCTACCCCCGAACAGGATCAGGGCCCCGGCGAACACCGCCGTCGCCGCGGCCGTCACGGCTGTCACCAGCTGCGCAGCCCGGCGTACCTCCGCGCCTCTGGGACGCGGCCCGTCACCGAGCGTGGGACGCGACTCGACGCGTTCGCCGTAGCGGTTCTCTCCACCCAGCTGCACGCCAAGCGCACCCGCCCAGGCTGACTCGCACCAGCCGCCGTTGGGACTGGGATGGCTGGCCCCGTCCCGTCTCATGATGCGCCAGGCGGTTCCGGTCCTGCCTCCAATCAGCGGGGCTGTGAGGCAGGCTAGGGCACCGGTGACCCGGGCCGGCAACCAGGCGGCGGCATCGTCCGCGACGGCGGCAACCGTGCCAAACCGCCCGTAGCGTTCGTTGCGGTAGCCGACCATGGCGTCGAGGGTGTTGAGCGCACGGTGGGCCAGGATCCCGGGCACCCCCGCGACCGCACCCCACAGCAGTGTGCAGACCCCGGCGTCGTTGGTGTTCTCCGCCATGGACTCGACGGTGGCGCGCCCCAGGCCTTCCTCATCCAGGGTGCGGGGATCACGCCCGCAGAGGTTGGGAAGCTGCTCCCGCGCCGCCTCAAGGTCACCGCTGTCAAGGCGGTCGGCCATGATCCCGCCCTCGTTGGCGAGCCGCCTGACCCCAAGCGCCGCCCAGGTCGCCGCGGCCGTCGCCGCGACCTGCAGCCAGCCGCGCCGAGATGCAGCCTTCTCCACCACGATCCCGCCTGCCAGCGCGGGGGCGATGGCGGCAGCTGTGAACAATGCGCCAGCAGCCCGGCTGTCCGCATAGGCGACTTTCTCCACCAGGGTGGCCCAAGAGCCGAACCAGGCGACGGGGTGATGCCTTTGGGGGTCAGCCAACAGCTGATCCAGGGCAACCCCAAGGGCAAGCCCTGCGCCCCGGTGTCTCAATGTCATGTCACTCCGATCAGGTTCACGGTGAGCGCTGCTCCCAGCCATACCGAGAGCTGGGTCAGTTCAATCAGGGAGCCATAGCAGTCGCCGTTCAGGTGCTCCAGGCGCCGTAGGAGATGCCGTTGCCAGCATGCGGCGAGCACCCAGGCGATGACCACCACAGCGCACCAGCAGACCGCGGTCCGCCAGCCCAGCAACCACCCGGTAGTCAGCCCGCTGCTGACCAGCACTGCCGCTCGGCTGACCCAGAGCCCCGCTGCCCCCGCCTTCCCCGCGACCAGCGCGGACAGCGTGCCGGGCACTGCAACCTCACCGCGTCTCGGCAGGGTCGCGGCGAGCGGAGTCACCCGTCCCGCCCCCATACCGGCGGCCACCAGCAGCGGCCAGGTGTGGGAGGGCACGGCGCAGAGGGCGCCGACCTCCAGGAGGAGCGTGAACAACAGCGACGTCACCCCCATGGGGCCAATGTCGGACTGCTTCATGATGGCGCGCGCCTGTTCCGCGGGTTTGCGGGAGCCCAGGGCATCGGCGACGTCCGCGGTGCCGTCCAAATGCATCGCACCGGTCACGAACGCCACCGCGCCGAGCGCCAGCACCGCCCCCAGGAACAGGGAGCCGGAGACAGCGGTGGCACCCCACCCCAGCGACCCAGCAGCACCACCGAGTGCCAGGCCCAGCCAGGGGAAAGCGACTAGCCCGTCGGGGAAATCGCTGTCCGTCCAGTCGTGTTTGCGCACCGGCAGCCAGGTGTACATCGCGACTGCGCTGTGAAGGGCACGCAGCGCGCGCATTACGTCCCCTTCACCTGCATCGGGATCCCCGCCACGCAGAACCAGACCCGGTCCACGGTGGCTGCCACCTGCATGTTGAGGCGTCCCAGCTGGTCGGTAAACAGCCTGCCGGCGCTGGTGGCAGGCACCACCCCGAGCCCTACCTCGTTACTGACGAACACCACAGGCCTGCGGGTCTTACGCAGCGCGGACAGGAATTCCTCGACCCTAATGCCCAGCTGCTCCAACGCGGCAGGGTCACGATCCCAGCAGCCGTCGTCCAAAAGCCTCGTCAGCCACACCCCCAGGCAGTCCACCAGCATCGGCGCCTCGTCGTCGCGCCGGAGCTCCGCCGCTAGGTCGATGGTCTCCACCGTCTCCCAGTGGGAGGGACGGCGGGACCTGTGGATCCTGAGCCGCTCGACCCACTCCGCATCGTCAGGACGCACCTCGGAGGTCGCCACATAGGAGACCCTGGGGGCACCGGCGAGCAGTGACTCGGCGAAGGTCGACTTCCCGGACCGGGTCCCCCCCCAGGACCAGCGCGGTACCGGTCACGCCTTCGACACTCCCTGGCCGCTGAAAGTACCCATCTCGTTCATGACCAAGGCAGCGGCCCGGACGATGGGAAGCGCCAGGGCACCCCCGGATCCCTCACCGAGCCTCAGGCCGAGGTCGACGAGACCCCGGATCCCGAGAGCCTCGTGGGCCGCGGTGATGGCGGGCTCCACCCCAGCATGCCCGGCGATCAGATAGCCGGCGACACTCGGGGCGAAGGCACGCGCCACGAGCGCTGCCGAGCAGGAGACCACACCGTCGAGGACCACCGGGACGCGGCGGGCTGCGGCTGCAAGCATCAGACCGGCCATCGCGGCATGCTCGAAACCGCCGACGGCAGCCAGCACGCCGAGCGCATCGCCCTGAGCAGCCAGTTCAGCCACCCGGCCCGTCTCCAGGCCCTGCTGGATGACCGACACCTTGTGGGCCAGCATCTCGTCGTCCGCTCCAGCACCGCGGCCAGTCACCTCGGCGACGTTGGCTCCTGTCAGAGCGGCGGTCAGAGCGGCAGCGGGCGTGGTGTTGGACAGGCCGACCTCTCCGGGCACCAGCACGTCAGTCCCGGCGTCGATGGCGGCATCGGCAGCCTCGATGCCGACCGAGACTGCTGCGAGGGCCTGCTCCCTGGTCATGGCAGGTCCCTGGGTGAAGTCCGCGGTCCCGGCGGCGATGCGGCGGTCCGTGGTGCCTTCCGCGTGCTGAAGCAAGCCGACGTCGAACACCTCAACCTCCGCCCCGAAAGCCCGGGAGATCACGCTGACGCCTGCGAAGCCGATGGCGATCCCCGCCGCCATCTGAACACTGACCTCCTGGGGCCACGGTGTGACTCCCTGCGCATACACCCCGTGGTCGGCTGCGAAAACGATCACCCTCGGATGCGAGGGAACCGGTGGCGGGCACTGGGCTGCGATGCCACAGAGCCTGATCCCGACGGCCTCCAGCTCGCCGAGCGAGCCCGGGGGCTTCGTCAGGTCATCCTGCCTGGCGCGACCGGCCTGCAGCCAGGTCTCCTCGACGGGGGTGATGCGAGCAGCGAGCGCAGAAAGCTCGGCTGGGGTGATGCCCATGTGGTCACGTCCTTCGCTTGATTACCGGCAGCGCCCAGGCAGACAGGCCGGCTCGTAGGCCCGCTGGAACGCACCGCCGAGGCTAGCATCCTCAGAACAGCTTGATGGGGCTGATGATGTCGGCCAGGATCAGCACCACGCCGCCGATCAGCAGGAAACCACCGACCACATAGGCCACGGGAAGCATCTTCGCGGTGTCGACGGGCCCCGGGTCGCCGCGGCCTCGCAGTCGCGCGATACCACGCCTTAGTGCCTCGTAGAGGGCACCGGCCACATGCCCTCCGTCGAGTGGCAGCAGCGGGACCAGGTTCAGCAGTGCGACAAACAGGTTCACGCTGCCGAGCAGCGACAGCCAGGTGACGGCGCGGTCCTCCACTGGCAGTGAGTCGCTCACCGCGATCTCCCCGGCCACCCGGCTGGCACCGACAACAGAGATCGGGCTGTTGATGTCACGCTCAGCGCCAGTCACGAGTCCCACGCCGACGTTCCAGACCCGGGATGGGAAAGAGGCCAGTGCCACCACCGACATCTGGGTGGTGTTCCACATCTGCCCCGCGGTCTCGATGACACCGCCACGGACCAGCTCCCTGCCGGGCGAGACCCCAAGAAAACCCGCCTCCACCCGCGAACTCGGGTCGAGCTTGTCCGACACCGGCTGGATGATCGTGTTGACGGTGGGCAGTTCAATGACCTGCCCACCGCGCTCCACGGTGATCGCGGCCGCGCCGTCGCGGTTCGCGCGGATCAAGTCCGTCAGCTCGTTCCAATTGCTGATGGCGTGCCCGTTGAAGGCAACCACCTTGTCGCCGACCTGCATTCCGGCTTGTTTGGCGGGGGTCTGTGGGTCACCATCCTGGCAGGTGGCAGGCACCCGGCCGGCGGGTATGACGCAGTCATTGACGACCGTGACCTCGAGGGTTGACTGCCAGGTGCCGTGGAAAAAGTTGATGCCCAAGAAGATCAGGAACGCGAGGAGCACGTTCATGGCGGGCCCGCCGAGCATGATGATGACCTTCTGCCACACGGGTTTCTGATGGAAGAGCCTCCCATCGTCGCTGGGGCTGATCTCCTCGTATTCGTAGCTGCGCGCCTGGTCGGCCATCCGGGTGAGCCACCCCTTGGGCTTGTCCGTCTGCTTCTCAGGCGGATACATCCCGACCAGCCGGACATAGCCGCCTAACGGGAACATCTTGAAGCCGTACTCGGTCTCCCCTCGTTTCCTGGACCAGATGGTTCTGCCAAAACCCACGAAATACTGAGTCACCTTGACGCCGAAGAGCTTGGCCGGCACGAGGTGTCCAATCTCGTGCAGTGCGATGGAGGCCATGATCAGGGCGAAGAACAGCAACGCCAGGCCGATCAGCACGAGGGTGTTCAAGAGAGTTCCTCCACGAGTTCACGAGCGCGTTCACGGGCCGCGGCATCTGCGGCCAGCACGGCTTCCAAGGTCAGTTCAGTATCCGGGACGTGCCCAATGCCGAGATGCTCATCCAGGCATTGTGCGATCAGGTCGGTGATCTTCAGGAACCCGATCCGGGACTCACAGAAGGCGTCGACCAAAACCTCATTGGCGGCATTGTAGACAGCTGGCGCAGTGCCAGCCGCCTTTCCGGCGCGGCGGGCCAGCTCGACCGCAGGAAAGGTCGCATCGTCCAGCGGTTCGAAGGTCCAGGATGAGGGACGCGTCCAATCGCAGGGAGCCGCAGCCGCTGGAAGCCGGTCCGGCCAGGTGAGTGCCAGCCCGATCGGCAGACGCATATCCGGCGGCGAAGCCTGGGCTATCGTGGAACCGTCGCTGAACTCCACCATGGAGTGGACGACCGACTGGGGATGCACGGTCACGACGATGTCGTCCAGGGTGACCCGGTAGAGCAGAGCGGCCTCGATGAGTTCGAGTCCCTTGTTGACGAGCGTCGCGGAGTTGATCGTGATGACCCTGCCCATGTTCCACGTGGGGTGGGCCATGGCCTCCTGAGGCGTGACATTCACCAACTCACCACGGACACGTCCCCGGAACGGCCCTCCCGAGGCGGTCAGGATGAGTCTGGCGACCTCCTGGGAACGCCCGGCGCGCAGCGCCTGGGCGAAGGCGGAATGCTCAGAGTCGACGGCGACCAGCTGGCCGGGAGCCGCCAGGTCTGTCACCAGCCGTCCGCCGATCACGAGGGATTCCTTGTTGGCGAGCGCTAGCGTCCGTCCGGCTCTGAGCGCTGCGAGGGTGGGCTCCAGTCCCGCTGCCCCGGTGATGGCGTTCAACACGACATCGCAGTCCGATGAGGCCAGCTCGGCCGCAGCCTCGGGGCCAGTGAGAAGCTGTGGCATTTTGACTCCACGAACCGCGAGTTCGTGTCTCAATGCAGGAATCGCCTCGGAATCGGCCACAGCGACCCGGGCCGGCAGGAACGCCGCCACCTGTTCGGCCAGCAATCCGGTGTTACGGCCTGAGGCCGCCAATGCCACCACGCCGAACTGGTCACGCCGCGACCTGACCACGTCGAGTGTCTGGGTGCCGATGGAGCCGGTGGAACCGAGCAGGACGATTCTTCGCACCCAGACAGTGTGTCACGATCCGCAAATGCGATCGCCGGCCCACTGCCCTGGAGGTTGCGGGCCGGCGATCATCCAGCAGGATCAGACGAGTCCGAATGCCTGCATCGCGTTGGCGACCTTGATGAAGCCGGTAATGTTGGCACCGACGACGTAGTCACCGGGAGCACCGTACTCCTCAGCAGTGGCAGCACACATGTCGTGGATGTTCCGCATGATGCCGGTCAGGCGCTCCTCGGTGTACTCGAAGCTCCACGAGTCACGCATGGCGTTCTGCTGCATCTCGAGACCCGAGGTGGCCACTCCCCCCGCGTTGGCAGCCTTGCCGGGAGCGAACAGCACACCCGCCTGCTGGAAAGCGTGGACTCCCTCGGGGGTGGTGGGCATGTTGGCGCCTTCCGCCACCGCTGTGACACCGTTACGGATCAGCGTGGCGGCCTGCTCGCCGTTCAGCTCATTCTGGGTGGCGCAGGGCAGCGCTACATCCACAGCAACGTCCCAGATGGAGCCAGCCGAGCCCAGTTCGGCACCGTCGCGCCGGGACGCGTAGTCGGCGATACGACCGCGCTCTACCTCCTTGACCTGCTTCAGCAGCCCCACATCGATACCAGCCTCGTCCACCACATATCCGGAGGAGTCAGAACAGGCCACCACCCTGCCGCCAAGTTGGTGCACCTTCTCGATGGCATAGATGGCGACGTTGCCGGACCCGGAGACCGTGACGCGCTTGCCGTCGAAGTCCTCGCCGCGGGTCTTCAACATCTCCTGGGCGAAGGCCACGGTGCCGTACCCCGTCGCCTCAGTGCGCACCAGAGAACCACCCCAGTCGAGGCCCTTGCCGGTGAGCACACCCGACTCGTAGCGATTGGTGATTCGCTTGTACTGCCCGAACAGATAGCCGATCTCCCGGCCTCCGACACCAATGTCACCGGCTGGCACATCCGTGTACTCACCCAGGTGACGGTAGAGCTCGGTCATGAAGGACTGGCAGAAGCGCATCACCTCGGCATCAGACCTACCACGCGGGTCGAAGTCGGAGCCGCCCTTGCCGCCGCCGATGGGCAGCCCGGTCAGGGAGTTCTTGAAGATCTGCTCGAAACCCAGGAACTTGATGATGCCCAGGTAGACCGACGGATGGAACCGCAGACCACCCTTGTAGGGCCCGAGCGCCGAGTTGAACTCGACGCGGAAACCGCGGTTGACCTGAACCGTCCCCTGGTCGTCGACCCACGGAACCCGGAAGATGATCTGGCGTTCAGGCTCGCAGATGCGCTCCAGGGTCTTGTCCTCCAGGTAGCTCGGGTTCTTCTTGATGACGGGCTCGAGGCTCTCGAAGACCTCCCGGACGGCCTGATGGAACTCAGCCTCACCGGGGTTACGGGCAACCACGGACTCGAAGATGGATTGCAACTGCTGATCCATTCGGACTCCTCGCTAGTAGATTTCAGCTTGTGACGTGCGGAAGCCTAGCGATGCTTTGTGAACGGCACGTTTCAGTCCAGAAACGGTTCAGGACCTGGTCTCCTCGCGGGCAGCCAGCTGCCCACAAGCCCCATCGATCTCGGAACCACGAGTGTCCCGGAGGGTCACGGGCACACCCCGCTGCCTAAGCACCGCGACGAAAGCCGCCTCATCCTCAGGACGCGAGGCGGTCCAGCGCGATCCCGGAGTCGGATTCAGGGGAATCAAGTTGACGTGCACCCAGCCCCAGTCTCCCCGGCGTTTCAGGACGTCCGCCAGCAGGTTGGCCCGAGCAACGGAGTCGTTGATATCGCGCATCAGAGCGTACTCGATGCTGACACGTCGCCTGGTGACCCTGGCGTATTCCCAGGCGGCATCAACCACCTCAGCGACGCTCCAGCGGTTGTTCACCGGCACGATCTCATTGCGCAGGTCATCGTCGGGAGCGTGTAGGGAGACGGCCAAGGTAACCGGAAGTCCCTCGCCCGCTAGGCGGCCGATCTGCGGCACCAGGCCCACAGTCGAGACGGTGATGCCACGCGAGCTCATCCCGAATCCCCCTGGGCTGGGTGCGGTCAGGGTGCGGATAGTGCCCAGCACTGCCTTGTAATTGGCCAGCGGCTCGCCCATACCCATGAAAACGATGTTGTTGAGCCGGCCCGTCGCACCAGGCACCAGACCAGAGGCCAGCATCCGGTTGGCCGCGAAGGCCTGGACCGCGATCTCGGCCTGCGACAAATTCCGTTTCAGTCCTCCCTGCCCCGTCGCGCAGAAGGGACAGGCCATCCCGCAGCCCGCCTGCGAGCTGATACACAATGTGGAACGGCTCGGATAGCGCATGAGCACGGACTCAAGCAGGGAGCCGTCATGAAGCCGCCACAGCGTTTTGATGGTGCGGCCCCGGTCTGCGGTCAGCCGCCGGACCTGCGTGAGCAGGGCCGGGAAGAGCTGCCGTTTGAGATCGTCCCGGATCGCGGCAGGCAGATCAGTCCATGCGGTCACGTCGTCGCTCAGGCCGTCGAACACATGCCGGGAGATCTGATCGGCCCGGAACTTGGGCAGGCCGAAAGCCTCCATCGCGGCAAGTCGCTCGGAGATACTCAGGTCCAGCCAATGCCTCGGCGCCTTGCCACGGGCAGGCACGTCGAAGACCAGTGGAAGTTGAGTTGGCATGTCAGCCCCCCAGGCTCAGGTGCAGGACGAGCCAGCCTACAGGCACAGCCGCCAACATCGAGTCCAGGCGATCCATGACTCCGCCATGCCCAGGCAGGAAATTCGACATGTCCTTGATCCCCACATCCCGCTTGATGAGGGACTCCACGAGATCTCCCAGTGTCGCTGCAGGGGCGATGCACAGCCCCAGGATCAGACCCAGCCACCAGGGCGCGCCAAGACACCAGACGACAGCCACCGCGCCGATGATCGCCGCCGTGACGATAGACCCCGCGAACCCCTCCCAGGTTTTGGAGGGTGAAACGCGCGGCGCCATCTTGTGCCGGCCCAGCAGACTGCCGACGGCATAGGCGCCGGTGTCGGAAGCCACCACGCACACCACCACCACGATGATCCGACGGGTGCCGTGCGACTCGACCATCATCAGGGGGATGAAAATCCCCATCAGCGGGATGTAGGCGATGATCAGCGCACTGGCGGCAATATCGCGGATGAATCCCTCCGGGCCTTGAAGTAGCAGCCTCGCAACCAGGCAGGCCAGCACCGTCCCACCGACACAGATCACCGCGAAGGTTGTCGGGGCTAGGCCCAGCTGCCACCGGAACATCGCATACGCACCCAAGACGCTGATGAGCGTGCCAGCGACTATGCACCTGACCTGGGCATGCATGTCTTTGCGCAGCAGAGCCTGGTGGATCTCGACGACAGCCAGGCTGAGTGCGGCGGCCGAGATCAGCACGAAGAACCAGGGAGCCCACAGCAGCCCCACGGCCAGCGCAGCCAGCAGAGCCAATCCGACGCCGATGGCCACCGGGAGGTTCCGGCCGGCCTTCGGCACGGACGCCGCCCGTCCTGGCACCTGGTTAGGCATCAGACCTCGCTGAGTTCGGCTTCCTTGTTTTTGAGTAGCTCGTCGATCGCCTCCACGTACTTCTTCGTGGTGGTGTCCATGCTCTTCTCAGCACGAGCCAGCTCGTCCTCACTGATCTCGGAGCTCTTCTCAAGCTTCTTCAGGGAGTCGATAGCGTGACGCCTGATGTTGCGCACGGCGATACGGGCATCCTCGGCCTTGGACTTGGCAAGTTTGATGTACTCCTTGCGGCGTTCCTCGGTCAGCTGCGGCATGACCACACGGATCGAGTTCCCGTCGTTACTCGGGTTGACCCCGAGGTCTGCCTCACGGATCGTCTTCTCGATGGCTGCGATGGCGCTCCGGTCGAAGGGAGTGATCAGCATCGTGCGGGGGTCGGGTGAGTTGAATGTGGCAAGCTGCTGAAGCGGTGTCGGAGCCCCGTAGTAGTCCGCATTGAGCCGGTTGAACATGGCGGGATGGGCCCGGCCTGTACGGATGGTCGACAGGTCCTCGCGGGCATGGTCGACCGCCTGCTGCATCTTGTCCTGGGTTTCCTTCTCGACGTCGGCGATCATTGCCGCTCTCCTTTACCTAAAGAGTGTTCTATTCAGCGGGAAACGAGTGTCCCGATGGGTTCACCCTGCACGACACGGCCGATGTTGCCCCGCTCGGACAGGTTGAAGAAGACGATGTTGAGGGAGTTGTCGCGAGCCAGCGCAATGGCGGTGGCATCGGCGACCTTGAGGTCCTGGGCCAGGAACTCGTCGTGGGTGAGGTGCTCATAGCGTTTCGCGTCCGGATTGGTCTGCGGGTCCGAGTCGTAGACCCCATCCACTCCCTGTTTGCCCATCAACAGCACCTCGGCACCGATCTCAAGGGCACGCTGCGCAGCCACGGTGTCGGTGGAGAAGTACGGCATCCCTGAGCCGGCGCCGAAGATGACCAGGCGTCCCTTTTCAAGATGACGCTCCGCTCGGCGCGGTATGTAGGGTTCCGCCACCTGCGCCATGTTGATCGCCGACTGGACACGGGTGTGCACCCCCTCCTTCTCCAGGAAGTCCTGCAGTGCGATGGCGTTCATCACGGTGCCGAGCATGCCCATGTAGTCAGCTCGGTCCCGCGCCATGCCGCTGCTACTCAGCTCAGCTCCCCTGAAGTAGTTCCCCCCACCCACCACTACAGCTATCTGGGTTCCCTTAGACACCACAGCGGCTATCTCCTTCGCGATGCCTGAGATGACACCGGGATCAACCCCCAGCTTTCCCCCGCCGAAAACCTCTCCCGACAGTTTCAGCAGTACGCGCTGATATGGCTTGTCCATGGGGCCTACCTTCCTGGTGGGTGACGCATCACGGCTCACAATATCGTCTCAAGCGAAACGAGCGCGCCCCGGCAGGGGACACGCTCGTTTCTGCATCTGAATGATCAGGCACCGACGGCCAGCCGCGCGAAACGCTTGACCTGCGCCCCTGCGGCCTTGAGGACATCGCCGACAGTCTTCTTGTCCTCCCAGACGGCGAGCTGATCCAGCAGCACGACGTCCTTGTAGAAGCCACCGAGCCGACCCTCGATGATCCGCGGAATCGCCCCCTCGGGCTTACCTTCCTCACGAGCGGTAGCCTCAGCGATGCGGCGTTCGTTCTCAACCACGTCAGCCGGGATCTCGTCCCGGGTCACATACACCGGGCTCATCGCGGCGATGTGCATCGCGACCTGGTGGGCGAGGGTGTCGTCTCCCCCTTCATACTCGACCAGGACACCGACCTGGGGCGGCAGGTCGGAGGCACGGCGGTGCAGGTAGAGGTGGGTGGTGCCGTCATAGTTGGCGACGTTCACCAGCGACAGGTTCTCGCCGATCTTCGCTGCCAGCGACTGCACCGCCTCCTGGACATCCGCGGTGCCCAGCGGGGCGGCCTTAGCCGCCTCCAGGTCCTTGGCGCCAGAAGAGGTGACGGCCTGGACAATCTGGTCGCCCAGCCCGACGAACTCGGCGTTCTTGGCCACGAAATCGGTCTCGGCGGCCAGCTGGATGAGAACTCCATCACGACCTGCGACGATGCCGTTGGTGGCTTCACGGTCAGTGCGCTTGGCGGCTTTGGCCAGACCAGAGATGCGGAGCAGCTCGATGGCCTTCTCGTGGTCGCCCTCGGCTTCGGTGAGGGCTTTCTTGGCGTCCATCATGCCGGCGCCGGTGGCGTCGCGCAGCTTCTTGACGTCAGCAGCAGTGATTGCCATGTCAGTTTCCCGTCTTGTTGTGGAATTACTCGGACTCGGTCTTGCCGGACTCGGTCGTGGCAGAGGCGGAGGTCTCCTTCTCGGAGGCTGCGTCCTCGCCCTGGGCCAGGAGCTCGCGCTCCCAGTCGGGCATAGGCTCAGCCTCGGCTTCTTCTCCGCTGCGGCCGGAGGAACGCTGGATCAGACCCTCAGCGACAGCGTCGGCGATGATGCGAGTCAGCAGAGCGACAGACCGGATGGCGTCGTCATTGCCTGGAACCGCGTAGTCGACCTCGTCGGGGTCGCAGTTCGTGTCGAGAATCCCGACGATGGGGATGCGCAGTTTGCGGGCCTCGTCAACCGCGAGGTGCTCTTTCTTGGTGTCGATCACCCAGACGGCCTGCGGGGTCCGGGTCATGTCGCGGATACCGCCAAGAGTCCTGCTCAGCTTGTTCTTCTCCCGCTCAAGGTGCAGCAGCTCCTTCTTGGTCAGGCCGCTACTGGCGGAGTTCGTCAGGTCCATGCCCTCCAGCTCCTTGAGACGCTGGATCCGCTTGGTCACAGTGTGAAAGTTGGTAAGCATGCCACCGAGCCAGCGCTGGTTCACATAGGGCATGCCGACCCTGGTGGCCTGTTCGGCGATGGCTTCCTGCGCTTGTTTCTTGGTTCCCACAAAAAGCACCTGGCCGCCGCGGGCGACGGTGGACTTGACGAAGGCGAAGGCGCTGTCAATGTAGCTGAGCGACAGCTGGAGGTCGATGATGTAGATGCCGTTGCGCTCGGTGAAGATGAACCGCTTCATCTTCGGATTCCAGCGGCGGGTCTGGTGCCCGAAGTGGACTCCGGACTCAAGGAGCTGACGGGTGGTCACGACGGCCATAGCCGTTCCTTTCGCGGTGGGCGCAGCAACGCCCACCTTTGTCAAGGGCGGGCATACAGCCCGCGCGGGTGGTTGTCTCAGGACTCCGGGAGGGGTCCTCTCCTGATGCGCCCGGTGGTGGCACCCGCGACACGCATCCCGGGACCACACCACCACCGACGGTTCCCGTGGCGGCGCATGCGATGTCAATCGGGCAAGCCGATTGCGCGGATAATCCTAGGCCGCGGAGCTTGAGGTTTTCAACATAGGACACCACTGCCCTGCCGACCGGCGATTGTCTCGCCACGTCTCCCAGAGTGAGGGACATGAGGAAGGCACTGCTCTCACTGACCTTGCTGCTGCTGGGGTTGTCACCGGCTGTAGCAAACGCAGATCCTGGCCTGGTTCTCTCGCCCCCGGTACCGGGCGCGCTGCTGCGTCCCTTCGACGGAGGCACGTCCCTCTACTCGGCTGGTCACCGAGGAGTTGACCTGGCTGCCGATGAGGGCGCGGAGGTGCGCGCCGCTGCCGTCGGGAAGGTCTATTTCGCCGGCCAGGTCGCGGGCAGGCCTTCTGTGTCTGTAGACCACGGGAATGGACTACGCACCACTTATACCCCTGTGGCCGGCTCAGTGTCCGAGGGAGCTGAGGTGCAGGCGGGCCAGGTGATCGGGCACCTGGCAGGACCGCCACACTGCGATCCGCGGTACTGCCTGCACTGGGGCCTGACGGATGGCACAAATTACTACGATCCGATGCTCTACCTGAGGACTCCCCCTATCCGGCTGCTGCCACACGGCACGACTCCCTCCCCCGTCACGTGGCTTCCACCGGCGCAGCTCCCCGGACCGGTTCCGGCTCCCGGGTCGCTACCGGTCGCGGGGCCCGTCACCAGCCCTTTCGGGATGCGGGTGCATCCGGTCACAGGCGTTCTGAAGCTCCACGATGGCACAGACATCGGAGCAGCATGCGGCACCCCGATCCACCTGCCCTGGGCTGGGACGGTGGTCTCCGCAGGATATGACGGCGGCTACGGGTACCGGGTGGTCGTCGAGCACTCAGGAATACGCACCGGCTACGCCCACCTTCCAGGAATCGAGGTTGCGGTGGGGCAGAGCATGGACGCCGGGGCACTGGTCGGGCATGTCGGCAGCACAGGCTACTCCACCGGATGTCACCTGCATTGGATGGCCTGGAAAGCAGGGGAGGTCATCGACCCTCTCACCCTGGTCCGGTGAAAAACCTCACAGCAACCAGTGTGGGAAGGCCTCAGGCCCGTGGGTGGGCCTGCCGGAAGGCGGCCCGGAGCCGTTCGTTGGTGACATGGGTGTAGCGCTGGGTGGTGGCCACGGTGGCATGTCCCAGCATCTCCTGGACGCTGCGCAGATCCGCTCCCCCGCTCAGCAGGTGAGTGGCCATCGCATGCCGCAGGGCATGGGGCCCGACGGAGACGCCGCCAACGGCAGTGGCGGCATGGACTACACGTCGCGCCACACGAGGATCGAGAGCGCCACCACGAACCCCCAGGAACACCCGGGAAGGGCTGTCTGGACCCGCCACCGTGTCACGAACCGCCAGCCACGCCCTCAGCGCACGCCGGGCAGGAGCGCCCATGGGCACAGCACGCTCCTTGTCCCCCTTTCCCAGCACCCTCACCGTGGAGTTCTCAAAGTCGACGTCACGCAGTCCCAGCCCACAGGCTTCCGAGATACGCAGCCCGCTGGCGTACAGCAGCTCCACCAGGGCGACATCACGCAGCGCGACAGGATCACCGCCGACGGCGGCCGAGGCCAGGAAGCCGATGGTGCCGTCCATCTGGGTCTCGGTCGGCACCTCCGGCAGGCTCCGAGGCTGGCGCGGCGTGCGCAGACGCGCCGCCGGGCTGGAAACAACCAGGCCTTCCCGGTGTGCCCAAGCGAAGAAGCCGCGAGCGCAGGAAACCCGGCGTTGCAGCGTCGCTGGCTCCGCCCCGGAATCAGCCTGCTCGGCCAGCCATGAGCGCAAGTGGGTGAGGGTCACCTGCCCAGGCGGGACCTGCGCCGACGAAGCCAGGCTCGCCAGATCCGTCATGTAGGCACGGACTGTGTTGGACGACAGACCACGCTCCGTCTCCAAGTGGTTCTGGTACTCGGCAACCACCTCTGCCCAAGGCCCTTGCATGCTGCCCAGTGTGGCAGCATGCATACTGTTGCCCTGCACGACGAACCGGAGAACAGGGAGATTGATGTCCGAGGACCTCACCACTGGCGGCCGTGTCCGCCCCATCACGCGCTGGGGTACCCCCGTGATGCATGAGACCACCAAGCCCGTAACCGAGTTCGGGGATGAACTGCACGACCTGGTACGTGACATGTTCGCCACGATGCGGGCTGCTGAAGGAGTCGGCCTGGCGGCCACGCAGGTGGGGGTTGGGGTCTCCGTCTTCGTCTACGAATGCCCCGACGCCAATGACCGGATCCAGCGGGGAGTGGTCTGCAATCCTGCGGTGGATCTGCCGCAAGGCAAAGACCGCAACCTCGATGCCGCCGAAGAGGGCTGTCTCTCCTGGCCGGGAGGATATTCCAGCGTTCCCCGCCCGGACAAAGCCGTCTGCCGGGGGCAGGATGCCGAGGGCAGGGAGATCGAACTGGTCGGGACAGGCCTGCTGGCGCGCTGTTTCCAGCACGAGACGGACCATCTCAATGGCATGGTTTTCGGGGATCGCATCTCGGATCGCTCCCGCCGGAAGCTGGATGAGCAGGTAGCCGACCTGGCCTGGCGCTACCCTGAGGACTGGCCGGTATCCCCCAAACGGGATTCAGCCCCGCTTCCCAACCAGTGACGCCCTGAGGCTGCAAGAATCATCACTGATGACGGCTTCTGAGGGGCCTTGCGCATCATCGAAAGCACAACATGAGAATCCGGACCCGCTTGCTGGCCATGGCCTCGGCCCTGGTCTTCTTCCCCGCACTCATCGGAGCCTCTACCCACCGCACCTGGGCGGCACCTTCGCGCAACGACCCATCCCCGCTGCCGGTCGGGCAGGTGCAAGGAACCGGCGAGGACAGCCCCTATACGGGACGAACAGTCACGGTGGAAGGCGTGGTCACCGGCGATTTCCAAGGGCCTGACCAGTTCCGTGGCGTTTTCATCCAGGATGCGGGCGACGGGGATGAGGCCACCAGCGACGGAATCTTCGTCTATGACAAGTCAGCCAATGATCTAAACGTCGGCGACCGGGTGCGGGTCAGGGGAAAGGTCAGTGAGCACAAGAACCAGACCCAGATCACACCCAGCTCGGTCACGAAACTGGAAAGCGGCATCACGATCGCTCCCACGGAGTTGAGCCTGCCCGTCACCAACTGGGAACGTTACGAGGGGATGCTACTCAGGTTCCCCCAGGCTCTCACCATCCTCGATGCCCACAATTTCGACCGCTATGGCGAACTCACGTACGGCCTGGACCGCCAATGGGTCCCCACCAGTATCGTGGACCCCGGCCAGCCCGCCAATGACTTGCTGGCCAGCAACAATACGGACCGCCTGCTGGTGGACGACGGGCGCAGCTCCCAGAATCCCTCACCAGCCATCCATCCAGACGGGAAACCGATGGCGCAGGACAACTACTTCCGCAGCGGCGACCAGGTCACAAACCTGACAGGCATCCTGAGCTACGACTTCGAGTCCTACCGGCTGCAGCCAACCACAGGCGCAGACCACAGCGCCACCAACCCCCGCCCTGCCGCCCCGGAACGGCAGGGAAACCTGCGCATAGCGTCATTCAACGTGCTGAATTACTTCACCACTTTGACCTCAGAGAACTCCCATGCCCGTGGAGCTGACACCCCAGAGGAGTTCCAAAGGCAACAGGCGAAGATTGTCTCAGCCCTGACGGCGCTTGACGCAGACGTCTTCGGGTTGATGGAGATCGAGAACAACGGCACCGCCGTCGAAGATCTGGTAGCCGCTCTGAATGCCAAGGCTGGAGAGGGCACCTACGCCGCGGTGAAGACGGGGAAGGTCGGTGGCGATGCCATCTTCCAGGCATTCATCTACAAACCGGCGACCGTTGAACTGGCAGGTTCGTTCACAACATTGAGCTTCGGCAATACCGGCAACAGACCCTCCCTGGTACAGACGTTCCGCCACCGGGAGTCCGGTGAGTTGGTCACCGTGTCGGTGAACCACCTCAAGTCGAAGGGTTCAGCCTGTAAGGGTGACCCGGACCGGAGCGATGGCCAGGGCAACTGCAATACCACTCGCACAGCAGCTGCGGAGAAACTCGTCTCCTGGCTGGGCACCGACCCGGCAGGCCAGGGTGCGTCTCGCACCGTCATCATCGGTGATCTCAACTCCTATGATCATGAGGATCCGGTGACGGCGCTCGTCGCTGGGGGCTACGCCGACATGGAAAAGAAATTCAGCGGGGAACAGGCGTATTCGTATGTCTTCGACGGCATGGCCGGTTATCTGGACCATGCGCTGGCGAACCCGGCCGCGCAGGAGAGCATCATCGATGCCCGGGCCTGGCACATCAACGCCGACGAGGCAGACATCCTCGACTACGACATGACCTACAAGAAGGCGGCGGAACAGGACCTCTACAGTCCTGACCCCTACCGCTCCTCCGATCACGACCCGGTGGTGGTGAGCCTCCAGCTGGGTGACGCCCAGCCCAGCCAATCCCCCACGGCGCCCCCATCCTCGCCGGCGGCCATAGCGCCAGCTGAAAGGACTGTCCACCCTGGCCTACCGAGGACCAGCGGCTAGGAGCTCGCCTATAGCTGCTGGGCACAGGCTATAGGAACGGGGTTTCGGGCGGCCATGAGCCTCCCCCGGGAGAGCGTCGCATGAACGCCGGATTACCGGACCGGCTCAGCGCCCGTCCCAGTGTGTAGCGAGTATTGCCGCCAATGCTTGTCGGCTTCACCGGAGCCAGTGGGCAAAGATGGCGGCAGCCGTCGCCACGTTCAGTGAGTCGATCCCCGTCGCCATTTCAATCCTGACGCGTGTGTCTGCGACGGCCAGCCAATCTGCGCTCAGACCATGTCCCTCGGATCCGAGCAGCAGCGCGAGACGCTCCGGTGCCTGGTATTCGGTCAGCGTCGTGGCTTCCAGCCCGATGGTGGCGGCCGCCAGATCGAATCCGGCGGCGCGGAGCCGGTCCAAGTCGGCCACTGGATCGGTCATCCGCCGCCAGCCCACCTGGAAACAGGTTCCCATGGACGCTTTGATGGCCCGCCGGTAAAGGGGATCGGCGCCTCCCGGGGAGATCACGACAGCATCCCATCCGAGGGCAGCAGCGACACGCATGATGGATCCCACATTGGCGTGATCAACAAGTTCCTGGCACACCAGGACGCGGCGGGAAGCGAGGATCCCCTCCCAGGGCGTCTCGTCGGGCCGCTCGAAACTGGCGAGGGCCCCTCGATGCACGTGGAATCCGCTCACCGCCTCTATCAACTGGTCATCGGCCACCAGGCACGGCACCTCAGGCCAGGCGGCAAGCACATCAGCCAGGCCCGGCAGCCACTTCGAGGCAAGCAAGAAGGACCGCGGCCGGCACCCAGCCTCGGCAGCCCGCCGGATGATCTTGTCGCCCTCCGCGATGAAGATTCCCCGCTCACCCTCCACCCGTCGGCGAAGCTGCGAGTCACGCAATGAGACATAGTCCCCGAGACGGGCATCATCAATGGAGGCGATATCAAAACGCATGCCTTTGAGCGTAACGAAGGAGCTGGAAGCCACGTTGTAGGGTCAGTTCCCGTGTGGCCAAGGCTGAGGGACCCATTCCTGCTCTACATCCTCTTGGCAGCTCTGGGCGGGTTTAGCCTGCCCACCTCTGGTGCCGCCACGACAGTCCTCAGCTGGTGCACGAAGACAGCCATCTTCCTGCTATTCCTCGGTTACGGAACCCGTCTCTCAGCTGCCGAGACCTACGCCGGGCTGAGGCATTGGCAATTGCACCTGACAATCCTCACCTGCACCTTCCTGGTTTTCCCACTGGTGGGGCTGGGACTGCTGCATCTGCCCTGGTACTCCCCTGGCCTGGCACTCGGCCTGGCCTTTCTGACGTTGGTGCCGTCGACTGTGCAGTCATCGATCACATTCACCTCGATCGCGGGTGGGAATGTGGCGGGGGCAATCGTCTCAGCCACCGCCTCGAATCTGCTGGGTGTGCTGTTGACACCGCTCCTGGTGATGTTGACGCTGCCTGCCGCTGGCGCGGTCCCAGTCGGATGGGGCGCCTTCGGCGCAGTCATGGTCCAGTTGCTGCTCCCATTCGTCCTGGGACAGCTATCACGTCACTGGACGGCGGAGTTCATGGTCCGGAACAAGAGCAGACTGAGATGGCTGGATCAGGGCGTGATCTGCCTGGTGGTCTACGGCGCCTTCGCGGAACTCAGGAGCAACGGCATAGAGACGACCAGCACAGAACTGCTGATCATGCTTGCCCTATGTCTTCTCGTCCTAATCTTCATGCTGGTCTTCACCTGGCGGCTTGCCCGTCTCCTCAGGTTCAGCCGGGCCGACGAGATCGCCATTGTCTTCTGCGGCACGAAGAAGTCCCTCGCAACGGGGGTACCGATGGCAACCGTGCTGTTCGCGGGGCAGGGCGTCGGACTCATCGTGTTCCCGCTCATGGTGTTCCACACCCTTCAGCTCATCGCCTGCACTCTCATCGCGCAGCGCTATGCGTCAGGACATGACGCTGATTCACGGACAGGACTGTGAGGACTGCGCAGAACTGGGGCTCTTGCCCTCCCCGGGGAAGAACAAGAGCCCCAGTGTCAGGGAGCTACTGGGAAACCACGCCGACAGCTCCCTGGGATAAGTCAGAGCCTTACTCGTCGGCGGCGCTCGGGTGGGTCATGTCGGCGGGAACCACCCACTGGTCGAACTGCTCATCGGTCAGGAAACCGAGTTCCAGGGCTGATTCGCGCAGCGACAGCCCCTTGTGGTGGGCATTCTTGGCGATCTTGGACGCCTTGTCGTATCCGATGTGGCGGTTGAGGGCCGTCACCTGCATCAGGTTGGTGTCGAGGTTGGCCTGGATCCGCTCCCGGTTCGGCTCGATGCCGTAGGCGCAGTTCGACTCAAAGGACACGCAGGCGTCCCCCAGCAGCTGAATGGACTCAAGAACGCACCAGGCCATGACCGGCTTGAAGACGTTGAGCTGGAAATTGCCCTGCGACCCGGCGAAACCGACGGTGGCGTCGTTCCCGAACACCTTCGTGGCCACCATCGTCATCGCCTCGCACTGGGTGGGGTTCACCTTGCCCGGCATGATGGACGACCCCGGCTCGTTCTCGGGAATGAGCAACTCACCGATGCCGTTGCGTGGACCGGATGCGTACCAGCGCACGTCGTTAGCGATCTTCATCAGGGCGTCGCCTAGGACCCGCAGCGCACCAGAGACCAGCACCAAAGCGTCGTGGGCGCCGAGAGCGGCGAACAGGTTCGCCGCCTGCGTGAACGTGATCCCGGTCTCGGCAGAGATCTTCTCAGCCGTGAGCGCTCCGAACTTGGGGTGGGCATTCAGGCCGGTCCCGACCGCGGTCCCGCCGATCGCCAGTTCGCGGGCGCGTGAATCGGCGTACTCGATGCCCTCCAGTGCGAAGTCGATCTGGGCCACCCAGCCGGAGAAGACCTGTCCGAGACGGATCGGGGTGGCGTCCTGGAGATGGGTGCGCCCGACCATGATGACGTCGTCATACTGCTTGGCCTTGGCGTCCAGGGTGTCGCGCAGCTTCCGGATCCGCGGATACATAGCTGCCAGCTCGTTGACCACCGCGATGTGCATGGCTGTGGGGAAGGTGTCGTTGGATGACTGCCCGCGGTTGACGTGGTCGTTGGGGTGGACGGGGGTCTTCGTTCCGAGTTCACCTCCGGCGATTTCAATGGCGCGGTTCGAGATGACCTCGTTCACGTTCATGTTGGACTGGGTTCCGGAGCCGGTCTGGAAAACCACCAGTGGGAAGTGGTCATCAAGTGTGCCCTCAATGACCTCATCGCCTGCCTTGGCGATGAGACTGGCTATATCCTGCGGGAGTTCTCCGAGCTCCGCGTTCGCCAGCGCCGCGGATTTCTTCAAGATACCGAGGGCCTTGACCATGGGCCGGCCCCATACGAAGGTTTCACGCCCGATGTCGAAGTTGTGAAGTGACCGCTCAGTCTGGGCACCCCAGTATCGGTCGGAGGCCACCTCGATGGTGCCCATCGAGTCAGACTCGGTGCGGGTATTCGGTGTCGCCATGGGAACTCCTTTGCTCTGTCGCCAACGTCTCAAGGCTATCGCCATCAGCTCAGGATTGATCCGTTGGGTGCGACACATTGTCGCTCTACTGCGTTGGCCCGCTGGTAAAGCCTGCTTTTCCCTAGAGATCCCACCGGTGGGGATCGCTTGCATCCTCAGTCCCGCGGAACCCGCCGGGACCAGGCACTCCACCGACCATCGTCTGTGCGCGAAACGGCCAGGTCCATGCCGAATGCGGCACTCAGGTTGGAGTCGGTGAGGGTCGCCTCGAGAGGTCCTGCCGCTGTGACACGCCCGCCAGTGAGCAGCATGCAATGGGTGGCGCCGGCGGGGATCTCCTCAACATGATGGGTCACCAGCATGCTCGCCGGGGACCCAGGGTCCAGGAACAGTTCAGCCAGGGTGGACACGAGTGCCTCCCGGCCTGCCAGGTCGAGGCCACTGGCGGGTTCGTCGAGCAGCAGTAGTTCCGGGTCTGTCATCAATGCCCGGGCGATCTGCACGCGCTTGCGCTCCCCCTCGCTGAGCGTGCCGAAGGTCCGTTCCGCCAAGTGGTCCACGTACAGGGAGTAGAGCAGCCCGCGGGCCCGTCCCTCATCACCGCTGTCATATTCCTCACGCCAACGGCCTACCACTGCCCAGGCCGCCGAGACGACCACATCGATCACCCGTTCCCCGGCGGGAATCCGGTCAGCAAGAGCCGAGGATGTCAATCCGATGCGGGGCCGCAGCTCGAACACGTCGACCTTCCCCAGCACCTCATCGAGCAGCTGGACAGTGCCCGAGGTGGGGAACAGGTTCGCGGCCAGTATCGAGAGCAGCGTGGTCTTGCCCGCCCCATTGGGACCCAGCAGCACCCAGCGTTCGTCCTCTCCGATGCTCAGGTTCACTGAATCCAGCAGGACGGAGGTCCCACGTCTGACTGTCACATCTTTGAGCGCCGCGACCACTGCCATGGGGCCAACGTTACCCGTATCGGAGGCTTCGCGGGTAAGTGAGGCCAGCTTCCCGCGAAGCCTCCAGGCGGCGTCCTATGCACCGGTGGAGTGCAGCCCCCCATCGACGTGAATGATCTCACCGGTGGTGGCGGGGAACCAGTCGGAGAGCAGCGCCACAACGGCCTTGGCCGCAGCCGTGGCATCGGTCGTGTCCCACCCCAGGGGGGCGCGCTCTCCCCAGAAATCGCTGAACTCCTCAGCGCCGGGAATGGCGGTCTTCGCGATGGTGTCGATGGGTCCGGCGGCCACCAGGTTGGAGCGGATCCCCTCAGAGCCGAGGTAGCGGGCCAGGTAGCGGCTGGCCGACTCAAGCCCGGCTTTGGCCACCCCCATCCAGTCGTATTTCGGCCAGGAGACCTTGGCGTCGAAGGTGAGCCCGACCACGGAGGATCCAGGGCGCAACAGTTCCCGGCACGCCACGGCCAGCGAGACGTAGGAGTAGGTCGAGGTGTTGAGGGAGATCCCGACGTCCTCCCATGAGGTGTCGAGGAATGCGCCGCCAAGGGCCCGGGCCGGGTTGGCGAATGCGATGGAGTGCACGATGCCGTCCAAGTGGTCGAAATGTTCCTGCAGCTGCCCTGGCAGCGCTGCCAGGTGCTCAGGACTGGTGACGTCCAATTCCAGGACGGGGGGCACGGTCGCCAGCCGGCCGACGACACGACGTGTCAGGCTGACTGCGCGCCCGAGATTGCTGACGACCACCTTCGCGCCCTCTGCCTGCGCCAGCTCGGTGACCCGGTAGGCGATGGAGGTGTTCATGGTCACTCCGGTGACCAGGATGTTCTTGCCTTCGAGTATTCCCATATCCGATGCTCCTTAAGTTTTTGTATCAGTGGCCCATGCTGAGGCCACCATCGACGGGGACGACGGCGCCGGAGACATATCCCGACTCTGCGAGGAACAACGCGGCCCCCGCGACGTCCTCAGCCTGACCAAGACGTGCTGCCGGGATCCGCTCCTGGTATCCCTTGACGACCTTTTCGTCCAGTACCGCGGTCATGTCGGTCTCGATGAAACCAGGTGCGATCACGTTGGCGGTGATATTCCGCGCACCCAGCTCGCGGGTGAGGCTGCGAGCCATGCCGATCAGCGCGGACTTGGACGCCGAGTAGTTGACCTGCCCGGGCGATCCGAGCACCCCAACCACGGACGAGATCAGGATGATGCGCCCGAAACGTGCCCTGGTCATGGGGCGCGCCGCGCGCCGCACCACCCTGAAGGTGCCCGTCAGATTGGTGTCGATCACCGTGTCCCAGTCAGCGTCCGACATTCGCGCCAGCAGGTTGTCCTTCGTGACACCGGCGTTGGCAACGAGCACTCCCACGGCGCCAAGTTCAGCCTCCACCGCCTCGAAGGCGGCATCCACCTGGGCCTGGTCCGTGATATCACATTCAACGGGCAGCACGCCGCCAGGAACCTCACCCCCTGTGCGGCGAGTGCCTGCGACGCGGTATCCCGCGTCACGGAACTTCTCGGCTATGACGCGGCCGATGCCGCGCGTCGCCCCGGTAACGAGAACAACAGGCTTGTCTTGCACGGACTAAACACTATCGTGGACGCCGTGATGGCCAGCCGCCCCATGCCCGAAGGGCTCTCACGGGTGGTTTCTTGGCTGCGTTGCCCCATATGCATGACGCCCTTGACAGTGGCAGGCAGGACCCTCAGCTGTGACAACCGCCACTGTTTCGACGTGGCCCGCCAAGGGCACCTGAACCTGCTGCTGAGGGGCACTCCGCAGAATGCGGACACCCCGGAGATGGTTGCAGCCCGCGAACGTTTCCTGTCGGAGGGCTGGTACGACCCGCTGATCAGAAAGGTGGTCACCGCTCTGTCGGGTGCCCGACGGGTATTGGAGGTGGGATCGGGGACTGGTCATTACATCGGAGCTTTCCTCGATGCGTCTGCCAGGTCACTCGGTTTGGCCACCGACATCTCACCTGCGGCCTGTCGGCGTGCCGCCAGGCGCAGTCCACGGCTGGGGGCAGTCGTCGCCGACGTCTGGAGTGGTTTGCCCGTGGCAACAGCGGTGCTGGATGCTGTCCTGTGCGTATTCGCCCCGCGCAACCCAGCGGAATTCGCACGGCTTGTGTTCCCCGGTGGGCGGCTGGTGGTGGTGACGCCCCGAAGCGATCACCTCAGGGAACTGCGCGAGGCATTCGGCTTGCTGAGCATCGGCCGGGAGAAACTGGACCGGCTCGACAGCTCCATGACCAGCTTCGACCTTATGGACCGCGAAGAACTGACACTTCCTCTGGAGCTGTCGGCAGAGGCTGCTGCCAGCCTCGTGGCGATGGGACCGAACGCTTTTCACGAACACACGAAGACGTCAGCGGCAAGGACGACAGCAGCCTTCACCATCAGCACATTCCAGCGTTCATGAGTCCTCTTCCACGATGAGGGCGCGGACCTGACTCCATGAAGCCTCTAAAATGATGGTGTGCTGCATTCTGTTCTCAGTCCCTCGCGCGCCTCCGAGGCACGCCTGCGACTGGATCGTTGGAGCCTGGTGTCCGTGATCATGTGCACCTGCCTGCTCGTCTTCGCCTCGGCTGTGGTCAGCGAAGACCAGGTCGCTGACACGGGGCTGAGCGTCCTGCAATTGTTCCTGGCGCCGGCGGTCGCAGTGCTGGCTGCCGTCACTGTGGTAAAGCTACGCAGCGATCCCGCCCGTAACCGCCCCTCCCGGGCGCTGGTCGCCGCGACGACAGCTTTCGCGCTACTACTCCTGTTCGCCGCAGTGTCGATACCGCTGGTACCCCACTGGGCCAGCATGCAGTACGGCGTACCATCAGTCGTGGTCCCGGTCCCAGTGTCACACCTGGTCAGCCCGCTGATATCGGCTGGGCTCACCTGCCTTCTGGCAGTCCTGGCGGTGAACCTCGTACCGCCCACCCAACACTTCCAGATCCTGTGGTATTTCGCATTCGCCGGTGCCGTGACGACTCCGCTCGGGGTGTGGTGGAACGCGGCCAACGCCGAATTGTATGGGCGCTGGGCGACGAGGCTGGCAGGCGCGGCTGTGCTGCACACCGCTCTCCTGCTTGGTCTAGCGATCTGTGTCGCGGCTGTGATCATAGGGCACCATCGCGTCCTTTCCGCTGTGGCGGTGCTGGCCTACATGACCTGGCTGATGGCCACCGGCGCCCGGACTGGCGTCATCACGCTCGCATTGTTCATCGGCCTTTTCATACTCCCCTCCATCATCACGGTTGCGAGACGCCGTCCTAAACGGCTGCCGTTGATCATCTCTGGCGTCATCACGGGCGCAGCCTTCTTCTTGGTCGTGGCGTGGCACGTCATGGAGCAGCGGGGATTCAAACTCACCGGCGCAGGCCGCATCGAGACCTGGAGCTACGGAATCGGCCAGGCTCTGAGCTCGCTCGCAACCCTCGTCTTCGGCGTCGGCTACGGTGTGCTGTGGCCTTGGTACGCCTTCGAGACTCGCACGCTTCCCCAGGCTGGCGCCCACGGCACCAAGCAGATGCCCGAGGGGGTCACCCTGTCGCATGCACACAACACCTACGTCGCCATTTTCTCGGAGCAAGGAATCATCGGGTTCACCCTGCTCCTGGTGATAGTCGGTGTCGTCTGCTGGGCGTGGTGGCGAGCACATGGAGTCATAGAGCGTGCGATCGCCTCTGGTCTTGTCGCCACATTGGTGGGTTTTGGTTTCGACACCTACCTGACGAAAAACTTTCTTGTCAGTTTCATCTGGTGGGTGGCGCTCGCCTCGCTGCTGACGATGATCAGTCATCGACGGAACAATCAGCTGCCGGACTCGCGGCATCCTCACATCACCTCCTCCCCAGCTTCTCCACGGGTACTCATGCTCGGGCGTCGCTGACCACGAGATACGCAACCAGGTCCGCCCCCGCCGCCTCCAAGAGGTTGGATGTCTCTTGGACCTCTCTGAGAGGATCCCTCCGGTCGGCTACCAGAACGGTGACCTCTCCGCCCGACACGGCACGCAGTGCCACAGGATCGGCCCCATTCGGAGCTGCTGTCACAGCGGTCGCCTCAGCACCCAGCTGCTCCCCCAGCCCGCGGCTCCACGGCCCGAGGTTGACCCTTTCCCCAGTACCGACCAGGACCACGCCGCTGGAGCCTGATTCCCTCAGCCGCTGGGAGAGCACCGCCGCCAGCTGCTGGAAGGCCCTGTCGTCGGCCTCACCGCGCAGAACCAGCCTTCCCTCAGCAGCCAGCGCCCCTCCTGAGGCCACCATGGGCCGCAATGAGGCGATTCCCCAGACGATGATCAGGCCTGCAGCGACCCCCAGCACTCCGCCCGCAGCCACGGAAGCTCCGCGACTGACACCCGACGACACCTCTTTGACAGGTGCCGTGACTGCCCTGGCCTGAACCAGCGAGGGACTCGCATGCAGTCCCTGGATCTCAACCGCCAGCTCATCAGCCAGCACTTTCGCCACCACGGTGGACTGCTCTCTGTCTGGGAGTGAGATGGTCAGTGTCAGAACCTGATCGGTGACGCCAACCGCCGTGGCGTCCGATACCTGCGAAGCCGTCACTCCCGTCACCTGTGCAGCGACCCGCTCAGTGACCTCAGTTCCCTGGGCGAGAGCCTGATAGACCGACATCTCGGAACGAATCAGCGAGGTCATCTGCTGGGCGTCTTCCGGCGACCCGACCGCGGCCGCTATGACCATCACCCGTGAAGTGGTGCTATAGACGGCGTGGGCGGCGCTGCCAACCACCCAGCCGCCTGCCAGACCCGCCACGGCAGTGGCCGCGACCACCAGCCAGGATCGCGTCAGGGTGCTCGCGAAATCGCGCAGATTCATCTCACTCCAGGTACGTCGAGGTTCAGACGCCACCAATTATAACGACGATCGTTATAAACGGGCGAAACGACTGCACCCCTTACGGAGACGGCCTAGAAATCGCTCAGCAGGTCAGGCAGCATCCAGAGCCCGCGCCGGCAGGACGGAAAAGATAGGGTGCGCTGGATCATGTGCCGACAACGATCACAAGCCGGGGAAGGCATCTGGCGCGTGCCACGTCAACCGATCCCGGCTGGCGGGAATTTCTTCACACCCCCAGGAACTGCCGGAATTCCTCGCAGGCCTGTTCTGCCCGCTCGCGAGTGGGCATCTCGCAGAAAATACGCAGCAGAGGCTCCGTCCCGGAGAACCGGGCGATGATCCAACCGTCCTCGAAGTAAACCTTGCAGCCATCCCGGTAGGACACATCACGGATGTCATCGGAGAAATCGGGCAGGAGGCGGTCCTCCATGAGCGTCTTGAGGATCTCGGGTTTGCGCTCCGGATCGAACTTGAAATCAGTTTCCGCCATGTAATGCGGGGCGAACTGGCCTGTGATCTCCTCGTAGATCTCGCTCATGGGCTTGCCGGCCACGGCCAGCATCTCGACGAGCAGGGTCGCGGCGTAGATGCCGTCCTTGCCCGAGATATGTCCTTTGACCGTCAGGCCGCCGGAGGACTCACCCCCGATGATCGCATCGGTCTCGAGCATTTTCCCCGAGACCCACTTGAATCCGACGGGCACCTCGTGACATTCCTGGCCAAACTGGTGAGCCACGTCATCCAGCAACGAGGTGGTGGCCACATTGCGGACCACAGGACCGCTCCATCCCTTGTACTTGAGGAGGTAGTAGTAGAGCAGCACCAACAGCTGGTTGGGATGCAGAAAGTTCCCTTTGTCGTCGATGACCCCGAGCCGGTCCGCGTCACCATCGGTTGCGATGCCGAGTGCACAGCCGTTCTCCACCACATAGCGTTTCAACGACTCCAGGGATGCGCTACTGGGTGAGGGCATACGTCCGCCGAAAAGCGTGTCATGACGGTCGTGGATGACATCCACCTCGCAACGGGCGGTCATGAGGATGGTCTGCAGCGAGGTCCGGGAGACACCGAACATCGGGTCCAGGGCGATCTTGAGGTTCGCACGGCGGATGGCGGCCATATCCACCTGGTCAATGATCGAGTCGATGTAGCCATTGAACGGGTTGATCTCCCGGATCAGACCCTGGGAGACGGCCTTGTCATAAGCCACCTGCCCGATGGAGACCTCACGGCCACCCTCCAGCCTCGTCATGCGAGACTCAAGATCATGCGTGACATCCTCGTCGGCGTCCTTGCCGCCTGCGGTGAACACCTTGATCCCGTTGTAGAGAGCGGGGTTATGCGAGGCCGTGATCGCCATGCCATAGGGCAGCCCGAGATTCTTGACCGTCCACATGATCAGCGGAGTCGGCGCCTGGGCAATCTTTATTACCCGGCAGGCCACCCCCTCCCCAGCGAACACCTCGGCCGCCCACTGGGCCGCGACATCGGACAGGAAGCGCCGGTCATAGCCGATCACGATGCCCTGGTCCTGCTTCCCCTCCTCCTTGATGCGCTGCGCAAGCGCCCCACACAGCAACCGGACGTTACTCCGGATGAACTCATCACCGATGATCGCCCGCCATCCGCCAGTGCCGAAATTGATGCGCGCCATTGACTTCCTTCGCTTCATAGACTGCGCTCAGCCTAGACAGTTTTGGCGGGCGGACTGCGCAAACGCACACACCACCTGCACAAAATGATCATGCCAGGGCGATGAGCTCCGCATAGTCATCGCTCCACAGGTCCTCAACCCCATCAGGTAAGACCAGCACCCGGTCAGGTTCCAGGGCCTCGACGGCCCCCGGGTCGTGTGTGACCAGCACGACGGCCCCGGCGTACGAGCGCAGGGCAGCCAACACCTCGGCGCGGGATGCCGGATCGAGGTTGTTTGTCGGCTCGTCGAGAAGCAGCACGTTTGCTGCGGAGACCACGAGCATGGCCAAGGCTAAGCGGGTCTTCTCCCCACCAGATAGCACCCTCGCCGGTTTGTCCACGTCATCACCGGTGAACAGGAACGACCCGAGTACCTTGCGCACCTGAGTGTCCCCTAGGTCAGGCGAGGCGGAGACCATGTTCTCCAGCACCGACCTGCCAACGTCGAGGGTCTCGTGTTCCTGTGCGTAGTAGCCGAGCCGGGCCCCGTGCCCCAGGATCCGCTCCCCGACGTCCGGCTCTTCCAGGCCTGCCAGAAGACGCAGCATCGTGGTCTTGCCAGCTCCGTTGAGACCCAGAATGACGACTTTCGATCCCTTATCTATGGCCAGGTCGACGGCTGTAAACACCTCCAGCGACCCGTAGGCCTTTGACAGGTCCCTGGCCACCAGAGGGGTCTTTCCGCAGGGCGCCGGCTCGGGGAATCGGATCCTCGCGACCCGGTCACTCTCCCGCTCCCCCTCGATCCCGGACAGCAGTCTCTCAGCACGCTTGGCCATATTCTGGGCGGCGACGGCCTTAGTGGCCTTCGCCCGCATCCTGTCGGCCTGGGCCATGAGCTGGGAGGCCTTACGCTCCGCATTCAGGCGTTCGCGCTTGCGACGTTTCTCGTCGGTCTCCCGCTGCTGGAGGTAACGTTTCCAGTCCATGGCGTAGAGATCCAGCTCGGCGCGGTTGGCGTCGAGATGGAAGACCTTGTTGACCACAGCCTCAAGCAGGCCAACATCGTGGCTGATCACCACTAGGCCGCCCCCGAATCCCTGCAGATATCCCCGCAGCCACGTGATGGAGTCAGCATCAAGATGGTTCGTGGGCTCGTCGAGTAGGAGGGTGTCGGCATCGGAGAACAGGATCCGGGCCAGCTCGATACGGCGCCGCTGCCCACCGGAGAGAGTGTAGAGAGGCTGTCCCAGCACACGCTCCGGCAGGCCCAGATTTGCTGCGATCCGCGCCGCCTCTGCTTCAGCGGCATACCCCCCGGCTGACAGCAAAGCGGTTTCAGCGCGGGCGTAGGCCGCCATGGCCTTGTCACGCTCAGCCCCCTCAGCGGCACTCATCTGCTGTTCTGCGCGATGTAGGCGGGCCATCACCTGGTCCAGCCCACGCGCACCCAGGATCCGGTCACGCGCTAGCTGCTCCGGCTCCCCCGAGCGGGGGTCCTGCGGCAGATACCCAAGTTGCCCGGAGCGGATGACCGAGCCCGCGGCGGGTAGTCCCTCACCCGCCAGGATGCGCGTCAGGGTCGTCTTACCCGCCCCATTACGGCCAACGAGTCCCACCCTGTCACCCGCCGCCACCTGGAAGCTGACAGGGGACAACAAAAGACGCGCTCCAGCGCGCACCTCTACATCCTTGACCTGAAGCACGTCCGCGAAGTCTACCTGCCACACCCATGCCACTGCGGTCTCACATCACATGATCCACCCCAGCCGGACCACGCATCTGGCACGATGGTTGTTGTGGCTGCCGCGAGTCGCCACAGAGTCGAGTCAGGAGTTAAACAATGGGTTTCATCAAGGCCTTCACAGGGGCACTCGGCGGAGTCTTCGCTGATCAGTGGCTGGATTTCCTCACAGTCCCCTCAGGCATAGCACCCACTGCGGCATTCTTCCCCGCCGTGAATGCCGGCAGGAATGCTGGCCGCGGTTCAAACACCCGAGGATCAGAGAACGTGATCAGCAACGGTTCGAAGATCGTCGTTCCCAACGGTTACGGCCTCGTCACCTTCCAGGACGGGCGCGTCACCGGTTTCGTGTCAGAGCCGGGCGGTTTCGAGTTCCGTGGTGAGGACCCATCCTCCCAGTCCGTCTTCGCCGGAGATGGGGTGTTCGGCCAGGTGGTGCGCAACACCTGGGAGCGCATCAAGTTCGGGGGCCGTCCCAGCGGTATGCAGCAGGCCTTCTTCGTGAACCTCAAAGAACTCCCGGACAACCGTTTCGGTACCCAGTCCGAGATCTACTGGGATGACTCCTACTTGGGGGCGCAGGTGGGTGCGGTCACTCGCGGCACCTACACGCTGCGGATCGCCGATCCCCTGTTGTTCGTCTCCACGCTGGTCCCGGGCGCCTTCATCGCCAACAACCAGATCTTTGACTTCACCGATTTCGACAACCCGGTCAGCGACCAGCTGTTCAACGAGGTGGTGGCCAGCCTGGGCCCGGCCTTCTCGAGATACACCAACGATCCTGAGCGGGGAAACCGCATCACCCGTCTCCAGCAGGATTCCGTGGGATTCGCCAAGTCTCTGAGCGAGGTCGTCGAGGAGAACTACCAGTGGCATTCCGGCCGTGGCATCGTGATCGAGCGCGTCGCGCTGGTTGCCATCGAGTACGACGAGGACACCCGCGCGCTGCTGTCCGATGTGAAGAAAGCCGATGCGCTCCGCGGCGAACGCGGAAACTCCTTCATGCAGCAGTCGGTGGCCCGTGGTGTGCAGGCGGCTGGCGAGAACGGAGGAGGCCAGGGCCTGATCGGCATGGGGGTCGGAGTCCCCATGATGGGTGGCATGGTGAGCGGCTACCAGCAGCAGGCGCAGCAGCCTCAAGAGGCGGTCCAGCAGCCCGCGGCACCCCAGGCAGAGGATCCCGTCGCGAAACTAAAGCAGATGAAGGAGCTCCTCGATGCCGGGGTGGTGACCCAGGAGGAATTCGACACTCTGAAGCAGCGTCTCCTGGGACTGTGAGGAAACCGGCAAGATGACAGCACCCGGAACCGGCGGCCCGGGCGGGCCACAGCAGCCCTGGCCGCCGGGATATCCAGGTAGCCAGCAGCCAATGGGCTACCCGGGCCCGCAGCAGCCTCCCGGGACCCCACAACCGCAGGCCCCTACCTGGAACAACCCCTACATGGCACCTGGACCGACGGGAACCAACCCCTACCTGGCTCCAGGATCCGAAGGCAGCTCTCCACACCCGATGGCTGCGGCCCCCGGGGCGGGATATCCCCAGGCGGCACCTGCGCCCACGCCACCAGTTGGGCCTGAAGAACCACAGGTGTTAGAGCTGAAGGACACCGGGCGTTCGGGCGGCATGGTTAAATGCTCTCGGTGCGGCAGCACGGACATCCGCTACGTGGTTGAGGCCCAGGCCCTGGTCTGCTCAAACTGCCGCACCCAGTTCAATGAGGCACGCCTGGAAGACGAGGTGGACCTCACGGGAGGGATCCAAGACCTGAGGGGCACCACCATCACCCACTCTGCCCAGAACCTGGTGGACGAGTCCGTGGTGACCCTTAAATGCCGCGCGTGTGGCGCCGAGGTGGTCATCAATGTCAACGAGACCGTGCAGGTGCGTTGCCACTGGTGCCGGAACTTCCTTTCAGCGGATTCCCGGATAAACAATGGAGCCTCTCCCGACGCAGTGGCGCCTTTCATGGTGCCGCAAGAGCATGCAATCGAGATCATCCGTGGCTTCGTGGAGGAGCGTAAATTCTACGCGCACCCCAGGTTCAAGCGGGAATTCGCTCCCGAGAACGTCGTGGGAGTCTATCTACCCTATTTCGTTTTCGACGGGAACGTGCGGGCTAGTCTCACTGGCCAAGGCGAGGTGCAGACGCAAAGTTGGACGGAGAAGCACGGTGATTCCGTCGAGACTTATTATTCTGCCGACGTCTACAACGTGTCCCGCGGGTTCGACATGAGCATCGACGATCTGCTGCTGGAATCCAGCAGCGAGCGCGCGAACATGAACGATCCCTCACAGACGAACAACATCATTAACGCCATCCTGCCATTCGACGTGAAGAATGCGTTGCGCTACAACCCCAACTATCTGAGAGGATTCACGAGCGAGCGGCGTGATGTGAATTTCTCCGACCTGGGTTACACCGTGCAGGACCGGCTGCTCAGCATCGCGCGCTCCAAGGGCGACGAGATGGTGTCCCAGTATGACCGTGGGGTGCGCTGGGACACCGAGCACATCGATCTTCGCGGCTCCCGCTGGGTGACCGTATACCTGCCTGTCTGGCTGTACTCCTACTACGAGGCCGACAAGAACCTGAAACACTTCGTGGCTGTGAACGGGCAGAACGGCAGGGTGATGGGGTCGGTGCCCCTCAACATGCCAGTCCTATGGGGAGTCACCGCCCTGGTGTTCGTCATAGGAACCATCCTTGGGTTCATACTGTTCCTCATAGTGAGGTAGGAAAGGGAAATGGACACGTCCTCCTGGATGATCCTGCTGAAGACCAAGCTCTCCTCAAGCGAGCTCAGGATCGCGTTTCTTGCCCTGGGTGTGATAGCGGCTGCCGCCGTCTACTACTACATCTGGAACAAGTACCGCAACACCGACAAGTCATACGAGTTCGAGAGCACCACCAGCGTGGACATCAACAATGTCCAGGGCTCGGATGACTATTGCGGATCCATCAGCCGGACCCGCGAAACAGAGGTTGCGAATCATGAACTCTCTGAAAACCCGAGACGCCGGCTGCAACGGCCTTACTAGAGATTAAAGTGTGGCCAGAAAATCGAGAATTGCCCCATTCCATTGGTCGGCGTGTGAGACGTTGAGCCCATGGGGTCCGCCCTCGATGACCACCAACTGGGCCTGGGGCACGTAGTCCGGCACCCGGGCGCTGGACTTGGCCAGGGGGACGTTCTGGTCGCCGCCACCATGGATCACGAGCAGGGGAACGTCTATGCGACGGCAGTCATCGCGCAGGTCAGTCGCCCAGGAGAGCGCGGTGGCTGCCGCGGCGTGGGGCGCGGACTGCCGGGCGATCTCCACCGCGGCCGACCGGACCTTCTCTGGCACCGCTAGTCCGTCGGCATTGCTGAAGAACCAGGTGCAGAACTCGTCGACGAAACCCGCGTGGTCAGCAGCACAGGCATCCGAGATCTCCTGGAAACCCTCGATCGGCATGGCGCCGTCGGGATTGTCCTCGGTCAGGCACATGGCGGGACAGATGGAGCCAGATAGGATCGCACCGGCCACCCGCTCCGATCCCCGGGTTCCCAGATAGCGGGCCACCTCGCCGCCTCCCATGGAAAAACCCAAAAGGACAGCATCATGCAGGTCAAGAGTGGCGATCAGGGCGTCCAGGTCCGCGGCAAGGGTGTCGTAGTCGTAGCCATCCTTGGGTTTGCCAGAGCGTCCGAAGCCACGCCGGTCGTATGTGATGACCCGGTAGCCGGCATCTGCGAGCACCCTGGCGTTGCCTTCGAAGGCAACGCCCGACAATGGCCAGCCATGGATCATCACGATCGGGCGGCCTGAGCCTATGTCGGTGTAGTTGAGGTTCACCTGGTCCGGGGTGGTCAGTTTCGGCATCTGTGTACCCTCCAATCATCGGCGATCCACCCCGAGCGTACTCGATGCCTCCCGGTGGCTGGGAAATGTCTCGGGATATCGCCGACGGCTCCTCAAAGGTTGTAGCCGATGGCACGCAACTGCTCACGCCCGTCCTCTGTGATCATTTCCAGGGTCCACGGCGGCAGCCACACCCAGTTGATCGTGACGGAGTTCGCCAGGCCGTCGAGCGCATACTTCGTGTCGTACTCGATGCGATCGGTGAGGGGGCAGGTGGGTGAGGTCAGGGTCATGTCGAGGGTGACGTTGGCCTCCTCATCCACCATAACTCCATACAGCAGACCGAGATCGACGACATTGACCATGAGCTCGGGGTCGACGACGTCCTTCATCGCCTCCTCGACCTCCTCCTGGGTAGGAATCGGCGTGGCCGGGTTGTCGTCAGGGAGCTCGTCTTTGACCAGATCCGAGGGACGTGAGTCGGGGGTATACATCAGTTCTCCTTCGCTGAGGCCTGGTTGACAGCATCACGGAGGGCCGACCAGGCGAGCAGAGCGCACTTGACGCGCGCGGGGAACTTCGAGACACCGGCGAACGCGATGGCGTCTTCGAAGCGATCCTCGTCAGGGGTAATCTCCCCTTTCGAGTGCATCATCTCCAGGAACTCGTCGTAGAGCCCGGAGAAATAGTTGATGTCCTGGCCGATCACAAGATCGCCCAGGACAGAGGTGGAAGCCTGCGAGATGGAACACCCCTCCCCCGCATAGGACATGTCGGCAATCGTGCCGCCGTCGAGGTGAACACGCAGGGTCAGCTCGTCGCCACAGGACGGGTTGACGTGGTGCACCTCCGCCTCGTAGGGATCCCGCAATCCGCTGTGATGTTTCTCGCGGTAGTGATCGAGGATGATCGTCTGGTAGAGCTCGTCGAGGTTCATCGCGCTCCGAAGTAGTTCCGGGTGAAGACCAGCGCATCAGCCAGCGCATCGATCTCCTCGAAGGTGGTGTACAGATGAGCAGATGCCCGGGTGGAACTCTGGTGGCCGAGTCTCCTGTGCAGCGGCCTGGCGCAGTGGTGCCCGCCCCGGATGGCTATGCCGCGTGAGTCCAGCACCTGCATCACATCATGCGGATGGATGCCTTCGAGGTTGAAGGAGCAGGCCGAACCCCGCTCGATGGCCTCAGCAGGCCCCAGCAGAAGCAGCCCATCGATGCTGGTCAGTTTCTGGAGCATGTATGCGGTCAGCTCATGCTCATGGGTTGATATGGCATCCATCCCGATGCTCCGCAGGTACTCCACGGCTGCGCCGAGACCAGCGGCCTGCGCGATGGGAGGGGTGCCGGCCTCGAAACGGTGGGGCGGCGCCGCATAGGTGGAGTGGGTCATCTCAACGACCTCGATCATCTCCCCTCCACCGAGGAAGGGTGGTAGAGACTCCAGGAGCTCTCCCCTACCCCACAACACGCCGATTCCTGTCGGGCCACACATCTTGTGCCCGGTGAAGGCAACCAGGTCTGCTCCAAGGGCAGTGACATCAACGCTTTGGTGGGGTACCGACTGGGAGGCATCAACCACCACGACCGCGCCCACCTGATGGGCTTTCGCCGCTATGTCAGCAACGGGATTGCGGGTACCCAGCACGTTGCTCACATGCGCTATGGACACCACCTTGGTGCGATCGTTGATCAGATTGTCGCGTTCAGCCGCCTCAAGATCGAGCCGGCCCTCATCCGTGACGTCGAACCAGCGGAGCGTGGCGCCGGTTTGCTCGCAGACAAGCTGCCACGGAACAATGTTTGAGTGATGCTCCATCACGGAGATCACCACCTCGTCTCCGGGACCCAGCCTGGATCCGAGGGTGTTGGCCGCGAGATTCAGGGCCTCGGATGCGTTCTTGGTGAAGATGATCTCCTCAGGTGCTGCGGCGCCGATGAAGAAGGCAACCAGGCTCCGCGCATCTTCATAGGCCTCGGTGGCTTCGGCGCCAAGCACGTGCATGGCACGCGCCACGTTCGCGTTGTGCTGCAGGTAGTGTTCGGCGATCGCGTCTACCACCTGCCGTGGCTTCTGGGAGGTGTTGGCCGAATCAAGGTACACCAGCGGATGCTGCCCCACCGTGCGGCTCAGGATGGGGAAGTCCTGCCGGATCACATCGACGTCAAAGGTCACCTCGGTCCTCCTCCTAATCGACGACCATGCTCCGAGTTCATTCCTGGAGATCCTGGGAGGCTCTCATGCCTGGGAGGCAGCCTGGACGTAGGCTTCGTATCCCTCCGCCTCAAGTTTATCGGCCAGTTCGCGGCCACCCTGATCAACAACGCGGCCATCGACGAACACGTGCACGAAGGTGGGCTCGATGTAGCGCAGGATGCGGGTGTAGTGGGTGATCAGCAACACGGCCCGGTCGCCTTGCGCGGAGTACCGGTTGACTCCCTCGGAGACGATACGCAGGGCGTCGATGTCGAGCCCGGAGTCGGTCTCATCGAGAATCGCAGCCTTGGGATTGAGCAGCTCCAGCTGAGCGATCTCGTGGCGCTTCTTCTCGCCGCCGGAGAATCCCTCATTGACCGAGCGAGCTGAGAAGGACTTATCTAGGTGCATGCGGTTCAGGACGGTTTCGACATCCCTGACCCAGGTCCGGACCTTGGGGGCATGGCCGTCGAGAGCGGTCTTGGCAGTGCGGAGGAAATTGGACACGGAGACGCCAGGCACCTCGACGGGGTACTGCATCGCCAGGAACAGGCCCTGGCGGGCACGCTCGTCCACGGTCAGGTCAGTCAGTTCCACCCCGTCGAGGGTCACCGACCCAGAGGTGATCTCATACTTGGGATGCCCCGCGATGGCGTAGGCCAGGGTGGACTTTCCCGACCCGTTGGGGCCCATGATGGCGTGAATCTCACCAGGGTTGATGGTCAGGTTCACGCCCTTGAGGATGGTCTTGGGTCCCTCCTCTGTCAGGACATCGGCGTGAAGGTCGGAGATGATGAGGTTGGACATGGTTGTTCAGGACTCCTGGAAATCAGTGATGGGATGGTCGAGATCGACCAGTATCTGCTGGTCCTCGATCTGGACCGGATAGACGTTGACGGGCTCCGTGGCGGGCAGGCACAGGGCACGGCCGCTGCGCAGGTCGAACCGGGAACCATGGAGATAGCACTCGATGGCGCCGTCTTCGACGTCCCCGTCGCTCAAAGGCACGTGCCCATGGCTGCAGATGTTGTGGATGGCGAAGTATTCGCCTTGGTGAAGCACAATCGCGAGTTCGTGTTCGTCGACGGCGAGCGGAACCTCGGGGCTCAGTTCGTCGAGGGTGGCGACGGCGACGAAGCTCACTGAGCGGCCTCCACGGTGGCGGCAGCCAGCTCCAATTCCTTCTCAACCTGGGCGCGCAGCCGGTCCTCGACGTCGGGCACACCGATTCGCCGGATGATGTCGTTGAAGAATCCATGGACCACAAGACGCCTCGCCTCAGCTTCAGGGATGCCCCGGGAACGCAGATAGAACAACTGGATGTCATCAAACCGGCCTGTGGTGGAGCTGTGCCCAGCTCCCTCGATCTCGCCAGTCTCGATTTCAAGGTTCGGCACCGAGTCGGCCCGGCAGCCATCCGTCAGCACGAGGTTCTTGTTGGCCTCGTAGGTGTCGATTCCCTCAGCGACCTTCCGGATCAGCACATCCCCGATCCAGACCGAGTGCGCCCCCTCACCCTGGAGAGCACCGCGGTAGTCGACATTGGACCTGGTCTTCGGCATGTTATGGTCCACGAACATGCGGTGCTCCACGTGCTGACCGGAATCGACGAAGTAGAGGCCGAACTGTTCCAGCTCCCCGCCGGGCGAGGTGTAGGCGGCTCGTTCGACCATGCGTATGATGTTGCCGCCAAGCGAGGCCTGGACGGTGCGCACGCGCGCGTCGCGTCCCACCTCGACGGTAACCTGCCCGGCGTGGACAGCGTCATCATCCCAGTCGTTGACGCAGACCAGATTGACCTCGGCGCCGTCACCGACGCGGATGTCGTACTTGGCCGCATACGTCCCGGTTCCCCGGAACTGCAACACCAGCGTGACACGGGCTGCGGCCCCCACATCGAAGATGAAGGACTCGGCGGCATGCCCGCCGTTCCCGGTACCCGTGAACACGATCGCGTTCTCGATCTCAAGTTCTGCGGGTATCCGCATCACGAGGGCCTCAGCGCTGCGGGCAGCGGCCACGGCAGCCACGCGGTCCACGGGCGGCTCAATGGCCAGCTCATGGATCCGCTCCCGCGGCTCCCGGAGGAACTCGACACCTTCAGGCAGGTCTCCCTGCCATTCCAGGCCGGGAAGAACATCCCCTTCCTCAAGCAGGGCACGGATCTGCCTGACAGGGGTGAAACGCCAGATTTCCTCCAGGCCCTTGGGCATGGGATGATCGGCCAGGTCCCACGATGGGGTGGGGTGCAGATGGGATGCCACCGTCTCGATGGCGCTTGCCACATTAGGGGCTGTGGTGGTGCTCAAATCCATTCCTTCTTGAGGTTTTTGAGGAGCGGCGGGAACCGGCGTCAACCGACCGCACCTTCCATCTGGAGCGCGATGAGCCGGTTCAGCTCCAGGGCATACTCCATCGGCAATTCCTTCGCGATGGGTTCGACGAAGCCACGCACGATCATGGCCATCGCCTCATCCTCCTCCATGCCACGGGACATGAGGTAGAACAGCTGGTCATCGGAGACCTTGGAGACGGTGGCCTCGTGTGCCATAGAGACGTCATCCTCGCGGACATCGACATAGGGGTAGGTGTCAGAACGGGAAACCGTGTCCACCAGCAACGCGTCACATTTCACCGAGGACGCGGAGTGATGCGCACCAGGCTCGACCTTCACCAGGCCCCTATAGGAGGAACGCCCACCGGCCCTAGCCACGGACTTGGAGATGATCGAGGACGACGTGTGCGGAGCGCAGTGCACCATCTTGGATCCCGCATCCTGGTGCTGTCCCTCCCCCGCGAACGCGATGGAGAGAGTCTCACCACGGGCCTGCTCGCCCATCAGGTAGACCGCCGGGTACTTCATGGTCACCTTGGAGCCAATGTTGCCGTCGATCCACTCCATGGTCGCGCCCTCCTCGCAGATGGCCCGTTTGGTCACGAGGTTGTAGACGTTGTTCGACCAGTTCTGGATGGTGGTGTAGCGGCAGCGGGCGCCTTTCTTGACAATGATCTCCACCACCGCTGAGTGCAGCGAGTCTGAGGAGTAGATGGGTGCGGTGCAGCCCTCCACGTAATGCACATAGGCGTCCTCGTCGACGATGATCAGGGTCCGCTCGAACTGCCCCATGTTCTCGGTGTTGATCCGGAAGTAGGCCTGCAGTGGGATGGAGACGTGGACGCCCTTGGGCACGTACACGAAGGAGCCACCGGACCACACAGCAGTGTTCAGTGATGCGAATTTGTTGTCACCGGCCGGAATGATGGTGGTGAAGTATTCCTTGAACAGATCGGGATACTCCTTGAGGGCGGTATCCGTGTCCAGGAAGATCACACCCTGCCGTTCCAGCTCCTGGTTGATCTTGTGATACACCACCTCAGACTCGTACTGGGCCGCAACTCCCGCCACGAGACGTGCCTTCTCGGCCTCCGGGATGCCAAGCTTGTCGTAGGTATTCTTGATGTCCTCAGGCAGGTCCTCCCAGGACTGGGCCTGGCGCTCCGTGGAACGCACGAAGTATTTGATGTTGTCGAAGTCAATTTCGTTCAGGTCAGCACCCCAGGACGGCATCGGTTTCTTGCCGAACAGCCTGAGTGCCTTGAGCCGCAGGGCCAGCATCCAATCGGGCTCCCCCTTCAGCTCTGAGATGTGCCTGACCACAGCCTCATTGAGGCCACGCTGGGCGGAGGCACCGGCGGCATCAGAGTCATGCCAGCCATACTGGTAGCCACTCAGGGCTTCCAGGTGCTCGTCCTGGGTGGCCTCCACTCCGGGGGCCTGTGGCGTGGTCGTCATAGGGTCACTTCCTGATCTTGCTCGGTATGACGGGATTGGGGACGTGGGTGGTGCAGACCCCATCCCCATGGGCAATAGTCGCCAACCGCTGAACGTGACTGCCGAGCAGCCGTGAGAAGAGCTGGGTCTCGACCTCACACAGCTGCGGGAACTCGGCAGCCACATGGGCCACCGGGCAGTGATGCTGACACAGCTGGTCACCTGAACGAACCGGCTTGACCGATGGGGCGTAGGTGGCGCCCAGAGCCTCAGTGAGCAGCTCGATGGGGGCGCGCTCAGGATGGGCTTCGCGTAGCTCGTTGAAACGGCTTTCGATCTCGTCCACCCGCTCCGACGCCAACTCGACCATAGCTTCGGGCCCTGCAGCCTCGATCAGCCGCCGGATAGCCACTATGGCCAGCTCGTCGTAAGCCTGGTGGAACTCAGAGCGTCCGGCATCGGTGAGGAAGAACACCTTGGAGGGGCGCCCTCGGCCACGGGCTCCATAGACTCTCTGTTCACGTGAGCCCAGAGTCCCGTCCTCCAGGAGGGAAGACAGGTGGCGACGGATGGCCGCCGGAGTCAGTTTCATGCGTTCAGCGAGTTCTCGGGCTGTTGATGGTCCATGTTCAAGGATGGATCGGACAACCCGCTCCCGGGTGGAGTTGTCGGCTTCCTGCATGGCTGCGCTCATGACACCCTCCTCCCAGCGATTTTGCACACGCCAGTCTTTCCGAATCTCCCCAGCCTATCAAGCTAGGCCAGCCTAACCATCCTGGCCAGCACATGGCATGTGCATACCCGACCGGCGTCACGCTTCTGGCTCCTACCCCCGGCGCGTAGTTCAGCGGGAATAATGCAACGGGTTGGGGTGGCAGCGGGCCTCTGTGGCAATCCTCAGGCCCGGGGCCAGCCTCCCCTCCTCCCGGAGAGCCAGAAGCCGCTCCACCACCTTGTCCCTCAGCATCACCGGCGAGATGGTGTTCAGGTAGATCTTGGTGGCCCCTTCGAAACCAGCGAGGGTGGAGACCCGCCACTTGAGCATCACACGCCATGGCATCGGGAGCGTCACGTCGATCGGCCTGTAATGCCATTCCTCGTTGCACGCCACGTCCGTCCCCGTGGCAGCGTGCATGGCATGGATCAGGTCCGACATCCCACGGACCTCCTCGGCAGACTGTTCCCAGGGATTCGAGAACTCGGAGCAGGAATAGATCTCCAGGGTCGGATAGCGATGCCCGAAGCCCGCGAAGGCGACCGCGTGGTCATTCTCCGCGACGATGAGGTTGTGGTAGCCCGCATAGTTGGGGCCAACCTCGTTGAACAGGTTCGGGTCCTGGCGCAGGCGGGCAAGTGCCACCTCATGCTGGACACCGCGTTCATCAATAGCCACCAGTTGCTTGTGGAGATGGTCGAAGGAGGCACCGGCAGGCTTCAGCCAGTTCTGGAAGACGGTCACATAACGGGCGTAGCGGTTGTTCTCATAGGTTTGGCGCATCGATTCGACGGCGAAGGCAATGAACCGCTCATGTTCACCGGGCGTCAGGGTTCCAGAGCCCGCGAGCTGGGTGTCGTCGACGGCATCGTCGGTGAAGTGCCGTCTGGCGATGATCACGTCATGACCGCCCCCGAAGAAACCAGAGGCCGCCGCCAGGCGCTGTTCCTGGGTCATCGCATTCACTTGTCCTGCGCTGTGCCCGCAGGCCCGTAGTTTCGTCTCAGCAACCTGCAGTACGTGTTCCAGCCCTGCCGCAGAAGCAAGGTAAGAGCGTCTTCGTGCCGCAACGTCCTCGGGGAGCGTGAACCCATAGTTGGCCCGCCAGTAGTCGAGGCTGAGGATCTCGAAAAGGTTCGGGACGCAGCGGAATTCGGCTTTCGTGGCGAAGAGATCCTCAGCTGGAAGATGCCTCAGGGTCTCCCACTCATCTCCAGAACGCACCACCCGGGCCTTCTCCGGTGGAGTCTCCAGGTAGCGTCGCTCACAGAACGCGCAGTACGCGCTGCGGTTTGCGTCGTCTATGGGGCTCGGATCGGGGTGGTGGATGCCGAGTGGACGATTTCCCCGGCCCGGCACGGTCCACACCTCGGTGCCGGTGAGTGGGCCCACCTGCTTCACTGTTCCATCGGCCATGGTGGACAGGTATTCAGGCTGGCGGACAAAGGATCGCATGACGCCACCGTAGAGCAACTTGGGGATTCGGCTGGCTGGAACCTGTATGGTCGGATTTGTGACCAGCAGCAATCCGCTCCGTGACCCCCGGGACCGACGACTGCCAAGGATCGCCGGCCCTTGTGTCCTAGTGATCTTCGGTGTGACTGGCGATCTTTCCCGCAAGAAGTTGATGCCGGCTGTCTACGACCTGGCAAATCGTGGTCTGTTGCCAGCCGGCTTCGGCCTCGTGGGCTTCGCCCGCCGTGATTGGGATGACGAGGATTTCGCCCGGGTGGTCCACGACGCGGTCAAGGAAAACGCCCGCACCCGGTTCCGCGAGGAGGTGTGGGAGCAGCTGCTGGAGGGCATCCGGTTCGTGTCCGGGACCTTCGACTCGGATGAGGCTTTCGACCGGCTCCGCACCACGATCGAGGAACTCGACCGTGCCCGTGGCACCGGCGGGAATCACGCCTTCTACCTATCAATCCCACCGTCGAACTTCGAGCAGGTGGTCTCCCAGCTCAAACGGCATGATGTCACAGGAGAGAGCAAGGACACCTGGAACCGGGTGGTCATCGAGAAGCCCTTCGGGCACAATCTCGAGTCCGCCCGCGAGCTGAACCATGTGATCAACCAGCTCTTCTCCCCGCACGAGGTGTTCCGCATCGACCACTACCTGGGCAAGGAGACGGTGCAGAACATGCTGGCGCTGAGATTCGCCAACCAGATGTTCGAGCCGATCTGGAACCGCAACTACGTCTCGCATGTCGAGATAACGATGGCCGAGGACATTGGCATCGGGGGGCGCGCAGGGTACTACGACGGCATAGGCGCAGCCCGTGACGTGATCCAGAACCACCTCCTGCAGCTACTCGCCCTGACGGCGATGGAGGAACCCACCAGTTTCGAGGCCTCACAGCTGAGGACAGAGAAGACGAAAGTGCTCGCGGCAGCCCAAGTTCCCACCAACTACGCGGCACACACCGCACGGGGCCAGTACACCGCTGGGTGGCAGGGTGGCCGGTTGGTACGAGGCTACCTTGAGGAGGACGGGGTTTCCCCGGACTCCCACACTGAGACGTACGCAGCCATCCGCGTCGACATCGACAACCGCCGCTGGGCAGGGGTGCCTTTCTATCTGCGCGCCGCCAAACGCATGCCGAGGCGAGTCACGGAGATAGCCCTGGTGCTGAAACAGGCTCCGCACCTGCCCTTCCCTACCACCGATGCAGACGTCCTCGGGCAGAACGCCCTGGTGATGCGTATTCAACCCGACGAGGGAGTCACTTTGCGGTTCGGCGCAAAGGTGCCTGGAACACAGATGGAGATTCGGGACGTGTCCATGGACTTCGTCTATGGCGGTTCATTCACGGAAAGCTCCCCCGAGGCCTACGAACGGCTGATCCTGGATGTGCTGTTGGGCGATCCCCCGCTGTTCCCGCAGCATGAGGAAGTGGAGCTGGCCTGGAAGATCCTCGACCCGGTACTCGACTTCTGGGCATCGCTGCCCGCCCAGCCCGACCCCTATGCTGCGGGCACCTGGGGTCCCGCCAGCGCCGTTGAGATGCTGGCCCGCGACGGTAACACCTGGCGCAGGCCGTAAAGGTAGAGGAGAACGTCGTGATCGTAGAACTGAACAACACCACCACCCAGGATGTCGCTGCTGCACTGCTGAGGGCTCACCGCGAGGTGGGGCCGACCAGCGGCATGGTGCTGACTCTGCTGGTGGTCTCTGACGATGAGCACCAGGACGAGGTGCTCGAAGCGGCACGGGCCTCCGCCACCGCACACCCCTCACGGGTCATCGTCGTGACCAACTCGGGCGGCGAGCCGCGACTTCACGCAAAGATCCAGGTGGGTGAGGGCCTACCTGGTGATCTGATCTCGCTGAAACTGCACGGTGAACTCGCCATGCACGGCGACTCCGTCGTGCTCCCGTTGCTCCTGCCTGACTCCCCCACCATCGTCTGGTGGCCGCATCAGGCCCCTGTCTCACCAGCGCAGGACGCGATCGGGCAGCTGGCCACGCGACGGATCACCGACTCGATGGGTGCCCCGGACCCGCAGCTGGCTTTGGCGATCCGGGCCCGCAATATGACCCCTGGCGACACCGATCTATGCTGGACCAGGATCACGCGCTGGCGGGCCCTGCTGGCCGCGTCCCTGGATCAGTTCCCGCACCGGGTCACGTCCGCGCTGGTACGTTCCACCCCAGAGAATGCCTGCTCCACCCTGCTGGTGACCTGGCTTGAGCAACAGCTCGAGGTTCCAGTCGTGCACGAGGACAGCGACCAGCCAGGGATATCAGAGGTACGGCTGACCACCGAGCTGGGAGACATCGTCATCAACCGGGGGCGCTCTGAGACCATCGCCAGGTACGCGGTGCCGGGCCAGCCGGAACGCAAGGTGGCATTGAAGCGACGCCCCCTGACGGAGCTGCTCACTGAGGAACTGCAGCGTATGGACCCCGATTTCGTCTTCGAGTCGGTGGTGAGCCGGATCGCCACACAGGTAGGTGACTGATGTTCACGCGCGTGGTGGTCTTTGCATCACCTCAGGAGGTCGCAGACACGGTTGCCCATAAATTCCTGGAACGGGTTGTGGATCTGCTTGGCAGCCGGGATGAGGTGCAGGTCTGCCTGACGGGCGGCGGCACCGCAGACCTGGTGTATGAACGCTTCGCAGACCTGGCCGCAGAGGCGAAACTCGATCTCGGGCGCCTGCACCTGTGGTGGGGGGATGAGCGTTTCGTCGCCGCCACTGATCCTGACCGCAACTCACTCCAGGCGCTCAGCAGGTTGGGACGCACTCTCCCCATCCAGTCTGCACGAATCCATATGATGGCAGCACGAGATGGGCGTGCCGATCCACACGACTGCGCGTCAGAGTATGCGGCTGAACTGGGCGACACCCATTTCGACCTGACCTTCCTGGGCATGGGACCTGATGGGCATGTCGCCTCGATCTTCCCAGGGCATCCAAGTTTCGATGCCACATCGCGTGCCGTGATCGGAGTGACGGAATCGCCAAAACCTCCCTCAGAACGGATCTCGCTGACGATCCCAACGCTCAATCGCTCTGATGAGATCTGGTTCATCGTGACGGGAACGGGGAAAGCCGATGCCCTGCTGCGGGTACTTGAGGGCGACGAGTCCCTGCCCGCCTCTCATGCCCACGGGCAACAAGCCACCTATTGGTTCGTCGACCAGGCGGTCGCCTCGAAGCTGCCTGCGCGATACGTCTGCCCGCTCTGACGCTTTTAAGACTTTGCCGACAGAGCCTCAGGGATGGGTGGCGGAACTCAATCGCAACCGGCCCAGACCGCACTCATGGCGTAGTACGCCAGCCATGTCGCATTCCCTTGCTCCGGCAGCGCAAACCTGACAATTGTGCTTTCGGCCACGCACACATTGTGGAGATTCCGCCGAAGGGACGCCTGCACTGCCCTTCCGGTAAATTTGAGGCATGAAAACGGTCGCAGACTCAGTGGGTGTGGCCATCAAACGCGGGGCAGTTCCAGAGCCAAGCGGCCCGCGGACCAGCATCGTGCCCTGTACCGGAGAACAGCAACATGTCTGAGTTCCTGGCGTGGTTGGGTCAGAATCCATGGGCTGCCTGGGGCATGATCGCGCTACTGCTCGCTGCCGCCGAGCTACTCACCCTTGACCTGACGCTGTTGATGCTTGCTGGCGGCGCGGTACTCGGCGCAGTGACGGCGCTGGCGTTCCCCGATCTGCTCTGGCTCCAAGTAGTGGTTTCCCTCTTGACCGCGGTAGTCACGCTCTTTCTGTTGCGTCCCACCCTGCTGGAGGAGACTCGGCGGGCTCCAGGCTATCGCTCATCGCTGGACAAGGTGGTGGGATCAGCCGGTGATGTGACCTCCCGGATCACCGCCAATTCAGGTGAGGTGAAAATCGATGGGCAGATCTGGCAGGCACGCAGCTACGACGAAACCATCGCCATTGAGGCTGGGGAGAAGATCGAGGTCTTCGATCTCGACGGCATCACCCTGATCGTCTACCCAATCGCTCGCTGACGTCAGCAAACCATAAGGAGATACCTTGACATTAATAATCCTGATCCTGCTTGCCCTCGTCGTTGTGATGCTGTTCACAACCACTTTGAAGATCATCCGCCAGCAGCAGGTGGCCATCGTCGAACGCCTCGGGAAATTCCGCAAGGTCCTGGACCCGGGTCCCCACCTCGTGGTTCCCTTCCTCGACCAGATCCGCTACGCCCTCGACATGCGTGAGGAAGTGGTGCCCTTCCCACCGCAGGGTGTGATCACTGAGGACAACCTGATTGTCTCGATTGATTCAGTCATCTACTTCCAGATCGTCGATCCTGTCCGCGCAGCCTACGAGGCCCAGAACTACCGGGCCGCCATCGAACAACTGACCATGACCACACTCCGCAACATCATCGGTGGCATGGACCTTGAGGCCACCCTCACCTCTCGTGAGGAGATCAACCAGCGCCTGCGGGCTGTACTGGACGAGGCCACCGGAAAGTGGGGAATCAAGGTGAACCGTGTCGAGCTTCGAGCCATCGAGCCGCCGCCAACCATCCGCGACGCCATGGAGAAGGGTGCGCGAGCAGAACGGGACAAGCGGGCCTCCATTCTCCTGGCAGAGGGGCAGCGCCAGTCGCAGATCCTGTCTGCTGGGGGTGACCGGGAGGCTGCGGTCCTGCGAGCCCAGGGTGACCGGGAAGCCGCGGTCCTGCGAGCCCAAGCCGACCGGCAGGCGCAGATGCTGCGAGCCGAGGGCGAGGCCCAGGCAATCACCACGGTGTTCAGCGCCATCCACGCAGCAGAACCAGACCAGGCTCTGCTCGCCTACCAGTACATGCAGATGCTGCCTCGCCTGGCCAGTGGCGACTCGAACAAGATGTGGATCGTTCCCAGCGAACTCAGCGATGCGTTGAAGGGCCTGGGCCAGGTGGCGAACGCCACTGATGTGCGTGACTACGTCTCGAAGGCCTCTCACCGGTTCGCCGCACCGGATCCGGTGGACGTGCATGCCGAGATCGAGGAGCAGACAAAGAAGGATCAAGAGCAAAGCAAGGCGACGGTTGAACAGGCCATCGCCGATGCCCAGGCTCTCGACAGCGGTCCTGGCGCTGGACGCAGAGACAGCTCAGCTTCTCTGCCAACTGGTGACCAGGCCCCAGGGCTGGAACAAGGCCTGGGGTCCTTCAGCCCTGGCGGCTGGGGACAAGAAGAGTCTCAAGACGGCATCTAGGCACAGCGAAGCCCCGCCCGGGAAACCATTGTCAAATGGCCAACCAGGCGGGGCTTCATGCTGTATGCCAGCTCCTACGACAAGGATGAGGGTTCCTTACCTCTGAATGTCGGGCACGGAGAACTCTCATATTGGCCGGAGCCCGTAGGAACCCGTCAGTAGAGGATTTCCCCTGCGGCCCTGCGGGCTCTCAGCGAGGAGACTGCCTCGGCCAGGATCTGTTCGGCTTCAGCGTCGGTGCGGCGCTCCTTCACGTATGCGAGGTGCGTCTTGTAGGGAGTGATCTTCGGGGGTGGCGGCGGGTTCTCCGCGTCGGTGTTCGCGGGCAGCCCGCAGCGTGGGCAATCCCAGGACTCCGGGATCACCGCGTCAACGGCAAACGCGGGACGGGTCTCATGCCCGCTGGCACAGTAGTAGGAGACATGAAGCCTTGGAGCCGCGTCGCCCCTCTCAGCCTCACCCATTGGTCCGGCACCGACACGGCTACCGCGAATGGCGTTGCCACCTGCCACAACTACTCCTCAGGGATCGGAAATATTCTTCTTTCAAACGCCGATGCGGTAAAGCACCAGCAAGCCGATGACTGTCAGCACCCATATCAGCGTCAGCACAAAGGTGATGCGGTCCAGTCTGCGCTCAGCAGTGGAAACACCTCCCATGGCGGTGGACATGCCACCACCGAACAAGTCAGACATGCCGCCACCACGACCCTTGTGGAGGAGTACGGACAGTGCCAACAAGGCACTCAGGATGATCAAGATGACCGACAAGGTGACTATGGGCCAGCTGACGAGTGGGACAATCACGCGCAGTAGTCTAACTGAGGGGTTCAAATTCATCACATCGTGGGTCCCGGAAGCGCACCCATATGGCCTTAACAGCCGCGGGGTCGTCACTGAATATTCAGTGACGACCCCGCGGCTGGAGGCCACGGTTCAGGCAAAAAGCACGATCGCAGCGAACTCCTCAGCCTTCAGGCTGGCGCCGCCAACGAGAGCACCGTCGACGTCAGGTTGCGCCATGATCTCGGCCACATTGAAAGCCTTCACGGAGCCGCCGTACTGGATACGGACCGCATCGGCGGTGGCCTGGTCGTACAACCTCGCGACCTCCTGCCGGATGGCGCCGCAGACCTCTTGGGCATCCCCTGGAGTCGCGACCTCTCCCGTGCCGATGGCCCATACCGGTTCGTAGGCGATCACCAGCGAAGCCACCTGCTCGGGGTCCAGCCCCTTCAGGCAGCCACGGATCTGCTCCAGCGTGTACTCGACGTGACGCCCCTCCTGACGAATCTCCAGGCCCTCACCGCAACAGATGATGGGGGCCATGCCCGCAGCCAGGATCTTGGCTGCCTTGGCGTTGACCAAAACGTCGGTCTCGTTGTGGTACTGGCGCCGCTCCGAGTGCCCGACCACCACGTAGCGGACCCCCAGCTTCGCCAGCATCCCGGCGCTGACCTCACCCGTGTAGGCACCTGAGTCATGCTCAGAAACGTTCTGCGCCCCAAGCTGGATCGGGAAACGATCGCCCTCGATCAGAGTCTGCACGGTGCGCAGATCAGTGAACGGGGGAATGACGACGCAGTCGACGGAGCTGCCGTCGTACTCCTTGTCCGCCAAGGTCCACGCCAGTTTCTGGACGAGCCCCGTCGCCTCGACGTGGTTCAGGTTCATCTTCCAGTTGCCCGCCATGATCGGCTTGCGTGCCATGTCAGTTACCTTCCTTCAGAACAGCGATGCCGGGCAGGGTCTTACCCTCCATCAGTTCCAGAGACGCGCCCCCGCCGGTGGAGATGTGCCCGAATGCATCCTCGGCAAAGCCGAGAGCCCGCACGGCGGAAGCCGAGTCACCGCCACCAACAACGCTGATGCCGTCCACCTCGGTGAGAGCCTGTGCGACAGCCCGTGTGCCTGACTCCAGCCCGGGAATCTCGAACACGCCCATAGGGCCATTCCAGAAAACCGACTTGGCCTGGCGGATGGCGTCGCTGAACAGCTTCTCCGTGGCGGGTCCGATGTCGAGGCCCATCTTGTCACCGGGGATGGCGTCAACAGGGACCACATCAACCTGGCCGACCGTGCGCCCACCAAAGTCCACCTCGGATGCGACCCGCACGTCCACGGGCAGCAGGATCCGCTTGCCCGCAGCGTCAGCTGCCTTCAGGTAGCCGGTGCAGGCCTCAAGGGAGGCGTCGTCAACCAGTGACTGCCCGACGCCGAAGCCCTGTGCCTTAAGGAAGGTGAAGGCCATGCCGCCACCGATGACCAGGGTGTCAGCCACCTTGAGGAGATTGTCGATGACGGCTAGCTTGTCGGCCACCTTCGCTCCGCCCAGCACCACGACGAACGGGCGTTTAGGTGCCTCGGTGAGACCCTCCAGCACGTCGATCTCGGCTTTCACAAGCGAACCTGCTGCCGAGGGCAGCAGCTTTGCGATGTCGTAGACGGAGGCTTCCTTGCGGTGCACCACACCGAAACCGTTGGAAACGAAGAAGTTCCCGAAGGCCGCGTATTTCGCCGCCAGTTCCTTGCGCGCAGCCTCGTCCTTAGACTTCTCACCGGCCTCGAACCGGACATTCTCCAGCAGAGCCACCTCACCATTGCCAAGAGACTCGACGGTGGCCTTCGCGGAGGCGCCGACGACATCGGAGGCGAACTTCACCTGCACGCCGAGGAGCTCACCGAGACGGGCTGCTACAGGGGCAAGGGAGAACTGCGGATCCGGTTCTCCCTTGGGACGCCCGAGATGAGCGAGAATGACGACGCGGGCTCCAGCCTCGCGCAGCTCGTTGAGGGTGGGTAGGGCGGCACGGATACGGCCGTCATCAGTGATCTTCTTGTCACTGTCGAGAGGCACGTTGAAATCGCAGCGGACGACCACGCGTTTGCCAGCGAGGTCCCCGAGCTGGGAGACAGACTTCATAGGGGGTCCTTTCGGTGGGGACACATCGGCCCCGCCGACACGAGTGCAGACGGGGCCGAAGGGTCACTTCTTGTAGGGGTCAGAGCTTGCTGCCAACGAGGGCCGTCAGATCCACGAGACGGTTCGAGTAGCCCCACTCGTTGTCGTACCAGCCGACGACCTTGACCTGGTTGCCGATCACCTTGGTCAGCTGAGCATCGAAGGTGCAGGAGGCCGGGTCGGTCTCGATGTCCTTGGACACGATCGGCTCCTCGGTGTAGACCAGGATCCTGCCGTCCGCAGCCTTCTTGACGATCTCGTTGACTTCCTCGACCGTAACCTCGCGGGGAGCCTCAAAGGTGAGGTCTGTGGCAGAGCCCGTGGGAACTGGGACACGGAGAGCGTAACCATCGAGTTTGCCCTTCAGCTCAGGCAGCACCAGGGAAACCGCCTTGGCAGCTCCGGTGGTGGTGGGCACGATGTTGAGAGCAGCGGCGCGGGCGCGGCGCAGATCCTTGTGAGGCCCATCCTGCAGGTTCTGGTCCTGGGTGTAGGCGTGGATGGTGGTCATCAGGCCCTTGATGATGCCGAGGCCGTCGTTGAGCGCCTTGGCCATAGGGGCCAGGCAGTTGGTGGTGCAGGACGCGTTGGAGATGATGTTATGAACAGCCGGGTCGTACTTATCATCGTTGACACCCATGACGATGGTGATGTCCTCGTTCTTGGCAGGAGCCGAGATCAGGACCTTCTTGGCACCGGCCTCCAGATGGGCCTTGGCCTTGGTGGCGTCCGTGAAGAAACCAGTGGACTCGACGACGATATCGACACCCAGCTCACCCCAGGGAAGGTTTGCCGGATCCTTCTCCGCAAAAGCCTTGATCTCCTTGCCGCCAACGATGATGGCGTCATCGTCGTAAGAGACCTCTTCGGGGAAGCGTCCGAGGATGGAGTCGTATTTCAGGAGGTGGGCGAGGGTCTTGTTGTCAGTGAGGTCATTGACGGCAACCACCTCGAGTTCAGCGCCGGATGCGACAAGCGCGCGGAAGTAGTTGCGGCCAATGCGGCCGAAGCCGTTGATTCCAACCTTGACGGTCATTTCGAATTGATCCCCTTCGAGAGATACCTGGGAGCCCGCCACGCCTGGATGGCGCAACCGAACGCCCTTCGGACAGCTCTATCCTAGCCGTGGAAAGCCGATCCCAGAAGGGGGTGCATCCTCACTGGGGATCGCTCAGATCAGCTGGCAGAGAGGCCTCGGTGTTTGGGATGCCAGCCGCCTCCGCAGCCTTGTCGGCAGTAGCGAGCAGCCGCCTGATACGCCCGGCAACCGCATCCTTGGTCAGCGGCGGGTCGTGTAGCTTACCGAGTTCTTCGAGGCTCGCCTGCCGGTGTTCGATGCGGAGCCGGCCGGCCGCGACCAGATGCGCTGGGGCATCCTCGCCCAGGATCTCAAGGGCACGCTCCACCCGGGCACTGGCTGCCACGGCAGCACGGGCAGAGCGGCGCAGATTCGCGTCGTCGAAATTCGCGAGCCGGTTCGCCTGTGCCTTGACCTCACGTCTCATGCGACGCTCCTCCCAGATCAGGCGCGTCTCCTGGGCTCCCATCCGGGTGAGGAGATCGGCAATGGCCTCCCCATCCCGCAGGACCACCCGGTCCACTCCGCGCGATTCACGGGCTTTCACGGTGATGCCCAGCCGACGGGCGGCACCGCTGAGCGCCAGGGCAGCCTCTGAGCCAGGGCAGGTGACCTCCAGTGCCATGGAACGCCCAGGCTCAGTGAGGGAGCCCCGGGCGAGGAAGGCACCCCGCCACACGGCGACCGCATCAGCCATGGAACCCCCGACCACCATGGCCGGCAGTCCCCGGACGGGACGGCGGCGCTGATCCACCAGCCCGGTGAGCCGGGCCAGGGCCTCACCGTCCCGCATCACTCGCACCGCATACCGGGTGGTGCGGCGCAGCCCTGTGGCATTGATCACCAAGAGGTCGGAGTCCAGCGAGTAGAGGTCGTGTATGTAGGTACGCAGCCGCCGGGCAGCAGCCGCGGAGTCTAGCTCGGCCTCTATGACGATACGTCCCCCCACCAGATGCAGTCCACCGCCGAATCTGAGCATCGCGGCAACCTCGGCCCGACGCGCGTTCGGATGGGGTGTGGCCACCGCTGCCAACTCCGACTTCACCTTCTGGGTCAACGCCATGGAAGCCATCATTCCACCAAATCCACTGCCATGTCCGCCTAGCTCACAAGAAGCTCCTGGTAGGCATCGGCAAGTCTCTTAGGATCATGGCGCAGGCTGCCGTCATGGCAGCGGATGTCCGCGACCGCCAGTTCAGCGCCGAGTGAGGCCGCAAACTGCGTAAGGTGACGGTCAGAACCTACAAATCCCACGTCCGCCAATACGAAATCAAGACGCAGGGTCGGGGCATGCTCAGCCAGGAGCTCGATGTGACGGGAAGCCGTAAACCCGTCGGTCTCATCGGCAGCTGCGATGTTCATCACGAGGATACGGCGGGCCGGAGTCGACAAGATGGCCTCACGCAGCTCTGGGACCAGTAGGTGTGGGATCACGGATGTGAACCAGGACCCTGGCCCGAGCACGATCGCATCGGCTTGCCGCACTGCCGCGATCGCCTCTGGATGAGCTGGGGGATCCTCCGGGACCAGCCTGACCGACTGCACAGTCGCGCGGGTCTTGGCCACAGTGGCCTGTCCCGCCAGGGTGCACAGCTCGTCCGGGGCAAGCGGGTCAAGCCCCAGCACATCAGCCTCGATCTGTAGAGGAACCGAACTCATCGGCAGCACCCGGCCACGGGTACGGAGCAGTTCTCCCACCATGTCGAGGCCAGCCACCGGATCCTCAAGCTGCTGCCACAGGCCCGCGATGAGCAGGTTGCCGATGGCGTGGCCACTCAGCGGACCCGCCCCCGAGAACCGCGACTGCAGCACACTCGCCCAGCGCCGCCCCACCTGATCGTCGCCGCAGAGCGCGGCCAGGGCCATGCGGAGGTCACCGGGAGGAAGACACCCGAACTCACGGCGCAGCCGTCCGGAGGATCCCCCATCATCCGCCACCGTGACGACGGCGGTAAGCCGGTCGGTGATCCGCCGCAGCGCTGTCAAAGACGTGTGGAGTCCGTGGCCACCACCGAAGGCGACGACCGCAGATCCTCTGGACCAGCTCATTCCTTCCCCAGATCCCGATGCAGCACGCTGACACCATAGCCGCATGCCCGTAGCCGGGTGGCTAGCTCCTCAGTCATGGAGGTGGAGCGGTGTTTACCCCCGGTACAGCCGATCGCGACCGTCACCTGCCGCTTACCCTCCGTCAGGTATCCGGGGGCGGCCACCTGTATCACCTCCAGCATGCACTGCTGAAAATCCTGGGCTGCCTCCTGGGACAAGACATAATCGGCCACATCCGGTGAGAGCCCCGTCTTCGGACGCAGATCCGGCACCCAGTAGGGGTTGGGAAGGAACCGCACGTCGAAGACAATGTCGGCATCCACCGGCAGGCCATTCTTGAACCCAAAGGACATCAGAGCCACGCTCAGGGTGTCGGTGGCATCGGTACCGAAATGGTTGGAGACTCGCTGGGCCAGTTGCCGTGCGCTCAGCCTGGACGTGTCGACGACGATGTCCGCGGAGGCCCGCAGGTCAGCGAGCAGGCGCCGCTCACGCACGATGCCGTCGAGCAGGCGGCCGTCATACTGGAGCGGCAGCGGCCGCCGGTTGGATTCCTGCCGCTGCACGATCACCTCGTCACTGGCCTCGATGAACAGCACCGTGACGCGGTATCCGCGTAGTTTGAGGTCAGCGAAGGCAGCCGGTAGCTGTTCAAACTCCTCCCGGGAACGCACGTCGACCACCACGGCCAGGCGCTCGGCGGACCCCATCCGGTCCACCAGGATGGGCAGCATCGCAGGCGGCAGGTTGTCCACCACATACCAGCCGAGATCCTCCATGGTGTGGGCGGCTGTGCGTCGCCCAGCCCCGGACATACCGGTCACGACTACGACTTCCGCTGGACCCTGCACTTCCGCCATGGAAAAACCCTATCCGGTCCCAACGGGCAAACTCGCAGTTGTTGAAAGCGTGTCAACGTTCCCCAATACCACGAGCAGCAAGAGCCTCGCCGGTGCGTTCCGCATGAGCAACCGCGCCCAGCACCACCGGAACCAGCAGCGCCACCGGGTTGCGTTCAGCCCCGCGGGCCCGCGCGGCGTCCTGCGAGTCGCCGAACAAACCGATCAGATAAGGGATCGAACGGATCATCAACGCCACCATCAGGGCGATCGAGTCGGGTTTCAGTCCGATGAACCGGAGCGGGCGCAGCGCCGATGCCAGGGCGGAAAGCAGCTCTGGCGTCGATGTGGTCAATGTCAGCAGACGGGCCGCGAGGATGGCCAGCAGCAGGTTTCCTGGCTGCACCACGGCCGCCCCCGGGTTCAAGACCACCAGGTGATAGGCGGTCAGCGCAGCAAGCAGTAGCCACATCACCCAGCCGATCCGCAGCGCACGCACCAGCCCGATGCCTGAGCTGAAGAGCAGTAGCACTGTCGCCATCAGCGACGAGACTGTCAAAGGCCACTGCTGCAGGACTAGCGCCGGGATGCTGAGGGCGAGCATGATCAGGTACTTCCACCCCACGCCGGCCCGGAACAGCCATCCCTCGCCTGGCTGGTACAGCCCAAGCAGACTGACCTGGGCGTTCACGCTGCCCCCATGGCCGTTTCATACCAGGCGATGGCCTCTCCAGGCTCACCGTCAGCCGCGACCCGCCCTGAGTCGATGACGATCACCCGGTCTGCGTCGGCTGCCACCTCCAGGTCGTGGGTGGAGTAGATGAGCTGCTGCTCCAGACCAGCGAAGGTGCGGCGCAAGGCCGTCTTGTTACGCAGGTCGAGCAGAGTGGTCGGCTCGTCGGCGACGATGATGCTCGGCCCCACCGCGAGAACGCTGGTCAGCGCGACCAGCTGGCGTTCACCGCCAGAGAGATCGTAGATGCTCTGATGGGCCAGCTTCCCCAAGCCACGTTCGTCGAGGAGCTGCTGGGCACGGGCGGCACGTCCTGCGCGGGGCAGATGCGTCAGACTGAGTGTGATGTCCTCGATGGGAGTGGGCATCAGCAGCTGCGCCAGGGGATCGGTGAAGATGAACCCCACTTCCCGGCGCACGAGACGGGCCCGCTTGACGGTGTCATGACCATTGACGGTGACACTCCCCGAGGTCGGGGAGCGCATGCCATTCAGCAGCCGGAGCAAGGTGGACTTCCCCGAGCCGTTGGCTCCGATCACCGCCACCCGGTGCTCTTGAAGGGTCAGGTCCACCCCCTCAAGAAGTACCTTGGGCTCAGCCCCTTTGCGCAGCGGCGGGATGGCGACGCCGACGCCGGCAAGCCGGATCACCGCTGGGCGAGCAGGCGGGGGAAGGCTCGGTGCACCGCGTAGGCGAGTAGGACCGCGATGACGCTCTTTATCGCATCGCTCGCCCAGAAAGCCATGTCGGTCATCAGAGCCTTGCCGAAGTCGAAACCCAGAGCACGCATCATGCCGACGACACCCAGAGGCATGATGATCAGGTAGCGTGCGAGCAGCAGTCCCAGGAAGAAGAGGACGGGGGTCATGGCGCTGAGACCGCGCCGCAACACCCAGACGGTCACGAAACCGGTCAGCAGCGCCGCGAAGGGAAAGGCGATCAGATAACCACCCGAAGGGCTCGCCAGCGCGCCGATGCCAGCCGCGCCCCTGGCGAAGACCGGAAGCCCGGCAGCCCCGACCACGACGTACAGGGCAGTCGCGGCGAAACCCCGCCACGGGCCAAGACAGAGGCCCGCCAGTCCCACGCCGAGCGTCTGCAAGGTGAAGGAGATGGGGCCAATGTTGAATCCTGGAACCAAGGCCAAGGCCGCGATCAAGGCGGCAAAGACCGCGATGTACGCCAAGTCACTGGCCTGGAAAAACTGCGGGGAACGAGCCTGGGCTGAGGTCACGGTCTCCTCCTGGGATTTCTTGAGAGTTCGCAGGACATTCAACACCCCGCATTGAACAACGTTCAAGTCGCATGTGGGACAACCTTCGTGGCGGGAACTCGCCGCCGACCCGTACACTTCCGCCGTGCGTGACTTTGCCGAGCTATTGAGGATCCCGGGACTGGCAAGAGTCATAGCCAGTCAGCTGGCGGCACGGCTCCCCGCCGGGATGTTCTCCCTCGGCATGCTGATGCATGTCGAGCATGTGCAGGGTAACTACACCTCCGCCGGTGCGGTCCTGGCGGCCTTCTCGGTGGGCATGGCGGTCGCCGGCCCCATCATCACCCGCCAGCTCAGCCGGTTCGGCACCCTGCCAGTGCTGCTCGCGTCCCTGATCATCACGACCACCTCGCTGACCCCGCTGGTGGTGTTCCCACTGCCGCTGTGGGCCATGATCCTGCTGGCAGCAGCAGCCGGAGCCACCATCCCGCCCGTCCAGCCGACCATCCGCACTCTCTACCCACAACTTGTCCCGCAGCACCTGGTCACTCCCCTGTTCAGTCTCGATGCGGCCCTGCAGGAGATCATCTGGGTGCTCGGCCCCGTCCTGATCACCGCCCTCGTGGTCTCCCTGGGCACCATGACCGCGCTCCTGATCGTCGTCGCAATCCAGCTGGTAGGGGCATTGCTGTTCCTTCTGGAACCCGCGGTCCGCGGACTGCGGATTCCCGCGGCAACGGGGAAATTCGGGAAGGTGCTGCTGAGACCCTCGGTGTCACTGATGACCGTGGCCTCGCTGCTCCTGATCGGTTCCCTGGCAGCGATGGAGGCGGCCGTGGTCGCCTGGTTCGGCGAGGGTTCCCTGCTCGGTGGATTTGCGCTGGCCATCTCCGCCATCGGCTCCCTGATCGGTGGGCTGGCGATCGGGCACCGCCCCATCGGGCAGTGGTCGCTCGCCCTGCGGCTCCTGGTCATGGTGCTGGGGATGGGTCTGGCCGTGGTGGTGTCAGGATTCTGGGGACTGTCAGCGGCGTTGTTCATCGCCGGCCTGGGCACCGCCCCTTCGATAGCGGCCGTCTCATCGGTGATAGCGGGCAGTGTTCCCTTCGCCGACACAGCAGAGGCCTACGGCTGGATTACCACGGGGCAGCTGATTGGTGCCGCCGTCGGCTCCGCGATGGCCGGCATGGCCATCGACTCCTTGAACGGCGGACGGGGCGGCATGCTGGCGAGTCTGGCCATCGGAAGCCTGGCAGTGATCGTCACAGCTGCATTCCGCCGTTCTCAGCCAGACTTGGGAATCCCTGGCCTCACGTCGGCGTGACCTCACCGGTGGCCAGGTTGATGGCCTCACCACCAGTTCCCGCGACTGCCTCATGGACGGCAGCAGCCAGTTTCGGCCCGAACCCAGGTACCGCAGCGATCTCATCGACGCCGGCAGCGCGCAGCCTCTTCAGCGACCCGAAGTGGGATATCAACGCCTTGCGGCGCAGCTCACCGAGACCGGAAACCCCATCCAGGGCCGAGGACAGCATCGATTTGCTGCGCCTGCCACGGTGGTGGGTGATGGCGAACCGGTGAGCCTCATCACGGACCCGCTGCAGCAGATACAGTCCCTCAGAGGCACGCGGCAAGATGACGGGATACGCCTCATCAGGCAGCCACACCTCCTCCAGACGCTTGGCCAGCCCGCACAGCGCGATCTCCTCAGCCAGTCCCAGTTCCTGGAGAACCCTGGACGCAGCTGCCACCTGCGGTGCGCCGCCGTCGACGACAATCAGCGCAGGCGCGTAGGAGAACCGACGAGGAGCACCGGTGGTGGGATCGATCAGCAGCGGCCCGGACTCGTCATCTGCCCGGCCGCGCTCATCCAGTAGCCGCCCCAGGCGGCGGCGCAGGACCTCGTCCATGGCGGCGACGTCGTTGGATCCCTCGAAGCTCTTGATCACGAACCGCCGGTAGTCGGGTTTACGCGCCAGACCATCCTCGAAGACCACCATCGAACCCACCACCTCGGCCCCCTGGGTGTGGGAGATGTCGAAACATTCAATGCGCAGTGGCGGCTCCGGCAGGCCGAGAGCCTCAGCTATCTCCTCCAGCGCCGCATTACGAGTCGTCAGGTCCGAGGCGCGTTTGGTGGCCTGCTGCTGAAGGGTCAGCTCGGCATTGCGCAGCACGGTCTCCAGGAGGGTTCGTTTGTCACCACGCAGTGGGACGCGCACCTTGACCCGCGCGCCGCGTATCTCCTCCAGCAGCGCGACCAGCTCTGGCTCGGCCGGCACAGAGCTGAGGATCAGCGGAGGGGGCGGGCTGTCCGCCGCGTAGAGCTGCAACAGGAAGGACTCCAGGAGCTCGGCCAGGTCGCGGTCGTCAGAGCGGTCGGCGATCCAACCCCGCTCCCCCGTGATCCGGCCGCCACGGATATGGAAGACCTGTACCGCCACCTGCTGGCCGTCATCGGCGAAACCCACCACATCAGCCCGGGTGTCCTCGGAGAGCACCACGGTGTTGCGTTCCCGGGCCTTGGCAAGCCCAGCGAGCTGGTCACGCAGCACTGCCGCCCGTTCGAAGTTCAGCTCCGCCGAGGCCTGGAGCATCTCGCGTTCCAGCTCACCAACAATCTGATCGAACTCCCCCGCCATGAAACGGCAGAAACCGTCTGCGATCTCGCGGTGGGTCTCAGGGCCAACCCGGCCGACGCAGGGCGCGGAGCACTTTCCGATATCACCCAGCAGGCACGGCCGGCCTGATGCCTTGGCTCGTTTGAAGACCCCATCGGTGCAGGAACGCATCGGAAAAACCCGCAGCAGCGCATCCACCGTCTCCCGGATGGCCCATGCCTGCCCGAACGGCCCGAAGTAGCGGGTGCCGCGCCGCTTCGCCCCCCGCCCGACAAAGACCCGGGGGTATTCCTCACCCCAGGTCACCGCCAGCCATGGATACGACTTGTCGTCGCGGTATTTGACGTTGAAACGCGGGTCGAACTGCTGGATCCAGGTGTATTCAAGCTGCAGCGCCTCCAGCTCGTTGGCGACCACGGTCCATTCCACCTTTGCAGCGGTCCGGACCATGGTCTGCGTGCGGAAGTGCAGTGAGGCGGGGTCGGCGAAATAGGAGTTGAGCCGGGAACGTAGGTTCTTCGCCTTGCCGACGTAGATGACGTTTCCGAAGGCGTCGAAGAACCGGTAGACGCCGGGTTCTGTGGGGATGCTGCCCGGCCTGGGCCGGTAGCTGGCCGGGTCAGCCATCGCCTCAGCGGGTCAGCCGGCGGTGCTTGGAGGCATGAGGACGGGCTGCCTCTGCACCCAGGCGCTCAATCTTGTTGGTCTCGTAGTCCGCGAAGTTACCCTCAAACCAGAACCAGCGGGGGGTGCCGTCCTCGTCCTCACCCTCCCAGGCGAGCATGTGGGTGGCGACACGGTCCAGGAACCAGCGGTCGTGGGAGATCACGACAGCGCAGCCAGGGAACTCCAGCAGCGCGTCCTCCAGACTGGAGAGGGTCTCCACGTCGAGGTCGTTGGTGGGCTCGTCGAGGAGCAGCACATTGCCGCCCTGCTTGAGGGTCAAGGCCAGGTTGAGACGGTTGCGCTCACCGCCGGAGAGCACCCCGGCCTTCTTCTGCTGATCGGGACCCTTGAATCCGAAACTGGCGACGTAAGCACGCGACGGCATCTCGAAGTTTGCGACCTTGATGTGGTCCAGGCCATCGGAGACCACCTGCCAGACGTTCTCCTCGGCGTTCAGGCCGGCACGGTTCTGGTCGACGTAGCTGAACGACACCGTATCGCCAACCTTGACGGACCCGGAATCGGGTTCCTCCTGGCCGGTGATGGTCTTGAACAAAGTGGTTTTACCGACCCCGTTGGGACCGATGATGCCGACGATCCCAGCCCGCGGGAGCGAGAATGACAGATCCTTGATCAACACCCGGTCACCGAAACCCTTAGTGAGGTTACTGACCTCCAGCACGACGGACCCCAGCCGCGGGCCGGGCGGGATGTTGATCTCGGCGGTATCGATCTTGCGGAACCGCTCCGCCTCGGCGGCCAGCTCCTCGTAGCGTTGCAGGCGGGCTTTGTTCTTGGCCTGGCGGGCCTTCGGGGAGGAACGCACCCACTCAAGCTCCTTCTCCAGGATCTTGGCGCGTTTGGCGTCCTTCTTTCCCTCGATCTGGAGACGCTGCCGCTTGGTCTCCAGATAGGTGGAGTAGTTGCCCTCGTAGGGGTGGAGCTTGCCACGATCGACCTCGCAAATCCACTCCGCGACGTTGTCGAGGAAGTAGCGGTCGTGGGTGACGGCGAGCACGGCGCCGGGGTATGACTTGAGATGCCCTTCCAGCCAGTTCACGGATTCGGCGTCGAGGTGGTTGGTGGGCTCGTCGAGAAGTAGTAAGTCAGGTTGCTGAAGCAGTAGCTTACACAGCGCCACACGCCGCCGCTCACCTCCGGAGAGGACATCGACGACGGTGTCCGGCGGCGGGCATTGGAGAGCATCCATGGCCTGTTCCAGGCGGGCATCGATATCCCAGGCATTGTGGGCGTCGAGTTCCGTCTGGAGGTCCCCCATCTCAGCCATCAGCTTGTCGAAGTCGGCGTCGGGCTCCGCCATCTCCATGCCGATCTCATCGAAGCGCCTCATCTTCGCCTTGATGTCAGCGACGGCCTCCTCGACGTTCTCCTGCACGGTCTTCCCCTCGGTCAGGGGTGGTTCCTGCAGGAGGATGCCGACGGTGGCGCCTTTCGCAAGATTCGCGTCCCCGTTGTTCGGCTGCTCCAGGCCAGCCATCACCTTCAGCAGCGTCGACTTCCCCGCGCCGTTGGGACCCACGACACCGATCTTCGCTCCAGGGAAGAACGCCAGTGTGACGTCGTCGAGGATCAGTTTGTCGCCCGCGGTCTTGCGGACCTTCTGCATCGTGTAGATGAACTCTGCCATCAGCACCCCTTCAGTCTTGACCGCTGGCTAGTATGCCAGCTACTTCTGAAGGCCCCGCACGAGGCGGCGAGCCTCGGCGAGACGTCCGAGTTCAGCCGTCAGCGGAACCACGACATGCTCCCGCCCCACTTCTGCGACGGCGCTGTGGAGTCTGTGCGCTGCCCTACGCATCGTGGCGCGTTCCCCGGCGGCGACAAGCCCTCTTGACAGGGCCGAGAGCAGCAGACCACCTGCTACCCCGCCCAGGCTGAGCAGTGCCGGCAGGGAGAGAGTCCCCACTCCCCCGGGGGCTGGATGCAGGCCAAACCAGGCCAGAACCACATCGAAGATCAACCATCCGAGCCCCAGCGCCACCATGACCATCAGGAACCACTGAAGCACCTGCACCACCCGCCACCATACCGGTATCCGGGAGATCTCCAAGTCTGTTGCCGAGACCGCTTCGGCAAGCAGGGCAGGCAGCTGCTCAAGATCCCGGCGACAGGCAGACGCGACGGCCCCCTGCCACCCAGTCCCCAGCCCTTGCCCGGCCGAATCGGACAACTGGCGCAAGGTGATACGAAGCTGCGCCAGGGCCACCGGTCCATAATCCGGTGCAGGGCTAATCTCTGTTGCGTCCACGGCCCCATCGGCTGGGCTCCAAGATCCAGGCCGGAGCCTCCTCAGCGGATCGGGCCGCAGGCGGTGCACCCACCTGGTCATGGGCCACCCGGTGGCGAGTACCCCACGCCGCCGGATCCCCTCCGCCACGACCTCAATCATCCGGGGTACCCCGGCGGCCTCGGCAAGCCCAGCCTCCAGAACCGCGATGTCCTCCTCGCTGAGCTTCTCCGGCCCAGCGTGAGATGCGGCGTCGAAATCACCCGCCAGTTGAGTCAAGTCCACCGACAGCCGGGTCCTGGCAGCGCTCTTCGCGGCCACGACTCCGGCAAGATGCTTTCGCAAAGCTTCCAGGCCCAGCCCAGTCGCGGTGCTGGTGGCGAACAAGGGCACTCCTGGGAGCCCATCGGCACTCAGCAGCTGGTCCAGATGGCCCACGCAGTCGTCGAGGTCCTCCATGCGCAGTCTGTCCACCTGATTGAGGACCACTGCCACCACCTCGCGGTGTGCAGACAGTGGTGTGAGATATCCGCGATGCACCGCGGCATCAGCGTATTTCTGCGGGTCTAGCACCCACACGAACTGGTCGACAAGCGGCATGAGCCGGTCTACTTCAGCCCGATGGGAGGCCGCCATAGAGTCATGATCAGGCAGATCCAGCAACACCAGTCCCTCAAAACCTGCGGAGCCGGGGACCTCATGGCGACGACTCACCTGGAGCCAGTCCAGGAGCTGGACGTTGGTGACTCCAAAGCTGACGGCCAGGGTCTCAGCCGTGGTGGGGCGCAGCACACCTGCCACCGCAACGTCCGAGCCGGTGAGTGAATTGGTCAGCGATGACTTGCCGGAGCCCGTCGACCCCGCAAGCGCCACCACGGTCTGCTCGCCCCATTGGAGTCGCTGATCGGCACGTTCCAGGACCCCGGCTGCCCTGGCTATCAGTTCCTCGGGCACACGTCCCTCAGTTACGTCAATCAGCTCAGTCAGACGATCCAACCTGGAACGCATCAGTAGCCCTCCGGCCTGGTCAGGGCTTCAAAGGCCTGCGTGCTGGCTGACCTCAATTCGCCGGCCGCCTGGAGCAGGCGCTCTGGGAGGCTGGCCTCAACTCCTAGCTGGTCCAGCCGGGCATCAAAGCGGGCGAACTGGGACGCGAGGAGGGCCGAGATCCGTTTCTCCAGTTCCGCCCTCGCACGGGCGGCCAGGCGCCTTACGGCATCATCGCCGAAGATGCCCTCTAGGAATCTCTGGGCAAGGACAGAGGATCCCCCTGCGATGCCTACCTCAGCAGTGGTGAGTCCTCCCGTGGTGGCGAACACTGTGATCACCAGGGAGACGCCGATCGCATTGGTGCCGAGCGCCAGGAACCGGGCGGCGCGACGCCTATGCCGCCCCTCCTGCTCGACGAGAGTGAAGATGTCCCCCTGCCAGGCCTGTACGAGTCGCTCCGCCTCCACAGCGAATGAAGGATCCGGCCTACCGAGCGGATCACGGTCGCCCTTCACCAGCGCCTGGCCCCAGGGGGTCAGCGACCAGCGTCCAGCTGCCCGCTGGCAAGCAGCGGTGCCATGCTCGACTATCAGAGCCACGAGTCCTTCCGAAATAGCAACTTCCACAGGCTCCACACGTTTCCTACCGGTGAACCATTCGGTGAGGCGGTCACGAGCAGCAGCGATCCTCTCCTCAATGCCCCGCATCAGGTCCCCTGTGCCGACCATGTCCTGCCATCGGCTGAGCACCTCTCCCCGCAGCATGGAGCCATCTGCGATGGCACGGCTTATCTCCTCCATCGACAAGCGGAATTCGACTTCAGCGAAGTCACGTAGCTGAGTCACGGCCGCCAGCTGTTTCCGGGTCCCGTCGACCAGGCAGTTCAGCTCCGCATCCAGTCCCCTCACTGTCCCTGCCAGCGTCTGGACAGCAACGGCATGACGTTCCTGCCGGCTCACGGCAAGCCTGCCAAGCCACACACGCAGATCCGAGACCAGCTCGGAGCGCAGAACTCCCGCGTTCTTCTCGCCCTGCTCATCCTGCTCGGCAACGCTGAACAAACCGTGGGGTTGGATCCCGCGTGCCGACAGCAGCTGTCTGAGATGGGTCCGCAAATCCGGTTCAGCCGCGGGAGGGCACCGGTTGAGGACCAGAGCCACGACAGCGTCACGGGCAGCGGCGGCATCTAGCAGCTCCCAGGCGACCGCGTCCGCATAGCGGGTGGCGGTGGTGACGAACAGCCACAGGTCAGCGGCTGCCAGCAGTTGCCGGGAAAGCAGCCGGTTGTCATCATCGATCGAATCGATATCAGGGGCATCCAGCAGAGCCAGCCCTGCCGGCAGCAGATCGGTGGTCACGATGCGCAGGGCCCGCGACCCCTCCGCCTCATGATCGGTCCGGACCAGTTCAGGAAGCACAGCTCCCGAACGGAACCAGCCTCGGTCCGCCTGGTTGCAGATCAGCGTGGGGGCTGTCGTAGTGGGACGGCGCACCCCGGCCTGGGTCACCGTCTGTCCGAGCAGGGAATTCACGATCGTGGATTTACCCGCCCCGGTCGATCCTCCAACCACGGCAAGCAGAGGCGCATCAAGCCGTCGAGCCCTCGGCAGGAGGTAGTCCTCAACCTGCCGGGTGACCGATCGGGCTCTTGCGGACAGAGCATCGCTACCGTCCAGGGGTACGGGGAACCTAATGTTCGGCAGGACCAGGAACAGCCCGGTCAGGGCATCAACCAGGGGATTTTTCATGAACGGGGAGGGTAAGGGGAAGGCGGGTAGGAAGCGGCGCCGTGTGCGGTATGACGCCTAGGAATGATCGTAAGCCCTATGGTCTCGGTCAACGCATCAGGTCGTAGTTCCTCGATCTGATGCACCAGCTCATGGGTGCGGTGATCTGACCCAGGCCCGACGGTACCTCGGTTGGTCTGCTCCCGGGTATAGGCCAGCTCGGTGATCAGGCGCATGAACTTCGCTGTCCGCCACCACATCTTCGGGCCCCGGCAGATCCCAGCCAAATGCAGCTTGATGCGGCGGAATGGATTGGAGTAGACCAGCACATCACGATCTTCCAGCCACCCGGCCTGACGGAAGTCGATGAGCCTGCGCCGCAGCACCTGAGTCTGCCCCACGACGCTGAACACCAGGAACAAGGCGAGCGAGATGACGACCCCGAGGGCCATGTACCACTGGTTCTTGAGATTATCCGTCTGGTTGATGCTGGCGACGCCGTTGAACAGCATGTGCCCTCCAGCTGCGAGCAGGAATCCAGCCAACGGCCCCGTCACCCTCACCCACTTGCTGCGGGACCCGAGCGCCACGGCCAGCCCAAGGGCCGTCATCATCGTGAAGGTCGGATGTCCAAAGGATGTGTAGATGCCTCGGAGCTTGACCATTTCAAGCACCGCCTGTTCAGGATCCCCGACCTCAATGCGGTTCATCGCGAACACAATCACGCGACCGTAATAGATGATGTTCTCCACGAAGGCGAAACCCACAGCAGACAGGCCGGCCAGAGAGACGATGCTGATCCGGGAGATGAAACGGTTCCGGTAGAAGATGACCAACAGGAACAAGACGGTGGCTTTGGTGGCCTCCTCGACAAACGGGGCGATGAAGATCGCAGGCCTCGACCCGGTGTCAGCGTTGGCGCCGGTTGTCTGCATCATCTGCCCTGCCCAGGAATTTATATAGATACTCGCCCACGTGGCAGTGCAGGCCCCCCACCCGAAGGACAGAAGCCAGATGAGCGGGTTCTGGGCACGAAAGCGGTCCAGCCAGACGAACAGGACCGTGTACGCCAGGGCTGTCCACATGGCCCAGTAGGCTGCCATCCGGAGGGCCTCATTGTTGAGACCGAGCGCCACCGTGCCGTCGGGATAGGTGCGGTCTGGGTGCAGCATCTGGTACTGGTCGACCAGGTTGTAGGCGAAGAATGGGATCAGGACAAGCGTGATCCAGAACAGAGGGCTGCGCAGCATGCGCTGCCACCAGGGACGTTGGGAGGCGGGGGGCAGGCCTGAAAGCCAGCGTTGCCGATCTACAACCTGAGTCATGATGCTCTACAGGGTACTTGGCGCCCCAGGCAGGACTCGAACCTGCGCACGACAGATTAGAAGGCTGTTGCTCTATCCACTGAGCTACTGGGGCCCGGAGAGCCCGGAACGGGACCTCCTGACAGGAGATTCTACGCATGTCGGGCGGATCATGCTGTGCGCACTGCCGTACGTGGGCAATAGGCTGGGGCGGTGAGTGATGAACTGGTGTGGATCGACTGCGAGATGACCGGGCTCGATTTGGAGCACGACGCACTGATAGAAGTCGCGGTACTCGTCACGGACAAGGACCTGAACGTGCTGGGTGAGGGCGTTGACGTGCTGATCAAGCCGTCCAGCAAGCAGCTGGCCAGCATGAGTGACTTCGTGCGCGAGATGCACACCAGGTCGGGGCTCCTCGACGCTTTGGGGGATGGCACCACGATGGAGGAGGCAACCAGCACAGCCCTCGGCTACATCCGTGAATTCGTGCCCACCGCCCGCAAGGCTCCCCTCGCTGGCAACACCATTGGCACCGACCGCGCGTTCCTGGCCCGTGACATGCCGGAGCTGGAAGCCTACGTCCACTACCGCAACGTCGATGTCTCCTCACTGAAGGAGCTGGCACGGCGCTGGTTCCCCCGGGTGCTTTACCAGGCACCCGAAAAGCAGGGGAACCACCGTGCTCTGGCTGACATCCAGGAGTCGATCGAGGAGCTGCGCTACTACCGTGATGCCCTATTCGTGGCTGACCCTGGTCCCTCCACGAAGGAAGCCAGGCAGATCGCCGCCCGTCATCAGGGTAGCCTCACCGGCCTGACGTCCCCTCGACCTGCTGTTTGAAACCGCAGGGAATATCCTCGGTGGCTCATGTGTTGTTCCGGCGATTCCCAAAGGAGGAACATCATGAGTTATGAGCGTCTGGTCATTGCACGAGGCTATATCGCTGACCGCAGGTTCCGGGAGGCCATCGTCGAGCTCGAGGCTGTGCTGGAAGGCACCGAACGAGCCAGTGAGACGGAAGAGGCGCTGGAACTGCTGAGTCTGGCAAACTTCAAGGCCGCTTACCTTCCTGAAGCGGAGCGCCTGGCCCGGCAGCTGATCGAGTCAAGGCCGACGAACTCCTATGCCCACACTCTGCTGGTCCGTTCCCTGGAACGCCAGTCGCGGCACGAGGAGGCAGCAAGGGCGAGGAACTTGGCAGTCGCGCTAGGAGCCAAGTTCTGACCACAGGGGCCGCGCCAGCGGATAAGAAACCTGGGGCGGCCCCTGACCTCCTCTCGAGACTCAAGCGGATGACCCAGCGCACTGGGTCTTTGGGGGCAACTACGGATTCCGGCAACACATGACACCCTCACGGTCGGGCTCATCGATTTTCCAGCCGAGACGATATGCGCTATCGTTGCCCAGTCGCGCTAAGCTAACGCGTGGTGGGTATAGCTCAGCTGGTAGAGCACCTGGTTGTGGTCCAGGATGTCGCGGGTTCGAATCCCGTTACTCACCCCAGGGATGGCTTCAGCACGAGACTGCCGAAGTCTTTCCAAGCCCATGATCCTGAGAACCCGAACCCCTTCCCCGGTGGGTGACAGTGACTCAGGCATACAGTTTCCTGCTTCATCCACTTGTGACGCGTACGCCGTGAGAGGTCATGCGGCATGGTACGGTCCGCATGTGACGAGACTTGATCGCTCCTCCTGGTTCGCGATTGCGGCACGACTCCTAGCTGAGCAGGGAGCGCAGGGATTACGCGTTGACATGCTGGGCCAGGCCACTGGGGTAGCGAAAGGATCGTTCTACCACCATTTCCGCCAACTTGCGGAATTCAAAGTCGAGTTTACCGACATCTATACGAACCCGGAGCGGGGAAATCCATGTCGCAGTTGACGCATATTGAGCCGCCACAGAAAAGACTAAGCGGCCTGGCTGAGAGGACCAGCGACCACTACCGACGCATGACCAGGCTTCTCAACCGGATCACGCAGGCCTGACATGTCCGAGGTCCTGGTCATCGGGGCTGGAATCAGTGGGCTCACAGCCGCGTGGCAGCTACGCTCAGCCGGGATAGAAGTCACTGTCCTCGAGGCGTCCGATCGCCCCGGGGGACGCATTCACTCAGTCAACATGAACGAGTGCACCATCGAGACTGGCGCCAACTTCATCACCGACGCCTACAGGCTGATCCCACCACTTTCCCGCAGCCTGGGAATCAAGTTGCAAGCCGTGCGTAGCGACAGCGCAATCATTATCGACGGCCACATCAGGGCATTTCGTGCAGATCGCCCGATGACTACCATCCGCACAGGAATTCTTCCTTTAAAGACGACGATTACCCAGCTTCCAGGACTCACACGGTTCGCGATGCACTGCCGGAATCGAGGAACCTGCGACCCCCTTGACTGGGTCGACCTGGATTCACTGTCCGCCGGCGAATGGTCGGAAAAAATGAAATTGACGGCTTTCGCGGAACGCGGCTGGCGCCCGGCCTACAACGGATTCTATTTCCAGGACATCTACGCCTCATCGGCCGCCGCAGTGGCTGCGATGGCAGCCCATGGACTAGGCCAACAGACCTTGACGATGCCGGAGGGATTATCCAGCCTCACGGATGCTCTCGCCGCCGGCCTCGATCTGCGTACAGGAGTGAAGGCAACCCACATCGATGAGAGCGCAACTTCAGTCACGGTCCATACGAGCACCGGAACGCTCAGGGCCGATAACGTGATCGTGGCTGTCCCCGGCCCACATATCTCAGGCATAACGGACCCCAACAGGTTCGAGGCCGCTGTTGCTCGTACCTCGTATAGCGCAGGACTCCTCGTCGCCCTCGGCACTGACCGGCACCTGCACCCGGACGAACTGAGCGGCGCCTACGGCGTCCTGGCACACCCAGATGAAGGACCTCTCGCCGCCATGTGCGTCGCCAGTCGCGCCGGGCACGCCCATGGCGCCGGGGACGTCGTCACCTGCATGTTCGCGGACCGGCCCGCACATGAGCTGGCTGCCATGTCAGACGCCGAGATCATCAGCTTCTCACGGAACGCCCTACTCACACGGGCTCCCGGGCTGGAAAACGCACTCATCACGGACCCCGTCCGGAATCTCGTCATACGCGTGCCCTATGCCATGCCCAGGAGCGCCCCAGGCCGGCTCTCACACATCCAGGCGTATCGTCAGCATGCCCAGGGCCGGCGGGTCATCCTCGCGGGAGATTCCATGGCCTGGCCGTGGACGGATTCAGCAGCGTTTGCAGGCAAGTGGGCAGCCAACCTCATCATCGAACGCCGAACGGCATCAGCACGAGGTTAATTAGTTGTGCCTGTGAACAAGGCATCAGGCACAACTGGGAAATACCCTTGCCGTCTAGGAAGCGCACAATCGCTCCCGGCCAGACGCGCATCAGCGATGAACTACTTTGGGGATGGGAAACCTACAGGCCGAGAAAGAGGGCAGTGTGCGAATCGGAGCTGGATGACCTCCGAGCTCGGCCTCGGGGTGGATGTTGTCGCTGGAGAACCCTAACTCCCCACTACAGCAGATCTGTTGTCATAGCCATCGCGGCAACAAAGCGAACCTGCTGGGTATCGGAGCGGGCTTGTCGCAGGCCGGGCACAACGCGCTCCTCTTCGCCCCCACGCCAGGCAGCTGGCAGCCGCTGCCGGTCCGGGCACGGTCGAACTCATCGACTTCGAAGGCGCTGATCACTGCGGTGGTTATTTCCTTGAGCGCCCTGGCTACATCGCCAAAGTAACCGACTTCCTCAAAAGACATTACTCGATTAACGCCAAGCCGGTACAACCACCCAGCTAGCGAAACTGAAATTCATTACCGCAATTTTGCACCCAGCAACCCAGACACACAGGACCAACTTTAAGGACGTCTTTCAGGGCAGAGGATAGATTGGGTTGCGCATCCCACAGTCCGACAATTTCTCAGGAGTCATCATGCGAGCAGTAATAATGCAGGCGCCAGGCAATGTGGTCGTCACCGAGACAGAGCGCCCGGAGATCATCGAACCCACTGACGCGATCATCGAACTCGCCGCCGCCTGTATCTGCGGCTCAGACCTGTGGCCATACCGAGGCCATGATGACGCGGACAACCGTCACATGGGGCACGAATATGTCGGCACCGTGGTGGAAACTGGGTCCGCTGTGACCTCAGTCAAGCCCGGCGATTTCGTGGTCGGTTCATTCTGCATCTCAGACAACACGTGCGAGATCTGCGAATCAGGTTACCAGTCCCGATGTGTCAACGGCGGCTTCGTCGGAGGCACACAAGCCGAGTTCGCCCGAGTGCCACAAGCTGACGGCACCCTCGTCGTTGTGCCCGGTGGCCGTCCTGACGATGCCGGGGTGTTGGCCTCGCTGCTGGCAGCATCCGACGTACTTGGCACCGGCTGGTTCGGGGCAGTTGCCGCCGAGGCTGGCCCAGGCAAGACGGTGGCGGTCGTGGGTGACGGCGCCGTCGGGCTGCTGGCCATCCTGGCCGCCAGGGAGCTGGGCGCTGAAAAGATCATTGCCATGTCGCGCAACCCACAGCGCCAGGCGCTCGCCCGGGAGTTCGGTGCGACTGACATCGTGGAAGCACGTGGCGAAGAAGGCATTTCCCAGGTCAAAGACCTGACCAATGGCCTGGGAGCCCACAGCGTCGTCGAGGCGGTTGGCACTCAGCAGTCCATGGAACAGGCCATCGGGGCCTGTCGCCCAGGTGGTCACGTCGGCTTCGTCGGCGTCTCCCACGACGTGAATCTGCCCGGTGGCCTGTTGTTCGGCACCGAGGTGCACCTGCACGGTGGCCCCGCTCCTGTGCGTCGCTTCCTGCCGGACCTGATCGACCGCATCCTGTCGGGAAGGATCAACCCGGGGAAGGTGTTTGACCTACACCTTCCTCTGGACGAGGCAGCCAAGGGATACAGGGCCATGGATGAGCGCCGCGCCATCAAGGTGCTCCTGAAACCCTGATCCGCAGAGAAACGCCTTCCCAGCATGATCATGCTGGGAAGGCGTTTCGGTATTGAATACCTCAGGATTGAATACCTCAGGCCTGCCTGCGGGCGATGACGGCGACCAGACCGTCGACCATGTTCTTGAGATCCCCTTGAAGGCGCTCACTGGGCACCACGGCACCGTCAGAGATGTCGGTGAAGATCGACAGGGCAACCTGTGGGCGGATCACGTGCATGTTGAAGTTGGTCAGAATGCTGCGGCAGTGCTCAACAGCACGGATTCCGTTGGCTGAGCCATAGCCCACACACGCCGCGGTCTTGTCCATCCATTCGGGAGCTAGCCAGTCAATTGCGTTCTTCAACACCGCTGGAACCGAACGGTTGTATTCCGGCAGGACGAAAATGAACCCATCGCAGTCATCAACAGCCTGGCTCCAGGCCTTGACCGCGTCTGACTCGTACTTGCGGTTCAGCATCATGGGAGGCATCGGAGCATCGAACATAGGCAGCTCGAAGGTGGCGAGATCAAGCAGCACAGACTCCACGCCCTCACGCCCGGCCACGCCCTGCGCCACCCAGTGCGCGACACCTGCGGAATTGCGCCCCTGCCGAGTCGATCCTGCGATGATTCCAATCTTCATAGAATTTTCCTTTCCTCTTCAAGGATTTATACCAGCCGCCGCTGCCCACTGAGGCCAAGATCACGGCGAGTACAAGGAATCAACACGCCTCAGGGCCGCAGGAGGCAGGCGACGGCTTCTGCCTGCCTCAGCCATACGGCCAGACCCCGTGAAGCTGACACCTTGGCCCCACTGATGATTTTCGAGACAAGCTGATCTGCTAGTTTGAACACTGTTCAAACTGTCATGGAGGAGAGACCATGGACCTGCATCAGCTCGCCGGCGAGGTCATAGCGGGCCGCGCCATCACCCCTGAGGAAGCACTTGAGATACTGCGCCTCCCAGATTCACAGACCCTGCCCCTCGTTGCCGCGGCAGGCCAGCTGAGACGGCATTATTTCGGCACCACCATGAAGGTGAACTACCTCATCAACCTCAAGTCAGGGCTATGCCCAGAGGACTGCTCCTACTGCTCCCAGCGGCTTGGTTCCCAAGCCGAGATTTTGAAATACCGATGGCTCAGGAACGAGGATGCCGTGGCGGCTGCAGAGGCTGGGATAGCCGGCGGCGCACAACGCGTCTGTCTGGTGGCCAGCGGCCGCGGTCCGTCCAACCGCGACGTGGACAAGGTTGCGGAGATCATCGGCGAGATCAAGGCCGAGCATCCTGATGTGGAGGTTTGCGCCTGCTTGGGGCAGTTGAAGAAGGGCCAGCCCGAACGGCTCGCGAACGCCGGCGCCGATGCCTACAACCACAATCTGAACACAGCCAAATCCCATTACGGAAACGTCTGCACCACCCATAGCTACGAGGACAGAGAGCAGACCATCCAGCACGCCCGAGAGCATGGACTCAGTGCCTGCTCAGGCCTGATCGCCGGGATGGGCGAAAGCGATGAGCAACTGGTCGAGGTGGTCTTCGCACTGCAGAAGATCCAAGCAGACTCGATTCCCGTCAACTTCCTGATGCCATTCGACGGCACTCCTCTGGCGGGCCATGCTGAGCTGACCCCGCAGCGCTGCCTGCGCATATTGGCGATGACTCGCTTCGTCCATCCAGACAAAGAAGTACGGGTGGCAGCCGGGCGAGAGCAGCATCTTCGCAGCCTCCAGCCTCTTTCGCTGGAGATTTGCAACTCCCTATTCCTGGGCGACTACCTCACCAGCGAGGGGCAGGCCGGCGCCAAGGATCTGGCCATGATCGCAGACTACGGCTTCACAGTCCTAGGCCAGGAAGAACCAGCACACGAGGTCAGCATTCGCCCGAGGATCAGGCACCGGGGAGCAGGCACACTGGAGCCAGCAAACGCCTAGCGGCTTCGCGGCCCCGGAGCCTCACGCAGACAGTGCCTGTGGTCGCCCCCAGGATTCCGAGCCCCTGGGGGCGCTATGGATCAGGCATCCTCGCCCCACTGGACCCTGCCGGCACTTCAAAGCCCACTGAATTTCACTTACCCCCGTGAAAGGAGTATTATTTGCCTTCGCGCAAGCACCACTAGCTCAACTGGCAGAGCAGCTGACTCTTAATCAGCGGGTTCAGGGTTCGAGTCCCTGGTGGTGTACTGGGCCGGGAAGCTGGCCCGCGCACCACTAGCTCAACTGGCAGAGCAGCTGACTCTTAATCAGCGGGTTCAGGGTTCGAGTCCCTGGTGGTGTACAGCGCAAAGGCCCCAGATTCCCGGGGCTTTTATCGTAAGTTCATGAGCGTTTTCTGCGTCCTACCGCGGAGAGCGTGGCAGCGAACAGCACCACCCCGAGGATCGCTCCCCCTATAATCATCAGGCGATCCACACGCCAGCCGTTCTCGTCCTGTAGCTCGTCCCTGACTGCCCTGAACTCACCAGCGACGAGGTTCTTGGCGTCGTCGATGCCGCGCCTAGCGATGTTCGCTGGCTTCATAGAGTCGACGCATTCCCCCATGGCTCCCGCCAGGGCCTGCCGGTTGCTGGCCAGCTCAGCGCGGATCTCATCCACAGTGCGAGTGGTGTCGCTGTCCATTGCTTCCCCTTACTTCAGCAGTCGGATACCAGCTTAGAGGCTGAAGCCCAACTACACTGACGGCATGACTGCGCGTTTAACCCCTGGCTCTATCGCACCTGCCTTCACACTGAACAATGCCGACGGCAAACCGGTCTCACTGGCCGATTACTCCTCCCGCGCAGTCATCGTATATTTCTATCCTGCAGCGATGACACCAGGCTGCACCACCCAGGCTGTGGATTTCACAGAAGCTCAGGAGGCCTTCACGAAGGCTGGGTACAGCATCATCGGGATCTCCCCCGACACTGTCGAGAAGCTGGCCAAGTTCACGACCACCTCCGATGTAGGTTTCACCTTGCTGTCAGATCCGCAGCACAGCGCGCTCGATGCCTACGGCGCCTTTGGCGTCAAGAAACTGTATGGCAAAGAGGTCGAGGGGGTGCTGCGTTCCACCTTCGTGATCGACGTGAACACTCAGGGCGAGGGAACGATCCGCGTTGCTCAGTACAACGTGAGGGCAACTGGACACGTCGCAAAGCTACGCCGCGAGCTCGGTGTCTGAGTTCCTCACTGTCGACGCAGAGGCCGGCCACGGGGTAGACGTGGAACTGGAGATCAAACGTTCACGGTTCCTGACCCGGTTATGCCGCGTCACCACCGAGGAAGCGGCCAGAGCCGTGATCGATGGGCAGCGTTCCAGATTCTTCGATGCCCGGCATCACTGCTCAGCCTTTGTACTGGGGCCCGGTGCCCGCATCTCGCGTTCCTCCGACGACGGGGAACCAGCCGGGACTGCTGGAACACCGATGCTGAGCGTGCTGCACGCACACCATCTGACCGACGTGGTCGCTGTGGTGACGCGGTATTTCGGAGGCGTCAAGCTGGGGGCTGGCGGACTGGTGCGGGCCTACTCCGACGCCGTGGCGCAGGCAGTCGAGGCTGCTGGAACCCGGCGAGTCAAGCTGTGTTCCCTGCTAACCCTGGAGGTCGGCTTCGCAAGCATCGGCACGGTGGAAGACACGCTACGCGGGTTGGTGCTGCCCTCCGGAGCCGCGGTCCTCGTCGAGGGCATCGAGTGGGGTGAATGCGCCAAAGTCACCGTCGCCATCCCAGCAACCAGCCGTGATGAATTCGACTCTGCACTCTCTGCCCTATCGACAGGCTCGCTTAAGGCCACGGTGTCAGGTCAGCGCTGGGTGGACTGCCCAGCCTGATCCCGATCCGACCCGGCACATTTGCCCACCGCCGGGTGACTGAGCACCAGCACCAGGATGAAACCGCCTCCTGCTATCCATGCCATCACCGCTTCGCCGGTGATGGGGAGCAGCAGGCCTGCGATAACGACGATGAGCAGCAAACCCATCCGGAGGTAGTTCAGCACCGGTGCGGCCAGTCAACGTAGTTTGAAAGGCCTGACGATGCCCGCAACCAAGAGGGCGATCCCGATGAGCACGATGAGCGCCTGGAAGAACCCACCATTGCCGCCTGAGCCATACCCCATCCCGAACGGGAACCCGATCTGGCCACCACCGACTATGAGCAGGAGGCCGAGGAGAGCCTGAAAGACCCTCATGGCGGTCTCGTATGCCCAGGCTCCCGGCGTCACCTTGCCTGGGGTCGCAGTGAAGGAGCGAAGTGGCGCAGGAGGCTGGAAAGACTGGCTTGGAACCTGAGATACCTGCGGAGGGACTGGTGTGGCTGGCTCGCTCACCTCTGAGTTCCTTTCTGCATCTTCGCACGAAGCCAACGGACTCGCTAGGATCTCAACCCCGACCCTGGCTGGCCTTGACTCTACTCACATCAACCAGGCCATGTAAGGGGTTCGCACCCCTGAAATGGGGTCGATAACGAAGGTTACACCTGGAGCTAACGAAAGTTTGCTCCCAACTTCTGAAAGACTAGCCGAATGGTTCAACAGCAGAAGAGTCCCTGGAAGATAGCGGTCGCGGCGCCGACTGCGGTACTCGTGCTGGGTTTCGTCGGAGTCGCGGCGTTGGCTCCGCGTTGGCTGGGCGACATCCTCAAAGACGCGAACACCTCCGTGGTCAACGACCTGGGCTGGTACTACAGCCTGATCGTTGCTGGCTTCGTAGCGTTCGCCTTGCTTGTGGCCTTCGGCCCTTATGGCAACATCACACTCGGAAAAGATGATGACCCACCCGCCTATTCACTGGTCAGCTGGTTCGCCATGCTTTTCGCAGCTGGCATGGGAATCGGCCTCGTGTTCTGGGGAGTCGCAGAGCCACTGAGCCACTACGCCTCCCCCCCCGCCCGGTACGCCGGCAGACACTCCCGATGCGGAGAAAGCACAGGCAGCCATGACCACGTCTTTCCTTCACTGGGGGTTGTCAGCCTGGGCCGTCTACATCGTCGTAGGCCTGGCCATCGCCTACACAGTGCACCGGAAGGGGCGGAAGGTGTCGCTGAGATGGGCGCTGGAGCCGCTGTTCGGCCGTCATGTGCGCGGCTGGATAGGGGATGTCGTTGATGTCTTCGCTATCGTCGGGACTCTCTTCGGAGTTGCCGCTTCGCTTGGTTTCGGTGCCTCGCAGTTCAGTGCCGGGCTGGAGCACCTCGGGATACTGCAGTCGAACATCTGGGTGCTGATGGTTGTCATCGTCATCATCACTTCACTGGCCACCTGCTCGGTACTCAGCGGACTGGACCGCGGCATCAAATGGCTGTCGAACACAAACCTGGTGCTGGCCGCCGTGCTCGCCATCGCTGTGCTGGTGCTGGGTCAGCCTCTGTTCGTGCTGCGCGAGTTCGTCCAGACCATTGGCGACTACATGAGCAATTTTGTCAGCCTGAGTTTCCGGACGTTGCCTTACCAGGGAGCTCCAGGCGAGACCTGGCTTGGGTCCTGGACCACCTACTACTGGGGCTGGTGGATAAGCTGGTCGCCGTTCGTCGGCATCTTCATCGCCCGTATCTCGCGAGGGCGGACTGTCCGCGAGTTCGTCATGGGAGTGCTCGCCGTGCCTGCGCTGGTCACTTTCCTGTGGTTCTCGATCATGGGCGGAACAGCCTTGTGGCAGCAGCTGTACGGCCCGGGCAACATCGTCTCGGATGGGAAGGTCAACAGCGTCACCGCGCTGTTCGAGGTGCTTAACCACCTACCCGCGAACACCGTGCTGGTGGTCGGCTTCCTGATCCTGCTGGTGATCTTCTTCGTGACCAGCGCGGATTCAGCGGCTTTCGTCGTGGATATGATCGCGACGGGTGGAGAACAAAACCCACCCGTACTGACCCGGGTGATGTGGGCAGTGCTGGGCGGCGGCATCGCGGCTGTGCTGTTGTGGGGAGGAGCGTCGTCAGGTGACCTGACGGCGGGTCTTGGGGCATTGCAGACCATGACGATCCTTGCCGCAGCGCCATTCAGTGTGGTGATGGTCCTGGCCTGCATCGCAACATTACGAGCCTTCAGCCGCGAACACAGACAACGACTGAAACTGGAAAACCAGATACTGCACCGGGAGATGGCTGAGCATGTAGTCGACAAGGTTACAGAACAGGTGACAGAGTCTGTGGTCGATCACCTAGAGGATCAGGTCATCACAGTAGTCGACGAGTCCTCCGATACAGCCCCAAAGGTTCGCAAACCGCTACGGATCAAACTCCGGCGGCGCAAGGGACGCGAATCAGAACACTCGAAGAAATAACCCTCCCCACTCGTTTCAGCCCTGGCCGAGATTCCCGGTCAGGGCTGAATGTGTGTGGCCTCCCAGGCATCGCCGGTGCGCTTGGCCAGGACACGGTCGTGGAGCCTGCCGGACTGGCCCTGCCAGAACTCGAACTCGTCGACGTCAATGCGGTACCCACCCCATGCAGGCGGGCACGGGACATCAACACCCTCGAACCGGGCCGCGGCCTGGACGGCTGCCTCAAGCAGCTCGTCACGGGAGGTGACGGGAGCGGACTGCCGCGACGCCCACGCCCCTATCTGGCTGGCCCGGGGACGTTCGGAGAAGTATGCCTCGTTCTCGGAGCGGCTGAGTCTCGTCACCGTGCCCACCGCTCGCACCTGGCGCATCAGCACAGGCCACCAGAACGTTGCGGAAGCAACCGGATTGGCAGCCAGCTCCTCACCTTTGGGCGAGGTGTAGTGGGTGAAGAACACCAAACCCTGTGAAGACGCGTCCTTCAGCAATACCACCCGGGAACGTGGGCGTCCATCCAAGCCGATGGTGGCCAGAAGCATGGCGTTCGGCTCCACCTCTTCAGCCGCGATTGCATCATCCATCCATCTGGTGAAGAACTTCCATGGCTCGAAAGAGGCCAGGTCCTGTGGCAGCACATCCCCGCTATAGTCGCGTCGCACATCGTGAAGACTCATAGCACCAGTCTTTCAGAAGGGCCGTGCACGAATGGAGTGCGCGACAGGTGACATGAACGCAGTGTTCTTTCTCAGGCCCGCTACTGTTTATCACATGGCCGGTGAAGACAACCTGCGTATCGGGGACTCCGAACGTGACGAGGCGATTGAGCTGCTGCGTGAACATATGAGCGCTGGTCGGATCACCGCTGAGGAGTTCGATGAACGCATGTCCATGGCGTTGAACGCAAGGACCCAGGGGGATATCGCTCTCTTGTTCAGTGATCTTCCCGGACGTGTGCCAGGTGACCTGGGATACAACGCCGCACCGTCTCCCCTGCCGCAAACCGCCGCTGACGGCAACACTCCCGCGAAACGGCAACAGTGGAATACGCCGTTAGTCATCATCGTGACGTTGCTGGTCCTGGGGATACTGTCCCATCACTGGCTCTTCTGGATGTTTCTCATCGGTGCGGGCTGGTTCTTTATGTCCAAGTCCGGCAAGGATAGGAAATCGGGTCACCGCATCCCGCATCAGCAGCCTGTCCCGCTCCAGCATCAGGGACGCCATGAGGTGATCACGCTGATCCGGCGGAACCAGAAGATCGCTGCAATCAAACGCTACCGGGAGCTGACTGGGGCTAGCCTGATCACCGCCAAGGAGGCTGTCGACAGTATGGCCGGAGAACTGGGCCTGTAACCATTGCAGAAGCGAGAGACCACCTGGTGGGTCAAAGTTGGCGGAACACTTTGTAAGTACCGACGAAGGGACTCGAACCCTCACGCGCAAGGCACAGGAACCTAAATCCTGCGTGTCTACCAATTCCACCACGTCGGTCAGCGGGGATCAGTTTACCGGGTGCTGTGCCTCATCCCTGTCTCTGTCTCAGGCCTGGCTGCGGGCAGGCTGGGCAAGTCCTCGGCGAGCCGCAGCGACGGGTCATCCGCCAGGATGGTGTGGACCGGACCAGATCCAGAACATCTGGTTTCGAAACGGACTGTTACCCGGCCCAGGCCGGATCCCCACACCCAGCCGCGTCCCATCTGCTCATGGATCACGTCCGCTCCGGGGAAGAATCCCCTACCCCGCACCCCGGAGGTATCCATCTTGATCTCGGTCTCGGTTTCCCCGGCGGCTGGCGACTCATCATCGAACAGGCGCTCCTGGGCGGCACGGGTGAAGTTGCTCACGCCGATGCCAAGCAGCCTCACCCCACTGCGTACATCGACTTCGGCGAGTAGTTCCTCACCGACATGGCCGATCACCTCACTACGGTCGGTTGCCCCACCGAGAGACCTGGCTTTCGAAACCGTGGTGAAGTCCGCCAGCCGGACTTTGACTGCGACAGTGCGAGCGAACAGCCCTGCCCGCTGCAGCCGTCCCGCGACGGACTCCGCGTCGCGCCTGAGTATCACAGCCAACTGGTTTCGGTCGGTGAGGTCGGCGGGGAAGGTGTCCTCCATGGAGATGGATTTCGCTTCCCTCTCCGCCTTGACCTGACGGTCATCACGGCCGTGTGCGAGCAGATAGAGCGATTCGCCGACGGCATGGCCCAGTTCACGCACCAATTCACGGGGATCGGCAGCTCTCAGGTCTGCCACAGTCACCAACCCGAGTGTCAGCAGTTTCGCCTCCGTCACCGGCCCGACCCCGGGGATGGCTCGCACTGGCTTTGGAGAGATGAACTCCGTCTCCTCGCCGGGAACGATGATCCGGACGCCATCGGGTTTGGCCGCCTCCGATCCCAGTTTGGCCAGGAACTTGCTGCTGCCCACTCCGACCGATGCGGTCAGCCCGGCTGTGCGCCTAGTCAGCTCCGCTCGCAGCTGTGTGACGTGTTCGTCGAGTTTCCCAAGGTCCCAGTCGCTGGCTTCAAGGTCAACGTATGCCTCATCCAGGCTGAGTGGCTCCACCAGGGGTGAGATCTCCCGTAGCAGTTCCATCACAGCATCCGATGACTGCCGGTAGGCCCTGAAGCGGCCGCCCAGGAAGGCGGCGTGTGGGCAACGGCGCCTGGCCTCCGTCCCTGACATGGCGGATCGCACCCCGAAAACCCGGGCCTCGTAGCTGGCAGTGGCCACCACTCCACGCGGCCCGGCACCTCCGACGATCACAGGTTTGCCCCTCAGACTGGGCTTGTCGCGCTGCTCAACCGCTGCGAAGAAAGCATCCAGATCCAGGTGCAGGATGCTGGGAGTGGCGCGCATGAAAGTCAGGTTAGCGGCCAGCCCCGACTGAATTCAGTCGACGGCTGGGCTCGGCAGGTACCGCACAAAGTCATATCCCTCATGGATCTCGCGGCTGACCTCAGTCCACTCGTGCGACGTGACCAGCGGGAATGTCGCGGCTCCCTCTGGTTCCTGGTGGACGTTGGTGATGTCCAGCTCAGTCAGGTAGGGCCATGCCGCAGCGTAGATCTCTCCACCACCTCCGATGAAGCAGGTTTTCTCGGGGGTTGTCTGGGCAAGCTGGATCGCCTCCTCAAGGGAGTGCGCGACCTCGACTCCCTCGTCAGTCCAGTCCGGTTGCCGGGTGACGACGATGATGCGCCGGTCAGGCAGCCAGCCGGTTTGTTCATGGGTGCGGCGCCCAAAGATCAGGGTGTTGCCTGTGGTCACAGCCTTGAAGCGCCGGAAGTCGGCGGGGATGTGCCAGAGCATGTCCTCCCCGGAACCGATCACACCATTGTCGGCAACGGCCGCGATTGCGACTATCCGCATCAGCCCTCCCAAGCGTCAACACCAGCCCTGGCCTGCGCCAGATGATCCTGCCTCCTGAAGATTACCTGCGCCAGGTGGTTCTGCTCAGCGCTCAGGAGGCCGTCGCCTGCGCAGCTCACCGGACTGACCGGAAAAGTCGGGAGCCTCGGGCAGAATGACGGCGTGATCGAGTTCTTCGGGGTCAGGCATCATTCGCCCACAGCGGCACGTCTCGTCGCCCAGAGAATCGCCGACGCACCGCCTTCCGCGGTTCTCATCGAGGGACCCACCGAGTACAACCCGCGCTTGGAAGAGCTGATGCTCGGCCATGAGTTGCCGGTCATGCTCTACTCGTGGGCTCCGATGTTCCCGGATGCTCCCGAGGACAGCGCTGAGTGGGGTATCCGCCGGGGAAGCTTCTATCCCCTGACCAGTTACAGCCCGGAGTGGGCTGCGCTGCGTACCGCGCACCGTCAGGGCGTACCGGTCGAGTTCATCGACCTGCCGTGGCTGGCTTTCGCTGATATAGCCGTTGCGGAGAACCGCTATGCCGAGGCCGCGCCCATCCGCGAGGCGGCTGAGAGACTCGCACGCGAGTTCGGCGTTGATGACATGGCCAGCCTGTTCGATGAACTGCTCGAGGTCGATCCGGAACTGTCGCTGGAGACCCACCGGGAGCGGATTGGGCTGCTCGGGTCGATTTTGCGTGGCGCGCCTGACCCAGAGACTGAAGCTCGCGAGGCACACATGGCCCATCGCATAGCAGCTGCCCAGCGGTATTTTGGCGACGATCTACTGGTGATCTGCGGTGCTGCGCATATTGACGGCTTGCAGACGTTGCTGCGTGGTGAGGTGAAACCGGTGGAGATCTGGACGCCCCCACCCGATGACGACCGCTACGGCATCGCGCTGACACCGACCTCCTATGCGGCTCTAGATGCCCTCGACGGCTACGACGCAGGCCAGCCGAACCCGGGTTTCTACGACCGGTTGTACCGCGACCGTGCCGAAGGCCGGCATGGCACCAGCGAGGAGCTGCTGGCAGAGGTGGTGACCAGCCTGCGCAAAGCCAGGCAGTTCCTCTCCCCCGCCGACCTGATCGCAGTCCAGACAACTGCCGGAGCCCTCGCCCAGCTCCGGGGTCATCAGCAGGTTTGGCGCACTGACCTCGTGGAGGGCATCACAACTGCCTTGGTCAAGGACGACTCTGGCCAAGACCACCCACTGCTGCACCACGTCCGCGATGCCCTGCGTGGCGATCGTCTGGGACGCCTGGCTGACGGCACCCGGCAGCCACCGCTCACGGTTGAGCTGCGCACTGGGCTTGAGTCCCTCGGGCTGCTGCCCAGCCCGAAGAGCCGAGAGGAGGCCGCTGACCTTCCCACCGACACCGGCCTACGCTGGTCACGTCTGCTGCATTCCCTGGTCGCCCTAGGCATCCCGGGGGTCAAGCTCACGTCCGCAGCTGATCGTGATGGGGTCGAGCGCTGGCACCTGGCTTGGACCCCATCCTTTGAGGGATCCCTGGTAGAGGCCGCCCGCTACGGCGGTAACCGGGAGCAAGCTGTCACGGCTCGCCTGCTGGCCCGGGCCGCTGACATCACCTCTGACCCCGCTGCGGCTGCGGACCTCGTCCTGGAGGCAGCCCTGTGCGGAGTCGCGCGGCTGTCAGTCAGTCTCCAGGCCCGTACTAAGACCTTGCTGGCCACGTCAGGTGACCTGATAAGAACCGGCGCTGCTGTCGGTGTGCTGATGCGGCTCTACCGTTACGACCCGATTCTGCGGGCCACCGGCCGGGTCGATCTAGGGCAGCTGCTGGCGACGGCCTTCGACCGTTCGGTGCGCCTGTTGGAGCGTCTGGCACCGCTTCCGGAAGGCCCAGAGCTTGAAAAATTCATCCAGGCAATCTGCCAGTTGACTGACAGTGCCGAGCGGGTCGGGGAGAACCTGTCCTATGACATCGATGCCTACCATCAAGCGCTGTCAGGAGTGGTGGACGACGACAGACAGGCACCCACCGTCAGGGGAGCAGCGCTGGGCGCACAGTGGCTGGCTGGAGCACGACCGGATCCGGAGATCGCCTCACTGCTGTCGGTGGTGGCGGTGCCAGAACAGCTCGGCGATTTCGTGGCTGGCCTCCTGGGTGTCGCACGGGAGGCGGCGCTACGACGGCCGGAGGCGCTTCTGCGCCTTGATGAGATCCTGAGCGGCCTCAGTGACGAGGTCTTCTACGCCTCCCTGCCAGGACTGCGTCGTGCCTTCAGCCGTTACACCCCGCGCGAACGCTTCCAGGTGGCCCAGCTGATTCTGGGAGAGGCCGCTGGATCGGCGCTCCTACCCTTCTCGGGCTCGGCGGAGGACGCGGCAGCTATCACCGAGTTCGAATCGGTGATCGCAGCAACGATCGATCGCTTCCTCGGGAGGCGGCATGGATGAGCGGCTGACGCGGTGGCGGCTCGTATTGGGACGGGGCTCAGAACAGCTCGGTGATCTGGGTCCGAGGCAGCAGGCCCAGTGCGATGCCCTGGGGTACCTGTACGACAGGGAGAACCAGAACAGTGGCTGCGGAGCCAGCGGCGAGGGGTCATCACTGAGCATTCCCACCTGGATCAATGAGGTGCACACTCTCTTCCCGAAACGCACCATTGAGCTGATCGAGGAAGACGCCCTGGAGCGCTACGGCATGGTGGAGATGGTCACGAACAAAGACCTCCTGGAGCGGGTCGAGCCCTCCGAGACCCTGCTGCAGGCGATCCTCAAGACTAAACACCTGATGAACTCTGAAGTCCTCCAAGCCGCCCGGCAGATCGTCAGGAAGGTGATCGCTGAGCTGGTGGAGAGGATGCGTCCCCGGATCCGTCGCGCCCTCACCGGACGCCGGGATCCCAACCGGCGTAGCTTCTTCAAGGTGGCGGCGAACTTCGATCCGAAACGCACCATCCGCGCCAATCTGAAGAACTACTCGGCCCAGACAAAGCAGCTGGTCATCTCGGAGCCAGTCTTCTATTCACGCACCCGTAGGCAGTCGGAGAAATGGCAGTTCATCGTGGCGGTGGACCAGTCGGGCTCAATGGCCGAATCAGTGATCCACGCCGCGGTCACGGCCTCTATCTTCCATGGACTCCCAGCTTTCAAAAGCCATCTGATCGCCTTCGACACGGCAGTGGTGGATCTCACCTCGGATGTCAACGATCCCGTGGAGACGCTGATGAAAGTGCAGCTCGGTGGTGGCACCGACATCGGGAGGGCGATGCGCTACGCAGAATCGCTGATCACCGAGCCGCGGCGGGCGATGGTGGTGCTCATCACCGACCTCTACGAAGGTGGTTCAGAGCATGAGCTGATCCAGTGCGTCACCCGGATGGTGCAGGGAGGCAGCAGGGTGCTGATCCTGGGAGCATTGAATGCGACAGGAGCTGCCTCCCTGGACCAGGCTCTGGGCCAGCGTTTGGCGAGCAGAGGAGCGCAGGTGGGGTCCATGACCCCCTACGAGCTGGCCGACTGGGTCGCGGAGGCAATCCGGTGACCCGGCCCGACCTGCTTGCGCTGAGCGAAACCGCGCTAGAGGACCTGACCAACAAGGGAACCCTACGACGAGCCCGCAAGGAGCTCGGCACCACCACCCTCGACGTGATGGAAGCCGAGAATGGCACAGTGACGGTGACCGCAGGCGATGACACCACCTGCGTCCTGTATGCGGACCGGCCGTTCGCAGAGTGGAGCTGCACCTGCCTGGCCGCGAGCAACTGCCGCCACATCATCCGCGCAGTCCTGCACTACCAAGCCAGTCAATCCGCGCCAGAGGCCAAAAAGGCCCCCAAGGCCGATCCCTGTGACTCCCCGGAGCCAGCGAATGCTGACTCCTTCGATCCTGCGGCCATCACCCAGGATGCTTTGGAAGCCAGCCTCACAGCCACGGCTCTCCGGCAGGCTGGTGAGTTGATCAGGCAGGGACTGCTGGCCCATGTCGGAAGCGTCAGAGGTATCACGGTGGTGCGCATCCATCACCCAGTCCCTGTCTCGGTACGTTTCCTGGCCGGGGCCGACCTCAACTATGTGCGCTGCACCTGCCGTGACCCCGACCCCTGTCTCCACGTCGCTATGGCTGTCGCGGCAGCGGGGGGACGCGGTTTCGGTGAGACTGGGCTGGTCTGTGTGGCAGGGGATGCCTGGCGACCAGATCCTGTGCTGCTCGCAGAGATCTGGCACGCCGTGAAGGAGCTGGTGACAGTCGGGGCAGAAGCAGGACACCGGAATCTGCGCGGAGTCTGGCGGCGCTTGGCGTCCAGAGCCCGCGAGGCCGAGCTACATCACGTTGCCGGCGTCCTAGATGAGCTGCTGGATGAGCTGGCCCGCTACGAGGCCCGCAGCCAGGAGTTCACCCCGTCACGGCTGGTCAGCTTGGCGGCTGAGCTGCTGGCTCGGACCGCATCGTTAAGCAATGGCGCTCCGCAGCGGGTACCAGACCGCCTGGTCGCGGGTTCCCCAGCCCAGGACACTCGGGTGTCCAAGGCACGGCTCATCGGTCTGGGCACCGAGTTCATCGAGCTGGACACCGATTGCCGCCTGGTTGCCTACCTGGTCGATGCCCGCAGTGGCAGCCCGATGCGAGTCACGAAACGGATCACGGACGAGGATGGCAAGTCATCGTCACGTCTCGCCGGCAGCGTGGTCGCAGGTATCGCTATCGGAAGCTGGGCTGGTGGGCAGGTGATGTCGTTGGGTGGCCGGATGTTCGGCCACGGGGACTTCTCACACACCAACCGCCCAGCGGTGGGATTGCCTGCTGGGGCGATCGACCAGCTGGAGGCCCCGTTCCGGGTGGAGACGGTGGCTGAGCTCGCCACCCAGCAGACGCGCCTGCCCGCCGTCCTCGACGATCGCTCGGCGGGTACGGATCTCGCGGCCTGCCGGGTCACCGGGGTCAGGAACATCCATTTCGACCCAGCCAGCTCCTGCCTGGTGGCAGAGCTGCTGGACGCGGCAGGGCAGCCATTGCGGCTGACGCTCAGGCACAGTGCCCGGCGTGACGGAAGCGTACGAGCCACTCTGGCCCGTCTGCTGAGCTGGGAAAGAGCCTTCCCGGCAGAGGCCTTCGTGTCAGGCCGGTGGCGGTGGGGTGCCCGGCAGCCCGCGGTGGATCCCCTGCTGTTGGTCGGCGACGAAGTGCCGTTCCAGCCCCACATAGCAGAGCCGACTGCACTGGAGCTGAGGCTGAGCGTTGGCGACACCGGACAGCCGAAGCTCACCAGTCCAGGCGCGTTGCTGCAGGAACTGGCCAGTCTCCTTGGCGAGTTGCTGGTCGCCGGGGCCGACCGGATATACCGTCACGATGACGGCTGGCGGGAGTTCATCCGGCAGGCCCAGCGGGCCGGCAGCCGGCTGATAGCTGATCACGTGGAGGCGTTCCTGACTGACCAGGATCCGGGCCGGATTGAACAGCTGCTGCTGGTCCTAGCGTTGGGGCAGCCGCTGGTCTGAGGGGTCCTCGAAAAATGTCGGCGCCTCCCTTTAAGCTTCCTGGCCATGCAGCGACGGTTGAAACTGACAGAGGGCAAGTCCGACAAGTTCTGGTACATCGATGTGGCCAACTCCCAGGTCACGGTCTGCTACGGCCGCTGCGGGACCGCCGGCACAACCAAGACGAAGCAGTACGATTCCGCGGACAAGGCCCTCGCCGAGGCTGGAAAGCAGGTAACCGCCAAGATCAAGAGGGGATACTCAGACGACCCCGGGGCCCCCACAGACTCCTTGGCACCGGCTACACCTACTCATCCCGAGGGCAAACCCGGTCCCAAGACAGTCGCGGGCGATGAGGAAGTCGTCCGGGAAGCAGTCATCTGTGCTGTGCCCCTTGAGGTGACGGATGCCGCAGCTGATGATCTCGGTTTGAGGATCACCCCTTTTGAACAGGCCTACGACATCAATGTCGATGTGAAGATCGAGGTGGATGACTCGCTCTTCGATCCTGAGGCTGAGTTGGAGCGGGCAAAGCGTATCGCCTCCGTGGAGAGGATCAGCTACAGCTACTATGTCAATGAGCACCTGCGTCTCAGCGAGCCGCTGTTCGACAAGTTACCGAGCAGTTACCGAGCCCGGAGCGGATCGCCTGGTGGGTGGAATACCTGGAGAAACTGAGGGACCCCAAGAGGCGGTACACGTCCTGGCGAGGCAGTGATCTTGACTGGCCAGTCTGGCTGAGAGCCGTGCTGCGCACCAACTGGCACCGCCCCATCAGCAAGACTGCCAGCCAGCTCGGCGAGTTGGTCGAAGGCGCCCTAATACTCCGTCCCATCCTGCCCACCCGTTCGGACGCTGAGATAGCTGCCGCTCGCGCCTCGCTGCCCTCCCCGCTACCTGAGCCTCTCAGCACTCGCCGTTACTACGGCTACGAGATGACCGACACATCGGTCTTCACAGCAGCGGGCTTGAATGCCCTCGACCCAGACCTGGCGCGGGAACTCCTGGCTGGACTGCCGAAGAACATCCTCCAGGACCAGGACAGCAGGAACTGGGCCCTGGTAGGGCTGATACTGCCCACGGCCGAGGAACGGGTCGCCTTCGCACGCCGCACAGGGGCGCGCGTCGTGGACTGGGATGGCGTGGTGCCGTGGCTGGTTGCCACCGGACGTGAGGGGTTCGCTCTTCTGCTTGGCTGGCTGGACCAGCAGGCCCGGGAGATTGCCCTGGCTATGCTCCGGACCGCCGCCGAGGCTGGGCATGGCCCCGGCATGACCGAGTTTTTCGTGGGTGCGCTCCGGACCAAGGCTGCCGAGGTAGCCTCAGATTGGCTCCGCTCCCACATGTCACAGGCCCTCGCCGCGAGCCTCACCCTGGCCCAAGCCGAGGCGCTGGCTCCCCTGATACGCGAGTTGCCCATCGAACAGCTCCGAGACATCGCCACACAGACCAGGGGAAATACCCGGAAAGTCATCGACGAGATCCTGGCCGAGGCCGCGACCCCCGAGCTGCCTGCCGGCACCGCGTGGTGGGCCGAGGCGTTGGCGGCAACTCCCTTGCCGCCGGAGCAGGAGCTTCCGTTCCACGTCGACAGCCTGCCAGCGGTGATGATCGACGAGTACCGCTTGGGCACAGAGCAGACCCAGGAACTGCTCCGGGCCCTGAGTGCCGCTGAACGGCATCCCCTGGTGGCGGCGGTTCACGACCACGCCACCCGGGCCAGCCGGGATGGTTTTGCCATGGTTCTGTTCAAGCTCTGGATGAGTGCGGGTGCTCCGAGCAAGCAGAGCTGGCTGATGACCGGGGCCGGCTGGCTAGGGGACAACGAGTTCGTGCACACGCTCACTCCGCTGATCCGGGAATGGCCTGGCATCAGCCAGCATCAGCGCGCGGTGAAAGGCCTCGCCGCGCTGCGGAACGTCGCCACCGATGTTGCCCTGCAACAGATCTCCGGGATAGCCTCCAAAGTCAAATTCGCCGCGCTCAAGAAACGTGCCGGGGAGGCAATGGATGAGATCGCGACCCAGCGCGGCCTCACCCGCGACGAGCTGGAAGACCGGGTCCTCTCCGATGGTGGCCTCGACGAACGCGGCACCCGCCTCTTCAACTACGGACCCCGCCAGTTCCTGGCCTATGTGACCCCCGAAGGAAAGTTGGCGGTACGGCTTCTGGATGCCGGCTCACGCCCCAAAGGCAAGGTCCTCAGCACTCTCCCGGCACCCAACAAAAGCGACGATGCGGCACTGGCGAAGGCTTCCAAGGCCGAGTACAACAGCGTCAAGAAGGCGGTGACATCCCTGGCGAAGGTGCAATTGGAACGCTTTGAACGCGCCATGATCCTCGATCGCCGCTGGAGTGCTGAGGATCACGCCCAGTTCATAGCGCCGCACCCCGTCCTACGCCGTCTTCTCGCCGGTCTCGTCTGGGCAATCCACGACGGAGAAAACCTCGTCAGTACCGCTCGCGTTGACGAGGACGGCACTCTTGTCGATGCCCAGGATGAACCTGTCGAGGCCGTGGGCCACACCATTGGCGTCGCGCACCGGCTGGATCTCAGCGATGAACAACAGGCTGAGTGGGCCGAAGTCCTGGCCGACTACGAACTCACCCCACCCTTCAAACAACTCGATCGGCCTATCTTCCAGCTCCCCGACGATCAGGGCGAGGACACGAGATTGCACGCCCTGCCCCAGGGTAAATTGCCCGCCACCAAGTTCATCGGCGCCTTCAGCAAATACGGCTGGGAGCGCGGCGCGGCACTCGATGCGGGAAGCTACTGCCTGTACGGCCTTCCGATACCGCATGCCGGCATCACCGCGGTCATCCAGTATGCACCTGGCATGTGGATGGGGCCCCTCGGTGAACAAGAGGACCAGGAATTCGAGGCGGTATACGTCTTGAGGGGATGTCACGATCCGAAGGACCTGGGGTACGGCCTCGGGTGGAATCTGAAGAACAAGGAGCTCCTACCCTGGAGCAGAGTTCCAGCCAAGATCACCAGTGAGGTGCTGGCCACCATCAACCAGATAGCGAGCTGACATGCCAGATATGCAACGCCCGCCTGCTGAACTGCGTTACGCAGATGAGCTGGAGCTGCTGAGGCAGCGTGACAGGAAAGACAACCGTCCGGTAGCTCCTGGCTGGCAGCTCTCAGCGCAGTCCGTGGTGGAGTTCGTGCTCGGTGACGGCCAAGAAGTCACGAGCAAGTATGTGGGGCGCCGTTCCCTGGTCGAACGCTGCGTGGTGTCGCTGGCCACAAACCGGGGCCTGATGCTGATCGGCGAGCCGGGAACAGCGAAATCCCTTCTCAGCGAGCTGTTGGCGGCCGCTATCTCCAGGGACACCACCTTGACGATCCAGGGCTCGGCGGCTACCACCGAGGACGCCATCAAGTATTCCTGGAACTATGCGATGCTGCTCGCCGAGGGACCCACCCTGGGCTCCCTCGTCCCGGCTCCGGTGCACCGCGGTATGAGTGAGGGCAAGGTGGTGCGTTTCGAGGAGATCACCCGCTGCGCCCCCGAGGTGCAGGACTCGATGCTGTCGGTCCTATCGGACCGCATCCTCTCCATCCCCGAGCTGGATGCCGCCCATCGCACGCTCTACGCCAAACGGGGTTTCAACGTGATCGGCACCGCGAACACCCGTGATCGTGGCGTCAATGAGATGTCGGCAGCGCTGAAACGGCGCTTCAATTTCGAGACCATCGGGCCCATCGAGAACCTGGAGGTGGAAATGGCCCTGGTGGAACGCGAGACCAACGCGATGCTGCAAGCCGCCGGCATTCCAGCCCGGCTGGGCCGTGACGCCACCGAGGTGCTCGTCAAGGTGTTCCGGGAGCTCCGCTCCGGCAAGGCCTCTGGCGAGGGCGTGGAGCGGCTGACCAGCGCCATGTCCACAGCCGAAGCTGTCTCCACGGGGATGGCAGCCACCGTTCACGCCGCCTGGTTCGGCAACGAGACCCCAGGTGGCAGAGAACTGGCGGAGGCCATCGTCGCATCAGCTCTCAAGGATGAGCCCGAAGACGTCTCCCGGCTGCGGGCCTACCGCGAACGCCACATCAAGAAACGCTCCGGCCTCTGGGAGGAGCTGTACCGGCATCTTCCCTGATCAGACTGCGATTGGTGCCTTGATCACCGGGTAAGGGTCATATCCCTCGACGGTGATGTCCGCCAGCTCGAACCGGTCGATCTCGCGCACCTCGGGGTTGAGCCGCAGCTGGGGCAACTGTCTGGGTGCCCGACCGAGCTGCTCTCTCACTTGGTCGAAGTGATTGTGGTAGATATGCGCGTCACCGAGGGTGTGGATGAACTCACCAACCCTAAGGCCAGTCACCTGGGCCACCAGGTGAGTCAGCAGGGAATAGGAGGCGATGTTGAACGGCAGTCCCAGGAAAACGTCTGCGGAACGCTGATAGAGCTGACAGCTCAGTTTCCCGCCAGCCACGTAGAACTGGAACAGCGCGTGGCATGGGGGAAGCGCCATGGCGTCGAGGTCAGCCACGTTCCAGGCCGAGACGATATGCCGCCGGGACTCCGGATTGCTCCGCAGCGCGTCGATGACCTGGGCCAGCTGGTCGATGTGCCTCCCGTCGGGCGTGGGCCAGGAACGCCACTGGTAGCCGTAGATGGGTCCAAGATCGCCATCTGGACCGGCCCATTCATCCCAGATGGTGATGCGGTTCTCGTGCAGCCAGGCAATGTTGGTATCACCGCGCAGGAACCACAACAGCTCCCCGAAGACAGACCGGATGTGTACCTTCTTGGTCGTCAGCAGTGGGAAACCACGGCTGAGGTCGAAGCGCATCTGATGCCCGAAGATGCTACGGGTCCCGGTCCCGGTGCGGTCACCGCGGTCGAGCCCATCGGTCATGATGTGGCGCAGCAGATCCAGGTAGGTCTTCATCGCTGCTCCCCCAGCCAGGTGATGAAAGCCCGGACCGCCTTGCCACGGTGGCTGATGGCGTCCTTCTCCGCTGCCGTCAGCTCAGCGGAGGTCCGGTGCTCCCCGTCAGGTAGGAATAGCGGGTCGTAGCCGAAACCGCCAGCGCCTCGTTCCTCATCGGCGATCCGCCCCGGCATCTCACCACGCCACAGGCGCCGTTCACCAACGGGCGACACCAGCACCAGGGCGCACACAAAACGTGCCCCACGCTGATCCGCCGGCACCCCGGCAAGCTGCGCCAGCAGCAGGGCGTTGTTCGCCGCGTCGTCGCAGTCCGGCCCGGCCCAGCGAGCAGAGCGCACACCGGGCATGGAGTTGAGCTCGTCCACCTCGAGTCCCGAGTCATCGGCCAGGGACGGCAGGCCGGTGTGTTTTGCCGCTGCTTCGGCCTTGATGAAGGCATTGCCCTCGAAGGACCGCTCACTCTCAATGGGCTCGGGGTAGGCGGGAAAGTCCGCCAGCCCGAGGACCTCCACCGCCAGCCCAGACTCAGCCATCACCCGCCGGAGCTCCGTGAGTTTCTTGGGATTGTTGGTGGCCAGCACCACCTTCTCGATGCGGCTCACAACGCCAGGGCTTCACGCTGCAGCCGGGTCAGTTCAGCACAGCCTGCTGCCCCAAGGTCGAGCAGCCGGTCCAGGTCGGCGCGGTTGAAGGGTGCCCCCTCAGCAGTTCCCTGCACCTCGATGAACTCCCCTGCCCCGGTCATCACGATGTTCATGTCCGTACCAGCCTGCGAATCCTCCTCATAGGCCAGGTCAAGCAGCGGCACACCCTCCACGAAACCGACAGAGACAGCGGCGACGGAGTCCTTCAGCGGCTCACCCTTGAGGACGTCCAGCTCACGCAGGTGGGAGACGGCGTCAGCCAGGGCGACATAGGCGCCGGTTATCGCAGCGGTCCGGGTGCCGCCGTCGGCCTGCAGCACATCGCAGTCCAAGACGATGGTGTTCTCCCCCAGCGCCGAATAATCGACCACGGCACGCAGCGAACGTCCCACCAGCCGGGAAATCTCGTGGGTCCGTCCTCCGATCCGTCCCCGCACGGATTCCCGGTCGCTACGGGAGTGGGTAGCCCTGGGCAGCATCGAGTATTCGGCGGTTACCCAGCCCAGGCCGGTGTCGCGCCGCCAGCGCGGCACCCCGACTGTCACCGAGGCGGCGACCAACACCCGGGTTTTCCCGAATTCCACGAGCACGGAGCCCTCGGCATGATCGAGCCACCCGCGGGTGATACGGACTTCACGAAGCTGGTCGGCCTGACGGCCGTCGATGCGCAGAATCATGGGGCAAACCTACCGGAGTTCAGCGAAGTGCAACCTGATGGACATCATGAACGAACTGCCCCAGCAGCCGCTCCCCGATACCCTGAAAGGAATCAGCGTCACCGGTGGTGAGGAACTCACGGCGGGCATGCCGCGGGGTATCGTGCAGCAAACCCTTGCGAGTGAGTCTCGCGTAAGTGTCCTGAGCACAGGCATCTGACGACGAGACCAGCACCACCCCGTCACCGAGCACATAGTTGAGGACACCAGCCAGCAGCGGGTAGTGGGTGCATCCGAGGATCAGGGTGTCGATGCCGGCATCCTGCAGGGGCGCCAGGTATTCACGGGCCACGCCCAGCAGCTCATCACCACCGGTGATGCCGGCCTCCACGAAATCGACGAACCGTGGACAAGGCTGGGTGGTCAGACGGATGTCACCAGCTACCGCGAAGGCGTCGTCGTAGGAACGGGACATCGCTGTCGCCTCCGTGCAGACCACCCCGACCCTGCCGCTGCTCGTGGCGGTCAGTGCACGGCGGGCAGCGGGAAGGATCACCTCCAGGATCGGCATGTCATAACGTTCTCTGGCATCCCTCAGAACAGCGGAGCTGGCGGAGTTGCAGGCGATCACCAACGCCTTGACACCGCGGCCGGCCAGGTGGTCAAGACCCTGGAGAGCGAACTCACGGACCTGCGCGATCGGCCGGGGACCGTAGGGCGCCCGGGCAGTGTCACCGAGATAGATGAAGTCCTCGTTGGGGAGCTGGTCCACCAGGGAACGCATCACCGTCAGCCCGCCGAAACCGGAGTCGAAGACCCCAATCGGGGCTTCCCGCTCGCTCACAGCGCCTCCCCCTGCCACTTGGCGTGGAGTGCATCCTCGATCAACAGGCCCAGCCAGTCGAGGAGGGCTGCGGTCTCAGGATCCCTGTCGATGTCCTCCTCGGTGGGCTCCGCCAAACGACCGGTGGTTCCAGTCAGCTCGACGTGCCACTGTGCCCTGAGCGCGGCGAGCACCGACACCCATGAGTCGATGTCTTCATTGAGGACGACAACCTGGCTGCGTTCCCCGTCGCCCAGGCCTTCCAAGACCTTACGGGCCGCCTCCACCCGCTTCCGGGCCTGGCCCACGACAGCACGACGGCGGAACTGGCCAGCTTCATCGGCATCCACGAGCGCGGGTGGGAAGAAGCGTTCCAGCCCAGGCGACTCCGAGACCATCTCGTCGCAGGAAGACTCGGCCTGGAGTTCAGCATCCAGCCTGGTTAGGGGGTCGTCGGAGTCGATCCTCGGAAGCAGCGGTTCCAGATCATGCACGTAACGTTCCACCAGGATCCGCAGCACCCGTCCTCGTCCCTCCCCCGCGTGGAAGATCCATGCGCCGCGACTCATTGCCGCTCCATGGTCGCCCAGAGTGTGTATCCCTGCATGGCCAGGACATCGCGTTCCATGGCCTCACGATTTCCCATCGACACCACAGCCCGGCCCTCGTTGTGGACTCTGAGCATCAGCTCCTCCGACTTCGCCCGCGGATAGCCGAAGTATTCACAGAAGACGTGGGTGACGTAGTCCATCAGGTTCACCGGATCATCCCAGACAATCGTCACCCAGGCCTCCGCGGGCGTCTCTCGTGGAGCATCCAACACTGCGAGCTGACCATCAGACTGTTCCTCAAGGCTGCAGAAGGGCAGTGGAGCAGGTCGAAGACGCATACCCGTCATCGTACCTACAGCCGGCATACACTCCACTACCCGTATCCTTGCCATGCGCCCCTGGATAACTACCCCACTACGCTTGATCCATGACGACAGCGCTACTGACCGACCACTACGAGTTGACGATGGTGCAGGCCGCTATGGATGCAGGCACCGCGAACCGGCGTTCCCTGTTCGATCTGTTCACCCGGCGTCTTCCGGAGGGACGCCGCTACGGAGTGGCCGCAGGGCTCGGCCGGGCGCTGGATGCCATTGACAGTTTCCGTTTCGACCCCGCCACCCTGCAGTTTCTGCTGGAGCAGGGAATCATCCGCGACAACCTGGCCGAGTGGCTGGCGGACTACCGTTTCAGCGGAGACATCTGGGGCTACCAGGAGGGCGAGACTTACTTCCCAGGCTCACCGGTGTTGTCGGTCGAGGGCAGTTTCGCAGAAGCCTGCATCCTAGAGACGCTGCTGCTGAGCATCTACAACCACGACTCCGCCATAGCAGCAGCCGCCTCCCGCATGACCGCCATGGCCGAGGGCAGGCCCTGCGCGGAGATGGGGTCACGCCGGACCCATGAATGGGCGGCGGTCGGGGCTGCACGGGCTGCCTACATCGCCGGTTTCGCCTCCACGTCAAACCTGGAGGCCGGCCGCACCTACGGAATCCCGACGATGGGAACCGCGGCGCATTCCTTCACTCTTCTGCATGACTCCGAGGAGGAGGCATTCCGGGCCCAGCTCAGCACCCTGGGGGTGGAGACCACCCTCCTAGTGGACACCTACGATGTCGAGGCGGCCATCCGCAAAGGGGTGGAGCTAACTCAAGGCAGGCTGGGAGCCATACGCCTCGATTCGGGGGATCTGCCGATGATGGCTCGTCAGGCCCGCGATCTCCTCGACGACTTGGGTGCCACAGGCACCCGCATCACGGTCACCTCCGACCTGGACGAGTGGCAGATCGCGGCGCTGCGCGGCGCTCCCGTTGATGGTTTCGGGGTGGGGACCTCGCTGGTCACCGGCTCCGGGCATCCCACCTGTGGATTCGTCTACAAACTTGTCGCCCGCGCCAACTCCTCCGACCGTGACGCACCGAAAACCCCCGTCGGTAAGAAATCAAGAGGGAAGAACACCCTGGGCGGCCGCAAGTCCGCGATGCGCAGGCTGGGTGAGGATGGCCGCGCCGAGGCCGAGATCATCGGTCTTGGGGCGCCGCCGGACAGCGACGGCAACGACCGCTATCTCCTGGCGGATCTCGTCAAGGACGGTCAGCGCGTGTTCCACGGGACCCTTGAGGACGCACGTACCCGGCACCGCGATTCATTGGCCGAGCTCCCGATGGCGGCCCTGCGCATCAGCAGAGGTGACCCGGCCATCGAGACGGTCATCCTCGACGGCACCGGGTCGCAGACCACCAATCCCTACCAGGCAAAACCCAGGCCCACGGGACTGTGATTCACGCTACTTGACTGCCACCGCAGTCCTGGAGTTTGCACAAGGACGCCACGTGCGACCGGACCGGAACTCTCAGAGACCCCGCCGACGGAACGGCCGACGAGCCCACGCCGCCCAATGCGCGCTGGCTGCCGGCAGCCCGGAGAACGCATGACGTCAACGATCCGGCCGCTCCGGGTTCAGCCCTGGTTCATCACTTCTGCGACCCGGCGGGGCAGGCTGGCTGTGAATAGCTCCTCCAGCTTGACGGGCTGGCCTTCGGAATCGGCCAGCGGAATCCTCCAGTTGGGGTACTCATCCGTAGTCCCGGGCTGGTTCTGGGCGCGTTTCTCGCCCGCCGCATCGGCCAGTGACGCAACCAGTACCTTGGATCCGGTCAATCGCAGGTAACGATGTAGCGCCAGCATCACCTCGACCTGGTCATCTGCGAGGTTCTCGTCGAGAACCCCGAAAGCGATGAGCCGTTTCACCCACCTGTTCCGTTCCTGCTCTGCGGCGGCAAGCTCATCCTCCACCGGCTCCAGCAGCAGGCCGAGTTCCTCGCGGAGTTTGACGTGGCCTCCCTCAAGGTATCCAAGGGTCGGAGGCAGGTCGTGCGTGGTGACCGATGCCATGCAGTATTCACGCCATTCCTCCGGCGGCAGGACCTGCCCGTCGGAGCCGTATTCCCACCACAGTATGGCGGTGCCCAGCAGGCCACGGCGTGCGAGGTATTCCCGCACCCAAGGTTCGACAGTGCCGAGGTCCTCCCCCACGACCAGCGCCTGGGCACGGTAGGCCTCCAGAGCCAGGATCCCGACCATCGCCTCGTGGTTATAGCGGACGTAGGTGCCTGCGCTGGGGCCGAGTCCCTCCGGCACCCACCACAGCCGGAATAAACCGATGATGTGATCGATCCGGAGACCACCAACGCGGCTCAGGGCTGCCCGCACCATTGCCCGGAATGGCTCGTATTCCAGTTCTTCCAGCCTTAGTGGGTTCCACGGTGGCTGCCCCCAGTCCTGTCCTCCCTGGTTGTATTGGTCCGGGGGCGCGCCGACGGTGATCCCTGACGCGTAGACATCGCCCATCAGCCAGGTCTCGGCGCTGGCCTTGCCAACCCCCACGGCCAGGTCAGCCAGCACACCGACACCCATGCCCGCCTCTTCGGCGGCTGTCTGGGCGGCCGACAGCTGCTGCTGAGCGGTCCATTGAAGCCACTCGAAAAACTCGATCCTCACCGTCTGGGCAGCGGCGAACTCCGCTGTGGCCGCCGAGCGTGGATCACGCAGCTTCTCGGGCCAGTTCCTCCAGTCGTTTCCGTGGATCTCGCTGAGGGCACTCCAGACAGCGAAGTCGCGTAGCGCCCTGCCGCCGCGGCGGCGGAAGCCGTCAAAAGAGAGCTGGCGGGCAGGACGTAACCCGTCCCGGAACAGTTCCCACAGCGCATCCCGCTTCACCTTCCAGACCGCGTCCCGATCAATGCTCTTGCCATCGTCTCGCAGTGACTTGCGGAGCCTGCGTATCTTTCGCCGCGACGGCTGACCGATGGTGGCGTACTCGGGAACCGCCTCAGGCCTGATGTACAACGGGCTGAGGAAACGGCGGCTCGATGGCAGGTACGGCGAGGGCTCAACCGGCGCGGCAGCCTGGGGTGCGTGCAGAGGATTGACCAGCACAAAACCGGCCTGCTGCTCACTGCCCGCCCAGGTGGCCAGATCCGCCAGGTCGGTGAAGTCCCCCATCCCCCAGGAATGCTTCGACGTGACACTGTAGAGCTGAGCGGCGTATCCCCACGTGCGATTGCCACGCATCCCCGATGGAAAACCCACGAATTTCGGAGTAATTATCAGCGCAGCAGAAGTGGTGCCCTCAGTGGATAGCGCCTCCAAGCGGTGGTAGCCCAGTGGCAGATCTGCCAGTTCGAAACTGGCCTCACCGCGGAGCTGGCCAGAGACTTCACGGTCTGAGATCCAGTTCTCCACCTGCGCCGCAGAACGTCTTTCACCACTTTCTAGAACGACATCGAGCGACACGTCCGAGCCAGCAGGAACATGCACGTCGATCCGCGCTACCTGTCCCTCTTCCACAACGGTGCAGGGCGGCAGCACACGCAGCCAGCGCTGCTCATCAAGCCAGGCCAGCGCCTCACCACAGGATTCCGGAGTATCGGCCCTTATCCCCATCGCCTGGAGGACCGCGGTAACGGTGGCCTCCGATATGAGCGCATGGTTTCCTTTCCAGTCCCAGAACTCCCGGGCTATTCCCAGGCGTTCCGCGAGCTCATCCAACTCAGCGGTCAGGTGTGACAAGGTTTCATTCCTCCTGGCTGGACAAAAGTCATTTCTTGACGACGATGGTCCCTGCCATCATGTCATGTACGGTCTGTTTCTTCTGCGTGAACAACGGCATCAGATAGCTGACCACGGGCAAGAACACCACGGCTCTGCCGATGAGACCGATGACCTCGACCCCAACGGCCCTGATGATGGAACGCCAGAGCCCGGGGGTCCGCTGGGAGGGGTCGCTGGCACGAGTGACGCGGATGCGCATGATCATTTTGCCGACGGTACCTCCGCAGACAGCGACGAGCACAGCCCGATAGATGACTCCCAGCACAGTGATGACAAGCATCGCGGGCTGCATCTCAGCGGTCAGCGCATCCAGGGTCTCGGATGAGTAGTACTGGCTGGCCCTGATCATCTCGTACATCCAGGCTTGCAGCCGTTCGAGGCTCCCCGGCGCGAATGCCTCAGCGACGATCTGGGAGGGGATGGCCAGCACCAGAGCATCGAGCAGAGTCGCAGCACACCGCGACCACCAGCCGGCATATCTGCTCCTGTCCTGAGAACGTCCCGGGGCATTGCCGTAGCTGCTCTGAGCCGCTGGCCTGCTGTTGGGGCGAGTGACACTGGACCAGGTGGCGCCATCCCAGTAGCGTTCATCGCCAGAACCAGCCGGATCGGGATACCACCCAGCGGACGGCTGTGAGGCGGAGTACTGCATGGCCACAAGGATGCCATCCAGGGTCAACGGGCACCACCGGGGTCATGCCAGTGTCACTCACCCGCTTCAGTCCCTCAAGGCCTCGGAACACGTGGCACAGCGGCAGCGGGCGGCCCGTCACGCCGCTGGAGGCATCTGGCCGGGCCCTGGGCATCGTGCGTTCCCGACGGCATAGGATTGAGGATCATGAGCGAGCTTTCCCCCGGTTCCCAGACAGTCCTCGACGAACGCACCGAGCTCAGGGACTCCGACGACCATGAACGCTTCAGCCACTATGTCCCCAAGAACAAGCTGGTCAAGGCCATGGTGACCGGGACACCCGTGGTCGCCTTGTGCGGAAAGGTATGGGTGCCCTCACGTAACCCGGAAAAGTACCCAGTGTGCCCAGAGTGCAAGGAGATCTGGCAGTCCATGAAGCCGGGTGATCCGGAAAACTGACGGGCTGGCGGGCTTGGGGACCTCACCGGTGAGATGTCGTCGAGACGACTCCCGGGGCCAGCCCTTCACACGAAAACTGCGGCCCGGGAATACCCCGGGCCGCAGGATTGGTCAGTAGCGGTAGTGGTCGGACTTGAACGGCCCGTTGACCGGAACCCCAAGATAATCGGCCTGCGCCTGCGTCAGGGTGCTGAGCTCCACCCCCAGGGAGGGCAGGTGCAGCCGCGCCACCTCCTCATCCAGGTGCTTCGGCAGCAGATAGACGCCCGGCGGATAGGCGTCCGTCCGGGTGAACAGCTCCATCTGGGCCAGCACCTGGTTGGTGAAGGAATTGCTCATCACGAAGGAGGGATGGCCTGTGGCGTTGCCGAGGTTCAGCAACCGTCCCTCGCTGAGCACGATCACCGCATGGCCGTCCGGGTAAATCCACTTGGCGACCTGCGGCTTGATCTCGACCTTCGTCACGTCATCCCGCGCGGCGAGCCCAGCCATGTCGATCTCGTTGTCGAAATGGCCGATGTTCCCGACGATGGCCTGATGCTTCATCTGCGACATATGTTCCTCAAGGATGATGTCGCGGCCTCCCGTGGCGGTGACGAAGATGTCACCGATGCCCACCACCGACTCAAGCCGCGCCACCTGGAACCCATCCATCGCGGCCTGCAGGGCGCAGATCGGATCGACCTCGGTGACGATCACACGAGCCCCCTGGCCCCGCAGCGACTCCGCGCAGCCCTTACCCACGTCGCCGTAGCCGCACACCACCGCCACTTTGCCGCCGATCAGCACGTCAGTAGCCCGGTTGATGCCGTCGATCAGGGAGTGGCGGCAGCCGTACTTGTTGTCGAACTTGGACTTGGTCACCGAGTCATTCACGTTGATGGCCCCGAACAGCAGGTTGCCGCCGCGGTGCATCTCATAGAGGCGATGAACCCCGGTGGTCGTCTCCTCAGTGACCCCGAGGATACCCGCGGCCAGGGCCTCGAAATCCAACTCTCCCAGCGCCTCCCTGAGCGCTGCCTTCAGGGCCAGGGCCTCCTCTGAGTCCGTGGGCTCATCGATGGGCACGGCCCCGGCACGCTGTGCCGCAACCCCCTCATGGACAAACAGGGTGGCGTCGCCGCCGTCGTCAAGGATTAGGTTGGGACGCTTCTCCCCTGGCCAGTCAAGAATCTGGCGGGTGCACCACCAGTATTCCTGCAGCGTCTCCCCCTTCCAGGCGAACACAGGCACGCCCTTCGGATCGTCAGGGGTGCCATCAGGACCAACGACAATCGCCGCCGCCGCATGATCCTGGGTTGAGAAGATATTGCAGGATGCCCAGCGAACCTCTGCGCCGAGCGCCACGAGGGTCTCAATGAGCACCGCGGTCTGGACAGTCATATGGATTGACCCGGCGATACGCGCCCCCGCCAAGGGCTGGGAGGCTGCGTATCGCTCGCGCATGGCCATCAGGCCAGGCATCTCATGCTCAGCGAGGGTGATCTCCTCACGGCCAAAACCGGCCAGGGACAGGTCTGCTACACGGAAATCGAACGTCACGCCCCGGAGTCTACGCCCGCAGCCAGATGCGTCAACGCCAGGTCGTATCCCCTCAGCCCGCACCCAACGATGATGCCCGCAGCCTTGGCAGACAGGACGCTGTGATGCCGGAAATCCTCACGGGCATGGACATTCGAGATATGCACCTCCACATAGGTGACGAGCGCAGCCGCATCCGCCACCGCATAGCTGTAGTGGGTCCACGCCCCTGCGTTGAGCACACAGGACACGCCAGCATCGGCGGCCTCATGGAGCCATTCGATGTAGCGGCCCTCATAGTCAGTCTGCCGCACCTCCACCTCAAGCCCGACCCCACGGCCGTACTCCACCAGGTGAGCGGCCAGATCCGCGTGGGTGGTGTGCCCATAGACCTCAGGCTGACGCCTGCCGAGCCGCCCGAGGTTGGGTCCGTTCAAGACATACGCCGCGCGCATCTGATCCCCTCTCACGCCTGGGTCCCACCCAGGCCGATACCCAGATAGGTGGCTGCGTAACGTCCCTGGAGAAGGAGGGTGACGTAACGCTCCACGTCGGAGGCGCCCAGCTCCGCGAGGCCAGAGGTGATGTGACACACCCGTACCCCGATGTCATTGGCCAGGCGGGTCAGCCGCCGGGCTGTCTCGGTCATCGGCTCCGGTACCTGATCCGCGTCGAGGAGAAGCAGCGCGGGATAGCTCTCAGCCTGCTGCTCGAACGGATCGGTGAACACGTCGCGCCGCGGCGAGTTGCACAACACCGCTTCAAGTTCCTCTGCGTCGGCGGCCAGTGCCAGGCGCCCACTGGCTCTGCGCAGAGTCTCAGCGATTCGCCTGGATGCACGTCCAGCGAGTGTCGTGCCACCCCACACCAGCGGGAAGGAGTCGGCCAGCCCGACGGCGAGGTCCTTACCTGGGTTGTCTCCCAGGGGACGGCCAGGTGAGCAGCGGGCTGCAACGCTGTCAGCGGCGGCCGCGGCAAGCTCCACATCCACCGCAGGCCCCAGTTCCAGCTGCCCTAGCAGTGCCAGCACCGCGATGGCAGCCGCCATGGGATCGTCGTGTGGCGTCGGCAGGTGAGTAGTCAAGGGCCCTGCCCCCGCCGCCGCCAGCGCGGATTCAGCCGGGGCAGCGGCGATGATCGTGGCCCCCCTGCGGACGGCCTCCGCCAGGCAGCGGACCTCCCAGGCCGGTGCGTCATGGGAGCCCAGCGCAACCACTAGGTCGAGTGGCCCCAGCCAGGCCGGAAGGGCAGGGCCGGGCCACGCGGTGAAGGGCACGGGACAGGTGGGCTCCAGAACGGCCCGGACCAGGCGCGCCTCCGCGCCCAGCACCAGCACCCCGCGTGGCCGGTCAGCCCGGGCCAGCCGTCCGACAGGCTCGCTCAGCGCAGCCCACCGGATACGAGCGCCCGCGGAAGCGAGCCACCACAGAGAGTCGTTGTCCACCAGATCATCCGCCTCAAGACGGGCATCGTCGAACCACCGCTGGGACATGGGAGACCTCACAGGGTGCCGCGGGCCTGATCGACCAGGAGAACGGGGATGCCGTCCTCCACGGGATAGGTTAGTCCACAAGTGGCAGAGGTACACACCAGCTCGGAGCGGTCATAGTCAACGGCGAACTTGGCGTGGCAGGCCGGGCAGGCGGCGATGGCCAGGAACTCCGCGGAAAGATCCATGGCGGCTTCACTCATCGGCTTCTCCTTCATCGGCACGGACGATGGCGAGCACCTCGTCACGCAACTGGGTCATGGTGTGGGTGTCGCGTGCCTCAACGTTCAGCCGAAGCAGAGGCTCTGTGTTGGATGGGCGCAGGTTGACCCACCATCCAGCTTCGGGATCACGGATTGTCAGGCCATCCCAGTATTCGATTTCCCCCCGTCCTTCGAAGGCTGCGGCGATCAGCTCCATGCTCGCCTGATGGTCGGTCACGGTTGAGTTGATCTCGCCCGACCGCTGGTAGCCGTCGAAACGGGCGGCGAGGCCTGACAGCGTGCCGGCGGAGACACGCAGCTGCTCCAGGACATGAAGGGCTGCGAGCACCCCGGTGTCTGCTCCCCAGAATTCACGGAAATAGTAATGCGCGGAGTGCTCGCCGCCGAAAATAGCATTTTCACCTGCCATGAGCGACTTCACAAAGGTGTGCCCGACTCGCGAGACCTGCACCCGGCCGAGTCCTGCGACCGCGTCGGCGACCGCCTGCGAGGTGATTGCGTTGACGACGACGACTCCCCCGGGTTCCTTGGTGAGTTCAGCCACCGCGATCATCGCGGTGATCACGGAGGGATCCACCACCTTGCCCCGCTCGTCAATCAGGAAGCATCGATCCGCATCACCGTCGAAGACCAGCCCGAGATCGGCTTCGTGCTGGCGCACCGCAGCCTGGGCATCCGCCAGATTCTCCAGCTCCAGGGGGTTTGCCGGATGATTCGGGAAGCTGCCGTCTGGTTCCATGTACAGCCCGATCAGTTCGACGTCCCGTCCGGCCAGGACAGCTGGGGCTATGAGACCAGCCATTCCGTTCCCCGCGTCGACAACCACTGTGAGCCGTCGTCCACCCGTCACCGGCACCAACTGGTTCAAATGGACGACGAACTCGGCGGTAAGGTCACGTTCCTCGTAGCCGCCCTGCACCTCGTCCCCGATGACCACTGAGCCGGCACGTTCCCGCAGCTCGGTGGTAAAACCGGGACGGACGGGAAAGGCATTGGCCATGCAGAATTTCATGCCGTTGTACATCGCCGGGTTGTGGCTGGCTGTGAACTGCACCCCGGGCAGCCCCAGGTGCCCAGAGGCAAACCAGAGCTGGTCGGTGGACGTCAGGCCAAGATTGACAACCGACGCTCCTGCCCTGCGGGCACCATCAGCAAAAGCCATGGACAGCTCTTTCCCGAGCTGCCGCATGTCGCGGCCCATCACGAACGTTTTCCCAGAAAGGCCAAGTAGTTCCACAAAAGCGGCACCCAGCTGACGCGCCCCGTCCAGATCCAGCTCTGGATCCTCACCCGTCACGATGCCGCGAATGTCGTTGGCCTTGAAGATCTGCTGCTTAAGCACGCCTTTGAGCTTAGCGTTCGCGCCCTGGTAGCGGCTCATTCCACGGTCGGAAGCAGGCGAAGATGTCCGCCTTTTCTTTTACCCGGCTTCTTGGGCTTCGGGGCGGGGGCGCGGTCCACAGGAGTGGTCGGCTCATCCTGCTCATCCCGTAACCCAATCTCGCGGACGGCATTCGCCAGCGCCACCAGATCGTCATCAGCCTCTGGTTCATTGCGTCTGCGGTCCAGCGGCAGCCGGATCACCTCCCATCCCATGGGGACAGAGGTCCGGGAGGCATGATCCGCGCACAGATCGAAGGCTCCGGGTACCATGACATCTGCCAGTGGCCCCAGGACTGCGGTCGAATCCGCATAGACATAGGTGAGCGTGGCCACAGCAGGCAGGCCGCAGGCGGTCCGGGAACAACGACGCACCATCGCAGCCTACCGCTTCCCAAGACTAGAGTTGTCGCATGCCACGCAGCCGCGACCGCCACGACCGAGGAATGCATGGGACCATCGCCCTGCCTGATTCCAACAACCGCAAAGCTGTTCCGCTGCATGCCCCAAACCGGGTCGAGTACTTCAACCAATGCGTGAAAGAAGCACTGGCCGCGATCGCTGAGATCGACCCACGGGCCCTTGACGGCACGGTTGTGGGAGTTGAAGACGTCCCTCTTCTCAAGACCGCCTGGTCAGGAGACCGGGTTCCCATGTCAGCTGCGCTGGAGCCGTCCAAGGGACGGCCAGCCCAGATCGTGATCTATGAACGCCCACTGGAACACCGCGCCAGCAACCGCTCGGCACTGCGTGCCCTGGTGCACCGCACGATCGTGGAGCAGCTCAGCGCGCTCACGGAACGTCCAGTCCGCGAATTGCTGGGCTACGAGCCGACAGACTGGGAGGACTGACAGGTCTCGCCGGGATGTAACTATCGGCTCGCTACGCATGGCGGGCTCTGAGAGGTTCCGCCCGCCCATGGGCTGGTACTGCAAACCAGTAGATCCCCACGCACAATCCCTCAGTGCAGTTCTGGGTCGAGCTCGGCCTCCAGCGGAGGAACCCCTCCCGAGCCCATCTGCTCCAGTGGCGCTGCCCAGGATCCGTTGTCCCCCGAGGACACGACAGCGCCGAACAACGGCTGCGCCGACTCGACCACAACTCGCTGACCCAGATCGGCCCCAGCGGGAAGACTGTGGACAGCGGTCTGCCCTGCCCCAACTGACACCGTCGAGGTTTCCTCTGCGCCCCCGGCACCGGTAGCGGTAACAGTGGCCTGAACCTCCGCCTGCCCCGGATTCGTCAGCTGCAGTACCCCACCGGGAGCGGTGAACGTGACCAGAGAGGTCGCCATGGTGACCGGTGCCACCTGAGCAGCATCTCCCAGAGTGAAGGACAGGCCAGCCATCACCGGCTCATCCGAGCTGACCTGAATCGCAGATGCCTCGCCCAGCAGGGCATTTTCCAGCGGGACTGAGACGCTCGAATGGGCCGGGATGCTGATGTTCCCACCTCCCTGCGGCTGGTAGGCGGGCGTGGTTCCGAAAGCGGTCAGGTTCGCAGTCGCGCGGGTCTCACCGGGATTTGCCAGCACCACCACGGTGCTGGTGGCACCTGCCGGGACTCCCGGAATCAGGTGGGAGGTGCCGAGCTGGGAAGGCGCGGATGCTGTGGCACTGGTCTGGGTCTGGGTGACAGCCATCACTGCGGCACGACCTCGGCTGGCTTTGAAGGCCACCCCGACCGGTGTTGCCTCGGAGGTCAGGATCGACAGGGCGATGGTGCGTTCCTGGTGGGCAGCCAGTGCGATACCCCGGGCCCCCAGTGACTGGATCTCACCATCCGCCCCGTAGAGGGTCAGATCGACCGCAGCTTCCGAGGCATCCGGGTTCACGAGCCGAAGCTGGGTGTCCGCTGTCGCGGGAAGCGCGATGACGCCCTGCGACACGGGTTTGACGCACTGCGTCAGGGTGCGCACAGAACCGGTCCCTGCCAGGGCACCACCCACCGGCGTGGTGGTGCCCTCGGCGACGACCGAGCTCTCCTGTTCCCGCAGCACGGCACGATCCGTTTCGCTGGCCGGCCCTCCCAGAGGAGTGACGGTGGTGGTGTTGTCTACCATCACGGTTGCACCGGAGGCAGCAGGAACGCACACCACCTTCGACGACCGCGCCGCCTCGACAGTGCTGACTCGCGGCAAGTCAGCCGGGGTCAGGGTGGTGATCCCTATGACGATGCCGGTCAGGGCCGCAAACCCGATGAGGGTTTCAAGAACGCGCCGCATCATTCCTCCAGTCCACGACGGGCAGCCGAAGAGCCACCGATGGTGGGGGCGGCCAGGCCCGCGATCAACACCACGACACCGATCTGCAGGCCGAACGTCCCCCAGCTGGGAGCCAATTGCCAGCTCAGCTGTCCCTCAGCCCCGGCAGGAACGGTGAAAGACACATTTTCGTCACCGGAGATCCGGCTGAGTTCCTGTCCACCAATGCTGACCCGCCAGCGGTCGTCAGAGGGCTCAGCCAACACGAGGCGCCGCTCGGCGCCAGAGGCTGAGACATAGCCTTCCAGAACAGCCTGGCTGCTCTCGCCGTCGATGATGCGAGCGCGGGCTGGCAACTCCACCACAGTCCATATCACGACATCCTGGTCCAGTGGAGCAGACGTCAATCCGGCTGCGTTCCCCACGGCAGCCAGTTGCTCAGCGCTGAACCCCTTCATCCAGACGTGACCGACTCCAAGTGCTTTCAGCCGGTCCGCCAGGTCCTCTGGGGTATCACCGCCGCCAAACAGCTGAACCAGCGCCGCGAAATCGTTGTAGAAGGCCCCGACCGGATTGCGTTCCGCCGTACCCCAGGTGGGCTGGGAGGAGTCGGCCACATTCCACTTCAACCCTCCGTCGGATTTTGCCTCGATCATCAGGACCCGCGTCTGGCGAGCCGACACGATCACGTCATGGACATACCCCAGCTGGGAGGGGTGATTGGACACTGGCCCGGCGAAGCCCATCACAGCCCACACCCCAGCCGCCAGCAGCGATGCTGCGGTCAACCCTGAGAGCAGGACCCGCAGGTCGAGGCGTGCTTGCTCATCCCGGAGCCTCATGGCGATGACCGGAGCCAGCAGCCCTGCGACGGTCAACAAGGCCCAGCCGGAGAGCAGGGCCCGGGCCTCCCCGCCGTTGACCGGCAGCGCAGTGCGGGAAAGCACCACACCGATGACCAGCGGAACACCGATTCCGGCGATGGCAACCATGCGGTAGCGCGTGCTACGGAGAGTGCAGATGGCATACCCCGCAGCCAGACCCAGCACCGCGAAGAACGCTATGTTGGCCCACTGCGGCAGCCCGGAAGGCAGGATACGGCCGAATAGGGTGGCCAGGGACGCTGGTGGCCAGGCGGGCCAGGCGAGCGGATCCGGCCCTGTCAGGATGCGTCCCGGATGGGAGAACAAGGACGGGAACCAAGGCGCCAGGAAAGCCGCCGGCAGAACGATGGCGATCATCACGGGAAGCCAGACGTGACGGTCACGGATCACCCAGATGATCCCGCCAACCAAGCCGAGCGGCAGAAGAACAGGCCATGCTGCGGCCCCCACCAGCAGCCAACCGGCAGCACTCGCAGGGGCCCGGAGTCTTTCGGCGCCAGTGCTGTCGTCAATTGCGATCCTGTGTATCGCGGAGGCTAGCTGAGGCAGCACTATCGCCAACACCATCCCCGCGATGTCGCCGGCAGTGACCAGGCCCAGCAGGATGACGGCACCAGCCCAGACACCTGAGGCGATTGCGGAAGTGGTCAAGGTGACCCCGCAACGACGTAGGAAGCTGTGAGCGGACAACGCCGCCAGCAAGGGCGCCAACCCCAAAGCGAGAAAAACCAGGAGCTGTGGGCTTCCGAATGCCAGGGTCGACAGAAAAGCCCCGATCGACAGCCAGGGAGCATCAGCCCCCGCTGCTCCGGCCACAGGACTCAGCGCAAGCTCCCAGGCCTTACCGAGAGTGGCCGGAGCAGGGAGCAGTCCACCGCCAAAAACGTCTCCGAGTCCGAACAGCCCCCGCAGCGCTACCCCTCCAGCGACGATTAGCAGCAGGGTGAGAATCGACAGTGGGGCGAGGAATCGCCGCCGCGTGGGACCACCTGCAAAGTCGTCGCCCGTCATCTCATCGATACTGAATCCTGACTCCTGGCTGGTGAAGTCACGATAACGATCGGCCATATCGGCGCCCAGCCGGTCGAGCGCATTGCGGACAGGCCAGTGACGGCTGGGCAACAGGTGAGAAACGTCTATGCGATCCACTGAGCGAGCAGCAAGGTGTGCGACCTGGTCCCGGGTCGCGATAAACCGCCTGGCGGCTCTGAGTTCAGCACCTGCCAGCCGCGGTGACTTCGCAAGCAGGAAACCCAGGGACCGCAGGACACTGCCCACCACGAGCCGGGCGGTCTTAGATGGCTTCGGGCCGCGGGCGGCAGCCACTCGTAGAGCGGCCAGGCGATCGACTTCATGCGACTCCCGGGCGAAAGCACCGCGCCGCTCCCCCGTCCGTCCGGACTGGCGATGCGTCAGTGCCGCATCGGGCCAGGTGATGACGCCGTAGCCGGCCTCGTTGGCACGCCAGCCGAAATCCACCCCATCACGGTGCAGTGGCAGTTCCGGGGCAAGCCCACCCAGCTGGTGCCAGACATCGCCTCGGATGAGCATCCCTGCCGTCGATCCACCCAATATCGGCTGTGAGATCTCCTGGCCCTGATCGATATCACCCTCATCGACGGTCCCCACACGCCGTCCCGTCGGGGTAATGGACTGTCCAACCTCCGCGAGAGTCTCAGGATAGTTCCGGCGGCGCGGCTGAAGCAGCTTCGGGAATATGACTGCAGCCCCCGTGCTGGAGGCGCCACGCAGTAACTGCCCTAGAGCATCCGGGTGGGGCGCTGAATCGTCATGCAACAGCCAGATCCATGGGGCATGGGGCGGCAGTGCCGCGGCAACTGCCGCCCCAAAGCCGAAATCAGGATTCCCCCTGACAACGCTACTGATGACTCCAGCCGCACGAGCCTGCTCCAGCAGTCGGCCCGACTCATCGGTGGAGCCGTTGTCCACTGCTATGAGAATCCCAGGCCTAGGGTTCAGAGCGGAAAGTGCGCGAAGCTGACGCGGTAACCACTCGCCCGCATTGTGAACCACCATGACCGCGGCAACCATGCGCGGATCTATCGTCTCGAATGGCTCGGAATCCGACTCCTCGTCGATCCAGGCCCAGAGATTGTCTGTTGTCGCCTGACCCGTCAAGCCGGTTCCTCCTGTCAGCAGACCCCTAGATTCTCTAGCGGCACTCCCAGACGATAGCCCACTCGACGCCCCGACGGCTCAGCGGAACCACTTCAGATAGCCTGGCGTTTCAACTTTCGGCGTTCACGTTCCGAAAGCCCTCCCCAGATTCCGAAACGTTCATCATTGGCCAACGCGTATTCCAAGCACTCAGCGCGTACTGTGCAACTCGAGCACACGCGCTTCGCCTCGCGGGTTGACCCCCCCCTTCTCCGGGAAAAATGCCTCAGGATCCGTCTGTGCACACAGTGCATGCTGGTGCCAGGCGAATTCATCTTCGGCGTTCACCCCCAACGTCCAGATGTCGTCCATTTTGCCCCCTCTCTGGCCCAAATTACACACGTGCGGTTCCTTCGCGTCAAGCCCGTCCGGCGAGTCGGCTTGCATCGAGGCCGGGCGGACAATCCAGCTTGTATCCACAACCGTCCCCCATCTCCCTGAAGGGCGAAACCGCCAGGAAAAACCACTGTCCCGTTCTCACCGTCAAGACCATCGCGGCCAGCATGCCGGACAATCTGACGCCTCCATGGGCGTGTCTGCCAGAGGGATGGGATCCCCGGCAGTAAGATTAAATTGAAGGTTGAAGATATGCGTCAATCCTACCTGTGCCACGGAGGGGAGCAATCCAGATCCCTAGCCCCAACTGTCCTCCGTTTGGCTAGGCAGTCACATGCTTGTCGTCCTCATGGCCAGGTACACCCCTCTCCGGCCATGAGAACGTTCTCTCGTCAGGCGTATTCGGCACCAAGGTGATCATGGACCAGGGCGACCAGTTCCCGGATCCTCCCGGTCTCGGCAAGAGGCGCGACGAGAGTCGCAGTCAGGGTATGGACCACGAGACAGTCACGGAGACCCAGAGTGGCCACAACATGCCCGTCACTAGTGGTGTTGATGATCACGCAGCCTGAAGAGTCCAAGGTTATGCTGCGCCCATCAACGCGGTTTCCATGCTCATCCAGTAGGAACTGCTCAGCAAGATTCTGATAACTGCCCACGTCGATCCAGGATGTTTCCAGCCCGACCGTGAGCACCTCGGCGCTGCCCTGGCCCAGAGAGACAGGCTGCATGATCGCGTAGTCGACAGAAGTCTTCTGAAGGCTGGGGAACAACTCGTCTAGGAGTTCATTGTGCGCAGCAATTCTGCGCACTTTCTCAGCAGTGTCTGGCACAAGCGTCTCCAGCTGGGCCAGAAGTGTCGCGGCACGCCAGACGAACATCCCGGCATTCCACCAGTACTCCCCGGAGGCAACGTAGCGCCTCGCGACAGACAGCTCGGGCTTCTCTTTGAACTCCGAGACCCGCCAGACCCCTCTCAGCCCGTCGACAGGGCTATCGCGATGCAGGTAACCAAATCCCGTATGGGGCTCGGTCGGGAGCACCCCCATGGTCACCAGCGCTTGCTCCCTGAACTCAGCAACCTCGAATGCGAGTTCCAGGGTCGCGCGGAACTCTTCGGCAGGGGTGATGATGTGATCGGCACTCAGCATCGCTACCACGGCCTCAGGGTCCCGGCGCTCGAGGACCGCCGCCGACCAGGCGACTGCACTCAGCGAGTCGCGGCCCACAGGTTCTCCCAGCAAATTCTCCTCCGGGAGCTCCGGAAGCTGCCGGGCAACGACATCCGCATATGTCCGGGACGTGCACACGAGAATCCGGGCATCGGGTACAAGGCCCGCCACCCGTTCATATGCGAGCCGCAACAGGCTCTTGCCGTCGAACAACTCCAAAAGCTGCTTGGGCGTTCCCTGCCTGGAGAGAGGCCACAACCTCGTGCCCGAACCGCCCGCCATGATCACCACGTAGCGCATGCGAAGACTCTAGTGGGACGCGACGCCCTTACCTGGGCGATTCACAGAACCAAGAGATCGTGTCTGTGGAAATCATCTGCGTGGTGGCACCACGGGGATCCCGTGCTCTAGTCAATGAAACCTCGCCAGCGACGGCCCAGGGAAACGTGAGCTCCTGGTCTTCACTGGCGAGCTCTCTAAGATCAGGGCATGTTCATCAAGCAGCTCCACGCCAGACCCGGCGCAGGCCCCCTGTTCACCCACTATGACGAGGCAGCAGGTTCACGGGTGGAGCTGTCCGGCATTACCTTCACGAATTGGGTGGACAAGACTGTCAACATGCTGGATGGCCTTGGGGCGGAGGCCGGCGAAGTGGTTTACCTGGATCTGTTGCGAACCGATCCCGGGCACTGGGTGACGGCAGTGTGGGTTGCAGCGGCCTGGCAACGTGGATGCAGCGTTGCCGAGAGGAACGGCGACGAGACGGCCCTGGCGGTGGTCGGTTCCCTGAGCCAAGAACGTGGACCCGTCACGGTGATGTGTTCCCTGCATCCGCTGGGCCTGGGAGTCCCAGCGCTTCCAGCAGACTGCGCGGACTACGCCGATGTGCTGACAGAACCAGACATGCACTGGGCGGAGCCGGTGTCCCCGGATGAGCTGGCCTGGCTACCTGGGATAACCCATGCGGACGTGGCACGGGTGCCGGGATCGGGCCAGAGGCGGCTGTTCGCAGATCCGAAACCGGGATGGGCGGCTGTGAGCAACTTGCTGGTTGCCCCGGTGCTCGGGGGTGGATCGACGGTGGTGGTGACCGGCGCCACAGCTGAGCGCACCGCCAGGATCGCCGCGGAGGAGCGCACCGCCCCGGTAGCCTGAATCCAGCAGAGCCTCACCTGCGAGCAGGCAGCCCGCGGAGGAAACCGAGCCCCCAGGCAAGATGCATGGTGGACAGCACCAGCGGCAGGCGGGACCGCGCCGCAGAAGGGACATCGCGCATCGTGACGGTGGCGAACACGAGGAAACCCAGATACAGCAGCGGGAAGGCGAGCAGGGCTGTCAGCCAGGGATGCCGCAACCGCACTCCCGCAAGGCCTACCCCCAGGCCGACACCTGCGCCTAGGACAACCGCGGGCGGGGCGAGGTAGCGTCGGCTTGCGGTCTCGGGATGACGCCGGATCACCTCTCGGCGCCACTGCCCTGTCTTGTAGAACTGTCTCGCCAGGGCACGAAGACTCGAGCGGGGCCGGTAGACCACCCGGAGCTCCGGGGTGAACCACACCAGGTGCCCGGCGCGGCGGAGCCGGTAGTTGAATTCCCAGTCCTGGGCCCGGTGCAGGGACTCGTCGAAACCGCCCAGCTCGTTCAGGACATCCCGGCGGAAGACGCCGAGAAACACCGTATCAGCCGGGCCCGCTGGAGTACGAGCCAGATGGAAACCACCACCGCCGAGCCCCAGGTGTGAGTTGTAGGCGGCAGCAACGGCCTGTTCAAAAGGAGTGCGGCCCTGGGCATCCATCAGACCGCCCACATTTGCGGCTCCTGTCTCACGGAGGACCGCCACAGCGGTGGCGATATACCCGGGACACAGCTCAGCGTGTCCGTCGACGCGAACGACGATTTCATGGCTGGCGGCCTTGATAGCCAGGTTGAGGCCTGCTGGCGTGAACCCCGTCGGGTTGTCGACCACGACGACTCGAGAATCAGCAGCCGCCAGAGCGTTGGCGATCTCGTGGGTGCGGTCTCCGCTGGGTCCAACGGCGAGTACCACCTCGATCTCACCTGCGTAGTCCTGGGCAAGGACTCGCCGCACGGCGGCCTCCAGGTGCGGTTCCTCATTACGGACTGGCATGACGACACTGACGGGTTCGGGAATCACCCGGCTCAACTTACTCGGCAGATGGCTACGTCGGCACCCGGCTCCGGGGTGGGCGATGAGGTGGCCTCGCTCGTTGTCTTATCACTGGCCTCGGTCTTGTCACTGGCCTTGACGTTCGGTGAAGAATCCTTCCCTGACGCAGAGGTCGTAGAGGGAACCGGGGCACTGCTGGCGGGGGAACCGCTGCTGGTGGCGGGTGTAGAGGGACTGTCTTGGGCCTCCGACGCCGCGATGGCCTCTGCCGTTGTGCTGCGGATCAGGCCGAGATCAGGCGAGGCCGGCTCGATCAGCGGCGGAGAGAAGTTGACGGAGTCGATGGGCAATGATTTTCCGCGGATCGCCAAATCCACCAGTTCCGGCAACTTTTCTGTTCCGACGTCAGTGCGCACGATGTCGGAGCCTGCCTCAGCGAGGTCGACGAATTTTGCGGCGACGGTGCTGGGATCGAGTTGTTTGGCCATGGCAGACATAACGCATTTCTGCCTCACCATACGTTCGTAATCGTCAGCGCCTGCCCGGGACCGGGCGAACCAGAGAGCGTGGTATCCATCGAGGTGAACCCCCTTGCCAGGCTCAATCCAACCGTAGATCTCCGAACCGACCCCACCGATGGGGACTTGCTTGCCTATGTCGAGGGTGATGCCGCCCATGGTGTCGATAAGACGCTGGAAGCCCGAAATGTCCACCATGGCGTAGTAGTTGAGTTCCAGCCCCAGCAGCTCGGAGACTACCTCCTTGGTGGCCGCCAAGCCTGCTTCCTGTCTGGGATAGAGGTCGGCATGTTCCTGCCCAAGGGTATAGACACCATTGAGCATGCAGTCTTCCCCACAGCGGAAACCATTGGGGTAGAGCTTCGCCAGCGGCGAGGTGGAGGGGAACGGGGCGCCCATGAGATTGCGTGGCAGCCCGAAGACAACCGCACGACCGGTATTGGCGTCTATGGATGCCACATTGATCGAGTCGGGACGTATTCCCTCTCGGTCGGCCGCTGCATCCACCCCCAGCAGGAGGACGTTGTAACGCCCATGTTTGGTCTGACTGTCACCGCCTCCCGGGAACACATCGCCGACATGCCCAGCTGCCGTGAAGGCGCTGGCGAGCAGATTGGTGCCCAACCCGGCGAGCAGCGCCAGCAGCAGGCACGACGCGGTCAGGACCAGGCGGGCGCGACGGGGCAGGCTCGGGGGCCGGGCCAGCCGCCAGGCGTCGAACAGCAGCACCAGCCAGCCCAGGAAAACCAGCCATACCAGAACCCTCATGACGATGGTGACAGGCCCGTTGAGCAGGAAACTCACGGTGGGTCCTCGCCAGAACAACAGCCCCAGCCCCACCAGCAGTGCAGCCGCCACCAGCAACGCCAAAATCCGGAGTGCGACACGGCCCAGCCTACGATTCCCGGCCGCGAACTGGGCAGCCCCAGGCAGGAAGACGGTCAAGACAATGAGCCCGACGGCACGTCGTTTCTGTACGGCGGCGTCGGGGGAAGGCATGGCGGCTCCACGGGCAGACGATACGGGCTCCTTGTATTTAGACTGAACCGGCACCTGCCCTCACCCAGGCAGGCACGCCGTCGAGGCCATGATTCTTGTCCGGAGGGTAGTCTTTCAGGCCATGAGCGACCAGCAGCACGACTCCGGCCTTGACTGGCTGTACCGCCGCGAACCGGAACCAGAAAGGACCCGCATCTATCCTCAGCAGGAAGCCGCTGCGTCCCGCCCGGAGTCGTCATCTTACCCACAGGCCTCATCTTCTCTATACCCCCACTCCTCGGCGCAGCAGCCTCCCGCCCAACCGCCCGCACCCCCGTCGCCGCCCTACCAGGAGTTCGGCGCCCCACCACCAGCTGGCCGCTCCCCGAGGACACGCAGGCCGAAGCGCCGGCATCCCATCAGGCGCCTGGTGCTCGCCCTGGTCCTGGCATGGATGCTGTTCATGGTGGGCACCCCCATCTATGCCTGGACTATCGGAACCGTGATACCCGCCACGCCTGAGGGCAGCCGTCCCGCAGACCAGCCTGGCACCGCCGTGTTGCTAGTCGGGTCAGACGGCCGTGAAAAACTAACCGAGCAACAACGTGGCGAACTCGGGACCGGTGACACGGAGGGACAGCGCACGGACAGCATGATGCTGCTCTACAAACCCCCGTCGGGGAAGGCAGCGATGATCTCGCTGCCCCGGGACTCCTGGGTCAAGATCCCAGGCCATGGCAGCGCGAAGCTGAACGCCGCCTACGCCTGGGGTGGGGCACCGCTGCTGGTCCAGACGATCGAGTCCAACACGGGCATCCGGATCGACGGCTATCTTGAGGTCGGCTTCCTGGGCGTTGTCGAGGCGGTGGACGCGGTCGGCGGCATCGAGGTCTGCCCGAAGGAGGCCATCAAGGACAAGGACGCACACCTGGACCTGCCTGCCGGCTGCCAGACCCTGAACGGCAAGACCGCCCTGGGCTACGTGAGGATGCGCAAAGCTGACCAGACAGGTGATGTGGGCCGCATGATGCGTCAGCGCGAGGTCATCGGGAAGGTCGCAAAGAAAGCCATGAACCCATTGACCCTGCTCAATCCCGTCTCCTACTGGAAGCTCAACATGGCAGCCGCGCACACCCTGGGGAGAGGCTCGGATACCGGATTCGGAGAGGTGCTGGGCGGAGTCCAGGTGTTCCTCAGCTCGGCTCTCGGGTCCGGGTATTCACTCAGCGTCCCCGTCTCCGACGCCAACGCCAGCAGAGACGGCCAGAGCGTGATGCTATGGGACAAAGAGGCCAGCAAAACCGTCTTCGACGCCGTGATCGCAGGAAACACCGAACCCCTCGCGCAGTACTCCAACTAGGATCGCCGCTTGCCTGATCCCAGATGCCGCTACCCTGGAAATTAGTCAGTTTCTCAATTTAGAGGGGATGAACCATGAATCAGAACTACTCCGGTCCTCCCCCACAGGGGAGCCAACCTCAGGGGCAGAGCGACCAGTCACAAGCACCCTGGCAGCAGCATCCCGGACCAGCACAGGGGCCCTATCAGCCAGCCGGCGTGATGACTCCTACCAAACCCAAGTCAAAGAAAACAGCAATCATCGCCAGCGTCGTCGCCCTTGCCCTGGTGGTCGGCGGCGGCGTCCTCGCGTGGTCCTTGCTGCGTGGGGCAGCTCCTGCCGCAGCCAAGGGCATCCCGTCGAATGCCCTCGCGGTGTTCGAGGTCAACCTCAATCCGTCCGCTAGCGACAAGCTCGCCGTCAAAGACATCGCCGAGAAGTTCCCGGTCCTGAAGGAGCAGGCCGGTGAGGTCGGGGACGACTACAAGAAGGCCCTCTGGTCCCTTGTCGAGAAGACCAGCCCCAGCACCCCCGACTACGATTCCGAAGTGAAGCAGTGGCTCGGTGACTCCGCGGCCATCGCCATGATGCCCAGCACAACTGGCCGCAGCACCGCCACTCCCGTCTTCTCCTTCCAGGTCACGAACAAGGACGCGGCTAAGGCCTTCGCCGAGAAGCACGCGGCCAGCAGCAAAGTCGTCTTCAATGACGACACGATGGTCATCACCGATGAGAGTATCGAGATCACCGAGGACTCCCTGAAGAGCAGCAACATCACCACCAACGAGGACTACAAAGCGGATATGGGCAAGCTCGGCGACGGCTACCTGGCCACCGCTTGGGTCTCCTCTGAGCTCGTGAAACAGAGCTTCGAGTCCACCACAGGAGGTTCCACGGCCTCTGAGTCCAGCATCGTTGATTCCCGCCTCGCCGCAGGCATCAAGGTAGAGGACGGCGCCATCGCGCTGCGGACTATCAGCTGGAGCAAAGAGGGCTTCAAGGAGCGGGGAGAGAGCGTCAAGGATGCGGCGGGCAGCCTGCCTACCGACTGGCTCGGTTCTTTCGCCCTCTCAATCCCCTCGGAGACTATGGACAAGGTGTGGGAGCAGATCGAGGACCTTCCAGCCTCCCAGAAGGAAAAGCTGAAGGAGGCAGGCATCACGTCAGCGGATGATCTGCGTGCCATTCTCGGCAGCCAGATCTCCTTTGCCATGACCAGCGGCGAGTCCGGGACGCCCCAGTTCGGCCTCAAGGTCACCACGAAGGATCCCAGCAAGCACAAGAACCTCATCGAAGCGATTGCCCAGAACGCTGGCATCGAGGGCCTGGAGTCGGCTGTTGAGGGAGATACCGTCACGACGACCTTCGGCCCTAATTCCGAGGCCTTCAAGAACCCCAGCAACAAGCTCAGCAGCAACAGCGAACACGAGAAGCTGACCAAGGGAATCGACAATCCACAGTTCTCTGGCTGGGTGGACGCCCAGCAGGTCATCAAGCTGATGGATGGAAATTCCGGCCAGGGCCTGCCCACGAACCTCAAGCAGAACCTGGAGCGGATCAGCGGCGTCGGGATGGTCGCAGGCCAGATCGACGATCACTATTCCGATTCCTGGCTCCGCATCGGCACCAACTGAGACTGAATACAGCATCCATCAACAATTTAGAGAGGCCCCGGTGCGTGTGAAGTGCACCGGGGCCTCTCTAAATGTTTTCCACTCGCTCAGCTGCGGGTGCTGGCTTTCCGCACCACATCCCCCTTAGCGTGAGCCAGGTCTCTTAGATTCGCCTGGAACTGCACCATCTGCGCGCGCAGCTTCTCATCGCCGGCTGCGAGGATACGGATAGCGAGCAGGCCGGCATTGCGAGCATTGCCGACAGCGACCGTGGCGACCGGAACTCCCGCCGGCATCTGAACGATCGACAGCAGTGAGTCCATGCCGTCGAGATGCTTGAGCGCCACCGGCACCCCGATCACCGGCAGCGGGGTCAGTGCCGCCAGCATGCCAGGCAGGTGAGCTGCTCCTCCCGCCCCTGCGATGATCACCTTGAAGCCCTTCTCGTGGGCAGTGCGGCCGAAGGCGACCATCTCCTCAGGCATCCGATGGGCGCTGACGACATCCGCCTGGTAGGTGATGCCAAACTCTTCAAGAGCCTCAGCCGCCGCCTGCATCGTGGGCCAGTCTGAGTCGGAACCCATGAGGATCGCGACGTCACTCATCGATTTCTCCCATCAAATAGCCGGCGGCATGCCGGGATCTCCGGAGTGCTGCGGAAAGGCTGGTGTCGCACGCGGTGACGTGCCCCACCTTACGGCCAGGACGCACCTGTTTCCCATACAGGTGGACAGCCACCTCCCGGTCCCGGGCAAACACATGGCGGAGCGCCTCGGTGAGGTCATCTTCCGACCCACCCAGGATGTTCGTCATGACGGCCACGGGGCTGGTCATCTCAGGACTACCGAGCGGAAGATCCAAGACAGCGCGGATATGGTTTGCGAACTGGCTGGTACGCGCCCCGTCGATGCTCCAATGACCGGTGTTGTGAGGTCTCATGGCCAGCTCATTGACGACCACACGCCCGTCACGTGATTGCATGAGTTCCACCGCAAGCACCCCGACGACTCCCAACTCACCCGCGATCCGCAGCGCCAGCTCCTGCAGCGTCGTCGCATCAGCCTGGGAGAGCCCGGGCGCGGGAGTGATCGTCTCTATGCACACGCCATTGCGCTGGGTGGTCTCGGAGACGGGATAGACCACGGCCTGGCAGGCTGACCGGACTGCGATCACGGAGAGCTCCCGCTCGAAGTCGATGAACTCTTCTGCGAGAATCACCACCTCCTCACCGGCGGAGACAGCAGGCTTGGATTCAAAGGGGATTACAGCGGCATCCGGGCCATCGAGCTTCCACACCCCCTTGCCGTCGTATCCACCCCGAGAGGTCTTGGCGATGATAGGCCAGCCCTGCTTCTCCCCGAACTCTAGGAGTTCCTTGGTGCTACGGCAGATCGCGAACTGGGGGCAGGGTACGCCTAGGCTGGACAGACGCTCGCGCATCCGGGCTTTGTCCTGTGCACATTCGAGGGCATCCGGGCCTGGGCGTACCGCGATCTGGGATTCCAGCGCCCGCAGATGCCGGGTGGGGACATGCTCATGATCGAAGGTGATGACGTCGCAGCTCTCCGCGAAACCAGCGAGTGTCTCAAGGTCCGTGTAGTCGCCTACCTCGGTGATGGGCACCACCTGTGCAGCAGAGGTGTCGGGGCCTTCGGACAGCAGATGGGTCTCTATACCAAGCCCGATTGCTGCCTGCTGCATCATCCGGGCCAGCTGCCCGCCCCCGATAATCCCCACCCGGTAACGACGACTCACGAGGCAGCAGCCTACTATTCGGGATCAGGCTCTCCGTCAAAGATCAGGTCAGCGATCACCACATGCGCCCTCTCCACGCCGGGAACATCCGGCAGGGTCAGCGGCTTCTCAGCAGCGGTTTCGAGGATCAGGGTTCCGCATCCGAAGATGCGGTCCAGGAATGAGCTCTCGTAGTTGACGTTGTTGATGCTGCGGAGCGGGAAGTCGTGGCCGGTCTTGTTGAAGATACCCTTCCGGGTAATGATGCGACGATTTGTCACCGTGTAGGTGGCGGACAGCCACAGCAGCCAGGGTTTGAGCACAAACCAGATGATCGCGATCAGGTAGAGGCCCAGCAGGACCCAGGTGGTCCAGGGCTTGTATTGCTCCGGGATCAGCGCCAGCCCGATCCCCAGCAGTGCACTGGCCAGGAACAGGATCAGGATCACCCCAATGAGCGACTTGATGTGAGTGCGCAGGTGCATCACCACCTGCTCGTCGCGAGACAGCATGTCCTTCCTAAACGCCATGCCTCTAAGTCTTTCATGTCCCGGGACCGCGCTGGTAGGCACTGGCTGGAGATTCCGCCGGTGGGCACTGGGACAGACGGCATCCAGGCGCCGTCATGACAAGACCCACCGGCTCGCGCACCGGCAAAGCCCCACAGCCGCGGCGAGGCCCAGACCTCTGCTCTGGGCGATCACCACTGCGGGATCCCTCATACCGCCCGCTCAGGCAGCTCCCCGAACCGGGCATGGACGACGTCACCGACCGCGAAGACCTGGACTCCAGCATCCGTTTCGACTTGAAGCCTCCCGTATTCATCGACTCCATGCCCGGTGCCCGCTATCGCCCGCTGCTGGTCGACGACGATCCGCAACGGGATGCCTATGGATGCGCAGTGCCGCTGATACTCGCTGCGCACCTGACCTGCTGCCTGCCATGACTCGTAGAGCCGCTGGAAGTGTTCCAGCACCGATACCAGAAGCCGCCGGGGATCTTCGGGAAGCCCGGCTATCCTGCAGGATGTGGCGGAAGGCACCGGAAGCTGATCCTCATCCATCGAGATGTTGATGCCGACTCCAATGACGGCTCTGGCCCCTCCCGGATGCTCGATACGCTCGCTGAGGATGCCGCACACCTTGCGACCGTCGATCAGGACATCGTTGGGCCACTTGAGCTGCACCCTCTGGGGTTCACGGGCCATCCCGCTGATAGCGGCATGCACAGCCATGCCCGCCAGCAGCGAAAGCCACCCCCACTGCGAAGGTCCAGGCCTGGGCTGGAGCAGCAGTGAGAAGGCCAGGCAGGCACCGGGGGGAGCCACCCAGCTGCGGTCCAGGCGTCCACGGCCGGCCCGCTGATCCAGCGTCGCGACAACGAGGCCTTCCGCTTCCCCTCTCCTGGCTTCGGCCGCCACATCGGAGTTGGTGGATCCAGTGTGATCCAGCCACCGCACCTCACGCCACATATTCTCGGACATGCTGGTCACCTTAGAGGCTCCACCGATGGGAAGGGGCGGCAAGGCAGCCCTGCCCATCCCTGCCAGCGAACTCTCTCATGAGGCCCATGACCTTAAGGAATCGGTACCGGGGGTTCTCCGTCCCACAGATAGCCCCTGCCCAGGTCTGTGGAAACCGTTATGAACCGGTCTGGCAGTGGGTGTCACGGCTGAGCGCTAAGGTGCCCTGCATGGACATCGACATCCACACCACCGCCGGGAAGCTGACGGACCTCGGACGCCGCATCGACGCGGCCGTCCATGCGGGCTCTGCTGCCGCAGTTGAGAAACAGCACGCGAAAGGCAAGATGACCGCCCGTGAGAGGGTGCTTGCTCTCCTGGATGAGGGAACCTTCGCAGAGCTGGACGAATTCGCCAGGCACCGTTCCAAGAGCTTCGGGATGGATGCCCGGCGTCCCTACGGGGATGGCGTGATCACTGGCACTGGAGCAATCCATGGCCGCCCTGTCTGTGTCTTCAGCCAAGATGTGACGATCTTCGGCGGAGCCCTGGGAGAGGTCTACGGCGAGAAGATCGTCAAGATCATCGACTTCGCGCTGAAAACCGGCTGTCCCCTGATCGGGATCAATGAGGGTGGCGGCGCGCGGATCCAGGAGGGGGTGGCCTCCCTGGCCATGTACGGGGAAATCTTCCGCCGCAACACCCGCGCTTCGGGAGTGATTCCGCAGATCTCGCTCATCATGGGCGCGGCGGCGGGCGGTCACGTCTACTCCCCTGCCCTGACCGACTTCGTGGTGATGGTGGACAGAACCTCGCAGATGTTCATCACCGGGCCTGAGGTGATCAAGACGGTGACCGGCGAGGACGTGTCCATGGAGGAGCTGGGGGGTGGCCGCACGCACTCCAGCAGGTCCGGGAACTCACACTATCTGGCAGCTGACGAGAACGATGCCCTCGAATATGTGCGCGACCTGATCAGCTATCTACCACAGAACAACCTGGAGGATCCCCCTGTCTACGACGACGCCGAGGTAGACCTGGTCATCACCGACCATGACCGCAGGCTGGATCAACTCATTCCAGACTCCGCGAATCAGCCGTACGACATGCGCGAGATTATCCACAACGTCCTGGACGATGAGGAGTTCCTCGAGGTCATGGAGCTGTTCGCAGGCAACGTGATCACCGGTTTCGGACGCATCGAGGGTCGTCCAATAGGGATCGTCGCAAGCCAGCCCACTGTGTTTGCTGGCTGCCTGGACATCGACGCCTCCGAGAAGGCCGCACGTTTCGTCCGCACCTGCGATGCCTTCAACATCCCGGTGCTGACGTTCGTCGACGTGCCCGGTTTCCTTCCTGGAGTCGACCAGGAGCATCAGGGAATCATCCGGCGCGGTGCGAAGCTGATTTTCGCCTACGCTGAGGCCACTGTGCCCACGATCACGGTCATCACCCGTAAGGCCTACGGCGGTGCCTACATCGTGATGGGGTCGAAACATCTCGGGGCAGACGTGAACTTCGCCTGGCCAACGGCACAGATCGCGGTGATGGGGGCTCAGGGCGCTGTCAACATCCTGCATCGCAAGACCCTGGCGGAGGCTGAGGATCCCGGCCAGCGGCGGCAGGAGCTGATGGCGGAGTATGACGAGGAATTGGCGAACCCTTACGTGGCGGCGGAGCGGGGTTACATTGATCAGGTGATCTACCCACACGAGACGCGCGCCCAGATCATCCGGGTCCTCCGGCTGCTGCGCACAAAACGTGAGCAGCTGCCCCCCAAGAAGCACGGGAATATCCCACTGTGACCGGGCGCTACGACATCCGGGCCGCCGGGGCCACAGAGGAGGAGATCGCAGCCCTGGTGGTCGTACTCCAGGCCCTGGGCATGGCCGAGGACAGGCTCAAGGCGGCTGATGACCGTCCGCTGGCGGGTGGCTGGAAGTCCTACTACCGGACCGTACGCCAGCAGCTTGTCTATGGCCGTGATGCCTGGCGCACCTACATCAGGTTCTGATGATGCGGTTCATACTCGCCTCCAAATCCCCTTCGCGGCTGGAGCTGCTGCGCCGGGCCGGACTGGACCCCGAGGTTCAGGTCAGCAATTTCGACGAATCACTCATCGTCGAACCCCAGCCTTCCCGGCTCGCGCTGCGGTTGGCTGCCGCGAAAGGAGAGTATGTAGCCGAGCGCGTCGCCGGCGACGCGATCTTCGTTGCCTGTGACTCTGTGCTGGAGTTCGAGGGACGAGCCCACGGCAAACCCCACACGCTGGAGGCTACGACTGCACAGTGGAGGCGGATACGTGGCCGTCAGGGAGTGCTTCACACAGGACATTTCGTGCTGGTACGCCATGGCGGCGAAGCCAGGCAGGCCATCCGCACCGCGAGCACGGTGATCAAGTTCGCCGACATCACCGACGACGAGATAGCAGCCTATGCCGCCCAAGGTGAGCCCCTGCAGGTTGCCGGAGCCTTCACCATTGATGGCCTGGGAGGCGCCTTCGTCACCGGCATCGAAGGTGATCCTCACAACGTCATCGGGCTTTCTCTCCCCCTGCTCCGGCAGATCCTGCTCGATCTGGGCGTCACTTGGCCAAGCCTGTGGAAGGCAGAAGCCACCAGCTGACGCCCGAGAGGGCTGACTCCGGTCCCTGCCGGACCTCTCAGGTCATTCCTGCCCAGATGGTAGGTCACTCTCCATCCGGGTGATCCGGTTCCAGTCATCAAAGCCGCAGCGCACGCGGGCTCCACCGGGATAGTTCAGGATAATGCCGCCGTCATCGGTCCGCTCCGGGCTGAGACCTCGCTGAGCGCCGTAGGTGCCGATCGTCTGCCGGTGGTTCCCGGAATACTCCAGGCAAGTCGACATCATCCGCGGGAGCACCACAGGCGTAGGATCCGACAGTGCCAGATTGAGTATCGCCAGGTATGCCACGCCCTGCTGGTATGGGGCGGCATAGATAGCGGTTGCACCCGCTAGCCTCGCGGTGAGGAAAGCAACCGCGGAGCCCGGCCGCATCCCATAGTCAGTCACACCATCGAGCGAGAACATCTCGGTGGTGAACTCCGGGATACCAGCCTCACGCCCCTTGGCGCAGCCCGGCAAGATCGCCGAGACCGCTGGATGCGAAGAGCCATAGCCCGGGTTCGCCCAGGACCACATCCAGGTGTTGGAGATCTCGGATGACGTGCCGATCACCGCGACGTCATAGACATGCTCTCCGAGCCACAGTTTGCGCTTGTCCAGGTCGGCTTCCCAGGCAGCGGAACCGGCCTGGTCAAACAGGGTTTGTTGCCCCTCAACAGCCAGCAGGGCAAAGTCATTCAGAGCATCGGTGAGGGTTACAGCCATGGGGCTATGGTTCCACATCCCCGGACCGGCACCCGAGCGTTTTCCAGACCACCTCAAAGGGTATGACATTTTCTTTTAAGCCCCGCCAGATCGTTATCGCCGGTTGACCGGTCATGGCAGGGACTTGAAGGACGGCTCAACCGAGCAGCAGAATTGGGGCATGTCGCTACCTGCCCGCTCTCCCCTGACCGACGTCGGGGCGAAGGCTGCCAGGATTCTGGACCAGGCGCAGGCCATGGCAGACCAGCTGCGAGCCGAAACCCGGGCTGAGGTGCTTGAGATCCTGCGCCGCCACGAGGCGGAAAGAGCCGCTGCTGAGGACCTGGCGGCAGCGAATGCCCAAGCGAGGCATGAGCTAGCCGAAACGCGGGATCAGGCCCGCCAGCACATGTCTGCGGCAGATGAAGAGGCGCAGTCCACTATGCGCGAGGCGTCATCACGCGCAGCCCGCCTGGTGGCTGGGGCGGAGCAGACCTGCGACCAGCTGCGGGCTGACGCCACGCGGGAAGCAGACCAGATAGTGCAGCGCAGCCGCGATGAGGCGGACAAGATCCTGACTGAGGCCAAGGAGGCCGCGGAAAAGATCGAGGCGCAGCGAGACGCCGAGCAAAAGCGCCTGGAGGCTACCTGGTCCAAAAGAGAGCAGGAATGCGACAAGGGCATCGCCGAGCGTACTGCGGTGGCCGAGGCCGAGACCCGTGAGCTGCTGTCCTCGGCCCGCAAGGAGGCCAAGGAAATCGTCGAGGCGGCCCACAAGGAGGCGGAACGGCTCAGGGAGACAACCACCACATGGCGCGAGGAGTACATAGCTGCGACGCAGGCCACAGTCGATACAGCTGAAAAACAGCGTGAGGAACTGCTCGCCTCCGCTCAGCGGGAATCCCAGCAGTTGCTCAAAGAGGCATCCTCGCAGTTGAGCTGGACCAAACAGACTGTGGCAGACCTACGAAGCAGCGTAGAGGCCGAGGTGGAGGCGAGGCGGGTGGAGGCCGCGGAGGAACTGGAGGTCTGGAAGCAGACCCAGCGCGACGACTTGGATGCCTTCATAGTCTCTCGCCGTCACGAGTTGGCGGTGGCTGAGGCCGCCACCATCGCGGCTGTGCGGGAAGCCAACGAAAGGGTCGGCAGTCTGTTGTCGGCAGCCCAGGAGGAGGCCGAGCGAACCCGTCGTACCGCCGAGTCAGAGGCTGATACCCGCCGCCGCACCGCTGGGGAGGAGTCCCGGGAGCTGGTGGAACGGGCCAACCGGATCCTCTCCGCTGCGAAGGAGGAGGCCCGGACTCTGCGTGAGCAGACCATGACCGAGCTGGACCAGCTCCATTCGGAGCATTACACGAAACTGCGTGCCGATCGTGAGGCAGCCAAACGTGAGGTCGAACAAGCCAACGCTGAGGCTGAGCGAACCCGCGCAGAAGCCCGCCGCCGGTTGAGAGAAGCCCGCGAAGAGGTCAATCTGCTTTCCAGGCGACGTGATGAGATCACAGCCCAGTTGGGTAAACTGTCCGGGGTCATTGAGGCTTTAGCTGCCCCCGGCGACGATGAAATAGGAGACCGATGACCGACGAAACATTCGCAACGGTGCGCCGGGGCTATGATCCAGCCCAGGTTGACTCCGTTCTGCGCCGTATGCGCCAGACGCACGCTGCCGCCCTGCAGGAGGCGGCCACTCAGACAGTGGAGATCAATAAATTAAACCAGGCGCTTGAAGCCTCGCAGGGCCGTGTCACCGGTTTGCAGCAGCAGGTCTCCGAGCTCCAGGACCAGCTCAACCAGGCCCAGGCCCATGTTTCCGCGGCCGCGAACGGGACGGATTTCGCCTCTCTCGGAGAGCGGATCGTGCAGATGCTCAACCTGGCCCAGGAGGAGGCAGAGGACATCCGACTCCGTGCCCAGGAGGACGCCGAGGCTATGGAGATCCAGGTGGCCCATGAGGTTGAGCATGCCCGCGCCGCAGCGGACGGTTACGCCAACGAGACCCGTACCAAGGCTGAGGCCGATGCAGCACGGATCATCGAGCAGGCCAACCGCGAGGCCGACGAGCTCTTGGACCATGCCGATCGTGAGGCGTCAGCGCGCCGGCGTGAGGCCGAGGCCGTCTTCGAGCAGCAGCGTGCCGCTGCAGGAGCCGCAGCAGCAGAGTTCGAGGCCACGCTCGCGGAACGCCGGGAACGTGCGACAGCAGAGTTCGCCACCCAGATGGCAAACCACGAGCGCGCTCTCGCGGTGGCCAACGACAAGCTGACGGAGGCTCAGGCGGAGGCCGTCCGCGTGCTAGAGGAGGCCCATGCCTCAGCGGAAGACGAGAGGGAACGTGCGGCCACCGAGGCAAAGTCGCGGCTCGAGAACGCCCGGGTCGCAGCCGAGCGTGTCAAGCGCGAGTCCGAACGAGAGCTGAGTGCGCTTGCCGCCCGCCGCGACTCCATCACCGAGCAGCTCGCAAACGTCAGGCAGATGCTCTCCACCCTCGGAGGCAGCGCCCTGGCAATGAACCTGTCGCCCAGCAGCCCTGCCAGCCCCAGCGAGGCCGCTGTTGATGAGGGAGCTGCGAAGAAGATCTCGCCGGCGAAAGCCACTGCCAAGGCCAAGTGACCCCCAGTTACTCGCGATCAGTGCGCAGGGTGAGAGCCGACAGTTCCCCAGCCACCGTGAAGGCACCTTGCCACTGACCGCGTTTGAAGAGCAGCGAATCCTGCCCGTCAGCCGTGATCTCGAACCCGGCGGCGGGCAGATTCCGTCTCAGCCAGGCGGCCAGTTCGGCTCTTGCCGGGGATGTGATGGTCAGGGTGATGTTGGATTCCAGGTCCACGCGGTCACGGATCACCAGGCCCTCGGGCAGCCAGAAGTCGGTGGGGCCGTTCCGGAATCCGAGCTGAGTCAAAGTGGCCCCGTCGCTGGGGGCGACTGCCGTCCAGGTAACCTCCGGGGTGGTGGCCTGCGGTGGTGGGGTGGTACATCCTGAGAACGCTGAGACCAGCAGCAGCCAGGCTGCAGTCCGCCTCATCGGCGTTCCAGCCCCAGCACGACATCACGGGGATCATCCAGGCAGATTCGCACCTGAGCGGCCAGCCGGGCCTGTCTGGGAGCCGGAAGCCGTCCTGCCGGGAACCATCCGACGTCACTGATCTCACCGTCACCGATCCCAGGTTCCCCGCCGACCAGGCGGCCCCGGAACCCGTGATCCAGGAAACGGCACCGGTCACCGTTGGGGAAGGTGACCTCGTCCATCGCGTCCAGCCACAGCATCCGGTCCACCTCTACCTCGACGCAGGCCTCTTCCCAGGCCTCACGCACCACCGTTTCGGCAGGGTTCTCCCCTGGCTCCACGATCCCGGAGATCGCTGACCACTCGCCGTCGTCGGCGCGACGGCAGAGCAGCACCTCCGGTCCTATGCTCCCCTCTCGCACCACTAGGAGGCTGGCTCCGCTCAGCCACAGCGAGGCGCTTCCGATGTGGCGGCGCAAGTCGAGGATGAATTCAGGCGTTGGCATGCTCCAACCCTAGTTGGGTGCGACGCAACGCAACGATCCGTAGTTGCAGCTAGACTCCGCGGCAAAGAATCCGACTCAAGGAGGCTAGGGTGGGCAGCACGACCATCTCGAAGGTTCTGATCGCCAACCGTGGGGAGATCGCTGTCAGGGTGATCCGGGCTGCCCGGGATGCCGGCATCGCCTCGGTGGCGGCGTATGCGGACTCAGACGCGGATTCGCTGTTCGTCAAGCTCGCGGACGAGGCTTTCGCCCTGGACGGCGCCACCCCAGCTGACACCTATCTGAACGTCGGCAAACTCCTGGACGTGGCGCGCCGCTCTGGAGCCGACGCCGTGCATCCGGGGTACGGCTTCCTGGCTGAGAACGCGGACTTCGCCCGCGCCATCATCGATGCGGGCCTGAAGTGGATTGGCCCGCCGCCCGAGGCGATCGAGAGCCTGGGGGACAAGGTCAGAGCTCGTCACATCGCGCAAAAGGTGGGTGCCCCGCAGGTTCCAGGCACCGTCGACCCGGTCGCCGATGCCGCTGAGGTGGTGCGATTCGCCGAGCGCCACGGCTTGCCGGTCGCGATCAAAGCAGCCTTCGGTGGAGGCGGGCGCGGCCTGAAAGTGGCCCGCACGCTTGAAGAGATCCCCGAACTGTTCGACTCCGCGACCCGGGAGGCCATCACCGCCTTCGGGCGCGGGGACTGCTTCGTCGAACGCTACCTGGATAAACCGCGGCATGTGGAGACCCAGTGCCTGGCGGATGCGCACGGCAACGTGGTGGTGGTCTCCACGCGTGACTGCTCGCTGCAGCGCCGCCATCAGAAACTCGTCGAGGAGGCACCGGCCCCCTTCCTCAGCCACGAGCAGGTGGAGCTCCTCCGTGGCTCGTCCAAGGCCATCTTGAGGGAGGCTGGTTACGTCGGCGCCGGCACCTGCGAGTTCCTCGTCGGTCTCGACGGCACGATCTCCTTCCTTGAGGTCAACACCCGCCTCCAGGTGGAGCACCCGGTCTCCGAAGAGGTGACGGGTATCGACCTGGTGCAGGAGATGTTCCGCATCGCCGAGGGCGAGGAGCTGGGATACGACGACCCCGAAATCCACGGGCACTCCATCGAGTTCCGCATCAACGCCGAGGACGCGGGCCGCGGCTTTATGCCAGCTCCAGGCACCCTGGTCAGGTGGCATGCCCCCACCGGGCCTGGAATTCGCGTCGACGAGGGATATCACGCTGAGATGACAGTGCCAGGCGCCTTCGACTCGCTCGTGGCGAAGCTGATCGTCACAGGGGCAGACCGCACCCAGGCCCTAGCCAGGGCACGGCGGGCACTGGGCGAGCTGCAGGTCGAGGGCATGCCGACGGTGGTCCCATTCCACCAGGTGCTGCTGGAGGAGCCTGACTTCATCGCTGCCGACGGCAAGTTCAAGGTGCACACCCGCTGGATCGAAACCGAGTTCGCCAACGAGATCCCCGCCTATACGGGTGTGCTAGGTGAGCCTGAGGCCCTAGGCGAGCCTGAGGTAATCTCCGTGGAGGTCAACGGACGCCGCATGGAGGTGAAACTGCCCGCCGGGTTCGGCACCCGGCCCGAGGCCCGCGGCAAGACTCAGAAACGACCGACCAGGCGTGACCGCGGTAGCGCCAAGGTCTCCGCGCCGAGCGGCAACGGGCTGATCTGCCCCATGCAGGGCACCATCGTGAAGCTGTCCGTCCAGGAGGGCGAGGTCATCGAGGAGGGCCAGGTCGTGGCGGTCATCGAGGCGATGAAGATGGAGCAGCCGCTGCATGCCCACCGTCCCGGCCAGGTCGCCAGGCTGGCCATCGCCCCAGGCCAGGCCGTGAATGCAGGTGATGTCATCTGCGAGATCACGGACCCGGAGTAGTCCTTGGCCTTCTACTGGGCCGACGGCAGGAACTGGTCCATGTCGAGAGCGGGCAGGGCAGCGCTGGGCACGCTGACCACCCTCGCTGGGATGCCCGCGACGGTGGTGCGTGGTGGGACGTCCTTCAGCACCACGGAGCCCGCCCCGATCTTCGCTCCCTCGCCGACGCGGATGTTGCCGAGCACCTTGGCCCCAGCACCGATCATCACGCCCCGCCCGATCTTGGGATGGCGGTCGCCACCGACCTTTCCGGAACCACCGAGAGTAACCTCGTGCAGCATCGAGAAGTCATCCTCGACGACGGCGGTCTCGCCAATGACCACGCTGGTGGCGTGGTCGAACATGATGCCCTTGCCGATCTTCGCCGCGGGGTGGATGTCGACAGCGAAAACCTCCGAGATCCGCGACTGCAGGTACAGGGCCAGAGCCCGGCGATCACGTTCCCAATAGGAGTGCGCCACCCTGTAGGCCTGGATGGCATGGAAACCTTTGAAATACAGCAGGGGGCCGGCGTACCCCGAGGCGGCAGGATCGCGATGGACCACAGCCTGCAGGTCGGCACGGATAGCGTGCTGGATGCACTCCTCGTCACGCAGTACATCGAGAATGATGTCGCGGAGGCTGAGCGCCGGGAGGGTGGCGTTGTCGAGCTTGGCGGCGAGAATATATGCCAGGGCAGTCTCAAGATCCGGCTGGCTGAGCACGACATGTGACAGGAACCCGGCCAGTAGTGGCTCGTTGGCGGCAGCCTCTGCGCACTCGGCACGGATGGATTCCCAGATCAGGTGGTCGGCGACGATACGTGCAGGATCCATTGCTTCTCCAAATCGGTCGAGTGGTTGTCAGCCTAGTGGAAGCCGACGCCACTTGCAGGTTCCAAATAGTTGGCCATCATCCACAGGGCACATGCTGACTGATAAAACAACAATCACTGACAGCAAGATCAAAGATACTCTAAGTTAACCTCGACACCAGTCTTCAGAGAACTCGATATATCTCATTGTTTTCCCCAAGAAAGCGAACAGTACTTTGATACTTAGGATATGAATTGCTTAGAGCTAATTCAATAGCATTCACCCCACCGGGAAGTTCCGCCCCGCACCCCAGGGAGTCAATCTGCCGCGAAAATAATTCAGAAAACTCTCGCCCCAGCGACCCCCCTTTTCGTATGACCGACTTGAGCGCAGGGTGGCCCTTATCAAGTCTCAACAAGATCACCGCAGCAGCAACCCACGAATCTATTTCACCCAAGAGATATGCCTTGACAATCGCATGCATGTCAGCAGGAATATCATCGACTTTGGCGACTTCCTCAAGAAGCCTCTCCCTAAGAGAATTATTTAGCTCATCCAAACGACCTAACTCATCGAAGCCAGTTTCGAATAACCGCCTCGCCTCAGCACCTCCATACCCAGCGATTCTGGTTAAGCCAAGCAGGTCAACGATCACAGAAATAGCAACCTTCAAACAAGCAGCGCTATCTCCAACAGAAGAGCCATCGACGGCATTCACCTCTTCAAGCACATCAGACGCTTGAACAAACTCCCCACTCCAGAACAATGATTCCGCAAGATTAAATCTCGCTTTCGCATCTTCAGTCGAGAGAGATAACTGAGCACGATACATGTCAACCGCAGCTTTATACGCTTTGATCCGCCACGCCGAGTGCCCTGCAAGCCCAAATGCGTCTTTCCTTTCGCCATATCCGCCACCCGGAATTGACACGCAGCAATAGAACATGAGGAAGCTGACAAAGAATTGGACAGAGTAGCCACCAGGAGAGAAATGGAATAGATTTCCAAGGTTATAACAGCGACGAGCGACTTCGGCAGGTCGAGAAGCAGCGTGGTTTTCAACCATTTCGAGAGAAGCACGAAACAACCTATCAAGCTGCTCGTTATCAAGACCTCTTCCAGCAGACTTAAAAAGTACTCCGTCGATCAAATCCGACTCACCCAAGGACCCAGATTCACACTGGCTCACAAAATCATCAACAGCTACACGCAGAAGGGTCGCCGGCAATTTTTCTCCTTCCAGAATTGCCGACAACTCTTGTGAACTTAGATCTAAAATCGACCCGTCGCTGTTTTCCGCCAGCAGAAACAAGCCATTGAAAATGGTTAGCGGATCAAAGTCGTCCTTATCATCGAACCCCGCCGCCAAGACCACCCCTCCGGGGTCTGGCCAAATCAGCGGCGCTTTCACGGTTCCGAATTCCTTTGGTAACAGCATTTCCAATAACCAGAGACTTTCCTGATCGGGAGCAATGCCGACAACAAGTATCAAGTTCGGCATACCTATGAGCATCAGCGCCAGATTGTCTCGAAAAGATGGTTGCGCCATGTTGTGACCACCCGGCATAAATAGACCTTCATAGCGCGTTGCGATGAATTGCTTTAGCCCCATCACGGGTCGAATCCACACCTTGCAGCGCGTTGGTATCTCCTGATGCGCAGCCATTCTGCGCACCTCAGTATCGGTAAAGCACCCCTGGCTCTTCTTTAAAGCAATAATATAGGTCATGGCGGTTTTCACTGCCCAAACTGCCAGATATCGCGTATCGAGACCGCTTGCATGGACGGTGGAACTCTTCATGATCACGGGCGAGAGAACACGCTTCACCTTCGCCTCCAAAATACTCATCCAACCGTTGTTGCATTTGGAACAAACCGGAGCAGTGATTTGCGGAACCAGCTTGGCGGCATTGACATTTTTAGGAACTGCCACAACTCTACCGTTTTCAATGCAAAGATCAGCATATTCGTAAGGCATTCTCTCTCCATGCGCATTTGCCAATAAGTTTTTCGCCATGGGAGACTGGCGAAGCCATTTTGGCCAAACATGTTCCTTGGTCTGACGCCCCGCTCTTCCACACATAGGACATTTCCACCTGCCCATAAAGTTTTCCTTTCTCTTCGGAGCCCACTATCCCAACAGCCGGCCAAGTCAACAGGCATCTTGGAGTAACGCAAGTAAATTTTACCAAAACCCTCGGGGCGACCCGAGCAGTTTCTTATTTGTACAGGGACAGGTCGAGCAGTTGCATGCCCTGCGAGCTGTAGGAGATCGAGACCCGCATATTGTCCTTGATGAATTCGGTCTGTTCCATGCCGGGAATCTCGTAGGAGAGCGTTTTCTCCTGCCAGCTGGGAAGCTGCCGGTACTGCTCGACCAGCCGTGTATACGATTCCTGGCTCTTCACGCTCCATTTGAGGGATGTGAGGTTTGACATGTCATTGACGACGATGAGTCGTTTCATTCTCTTGAAGCGGCAGTTCTGAGGGCCAGGTTGCGGGTATTTCTCTGCCCTTGACCAGTTCCGAGGTCAAGGGATCATTCGGGCCGCTGGCCTCCCCGGCCGCGGATGACTCTGCGGCGTTTGGCGTCGCCTGAGAGGTTTCGGCGCTTGCCTCGAGGGAAGGCGCAGTCTGCGTCTGCCCCCCGCTGCAGGAGCTCAACCCCAACACGGCAGAAATGACACATAAAAGCCCGGCAAAACCGAGTTTTCGTCCTGTATCCATCACGACTCCCATGAACTTCGATGTTCCTACCTTGAGTATCCGCCAAGCATATCTGCTACAACCCCGGGTAAGCTCGGTTGCATGACCGCAGAGTTGCGTAACGCCCAGCGCGATGAGTTCTGTCGCGTGTTGTCCATGGTCGCTCCGGATGCCCCGACGCTGTGCTCGGGTTGGACCGCGTTCGATCTCGCCGCGCACATCTGGATCCTGAACCACGAGCCCCTCGCCTGGGCGGGAATGCTGCTGCCGCCGTTCTCGTGGCTCACGGACCGGGAGATCCGGCGGACGAAGGAACGGTTCTCCTACGCCGGGCTGGTCGAGGAGATCCGCACCGGCCCGGCGTCCTTCGCGTGCATGCCGACCGATCCCCGGGAGGATCACCGGCACTCCCTCGGCGAGTACTTCATCCACACCGAGGACGTGCGCCGCCCGAACCGGCTGCCCAAACAGGAGATCTCCCCCGACCTGGCCGAGGCCCTGTGGCGGCGTCTCAGGACGGCCTCCTGGCAGCTGCACCCGTTCGCATCCTGGGAGTTCCGCACCCCGCAGGGTGGCCACGGGAGGATCGGGCGCGGCCCCGTCACCAAACAGATCACGGGCGAACCCGGTGAACTGCTGATGTGGGTGTACGGGCGCACCGAGGCCGCCCGGGTGGAGATCGTGAAGTTCTGAGGTTCACAGGAAACGCACTGGCTTCTCAGGGGAAACCCATCGTTGCGAGCCCAAGGATTCTTCCCAAGGGACGAAACCGAAAGGCGGGACAGCAATGGGATTCAGGAAGATCACGGCCAGGTTCGCGGGGCTCGCCGCAGCAGTCCTGCTGGCGGCCGGGACCCTCGTCGGATGCGTGAACGCGAGCGATGTGAAGGCGGAGGAACCCGCCTCGGTGAGCAGCACAGCGCCGGCCACGAAAGCCTCGACCACCTCCGCGGGAACCACGACCGGCTCCAGCGCCGGGGCCACCTCGGCGGCGAGTACCGCAGCCGGCACGAACACCGAGCTGCCCTCCGGTCAGGTGAGCGTGACCATCGACGGTAAGTCCACGACCCTGTCCGGTGCCTACGTCGTCGACGGCATCGACGCGGTGATCGACGGCGGAACCTACTCCTCCGCCACCGCCGACCAGGCCGTCTTCCTGGTGGTCAACGGCGGCAGCCTGACCATCAGGAACGCCGGGATCACCAAATCCGGGGACACCTCCAACGAGGAGCAGTCGAACTTCTACGGATTCAATTCCGCGGTGCTGGTGGCCGGTGAGGGATCCAGCGTGACGGTGGAGAACACGACCATCACCACCCAGTCATCCGGTTCGAACGGTGTCGTGGCCACCGGCGGCGCCACCGCCACGGTGGGGCAGACCACCATCGAGACCCACGCGAACTCCTCGCGTGGCCTGCACGCCACCTACCAGGGAGCCATCACCGGCGAGAACGTGGCCATCCACACGCGCGGAGCGCACTCCGCCACCCTGGCCACCGACCGCGGCAACGGCACCGTCACGGTCACCGGGACCAACGACCTGAACACCGAGGGCGACGGCTCTCCCCTGCTGTACTCCACCGGCCAGATCTCGGCCAGCGGGGTCACGGGGGAGGCGAAGGACTCCGAGGTGGTCGTGGTGGAAGGCAAGAACTCCGCCACCCTGACCGATTCCACGGTCACATCCAACGGCAAGAAGGCCGTGATGCTCTACCAGTCCTTCAGCGGTGACGCGCACGACAAGGACGCCACCGCCACCCGGTCCACGTTCACGATGACCAACACGAAACTCACCGCAAACGGCACGGACGCGGTGCTCTACGCCACCAACACCACCACCTCCGCGACCCTCACGAACGTGGAGATCACCTCCAGCGCCTCAGTCGGCGTCAAAGCCGACGAGGACCGCTGGGGCAAGTCCGGAAGCAACGGAGCCACGCTGCACCTGATCCTGGACGGCACCACCATCACCGGCGGTGCGACGGCAGGAAGCAGCTCGGCGATCACCATCGCTTCCACCAACGGTGGCAAGGTGGAGGGGGAGGTGAGCGGTTCGGTCACCAATTCCTGACATGGCTACAACGGGCGGCCGGGAATCCCTCCCCCGGCCGCCCGTCCATGCCGCCAGCCGCGATCGGCGCAGGGCGGTTAGCCACATGGTTTCGACACGACCGGCTCGCTGACGCTCGCTGGTCGGCTCAACCAACTTCGGAGAGTCACAGACCGCCTCGCTGACGCTCGCGGATCAGCTCGACCAATTCCGGAAAGGACAGGTCGGCTCGCTGACGCTCGCGAATCGACTCAGCCAGCTCCGGAAAGGGAAACCCCACCGGCTCGCGGGGCTCGGCTCAATCAGCGCCGGAAGGGAAACCCTCCCGGGTTGTCGTCATTCGCCGGGGGCGCGCACCCCGATGGTGAGCAGCAGGTTGGCGTAAAGCCGCTGGTCGGCCGAGACGATGACGACGGTGACGTCCTCGGCCTTCGCGGCGTCGTAGAAGTCCCAGCGGGGAATCTCGTCGAAGGCCACGCCGGGCAGGGCGGCACGGTACTCGTCGTGGGCGGGGATCACCTCCGGGGCCTCGATGCCCACCGCGTCCGCGGCGGGCACCATCAGGCCAGCTCGTTCGATGGGGATGGTGTCCTTCAGCACGGCAAGGATCTGGGTGACATTCAGCAGACCGGGCGCAAGGTTCAGGAAAATGCGTTCCGCCGCCGCGGGTGCGCCACTTGCGACCGGGTAGTTGCCGTCGGTGATCAGGATCTTGCCGCTGTGCCCACTGCGCCCCAGCGCCGCCAGCAAGCCTGGGTGGGTCATGGGTCCGTACAGCATCTCAGTGTCCTTTCGTGGATTCTCGGATTATCAGCTCGGGCTCCAGGATCGTGTGCCGCGCCGGTCCTCCCCCGATCAACTCGGCCAGATGCCCGACAGCGCACGCCCCCACCTCGTGGTGCGGCTGGCGGATCGTGGTCAGGGGCGGTAGGAAGCTGTCTGACCCGTCGACATCGTCGATGCCAACCACAGCGACTTCCCCGGGAACGCTGCGGCCGTGCTCGGCAAGCCAGCGCAACGCCCCGAGAGCCAGGTGGTCGTTGCTGGCAAACAGCCCGTCGATGCCGCTGGGGAATTGGGCTCCGAGCAGATAGCCGCTGGAGGCAGTCCAGGACCCAGCCGACACCTTGACCGGTTCAATTCCTGCCTCCTCACAGACCGCCTGGAAGCCGTCACGGCGCTCGTGGGCGTCGAGCCAGTCGGATGGCCCACAGATGTGCAGCAGGCGGCTGCACCCAAGCTCGATGAGGTGTCGCGTCGCTGTGCGGGCGGCTGCCTCCTGGTCTATGGCGACGCTGGCAACGTCATCCGGCAGGCCGGAACGCTGCCCGATGAAGACCGCGGGGATCCGGCCGTGCACCACCGACACGAGGCCTGCGGACTGGGCGTGCCCTCCCAGCACGACAATTCCGTCCACCCCCAGCGGAACCAATTGGTCGAGAGTGGGTTTCTGATCGGCCGGGCTACCGGCTATGGAAGTCTGATAGCCGAGTCTCCCAAGCTCCGAGACCACGGAGAGAAAGGTGCGGGCGTGCCCACCGAACAGCGGGGTGGCATTGACCACATGGATCACGCCGGTGCGGCGATTCGACAGCGACCTGGCAGCCAGGTTGGGACGATAGCCAAGTTCCTCCACCGCAGCCAGCACCCGTTCCCGGGTCTCGGGCGCCACGACGCTGGCCCCTCGAACTACCCGGGAGACGGTCTGGCTGGAGACCCCCGCAAGCTTGGCGACATCGGACAGGCGAGCCTGTCTGGCGCTGAACCTCATGGCCGGTGGATCCGGGTCTCAGCGGTGGCCGCGATGACCTCATTCCTTTGGTTAGGCTCGAGAGCCCCCATCACCTCGAACTGCACCAGCAGCGAACCGAGGGTTGAGGCCTCAGCAGGCCCCGCCAGCACGGGGATCCCGAGGCAGCGTGCGGTCAGGTCACACAGAAGCACATTACGAGAGCCGCCACCGACCAGGTTGAGCTGCGTCGGCTGCTGGCCTGTGAGCGCGGCCAGGTCCCTCACGCCCCGGGCATAGCGTTCTGCAAAGGACTCACACAATGCACGCACCAGCTGTCCCTGGCTGATCTCCCCTAGCGCGCCCGCAGTTTGAAGGGCCCGGGTGACGCGTTCCACCATGGATCCTGGCTGGGCATACTGCGGATCATCAGGGTCGATGACCACGCCGAGGGAGTCCGCTTGGCAGGCGCACTCCACTAGTTCCGCGATGTCGTGCACCTGGCCCGCGGCCTTCCAGTCGCGCTGGCTCTCCTGCAGGATCCACAGACCCGTTATGTTGAACAGCGGCCGCACACCGTGGTCGGCACACGCCTCATTCGTCAGCCCCAGGGAACGGGCCTGGCCGCCCAGCAGCGGGGAGTCACGAAGGACCCCGAGCACCGACCAGGAGCCGGCGGACAGGAAGCAGGTGGCACCCTCGTCGCGTTGCAAGGCCTCCACAGCGCAGGCGGAGTCGTGGGCACCGGCACGCACCACGGTCAGCTGCTCCAGCCCAGGGACGGTGCACGCCCCGGCCACACCATGCTCCGGAGTCAGTTCCCCCACCCAGGCCCGAGGGATCCCGAGGGCCTCAAACACCTCACTGGCCCAGGCGTTCGCACCTGGCGCACACAGGCCTGAGGTGGAGGCAATCGACCGGGACCAGCCCGTGACCCCGGTCAGCAGATAAGTGAACCAGTCGGGCAGGAACAGGATCTGGTGCGTACGGGCCGCCAGCGCAGGTTCCTCTGTCAGATAGGCGAACAGCTGATTCGCCGAGTTGATGGTGGCGGGGGCGATCCCAGTCAGCTCCCAGGCACGTTCGTCGGAAAGCCGCGCCTGGAAACCCCCGAGGGTACGGCTGGTGCGCTCGTCCCGGTAACAGCGCCCTGGGGTCAGGGGATCGCCACCGGCATCCAGTGGCACCCAGTCGACGCCCCAGGTGTCGACGCTCACTGAGGCGGCGTCCGGGAATTGGGCGACGGCCAGCCTCAGGCCCTGGACCATTTCCCGGTAGATCAGGTCAAGGTCCCAGCTCAGGTAGCCGTCACGCATGGTGGCGGTGTGCGGGAAACGATGAACCTCCGTCTCGGTGATCCGGCCATCGGCCAGCACCCCGGCGATCACGCGCCCTGAGGAGGAACCAAGGTCAACGGCTAGGGCGGTGGAAGTCACAAGAGGCTCCTGAGAAAGTCTGGTCTTAAGAATGAATGTTAGCGCTAGCAGAGGCGGTGCGAGACCCCTGAGCGGGGGTGCGGGAATCGCCACGAGTTATACTCGTGGCGATTCCCGCACGAATGGGTCCGATACGACCTCAGCCGTACAGCGGACCGAACTGAGCGCAGGCGCGGTAGTCCGCACCTTCCAGGTCGGCGGTGCCGAAACCAAGCCAGTTCTTCGGGCGGAAGACCTGGTCAGCCGGGACATTGTGCATGTTGACGGGAATGCGCAGCATGGAAGCGAGCGTGATGAGGCGGGCTCCGATGTGGCCGTAGCTGATGGCTCCATGGTTGGCTCCCCAGGCATTCATCACCGAGTAGACACTGGTGAACGCGCCCTCGCCGGTCAGGTTCGGCACGAACCAGGTAGTGGGCCAGGTGCGATCGGTGCGGTTCTCGATAGCGGTGGCGACCTCGTCAGGCAGTTCGACGGTCCAGCCCTCGGCGATCTGGAGAACGGGGCCGAGGCCATCGACGAGATTGATGCGGCACATCGTCACGGGTACCTCGCCGGCGGAACGGAAGTGCGTCGACATGCCCCCGCCAGGGAAGTACTCATAGGTGGCCGGATGGAAGGTGGTGCTCTCAAGCATCGCCTTCTGGTCCTCCTCGGTGACCTCCCACCACGGCTTGATGACGTGCTTGCCATCGCGGACCGCAGCGAAGGATCCGTCGAGGGTGGTTGATCCGGAGTTGCGCAGATCGATGATGCCTCCGGCTGCGCGACCGGTCAGCTTGTGGCCCGTGACCCGTTCCACGGCTCCCGGAGACCAATAGGTACGCACGTCGCTGAACAGCTGGGAGGTGTTTGTGAGCAGATGGTTGAACAGCATCGAGGCGCCGTTGAGGGAGTCGTTCTCCGTCGCCAGGATGTAGGGGGCGCGGGTGCCGTTCCAGTCGAAGGTGGTGTTGAGGATGGTCTCCATCAGGTCGCCGTTGGGGAAGCCGTCGGTCCACTGCCGCTGCCCCTGGAACCCAGCGGCGATGGCACCCCGGCCGAGAGCCTCCTCACCCCAGCCCTTCTCAGCCAGGCGCGGGTTCCCGGCCATCAGGTCGCGGGCGATGAGCGTCATCTTGACCGAGTAGCTCCACCACTGGTCATGCAGCTCCGGTTTCTGGTTGTGAGGCGGGTTGAAGTCCTCGCCCTGCCGGAAGTTCTCACGCACCCAGGCGAGCGCCTTCTCATGCTCCTCGACGTCGTAGATCTCCTCATCGACGCGGCGCGCAAACTCGCTCATGTCGATGTACTCGTTGCGCATACCGAGGTACTTGGTCCAGAACTCATCCTTGACCACAGAGCCTGCGATGCCCATCGACACCGCCCCCATGGACAGGTAGGAGCGTCCCTTCATCTGGGCGACGGCCAGTCCGCAGATGGCGTAGTCGAGTAACCGCTGCCGCACCTCGGCGGGGATAGTCTCGTCGTCAGCGTCCTGCACATGCTGCCCGTAGATGCCGAATGCCGGAATGCCCAACTGGGTGTGTCCCGCGAGTGCGGCAGCCAAGTAGACGGCGCCGGGACGCTCCGAGCCGTTGAAACCCCAGATAGCGTGAGGGATGGTGCGGTCCATGTCGACGGTCTCCGTGCCGTAGGCCCAGCAGGGAGTGACAGACAGCGTGAGCCCGACATTCTCGCGGCGGAACTTCTCGGCGGTGGCCTGCGCCTCAGCCACTCCGCCGATGGTGGAGTCGGCGATGACGCACTCCACAGGGCTGCCGTCCGTGTAACGTAGTTCCGCCTCGTAGAGGGCAGCGACCCGTTTGGCCATGTTCATGGTCTGGTCTTCGAGGCTCTCGCGTACCCCGCGGCGGCGGCCGTCGATGATGGGCCGGATACCGATCTTCGGGTGATTGGTCATGGGTTTTCCCTCATTTCAGTTGTGGTTGCTGGACTTGAACAATTCCGATGTCCCGAAGCCGGCGGATCCGCGACGCGGGAATCGGCCAAGAAAGGTTCCTGCCGGGTGAGTCCCAGCTCACCCGGCAGGAACGGTGGGGTCATTCGTAGAGGCTCTGCGCGATCGCAGGATCGGTCATATTGTCCTTGTCGAACCAGGAGTAACCGGAGTCGATGGTGGGCGGCAGTTCCATGCCGTTGGCTGCCTTGATGCCAGCGATCACGGTCTCATAGCCCATCTTGACCGGGGCCTGGGTGATGGCCCCTGCCTCTGTTCCTGCCTTGATGGCGTCGATCTGGGCCTTCCCGGAGTCGAATCCGACCAGGGTGAGTTTCTTGCCGGATTCGTTGACCCCCTGCAGCGCCCCGATGGCGGTGGCCTCGTTGGACCCATAGATGCCGTTGATGTCGGAGTTCGCGGTGATCAGGGCCTTCGAGGTGTTGGCCGCGAGGCCAACCTCACCGGCGTACTGCGGTTCCAGGAGCTTGATGTCTGGGGCGTTGGTCTTCATCCACTCCTGGAAGCCCTCGCACCGCTGCTTACCGGTGGCTGAAGTCTGGTCGTGGCAAACCATGCCGACAGTTCCCTTACCGCCCAGCAACTCGGACATGTGCTTGGCGGCCACCCCGGCAGCAGCCTTGTTATCGGTGGAGACGGTGGTCTTCGGGATGGTGGAGTCCACCCCGGAGTCAAAAGCGACCATCGGGATACCGGCCTGCTGGATCTCCTCCAGCACCGGCTCCGCGGACCCCGAGTCGAGGGCGGCGAAACCAATGGCAGCAGGTTTCTGCGCCAAGGCCGTCTTGAGCTGGTCGAGCTGCTGCTGCGTGGCCTGCTCATTGTCGGGCCCGACGAATTCAATCTTGTAGTTGAACTCCTTGCCAGCCTGCTCGGCGCCCTGTTTCACAGCCTGCCAGAAGCGGTGCTGGAAGCCTTTGGAGACCAAGTAGATGGTCTTGCTGCCGTCTCCCTTGGGAACGTTGGCGCTGTTGGAGGAGGAGACGGAAGGGGCGGCGCTGACCGGTGATGATGGAGAATCGGATGAGTTCTTGGAGCCACCAGAGGTGGAGCAGGATGCGAGACCCAGAACCAGCACTGACGACAGTGCCAGTGCGGAGCGCAGCATGCGCATGGCGGTTTCCTTTCGGTTGATGGGAGGAGAGCCTCCCAAATTCTTCTGTGCAAAATCAGAGAGCTGCGGCAGCCCGTTTGCGGCGGAGAATGTCGGCATAGACAGCGAGCAGGACGACCACACCGGTGACGACGAACTGCCACTGCTGCTGGACGCCCATCATCTGGAGACCGACGCTCAACGTCATCATCAGCAGCGCACCGGTCATAGTGCCGATGATGTTGGCGCGCCCGCCCGACAGCGAGGTGCCACCGATCACCACGGCCGCGATCACCTGGAGCTCCATCCCCAGGCCTTCTGCGGGCTGCACGAAGCCAAAGCGCGCGGAGTAGAGGATGGCACCGAAGGCGGTGAAAAGCCCCGCGGTGACGTAGACCAGGAGCTTCCATTTCTTGACGTTGATGCCGCTGAGGCGGGTGGCTTCCTCATTGGAGCCGATGGCGAGGGCATAACGACCGAGCAGGGTTTTGCTGAGCAGCACAGCCGCGATGATGCCGAAGACGACGAAGATCAGGGCTGCGTTGGACAGGTAGGGCACCAGGTTCCCATTGGCGATCGCAAAGTAATCGGGGTTGGCGATCTTGATCGAGGAAGATTTCGAGATGATCAGCGACAGGCCCCTGGTGACCATCATCATCGCCAGGGTCGCGATGAACGGCGGAAGGTCGAGATAGGCAATCAGCAGGCCATTCACGAGGCCGACCGCGACCCCGACGAGAAGGGTGAGCAGCAGGCCGAGCCCGAGCGGCAGGTCCATGAATTCACTGGACATGAAGACACCTGCCATCACGGCGCAGAACGTCATGCCCGTGCCAACGGACAGATCGATGCCGCCGGTGGCGATGATGAAGGTGGCTCCCAGCGCCATGGTACCGATAGCCGCGGACTGCAGGAGGATGCCTGGGATGATCTCCAGCCCGAAGTTGCTGGCGGCGAACATGAAGAAGACGAACACCACGATCAGCGCTGCGAACACGAACAGCTGCTGAAGCCAGGACCTCACGAACTGCAGGTCCTTCGATGGCTGCGGGGACGATGCGGCATTGATGCTCACGCTGCGGTTCCTTTCAATTGCGCTTTGCCGACGGTGGCCAGCTCCATGATGTTTTCCTGGGTGGCGTCCTCGTTGTTGAGGAAGCCGGTGATGCGGCCATGGGCCATGACTGCGATGCGGTGGGACAGGCGCAGCACCTCCGGCAGCTCGGAGGAGATGACAATGACCGCCTTGCCCTGCCCGGAGAGCTGCTCAATGAGGTCGTAGATCTCCTCTTTGGCCCCGACGTCGATGCCGCGGGTGGGCTCATCGAAGATCAGGACATCGCAGTTGCGCACGAGCCACTTCGAGATGACGACCTTCTGCTGGTTGCCGCCGGACAGTTTGCCGAGCAGCTGATGGACGTTGGGGGTCTTGACACGCAACTTCTGGCTGTACTCCTGGCCGACAGTGCGGATCTTGCCGTCGAGAATGAAACCACCGATATTGAAGTCGCGCATCGCGGCCATCACGGTGTTCGCCTTGATGTCCTGTTCCAGCAGAAGCCCGAACTGCTTGCGGTCCTCCGACAGGTAACCGATTCCGGCCCGGACCGCATCGGACGCCTCCCGGACGTTGACCGTCCTGCCGTGGACCTGGATCGTTCCGGTGGAGCGTGGGTCGGCCCCGAAGACGCAACGCGCCACCTCGGTGCGGCCAGCACCCATCAGGCCTGCAAAACCCAGGACCTCACCCTTGCGGACCTCGAAGCTGACATCTCGCAGCAGTTTCTTGGTGGAGAGCCCCTCGACCTTCAGCATCACCTCGCCGGAGGTCACCTTGGTGCGGGGCCGCGCCTCAGCGGACACCTCCCTGCCCACCATCATGGAGATGATCTCGCGCATCTCGACATCCCGGGTGGTCACGGTGCCGACATACTGGCCGTCGCGGAGCACCGAGACCCGGTGTGTGATCTCCTCAATCTCCGGCATACGGTGTGAGATGTAGATCAGGCCGGTGGAGGGAGTCACGAAGTCCCGGATCATGCCGAAGAGGGCCTCCGTCTCTCCAACGGTCAAGGCCGCTGTGGGCTCATCCATCACGAGGATCCGGGAGTTGTAGGACAGCGCCCGCGCGATCTCGACCATCTGCTGGCGGGCCACGGATAGGTCACCGATCCGGGCTGTCGGATCGAGGTTCATCCCGAGCCGCTCGAAGAGCTTCGCGGCCTCGTGGTTCAGTTTGGAGTCATTGATCCATCCCGACTTGTGACTGCCGGGGCGGCCAAGGTATAGGTTCTGGGCCACCGTCAGGTCGGGGACCATATTCAGCTCCTGATGGATGATGGACAGTCCCAGCTCACGGGCATGAGCCACACCGCCCACCGTGACCTGCCTACCTTCAAGCCAGATCTGGCCGCCGGGATCGGCGGTGTAGATACCGGTGAGGATCTTCATCAGCGTCGACTTGCCTGCGCCATTCTCACCACACAGACCGAGGACCTCTCCTGCTTCAAGGTCGAGGTTGACGTTCTGCAGGGCCTTTACTCCTGGGAAGGTCTTGCTGATGTTCTTCAGCTCAAGCAGCTTCGTCACTTGCACTCCTTCGTGTCCTGTTCCGCCGAGGCCTGCGACATCGCCGTCAAACCCTCGGGATGTTAACGCTAGCACTGTTGCGGCCGGATTCGTCAAATGCACTCTGAAGCAGTTAACGGTTTTTTCTAAAACACCTAGTCAAAAGCATATAGCGGCGCTGTCATATACCTTCGTGGACCAAGCTGCCACCCTGGCATCCTCCAGGGAACCGGACATCAGGCCGGGCGACTGCCTCGCAAGACAGCCGCCCGGCCTGGTTCTACCGGCTACCGGTTACAGATCAGGCGTGAGTTCCCGCGGAACGCAGGTACTCGCACGCCTCAACGACCCGCTTGGCCATACCGGCCTCAGCGGCCTTGCCCCACGAACGCGGGTCATACTGCTTCTTATTGCCAACCTCGCCGTCGACCTTCAGCACACCGTCGTAGTGACGGAACATGTGGTCCGCGACGGGGCGGGTGAAGGCGTACTGGGTATCGGTGTCGATGTTCATCTTCACCACGCCGAAGTCGACGGCGTCCGAGATCTCCTGTGGGGTGGAGCCGGAGCCACCGTGGAACACCAGATCGAACGGACGTTCCTTACCGTACTTGGCCCCGACGGCATCCTGGATCTCCTTGAGCACCTCCGGGCGCAGCTTCACCGCACCCGGCTTGTACACGCCATGGACGTTACCGAAGGTAAGCGCGGTCAGGTAGCGGCCCTTGTCGCCGAGACCGAGCACCTCGACGGTACGCAGGCCGTCTGCGACGGTGGTGTAGAGCTTCTCGTTGATCTCCGCCTTGACGCCGTCCTCCTCGCCGCCGACAACACCGACCTCGATCTCAAGGATGATGTTCGCCTTGGCGCAGCGGCCCAGCAGTTCGTCGGCGATGGACAGGTTCTCCTCCATCGGAACCGCGGAACCATCCCACATGTGCGACTGGAACAGTGGGAGCTGACCGTTCTTCACGCGTTCCTCGGAGATGGCCAACAGAGGACGGACGAAGCTGTCCAGCTTGTCCTTGGGACAGTGATCGGTGTGGAGGGCGACGTTGACGGGATAATTCTTCGCGACCTCTTGGGCGAAGGCTGCGAAGGCCGCGGCACCAGCAACCTTGTCCTTGATCGTAGGACCCGAGAAGTACTCGGCACCGCCGGTGGAAACCTGGATGATGCCATCGGACCCGGCTTCGGTGAAGCCTTGCAGAGCGGCATTCAGCGTTTGGGACGAGCTGACATTGATGGCCGGGTAGGCAAACTTGCCCTCCTTGGCCCGGTCGATCATCTGGGCATAGACCTCAGGGGTTGCAACTGGCATGGTGCCTCTTTTCCGTGCTGGAACTAGGAACAGGACCAGCCTATCGCGGCCACTCCCCCATGGAACCGTCAGTCTTAGAGATCCGGCACATGGGCATCGACTGTGACGGAGCCACCCTGGTCAGAATATCCTCCGGTCGAGGGAAAAGCCGGTGTAGATACCAGATCCGTGGATGACAACGCCTGTCTCACCTGGGCCAAGCGGCCTGCTCCTCCCATCAGGAGGATCATAGATCTTCACGATCGCCCTGCCGTGCCTGCGGACATCGATCCGGTAGTCCCGCGTGCTGATGAGCTCCACCCCCAGGGCCGCGGCAATGGCGCCGGTAGCCAGCGCTTCAAAGAAGGGCGCCGAGGCCGGCGACACCAGCCTGACGATCATCGCCGTCACGTGGCTGTGCTGTTCCAGAGCCTCGAAGACCTCATAGACACGACTGAAGACGCCCACATCCACGGCATCTGCCGCCCCCAGGAACTGCGCCATCTCGTGGGCTGTGCTCGATGCCCTCAGTGTTCCGCCAGCCACCCTGAGGAGGGCACCAAGCCCGGCGAGCAGCCTGCGATCGCAGGCCAGCACATCGCAAACGTTGATGTTGTGCACCGACCGGGTTGCGACAAGGGCATCGAGCAGCCCATCCGACCCACCCAACAGGCTGGCCGGCGCATTGATTGTCCGCTCGGGAATACCCAGGCCGTGCATGATCCGTAAGCAGTCCGCCAGCCGTTCCGGGGTTCCGGCCCGGTATGGCGTATCCAAGAAGGTGTAGGAAGCCTCGAGCTTCCCGGCGCCCTGTTCGGACCGGAGGAAACGGGCACAGTCCGTCAGTGCAGTCTCCAGATCCGCTATCTCCGCGAGGCTGTCGTAGGCCAGGTGGATGTTCAGCGGCCCCGGCTCGCGGGTGTAGTCGTGCTGCTCGGTGCTCACCCTGTCAGCCAGATCAAGTTTCACCGTCCTCACGGGAGGGTCCTCTCATGCTCGGACCTACCGATGAGGTCATGACCGAAAGGTGTCCCATCGGAACCGTAGACCGCCCACTCGTCGATGTTCTGCACGATCACCGGTTTGCCGTAAAGCCTGCCAGCCTTCGACAGTCTCCCGTACGACTGGAGCTTGTAGATGCTGGAGACATCGAGCAGGCCGTAGGAGTCGATCATGCCCCGGTAATCGTCGTTCACACGCTCCCGGACGTTCAGCAGCACATCGACCCCCTTGACGTGCCTGACTGCGAACACCGCCGCGGCAACGGTGTCCATGTGGCCTGAGATCTCCTTTAGGATCCAGTAGTTGACGCTCACCTTCAGGCAGAAGGCGACCTCTGGCCTCTCGCGGCGCAGCATGACCATGTGCTCCAGGTGGGAGATGAGGTCGATGCCGTTGGTGAGGATGTTGACTTTGACGATGTTGTCCAGCGTGAGCGCGTAGTGGAGGATGACCCAGAACCCGGGATGCGTGAAGGGTTCACCTCCCTCCAGCTGGACCTCCACTGGGACGCCGCGGGCGTTGGCCATATCGAGGATGTCGAAGGCTCTACGCACTTCGATGAAAGTCTCGCGGCCAGTGCCGGAGTACATGCAGCAGAACGGGCAGTCCAGGTTGCAGTTGCTGGTCAGTGACAGGTAAACCCGGTAACCGTTTCTCACCGCGATGCCCCTCGGTCATGGTAGCCGTCGTACCGGTCGAGGATGTCCTCGGTCTCGATCCACGAGCCACACAGGTTGCCGTTCTCATGCAGGACCATCTCATAGACCATGTCCGGGTTGTCGTCTTTCTCGGTGTACTGCCGGCTCAGGTCCGCGGACTCGGAGGCGACAGTGCAGTCCCTGTACCGGTAGACCTCGACGTAGTAGTAATAGCCGAGGATATTCAGGACTCTGCGGAAACTGGCGTCATCGTCGATCTCGCCCCAGAGATCGTTCAGGCGCACCTTGTTCTCGTCCATGTAGCGCATCATGGGGAGGTTCACGGCATTGCGGTCGTAGTCCATGAGCTCCCGGAAGATGAAGTTCCTGGCACCCACCTCCCGCAGGACGTCGAGATAGGTTTTCATCGTTCCGACGGTCCCCACCCCCTCCCGCAGGAGGATGCAACTGATGCGCGGGGCAAGCCTCTCACCCTCAAGGTAGGACAGGATCCTGGCCAGATGTGCCAGGCTGGTGTCACTGACAGTGCGTTTGTAGCGCATGATGCGCGCATTCTCGGCGTCGTCCCAGTGGGCACGCGAGATGTTGAGGTGGTCGAATCCCGCTTCCAGCAGGGCGTCAATGGGCGCCTCCCGGTGACCGCCGACCGGGCGGAATAGCCCTGACCCATTGGATGTGATGGTCTTCTTCCTGAAACCGAGCTCTCTCAGCGCCTTGGCGATGATGTATGTACGCGGCAGGATCGTCGGCTCGCCCCCGGTCACGCTCACCGACGGATTCAGTGGGCGAATGGCCTCAAGGACTTCGTACAGGCGTTTCTCGTATTCGGCGTCGGAGGAGATCTTCTGCTTGGCGTAGATCAGGCTCTTGTGCTCGTAGCGAAGCAGGGAGACGCAGAACGGGCAGTCGGCATTGCATAGCTCATCGACGAAGACCGACAGGTTGAAGTTCTTGTAGACGTTGCGCTCACCCCCGTCCTTGAAAACCCAGGGCACGGCCTCATATTCACGCACGTCATATCTGTCCTGGCGAGCCGATCGCAGTCCTTCTTCATAGACGGCCTCCCTGTGGCTGCCCGTCTTCCGCAAGATGCCCGTCAACCCACGAGATTCAATAACTGTCATATTGACAGTATAGCGAGATGCGTAGCACCGGAAAAGACACACGAATGAAGACCGGGTAGCAGTTATTGACGCTGGAGCACAGGCTCGGTACATCCCGTCTCGCATGGCAATTCCTCGCCGGTTTCCCTGGCGGCGAGGTTCACGTCCGGCCTATCCACAGCCGGTGAGAGGGCGTCACAGCATCCGGTCCAGGTCTGAAGCGTCGAGGCCGATTCGCCCCATAGATCTGGCCCTGACCGCCGAATCGATGTCCCCTGGGCTGACAGCCAGGAAACTGGCGGGGATGCTCACCACCTCCTGACCTGCCACCTCCAGCCGGAGCCGCGGGCCAGCGCCCCATGACGGCCCCGAGATCTTCAACGCCGTGATCTCAGCCCAGCGGGCACGCACCTGTCGTGGCCGGACGAACTCCATCCCCGCCGGGTCGATGTAGAACGCAGTACCTTGGTCCAGCGACACCAGGTCCCGTTTTGCACGACTGAGAAAAAACACGGTGACACCGATGCGCACCAGCGTGGCGAGAGCCCAGAAGGCTGCGATGGCCGGAAGCCCCCACGCAGGAAGTATGTTCTGCATCGCCTGACCTACCCCGCCTGGCAGGAGCTGGGGTCCCAGCCAGATCATCAGCAGGACTGCCCCGAAGATGGCTGCAAAGATGATCTGGAGACGTAGCGAGGAACGCTGCCTGGAAACGCGAGCGGCTGTTGGCGACGGCGTCAGGCCGACCACGAAACGCTCTGGATTCATGGCCTCATGCTAGTGCCGGGTACTGTCATTTCGCCGGTGCTTTCTTCTCTCAGATGCGGCGCCTCGCTCACGGTACACCCAGTAGCGCTTTGCTCGATTCTTGGCACAATCTGCCCCGGAACCGCTAGCCACGGCACCAGCTAGGCCAGATGCTGGAGGGACCAGTGGTACATGGCGATCGCCGCTGCGGCCCCGGCGTTGAGCGAACGGGTGGAGCCGCGCTGGGTGATGGCAACCAGCCGTGAACAGCCGGCGACCATGGCGGGGGTGAGGCCTGGCCCCTCCGAACCGAAGATCAGGCAGGTCTCTCGCACGAGACGGCAGCCTTCCAGGGGTGAGGCCCCCGGCAGGTTGTCCACCCCCACCGCCTCGATGCCCCGCTCCCCCAGCCAGCTGAACAGCGATCCCTCGTCCTCGTGATGATGGAGGTGAAGGTAGCGGTCGGTGACCATCGCGCCCCTGCGATTCCAGCGGCGCCTGCCGATGATGTGCACTCCGCTGGCATTGAAGGCATTCGCGGTGCGGATGATGGAGCCGATGTTGAAGTCGTGCTCCCAGTTCTGGATGGCGACGTGCAGGCCGGAACGGTTTAGGTCAAGATCGGCGACAATTGCCTCCACCCGCCAGTAACGGTAGCGGTCGATCACATTGCGGCGGTCACCGCCGGCCAGCAGGTCGGGGTCGAGACGTTCATCACGCGGCCACGGCGCGGGATGGGGACCAACTCCCACTACTGGGGCCGTGGGGTCGTCCGGTTCGGAGCTCACCGCCGTTGCAGGCGCCGGTCAGCCCAGACGACACCGGCCACCACAGCGGCACCAGCGAGCGCCAAGCCGAGCAGGACGGGCCAGCTCACATTGGGAGCGAGGGGAGTGCCGTCGGCAGCCCACGGCCACACGGCTCTGAGCGAGCCGAGCAGCAAACCTGACATGATGGCCATGGTGGCGGCGTGCCGGTTCTCGAGCAACCAGTTGAGTCCCTTGACGAACAGGCCGAGCCCGACAGCCGCACCGGCCGCGAACAGCGCCAGATAGCCGAAGTTCCTGTCGGCGACAGCAGCCATGGTCGGCACGTACAAACCGAAGATCTTCAGCATGAAGGATCCTGAGATGCCTGGCAGTACGAGGGCACAGATCGCGATGGCAGCCGACCCGAAGATCATCCAGGCTGGCGGATTCTCTATGACGCTACCTGCGCCGAGACCTGTCAGGAAGAAAGCAGCCACCGCGGCGACGGCGAACAAGCCGGCCAGGATGCCCTTCTGGGCGCCTGTGTGCCTGTCCTCGGGCCGGATCTCCATGACGGGAACCACCACGGAGGCCAAGACCATCCCAAAGAACAGCGCATGAGCAAGCTGCGGGGTGTCCTCCACGAACACCCTCATGACCCCCGCCATGGCGGCCACCACGACGACCATACCCAGTAGGGCGGGCACCACGATGTCCCAGCGAGCCTTCCTCACCTCAGCCCAGGCGGCCGCGAACTTGAGAGTCACGCAGTGCTTGATCGCGGTGACCACGTGGTCAGCTGAGTTGATGAGGGGCTCATAGATGCCAGAGATCAGGGCGATGGTGCCCCCTGAGACCCCAGGCACCAGCTCAGCTGAGCCGATCAGGATCCCCCTGACGAAGTTTGCAACGGCGGCAAGCGGGTTGAAGCGCCCAGTGGCGCGCCTCGGGTTCTGCATCAGGCTCCTAGTTTTCGCAGCGACCTGGCAAACGTTAGCGTTATCCGGTGGTCGAATGCGATCAGGCTCCGGCAGGAGGACCGAAGTTCACAGCCGGCGCCTGCCGGACTGTGGGGTCATTGACCTCGAAATAGGTGGCCTGCTGGAACTTCCCCATGCCTGCGACGATGTTGGAAGGAACCGACTCAATGCGGGTGTTGTAGTCACGCACGTTCGCGTTGTAGAAGCGACGGCTGGCGGCGATCCTGTCCTCCGTGTCGGAGAGTTCACGCTGCAACTCCAGATAGTTGGTGTTCGCCCTCATCTGCGGATAGGCCTCCACGGAGATCATCAGGCCCCGGATCGCATTGGTCAGCTCAGACTCGGCGGCGGCGCGTTGTTCGCTGGGAGCTCCCTGGAACTGGTTCGCCAAAGCCATGGCACTGGTGCGCAGGCTCGTCACCTTCTCCAGGACGGCGCTCTCATGGGCCGCAGAGCCACGGACGGTCTCAACAAGATTCGGGATGAGCTCGTAACGGCGGTTCAGCTCCACGTCGATCTGCCGCCAGGATTCCTGGATTACGTTCCGTGCTTTCACCAGGACGTTGTAGGAGAAAACCCCCCACACAACAGCTATCAGGACCAGCACCAACACCAACCCGACGAGGCCCAGCACAAAACCGAGTGCGCTTGTCATGAGTCAACTCCTTAGAAGATCTCGGATCACCATCAACGTTATCTCGCCCACAGGGTCAAGTTGGGCGCTTTCACAGGCCCAGGTCGGCCAGCCCGATGGCGTGGCGATATTCCAGTCCTGCCCCTGCGATGCGTTCCGCGGCTCCGGTGTCACGATCCACGATGACGGCGACGGCCACTACCTCACCTCCCGCCTGGCGCACAGCGTCCACCGCGGTCAGGGCCGACCCACCTGTTGTCGAGGTGTCCTCCACCACCAACACACGCCGCCCAGCCACCTCGGTTCCCTCGATACGCCGCTGGAGACCGTGTGATTTGGCCTCCTTGCGCACCACAAAGGCATCCAGCCTGCCGCCCCTGGCTGCCCGGGTATGGAGCATGGAGGCCGCCACTGGATCAGCGCCAAGGGTAAGCCCCCCCCACAGCGTCGAAGTCCAGGTCTGCGACGAGCTCCTCCATGACGCGTCCTACGAGGGGGGAGGCCGCCCCATCAAGAGTCACGCGACGCATGTCCACGTAGTAGTCCGCCTCCCTGCCCGATGCCAGGGTCACGCGGCCCCGTACGATGGCCAGTTCCCTGATGGCCTGGATCAGGTCTTCACGATCAGTCATCTCGGCTCCGTAAGTCTCAGTCATCTCACATTGTCCCATCAGGAAAAACGCAGCTTGCTACCGGAGGGCAGCGGCGAGTCCTGGGCATCGGCATCTGTGAACGGCTCCGCTCCCCCAATCCAGCTTCGCAGCTCCCGTCCCTCGGCCCAGCGGTAGGGGAAGGGCTGCCGTGCGGCGTCGCGTCGCAGGCCCTTCATGTCCACCTGCGCCGCGGAGGCCGCAAGCAGCAGGTTCCCAAACCGGCGTCCCTTCCAGACCGAGTGCTCGGTCCCGGTCACCAGGTGCCGCCAGCGCTCAGCCAGCCCGGCGGCAAGACGTCTGGTCCACCGGAAGGGTGCCGAATCGGTCACGTTGTAGATCACCATTCGTCTGTTCCTGCCTATCCTGGCCAGCTCATCTAGGAACTCACCGCTGACCAGGGACCTGGGGACCTGGGCGCCGTCGAAAGCGTCCACGACCACCAGATCGGCATAGCTGGCTGGCATGGCGGCGACTCCAGCCCGGCCATCGATGTCACGGACCTTGATCCCGCTTCGTGGGGGCAGGGGCAGTTTCCGCCTGACCTGAGCAGTAAGATCGGCATCGGGTTCGCACACAATCTGTGCTGTTCCAGGACGCCGCCAGGCAATCCACCGCGGGATGCTGAGCCCGGCTCCACCGATGTGAATGACCCGGAGCCGCTCGGTTCCCCCCGCGTCTGGCAGACCGTGCTCAAACAGCAGCGACACCTGAACGACGTATTCAAACAGCAGGAGATCAGGACGATCCGGGTCTACCCAGGACTGCGACGTGTCGCCGAACATCACACGGAAGGCACCGGGATGTTGGTGGTCAGGAACCAGCGGCATGCACCAATTATCCCAAGGACGGCCTGGGGGATGACAAGCATATGTTCCCGGGAGAAGGAGCCAGGAAGATGGGGCAACAGCCAGATCACCCTCGCGGCCGCCTCTCCGTTTCGCGGGACGCTCATTCACGGATGACACCACCCTGGCTGACGCTCTGCGGCCAGTGAGTCCGCGACGCGCGAGAAGATCGCGGCCCGTCTTCCCGAGCTCGTGGCCTGGACGTAGAGTGGGCCCCGCGCGGCCAGCGTCCAGGAGGCCGCAGCTCATGTCGAGTCACTGGACGAGGAGATCGGGATCGCCCTGATAGCCACGGCCCTGGCAGGCGACGGGAAGGCCCTGGTGCGCGGCCTGGATCTCTCCCTACCGGTGTGTCTGGAACGCGTCACAACTGAGTCGGGGCTGCTCCAAGCCCTGTTCTCAGGCAATGCCCTTGCCCACTTCGGGCAGGCCACCGCACAGCAGGACCTGACAAGTCCTCGCGCACAACTGGCGGTTGCCGCCTACGCCTATGTGGCCGGGATCGCCGGGCTAACGGCCATAAGCCGCAATGACAGTCGCACGCTCTTTGAGGACTCGGCGCACCAATAGTGTCATTTCAGGGATGGACGCAGGTCTGTACTGGGTCCGAGACCTGTCCCTTGGCGCGGCGCAGCACGATCTTCACGCAGGTCTGCTCGCCCCTGACGGGAATGATGATGCTAGGCTCCTCGACGCTGCGCCGGGCCTCCGCATCAGGAGCCCCGACAACCTCAACCAGGTAGGTGTCAGCAGGCTGGGGATCAGGGTTGGTCCAGGTGAACTTGACCTCTTGGCCGGTTACCTTCCCAGAGGCATCGACGACGGCGGGGACATTCTTGGGACGATCCTCCCCCATGGCATCCTGACGGGGACCGATCACACCGTTGAACCACAGCACCCCCAGAGTCACAGCCGTGGCAATCGCGAAGACTCCCGTCAGCAACAAGACCAGCTGTCCGCACCCCTTCTTGTTCTTCAGCGCGGCCCCGGCCTCCTCGGCCTGGTCCTCCTCGGGGCTCTTGGGCTGGGGAACCGGAAGCCCCTCGACATGCCGCAGCCCGGCCTGGGCGAATCCATGGCCCCGCAGCAGTACCCCCGGACCCGGTGCTCCCGTCGATATCCCAGGAGGGGTCGGGTCGAAGGCAGGACTCATCGTGTCGTGGAACGTATATCCGCCGGTGAGGGACGACATCCCCATCGTGTATCCCGCGGTGAGCATCGAGCCGGAGTCGCCCAGCAGCCAGCCCGTCTCCAGTGACCCCGGGTCTCCATGTTCTGTGCCATACGCGGTGTGATCCTCGGACTCCGTCAGGACATCGACCGGGGTGACGGGAACTCCCATGGAGGCCTGGACCGCTTGGATCGCACGGGCGAACTCCAGCGCAGAGCTGTACCGCCTAGCCGGATGAGCGGCCATCGCCGTCCCCAGCACCTGCTCCAGCATCTCAGGCACGTCAGGCCTGCCGGTGCGAGGTGCCACGAAGGAACGAGCCCGCTCCCGCAGGGCGTGACGTTCGTTGTCACCGCCAGGGACAGCGAGTGGGCTCCGGCCCACCAGCATCGCCCAGGTGGTTGCCGCCAGGGAAAAGACATCGCTCCACGGCCCCGCCTCCATGGGCGAATCGGGATGCATCTCGGAGGGAGCCCACAGCGGACTGAGCGCGTTCGCAGCGGCGGAGAAGTCACGGGACGCGGAAATCCCGAAGTCGGTCAGGGCGGGACGCTGGAAACCTGTGAAGAGAATGTTCGCGGGTTTGATGTCCCGGTGGAGAATGTCCTGCCGGTGCACGGTCTCGACCGCTCCGGCAAGCTGCACCGTGTATTCCATGGCCAATGTGGTGGCGAGTACCCGGTTCGCCACCCGGGTGCCAAGGTGAGCCGTGGAGCATTCCTCCATTACGAGGAAGGGACGGCCATCGGCAGACAGCCCGGAGCTGTGGATGGTGACGATGTTGGGATGCCCTGACAGCCTGGCCATCAGCACCGCCTCCGCGGCGAAAGCGTTGAAGGTCGCTTCGTTGACGGTCTGATGCAGCACCTTCACCGCCACCCCACGTCCCAGCGAATCACGGTAGCGGAAGACGTCAGCGAAGCCACCACCACCGAGCCATTCGATGAAGGTGAATCCCGGAATCTCCGGAGGAGTCGTGCGCTGTGCCATCAAGGAATCCGATCAAGATGTAGGAGCAGGTCGTGACCCATGTCGATCACGTCTCCAGGAAGCAGGGTAATGGGCCTTTGGGGCAATCGCACGGGTGGTTTGGCCCTGCGTCGCATACAAGTTCCATTACGGCTGGCCAGATCCTGCGCCAGCACCCGCCACCCGTCCAGCACAATCGCCAGGTGGTTTCCCGAGACATGCCGGTATGGCAAGGCAAGTAACTTCGGCGCCTCTTGCAAGGAGAGCGCATCTGCGCTGGGATGCCGCCCGATGATGATGGGACCAAGCAACGCGATGGGTTCCATACGGGGAACCTTCAACCAGCCCAGCTGGGGGCGTCCAGCTCTGCAAGGCTCGCCTTCGACCGGTTCGTCACACACAAAACAGCGAGCCCGCTCCGGGGGGTTTGCATGCCCAGCTGTGCAGAACCGGGACAGCACCTCGGCGACCTCCGGGCGACGCGGCCGGCTGGCCGGAATCGCGTCGGAGAGGGTTTCCCCGAGCAGCAGCTCCTCAGCTGTGCGGGGCGCCGGGCCGTGCCTCGGGGCAGGAGCGGCCTCATCGTCTGGGTCATTACCGCTTGGCTTTTCCAGGGCATCCGGCGGGAGCGACCCGGGGATGGAATCCTCGCCGGACTCCTCCAAGGAGCGGCTGGCCCTGGGAAAATCACCGAACCCCACGCCCTCAGCCAGTACGACACCCTCGACGAGCGGGCTGGAGGATGCCCTGACCTGTCCAAGGTGCAACGCTGTCACGTCAACCACAACCCGTTCTGCCCAGGTGGCCACCCCATCACCACGAAGTGGCTCATTGCCGTTGGGGCTAGCCACTCTGAGGGTCAGAGCACCACGTACGGCGAGATGCCACCTGTCCCCATCAGCGATCGCCACGGCGAATGAGGGCAGCTCCAGCAAGCCAGCCCCCGTGCCCTCCGACAGGGTCCTGAGGAATATCCCTAGCTCAGAGTTTTCCCGCAGTCTGGAGAACAACAGCTCCGCGAGCGGCAGCCCCGCGCTGGGGGCGAGCAACGCGAACCCCCCTTGCCAGGCGACAGCGATCCACCGCCCCTCGCTCCACCGCAGCACGCCCTTGAACGCCATCACTTGCCCTCCGGATCAGGAATGGTGTCGTCGTGATTCCATGAGACTGTTTCCTCCTCACTCTCGTCAAGCGACATGACGTCATCCAATTCGCCACCGGCCACCTGGATCACCTCAAGACAATCCACCACCGCCAAGGAGACATTGTCCCTTCCCCCGGCGGCTAGGGCCTCGTCGAGAAGACGCTGAACGGTCTCCTGAGGATCATCATCCCCCACCATCGCGGCAGCGAGCTGTTCCCTTTCGACCGCGTTGCTCAAACCGTCAGTACAGACCAGCATCCTGTCCCCCACCCTGGCGCGGATCAGCCACTGGTCGGCAACCGGGCTCCCCAGCCCGGCGCCGAGGGCGCGGGTCAGCCGAGGTCTGTCGCCCTTCCCGGAATGGGACCCGACCGAGTGGTCAACACTGATCTGCCTCAACTCTCCGGAGCGCATCAGGTAGACCCGCGAGTCCCCGATGTTGAAGACAAGCCAGCAGGGCGTACCGGCATACCTCGCCAGGGCAACCCCGGCCACAGTAGAACCCGGTGGCCGGCCCCGGTGCTCTAGGCTCTCGATGTTGTCGGCCGCCCGCCGCACGATTCTGGTGATCTCAGCGCCGCTGAGCCATTCTCCGGCACAGGATTCCTGGAACCTGCGCCGCACCTCGCCAGAAGCGCGCTCACCCCCCCTCATGGCCTCCCATCCCGTCCGCCACCAGGAAGACGGGAGGCACCGCCAGGCAGGCGTCCTCGTTGTCGGGACGCACCAGCCCCGGATGAGTCACAGCGGCGAACCGCACCGTCATCCGGGGCTGCGTCACGACACCAGCCTCAGGGTGCGCCCGCCGAAATGCACCAGCGTCCCCGGCGCAAGCCGCTGAGGCTCGTGGACTGGTATGCGGGTGCGCTCCCGGTCAATCTCGATGTAGACGCCGTTGGTGGCACCGATGTCGATCACCTGCACATGCCCGCCCTCTGGTATGAGCACCAGGTGGGTCTTGGATAGTCGCATGGTCTCGTCAGTGACCTGCACCGAGCGTGCATCAGGGTAAGCATCAGGGGCGAGGGGGTTGCGTCCCAGGACCAATGGGCCATCGACCTTGATCCGCAGGCCGTCGTCCAGCACCACCTCTGAGATCACGTCCGGCACACCGGGAGCGTCATCGGGCAGTGTCTCTTCCTGTAGGAAACGCGGGCTCGGGACGGCCCGAGCCGCCGGAACGGGCTTCTCCTGCTCCTGCTGCGGCTCGGCAGGAGAGACGGCGGTGGCCCGAGCCGGGGCAACCGGGGAGACCGGTGGGAACACGGGTGCCCCCGAGGTGGCCGCCCACGGCCCAGCTGCCTGGAAAGCAGATGCCTGCGGAGGGCTCAAGGGTGACGAGAACGGCGAAGGCTGGGGGGTGAAGGGGCTCGGTGGCCGCACAGGCTCTGCGGCACGTGCAGGACTAGGCATCCGCACAGGCGATTCCTGCTGCCCAGCTGACAGCTCAGCACCCGGTGCCCCGGACGGTATGCCGCGCTGCGCCTGGACCTGACCGCCGGCCTGCCCGGGTTCGCCGGAGACCGCAGGCTGCGGCAGCACTGGGAAGCCACCAGGAGCCGGAGTGATCGGATCCGCAGTCGGCGGGTAGACGGGAGAGGCTGGTCGTGGAATACCAGTGCTCGGAGCAGCCGACGGGGAGAGGCTGGAATACTGCTGTCCCCCGAAACCCGCCTGACCACTTCCAGCGCCCATTCCAGCCGCGACAGGCTGCGGTATCCGAGTCTGCTGGTTTGAGAGTGCCTCACGAGAAGCAGGGCCGCCATAGGCAGGCGGTGCGAAAGCAGACGCCGCACGCTGCGACGTGGCACCAGCGGCAGAAGTGGAATAGACGTCCCGCGGTGGCTGCCAGAGGGAATCTTTCTCACTGGCTACCTGGGAATTATCGCCGGGGCTACTTTCCACCGGCACCAGGTTGAAAACCCGATCGAGCCAGTGCTGTCCGTCCCGGTAGGTGAAATAGTAGGAAATCGTCACCAGGAACAACGTCAATACCTCGACGGCACCCTGCACCAAGACCTTCACCAAAACCATGGAGCCATTCGCCTGATTGGTGCGGCTGTCGACGAAACGATAGCCGAGGAGCCTGCCGCCCATGGTGGTGGACCACAGCAGCGCCGCCGCGACGCTGAAAGCGAAAACGGCAACGCACAGAAGCCAGCCGATCACGGTGAGGATCGCAGTGACCAGCTCAGATCTGATGACCACTCCGCTCATGGTGAGCAGAGTGGGGACCAGGAAAGCCAGCACCAGCAGCAGGTGACCGGAAACCCGGCGGCCGATGTTGACGGGCCTGGCTTTGGCGCTGCCGAACTGCCCAGGCATCATTCACTCCTCATTTCCTCGGTTCTCCGGCGGCTTGTAGAGCGGTCGAATTGCCATTCGCACCGCCTTGCCTACGTAACCACAGCCTCCGGGAACGTCGCTGCGCTTCCACCCCAGCCCGCTTCAACGATTTGAGAGAGAATAAAGCAGCGGGCCGAGCGTACCAAGGCTTGGTCGCCAGGAGTGAACTCTTGAGTTTTCCGGCCTGTTCCCAAACAGAGTCCCGCGCGGTGATTTCAGGTTCTGACGGGCCGAAAACAGAGGAGTCGATCTTGTCGGCCGTGGCCCTGATGGGAAGATCCCGGTACCTCTCCTGGAGGGAATTGGCGGATTCCCGCCGGGTGTGGTTCGCGACGGCGACAAAACCAAGGTCCCTGGCCCGGTCCACCACCTCATCCCAGGCGCCCGCCACCTGATCTGCTGTTTTTCCCCGCCGGCGACGCTTGAATGCCCGCCTCGCCTTGATGAGGGCAATCACGATCAGAGGCGACAGGAGAACCAAAACCCCTCCGGCACCAATCGCGACCATGATCGCAATCTGCACCCAGTCCTGGGCCTGCTCCTTGGGGTCATCGAATTCGACCTCCTGCTGGTCAGCCACGACGGTCTCATCCTCGACGTGCTCAGGAGGGCTCGGCGGCGGCTCCACCCGGGGTTTCGGCTTCGGCCGGGGTTGTGTGCTCTCCGAGTCAGGCAGACGGTCGCGGTCGGGAGTGGGATCGAAGGTGACCCAGCCCGCACCGTCCAGGAAAGCCTCCACCCAGACGTGTGCCTCCGTGCCGCGCACCTTCCAGCCATCGGTCACATCGACGTCAGCCGCCGGATAGAAACCCATCACGACCCGCACAGGAATCCCGAGTTCCGTGGCCATCAAGGCCATGGCGGCCGCGTACTGCTCGTCATCGCCGACCCACTGGTCCTGGTTGAACATGTAGGCGAGACGTTCCGAGGTGTGCCCGGCCCGGGAACGGTTGTCGGAACCGTCCGAGTAGAAGCCCTCGGTGTGAAGCTTCTGCTCGATCATCGTCAGCTGCTGGTACGAGCTGGCCGCCCCCTGGGTCCAATCCGTGGCGTTCTTGACCAGTACTTCCGGAACCCTGTCCACCCGCGCCAGAGGCGCCGCACCGATGCCTGCCCCGCTGATCCGGTCACGCTGGGAGTCGCTGAGCGGGATGGCTGCCACCCCCGACACCCGCAGCGAACTGCCATCGCCGATCCTCGCAGTGGTGAGAGCCTGCCGGGTAGCGCGATTGAGGTAGAGCCCGTGCGCCTGCCTGCTGGCCTGCTCCCCGTCGAACTCGATACGGGACGGCTCGCCGAAGGCCGGCACCCAGACGTCGTCGTAGGCCTGTGCTGAGATCACGGATTCCTGGGTGGCCACATCCGGCGGCCATGGCAGTTCACGCCCCACACGCAGATACTCTCCACTGTTCTGCGAGACATTGAAGACCACGCCGTTCCACTCGTCCATCACAGCCAGCCGGAGCCGCCCGCCGGCTGGCGTCCCAGAGACGGTGAACAGCACATCGTCCTTCTGGTTGAGCTCATACAACCTGTACTTGGTGAGCGGGCTCGGATACTCCTGCAGGTTCAAGGGGGGGGGCGACATTGTCCCGCAGCACCTGCCGGTTGATGTCCTGGCTGGACAGGGCATTGACCCCGAGAGCTGCTCCCGAGGCCAGTGTGACAACGAGCGATGCCGAGACCGCCTGCCAGGCGCGGCGGGACAGCCCACGAGGCTGGCGCACCAGGAACTCCGCGTTGGCCGCGCTCACCCGGCTGATCCGGTGAGCAGTGGCCCAGGCAAGCAGCTCCGCGCCCAGGACGACCCCCAGCCACAGGGCAGTCGTCGTCTGCCGGATCCCGAAGGCGATACCCAGGGCCAGCCAGCCCACCGGCAGCAGCATCGGCCACACCACAGCCCGCGTGAACCTCACGATCCCGGCCAGCGCGACCGCGAACAGGATCCCACCCAGCAGCGGAGCCGCCTGCGGCCCGGAGAGATCACCCGCGGGGGTCGCCACCGTTAGCACGTCATACCAGCCCTGATAGACGAGCTGCACCAGTCGCGCGAGAGTGTCCAGCGTCGAGATGAAACCACCGATAGTGGTCTCCGGAACCGCCAGCGGTCCTCCAAGAAGCAGGTAGGCCGCGAGGATGGCCGCGAACCACAGCGCCACACCCCAGCGGAACCTGGCCGCCAGCAACGGGATCACGATGCCGGCGGTGATCCCCACCAGGGCAGGAAGGTAGCCACCCGCTCCCCCGAAGACCGGTTGGAACGCCACCACGCCTGGCAGCAACAACAGCCAGGCCCCCATGACTCGGGGCAAGGAGAAGTCAGCCTCGCGTCTCATGCCAGGCTCCTGACGGCCGGACGCAGGTCATCCAGCTGCGGCACGTCCAGGATCACCAGGTCCCCGACCTTCCGCCTGGCCAGTTCCTCATGGCCCAGGCAGCGCACCGCGAACGGGAACACCCCTGGCGGCAGGGCCAGCTGAGCAGAGCGCAGCGCCGCCGGGGCGGAGGAGCCGGTGATGAAAGCGGTGACCGAGACGCCCGGGACCGACCCGTACTTCAGGGCGAGCTCCCGCAGGTCGTGGCCTTGCTCCCTCAGCTCTACCCCGGCCAGCCGGTCCAGCAGACCCATGGCGTTCGGGATTGGGATCTCCCCCGTCGAGGTACAGAGACTGACCTGGCGTTCCTCCCGGAGCGCCGAGACCCCAAGGGACCCGGCGGTGGAGACCGCGAGCTCGAAGTCCTCTGGCGTTGCGTAGTCGTTCTCGACCGTGGAGAGCAGGATCAGCAGATGAGCACGCATCGTCTCCTCGAACTGGCGCACCATCAGCTTGCCCGTGCGGGCTGTGGTGCGCCAGTGCACGGAACGCCGGTCATCGCCTGGCACGTATTCACGCAACGCATGAAAGGACACATCGGAGGAGGAGAGGTTCTGCGTCGCGATCCCTTCGATGTCCCGCAGGAAACCTATGGCCCCGGCCTCCACCCGCACAATCCGTGGGTGGACGAACAGCTCGCTGGTCCCGGAGAGCAGCTTCTTGCGACTAACCGCGGCCAGCGGATCGGTCATAGCGGACCGCACAGGCCCCAGCAGGATCACGCCCCGGCGGCGGGCCGGGATCGAGAACGGTTCCCGATGCACCTGCCCAGGTCCAAGGGCCGGGACTCTGAAAGATGCGACCTCCCCGCCCACGGGGAACTCAAGGGTCGCCGAGCCCGATGCCTTCCCGCCGGCCGACCGCACCTGTAACTCTCCCGTTGCCACATCACCAACCTGCACCCGTGGGCGCGACAACTCAAACAGCACCTCGTGCTCACGCCTACCCAGCACCGACAGGACCGCGACGGTCATCGCGACCAGGCACATCACCGACAAGGCCCGGAACTCCAGCCAGCCGAACAACCAACCCGGGATCCCGGCCACCACCGCACCGGCCAGCAACGCCCACCCCAGCGGGGTCACCGAGGCGATGGGACGCAGTCCCAGGACACGTCGCAGAGCCCGCATCGGCAAGGACGACCGGGAAACAGCTGCTGAGGCGGAGGACTCAGGCACGGGTCTTAGGCGTTCATCCGGTTCGTGGGAGCCTCCACCAGGGTCAGGACCCGGGCTATCACGTCGGTGGGCCCCACCCCGGCGAACTCGGCCTCCGGGGACATGATGAGCCGATGCGTCCACACCGGCGCGGCAAGCTCCTTGATGTCGTCGGGCAGGACGTAGTTGCGGCCGTGGGCAGCCGCCCACACCCGCGCGGCCCGGACCATCGCGATGGCTCCGCGGGTGGAGACGCCCATCGAGGTGTCATCGTCGTCCCGGGTGGCCTCCACGAGTTTCTGCGCATAGTGCAGGACCGAGTTGTCCACGTAGTTGTCACGGACCGAGTCGATCATCTCCGCCACGGCCTGCTGGGCGAGTACCGGGTTGAGCTGCCGGGAGCGGTCAGGCTGCGAAGAGCCGGCGAGCACATGGATCGCGGCCTCCGTGTCGGGATAGCCCACCGATGTCTTCATCAGGAAACGGTCGAGCTGCGCCTCGGGCAGCCGGTAGGTGCCCGCCTGCTCGACGGGGTTCTGGGTCGCAATGACCATGAACGGCCGCTCGGTCGGGTAGCGTTGGCCGTCCACTGTGACCTGGGATTCCTCCATCACCTCCAGCAGCGCTGACTGCGTCTTCGGTGAGGCCCGGTTGATCTCGTCGGCCAGCACGATCGAGCTGAAGATGGGGCCGTGGTGGAAGGTCCAGCGCGACGTGGACTGGTCGTACATGGTGATGCCCGTGATGTCGGAGGGCAGGAGATCCGGGGTGAACTGGATTCGATTGTGGCTGCCGTGCACCGAGGCCGCGATCGCCCTGGCCAGGGCGGTCTTCCCGGTGCCCGGCGCGTCCTCAAGCAATAGATGCCCCTCCGCCAGCATGCAGGTCAGCGCCAGGCGGATCACCGGGGCCTTGCCTAGCAACGCCTGACCGACGTTGTCAGTCAGCCGCGCGAAGGTGTCCGCGAAGAAAGCGGCCTGTTCCGGGTTCATGGTCATCTGGGTCAATTCACCTTTGTTTCAGTTGGGACGTCACTTGCACTCGCCAGTGACATCTTTGCCATCGCCATAGCCCTCGGATAACAAATCAGCCGGGAATGGATCACTCGCCCCGTTGCCGCTGGGGTCGATCCTGCGAACCCTGATCTTTATTTTTTCATCATCGTCGTGCCGCCTGGGGCTAGGAAGTTTGCAGGTTGTCTCACCAGGTTCCCAGTTCTGCACTGTGACTTTAAGGCATCCCCACCCCTGGCCCTGGCAGTTGTATGAGTCATCCCTGGTGAGGGTCGCCTTCTTGTCTCCCCAGGTCGAGGCGCAGGACTCGCTGGAATACTCACTCCAGACGCCGTGTTCGTTCTGGGCCCGGGCTTTCACACAGACATTCTGCTTGCGTCCGTCGCCCTTGTCCACGGAACCCGACAGGTCGTCTGTCGTCCAGGTATCGGTCTTGGCGTCTTTGCCCTCAGCCTTGACCGTGGTGGTGATCTCGACCTGCTTGACACGGGCCCCGTTGCTGGAGCCGGGAACCTGCCAGCGCAGGGAGGCCTGCTCCACCCCACCCTCACTGCTGACGACGGGTGCCTGGGGCGGGCCGTAGGCCGTCACGGTGGCGGTCGCCGCCTCCCCTTCGGAGGTCTGGCCGAGGACATTCGCGACAGCGACGAGCCGGACGGTGACCGATTGCCCCAACTGGAAGGCAGAGCTGGTCACCACCGTCGTCCCCGGCTTGACCGTGCCGGAATGCCCCCCAGCGCTCCAGCGGTAGGTGATCTCGCTCTCCTTGACCCCGTTGCCCGAGGCGGCCCCGAAGTCGAACTGCACCTCGTTGCCCTTGCCGGTCGGCTTCAGGGAGAACCTGGTGGGTGCCCCCGGCGGCTGGAAGGCACGCACGGCGTTCGACGCGGGCGAGGGGGCCGACCACTGACCGGACTTGTTGGTGGAGCGCACCGTGAACGTCACCGTCTCGGTGGACGGGTCCATCGGCGTCGTGCAGGTGGTGGACTGCTGCTCCGGGCACACCTCCCGGCCATTCTCATCGGTTACCACATACCGGAAATTCGAGTCGCCATTGGGATTCCCGGGTGGGGACCACGTGATGTTCGCCCTGGGTTTGACCGAACTCGAACTCGTGTCCATAGTCACCTTCGGCTCCCCCTGGTCTGACGGAGCGCCCGCGGGGGTCTCCGCGCGTGACTCATCACTGGTGGGCGGGGTGAGCTGGCTGTTTTCGTCCGTCAACCGGTTGTGGGCTGTGACCGTGAACGTGTAGGCCTGCCCGTTCGTCAGACCCGTCCACGTGAGGCTAGTCGCGGTGGTCTCCTGCTTCTGCCCGCCGGGGTACATCGTGACGGTGTACCGGGTGACCGGCGAGCCGCCGCCCGGGACCGTCGCGGCATCCCAGGCAAGGGAGATCTGCTGGTCGCCGAAGGCGGGGACGGGGGCGGAGGGTTTGGACGGGAGTGCGTCCACCAGGATCTCGTTGCTCGGCGCGGACTGCGGGCTGCGGGAGTTCAGGTCAGACTCCTCCACCTCGGCCTTGACCGTGAACGTGTAGCGCCCGCTGTTCGCCAGCCCTGGGATGTCGCAGGTGGTCTGGAGCCCGCAGGTCTTGCTACCGCCACGCCAGAAAACCGTGAACCCCTTCGGGGTGGCGCCCCGCCAGCCGGCATGGGTCCAGGAGACCCGCGCCGTCTGGGAACTCACATACTGGGCTGTCACGGCGGTCGGCGCCCTGGGCACGTCCTTGACAACGATCCGGATGATGCCTGTGCGCTCCCGCGAAGGATCGTTGGTGGCATCCGCCACGCGGTAGGAGACCAGGACATCGTCCACGGAATCCGCCCCTGTCCCTGGGTCTGTTGGCGTGATTGTGAGAGTCCTGCCCTCCGCGCTCACCGTGGCCGACCCGCGCACCTGGGGGCTGCCCACCAGGGTGATCTCCCCACCCGAATCCGCGAAGGGGTTCGTAACCAGCCTCGACAGGTCAAAGGAAACGGGGTTCCCCACCCTCCCGTCGCGTTCAACCACCTCAGAAACCGTCATAGGTGGCCGCGTAGATGCGATCACGGTGACCGGGATGGTCATGTTCACCGGCTCCGTCGACCCGTCATGCGCCTGGACGACCACGGAGGCCGAGGCGCCGACCGGTGTGCCTGTGGGCACGGAGATGGTGAGCTCCTGCCCCGACACGCTGGCCTGAACTGGGCCATCTGTGCTCACCAGAGAGTAGGTCATCGTGTCGTTGTCCCCCGGATTCGGGTCCGTAACCATGGCACTCAGCGAAATCTGCTGGGCAGGCTCGCCGGGGGCAACCCGGAGCTGGGTGGGTCTGAGCTGCGGTGGCTGCTGCCCGTCGCCCTCGACGATGACGCTCAGGCTGAGTTTGCTCTTCAAGGCCTGCGGGTCATCCATGGATTGACCGTCGGTGACCTCGAAGGACACCGTCGTCTGACCCGCGAAACTCTTGTCGGGGGTGAACTCTATGGTCTGGTCATCCACCACCTTGACGCCATTGTTGCCAGCCTCAGCGCTTCCTCCCGGGCCAGCGAGCACCGAGTCGACGCTGGTCAGGCGTGCAGTGCGCCCAGGGCGGGTGACCACCCAGTCCTGGAATCTGATGTTCAGGGGCTCACCCGCCTTGACACGAGCCTGTCCCCTGCTGGTGTTGATGGCGGGTGGAACGGCTGCCCTTCCGGGAACCACGATGGCGGCACGCGAAGACAGTCCGTCGGCATCGGTGATGGTGTACAGCACGATCTGCCGTTCGTCAGAGACCGGCACCGTGACCGTTCCCCCCCTTGACCGTGGCTGGGGACTCGGCCGTGACCTTCAATTCGGAGACCACCCCGTCCGGGTCGGAGTCATTCTCGAGCACAGGCACCTCGACCTGGTCGGTCCCTGCGATCTTCGCGGCCGGGACGACGTCATCATTCGCCACGGGCGCTCTGGGCGAGACTTTGGAATCAACCCTGACCGTGACCACGCCCCGGTCGGAGACACCGCCGCCGTCGGTGATCGTGTAGTACAGGTGATAGACCCCCTCCTCAGGAGGAGTGACCACGACGATCCGTTGTCCCCTAGTCTGCGCCTTCGGCTCCCAACTGCTGTCAGTCGCAGCGGCCGAGCCCTTCACCAGCTGTAGCTGGTCACCGTCGGGGTCGATGTCGTTGGCCAGGGCCGGGATCTCCAGCCGGGTCGACGGGCGCGCCGACACCTCATCGGCGACAGCGACAGGCGGCTGGTTGGCAGCTGGCGGTGGTACCACGCCGACGCGGATCACCCCCTCGCCCTCAGCCCCGAAACGGTCGAGCACGCGGTAGGTGAAGGTGTCGGTTCCCGAAACCCCTTTCGCCGCTTCGTAGACGAGGTAGTTCCCCTCCACCTTCACAGCCCCGAGCTTCGGCACCTGCCCTCCAAGCCCGCCCAGCGTGACCGAGTCACCGTCAGGGTCGATGCCGTCTAGAGGCACCGGTATCCGCACCGAGGAGCCCGCGAAGGTCCTGGAGTCGAGCTGTTTGGGCGCCGGCTGCTCATTACGCACATCCATGGCACGGATGTTGATGGTCACCGTGGTCGAGGCCGGATTGCCCTGCGAGTCACGAACAGTGTAGATCGCCTCCGCGGTACCGGCTTCGCTTCCTGCCCGGAACCGGACCATACCGTCGGAGATGAAGAACTCGCCGAGCGCCGGGTCCGAGCGAACGTCGAGCTCCGGTGCCAGGGACAGGTCAAGGTCCGCCGGGGAGTAGTCGTTGCTCAGCACGGGCACAGTCACCAGGTCACCGACCCGTACGTTCGTACTGTCTGGCGTGGCCACTGGTGACTGGACCGTGGCCGGCGGTTCCTTCGGGATCACCAGCACCTTCGCGGTGGCGGACTCATGACCATTGCTCACCGTGTACGTGAAGCTCTGCGGCGTGTCGATCCCAGCCGGGGCGGTGATCCGTAACTGGGAGTGCTTGACTACCTCGATGTTGAGCCCTGGGGCATCGGCCTGGGAGACCCCCTGGATGGCCAGCACCCCGCCCGCCGGGTCGAAGTCATTCTCGAGGGCGTTGATGGACACGGAGCCGTTGGAGGGCAGCAGCCCCAGATCGTTCTCAGGCACAGGCTGCAGACCCGAGGAGTTCGGGTCTACCACGTCCACCCGGATGCGCCCCTTCGCATTATTCGGGCCGTCCGTGATCCCATAGACCAAGGTGTAGTTCCCTGGCTTCGAGGCCACAAAACGGATCGTCCCCGCCTGGTAGTCGGGTTTTATCTCGGTGTCCGCCGGGGCGGCGGAGACCTCGACGAGTTTCAACTCATCGGAGTCGGCGTCCGTGTCGTTGCTGCGCGGTTCCAGGGTGATCGCCTGCCCCACCGTAGCGACGTAATGGTCGTTGTTGGCCACGGGTGGGGAGTTCGTGGATCCCGGGGACACCTGCGCAGCCAGCTCACCGGTGGCCGCGTCACGTCCATCGGACACGGTCAGGTTCACTGCGCGGTGCCCGGGTCCGCCCTTGCCCAGGTCCTTCAGGGACACATACCCATCAGGCCGCCACGTCATCTCAAGGCTGTTCTCCGCGCTGGCTTGCTGGAGGTAGATAGGGTCGCCGTCCGGATCCACCCAGTCCGCAAGCACCGAGTAGCTGGCGGAGGCCCGCTCGCTGATGTTGACCTGGCTGTCACGCACCCTGCGAGGCGCCGAGTTCTCGTTCTCTGAGCGGAGGTTCACCGTGACCGTGGCGACATTCGAGACATCCACGCCATCGAAGGCCTGGTAGGTGAAGGTGATCGGCCCCTTCGCGTCCGCAGGCACCTCGATACGGATCGCACGTCCCTCCTTGGCGAGTGAGAGCTTCACCCCCTCGGGCACATCCCGCAGCACCGCCGTCAGCACATCGCCATCCTGGTCTATGTCATTCATCAGGACGGGGAGCACCGTCGCGGTCCCCGGCCTGGCTCCCAGATCATCGTCCACGGCCTGTGGCGGGTGTTGTTCCTCCGAGAACTCACGGGTCTGGGACTTCTCAGTCTCCTCGGGGTCCTTCTTTTGTTTCTCGTCCTCCAGCTGGGACTCGACCTGTTCCCAGTTGTTCACCTTGGCCATCTGCTTCAGGGGCAGGAAGACATCGCCGGTGACCTCGTCATTGATGACGACCACCTTGCGGTTGGTGCGGAACACCGGCTGTTTGGCCGAGGCCAGCTCGGGATGCTGGGTCTTCTCATAATCTCTGCCACCGCAGTCACGCATGTAGTAGCCCGACTCCGCCCACAGCGCATGGATACAGCCCTGCAGCTGGACCGGTGCGACGGGCTTACCACTCGAGATGCTCTCCCGGGTGATCCTGCCTGAGGCGATCTCCACCTTGATCAGCTCCGACGGGGTCGCGACCACGACCATGCTGGAGGGTCCTGATGGCTGCTGGACGATGCCTCCCTCGAACCCGGGATCCTCGACTGCGCGCCCGTCCACGGTCAACGTGGTGCCGTCCAGCACGGCTACCTTGTCACCGACTACCGTGAGCTGGGCTGAGTCCGACAGCCTCCCATTCACCTTCTGGCCCTGTTCCCTGACCGTTGCCTCAGAATCGGTTCCCGTGACGGTGCGCAGCTGACCCTCGGCGGTCAGGACGTACCCGGTGCCGTCTGTGCCGACGGCTACCCGAGGTGTGTCCAGCCCCTTCAAGAGCGGCTCGGCTGTGAGGCTGAAGCCCGCGGCCCCCCGGGTGTCGGTGGCCCAGATGCGTCCCTCACTCTGATCAGCGAAGAGCACCTCGTCCCCGCCATGAGCCACGAGAACCCCAGCGACTCCGGCCTCGCCCAGGAAGGCGACCGAGGCCACATCCACCGGCTGGACGCTGTCGGCACTGCGCACGAGAACGTTCCCAGCCGACTGGGTGACATCGAAGGAACTGGCCGAGGGCCGGATCGCCCCGTCGATCGTCTGTGACTCGTGGTTGAGGTGCCCGACCAGTCGCTGCGTCTGATTCGTGACCCACACCCCGCCGTCGTTGAGTTCGACATCAGCCGCAGGCACTCCCCGGTGAATCAGGGCGAGAACCCCGAGGGAAAGCGCGACGAGACCAACCAGCGCGGTCTCGACGCGCCTGCGCGTGACCAGAGCCATGCGACCTTCTTCCTCCCTCTTGCCCAGTCAAATCATCAGCCCAGGCACCCCCCGCCTTCCACGCTCTCAGGAATGTGCCTGGGCTGAGTGGAACATTAGGGGTTACCCTGGGCCCGTCTCCAAACTATGGGGTGTATGGACCTGTACGAGACTGGCTCTACAAACATCATGCCTAGCCAGAACGATTTGATTTTTCTGCATCCTGCATGCAGGAATTCACTTTAGGCCAATGATCCGTGCACTCAGCCCTCCTTTTAGATGACACCCTTTAGGGTAGTCCACATGCTCCCTCCTTTCAGCCGCAGCGCCCTGACGCAGCAGATGGCAGCGGCACGGAGCCGGGCTGGCCTGTCTATCCGGCGCGCCGCCGCGATAGCTGAGGTCCCCGCCTCGACCGCCCAGGGATGGCTGGAGGGCAGGCATCTGCCCACCCCGTCGCTCATGCCGCAGTTCATGAAACTGCTGCGCGCTCTGCAACTCGTCACGGTTCAAGACGAGGCGGCCTGGGCAGAGGCAATCGACCGGATGCGCCGTTCCAGCGTCGTCGTGGAACCCCCCTATGTCGGCCTGCGGCCCTACACGACCGCGGAGTCCGGCCTCTTCATGGGACGAGAACGCACCCTGGAGGAGCTTCTGACGGCCTGTGCCGAGGCGGAACCCCCCCCGGGTGGTGACACTGATCGGGGCATCTGGCACGGGCAAGTCGTCGCTTCTCGCAGCTGGGCTCATCGGGCGCGGCACGGCCCCGGACGGCCCACTGTCCAGTCTGATTCCCGCGCAGCTAAGGGTGCGCGACCTCCTCACCTGGAAGGTGCCCCCGGAGGCGAGCCTGCTGGTCGTCGACCAGTTTGAGGATCTCCAGCACCTCGACGACGACGAGACTGAGCAGCTCGCCGACATCCTGTGCCAGCTGCCCGGCCATGTGGTCTGCGTGACCGGCCTCAACGCGGACGCGGTTGGCACTGTCCTGCGGCATCCCCGCCTGGCGTCCTTCCTGGCCACACCGGTCCTGATAGGCCCCCTAACGACTGCTGAATACCATCAGATCATCGAGGCCCCAGCGCGGTACCACGGCCGCGCGGTCTCCCCCGAACTGGTCGAGGTGCTGATCCGTGACCTGCACCAGTACGGCTATCCCGACCCGGGGGTCGTACTGCCGCTGTTGTCAAACACGCTGCGCCACTGCTGGACCGCTTCAGCCGGAGACACCCTGACAGCCTCCAGCTATCTCACATCGGGCGGGCTGTGGGCCTCGCTGAACGACGAGGCCGAGGCCGTGCTGCAGGCCCTTCCGCCCGGCGGTCAGCAGCTGGTCCAGCGGCTCATGCTGTCGCTGGTGGTCGTGGACGCGAAACAGCTGCTGCGCCGCTCGATCCCGTTCAGCTCGCTATCGCCACAGCTGGTCCCGGTGGCAGAGGCGTTCGTGGCATCACGTCTCCTCAGCCTCAGGGAGGACCAGCTGAGCATCGCTCATGAGGCCCTGCTGACCCGCTGGCACCGGCTGCGTAGCTGGGTCACGCAGGAAGAGGCCACGCTGCTGGTTGGGCGGCGGATCCACATGGCGACGCGGCTCTGGGATGAGGGCGGACGGAAACCAGAGGGCCTGTTGCCCGCGGAGGCCGTGATGTGGCAGTCCTGGTCGCAAAGCGAGAACGCCCCTGTCTTGACGAAGGATGAGCGCGAGTTCATTGAGGCCTCGCTGGCCACAGGCCGCAGCCACGAGGCCGCGCAGGAAGCCCAGCTGAAGCGCACCCGCGCCCAGCAGCATGGCGCCCTGGTGATTGCAGCCATCGCCGTGGTCCTGGCTGTGGTGGCGGCTTTCCTCGGCGTCCGTTCCAATGGATTCGCCCAGCAGGCAAGCACCACCGCCAGAACGGCCCAAGCCCAGCAGCTGGCCCTCGTCTCAGGCCAGACCCGGGACACCGACCCCAATGAGGCCGCCGAGCTGGCCGTCGCATCATACCGGCTGGAGGACAACTCCCAGACACGTTCGTCTGTGATCGAGTCGGCGGGCACAGCGGCTCCACAGCGGGTCCTCGGCCCCACGGGAAACACCATGGTGGCGACCGCACCGAGAGACGCCGCCGTCCTACGGGGAGACAGCAGTGGAAAGCTGACCCTGTGGCGGGACGGCAACCTGAAGACCGAACCCGAGACCATCGACACCGATGGGGGGCAGCTCTTCGCGGTGCAGCCGGTGTTGCAGGATGGCCGCCGCCTCGTGATCGTCGCCGGCCAGCGCACGGCATCGGTGTGGGACCTGACCCGCGCTCCTCGGAAACTGGGTGAGTGGGCCACACCGGGCGTCACCTCATACAGCACGGCCTGGCAGGGCAGGGTGGCGCTGATAGGGAACCTGCACGGCGAGGTGCTGCGTATCAACCTGGAGAAGCCGGACCACCCTGAGGTCCTGAGCACCCTCCAGCTCGGAGAGGATGTTGCCGTCATGGCCCTGACCGCCACGCCCGATCTCGTGGCCGCGGGTGGTCCCCGGGGCCGGCTGGCGTTGTTCGACTCCTCGGGAGCCGCTTTGCCGGATGTCCAGGTGGGTGGGCAGATCCTCTCCCTCGACGTCTCCGAGGACAACACTGAAATCCTGGCTGGAAGCAGCGCCTCGAACGCTCTGCTGCTCGGCATCTCTGGGACCTCTGCGCAGGTCGCGCGGGAGCTTCCCATGAAATCGGGGGTGCACGCGGTCAAGCACCTGGGAGACCGCGTGGTCCTGGGCGGCTCCCAGGGTGAGGCCGTCGTCATGGACAAGACGGGCCAGACCATCGAGAGCAGTCCCGTGCGCAGCGTCATCACGAGTATCGCCAGGGGTGCCGACGGATTCCTGACCGGCGCCACCGACGGGACTGTGGCCCTGTGGCGGCCGCCGCCGGTCCTGCTGGGTAGCAACGGCGTCAAGATGCATGATGTCCGACAGGCCGGAGGCAGGCTGATCATCACCACGGCCGCTGGCCCGCGGGTTCTGGATGCCACCACCCCGGGAGCCCACGAGATGACGGTGGCGCCCTCCCCCGACGGCACCGGCTACCTGTCGCACGCCGCCTCAGATGCCACGGGGAGAACCCTGGTGACGCAGTCAGATGACGGAAAGGTGGTGGTGCTAGGCGCCAACGGTGATGGCTACAGCGTGGAGCAGGTCATCGATGAAACCCGGGCGGTGATCGACCTTGTCATCTCTCCGGATGGCAGGCACCTGGCGATCGGCCACCGGAGCCAGGCCGGCTATCACCTGTATCGCAGGACAGAGACCGGCTGGTCCCTTCAGGGCAGCCTGCACGCATGGCCGGGTGGGCTAGCGTTCAACTCTGATGGCACGCTTGCGGCGGCCATGAGCGCCGACGGCACGGGATTCGTCGTGGCGGCGATCACCGATGCGGGTCCCGAGATCCGTGCCGAGGCGAGCCTGCCTGGGCATCTGGTGCCATGCACCTTCGATTTCTCTCCCTCTGGCCAGCTGGCCGTCGGGGCCCTCAACGGGGAGATCTCGCTCATCGACCTGGCCGATCCGGCCAGCCCGCAGGTGTCGGCCCGGCTCTCCGACGCTCATGTCTCCTTGGAGAGACTGCGTTTCAGCACCGACGGCACTCATCTGCTGGCCACGAGTGTGGAAGGCGACCTATGGGCCTGGGAGACAACACCAGATGCCCCAGCGCTGAGCCTGCACATCGAGCACCCGGCGGCCTCTATCGCCGGTGCTGATTTCGCGGATGGCCGGCTCCTGCTGGCGCTCTCGGACGGTACGGCGGTCTCGTGGCCCGGCGAGGGAGCCGCTGCCGCAGCCGACCTGTGCTCCCGGCTCGGCGATCCGTTGACGCCCCAGGAATGGAGCCGCCTCGCCCCCGGGGTGCCTTTCATGAACGGCTGCTCCTGACGTCTGGTGTCGTGTGGTGGGAGTTCGAGTGGGAGGCGGTTCCGGGGCCGAAAAACACCGGCGAACTCACGCCACACGACACTAGGATCACGGGGTGCCGCAATCTTTGAATCGTCAGATCCTGGAGTTGGCGCTGCCTGCGTTCGCGGCGCTGGTAGCCCAGCCTCTGTTCGTCATGGCCGACACCGCGATCGTCGGGCAGCTCGGCACGGAGCCCTTGGCCGGCCTGGGCGTTGGCTCTACCTTGACGCTGGCAATGGTCGGGGCGTTCATCTTTCTCGCCTACGGTTCCACAGCGACCGTGGCGCGCCTGATGGGTGCCGGGCGGCAGCAGGAGGCGGTGGAGTCTGGGATTCAGGCCATGTGGCTGGCTGTGGTCCTGGGGATGGGCATCGGCGTGGTCTCCTGGGGTTTCGCCCCGCAGCTGGCGGCCTGGCTCGGAGCGAGTGGTGCCGTCCTTGAGCAGGCGATCGCCTATCTCAGATGGTCGCTGCCGGGATTACCGGGGATGTTCCTGGTGTTGGCTGCCACGGGAACGTTGCGTGGCATGGCCGATGGCCGCACCCCGATGCTGCTGGCGATCGGGGCCGCTGTCCTGAACCTTCTCGGGGACGTCCTCCTGGTGTTCGGGTTCGGCATGGGAATCGCAGGCTCGGGGGCCGCGACCGCACTGGCCGAGACCCTGATGGGGCTGGCGGCAGCTGGGGTCGTGCTGCGTGGGGCGGGGCGGGTTGGGGCGGCACGGCGCCCTCGGGCCGCGGGTATGAGGACGAGTCTTCTGGTCGGGATCCCATTGTTGATCCGTACCCTGGCCTTCCGCGCCGCATTGTTGCTGACGCTATGGACAGCGGCCCGCTACGGCGAGGTAGCACTGGCTGCGCACCAGGTGGGGTTCACCATCTGGAGTTTCCTGCAGTACGTCCTGGATGCGTTAGCCATCGCAGGGCAGACCCTGATCGGGCAGGCTCTCGGTGCGTCCCGGCCTGAGGAGGCCCGGGCGTTGGCGCGCCGGATGACCTGGTGGTCGCTGTGTGCCGGGGTCGTCCTGGGGGTCGTGACGCTGCTGGTGCGGCAGCCGCTGGCGGCGCTGTTCTCCCCGGACCGGGATGTGCGCGAGGCAGTGGCGGCAGTGCTGGTGGTGGTCGGCTGCACGCTGGTGATCGCCTCGTGGGTGACCCTGTTCGACGGGGTCCTGATCGGCGCCGGGGATGGCCCCTACCTGGCCTGGGCGAGCATTATCACGCTCGTCGTCTATGCACCGATGATCTTGGCCGTGGCCTGGTACGCGCCCGCGGGCATACCGGGACTGACCTGGTTGTGGCTGGCGTTTTCGCTGGGCTTCATGGGGGTCCGGGCCTTGACGCTGTGGTGGCGGGAACGCTCAGACGCCTGGCTCGTCGCCGGCTGAAATATCCCACCGATGCGGGCTGGCACGCACTACGGTGACCACATGGATGATTCAACCAAACATCTGAACCTGGAGGCCGACCTTCTGGTCATCGGCTGGGGTAAGGCAGGCAAGACCCTGGCCCGCGACCTGGCCTCCGCGGGTAAACGGGTCGTGCTGGTGGAGCGCGATGATTCGATGGCCGGCGGCACCTGCATCAATGTTGCCTGCGTTCCGACCAAGACCCTGGTGAATCTCGCGGAACGCCGCGGGGAGCAGGCCCCGGATGAGTACCTGCCAAAGGCCATCGCATCCCGTGACGCCCTGATAGATAAACTCCGCGCCGCCAACCATGCGATGCTCGCCAGTTTGGAGACTGTCACCCTCGTCAGCGGTGAGGCGCGCTTCATCGGCCCGCACGAGGTGAGGGTCCAGGCCGGTTCCGAGACCCTCGATATCAGCGCGGAGGCGGTGGTGATCAACACCGGTACCTCTCCTGCGATGCCTGACATCCCAGGTATCAACGGTGAGTCCGTCTACGACTCGACCACCATCCAACACATCGCTGGCGGCCGGGTTCCCCCGAGCCTGACGATCATCGGAGGCGGCTTCATCGGACTCGAGTTCGCGAGCATGTTCGCCGCCTTCGGTTCAGCGGTACGGATCCTGGAACGTGGTTCAACCTTCCTGCCTGCCCTGGATGATGACGTGCGTGAGGCTGTGGTCACCACCCTGGCCGACCGCGGCATCGAGATCGTCACCGACGCTCCCGTCTCCGCCATCGAGGACGACGGTAGGCAGGTGGTCTGCGGCGCAGGCACGTTCGAGACCGACGCGGTGTTGGTGGCCGTTGGCCGTAAGCCGGAGACCGCTGCGCTGGATCTGCCCGCTGCCGGGATCGAGACTAACGAGCGGGGCTTCATCGTCGTAGATGATCAGCTGCGCACTAGCGCCGACGGCGTCTGGGCGGTGGGTGACGTCAATGGAGGTCCACAGTTCACCTACGTCTCCCTTGATGACTACCGGATTGTCAAGGACCAGCTCGTCGGTGACTCACACCGGTCCCGGGCCGACCGAAAAGCTATCCCGACCACGACTTTCATCACTCCCCCGCTGGCGCAGGTGGGGCTGAGTGAGCGTGAGGCCACTGCCCAGGCAGTCACCTACCTAGTGGCGTCGAAACCTGTCGCGCAGATCGCGGCCATGCCCCGCCCCAAGACCCTGGGCGAGACTCACGGCCTGATCAAGGTCCTGGTTGCGCCCGGCACCGACGAGATACTCGGTGCGACCATCTTCAGCGTCGATGCCCAGGAGGTCATCAACCTGGTGGCGCTGGCCATGAGGAATGGGGTGACCGCCTCACAGCTGCGCGACGGGATCTGGACCCACCCGTCGACTACAGAGGCGTTCAACGAGGTCTTGGCCGGGTTGCACACGCCCTGATGATGCGTTCATAAAAGCCAAAGCGCGAAGGGACGGACGGCATAGCGCGTCCGTCCCTTCATCTCATGTTGGGATCATTGAGCAACATCCTGAGCCGAGGCGCTCTTGCCGCCACGTGCCTTCTTGTTGATGAAATAGCAGGGAATGATAATCAGGAACCAAACTGGTGTCCAGAGGACGGCTGCCCGCTTATCCTCATCGAAATACAAGATCACCAGGCTGATCGCAAAGAAAACCAGAACAACCCAGCACATGACCCTTCCGCCAGGCATCTTGTAAACAGACTTCTCGTGCAGCTCGGGATTCTTTTTCCGATACACCAGGTAGCAGACGACGATAAAAGCCCATATGAACAGGAACAAGACCGCCGTGATAGTGGTGACCAGCTCAAAGGCCTGCACAATATCCTCAGAGGTGTACTGGAAAACGACTCCCGTCATGAGCAGCGCACAGGAGCAGATCAATGCATTACGAGGAACTTTGCGCTTGGACAGCTTCTTGAAAGCCTGGGGAGCTTGACCATCAAGTGCGAGCCCGTACGCCATCCGGGAGGTCGAGTACAGGCCTGAGTTATCCGAAGAGGCAGCAGCCGTCAGCAGAACAAAATTCATCACGTGAGCAGCTGCCCCAAAACCTGCCAGAGAGAACATTGAGACGAAGGGGCTCACACCAGGAACGACTTCCCGCCACGGGATGACGATGGTGATGGCCGCCAGCGCCAGCACATAGAACAGCGCCAACCGCACTGGAATCGCATTAATGGCTTTGGGCAAGTTACGCTCAGGATCCTTGGTTTCCGCAGCTGCGGTTCCAACAATTTCAAGCCCAACGAAGGCGAAGAAAGCAATCTGGAAGCCGCGCAGGAACCCGCCGAAGCCCTTGGGGAAGAACCCACCGTCATTCCATAGATTCTCGACGGTGGCGGGCTGCCCATCCGGCGAGACGAAGCCAGAGAACAGCAAACAGGCCGCAACCACCACCAAGGCGCCGACAGCAACCAGCTTGATCAGAGCAAACCAGAACTCAGCCTCGCCAAAGTATTTCACGGCCAGCAGGTTCAAAACTAGAAGTGTTCCCGCTAGCACAGCAGCAGGCAACCACTTGGGAACCTCTGGCCACCAGAACTGAGCATATCCCGTAATGGCAGCAAGATCACCCATGGCCGCTACAACCCAGGCAAACCAATAGGTCCATCCAGCAATGAACCCGCCGGCCGGCCCGAGCAGATCCTCCGCAATATCACGGAATGAGCGGTATTTCAGATTCGACAAGAGCATCTCACCCATGGCGCGCATCATGAAATACAGGAAGAATCCTATAACGGCGTACACAAGCATGCTTGAAGGGCCAGCTTCATGGATGGTGTTGCTAGACCCCATAAACATTCCGGTGCCAATGGCTCCACCAAGAGCAATCAGCTGAAGGTGCCGGTTACTTAGACCTCTCTGCAGCTCTTGTCCTTCTTCACTTTTCTCGTCTGGGCCTGCATCGAAGACCTTATTCTCAGTACTCACTGGGAACTCCTTTGTTCGATAACTACTGAATCTCTCGGAACTGTACTAATGCCGCCGCACGGCCTGTTTCCGGATGTGGGGGGAGGTGCTGGCGGACAACAGTCCTCCGTAGCTGGGTAGGAATCGCACCTCAGAGCCGACAGCGACCGGGGACCTGGCGTCGGTAACGTCGATGATCAGATGATCGCTGCTGGCTCCAAGCACCTCTATGCCTGGATCGATGGGCTCGATGGCTTCCGGGGCGACGTCCTGACGCCCGATGTCACAGATGGCACGGAGCCGCAGGCCACGGTCGGTGAAATGGGTGGTGTTGCCGAAGGCGTCCTGCCCGGTCTCGCCCACCGGCACCGACGGCTTGCGTTGCAGCTCGATCACCCCTGCCACGAGTCCCACGGTGTCCTGCCGGGTTCCAGGCCAGGGTGAGCGGTCCAGCACATTGCGGCCCAGGACGATGGCCTCCCCGATACGCAAATGGTTTATCCCATCTGGCATGTCTCCGCTTGCCAGCAGCGGCAGGTTTGCGCTGTTGCCGCCGGAGACCAATTCCAGGGGATGCCCGGTGACGCTGCGGCATTCGTCACGGATACCGGTCAGCATCTCCATCTTCTCCCGGGTGGGCACCACCCCGCCGAAGCACGCGAGATTGGTTCCCAAACCAGCCACCTCCAGGTGGGGCAGGTGGGCGATGCCTGCGACGACGTCGACGGCACGGTCCGGCCACACTCCCTCACGCAGGTCACCGACGTCGACCATCACCACCACCTTGTGCCGCAACCCAGCCCAGCCAGCGGCCCCTGAAAGCGCCTCCGCGGTCTCACGTGACGAGATGAGGGAATAGTCAGCCCAGCGCACCGCCTCAGGGGCATTGCAGGGAGTCGGCGCCCGCAACAGCATGGTGGGCAGCCCCATGCCGGCCTCCGCGACCCGTTTCAAGTTGTCGATCCGGGAATCGGCCAGCATCACACACCCCGAGCCCTCCAGCGCCCGGAGAAGAGCCGGGTGAGCCTGCATCACCTTGGTGACCGCCGCCACCTGGATTCCGCTGGAGCCGCACTGGGAGATCACGGCGGCGGCATTCTGAGCGATCCGGTCGATGTGGATCTCAAGCCTGGGTGTCTCCACGCTCATACGTCCGGCACCTCCTCACCAGTGACACGGGGAATCTCTCCCACCTCACTGGTCACCCAGTCGGCGAAGGTGGCAGCAACCTCCTCGTGATAGACCTGCGCCAGGGTCCCCAGCGCAGAGAACCGGTAGTCGCGGTCAATGAGGATGCGTGCCTCGGGAGGTGGCATCAACCGCGCCCCTGCGCCGAGACGGATTCGGCCCAAGATCTCCTCCCCGCCGGGGATCCGCGTCAGGGCACCGCCAGTGCCGATGATCCAGCGGACCGCGGTCAGGTCCTTGCCACGCACGATCTGCTTCTTGCCCGTCGGGGTGAACAGGTCGCTGACAGTGCCAACGTGCCTGCGAATCCCGACCTCGACCGCACACTCAGCCAGCCAGCGGGTGACGTCCTCCTCCCGCTCGTCGGAGGGAATGGCCCGCAGATACTCGAGCCTGTCCCCATCACCGTCCTCACCCGCCATCGCCGCCACCTGCCGGGCATTGACGAAGACACCGAGGTCACCTTCCACGGTGCGTTTGGCCCTGGGTTCCGGGTCGATGCTGCGGCTCGTCCACTCCATGGAACCGTTGGTGACGCTGTGGATGTCTGTAGTGGCGCCGCCGACATCGATCACCAGGGCATCGCCAAGGGTGTCGGCGAAGATCTCAGCGGCCAGCAGCACCGCCCCGGGGGTCGGCAGGATCTCGAAGGTGGACAGCTCAGTGAGCCGGGCCATGCCGGGAGCCGTGACGATGTGCTGGTTGAAGACCTCATGGATCAGCGCGCGCACTGGCTCGATCTGAAGCACATCCACGTCGGGGAAGACGTTGTCAGCGCACATCAGCTCTACACCGTTCCTCGCGAAGATGTCCTGCACCCGGCGCCGGAGGGCAATGTTGCCGGCGTAGATCACTGGCACCTGCAGCCCTGACTCCGCGATCATCCTCGCGTTGTCGACCACGATCTGTTTCTCGCCGTAGTCCACTCCCCCCGCCAGCAGGACGATATTGGGGCTCGCCTCAAGCAAATCCTCGATGTCCCAGGAGTCGATCGCCCCGACGGTGGTCAGGCCCACGATCGCACCAGCGCCCAGTGCCGCCTCCCTGGCGGCCCTGGCGGTCATTCCCTGTGTGAGCCCGTGCACGCTCATCCGCAACCCGCCGGCAGCAGAGCTGTTGACGAAAACCTGCGTCTTGTCGATCTCGATGCCGGATGCCCGGATCGCGGCATCGACACCGATCGTCACGTCTCCCTGCGCGACGGAGGTCGGGGCGAATCCCTGCCCGATGTGCCTGAACCGCCCGTCCTCCAGGCAGAAAGCATTCGCCTTCGTGATCGTGGACCCGATCTCGAGGGTGGTGACGACCCGCATCAGCTCACCCGGCCTTCCCCAGTTCACGCCCACGCATGGTCCGCACGATGGCGTCGAGGACGTCGATGCCCTTGGTGCCACGCCCGAAGGTCGCATCGAGGCCCGTCTCGGCCGCCATGTCACGGCTGACCTGCGTTCCGCCCGCGATCAGCACCTTCTGGTCACGGATGCCCCGTTCCCTGGTGAGTTCGGCGAGTTTCTTCATCATCGTGCGATGGACCTCGTTGTGGCTGATGACGGTGGAGATCAGGATCGCATCCGCACCCGACTCGATGGCGGCGTCCACCATCTTCTCGATGGGCACGGAGGTCCCGAGGTAGTGGTACTTCACACCATACTTCTCGAGGCCACCGTGTTTAATGTCGAGGATCTCGCGCATACCGACGCTGTGCTCGTCCTCGCCGACGGTGCCCGCCACCACGGTGATCCCGTGGTCGGTGACGAACTGGCGCAACTCCTCCTCCGGCAGCAGCTCAATCTTCTCCGGGATGGTCAGCTCGGTCTTGTCCACATCGAAGCCGACATGTCCCTTGACTTCGACGAAACATCCCTCGGCGGGCTGCAGCACCTGGAGGTTCACCACCTCGGGGTCTCCCAGCCCCATGCGCCTGGCCATCTCCAGGGCAGCCTCGACGGCGATCTCGGCGCGTTCTGGAATCATCAGCTCCACCAGCGCGACCCCATCCCCGGCCCACTCGGCCTCGGGGCGCAGCAGGTTCCCGGTCCGGTATTCGCCGGTGCGTTCGAGCCGTTTGTGGGCGTTGTCCTCTGGGTCGAGCTCGTCGATGTAGACGATCTTCTCGGGATCGCAGAGGGTGCAGCCCCCGATCAGGTCACAGGCCTTGCCTACCCCGGCGGGCAGGCTGTTGTTGCCGAAGTGGTCGCAGACCGGCGCCAGGTAGTCGGGGTCGCGCTCGATCACAGTGCCGACGGCGATACCGCCCTCGCCGTCGCGGGCGATGCCGTCGTGGTTGCGCTCCGGGAACTCCGCGGAGTCGACGAAGAACCCCTGTTCCACCGCCGCGAAGTAGCCACCCGCGTGCAGCATCTCCGCAAGAAACCCGATGGCGCGTTCCTTGAGGTCACGCACCATCTCGCCGAGGGGACCCTCGCGGTTGAGGGTGAGCAGCTCCTTGATACCGTCCAGCGCAGCCCAGGTCTGCTTGACCGTCTGCACCCCACGCACCGAGTTGTAGTGCCAAGGCAGGTTGCGGCCCTCGTCGGGGGTGATGGTGCTCTGGATGTCTGCGCTGGTCAACATCGAGATGAGCGTGTCGATCACGTGGAGGCGGATTGCCTCGTTGATGTCGGACTCGATGTAGCGGGTGTTCTGCTGGGCGCGCATCTTGTATTCGGAGAAGAAATCACGCAACGCCACCGCGTAGGGCAGGTCGTACCACAGCTTCGGGGTCGGCGGGGCGCTGGGCGGCACCGTCGAGAGCCCGATCAGGTCCTTCGGCATCCCGACCATGGCGGAGAAGGCGGAGTTCAGGCCGTGCTGGACCATGAGCTCGGGCATGACCTTCCAGCCGTGCCGGGCTGTGGCGTTGGCGTTGTGGGCGCCGTCGATCTGGAAGATCCGGGCACCGGTCATGACCTTCTTCGCCTCGCCAGCGTCGACGTAGCTCCGGTAGGCATTGATGTTGCGGTAGAGCACGTTGTACTGGGGGTCCTGGTGGGCCCCGTTGACGCCCTCCTCGGCGAACAGCACCGCCACTTCCGGGCCGGCGATGCCGGAGACATAGCTGTGGAAGTTGATCGGGCGGCCGACCTCCTCCTCGATGAGGTCGCAGGCCTTGCGGCTGGCGCGCAGCTGCTTGCGGGTGATCGGCACCCCGCCGATGCCCTCGGGCGTTCCCTCCATGAGGCCGTCGATGTGGCTCTGCCCGGTGGTGCGGATGACCATGATGTGGTCGGCCCCGTTCCAGGCCGCCATGCGCATGCGCCGGATGTCGTCCTCGAAATGCCCGGAGGCGATCTCGGAGGTGACCACCGGGATGGGCTGCGGGTCGATGCCCTCGAAGTACTTCGCGGTGGGCATCGGGACGCTGTTCTCCAGCGGCTCGGACATGTCCCGGTAATGGAAGCCGCCCATGTCGACACCGTCCTTCGGGACGGTACGCCAGGTCCAGCCCTTGCGCGGCGGATGGTAGTTCTCCAAGTCCTGGAGGATCTCCTCCACATCGATCTTGGTGTTCGGGTCCAGCTTGTCAGTCATGCTCGTCACTCCTCGAAGAGCCCGGCCAGCACAGCCGGATCGTCGGCTATGGCGGCGGCCGCCGCCCGGATGTCCAACCCGTCGCGCTGGGACAGGCGCAGCACCACGTGACCTGCGCCCTTCCCCAGTAGCCCGGCATTGAGCACGTTCTCCACCACGGCATGGGTGGTGACCGAGTCGATACCCATGCGCAGCAGCACCGACCGCTCGATCGACGGCGTGGTGTGCGTGCGGGCCAGGTCCACCACCGGCTCCATCACCTTGTGGCACAGCTCCCAGAACCTGGTCTTGAGGGCGTCGTCGTCCAGCGTCGCCAGTTCAGCACGTAGTTTCTCGAAGCGGTCGACCCGCTCCTGTTCCTCGGTGTTCATCATCGTCCTTCCTGTTCACTCGCCGCCCGCGACCCCAGGGACGAGCGATCGCACGTGTTCTTCGGTGGTGTTGGCGTCGGCGGCCAGGAATTCGACGTCCTTGCTGCTCCACCGCTCGGGGGGCAGCACCTTGGCGGCGTGCCTGATGTAGCTGCCGCGCAGCCTCTCGAGATCCAGGGGTTTGCCCGCTACCTGGTCGAGTCGCTCCGGGATGACGATCGCCTTGCCGGGGACGTTGTCCGCCGGGTCGCCCCTGCGCACCTCGATGCCCCGGCTCTTCGCGAACGACAGCTGGCTGTTGTGGTGCTTGCCCGCGCCGGTGTACTCGGTTTCCTGGACGACGATGATCTGGTCGCGGTCCATCTGCATGGCAAGAGCGACGGCCGCCGTCAGGCTGGTGTTGCCGGCCGGGCCGCGTTCCAGGCCCTCAAGTTTCGTCAGCAGCTCGGTCATGTAGAAGACCTCGCCCTGGGTGACCAGGTGGTAGCCGTCCATGTACCGCAGGGCGCGGGCCGCGTTGCGCGGCACATCCACCCGGTCGGGCCAGGTGGCGAACGGCACCCCGAAACCGGTGTGGCCCGTGGTGAAGGATTTGTTGTTGAAGTCCTTGTCGGATGCCATGTGCAGGCCGGTGAGGTCGACGGAGACCGCCACCACCTGGGTCTGGTCGCAGCCCACCTTGCGCAGGCCGCGGGCCGTGCCCGTCAGGTTGCCACCGCCGGCGTGCGTTACCGCGACCACGTCGGGCTGGCGTCCGTAGCGTTCCTCCACCTCACGGCCGATCTCGGCGCCGAGCGTCTCCACCCCCGCGATTCCGTAGGGGGTGTAGAGGCTGGCGTTGAAATAGCCGGTCTCCTCCAGGGTGCGCAGCAGCACGTAGAACAACTCCGGCCCCACCGTCAGTTTGACCACCTCGGCTCCGTAGGCCTCACAGGCCCGGGACTTCTCGACGATCTCGGGTTGCCCGACGTGCTCGGAGTCGTAGACCTCCTGGATCACGATGCACTTGAGTCCCTGCTGGGCGGCCTGCGAGGCGACGGCCGCCCCGTAGTTCCCGCTCGTCGCGGTGACCATGCCCTTGAAACCCTTCTTGCGGGCCTCGTGGGCGCTGAGGGAGGCGCGGCGCGCCTTGAAACTTCCGGAGGCGTTCGCGGCCTCGTCCTTGACGAGGATCCTGGCCCCCTTGCCGGGGCCGGCGATGGCCCGCACCGCCTCGGTGAGGCGATGCAGTTCGTGCAGCGGGGTCCTGCCGACCTTGGTGGCCCGCTGGATTTCGGCCACATCGTCGAGGGAGTAGCCGGTGGCCGCCATCATCGCCTCATAGTCGAAGGCAATGGGGCTGATGGCGAACTCGTCGTAGTCCAGGCCCAGGGAGGAACGCATGATCTGGTTCTTGCGCGCCATCACCTCGGCGTAGGAGTCGCTCATGATTCGTACTCCGTTCCGATCGTGAGGATCTCGTCCACGGTCTCACCGAAGCTGTGGGAGTATCCCGGGTTGATCCGGCTCAGCACCCCGGTGTGGGTCCGCCCGATGATGGTGCGGATGGTCGCCTCCTCACCCAGCGCAGCGGGTGCCGTGAGGAAACCGTCAACCCACTGCAGCAGCGGAGTGGCCGCCGTGTCCGGCGGCACCCCCGCCGCGCGTTCCCCAGGAGCCAGCACCACCTGCTGGATCTCCACCCACGCCCCTTCCGGGGCAACCGTCGTTGCGCTCACTGCATCACTCCAATCGCTCGGGAACAGCGGTCACCGGCGCTCGTAAGCCTCAGGGCCCATGAGCGCCGTCGGCGACGGCAGGTCGATGATCCGTTTCAGCCCGGGGGTGGCCGCGAAGATGCGGGGGATGGTGTTGACCGCTATGCCCGCCGTGGCCTTGCCGCCGGCAATCTCCGGCCCGGTGGACATGCTGATCTCGGGCACACCGTGGATCGTGATGTAGTCGCCGGTATCGACGCCTTCGGCTCCGGGATCCACCTGCTGAGGATGGACGAGCCTGATGACCTGTTCGCCGCCGCTGTAGCCGGCCGCTATGTGGTTGCAGCCCGCAACCCTCCCCGGCTCGATGACCTGCCCCCTGGCCTGGCGCGGCACCTTCGCGATGATGGGCTCAAGCGTCTGCTCCACGCGGTCAACCCCGAGACCGAGGGCGTCGCTGATCAGGCGGACAGACTCTGGGAAGCCCACATGCCCGACGATGGACCCGTCGGCCACCCCCGCCCTGAACTCCTCCGGCGTGGTCCCGACGCCCTGGGTCGAGAGCACGGTCTCACCGTAGGGGCTCAGGTCGTTGATGCGGCTGGCCTCGATGCTGGTGACCTCCTGGCTGCCCGCCGTCAGCACCACCACGAGATGATCGAGCACAAAGCCCGGGTTCACTCCCACGCCGATGGCGGAGACACCATGTTTCTTGGCGAGAGCATCCAGTTCAGCCGCTATCTCCGGGTTCTGTGCCTCGGGGGCGGCCATCTCCTCGGCGATACTGACCACATTGATGCCCGCGGAGATGATCCTCTTCAGATCGGGAAGCTGCTTGGCCACCCAGGAGGTGGTTGCGATGGTGATCACATCCACTTTGGCTGGATCGAGGATGCTCGCTGGATCGTCGCTGACCACAACTCCCGCGAGTTCCACGCCAAGCACCTCGCCGACATCCTTGCCCGCGAGCTCTGGCCTGATGTCGAATGCGCCCACCAGCTCCAGGCCCTGTTTGGCCAGGATCACCTTGGCAACACCCTGGCCCATCGCGCCAAGACCCCACTGGGCCACCCGGATTCGCTGATTCTTGTTCACTTCTCTCCCTCGAGTCGTCGTTTCCACCTCAGCCGAGACACAGCACGGGCAGCACGTTCAGGACACCGGGATGAATGTCCCCACCTGGGAGAACCGGATCCTGAGTCCGCCGATACCGCTTCGCCCTGCCACCCTGGCGGTTAGTATGTTCGCCATGTCCAGGGCTCCTCGCCCGGCGCGCATCCCTACGGATGCCCGTCGGCTCACTGTCGTGAAGGTGTCGTCACTGACCATTCCGGTTTCACGGTATCCACGGCCCCCCGCATTCACCCCGCTAAAGCCAGATTTGAAGGCGATGAAGACCCAACAATTGCGATCTTCCCATTGCCAGGAGTCCAAACCGGAAAAACTCCCAGAAAACCCCTCGGATAGGGGGCGCTGGTGAGGGACGAGATGGATCTTCAGCTGATCGGCCTGCTGCAGATCGACCCGCGCATCTCCTGGTCCAAGGCGGGCGAGATCCTCCAGATGTCACCAACGACGGTGGCGAACCACTGGAATCAGTTGGTGGATAAGGGACTGGCCTGGATCTGCACCCATCCGAATCTGGAACACCGGTTCACCGCGGTGGTCGAGGTCGACTGCCAGACCGAGTTCCTTCCCCCGGTGATCGAGAAAATGTGCTCCCATCCCCTGATCACCAGCGTTGACGAGACCACCGGGCAGCGCGACCTCCTGCTGACCATCATGGCCCCCGATATGGCGACGCTGACCTCCCTGATCATCGACTGGATCGGCGGCCTCGAGGGGGTGCATGGAACCCGCAGCTCCCTGGTGACCAACGTCATCGTCGGAGCCGAGGCCTGGCGGGTGAACATCCTCACTCAGCGCCAGGTCAACCAGGCGCTCCCGCAGCGCACCCCCGACAAGCCTGCGGTGGACACCGACGATGCGGACCTGGCGCTAGCCCAGGCCTTGGCCCACGACGGCAGGGCCAGCATCGCTTCGCTGTCCCAGGAACTGGGTATGCCGACCAGCACAGTGCACCGCAGGATGCGCCGGCTCCTCAGCAACCGGAACCTGATCATGCGCTGTGACACTGCCCCCGAGGTGGCAGGCTGGCTGCTGGAGTGCACCTGGCTGACAACAGTGGCCTTCAATTACAAGACCCGGGTGATAGAGCTCTTGAGGGAGCAGCCGTCCCTGCGCTCCTGCATGTGGATGACGGGTGGGAACAACCTGCGCGTCAACTTCCGGCTGAACCACAGGAGCGCCATGGGCGCCCTGGAGTCATCGATAGCGGCGGCCATCCCCGGACTAGCACCCGACGAGACCATCGTGCACCTGCGCAGCCACAAGTCGATGGGCTGGCTGCTGCGCCCCGACGGCAGCTGCACCGGTGAGTTCGTCTCGCCGTACTCGGTTCCCAAGAGATCCCGCGGGTAGCCGCCTGCAGGGGGCACCGGGGGGATCTTTCGATCCCCCGGCAAATCATCCAAGCCGGTCGTAATTGCCCCCGGCAGCTCCGGGTGTTCAGCACCGCCGGCCGTTCAGACGATCGCGATGCCGTCGTCCACCCGGTCGAAACGGACCTTCTCGCCGTCATGAATCTGGCCAGAGAGCAGTCCGCGGGCAAGCTGGTCCTCGATGGTGTTCTGCACGAGACGGCGCAGCGGACGAGCCCCGTAGACCGGGTCGAAGCCCACCTCACCCAGCCAGTCGGCTGCGGCATCGGTGACCTCCACAGTGATCCTGCGCGACGCCAGGCGGCGGCCCAGCCGCTCCAGCTGGATGGCGACGATCCTGCGCAGGTCCTCACGGCTGAGCGACTCGAACATGACGATATCGTCCAGCCGGTTCAGGAACTCAGGACGGAACGCGGAGCGCACGACTCCCATCACCTGCTCCCGTTTCTCCTCATCGCTCAGCAGCGGATCGGAGAGGTACTGCGACCCAAGGTTGCTGGTGAGGATGAGGATGGTGTTGCGGAAGTCGACCGTGCGTCCCTGGCCATCGGTGAGACGACCGTCATCGAGAACCTGCAACAGGATGTTGAACAGATCGGGGTGGGCCTTCTCCACCTCGTCAAGCAGCACCACGGAGTACGGGCGCCGCCGCACCGCCTCGGTGAGCTGGCCACCCTCCTCGTAGCCAACGTACCCGGGAGGTGCGCCGACGAGCCGGGCCACCGAGTGCTTCTCGGAGTACTCACTCATGTCGATGCGGACCATCGCGGTCTCGTCGTCGAACAGGAAGTCCGCGAGCGACTTGGCCAGCTCGGTCTTGCCGACGCCCGTGGGCCCGAGGAACAGGAATGAGCCGGTGGGACGGTTCGGATCGGAGATACCGGCCCGGGAGCGCCGCACCGCATCCGAGACCGCTTTAACGGCCTCGCGCTGCCCGATCAGGCGGACCCCGAGACGCTCCTCCATCTCCATCAGCTTCTCGGACTCGCCCTGCAGCAACCGCCCGACCGGGATCCCCGTCCAGGCACCCACAACCTCGGCTATGTCGGTCTCCGAGACCTCGTCGGAGACCATGCGGGAGACATCAGCGTCGGTCCTCTCAGCGTCGGTGAGCTGCTGTTCAATCACAGGGATCTCCCCGTACAGGATCTGGGAGGCGCGCCCCAGGTCACCGGCACGCTGTGCCTTGTCGGCCTCGACGCGAAGGGCGTCGATCCTCTCCTTGAGATCGCCGACACGGTTCAGCCCGGACTTCTCCTGCTCCCAGCGGGCCTCCAGGGCTCGCAGCTTCTCCTGCGCATCCGCAAGTTCAGCACGCAGCGTGGCGAGACGCTCACGGGAGGCGGCATCCTCCTCATTCTTCAGGTGTAGTTCCTGCATCAGCATGCGGTCCACATCACGGCGCAGCATGTCTATCTCTTCGGGGCTGGAGTCGATCTCCATGCGCAGCCGCGAGGCGGCCTCATCCACCAGGTCGATGGCCTTGTCTGGAAGCTTCCGGCTGGTGATGTAACGGTCAGACAGCACCGCGGCCGCGACCAGCGCTGAGTCTGTGATACGGACCTTGTGGTGGGCCTCATAGCGCTCCCGCAGCCCACGCAGGATGGCGATGGCGTCCTCCACGGAAGGCTCACCGACATAGACCTGCTGGAAGCGGCGTTCCAGCGCCGGGTCCTTCTCGATCCGTTCCCGGTACTCGTCGAGTGTGGTGGCACCGATCATCCGCAGCTCGCCGCGCGCCAGCATGGGCTTGAGCATGTTGCCCGCATCCATGCCGCCCTCACCGGCAGCACCCGCACCGACGACGGTGTGCAGCTCATCGATGAAGGTGATGATCTGCCCCTCAGACTCCTTGATCTCGTTCAGGACAGCCTTCAGACGCTCCTCAAAATCGCCGCGGTACTTGGCTCCAGCCACCATCGAGGTGAGATCCAGGGAGACCAGGCGACGGCCCTTGAGGGAGTCAGGGACGTCACCCTCCACCAAGCGCAGGGCAAGGCCCTCCACAACGGCGGTCTTGCCGACCCCTGGCTCGCCGATCAGCACCGGGTTGTTCTTGGTGCGGCGCGCCAGCACCTGGACGACACGGCGGATCTCCTGGTCACGGCCGATGACCGGGTCAAGATTGCCGGAGCGGGCGCGCTCGGTCAGGTCCACGGAGTACTTCTCCAGCGCCGACTCGCCACCCTCGGACTCAGCCGAGGTGACACGCTTGCCACCTCGGGACTCCTCGAAGGCCTTGGTCAGTTTCTCCGCACTGGCCCCGGCATGCTCCAGGATCGTCCGGGCCTGGGAGTCCACGGAAGCGAGGGCTATCAACAGGTGTTCGGTGGCCACGAACTGGTCGCCGAGCTGCTCGGCGAGGGTCTCCGCGGTGGCCAGCACACGCGCCAGCGCCCCCGAGATCGTGGGCTGCGTCACCGAACTTCCGGTGCTGGAAGGCTGTTTGGCGATGGCCTCGGTGGCCTGGGTATCAACGGCGGCCGGATCGGCGCCGACGGCGGCCAGCAGGTGGCCAACGGTGTTGTCGGGTGTCAGTAGTAGGCCGTGCAACAGATGCACGGGTTCAGCGGACGGATTGCCCGCGGTCAAAGCCTGCCGCACTGCCGCGGTCACGGCGTCGCGGCTCTTGGTGGTCAGTTTCTCAGTGTTCACTTAGTCCTCCAGAGTGCCGATTACAAAGTTGAGCCTACCACACTCAACCTTATTCCATGCAGTTTCAACACCCGCCCAGCCACTGTCCGAATCGCCGTCATTTCAGGGGAACAGACCACAGCGGCTACTCCGGGCGTTAGGCTCAGCACTATGGACGGGGCAGGATTCCCACTGCAGGACCCAGCCACCGCCCGGTCGCCCATCGAAGTGCCGACGACAAGGAGTCCCATGTCTCACCTGACCAAGAACGGATTGACCACCACCATTCCTGTCACAGGGAGAATCCCGAACCTCCCGAGCGTCACCGCCTGGGTGGAGGAGATCGCCTCGCTGACCAGGCCCAGCGCGATTCACTTCCTCGACGGCTCCGATGAGGAATACGAGCGTCTTGTAGAAGGGCTCATCGAGTCCGGTACGATCGTCCGGCTGAATCCGGGCAAGCAGCCAGGCTCCATCTATGCGCGCACCGATCCTGACGACGTCGCCCGCGTCGAGGACTCCACATTCATCTGTTCTGTGGACGAGAACGATTCCGGCCCCACCAACAACTGGATGGACCCCAAGCAGATGAAGACCATCATGACCAAGCTGTACAACGGCTGCATGGTGGGACGGACCATGTATGTCATCCCCTTCTGCATGGGGCACGTGGACTCCCCTGACCCGAAGTTCGGGATCGAGATCACGGACTCGGCCTATGTCGCGATTTCCATGAAGATCATGACACGGATGGGCACCAAGGTGATGGAGGCCATGGAGAAACTCGAGGCGGACTTCGTGCCCGCGCTGCACTCCGTCGGCATGCCCCTGCCGCCCGGCATCAAGGACGTCCCCTGGCCATGCAACGACATCAAATACATCGTCCACTTCCCCGAGGAGCGGACCATCTGGAGCTACGGCTCCGGATATGGCGGCAACTCCCTGTTGGGCAAGAAGTGCTACGCGCTGCGGATCGCATCTGTGATGGGACGCGACGAGGGCTGGCTCGCCGAGCACATGCTGATCCTGAAGCTCACCTCCCCCGAGGGGAAGTCGTATCACCTGTGCGCAGCTTTCCCCTCAGCCTGCGGCAAGACGAACCTGGCGATGCTGGAGCCCACCCTGCCGGGGTGGAAGGTGGAGACACTCGGCGACGACATCGCTTGGATGCGCTTCGGTGAGGATGGCAGGCTCTACGCCGTCAACCCGGAGGCCGGGTTGTTCGGGGTGGCTCCCGGCACGAGTACGGGGACAAATCCCAACGCCATGGCCGCCATCGAGGCCGGGAACTCGATCTTCACGAACGTGGCACTCACCGATGACGGTGACGTCTGGTGGGAGGGGAAGACGAAGCAACCCCCGGAGCACCTGACGGACTGGAAGGGCCGGTCCTGGACCCCTGAGGGCGGCCCGGAGGGCGGCAGGCCCGGAGAGAAGGCAGCGCATCCGAACTCCCGCTTCTGCACCCCCATCTCGCAGTGCCCGATCCTCTCGGACGAGTTCTACGACCCACGCGGTGTGCCGATCGACGCGATCATCTTCGGCGGTCGCCGCGAGAACACGATCCCCCTGGTGGCTCAGTCACGCAGCTGGCAGCACGGCGTGTTCATGGGAGCCACCTGCTCATCCGAGACCACGGCCGCAGCCAAGGGGGCCGTGGGTGTGCTGCGCCGCGATCCGATGGCGATGCTGCCGTTCATCGGCTATCACGTCGGCGACTACCTGCGGCACTGGATCCGTCTGGGCGAGCGCACCACCCCCGATAAGCTGCCCAAGATCTTCTACGTCAACTGGTTCCGCCGCGACGCCGAGGGCAGGTTCCTGTGGCCTGGTTTCGGGGAGAACTGCCGGGTCCTGAAGTGGATCGTGGAACGTCTGGAGGGCAAGGTGGAGGCCGTCGAGACGCCGGCGGGCCTGCTGCCGGAGAAGAAGGACATCGACGTCGAGGGTCTCGGCATCAGCGATGAACACCTCGAGCAGGTACTTCGCTACGTCCCCCAGGAGTGGGCAGACGAGCTGCCGCGCATGCGCCGCTGGCTGAGGTCGCTCGGCCTGAAGGTCCCGCAGGAGGTCCACGACGAGCTGTGGCACATCGCCATGAACGTCATCGGCGACCGCTGACAACTCTCCCGGTGGCGGGGCTGACACCACCCCGCCACCGCTGCGCCGGCCTCGGGGGAATCACGGGTCTGTGCGAAAGCTCCACCTGCGCATTCCTATTCCTGGCGCCATGGGGATCCTGGTGGCCGATCTGCTGCGTGGTGCAGGCTTCAGGAGGCCGGTGCCTCGACAGCCTCCAGCTGGCCGCCCGCCCACAACTCCATGACCAGGTCGGCGCCGGGCATCGGGGCAGGTGCCCGGACCACCTGGTAGATCGCTGCGACGGGCACGTCCGCCACGTTGACCAGTCGTCCCGGCCCAGCCAGCAGCACGTCCAGGTCGAATTCCCGGAACAGCTTCATCACAGTGGCGCGGTTGGCGGCGTCCAGGCCGTCGAATGCCTCATCGAGCCACAACGGCCGGGGGCCGGTCGGCATCTCTTCATACATCGCAGCCAAGGTGGCCACCAACGGCATCATCAGCATCACGACACGCGCCCCACCCGACAGCTCCGCATACCCGCGGGTGGTCAGCGGCCCCCATGTCCCGGAGCCGCGCCGGTGTTCGAGGTGGATGTCATACCAGCTGCGGTAGTCCAGCCGTTCCGCGAGTCCATTGCGCCAGTCAGCCAGCCTCGAGCTCTGGGCCTCTCTCTTGACCTCATCGATGCGAGTCCTCAGGAATTCCCTGACCCGGGACTCCGCCTCAGGGTTGCCCCAGGTGGGGGCACTGACGGCCTCCAGCACCTGCCGGGTCGCGGCGTCCTTCGGAGCCAGAACGATCCTGAGCGCCGTACGGTCTGTGCGGGTGGCATGCGACTCCAGCACCCTATTGATGCGTTCCACGAGGCCCTGGGTGGCACTGATCCGGTCCCGCAGATGATCCATGAACGTGGATCCCAGTAGCTGCCCGAGGACATCCTGCACGCGCTGGTCATAGCTCGAGGCCAACTTCTCCCGCACACCCTGCAGATGAGCCAGCGCTTCCCCGAGGGACAGGTCGGTGCCATGGGCGTCGACAGCGACGGTGACCTCCGGCAGGTCATCGGTCTCATCGACCCGAAGGCTGCGGCCGCCCAGCTCCAGGTCGGCGCGGGCCTCGGTCGCGCCGGTGTGCAGCTTCCGCCAGGCGCTCTGGACCTCCTGATCGCTGTGCCGCCAGTTGCGGATCTTGATCTGCTGGTTCGCGGCCTGGACCTGAGCGCCCACCTGGGTGATCGCCACCGAATCCGGGTCTGGCAGCTCCAGGCCCAGCTCACCGGCCAGGCCCGCATCCACCAGCCTCCGGAACCAGGCGAAGGCCCGGTCACGCTCAGCGGCGACAACCTCGTGGTCCCGTTCAGCGGCCGCCAGCGCTTCCTCAGCCCGGCCCGCGCGGCCCGCCAGCTCAAGAAGCTCCCGCTCCATGCTGTGCGCCTGTGCCGTCGCATCTGAGGCGCGCTCCTGCAGCGTCTCCAGTTCCTGGATGATTTCCTGGTCATCAGCCCCGATGGCCGTCTCAAGGGCCTGCACCCGGGATCTGGCGGCGATCAGCCGTTCCTCGGCCGCCTGTAGCCCGGTTGCGGTCTCGTCTCGTAACCGTGTTCCGTCAGCCGCTGCCTCGACCGCCGCCTCCCAGGACGACAGGGCCGCGGCCTCCCGGTCCCGGGCATGCCGCAGGATGCCAAAGGCGTTCTCAGCCCGTCGCAGTCGCTCCTGGACTTCAACGAGCTCGGTGGCCCGGACAGGCAGCTGCCGTTCTGTGGTGAACTCCAGCAGGGCAGCCCGCCTGGAATCGGCCTCGGCCCTCAGGCCATGGGAACGGGCCTCACGCTGCCCGGCGACTTCCTCGGCCGAGGCCGCCAGGGTCTCCGCCGTGGCTGCGTCACGCAGCAGCCCGAAGAGTTCCCGGTCATCGGGAGCAGAGGCCATCGCCCGTTCCAGAGCCGATAGCTCAGCTGCCGCCCAGCTGCCCTCGGCCTCGGCCTCGGTGGCCTCGGAGACGGCTGCCTCCCGTCTACTGACGAGCTCTTTCCTACGACGTGCCAGGCCGGTTTCCCGGGCCTGATGGCCAAGATATTCAGCGTCACCGCAAACGCAGCTGGCCTGTCCCATCACGGACCCGTTGCGCCAACGGCCATCCAGCGCCACAGCAAGCCCGGTCTCTGGCAGGTCCTCACCTGCATGGACCAGGTGAATTCCCCTCAACAGGGCGTCGATACGGTCGGCCCACGGACCGGGCGCTGGCTCCATCACCTGTCCGAGTCCCCTGGCCACAGGCTGGCCGGCCACAGCCTGGACATCGCCGACGACGGACTCCTCATCGCTGACCCAGGCGTCGAGCAGCCCCGAGGCAGCAAGCGCGGCCTCGACAGCAGCCAGCTCGCTACCTGACAATCCCTCCCTGGGATTCAGGAGGCGCCACACGGGTGCACCGGTTCTGGGACGGGCGCGTCGCGCCCACAGCACGGGCGGCTGCGGCTCTATAGCGCGGTTCCTCTCCAGCTCCTCGATCTGCCCGGCCAGTTCGTTGGCCTGCTGCCGGGCTGCGCGCCCACGCGCCTGCGCCTCCTGCAGGCGCGCCTGGACTGGCCCGCAAGCTGCCTCGAACCATTCCTCCCGGATCCGTTCCCTGAGAGGCGGCCGCGGAGTCTTGCCGTCGGGCAGCGAGGCCTGCCAGGGCTCGACATCCACGCTGCGCCCAAGCCCGTCTGTCCACACGTCGAGCCGCGCCGCCAACGAGTCACGTTCCTGCTCAGCCGCCGCCCACGCCGTCTCGCGGCGTTCCCCAGCCTCGGTGGCCCGCTGCCGCGCCTCCGCAGCGACCTCCTCCGCGCGGCTGGCCTCCTGGTCCGCGAGGGTGACCTCGGCCAGGAGCTGCTGGGCGCGCCTGACGTCACGGTTCCTGTCGCCCACCCGTTGCTCCGTCAGCAGCGGGTCGAAATCGGTGATATCGAGTCCCGCCTCCCGTGACGCATACCGCGCATCCGCGACGCGGCCAGCGGTTTCTCTCCTACGGGTCTCGAGGCGCGCCCCGGCGTCGCCACAGACCTCCTCACTCCTGCGGGCGATCCCCCCAGCGGTCTCCGCACGCCGTTCCGCCTCTGTGTGTTCCCGGGCGGCCATCTCCGCGACAGCACGGGCATGGCTCAGCCGTGCCAGCCTGCCCTGCGCCTCCTGATGACGGGTGGAGACCTGCAGTTCATCGGCGGCCACCCGGGCTTGCTCACCCGCCAGTTCGAGGGACCTGCGTTTCTCCTCCACCGCTGCCCGGTGCGTATCGACGTCGCTAAGTTGCTGCCGGGCCTCCTCCTGTCTGCGGGTGACGTCGCCGAATGCGGAGACGGCGTCCTGGCCACGCTCGGCGGCACGTTTGAGGATCGCCCTGACCCAGGGATGCCAGGACCGGGCAGTGAACCTCTCCACCACCTCCACTGCAGCCACGGCACGGTCCAGGTCAGCACGGATCTCATCCAGCTGGTCCCAGCCATCGGCGAGCTGGTTGATCTCGGAGCGGTCCAGCTCGGGGAGAGCATCGTGCAGGCGGTCACTGATGAACCGCACCTGCAGCTGCTCCCCCAGCTTCGGAGTCCGCGTGACCCGCAGCAGCTTCCCGACTGCCTCCAGCTTCTCGGCCGTACTGCCCAGGAGCCGGGAGGCCACTTCGGCGCGGTAGGCGGCCGCGCTGGGATGCCTGACAAAACCCTCCGCGGACACTTCCTTCGGGGACACCACGCGGCGCGAGGCCAGCAGGTCGCAGCCACCCCGCACCCGGTCCCTGCCGGCAAGGGTGCACCAGCTCAACCGCATGTCGGCAGCCGCGCTGCGAGCCTCCGCGAACAGGAGCGTGGTGAAGAACTCGTCTCCGGACTCGGCACGGCGCCCATACTCGACCCACAGCCACCCCTGGTGAGTGGACGCGGTCGCCTCCCTCCGGTCGGCATTGCGCCCCGTGGGCTCGACGTAGTAGCGGAACGTCTTCCCGGAACGCCCCAGGGTGTCGATGTTGTTCGAGGCGACGTCAGCGAGCCACGGGATCAGCGTGGTCAGCGCCATCAGGGACGACTTCCCGGTCTCATTGCCGCCCGTGAGCTGCACCCAGCCGTCGGCATACCAGTACTCGGTGACCTCAAATTCCCACAGGTTCACCACACCGGCCCGCAGCACCTGCCAGCGGTCGGCCCTGGCGGGGCTGGGAAGCTCACCCGCAACCAGGGCATCACGCCAGGCCTTCAGTCGCGCATCGTCGAGCATTAGTCGTCCTCGCTCAGGGTCAGTTCGGCGTCGCGGTAGCGTCCTGCCGCGGGGGTGAGAATCCAGTCTCCGGCCTCCAGCCTCAGCAAGCCGATGCCAGCCAGCCGGGCCGCCACGGCATCGCGGATCGCCTCTGGCGACTCCCGCAGCGCGGTAGTGAGCTGTTTTCCCTTGTCACGGTGGATGCGCTCCGCCGCTGCCAGCACCTGTTCACCTGGCACCCGGTGGAATCCGCTGGCTTCCTGGCATAGGGAGTCGATCATGGCCAGCGACACCCAGTCCAGGGTGGTGGCGTCAGGAAAACCACAGACCAGGCCCTGCGGCAGCTCCCGCGATGCGGGCAGGACCAGCACCAGGGCATCGCTGCGCACCTCAACCTGACCGCCCGTCAGCTCCTCGGCTCTCTCGGCCAGCCGGCTGCGATGCGCCGCCAGGTAGTCGCGGTGGGACTCGGGGAGCTCAGCAGGATACAAGGCCTGGCATTCGACCAGGACCCGTAGCAACTCCGCCCCCCGGGTGTCCTCACCGCCATCCGCGCGGCGCGCCAGGGCCAGGTCGACGTCATCGGTGTTCACCAGCAGCATCAAAGCATCACGATGCAGCAGATAGCCGGCACCGATTCCCGACCCGGTGCGTTCCCAGTCGTTCTGCAGCGTCCCGGGGGTGCGTTTCTCCAGCACTCCGTGGCCGGTCAGCAGGTTGACGGCGGACAGCAGCCGCTGCCGGTCCGGCCGGTGGTTCGGGTCGTAGGGCCAGCTCCCGTTCATCTGGGCCAGCTGAGCGACGTCGTCGGACAGTTCCTGGAGGGTGAGTGACTCTCCGAGGCTGGCTTCCAGGCAGCTGGCGGCGTACAGGACAAGCACCAGCTGACCGCGGGGAATCGGCGTGGCCGCGGGCAGCGCGACGGCGCCGCCGATGGGTGGTCGGCGCAGCCGGTAGCAGCGGTTGTTGCCGGCTAGGAGATACCCGAGCCGTTTGGCCCAGACCTTCAGGGTGGGGGCGTGGCGATGCACCAGCACGTGCAATTCCGGATGCCGCCAGGGCGTGACGAGCGGACTCGCCAGCAGCCCCATGAAGGCGGCCTGGATCTCGGCGTGGTCATTGCCCAGCATCATGCGGTGAACTCCACGAGGGCGTCGGCCAGCACCAGTCGTCCCTCATCGGTGACGCAGATGGCTGAGCGGGGCGGATCCACGGGGGTCAGTTTCATGCTCCACCGCCCATCCGCGCTGGAGCCGGCACCTTCTGCTTCCCGGGCGGCGGTGAGCAGGCCGAGGAAGAGCCGGGTCTCCTCCGGGCCCAGGGCAGGCCACTCGCTGAGGTATGTTCCCGAGCGGGACACCAGACGGCGTTCGGCCTCCCGGAGCGCAGCCTGGTCGTGGGCGGCAGCAGCGCGCGCGAGAGCCCTGGCCTTCGAGCGGTCCACGACGCGGGGTGCCCGGCCGGATAGGGAACGGCTTCCCTGGGTGCGCAGCCTTTTGGAGACCGGCACCGGTGGCGCCTCCCAGGTGCTGGGGCTTCCGGGCACCTCGGGAGTCTCGAGCGCCAGGTGTCGCGCGGAGTACAGCCCGGTGCCTGCCGCGAAGACCTGCCAGGCGGTGGCGTCGTCCGTGGCCCGGGCCACCGCGTCAGCCAGGCGGGCCAGTTCCGCGGACCTGGAGACTGTACCGCCGGCCGACAACAGCGCCCGGTGCCCTCGGAGCACCGGAGTGACTGCGTCCCGCATCTGGCGTCGCAGCAAGGTGGCCTGCGATAGCTCGCCGCTGAACCAGCGTTCAAGCACAGCCACCACACCTGTCAGGTGGGTGGTGGCGTGCTCGAGGGTGCCGGTATTGATCTCAGCGCCAAGCCGCTGAAGAGTCAGGGCCCGCCAGGTCTCGGGGGTGATGGCCTCCAGCTCCGGCAGGCAGGCGGTGATGCGCCCGGACCAGGCATCCACGCCGGCACCCCAGGCATCGACATACGCGAGGATGGTCTCCAGCAGGCGTGTGATACGGACCTGGTCGGGTATGCCACCGAGTGCCGCGGCCATCCGGGACTGCCACTGGCTGGCCTCCCTCGCCATGACATCCAGGGTGGTCTCGACGACGGAGAACTCCCGGGAAGCGTCCTCAAGACGCTCACCGGCCAGAGCGTCCAGAGCGGCCCGGAGTCGGTCGGCGAGCACAGCGGGCGCCAGCAGGACCGCGGTGGAGCCGGGTCCGAGGTCCCTCTCGACGGCTCTGACAGCCTGGTTGAGAGCGGCCCCCGCCTCGGTGAGCTGGTACCTGTAGCGGTTGCGGAGGAACTCCTCCTCGGTGGTGGCCTTGTCCTGCCAAGCTTCGCAGGTGCCCCAGGCCACCAGGGATGCCAGCCGGTCGGTCAGGTTAAGCTCGCTGAGCAGTTCTGCCGCGGAATCCGCAGGCAGCCGGGCACGAATCAGGGTGGTCAGTTCGTCATGTCCCACCCCGGTGAGCGAGACCTCCTGCTGGGCGGCGAGTACGTCGACGATGAGCCGGTACTGGCGGGCATGGGATCCGGCGAGATAGCTGGCTGCGCGTATCTCTCCTGGAATCGTCAGCAGGTTCCAGGGCGACGTCTCCCCTTGTCCAGCATCAGTCACGGAATCCACCCTACCCAGGGTCAGGGGCATGGCCCCGGGGGTCCCGGGAACCACGCCCCTAGCCTGCGGCAGGCAGCCTCAGGTGATGCGGCCCGTCTTGGGCAGGCCAGGCCTGACCGGTGCTCTGGTCGGGTCGGCAGTCGGCTGCCCTGGCGTGGCTGGGGAACTGCCGGGATCCGCAGGCGCGTCCGAGGTTACGGACGGCGACGGGGCCGGGCCAGCTCCCTTCCTCACCTCACCGGTGATGGCCTCCGTGACTCCCTGGGCGTTGTCGAAGACCACCGCCATGTAGCCGAGCGGCTTCTGCTGGGTGGAGGCAGCTTCATTGAGCTCGAGGCTGAAGGTTTTCGCCTCGCCCCGGTTGACCTTGAAGAACTGGCCGTCGTTGAATGGTTTGTTCGCCGGGTCGTACTGAGCCCACTGATCGATCGTGTCGACGACTTTCTCATTCTTGATGTCGGTGACCGAGGCGGTGTAGCTGAATTTGCCTTTGATACCGAGCTGGCTGGCCACAACCTGTAGCACCACGGTGCTCGAGTCCGTTGGTGAAAGGGTCATTGACCCGGAGGCATAGATATTCCCGGATGACAGATCAGCCACGAACACCTCGGCGACGCCGTTGATCTCCTTGTCACGCACCCAGCCAGAATCCGCGCTGATGATGCGATAGTCAGCCTTGCCGTCGTTGTCATTGTCGATATCGACGTTGTATATGAGCTGGGCCGGGTTGGAGAACCGGGAGCTGGAGTTCAGGGCGAAGTTCACCGTCCGCAACGAGTCGTCGCCGTAGCTTGCCACGCCAACGCTGGCCAGGTCCTGGCCGCTGTCGATGTCATCGGGCACATCCGCCGGATCGCTCAGCCCCCATGTGTAGAGCGCGGTGTAGGCGTCAACCGCGCCACCCTCGTTGGTGAAGGCCACATCGGTGCCCTTCGGAGTGAGGGTCGCTGCGGACTTGACGGTGGACAGTGAACGCGGCACCAGCAGGTAGGGCATGCTCAGCGTCTGCCCGCCACCACCGGTGAAACGCAGGTTTCCGGAGACCTCGTAGAACCAGGGAGAATTCGGGCTCGCGATGCTGCTAGGCACCTCCGACGCGGGCAGGGTGATCTTGACGTCCACATCCACGCTGTCACCCGCCGGAACCGTGACGCTCTCCTGGGCGAGCGAGACGGTGGCATTGAGCGATCTCCCGGAGGGCTGCACTGCAGCGGTGAGCTGGACCGTCTCGGTGCCCTTGTTGACGAGAGTCACCTTCCGGGTTGCCTCGAAGGTGGAGGCCGACTCGGCATAGCCGAAGCTGAGATTCGGCTCGCGCACGGCCACCCCGTTGACATCGGTGGAGTCCCCGTAGACGATGACCGAGGCTCCGACGGCGTCAGCTGGGTCAACCAGGCCACCAGCACGAGTTGTCTGGTAGTTGGCAATCTTCTCAGGATCAGCGGTGTTTACCACCGCTGCGGAGATCTCCTGGGAGCTCCAGCCGGGATGAGCCTGCTTCGCCAGGGCTGCGACCCCAGCCACGTATGGAGAAGCCATGGAGGTGCCGGATTTGACGTTGCCGAGGTCGCCAGTCCCCACAGCTGCGGACAGGATCGAGACGCCGGGTGCCGTCACATTCGGGCGCAGCGCCGAGTCACCGGTGCGCGGCCCCGATGAGCTGAAGCCCGCGACCTTGCTGAACTCAGGATTGGTGATGGAATCCGCAGTAAGCGCGACCTCCTTATCATGCGCCGCGATGAGTGCCTCGCCGTCGGAGGACTTAACGCCAAGCAGCGGGACGCTGACCCGCCACTGTTCGCCAGTCTCGGGATTGCCGGTGATCAGCCCCTCATAGGGAGGCAGCTCATCGCTGTCATTGATCATGATGGCCCCGGCAAGTCCCCAGCGCTGGGCGTTCATGGCGCGCAGCACGCGGGCGCAGCCACCACGCTTGGTGACCACGATGGACCCGCGTGGAACGCTGGCGTATTCATCACGGTCGCAACCGGTGGACACCTCGTCTCCGGTCTTCAGGACGTGGAGTTTGGCGCTGGCAGGCAGGGCTGCCCCATTGATGTTCATGGCCTGGATCATCGTGCCATCGACGCTTAGCTGCGCAGCCGGGTAGTCCTGGATTGCGTCGTTGGCAGCGACGGAGATCACCCCGGAGGCCACTCCCGGTGAGCCGGTCAGATAGGGCTGCGGCCCCGAGTTGCCCGCCGATGCCACCACCACAATCCCAGCGGCGATGGCGTTGGAGACAGCTGTGGCATCGGGATCTGTGGCCTTGCCGAAAGCTGAGCCGAGTGACAGGTTGATCACGTCCATGTGGTTCTTGACGGCCCAGTCGACGGCCTCGGTCGTCAGATCAGTCCCGCCCTCGCAGCCGAAAGTCTTCAACGCGTACAGGTCCGTCTCAGGAGCGACGCCGGGGCCGATACGGAATTCATTGTTGAAGGTGTTCTTGTCGTAGGGACCCTGGAAGGTGTCACCGTCCGCGGTCACTCCCGAGCCTGCGGCCGTGGCGGCCACGTGGGTGCCATGCCCGGCCTTCTCGCAGTCGATGGGGTTGGCGTCCGGCTGGGGAGTGTTGTACCCGTTGTAGGAGTCGCCGGCGAAGTCATACCCGCCTTTCAATCGGGAACCGTAATAGGGTATGGGATCTGCGGCTGCGGTGGCCTCGGCGAATGCGTCCGGAGTGCCCTCCCCTCCAAAGGTGGCATGGGTGTAGTCGATGCCGGTGTCGATCACGGCCACCTTGACGCTCTTGCCCGTATATCCGGCGCCGCCCGCACCCTGCCAGGCATCTGGGGTGCCGGCATAGGGCACGCTGACCCGATTGCTCCGCTCGCGCACCGGTATGGCGCGGACGGCCTTGACGCCGGATATCTGCTCAATGTCCGCCAGTCTTCCGCTATCAATGGTTACCCGCATCCCGTTGTAGGCCGACTGCATGCGCAGCTCCGGGTTCTCGGCGGAGCCCCCCAGAGCCGCTATCTGCGCGGCTACTTTGTCCTGGGTAGCGGAGAGCCTGTCCTGTATCTGTTTCTCCTCCGCCTCGCTCAGGGAACCCCCCGCGCGTGCCCTCACCACTGCGACTGGTTCCTCTTCGAGTTCCACCATGACCGTGACCTGTCCCTCCTCCTTCAGGAGTTTCTTGGCCGCCTCAGCGGGAATCTGGGTTTTGGGAGCCGACTCGATCAGATCGGACATGTTCTCTGGTTCTGCCTTCTCATCGGCCTCATCGGCAGAGGCCACCGCCGCGGGGATGAGAAGCACCAGAGCCCCCAGGGTGGCCAGTAGTCTGCTACGCCGCACGCTTCTGCCTTTCTTTTATTCTTAGTGTGATTCTGGATGGCACAACCAAAGGTAGCGACATGTCGTCCAGATATTTTAGGTAGACCTTAATTCCATGGAACTGTTTTGTGAACCCCCTGTAGAGGGAAATGGCCATTCCATACCTTTTCTCACTATCCCTGCTAACCTTCGGAGACGCCGGGGTGCCCCGCAACAAGGGGCTGAGATCAAACTCGTCGAACCTGATGCAGTTCGCACTGACGAAGGGAGCGTTATGAACGTCGCATCTGTCCTCACACAACTCCGCGCCACGACCCCGTTGGTCCATTGCCTGACCAACACCGTCGTGCCGCAGATCACCGCCAATGTCCTGCTGGCTGCCGGAGCGGCCCCCGCGATGATCGACCTTCCGGAGGAGGCCGGGATCTTCGCTGGGGTAGCCTCCGCCGTGCTCATCAATGTGGGCAATGGCTCCTCGGAGCAACATAAGGCCCAGCGGACAGTGGCACTGGCGGCACGGGATGCCGGGACACCCTGGGTACTCGACCCGGTGGCGGTCGGCTCCCTCCCCGTCAGGACCGCACTGGCACGAGAGCTACTGGCCTGCTCCCCCACCGCCATCCGGGGCAACGCCTCCGAGATCCTCGGGCTGGCCGGGACCAGCACTGGAGGACGGGGTGTGGATGCCACCGATCCGGTGGAGGCTGCCGTGGAGGTGGCACAGGAACTGGCCGCCGAGCACGGCACCGTCGTCGCCATCTCCGGCCAGACCGATGTGGTCGTGAGTCCTTCCAGGACCACGCGCATCCACGGCGGCGACCCCCTGCTGCCGCTGGTGATCGGCACGGGTTGCTCGCTCGGCGCAGTGGTCGCGGCCGCCCTCGGCGCCACGCGCGAGCAGCCCTGTCCGCACGACGCCACCGTCGCCGCCCACGCCCTGTTCGCAGCCGCAGGCATCGTGGCTGGCCGGGATGCGAAGGGCCCGGCGAGCTTTGAGGTGGTCTGGCGCGACGCGCTTTACGCGTTGACCCCGGATGAGGTAGCCGGGCTGGCCGCCGTTGAGGAGTCCTGATGACAGTCGACTGGCGGCTCTACTACGTCACCGACCCGAGCCTGGCCGGTGGCCGCGACAAGGTGGCCAGCACCGTCGAGCAGGCCGTCCTGGGAGGGGCGACGGTGGTCCAGTTCCGGGACAAGGAAGCCGACGACCAGGCCTTCCGGCAGGGCGTGCTCGCCTGCCAGAAGGCCATCGAGAGGGCAGTGACCAAAGGCGCAGCCGGCGCGGAGCTGTTCGTCAACGACCGGCTGGAGGTCGCGACCCAGCTGGGGACGCACCTGCACATCGGCCAGTCTGACGGCGATCCGGCGCGAATCCGCGCGCGGCTGGGTCCTGGCCGGTTGCTGGGCATCTCGGTGAGTTCCCGCAGCGAGCTGGAGGCAGTGGTCCTGGGCGGCCACGCGGACGTGATAGGCCTCTCCCCGGTCTGGGACACCAGCACCAAGACCGACACCGCAGCTGCCCTGGAGCTAGAAGGGGTCCGGGAGCTGCTGGCGGCCAAGCCGGCGGAACTGCCGGCAGTGGCCATCGGGGGAATCACCATCGCCAACGCCGCTGAGGTCATCGCCACCGGGGTGGATGGCATCTGCGTGGTGTCGGCCATCGCCGCTGCCGCCTGCCCACGGGAGGCAGCAGCACAACTGAGGGCGCTCTGGGAGGAAGCATGACGCCGAGAACCGCACTGTCCATAGCCGGTTCCGACCCGAGCGGCGGCGCCGGCATCCAGGCCGACTTGAAGACCTTCGCCGCCCTCGGGGTCTACGGAATGGCTGCGATCGCCGGCCTGACTGCGCAGAACACCCAGGGGGTGCGGGCGGCGTCGGCACTCGACCCCGGATTCGTCGTGGCACAGGTGGAGGCGGTCCTCGACGACATCGAGGTGCACGCGACAAAACTCGGGATGCTCACGAACACCGGGATCGCTCAGGCGGTGGCGGAACTGATCTTAAGGCGCCGGGAGGACTTCGGTTTCGTCGTCCTCGACCCTGTGATGGTGGCGACCTCGGGTGACAGGCTATTGACGGACGACGCTATAGCGGTGGTCCGCACCCAGCTGCTGCCGCTGGCTGACCTGGTCACCCCCAATGTCCCGGAGACCGCGGTGCTGACGGGTTCCCCGCCAGCCCGCAGCGCCGAGGAGCTTCTGGCCCAGACTGAATGCCTCGTCGCAGCGGGGGCGCACGCCGTGCTGGCGAAGGGCGGGCATCTGGAGGGTGAGGAGATGACCGACCTGCTAGTCACCGGCAAGGGCGCCACCGCGTTCACCAGCTCGCGGGTGGCAACTCGCAACACCCACGGCACCGGTTGCACGCTGAGCTCGGCCATCGCTGCCAGTGCTGCCCGGGCGGGCACCGCTCCGGGGGACGTCGTCCCGCATCAGGTGGTGTCCGCTGCCCGCGACTTCCTGCACCGCGCCATCGCCGCCGGAGCCGACTGGCAGCTCAGCCGCTCCCCCAAAACCGGGCACGGTCCCGTGAACCACCTGATCAACCTCGCGAGAGAGTCATCATGAGCTGGCACACCCGGGAGTTCGCTTCCAGAGCGTGGGACCATATCGCGCAGATCCGCGACCGCATCGACCACCTGCCGCTGTTGACGGAGCTGGCCGACGGCACCCTGGAACCGCGCCGTTTCGTCGAGTACATCATCCAGGACGACTTCTACCTGCGCGGGTATTCACGCGCCCTGGCTCTGCTGGCCGCCCGGGCCCCGGATCCCAGGGCTCGCGCCTTCTGGGCGAGGAGTGCCGGAGAGGCCGTCGAGGGTGAGACGCTGATGCATGACGCCCTGCTGAACGATCCGCTGCTGGCCACGCCACACGCGAGGACAGCATCCCCCACCACCCGGGGCTACGTGAACTTCATCCAGGCAACGGTCGCCTACGAGCCGTACCCGGCCGGGGTGGCTGCGGTGCTCCCGTGCTACTGGGTCTACGCCCATGTGGGCCTGGGCTTGGCCAAGCGGGCCGCCGCCGTCAAGGAGCATCCTTATGGAAGCTGGGTAGCTGCATACGCCGACCCGGTCTTCCAGGAGACGACGGCGGTCGCAATCGAACTGCTGGACGAGGCGGCGGAGGCCGCCGACGATGCCACACGGGAGGTCATGCTGAGCACCTTCACGGACGCGGCGCGCTACGAGGAGCTGTTCTGGGAACGCAGCTATGCCCTGGAGGCCTGGACTCTATGACTTGATCCGCAAATGCGGATCAGATGAGTACTCTTTGCCGCAGAAGTCATATAGATTATCTTCAACCTCCGCATCTGGTGGATCTTCCAGTCACGCTCTCCAAGGGAATCTCATGGCTTTCCAGAAACTCGGCACCTCCCTATCCGCCCTCGCTCTGGCCGCGCTGCTGGCGCTGTCCGCATGTGGGTCGAACGGCCCCGCCACCTCGTCCTCCGCACCTGGCTCTCCGGCAACGATGGCGTCACAGTCTGGCTCCCCTCGTGTGGTCGATGACGAACTGGGGCAGGTGACGGTACCGGCGGAGTCTAACCGCATCGCGACCACCGCCCCGGCCTACACCACGGCCGTCCTGCTGCTCGGCGGCGCCGACAAGCTCGTCGCCCTGGAGGACAACTATGGGAAGAACGAGTGGATCAAAGGCAAGTACCCGCAACTGGCGAATCTTCCCGTCGTCTTCTCGGGGAACGAGGTCAACATGGAGGAGCTCCTGAAGCAGAGTCCCGACCTGGTGGTCTACGCGAACCGCTATGGGGAGAACAACCTCAGGCAGCTCCAGGACCTAGATATCGCAGCGGTCTCCAGTCCCAAGGGCAGTGACAAGGAGGGAAACAAGATCGACCAGCTGCGGGCCCGGCAGGTCTATCTGGGTGAGGTCATCGGCGGTGTGCAGCTGGACAAGGCCAACAAGTACTCGCAGGAGTATCTGGCGATCAAGTCCGAGATCGAGGCCAAGACGGCGAGCATCCCGGAGTCGGAACGTCCCACGGTCGTGCAGCTCTCCGGCGCGGGCGATTCCCTGCAGGCCAACAACGGCTCCGCCATCGGCCAGGAGCTCATCACCCTCGCGGGCGGCGTCAATGCCGGAGTTGGTGCGACGGGTGAGTCCAAGGGACCGTCTGGCCAGACGAAGATCGACCCGGAGCAGCTCCTCAGCTGGGATCCCGAACTGTTGCTGGTTGACAGCGCCCAGATCAGGGACACCATCACGTCCGATTCAACGTTCTCGGGTCTGAAAGCGGTGAAGAACAACAACATCATCGTCATCCCGAAGGGCGCCATGGCCTGGGCTTACAACGGCCCCGAAGAATACCTCAACATGTACTTCTTCGCCAAGGCAGTTCACCCAGAGCTGTTCAAGGACATCGACATGGAGGCCAAGACGAAGGCCTTCTACAAGGAATACTTCGGCTTCGATCTGGATGAGGCCGACCTCAAGCATCTTTTCGGCCTCTCTGATGGGCAGAGCGTCGAGGACGTCTTCAGCTTCCACCGAAGCTGATCCAGCGATGACCACGCTGAGCGGGCGGAGACCCCGGTGAAGTCCCGGGACCACCGCCCGGCCCCCTTCTGGCTCGTCTTCGCTCTCGCACTGGCAGCGCTGACCGCTATCGTCGCCGTCTCCTTCCTGGTGGGCCGCTATGCGATCGACCCTTGGGAGGCCGTGCGCATCATGGCCTCAAGGTTTCTCGCCGTGGAGCACACCTGGCGGGAGCTTGACGCCAAGGTGGTCTGGGAGGTGCGCTGGCCCAGGACCCTGATGGCGGTGCTGGTCGGGGCGGCGCTGGCCAATCTCCTGTCCGGGGCCTTCTCCCCGCTGGTGCCCAGCCTCGCCTTCGGCATGGGTATCCTGGGTGTTCTCCTCGCCTACGCGCTGGCGAGGGTGAAGGGCATGACCCCGACGATCATGCTGGTGCTGTCGGGGGTAGTCGTCAGTTCGATCTTCAACGCCGGGGTCTCGATCATGAAGTATCTGGCGGATCCCGAGGATGACCTGCCCGCTATCACCTTCTGGCTGATGGGTTCCCTGTCCGGGATGCGGTGGGAGAACCTGGCCTTCGCCGCCCCCATCATCGTGGTGGGGCTGGCGGTGCTCATGGTGATCACCTGGCAGCTGAACCTACTGACGATGGGGGACGCTGAGGCGCGGTCACTGGGCGCCAACGCACAACGGACCCGGCTGATCGCCATCGTCTGCGCGACGGCGATGACCGCGACTGCGGTGTCACAGAGCGGTGCGATCGGCTGGGTGGGCCTGGTGATCCCCCACATGGCGCGTATCCTCGTCGGCCCTGACCACCGGAAACTGGTGCCGATTGCGGCCGTGCTGGGCGCGGCGTTCCTGCTGACCATCGACAGCCTGACCCGCACCGTGTCGGAGTCCTCTCTGCCCCTGTCGATCCCCACCGCACTGGTGGGGGCGCCGTTCTTCGCGATACTCCTGCGGCGTTCCAAAGGGGTGTGGACCCGATGAACCCGGTGCTGCGCGTCACAGACGTCGAGTTCGGCTACCACCCAGGCAAGCCCGTCCTGCGAGACATCAGCTTCGAGGTCTCGCCCGGTGAGGTGTTCATCATCCTGGGAGCCAATGGCTGTGGGAAGTCAACGCTGATGCGCACCATCCTGGGCGAGTGCAAACCCACCTCGGGACGCATCACAGTCGGTGGCGATGACGTGACGTCGCTGGGAGTAAAGCAGCTGGCGCAGCGGATGGCCATGGTTTTCCAGGACCACTCCGCGCCATTCCCGTTCACGGTCTTGGACGTGGTCAAGATGGGACGCACCCCGCACCTGCCGCCTTTCGCCTCCCCCACCAAGAAGGACAACGTCATCTGCCTGGAGGCATTGGAGACAGTGGGGCTCAAGGACTTGGCTTTCGAGCCGTACACGCAGCTCTCCGGCGGCGAGCGGCAGCTGGTCCTGATCGCCCGCGCCCTGGCCCAGCGTACCGGCGTGGTGTTGATGGACGAGCCGACCAGCCACCTCGACTACCGGAACGCGACCACTGTGATCTCCACCGCGCACACCCTTGCCCACGAGCAGGACAAGGCCGTCGTGATGATCACGCACCTGCCGGATCAGGCGTTCTATTATCCATCGCGCGTCGCACTGATGAGGAACGGCCGGTTCTTCGCCTCAGGCCCGAGCGAGGCCGTGCTGACCAGCGAAAACCTCAGCAAGGTCTATGGCATGGACATGCTGGTCCTGACCGCCTCCGACGAGAATGGCAGACGATACCTGACCTGCCGGCCCGCCCTCAGCGATCCTCACGGCATGTGAAAGCAACGTGCCCCGGTCCCTCAGGGACCGGGGCACAGGTCGTCCGATGTGGATCAGTCTTCGCGCTGCTTCAGCACCGCCTTGGCCGCGGCGAACCGGGCGATGGGCACGCGGTACGGGGAGCAGGAGACATAGTTCAACCCGACGGACTGGAAGAACTCCACCGAGTCGGGGTCGCCGCCGTGCTCACCGCAGACACCTGTCTTAAGGTTCGGTTTGACGGCCCGTCCTTTGGCGACGCCGATCTCAACCAGCTGGCCCACACCGTTCACGTCGATGGACTCGAACGGGTTGCGTTCCAGCACCTTGCTCGTGACGTACTGGGTGAGGAAGCCGTTCTCCGCGTCGTCCCGGCTGATGCCGATCCCCGTCTGGGTGAGGTCGTTGGTGCCGAAGCTGAAGAAGTCCGCATGCTCCGCGATCTGGTCCGCGACCAGGGCAGCGCGCGGCAGCTCGATCATCGTGCCGACGGTCACCTCCAGCTGTTTGCCCGCCGCCTCCAGCTCCTCAGCGACGGTGCGCTCCACGATCTCGCGTTGCACCTGGAGTTCCCTGGCCAGGGCGACGAGGGGGATCATGATCTCCACGCCGACGGTCTGGCCCTCACGTTCCAGCACCGCGAGGGCGGCACGGATGATGGCGCGGGTCTGCATGGCGGGGATTTCGGGGTACAGCATCGCCAGGCGGCAGCCACGGGTGCCGAGCATCGGGTTGAGTTCGTGCAGCCGTTTGACCTGGGCGAGGGTGGCGCGTGCCGCTTCCAGCTCCGAGGGGTCCCCGCCTGTCAATTCGAGGCGCTGCACCAGCAGCGACTGCTCCACGAGGTTCGGCAGGAACTCGTGGAGTGGCGGGTCGAGGAGCCGTACCGTCACGGGCAGGCCCTTCATGGCGGTGAAGATCGATTCGAAGTCGGCCTGCTGCATCGGCAGGATCTCATCGAGAGCGTCTGCGCGGGCCTCCGGCGTTTCAGCGAGGATCATCCGCCGCACCGCAGGCAGGCGGTCGGCAGCCATAAACATGTGTTCGGTGCGGCACAGGCCGATGCCCTCCGCACCCAGTTCACGGGCTTTGGATGCGTCCTCGAAGTTGTCGGCGTTGGCGCGGACCCCGAGTTCCCGGACCTCATCAGCCCAGGTGACCACACGCTGGAAGTCCTCGTTGATACGCGGCGGGATCAGCTCGATGGCCTGGCCGAAAACGTCACCGGTGGAGCCGTCGAGGGTGATGACCTCGCCCTCCCGGATCACCCTGTCCCCGACGGTGAGGGTGCGCCCCTTCGCATCAATGTGGATGCCGGAGGCGCCCGCGACGCAGGGTTTGCCCATGCCACGTGCCACCACAGCCGCGTGGGAGGTCATACCGCCATGGGCTGTGAGCACTCCCTGGGCGACGATGACCCCATGGATGTCGTCGGGTGTGGTCTCGTAGCGCACCAGCACGACCGGCTCGCCACGCCCGCCGCGTTCGGCGGCGGTGTCGGCGTCAAAGACCACCTCGCCGACAGCGGCCCCCGGGGACGCGGGCAGGCCCTTGGCGATGGGCTTCTCGCTGTGGGAGGGATCGATGGCGGGATGCAGCAGCTGGTCCAGCTGCGCTGGCTCGATCCGCAGCAACGCCTCCTCTTTGGTGATGACCCCCTCGTCCACCAGGTCGGAGGCCACCTTCAGCGCTGCCGCGGCGGTGCGTTTGCCGTTCCGGGTCTGCAGCAGGAACAGCTTGCCGTTCTCGACGGTGAACTCCATGTCCTGCATGTCACGGTAGTGGGCCTCCATCTTGCGCATGGTGGAGACGAGTTCCTCATAGGCTTCAGGCAGCACCTCGTTCATCTCCGCAAGCGGCCGCGGGGTGCGGATGCCGGCCACCACATCCTCGCCCTGGGCGTTGACGAGGAACTCGCCATAGAGTTCCTTCGCGCCGGTCGAGGGGTTCCGGGTGAAGCACACGCCGGTGGCGGAGTCGTCGCCACGGTTCCCGAAGACCATCTGCATGACATTGACAGCCGTGCCCAGGTCGGAGGGGATGTTGTTCGCGCGGCGGTACACCTCAGCCCGGGGGTTCTGCCAGGAACGGAACACGGCGTTCACGGCCCGGTGCAGCTGCTCGACAGGATCGGATGTCCATTCACCACCCAGGTGATCGTTGCTGATCTCCTTGAAGGTGCCGACGAGCTCCTTGAGGTCATCAGGGCCAAGATCGGTGTCGAGTTCGACGCCACGCTTGCGTTTCAACTCGGTCAGGGCGTCCTCGTAGGCGTATGCCGGGACGCCCTCGACTACTTCGCCGTACATCTGGATGAAACGCCGGTAGCAGTCCCAGGCAAAACGCTCATTGCCGGACTCCTCGGCGATGGCCGCCACCGAATCATCGGAGACACCAAGATTGAGGATGGTGTCCATCATCCCGGGCATGGAGAACACAGCACCGGAGCGGACCGAGACCAGCAGGGGTTTCTCCGACCCGCCGAGCTTGCATCCTGTGCGTTCTTCCAGCCTGGCCAGGCCGGCGTTGATCTCGCCGGCCAGTCCATCCGGCCACTCACCGCCCCGCTTCATGGTCTCCACGCACGCCGTGGTGGTGACGGTGAAGGCGTCGGGGACAGGAACCCCGACGCGGGCCATCTCAGCGACGCCCGCCCCCTTTCCCCCGAGCAGGTTCCGCATGCTCGCGTCACCTTCCGAGAGGTCGTAGATGTAGCGCTTCTCGCTCATTCGCGTTTATCTCCCTTGATTGTTGCGACAGATCTGCCTAGTCATCCTCCACCTTAGCGGCATTTGACGACAACCCCCCAAAATGCGCAGGGTTACTCTCCCAGAGATGCACTTGGGATGTCTGGGCACACGGGTAGTCTCGACCCATGCTGAAGCCATTGTCTGGAGTCGCTGGCATGGTGGTCATCATGTCCCTGGCTGCCTGTACCTCAGGAACCAAGGCTGAGCCTGAGGACCCTGGCTCTGGGGCGACTCCCTCGTCCGGGATATCGCAGCTCGTGAGCCCAGCTCCGGCCTCCACGTCCTCTTCCTATGTGGTCGTCTCGGAGCCACCGACAGAGCAGATGGATGCCATCCGCGCGGATCTGGAGGCCCGTGGCGTGGCCGGCTCTGAGCTGACGCTGGTCGAAGCCCGCAAAATCACCTGGAACAACGGCGCTCTCGGATGTCCCCAGCCTGGAGCGCAATACACACAGGCCCTGGTGGACGGCTGGTGGATCCTGGTGAAGGTGGGCGATACGACCTACGACTACCGCTTCGGCGACAGCTCCTCCCCTATGCTGTGTGAGAACGGCGGGACGTTCGAGTTCATCGCAGACAGCTGATCCCCCGTGGCAGGCGCCAAGCACACCGGGCAACCGGGAGCCGCAGGCGATGAAAACAAAGATTAAATAAAATTTGAGGGGTGGTCCCGCCGGCCGGCGGGACCACCCCTGTTGATTTTCGATTCTCCCTTCCCAGCGCAGAGCCCTGGGACAGGCCTTGCGCAGGACGGTCTCGCTTACCTGTCTAGCCCCGGATTATCCGGCGTGACCGGATCCGTCGGGTCGGTCTGGGACGGGCTGCCGGTCGGCTCTCCCGGACTCGCTGATGACGAGGGCTCTGGGGAAGTCGGCGTAACGGTGGGCTCGCTGCTGGGCGAGGGGGAAGAACCCCCATCGCCAGAGAGAGAACCGGTGACTGCCTCAGTGGTTCCTTGGCCATTGTCGAACACCACTGCCATCCACCCCAGGGAGCCCTGTTCCTCATAGGCCGTCTTGTTGTATGACGTGTCCACGTCCTGGGACCCGCCGGGAGCGACTTGGAAGACCTGTCCGTCATTGAAGGGCCGGTTGCTGGGGTCGTAGAAACCGTGCTGGTCAGTACGGTCCCTCACGTCACTGCCGTGCATGAGGTTGCTGGTGTCAGCCCAGTATTCGATCTTGCCGTTCACACCGATCTCAGAGGCTTTGACCATGAGGATCACCGTGCTGGAGTCAGTGGGTGCAATGGTGCGGAACTGGGCCCGCTTGATGCGATTCCTGGCCAGGTCGCAGATGAAGACCTCGGGAATTCCGTTGTAATTCTTTCCCGTCACCTTGCCGGAATCCAGGCTGACCAGGCTGTAGTCGGCCTTGCCATCGCCATTGTTGTCGATGGAGACCTCATATCTGTTGCTGGCTGCGTTCGAATGACGAGTGTGGCTGTTGATCGCGAAGGCCAGATGCTTCTCTCCCGAGATATCGCCGCTCTGCACACCCACGTTTGCGATGTCAACGCCAGCATCGTCTGTGGATTCATCTGCCAGGAGATCGTCCTGGGGATCGGTGATACCCCAGTTGAACAGCATGCCTTTGGCCTCGTAGGTGCCGTCCTGGTTCTGGAAGCTGATCTTGGAGGCATCTGAAGTCTGCCCGGTCACGTTGGTGGTGGAACGGGGAACCATCAGGTAGGGAACATTCAAGGACCTGTCGCCAGAGGTGAACTCGACATTGCCGGAGGCCTCCTGGTACCGCAGCGACTTGTCGTTCTCCTGATAGCTGCTGGGGATCTCAGAGGCCTTGAGTGTGAGGTTCACCTCTACCTCAGCGGTACCGCCCGCGGGGATGGTGACCTGATCTGTATTCAGGCTGACCTGAGCAGGCAGGCTGCCGTCGGCTGCCTTGACCGACCCGCTGAAGGTCGCCTCCGAGTCTCCCTTGTTGACCAGGGTGATCGTGCGGGTCTCCTGGAAGGTGTCGTTCGACTCATGATACCCGAAGCTGAGGACGGGGTCGCGCACCACCTTGTCGTCGATGTCGGTTGAGTCACCAAACGCCAGGACCTGGGCGGACGTAGCCTCAGTGGGATCGATGAGCCCCCCGCCACGGGTTGGGCTGTACCCGCTGACCTTGCCGGGATCGGCCGTTGAGACGAGCGCGCTGGAGATCTCCTGGGCATTCCAGCCTGGATGGGCCTGGACGGCGAGAGCGGCGACGCCAGCGACCTGAGGCGTGGCCATGGATGTGCCAGATCGGGGCTTAGCATCATTGCCTGAACCGACCGCAGCCGAGGAGATGTTCACACCAGGGGCGGCAACACCTGGGCGCAGCCCTGAGTCACCACTGCGAGGACCCGCTGAGCTGAAGGTCCCGTACCCCCCGTCCCTGGAGGGATCAGTGGCGGCCACAGAGATGACACCAGCTCCGACACCGGGCTCGCTCGTGATGTAGGGCTGCTCACCGGAGTTACCGGATGCGGCGACCACAACCACCCCCGAGGCGACGGCATTGGCCGCGGCAATCGCTCCAGGGTCGGTTGCCTTGCCGAAGGCCGCGCCGATCGACAGGTTGATGACGTCCATCTTGTTCTTCACAGCCCAGTCAATGGCCTCCGGGATGAAGGTCGTATATCCCGTGCATCCGAAGACCCGTGCGGCGTAGAGATCGGCCTTGGGGGCGACGCCCGGACCCACCTTGAACTGGTTCTCGTGGGTCTTCTGGTCGTAGGAGCCCGAATACGCCTGGCCGTCAGCGAGGACGCCGCCTCCCCCGAGCGTGGCGGCGACGTGGGTTCCGTGTCCCTGCTTCGTGCAGTCGAGGGGGTTGTTGTCGGGCTTCGGCTGGTTCTTGCCGTTGTAGTCGTCACCGACGAAATCGACGCCACCCTTGACGTGCGGCGCATCGGGTCCATACCAAGCTGGGTTGGGTTTGTCCTGAGCGTCTGCTGCCGCCTGCTCCTGGTAGGCGTCCGCAGTGCCGGGGCCGCCAAAGGTCGCGTGGGTGTAGTCGATGCCACTGTCGATGACGGCGACCTTGACGCCCTCTCCGGTGTAGCCAGTGGATCCGCCGGATCCCTCCCATATCTTCGGGACGCCGAGGGAGGGCACACTGGCAGTGTTGCTGCGCTCGTACACGGGGATGGAGTGCACGGCCTTCACCCCGGGCACGGACCTAAGCGATTCCAGCTCGTTGTTGTCGATGGTCACGCGCATCCCATTGAAGGCGGACTGCATCTGCCCCTCGACCTGTCCACCCTTGGCCTCAATGGCCTTGGCAACCTGTCCCTGGTCACTCTCCAGTTTGCTTTCTATGTCCTTCTCCTGGGCCTCGCTGAGCGATCCCTCGGTCTTTGCCTCCGTCACGGCGACGGGGTCACCCTGGAGTTCCACCATGACGGTGCTCTTGCTCTGGGACTCGAAGAACTCCTGTGCGGCGTCAGGACTGATCTCCCCATCAGGAGCCGGAACGGCAAGACCGCCTATGCCGCTCTCGCCTCCCGTCTCGTCCGCGGTGGCCACTGACACCGGAAGGACGAGTGTTAGGACACCCGCCGTGGCTAGTAGTTTCTTACTTCGCAAGGTTCTGCCTTTCCTTGTGCGAGGGACCCGAACGGGTCCAAGACGGCTGCCGTCTCTTCCTCCCATCTCGGTATCTCCGGTCCGAATGGGAAAACAGCGCCGAATCGCACACTAGTCTTCGCACGGCCCACCACCAACCCCTGTATATGAGCCACATCCCGGCTATTCCCCCAGGACCAGCTCATACTCCTACATAACCCCTTGCCAGAAGCAGGATTCACGCGAAGACGAATGGTTCCTGAGAGCCAGGAAACACCTTAATAAGATTTAAAAATCAAAAGTTTTTAAATCAAATAGGTGGGGTCTTCCAGAGAGCTCTCTGGAAGACCCCACTTATTGGGAAAGGTCAGCCTGCGGTGGCGGCAACCCGTCGTCGCATCCCCTCCGCGTACTGCGCGGCCTCGAGACCGGCGACAAGGTGCCACACCCCGTCCCCGACCTTCACCGCGGCGGTCAGTCCAGCCCGTTTCAAGGCATCGACGTCAACCTTGGAATCATCGGCAACCTCGACCCGTACCCGGGTCTCGGCTATGGGCTCGACGGAACGCACGTTCTCCTCCCCACCGAGCGCCGTGACCCACTGCTTGGCCTGATTGGTCTCGACGTCGCCGACCACGATCACACGCGGCTCGGGGGCTGCCGCATCCTCAGGTTCACCGGCCCGGCGGGCGGCGGCCTTCTGCTCTGGCGTGCGGTAGTCGAAGAGGAGCACCAGGGCGAAGCTCAGGAAGAACGCCGCGGCAATGGCGATGACGTAGAGGAACGTGGGCGAGAAGATCGGTATGGTCAGCAGCGAGGAGAAGACGAACCCGCCGGCCTTGAGCCCGCCACCGAAGCCGATGATGATTCCGCCCAGGGCGCAACCGGCCAGCATCCTCGGATAGATCTTCTTGAACCGCAGGTGGATGCCGTACAGGGCCGGCTCCGAGATACCACCGAGCAGGCCTGCGACCAGCGCGCCGGTGGCGGTCTGGCTCATTTGCTTGTCCCGGTCGCGGACAGCCAGGACCAGCACGCCCGCAGCGGCCCCGAAGCAGGCGAAGTTCCAGGCGCCCATGGGACCCTCGATGTAGTCATACCCAAGCTGGTTGATGTTCAGGATCATGATCGCATTGATGGGCCAGTGCAGTCCCAACGGCACCATGAACGGATAGGCCAGTGGGACGAGAATCGCGAACACGAACGGTGAGAAGCCGTTGATGGCCTGCAGGGCACCCGCCAGCCAGGCGCCGGCGAAGACCCCGATGGGACCGATGAGGAAAGCCGTCAGCGGAAGCATGATGAGCATCGCGAAGAACGGCACGAAAATCAGCTGCAGGGAGTCGGGGATGATCTTTCTTAACAGCTTGTAGAGCGGGCCGAGTAGGCCCGCCATGAGCAGCGGCGGGAACACCTGGGAGCTGTAATCGAAGATCGTCAGCGGGACGCCGAAGATATTGACGAGGGTGACCTCGCTCCCGGCGATGACGGCCTTGTATGCACTCGGGTCGCTCTTGAGATTCGCAAATGCCGGCAGCATCACCAGCGCCATAACCGCGAAGCCGACCCAGGGATCGGCGCCGACCTTCTTCGTGGCGTTGTAGGCCACCATCAGGGGTAGGAAGACGAAGACCGACTGCCACATCAGGTTGATGAATGCCCAGTCGGGCGGCAGGGTCACGTCCGGCAAGTTCCAGTTCTCGATCACGCCCAGCGTGACCATCAGCGACATAAAGGTGATGAATAGCGAGGCGCCGAGCAGAGCTCCCAAGATGGGGCGGAAAGAGTCCGAGAGAAACTCGAAGAACGAGTCCACCCAGGCGAACTTGCCACGGACACCACCCGCGCGAGCTGCTGCCTTGATCTCTTCATCGCTAGGCTGGCCGACATTCGCCATTTCCGGCAGGGCATTGATGTCGTTGTAGGCGTTCTGGACGGCACCACCCATAATGACCTGGAACCGGTTGCCGGCCTGTGGCACCGCACCCATGACGCCCTTGATCGACTCCACCTCCTCGACTTTCACACCGGAGGAGTCGATCAGCTGGAAACGTAGCCTGGTGGCGCAGTGCGTCAGACTCTGGATGTTGCCCGGGCCGCCAACGGCCTTGACGATCTCTTGCGCAGTGGACATGACGATCTCCTCACGCCTCGTCCAGCGGGACGAGGGCACGTACTTCAGCGGGGGTGGCACAGACGACCGCCCGGTCAGCAAGCTCCTTGCAACGCTCGCGTGAATACGCACGCACAGCCGCCTTGACCGAGGGGATCGCGGGAATGGAACAACTCAGCTCATCGACTCCGAGGCCGACGAGGATCGGCACCGCCTGCGGGTCGGAGGCGACGCCACCACACACGCCCAGCCACTTGCCGCGCTCATGGAGGGCCTCGGCGGCCTGTCCGATGAGAGCCAGCACAGCTGGGTTGCACGGATCGACCTGGCTGGCCAGCTTGGGGTGGCCGCGGTCCATGGCGAGGGTGTAGCTGGTGAGGTCATTGGTGCCGACGCTGAAGAAGTCGCACCCATCCTCGGCCGCGAACTGCCTGGCCATGACCGCGACGGAGGGCACCTCCATCATGATGCCCACGCTGACCCGGTCCCACGCAGGCACTTTGGAACGTTCCTCATCGAAGATCTGCTTCGCCCGGCGCCAGTCGTCGATGGTGGCGATCATGGGGAACATCACGTGCAGCTTGGCCCCAGCATCCGCGGAGGCCAGGATCGCCCGGATCTGGGTGCGGAGTACCTCGGGCTGCTCCAGGCCGACCCTGACGCCCCGGATCCCGAGGAAGGGATTCTCCTCGGCCGGGATGGGCAGGTAGGCCAGTGGCTTGTCCCCACCGACATCCAGAGTCCGGATCACCAGCGGCTGCTCGGGCTTGAGGGCCTTGGCGCAGTCGGTGTAGATCTGCGCCTGCTCCGACTCGCTGGGAGCGGTGGAGCGTCCCATGAACACGAACTCGCTGCGTAGCAGGCCGACGCCTTCCGCGCCCTTGCCCATGGCAGCAACCGCATCGTCCACTCCCCCGATGTTGGCCACCACCGCCACCCGATGGCCGTCGGTGGTGACGGCAGGCTCATCCTTGGCGGCCTCCTCGACCGCCTTGCGCTCCGCCATGCGCGCCTGCCGCTCCCGCAGCCGGGCGACCTCCTCGTCCGTGACGCCCATGCGCAGGGTGCCCTTCGACCCATCGAGGACCACCAGGGTGTCGTCGGCGATGTCGAGGGCCCGCGCCTCGATTCCTGCTACCGCGGGGAGGTCGAGGGACCGTGCGATGATCGCCACGTGTGAGGAGGCCCCGCCACCCGTGGTGGCGAAACCGACCACGCGGCTGCGATCCAGTTGCGCGGTGTCGGAGGGAGTGAGCTCCTCGGCAATCAGGATGGTGTTCTCCGGCAGTTCCGCCTTCTCGGAACGCTGGCCGGTGAGCTCCTCAAGCACCCGCTGCCCGACGTCGCGCACATCGTTGGCGCGCCCGGCGAGCACCTCGTTCTTCAGGCCGGCCAGTTGGTCGGCGAAGGCGTTGAAGGCGCCACGCCAGGCGAACGCGGCGGACTTGCCCTTGTCGATGGCCGAGGCAGCCAAGTCGAGAAGCTCGGGATCACCCAGGATCTCCTGGTGGGCGGCGAAGATCGCGGCCTTCTCCTCGGAGGACTCGTCCGCCATCCGCTTCTGCAGGGCAGACAGGTCGAGCAAGGCCCGGTCGATGGCGGAGTTCAGCTTGCGCCGCTCCTTGTGACGGTCCTCGGCGAACTCCTCCACCACGATGTCCTCATGGTGGAGCTGAACCACACGCCCGATGCCGAGCCCCGGAGAGGCTGAGGCGCCGAGCAGCAGATTCCAGTCCCCCGACCGCGGGCCGGCAGCCTCCGCGACTGGCTCCGTGATGGTGGGCATGGGGGTGGTGTCCTCGGTGCTGACCACGCCACCGCTGGGCAGGGTTGGGCAATCCTCCCCAAGACCCTCGCGGATACCCTGGGATATGGCTTCCACGGCCTCGTTGGCATCTGCTCCATGCGCGGTGACGACGACCTTCTCACCGCAGGCCACCGCGAGGCTCATGATCGCGACAATGGACTTCGCGTTCGCGGAGTCGTCGCCCCGGCGCAGCTGGATATCGGAGTGGTACTTCTTGGCCAACGCGACGAGGGTTGCGGTTGGGCGGGCGTGCAGGCCCGTTGGGTTCGGCACGATCAGGGCCTCCGAGACGGCGTCCACAGCGGCCCCCGACTCCTGATCGCCCTCCTCACGTGCTTTGAGCTCCGCCACGGCGGCCTCGTCGATTCCGGCGTTCACCAGACCCGTGACCGGGGTGATCCCGGAGATCAGCTCGGTATTGGTAATGACCACCTGCGTGAGGAGCGACTTGGCATTGCGCCCCACGTCGTCGAGGTCAAAGTCGATGAGTAGATCTCCGGCACCAACCTGCTGCCCCTCTGCGACATGCGCCCGGAAGCCCTCACCGCCCAGGCGGACGGTGTCCAAGCCTATATGCATCAGGATTTCAAGGCCTTCGGCACTGCGTATGGTGACAGCGTGGCGAGACGGTTGAAGGTCCACCACCTCCCCGCTGACTGGCGACGTCAGCCGGCCCTCAAGGGGATCGATGGAGAACCCGTCCCCCACCATTTTCCTCGCAAAGACTGGGTCCGGCACGTCTCCTAAAGGCACCATGACGCCTGTCAGGGGCGCCCTGAGACTTACCCGCGCGGTCGACTCTGCACTCACAACGGCACTTCCTTTCCGGAGGGAGGGGCATGACCGGATTCACGCCTGCTCCCCGTGCTTCCAGCAGCCTAGTTGGCATCCGCGGGTTGGGGAACACCTTCGCAACCATTTCCTTTCTGACGCGGGATTACTCCTCTCGTTGCGGCCGTTACCGAATCGGAAGGTTAATTTTTGGTTAACTGCCCTTCGGCGGACACAGATGTGGGTTAATTTCAGGCCACGCGGAAGACATGGAAAGTCCTCGACCCGGCAGAAGAGCCGCAACGGGACGAACCAACCCTGTCCTTCCGCCAAGACGAAGGGACAATGAAGTGACCGAACCCTCCGCAATACCGCCCGAGGGAGTCCAGTTGCGTGCGCGTCGAAGCCCGCGGCTGATCGCGCTGGGGGTATTGCTCATCGTGCTGGGGGCGCTTGGGGCCGCCGCCTTGTACACGACGGCGACCAGGCACCGGCAGGCCGTCGCCATGGCGAATGACGTGGTCCGTGGCCAGGAGATCCGCCTGACCGACCTGACCATCCGCGAGGTGCCGGGCGATTATGAAGCCGGGATAGACCCGGATGAGCTGGAGAGCCTGGTGGGACAGCGGGTTCTCACCGATCTGCCCGCGGGCAGTTTCCCGGCCCGGCGGCATCTGGGAGACCGGCAGTTCCCAGCAGGCAATGTCGTCGTCGGGCTGAAACTGGGTCCCGGCAGGATGCCTAGCACGACCCTGGTGCCGGGGCAGAGGATCCAGCTGATCAACCTCGCAGAGAGTGCGGCGGTCGCCGAGGCCCAGGTCGCCACCCTGCCTAAAAAACTGGACGATGGCGTCACATGGCTGCTGGATGTCAGCGTCTCTGGTGAGCGTGCCGCCCAGGTCGCAGCCCTCATCGCCGCAGACCAGCTGGCCCTCATCGCCCTCCAGGAGCCGTGATGTCGGTCATCGTCCTGACCGGTGGGCCGGGTGCCCCCGGGATTACCACGACCGCTCTTGGGCTCACGCTCCAATGGCCTGGCGATGTGATGCTCTCCGACTGCGACCGCGACCCGGCGCAGGCCATCCCGGCAGGCTATCTGCGGGGGCTTGACCTGGGAGGCAGAGGCCTGGCCACCCTGGCCCGGCTGCACCGCGAGGCCCGGGATTTCAGCCCGGACCTGCTCGGCCAGACTGTGCCCCTCACCGAGAACGACAGCTCCGCACGCCGCTTCCTCCCAGGGTTTGCCCAGCCGGGCGCAGTCCGGCTATTCGACCACATCTGGCCAGAGCTGGCTGAGGCCTTCGAGACCCTGGACGCCAAGGGAATGGATGTCATCGTCGACGCCGGGCGGCTCGGCCGCGAGGGCCTGCCGGTCGCGCTCCTGGAGGTGGCGGACGCGATCGGCTTCGTGCTGCAGAGCAATCTGAAGTCCCTGGCCGCGTCGCGGCTGTATCTGCCGCTGCTGGTGGAACAGGTGAACAGCCTCACCGCGGACCGTCCCCTGGGGCTGTTGATCACCGGCCCGGACCGTCCTTATTCGGCACGCGAAATCACTGCCCAGTTCAGCGTCAGCTGCTGGGCACAGATTCCATGGGCACCGCACCCAGCCGGGGTCCTGAGCCATGGCCTGACGCCCCCTCGCCGGTTCCGCAGCTCGCCGCTGCTGAGCTCCTACCGGGCCACTGCCCTGAACCTCACCCAGCAATTGGAGCGGGACAAAGGACTCAGACGCAAGCTGCTGCTGGGAGAAGGTGCGCCATGACCAGCGATGCTTCCAAGCCACTCAGCCTGTCGGGGGCGTTCGCAGCCCTGGCCACCTCTGATTGGCATCCGTCGGCAGCACCTCGTCACCGGTTCTTGGATGAAGACCTGCCGCCCAGCCCCGACATCGACTGGCAGCTTGTGGTCTCGCTGCGCAGGCAGGCAGCCGAGCAGATCGGGCAGGCGAGCGAGCAGTGGCTCACGGAACACGGCACCGTGATGCCTGAGGACGACCGGAAGGCGAGAGGCAGGGCCATCATCCGTGGGGTCGTGCACGCCCATGCCGAACGCCTCAGCAGCGAGGGGGCAGCGCTGTGGCCCATGGAGCTGGAAAGCAGCTACGCCGAGGCAGTGACGCAGGCGATCTTTGGGTATGGGAGGCTCAGCCCGGTCCTCAGCATTCCGGAAGCTGAGAATATCGAGATCACTGGCTGGGACTCGGTGATGATCCAGTACGGCGACGGGCGCAGGGAGGAGCACCCGCCTGTGGCCGACTCCGACGAGGAGCTGATCGAGGCGGTGCGGTTCCTGGGTGAGACGGCGAATCCGCCACGTCCCTTTGATGACGCCCACCCGACGATGACCGTGGCACTCGGAAGCCGGTTCCGCCTGCACGCCATCGGGTTCGGGCTGAGTCATCGTCCCTCCGTCATCATCCGGCAGCACACACTGACCTCCGTGAACCTGAGGGAGCTGACCGACACGGGCATGCTGCCGGTGCCGCTGGCCCGCCTGCTCGCACAGGCGGTGCTGGCCCGCAAGTCGATCGTGATCTCCGGTGACCAGGGCGCGGGGAAGACCACCCTGCTACGTGCCTTGATCGCGGAGATCCCTCCGACAGAGCGTTTCGGGACCCTGGAAACCGACTACGAGCTGCTGACCCACCTACAGCCTGGACGCCGTAACATGCTGGCGCTCCAGGCGAAGATGGGGCTCGGAGAGCAGCAGGGCGACCGGCATATCGGGGAGTGGAGTGTGGCCGATCTCATCCCTGAGGCGCTGCGCCAGAACCTGTCCCGGCTGGTCGTGGGCGAGGTCCGGGGCGCCGAGGCAGGCGCCATGTTCGAGGCGATGCAGGCGGGCGCCGGCACTCTGTCCACCACCCATTCGCATTCCGCCACCTCGACCATCGACCGGCTGGCGGCCCGCGTCGCCCTGGGCGGGGTCCTGACCGTCGAGGAGGCGATGCGGCAGATCGCCCACAACATCAACTTCATCATCCATGTGACGTTGCAGGACGACACCTGGCGCGGTGGGACCCGGCGACGTTTCGTCAGTGAGGTGCGACAGCTCACGGGGGTCATCGAGAACAACCGCCCCACCACCCATCTCGTGTACCGGGCTGGCCCGTCTCCGCTGTTCCAGCCGGAGGCGGGAATGTCAGCGGAGCTGGCTGCCTTCCAGGAGACGTCATGGGAGCGCTGATCGCCGCTGGGAGCGGAGCCCTCGCCGTCGCAGGGGTGATCCTGCTGTTGACGGGCCTGCGGCGCCGGGTGCAACCCTCCGCCGCAGGGGAACCGTTGTCTGCCCGGCTGGCAAATCGCTGGCGGATGATCACACCACGTGGCCGCGTCTGGATTGGAGCCTCGCTGACGGCTGGCGTCGTGACCGGCGTCAGTACCGGCTGGCTGGCAGCCCTGGTCCTGATCCCGGCTGTGCTGCTCGGCGTCCCCTACCTGCTGAGTGAGCCCGCCAACCCGGAGGTGGACAAGCTGGCGGCTCTGGACCGGTGGCTGCGTTTCCTTGGACCCTCCATAGCCACAGGAAAATCCATCCGGGACGCCATCATCACCACCCGCAGCCAGGTGCCCAAAGCCCTGACAAGGCCAGTCGCCCGGGTGGTGGCCCGGCTTGACCTGGGCTGGACCACGAGTGACGCCCTGATCACGATGGCCGATGAGCTCAAGTCCGCGGATGCCGACGGTGTGTTGGCTGCGCTGGCAATAGCCTCCTCCCGGGGCGGGGTCGGGGCCCGCCCGATGCTCGCAGCGCTAGCCGAGAACACCCAGATGCGGTTGCGGGCGCTACGCGAGATCGCCTCAGAACGCGCCAAACCCCGCGCTGTGGTGCGCCAGGTGGTGGTCATCACACTCGCGATTCTCGCCGGGGTGTGGCTGTTGTCCCCCGGATACTTCGCCCCCTATACGACACCCATCGGACAACTCCTGGCCCTGCTGCTGGTGGGGCTGTACGTGGGGGCGCTCCTGATGCTGCGGCGACGCACCCTGCCGAAACTGGGTGCACGTTTCCTGAGGGGAGGAAACTGATGGGACTCATGGGTTCCCTGATGCTGGCGGGGATGGTGATAGGCGCCGGGGTCCTGCTGATCGTCATCGGCACGTTGCGCTCACCTGTGCGACTGGCCGATGCCCTGGCGGTCCTGGATGGCACAACCCCCACACCACGAGAGGAAAAACCTGAAAGGCATGGGCTTGAAGCGGTCGGCAGCTGGTTGCAGTCCACATTGCATCTCCCAGTAAGCCGGAGACAGCAGCGGCTTCTTCTGCTGTCGGGACGGAGCGTCGCTGACTTCTTCGCGGAGAAGCTGGTGCTGCTGATAGCGGGAATGCTGGCTCCGGTGGTCTGGCTCGTCATGCAGGTTCTCCTGGGAAGCCCGGCCACTCCCATGCCCCTCATTCTGAGCCCACTGCTTGGAGTGGGAGGCTACTTCCTGACGGATCTGAGACTTTCCAAAGCCTCCCGGCACGTGCGCAGGAGCACCGCCGAATCTGTCCATACCTTCTTCGACCTGGTGGCGCTGGAGCGACTGGCGAATGCGTCCGCCACCCAGGCGGTCACCCAGGCTGCGACGATCTCGGATGCGCCGCTGTTCCGCCGCATGGCGGCAGGCCTGGAGAGATGCCGCCTGGAGCAGACCACGCCCTGGCGTGAACTACACAGCATCGCTGACGAGTGGGATCTGCCGGAGCTGGGCGATTTCGCCGACATCATGCGCCTGGAGGAACAGGGCGCGGCTTTGGCGGAGACCCTGCAGGCCAGGGTTCGGGAGTTGCGGGAAGCCCATCTCTCGCAGCAGCGAACCAGGGCGCAGGAGGACACCGAGGCCCTGACGATATGGATGACCCTGCCAGCGCTGATCCTGGGCCTGACGTTCATCATCCCGCCGTTGTTCATTCTCGTGGGTCGTTGAGGACCCGGGATGAACAGGTCCTGTGGAAAACGGATATTCCAGCTCACAACCAACCAAAATGACGATAGATAGGGAAGAAGGAAGCATGTCCCCGATACTGATCCTCCTAGAACAGCAGCTGAACCGATTGATCCTTCCCCGCCGGGACGAGCGTGGGCTGTCGCAGTCCACGGAGAATGCCATTCTGCTGGCTGGAGCGGTGACCATAGCCCTGATTGTGATCACGGTGATCACGAAATTCGTGGAGGCCAAACTCCCCAAATGAGGGTGCCATGACCACAACACCCGGAAGGAATCCCGGTATGAAGCGAGTCGCAGCGGCTGTGGCCGCCGTCCTCACGCTCGTCCTGCTGTTGCTGGGTGTTCCCTGGCTGCTTGTCTGCTGGGGACGCGTGACGGATCTGGTCACGGTGGATTGGCGGACTGCTCTCCTACGCCCCGACGACGGCCGCATCACCCTGGGACTGCTGTCCCTGGTGGGCTGGCTGGCATGGGCCCTGCTGGCACTGACCACGGCTGGGGAACTGCTTCGCACCGTGTCACGGGGAAGGATCAGGTTCAGCCTGCCGGGCACCAGCTGGCTCCGCCCGGCGGTTGCCCTGCTTGTCGCCACCGCACTATCACCGCTGTTTGCAGCCAACGCCACCCCTCTTCCCGACGGCGCACCCATGGCGATCGCGGCACCGGCCGAGGCCCAGCCCAGCGCACCCGGGGAACTGGCTCCCCAGGACGCCCAGCAGGAATCCGGCAGCTGGCGTGAGTACAGGGTGCGGCAGGGCGATGAGCTCTGGGACATAGCCGAACGCGAACTCGGAGCAGGCGAACGATGGCGTCAGCTGGTGGCTGCGAACCCCGGGGTCGACATTGACCATCCACCGGCCCCGGGAAGAGTCCTGCGCCTGCCGTTGACGATCACGGTTGAGCGGGGCGATTCTCTCTGGCAGCTGGCGGATAGGCACCTCGGTGATCCCGAGCGCTGGCCTGAGCTGCAGGACGCCAACCAGGACCAGATCCAGGACCCCGACGAGATCGACCAAGGATGGGTCCTGACCCTGCCCGGAGCCGATATAGCGGCCGCGGAAAAAACGTCGCCTGGTCCTCCGCCCACCGCCGGCACACCGGATCAGAGCCCACCCTCCGCTGAGCCGTCAGCACCGCCGGGGACCTCTCCGCCAGCAACCGCCCCAGCCTCCGAAACTCCCACAGCCTCCGAGAAGGCGGAATCGCCAGCGCTGGAGGATCGCGTCGATCTGTCCCATTACCTCGGGCCAATTGGCGGGCTGCTGGCAGCTGGTGTCATCACGGGCCTGTCGCTTCGGCGCCGGGGCGCCCTGCATGAACGTGCCATAGGGCGCCGCATCCTCCCCGTGCCGGCCTCTCTGGAACGGTTCTGGACCGCCCTGGGAAAGCGTGGCACCGAACCCGGCTCCGAGACCACCACTCCGGCATCGCCTACCGCAGTACTGCTGGGCTGGCGCGGCGAGGAGGAGATCTGGGTCGTCCTGGAGGAAAGCCGCTGTCTCTGGCTGTCCGGAGCCCAGCCAGAAGTCCTTGGCGCGACGGCCAGCGCTTGGACCAGCCTGCTCTGCGCGGAGTGGTCATCTGAGGTGGATGTGGTCGCTGTGCATCCCGAGGAATCCTGGGAGGAGACCGTCGACGATCCCCGCCTCACGGTGCTCTCCAACTCCGAAGAGGCCCTCGGGCAGTTGGAACAGCTTTGCGGCAGACGCAGGGTCGCACTCAGCTCGAATCCCCTCAAGGCCGTTCGCGCAGACCCCGACCGGGCTGCGGACTTCACCCCCACGGTGTTCATCTTCTGCGATCCCCTGACAGCGCAGCAGGCCAGCCGGGTCATCCGGGCAATTGAACTCGGCGATGTGGGCGTCAGCGTGATGGCTCCGCTGCGGGGACGGCCACCTGCGCTAGGCCGTCATCTCGATCTCAGGGATCAGCAGAAGGCAACGCTGGATGCGGGAGACACCTTCAACCCACAGCTCATCTCCGGACCTGCCCGGCATGCCCTGGTCAATCTGTTCGCCTCTTCAGTCAACCCCAGCTCGGAGCCCGCCCCATGGTGGCGCGACGATCCCCTTCCCCTCGATGAGAACCCGCTGCCCGGCAGCCGACCCAAGGATCCGCACATGGCCGCCGAACCTGATTCCCCGACACTGCTTCTCCTAGGGGAGGTGGAGCTGGTGGCATGCGACGGGCAACGACCCCATAGGGCAGCAGGACGCTGCCTTGAATGCTGTGCTTGGTTGTTGTCCAATCCCGGGGCGACCCCCACGCAGATGCGCGAGTCGCTGATGGTCGCCGAGAGCACCAGGCGTTCCAATATGTCGCGGCTGCGCAGTTGGCTGGGCACCGGCCCAGACGGAGAGCACCTGCCAGATGCCTATTCCGGACGCATCCAGCTGGCCGACACCGTCTCGAGCGACTGGGAGAGGTTCCAGTTGTTGCTCGCCGGCGGCGTCAACCGTGCAAGCGAGTCGCTGCTTGCTGAGGCACTCGCGCTGGTGAGGGGAGCGCCGCTGGGAAGCTTCGAGTTCCAATGGAGCTGGGCGGAGCAGCTGCGCAGCGACATGGTGAGCATGATCATCGACGCCGCTGCGATGCTGGCGGACCGCTGTATGGCGCGACGGGAACACGAGACCGCGGGTTGGGCCATCTCCCAGGGAATCCGCGCTGCCGGCGAGGTGGAGCCGCTGGTGGTGCGGCGCATCCGTCTGCTCGCCCAGGCTGGTGACCGGGCTGGGGTGGATAGGCAGGTGCTGCAGCTCACACGTGCGGCCCGGGCTGCCGGGCGGGATCTCGGGCAGGAGTCAGTGCTCATTATCCAGGAGGCCCTCCAGGCCTGCCGCAGTCAGCAGCGCCGGGAGGAGTCGATGGTCAGTTGAGCAAAGTAAGCAGATGGGGCACCGCGGCCAGCACGCCTGCGACCGCGACCACGCAGCTGTCGTACCGGGTCCAGGCACTCTCCCCGAGCCAGGTCCGGGGTCCTGGAGCCAAGTAACCGCGCGAGTCCATGGCGATCGTGAGCCTCCCGGCCTGCCTGACCGATTCGACGAGCAGGACAAGGCACAGCGCTCCCCATTCACGTGCCTTGCCAGTCAGTGACTTCCCGGGACCTATGCCACGAACCCGCCGTGCCTGCGCCATCTCCTGCCAGAGCACCGCGAACCTGTCGAGACGCCGCAGCGCCGCCACCACAGCCAGAACAGGACGTGCTGGCAGCCGCAGCCGCCCTCCAAGGTGATCCCCCAGCGCCGTGGGGTCGAGGAACGAGGCCGCCACCACACCAGGTAGCACGATGAAGGCGACCCGCAGCGCCGCCACCAGGGCGGGTTCCACCGCTCGCGGATCGGACAGAAGCCAGTTGGACCAGGCAACGGACACAACAGCGATGACCGGCGGCGCAAGCCACCTCAGTGGAAACCGGAATCTCAGCAACAGCATCCCCACGATGACCAGAGCTGCCACCCCGCCCCCGAGAGGCATGACTCCCTTAGTGAATAGCCCCGAGACGGTGAGCATGATGGCCCCGAGAAGCAGGGAAAGCGGCCCAGCCCGCTCAAGCAAGCTCGCCGGTCCAGGCCGTCCCGGGTTTGCCTGAGAGCGTCCTCCCTGCTCCTGCTGCGTCACCTGCCCGACAGGCTCAAGGTGGACCTGTCGGTCCGTGAGCCGCACGAGGGAGGCGTCATGCGTGGCGACAAGCACTCCACTGCCTGCCTTCCGCGCCTCCAGCAGGACCCCCGCCACAGCGGCCCAGGCCAGGCGGTCAAGGCCCACCGTCGGTTCATCGGCCAGAAGCATCGCAGGACCATGGAGCACCGCACAGATCACCGCCAGGCGTCGCTGCTCCCCACCGGACAGGCTCAGGGGGTGACGCTCCTCCAAGCCTTCAAGGCCAACCGCAGCGAGCAGCCGCAGGGCCTTGAGCTCCAGCTGTTCCTGGGGCTGTCCCAGCGCCAGCGCTGTGACGGTCAGGCAGGACAGCACCGTGTCCCCCACCATGAGGCTCTCAGCAAACTGGGGTACCCAGCCCGCCCAGGCGGCCAGCTCCCGGGAGGTGAGACGTGCAGGATCATCGCCGTCCCTGACCCGGACCTCACCCGCGACCACGGGCAACGCTCCCAGGAGAACGGAGAGCAGGGTGGATTTTCCCGCTCCGCTGTCTCCTTGCAGCGCCACCAGCTCACCTGCCCGGAGCTCCATATCAACTCCGTCGAGCACTCTCACCGAGGGGTCGCGTTGCACGCTCCTCAAGGTGAGCGGCGGGGTCCGGTCGGCAACGACTCGCTGGGCACTCGCCACAGCCTCTCCATGGCCACCAGGCCGGTCCGCTCCGAGAAGGACCTCAGTGGGCTCAGGGTCGGGCGCACCTGGGACCCAGAGCCCGAGCTCAAGCAGGTGGCTGTCGTGACTCTCCAACACCTCCTGCAGCGGTCCGTCGGCAATGACCCTCCCCGCATCGATCACGACCAGGCGTTCCACGATCCCCGTCCAGCCTGCGATGTCGTGATCGGCGACGACCAGGGTCGCCCCGATGCGAGCGCAGATGTCATCCACCGCGGCGCGGAGCTGGCCAGCTGACGGGGCATCGAGCATCGCCCCGGGCTCGTCCAGCAGGATCACCCTGGGGCTCATCGCCAGCACACCAGCCAGCGCCAGGCGCTGGGCCTGCCCACCTGAGAGGGCACCGGTCGAGTGCTGCGGCCCGTAGGGGAAGCCGACCAGCCCCAAGGCCTCGGATACCCGGTCGTGGATCTTGGGCCTCGGCAGGCCGAGATTCTCAGGCCCGAAGGCGGTATCGCGTCCCACGCTCTCGGCGACCACCGAGTCGAAGGGCTGCTGGCTGACCAGGCCCACGTCACTGCGGCCCGCCGCAGCAGGCAGGCCTCCCACCGTCACTTCGCCTGAGAGCTCACCTGGCGCGTGGTCTTCGAGCACCCCGGCGAAGGCACGCAGCAGCGTGGACTTCCCGGCACCACTTGCCCCTGCCAGCAGGACCCGCTCCCCCGCCGCGACCTTCAGGTCGATGCCATCGAGAAGAGGACGGCCAGCACCTAGGGGCCGCCAGGCCAGCGAGACCGCTCGCAGCTCACCTGGTTCAGCCACGCTGAGCCAGATGCTCCCGGCCAGCCGGGAAGGCATTCAGCGCCCCGGTGGCGGCCATCGCCCTCACCAGCAGCCAGCCCCCGGCACCAGCCACCACGATGCAGGAGATCACGGCACATCCGAGGGCTACAAGCCTCATTCCCATGGTGTATTCCCCCTGGTAGACCCACCATTCCCAACCACACAGCTCCAGGACGGCTGAGAGAGCACCAGCCAGCATTGCGGTCCAGAGGCGGAAACTCCGCCAGAGGAACACCGCGAGGATGATCTCGGCCCCGAGGGCCTGCAGCAGTCCCGAGACCATCACATTGAGTCCCCACTGATTCCCCAGGAGCGCCTCGACGGTGGCGGCCACGAGTTCGCACAACAGTGCCGCCCCAGGGCGGCGGACCACGAATCCACCCACGACAGCCGGCAGCACCCACAGGCCGAGGGTCAGGCTGGCCAAGGGTGGGAAAGCCGCGTTCAACACCGTGGAAACCGCCGGGTACAGCAGCAGGTCCCACCCCCAGAACGCGACCCCTAGCGCAACGCCGAGGATCGCGAGGGTCACCAGGTCGACGGACCGCCACGCGAACGGTCCTCCGGCAGCGAACTGTGGTTTCGCCTTGCCGGCGGTTTCAGTCATGTCAGCTCCTGTGGTCTACCGGTTTTACCCGGACTCCTCAGGGAGACCGCGACGCAGGCACACCTGATTCACCCCGCGATCAGAGATTCCCGACTCCCTACGCCGGTGCTAACCGGTTCAGGTTCGAGGGTCTGCGGTCTCCCGCACTCTCAGCGCTACTGCGCTCCCCTGTCGTGTGCTGCGAACATTACTCATCGCCATCCGCAACGCCAACATGACCGCACCGGATCGAGCGGCGGCCACCAGCACCTCCCGGTCCGGTGATCCCGCCTACTACGATGGTCCGGTGATGAGACGGCTGATGACGTGGGTGCTGCTCCTGGCAGCGGTCATCACTGGCGTTGTCGCCTCCCCTGCCCGGGCGGAGGGCAGCGTCGATGTGAACATCAGTTCCGTCTCCCCGCAGCTGCTGGACCTGTCCCACCCGGACCAGACCATCACCATCAGCGGCACGGTGCGCAACAACACTGACCATTCCCTCAGCAAGGCCAGCGTCCATTTCTGGCGCTCCACCGCCCCCATCACGGAACACGACGACCTCCAGCAGACGCTCACCTCCGAGCCCACGCAGCCACTCGGCAGAAGGCTCGTGGGGGCCAACAACTACCAGGACCTGGGAGAGCTCGCGCCCGGAGCCTCGATGAGGTTCACGGTGAGCGCGACCGTGCAGGACCTGAACCTGCCCAAGGCTGACAGCGCCTATCTGCTGGGGGTCCATCTGCGGGCCGACGCCCCTGACGGGAACCATCTCACGGCGGGACGGGGCCGCGTGCTGGCCATCGCATCCAAGAAACCACTGCCGGTGTCGAATGTCGTCAAGCTCGCTGCCCAGCCGACCCTACTGGACGGCAGCGACTTCCAGAACGACTCCCTGGAGTCCCAGCTGGTCGGTGAGCTCTCCGAGCTCCTGGCCGCAGCCGAGAAGCCAGGCGCGTACACCCTCCTGGACCCGTCGCTGCTGGTGGAGGTCCGGGCCCTGGCCGAGGAACACACCGTGGCCGGAACCCGCACCCCGCCCAGCCAGAACGCACAGGATTTCTTGAATCGGCTCAACACCCTGATCAGTGCGGGACGGGTGATGCGGCTGCCCTTCGGGAATCCCGACCTGGCGCGGCTCCACGCGACCGGGGACCTCAGCAGTTTCGAGACCGCACTCAGCTGGTCGGAGACCGCCCTGAAAACCGCTGAGCTCGGGGCCATAGCCGATGCTCCGCTTGTCGCGGACCTGGGGGACAACGACAGCCAGGACCTGGCGCTGACCCTCGCGCTCCACGGCTTCAAGAAGGTGTTCGGGAACAATTTCACCTCCAGCGGGATGATCAGCACCACGGACCACAGCGTCAAAGCCCACGCCCTGCGCGTGTCCTCCCTGGTGCTTCCCGGCATCGGCCCCGGCAACACCCTCACCGAGGCCCAGATCGCCGGCCGCCGCCTGGCGGAGGGACTGCTCGATGGCTCGCCGACGATCCATCTGGTGCGTTCCGCGGCGGACATCGACCGCGCCGCCCTGCTGGAGGGGGCCGAGACCGCCGCCACCCTCCCCGAACCCCGAGAGCAGGCGCGCTATGCGGACACCACCACGCGGGCAACCCCATGGCCCAAGCTGCGATCCCAGATACAGGGGATGTTCGACTCATCCCAGCTCCTGGAGGAGGTCACTGGTACCGATCGCAAAGCCCTGAACGCGGCAATCGCGGCGCGCTCCTTCAGCAGCGGCTTCAATTCCGAGGCGGAGGCGATGGCGTTCGTCAGCGCCACCCCCAGCGAGAAACTGGATGCCACAAAGGTCAGGCTGAGCGTCTCCAGCCAGTTCGTGATGGGATCCGAGAAGAACGAATTCCCCGTCACGATCACCAATCCGTTACCCGTCAAAGTGACGGTGAAGGTGAATTTCACCAGCAACTCCCCCAAACGTATCTGGGTCGAATCATCGGAGCTGGTGACCCTGGAGCCGGGCGAGCAGCGGACGGTGAACGTCACCCTCCACAGCGCCGCGAACGGTGTGGTGATGGTGCGGGCCCAGCTGGCGACGCAGGAGGGGACCCGCTTCGGACCGGAGGCGCCGGTGGAGATCACGGCGACCGGCCTGGGGCGCGTCGGCTGGATCATCATCATCGTCTCGGGTGCAGTAGTGGTGGGAGGCACATTCCTGCGTATCAGGGCGGTGCAACGGGAACGAGCCAGGGAGAGTCGTGAGCAGTAAGACCAGTGGTGAAGTGAGCAGCACCCGCAAGTTGCTTTCCGCAAGCGCCCTGATGACAGCGGGAACGCTCGTCTCCCGGGGCCTCGGCATCCTGCGCACGATGCTGATCGCCTTCATCCTCGGCAACGGCACCCGGCAGGCGGACATCCTGTCCTTGGCCAACACCATCTCCAACGGCATGTACTTCCTGTTCGTGGGAGGTGCGGTCAACACGGTCTTGGTACCGCAGATCGTGCGGGCCATCCGCCATGACGAGGACGGCGGCGAGGCCTTCACGAACCGGCTGATGACCGCCTTCATGCTGGTCATCAGCGTCGTCACCGTGGTCCTGACGGTCGCCGCCCCACTGATTACCTTCTTATATTCCTCAGACGCCTACCGCTCCGCTGACCTGGAGACTCAATACGCCTCGATGGTGGCGCTGACCTACTGCACTCTCCCGCAGATCTTCTTCTACGGCGTCTACACGATCCTGGGGCAGGTGCTCAATGCACGGGACCAGTTCGGTCCCATGATGTGGGCCCCGATCGCCAACAACGTCATTGGGCTCGCGGTGCTCGGACTCTACCTGGTGGCCTGGGGAACCGGCGGAGACCACTCGGGGGCCTTCACCAATGAGCAGACGCTGCTGCTCGGTCTCGGCTCCACCGCCGGTATCGCCGCCCAGGCGCTGGTGCTGATCCCGTTCGTGCGGAAGGTGGGATTCCGGTTCCGGCCCCGTTTCGATCTGAGGGGAACTGGACTCGGCAAGACATTCCAGCTCGCAAAGTGGACTCTCGGCTTCGTCCTGATCAACCAGATCGTCCTCATGCTGGTGACCCGCCTGGCCACCTCGGCAACAGCTGCTGGCACGGGCGGCGGCTCCAATGTTTACACAAATGCCAACCTGATCTGGATGATGCCGCACTCCCTGATCACGGTCTCCCTGGCAACCGCGATGTTGCCGAATGCCTCACGGCTGGCCGCCGAGGGAGATCTCGATGGCGTTGCAGCCGAGGCCCGCAAAACCATGCGGCTATCACTGATGGCCCTGATTCCTGCATCGGCAGTCTTTCTAGCGCTCGCCGACCCCCTGGCCACGTTGTTGTTCGGTCACGGCCAGGGCAGCCGCGACGCCGTGCTGATCGCCTGGGCGCTGGCGGCCTTCGCCCTCGGGACGGTGCCCTTCAGCGTCCAGTTCATCTGCCTGCGCACCTTCTACTCCCTGGAGAACACCAAGACCCCATTCCTGCTGCAGTGTGTCATCGGCAGCGTCAATGCCGGCGGCGCGCTCCTGCTGGTGCACCTGGTGCAGGATCCCTCCTGGACGGCCGCGGCGCTGGCCGCGGCATATTCCCTGGCCTACCTCGTGGGAGTCCAGCTCAGCTGGCGGCAGTTGAAACGCAGCCTGCCCAGCCTGGATGGCCGCGATCTCCTGATGCACATCGCCCGCCTCGGAATCGGGGCGGGCAGCGGAGCGGTGGTCGCCTGGCTCCTGTCGGGCTGGATCACCGGCGCCCTCCCCGGAGGGAAACTGGGGCCGCTGCTGGCTCTCGGCATAGGCAGCGGCCTGATCGGAGCCACCTTCTTCGGGGTGGGAAGACTGCTCAAGGTCCGGGAGCTTGCCAGCCTGGGAGACATGGTGCGTTCCCGGCTTGGCCGCGGCAAACCCTCCGACAAACCGGAGGAGGAACAACCGGAACAGGAATCGGCACTCCCCAAGATCCCGACCATCGGGCCCGAGCCCGCCACCGTCGCGGCCCTGGCAGACGACCTCATGCCCACGGGCCTGCAGACGGTCATCGCCGATGGCAACTTCAACGGCTGGAATGCGGCCCGCATCCCGGAGGAGTCCATGTCGGCGGCCCTCGAACTGCCCAGCCTGGTGCGGGACCTCAGCCAGGAGTCCACCGACGACATGCTGAAGACCAGGACCAGCCCGGCAGTGCGGGAAACCCCCGAGCCCGTCGAGCAGGACATGCATTCGCAGGTCATCGGGCCGGATGAGCCGTCGTTCTTCGAGGGCGTCGACGAGATCACCGCAGGACAGCGATTGATGAACACCGGCGACCTGCTGTCGACGCGGTTCCGCATCGAGGAACTGATCATGGTCCGGGACGGCATCGAGACGTGGCGCTCCCACGACCTGGTGCTCTCCCGCGACGTCGTGGCGCACGTTATACCAGCGGACAGCCCGTACAGCAATGACCTGCTGCAGGCGGCCCGCAAGGGCGCGATCGCCACCGACTCGCGTTTCCTGCGGGTCCTAGACGCGGTCAGTCTCGAGGATGATTCCCGCGGGCTCAGTGGGTACATCGTCTGCGAATACGCACAGGGCAGTTCGCTGGCGGAGCTGCTGAAACACGGACCGCTGAGCGCCCTTGAGGCAGCCTGGGTGGTGCGGGAGCTGGCCGATGCGCTCACCTCGCTGCATGGGCAGGGCCTGTTCCACGAGCAGCTGACCCCCGACAATGTGGTGATCACGAACCTCGGCGCCGTGAAACTGGTCGGGTTCGGCGTGGAAGCGGGTTTCCACCCGAACTCCTCAGTGAAATGGAGCGACCGCGAGGCCGCAGACGTGCGGGGACTCGCGAGCCTGCTGTACGCGATGCTGGTGCTGCGCTGGCCGGGTGGGAATGCCTGGGGCCTGGAGGCGGCCCCCGTCATCGCGGGCGAGCCGGCTCCGCCACACACCGTCGCCACCGGCGTCTCCCCGGCACTGGACCAGATCTGCACAGCTGCCCTGACCGAGCGGGGAGCGGCATCGGACCACAGGATCACGACCGCGTCCCAGCTGGCGGCGGCGCTCGCCTCCGTGCTGGGGACCGCGGATGCCTCCGCGGATCTGGAGGCCCGGGTCAGGCAGCCCCAGAATCCGATCCCAGGCAATCTGCGGCCTGCCACGCTCGAACCAATGCCCGCGCCCGACGCAGCGGCAACGCAGATACAGCCTGCGGTCAGCCAGCAGCCTCGCCAGAAAGTGGTGGAGACCAGCGCTGTGGAGGACGTGAAGTCCGCCAAAAACACCTACGAGGGTAGGCCTCTGCTCTGGATGGCGCTGCTGGCTGCCATCGCGACACTCGTAATCTCCCTGATAGTGGTCGCGATCAACAGTCTTGGCCCAAGGCCAAGCACCGGCGATTCCGCTGCGCCCAGCCCGGCGGCAAGCGAGTCGCAGGGAACCTCCGAGGCCGGCACCGTCGTGCCGGTGGCCAGTGCGAATGACTTCGACCCGCGGGCGGACAACGGCAATGGTGAGGAGCATGCGGACCAGGCGAAGAACGCCATCGACGGCGACGCTGGGACGGGCTGGTCCACTGTGAAGTACTGGACTTCGGCGATGGGCGGCGAGAAACCCGGTGTCGGCCTGGTCCTGGACCTCGGACAGCCCGTCCAGATCGGTGAGGTCGAGGTGAACTTCGCCGCGGCCGGCGAGAACGTCGAGTTGCGGGTCCCAGCCAAGGAGGCGACAGACAAGGCCCCCATGGACCGCCAAGCCCAGTGGAAGGCGGTCGCTAACGCCGAAGGTGCTGCTGAGAAGACAGTGCTGAAGCCGTCGGAGCCGGTGACGAGCCGCTACCTGCTGGTCTACCTCACGAAACTGCCGGAGGTCTCCAAGGACCGCTACTCGGCGACCATCAACGAAATCGTCGTCAAACACGGCTGAGACCACCTTCACCGTAAGTTCTGGAGCCAGTCCGCTACGGTTCTGCCATGACCGACGGTGTCCTGGAAATCCATGTGCTTGCCGACTCGACCGGGGAAACTGCGGTACGGCTGGCCAGAGCCGCCCGCGCACAGTTCCCGGATGCGCATTTCGAGATCATCCGGCACCCCAGGCTGGGAAGACTGGAGGCCATGATGAAGGCCCTGAACACGCTGAAGGAACGCTCTGACCAGCGGATCGCTGTCTTCTTCACGCTGGTGAATGCCGAGCTGCGGAGCCTGGTGATCAATGCCTGCAAGGATCTGGCGATTCCCTACACCGACCTGATGGGTGATGCGCTGCTGGCGCTGGAGGAGATCTCCGGGCACACAGCCGACGAGGTTCCCATGCGCCCCGTGGGAGTGGAAGCCGACTATTTCGTGCGGATCTCCGCGATGGAGTTCGCGATCCGCAACGACGATGGGGCAATGCCCGCCGCGCTGAGGGAGTGCGACATCTGCCTGGTCGGGGCCTCTCGCTCCGGCAAGACTCCCCTGTCGATCTATCTGGGCTATCTGGGATACAAAACGGTCAATGTGCCGCTGGTGCCTGGCATCCAGCCGCCTGAGGAGCTGTTCGGGATCGATCGCTGGCGCATCGTCGGGCTGACCATCGACGCTGAACGACTGTTGCAGATCCGGTCGCGGCGGGTGCAGGGCCTGGGTGGGTTCGGGACCCGGGATGGTTACGCCGACCTGGGACAGATCCTCGACGAGCTGGACGAGGTGAGCAACATCCAGCGCCGGCTGGGAGCCCCGATTGTGGACACGACAGGCCTGGCGCTGGAGGAGGCCGCAGCCCGCATCATCGACATCGTTGATGAGCGCGCCCGCCGCGCGGGCTCGCATCTTCGCCGCCCCGCGGGTCAGCTCCGGATCAAACCGTGACTGATTACAGGTCGGCGTGGGAGTAGCTGCGGGCGTCGTTGATGGGCTCAATGTGCCCAGTGACGGTCATCCTGGGGAATTCGGAGACGATCTCGTCGGAGAGATCCTCCAGGAAGTCGTGCCCTTGTTTGACGCTCCACTCGTCCGGAACGAGCAGGTGGAATTCCATGAACTGACGAGTCCCGGAGACCCGGGTACGCATCAGGTGGAACCCCACCTCGGCACCGGCGCGGCTGCTCAGTATCGCACGTAGCCGCTCATTGTCCTCCTCGGGCAGGGACACATCCATCAGACCGGCCGTCGACTCCTGCACCAGGGCGTAACCCGCAAAAAGGATGTTGACGCCCACAGCGATGGCGATCACCGGGTCCAGCCAGTCCCACCCGGTGAGCCACACCAGGACTATCCCGGCCAGCACCCCGGCCGAGGTCCAGACATCGGTCATCAGGTGCTTGCCATCAGCTTTGAGGGCGATGGAGTGGTGACGTCTCCCTGCCCTGATCAGCAGCAGAGCGACAGCACCATTGAGGACGGAAGCCACCACTGAGATCGCCAGGCCAACCCCGACTGCCTCGAGGGGCTGCGGGACAAGCAACCGCTGGACGGCGAAAATGCCGATGGAGATGGCGGCGATGAAAATCATCACACCCTCCACCGCCGCGGAGAAATACTCCGCCTTGGTGTGACCGAAGTTGTGGTTGGCGTCGGCGGGTTTCACCGCGATCTTCAGGGCGATCAACGCCACGACGGCGGCGACCAGGTTCACGATGGACTCGGCGGCGTCGGCCAACAGGCCCACTGATCCCGTGACCAGCCAGGCTCCGGCCTTCAGTGCGATCGTGGCAAGTGCAGTGGCCACGGCCAGCCAGCCATAACGGCTCAGGTCCGGTGCACCAGTGGATTGTTGAGAACTCAGCGACACACCTCCATGGTCAGTGCGCACCAGATTGGAAGCAAGCCTTGATAGGTTCTGCTCGCCTTCTCCCGCTCCGCCTTGAGGGAACCGGTTCTTTCTAGGCCCCGACCAGGGGAGGGTAGGGCTCGATCCAGGTGTGGGAGCGGTCAGTTGTCCATCTGGTCACATGGCCGAGGTGCTCGGTGGGTAGGTATCCGGCCTTGAGGTCCGCGACCGGCACCGGCAGGGCTCCTGTTAAGTCAGCGACCTCCGGGATCAGGTCGGTCACCACAGCCACCACCGGTATCCTGAGGCTCTTCCGGTTTGCCACCAGGGTCGCCAGCACCTCATCGCCGATCCCGCGAGCCACCAATACGATCGGCTGGTGCTGGGCAATGGGTTCCATCAACTCCCGCATCGTGACGCCGGTACCGTCGATGATCAGCACACTGGCATCCTCTAGCTCGGCACGACCATGTGCGTCAGCGAATCCCAGAGCTGCAAGCCCGATCTCAAGCCGCTCACCCCTTGGCTTCCCCTGGTCTGGCGTTTCCCCGGCAGCCGGCGCCGGCAGGTCGTCGATCTCGGACTGAGTCAGGTATTCGGGCCTCCCCTCGTCCCCACCTCCCGTGGACTCCCCCTCTAGCCGGCGCCGGCGGAGCATGTCCAGCCAGACGGCAAGCGCCAGCAGAAACAACCCAATGACCAGCGCCCACAGCAACCCGTCCAGCTCTCCCATACCCCAAGCCTGCCACGCCACAACCCGGTGTATGCAGGGAAGGCCAGCAGGTACTAGACTGTCTTCGCCCCTATAGCTCAGTTGGCAGAGCAGTGGACTTTTAATCCATGGGTCGCGGGTTCGAACCCCGCTGGGGGCACGAGGGGGCCGCCGCAGCAGCAAACCCCCGGGCCGCGGCGGATCTCGTCCCCGCAGCCGCGACGGGCAGGTAGCCGGCATCATCCTGGGCGACGCGCTGCGGCAAGATGTCCCTGAGCTCAATCTGCAACAGCTCGGATGTCACGTACAGGTCATTGAGTGACCATCCGATCTCACCCCGCAGCTTCCTGCCAGCATTGGAGCCAGTCACTCCAAGCGCATCACCAAGCTGCTTCCGGGTGACTCGTCGCTGGAACATCAGGTTGTTCACGGCAATACCCACCGCCTCGTCGGCGCTGTAGGTACTGATGAGGCCCGCATCGCGAGCTGTTTCTAGGTCCCTGGCCATGAAGCACATCATAGACGACTGCGCACAAAACGCACAACATGACGATTGACAAACAACTTGGACGCGCAGCACACTAGGCGCGTGAGCGCGCGAAAAACACACGATGCCACCAAAAAAGAGTGGATCGGCACTGAAGAGGCGGCCGATTGGATCCCTGGTGCCTCGAAGCGGAGCGTCCGACATTGGTGCGCCTCCGGGTTACTTCCGGGGGCGATTCAGTTGCCGTCGGGTCGGTGGCAGATTCCGTGGTCGGCTGTGGTTGCGGTGTTGGGGTTCGATCCTGCTGCGGGGTCGTCCGATGGGGTCGGGGTGTCCCCCTTCCCGGCCCTGCCGGATGATCCTGATGGGCGGGGCGGTGTGGATCCGTTACCTGGTGTTGAGGAGCCGTGAGATGTCGATCTGGGCGGTGAACTGGGCTTTTCAGTTGGATGTGCCGAATCAGACGCACAAGTTGGTGTTGTTGTCGTTGGCGAACTTCGCGGATGATGAGGATGAGGCGTGGCCTCATGTCGAGACCTTGGCGAAGATGGCGTCGGTGTCGGTGCGTTCGGTGTTTCGGGCGTTGGCGGCGTTGGAGGCTGCTGGGTTGATCTCCCGGACGATGGGGTTGCGGGAGAACGCTGGGGGTGGGTTGCGGAAGTCGAATTCGTTGTACCGGCTGCATGTGCCGGATGAGGTGTCTCGGAGGGCTGGCCGGGGCGAGGGCCGCCCCAAGCTGCTGCGTGAAGCTCCTAGTGGGAGCCAACCTGACACTGGTGTCATGTTGGCTGCTGTCGCGGATAAAACCCCTAGTGGGAGCCAATGTGACACGGGTGTCACATTGGCTGACCAACATGACACTGGTGGCACCACCAACATGACACCAGTGTCAGGTCTCTATAAGGAAAACCCATCACATATAGAACCACCAACCCCCCTACCCCCCACGCCGCCGGCGGCGGCCGTGGTGCTGGCGGACGGGTCTGGTGGGGTCGGGTCAGGATCTGAATCCGACTCCGACGTCGAAGATTCCCGGGGTGGTGTTGGCCTGCCGGCGGCTGGGTCGGCTCCGGCCGGTGGCCGGGCCGTCTCCCCCAACGCTGACGGCGGTGTTGTGCCGGTGGGGCGTGATGTGGCGGCTGACTGGGTCTTGATCCGGCACGCGCTGCCGGAGCCGATGCAGGTCCTCGACGACGACGGCGTCGCTGTGGTGGCGCCGCTGCTGCGGGAACGCCTAGATGCAGGCTGGACCGCGGCCGATCTGCGGGCGCATCTGGCGGTGAATCCGATACCGGCCCGGGTCCGGCATCTCGCAGGCCTGGTGGCGCACCGCTTGTCGAAACTTCCGCCGGAAGGGGCTCCGAAGTCGTCGCCGTCCAAGCGGCGGGTACCGGATCCGCCGTCGATGCCGCCGTTGCGGCCGGAGGAGCGTCATCCGGTGGCGGTGCGGGCGGAGGAGGCTCGGGCGGAGGCGATCCGGACAGGATCGCCTGATGCAGGCCGGTCACGAGTTTGGTGGCTGATGCGTGAAATGGAAGCGGCCTCGAAGGCGGCGGAGGGTATGTCGGGGGTCTGATTGTTGGGGTTCTCGTCTAGGTAATTGTCAGTTTGTGTTGATACTTGTTTTCGGGTTTACAGGAGGAAGATGATGATGTTTTTGTTGGAGATCAAGGACGTCAAGTTTGATACGACGTTGTTGAATTTGATTTTGGATGGCTTGGGGGCTTTGATCGGTATTGGGGGCGGTGTGTGGGCTGTTTGGGGTTTGGTGCAGTTGGGGATCCAGTTCTTTGGTGAGCGCGATGGTAGTGGGATGAAGACTGCGTTGAATCACATGATGGGTGGCGCGATCATTGCGGCGGCGGGAACTGCTTTGGTTGCTTTGCTGTGAGGTGTTGTCGTGATGGTGTTGTTGGAGGCGTGGACGGATACGATTTTGCGTCCGATCTTGACGGATTTGTCGTCGGGGTTGGGTTCGATGTTCGGTTTGTCGATGGCTACCGTGCTGGAGTCCCCTGAGGCGTGGGGGGATAATCATGATGCTACTGCGCAGGTAGCGGGTTATGTGTCGACGATTTCGACTGCGTTGATGGAGACCGCTGCCGCTGTTGTGTTGGTGATCTTGTTTCTCATTGAAATGCATCGTGTGATGTTGATGACCGATGGGGATGGGGACACAAAACTTCGGATGAGTGTGTTCACATGGGTCAAGTTTGGTGTTGTGTGGGCGGTGTTTCATCAGACCCCGGCTATTTTAGCGGCGATCTACCAGTTTGGCACGTCGGTGGCATCGGAAACCAACAAGCTATTCACCTCCGAGGTGTGGCCGGATCGTGATTTTGATGAGTTCTTGGGGGCGGTGAAGGATCTCGATTGGCTGGGACAGACCGTGTTGGTGGTGTTGATGCTGCTGGCGTGGCTCATCAACAAAGGTGCTGTGCTGGGTGGATTCGCCTTGGTGGTGATGCGTTTCATTAAGTTGTACATTTATGGGGCTTTTGCTCCGGTGCCGATGGCGATGATGGTTTCAGACCATACTCGTTCGTTCGGGATTGGTTTCATCAAGAATTACGCTGCTACTGTGTTGCAGTCGTTTGTGTTGGTGATTCTTTTTGGGATTTACACGATTCTGACGACGCGGTGGGCTGGGGCTGCGATGACGGGCTTGCCTGAGGGGGGCGTGGCTGCGGCGTTCTCATTGGGTGGGAAGTTCATTTTCATGGGGATCCTGCTGGGGATGCTTGTGATGGGATCAGGGAAGATCGCAAGCGAGCTACTAGGAGGCTGACATGAGGAAATTTACTGGGCTACTGCTGGCGGCCACCGCTGTTGCGGGGCTGGTGTCGTGTGGGGCGTCGGTGGAGCAGGTCCGGAAGGATGCTGCGGAACGGCTGGATGGCATGGTTTTCATCGACGACAAGGACCAGGTGCGTTCGAAGCTGGAGGCCGCGAAGAGCGTTGACGAGGTGACCTCGGTGATCGATGCAGCAGCGGTGGAGGATCAGGCGGCGGCTGATAAGTATTGGCCGTGTGCTGAGCAGGCCGTGGCCAAGTTGAATTCTGGCGTGACGTGGACTGCTGCGTCCTCCACGACCGACGGCAGCAAGCTCGTGTGGGCGGCGCTTGCTCTCAGACCTGATGGGGTCGCGTCGATGGAGGTCACCGACAAGGGAGTCAATGTGGCTCATGAGCCGTTGAAAGGGGCGGTGTGGATCGAGAAGCTGGCCGGGAAAGTCACTGGGTGGAGCAGTGACGCAACCGAGTTGGTTTCGAAGCGGCGCGTGATCGGCGAGAAGAAACCTAGGTTCGATGGTCCGGGTAGCTGCGAGTTCCAGTTCAATTTGACGCTGACCACGTCCGCTGCGACTGAGGCGGTGCAGGTACGGATGGAGTACTACAAGACGTCCTACCAGCCGGGTTTGATCATTGACGGGGCGGCGTTCCGGGACCTGGAAAGTGGTAGGTAGATATGGCAATCGAAATGCGTGTCTATGCGGAGATCACGGAGATCGATCCGAAAGTCATGGGGGGATTGACCTGGCGGCAAATGGGAGCGGTCGGAATTCTGGCGTTCGCTACTGCCGCTGTAGGGTTCGTGTTGTTCATGGTTTTCGGTCTTGAGAGTATCCGAATGCTACCGTTCGCGATTGCTCCTGTAGCGGCCCCTGTGGGGGCGTGGGCATGGGTGAGACCTATGGGTATCCGCACGGAGAAATGGGCGCCTCATATGCTGCGCACGTCATTGTCGCCGAAGCGTCTTTTGTATTTGAATCATTCACCGAACTCGGAAGATTCTGTTCGATTCCCGGGAAGGAATAACCATGTTTCTTGGAAAGAAGCGAAACGACGGAAAGAAGCAGGAGCCTGACAGCAAGCCATCGGGGCGTCTGGAAGTCGGTCACGGCAGGAAACGCTCGAAACGACGTAACGGGAAGACGAAGAAGAAGTCGCGTTTGATGCGGCGGGCGCAGGAGTTTTTGTGGTATGAGTCGATGCTTGAATCCGGCGTGTGTGTTCTCGGTGGCGGCTTGTATTCCGCATGCTTGAAGTTGTCTGATATTAATTATCAGATGGCGACGGATGAGCAGCAGCATTCGATTCTGGAATCGTATGCTCAGTTGTTCAACAAGTTCGGGTCGGGTGAGCATTTGGCGGTCACGATCATGAATCGCCGTGTCGAGCGCCGTAATTTGGTGGGGCGTGTGTTGTTCCCGGAGCCCAGGTACGGGGATGAGTTCACGGCGTTGCGGAGTGATCACAATCGGATCGTGCACGCCAGCATCGGAGATCGGAAGTACGTGATCGTCACCGAGAAGTATTTGACGTTAACGGTGAAAGCGTCGGACCTCGAGGAAGCGAAAGCGCGACTGGATCGTCTTGTGACATTGGTGGCCAAACACATGTTGGGGTTATTGCAGTGCCGCGCGGAGCAGTTGGATGGTGTGGGCAGGATCGAGCTGCTACGGGAATGGACTCGTGGCTGCTACGCGAAAGGGTTCGACTATGCCGCAATGGATTTGTCCGGTGCGACAACTCATGACGAGTTGGCTCCGCAGGCGGTGGAGTTGGGAGACCGGTCACGTCTGGTACTGGTGGGCGACGAAGGTGAGCTGCACTACCAAGTACTGGTGATGCGGGACTATCCGACCTGGGTGGCGGATACGTTGTTCACCCGACTCTCGGAGGTACAGACCGATCTCGCGATCACGTTCGTGGTGGAGCCGATTGACAAGGTAGAAGGCAAACAGCTGGTGCGAACGTATCGGGCGGGGTTGTCGATGGAACGCCAGGACGCCCGCAGACGGGCGTTGAAGGCAGATATGGACCCCGAATATGACTTGCCCGAGCGGGTCATCAACGGTATGGAAGAAGTTCGTGATCTGCAGCAGGCGATGGATCAGCAGGATCAGCGGTTGTTCACCACCACCTTGGTGGTGATGGTACGAGCAGAAAGCAAGGAGGAATTGGCGAAACGTGTTGACCAGGTACGTAAAGCAGCCAAGGGCGAGTCGTGTGAGTTGTCGTTCTTGAAGTTTTGGCAGGAGGAAGGCTTCAACACCGCACTGCCGTTGGGGTTGTCGCTGGTACCATTTCATCGAACACTGACCACAGCGTCGGTGGCGGTAATGATGCCCTTTACGTCGCAGGAGATTTTGGACGACCAAGGGTTGTTCTACGGCATCAATTCCACCACTAGGAATCCGATCATCATGGATCGACGAGCCACTAGGAACGGTAATGCGTTCAATCTCGGCACCAGCGGCTCTGGCAAGTCTTATTTCACGAAATGGGAGATCGTGGAGGTGCTGCTGGGGCGCCCGAAGGACGTGATCATCATCATGGATCCCGAAAGGGAGTACCGTGCCTTGGTGGAAGCCCTGGGGGGCACCGTCATCGATATCCACGCCGGCTCAACGCATTCGATCAACCTGTTCGACCTGGTGCTGTCGAATGTTGAAGGCGATCCGATCCGGCTGAAAACCGAAGCTGTGTTGGGGATGCTGCAAGTACTGCTGGGCGGAAACACGGGTATCGATGCCGCGGCGAAATCTTTGCTGGACCGCTGTATCACAGCGTTGTACCGTCGCTGGGCGGAAACCCCGCCTGAGCAGCAGGAGATGCCTACGCTGCGGGATCTCTACCACGAAGTCCGCGGTCAGGGCGACGAGGTCGCGGCTCAAGTGGCTGCCGCTTTGGAGATCTACGCTGTTGGGTCGTATTCCGGGTTCGCGCGGCAAACGAATGTGGATACCAAACATCGACTGGTGTGTTACGACACCAGTCAGCTCGGCCCGAGTCTGCAAACCTTCGGGATGATGGTGGTTTTGGACTCGATCTGGAACACGGTACAGCGCAATTACGGTAGTGGAATCCGCAGTTGGCTCTACATGGACGAGTTCAGTCTGCTGCTGGCAAACGAGCATGCCACCCAACAGGTCACCCAGTTCTACCAGAGGTTCAGGAAGTATGGTGGATTGCCGACTGCTATGTTGCAGAACATCACTGCCTTGCTCGAGAACCCGTCCGCGTGCCGGATGTTGAACAATGCTGAGGTGTTGTTCTTGATGGGGCAGTCTCATACCGATGCGGACGCATTGGCAGAGCTGTTGGGGCTCTCTGAGGACGAGATTCGTGCATTCACCGCCGTGGAACCAGGATGTGGTCTGCTGCGTGTCGGAGCCACCACGATTCCGTTCAATGGTCGTAAACCCCACGACGGGCCGTTGAACGTCTTGTTCTCCACAACCTTCGAAGAAACAGGGGCCGGTCGTGGTCAATGAACGGCCCCGCCGATGGGGTGAGATCCGCACTACCCGGCAGCGGACGTATCGCCTCGACCCGGATGATTCACCGCAGTCCCCCACACCCCGCTACGGTGGAATCATCACCGAGGTGCGGGGGAATCAGGTCACCGAAACCACCACCCGGCGCCAGCGCTTGACTGAGGCCGCCCGGCAGGTAGGTGCCGATACCTTGACTGCCGGGAAAGTGGTAGGACGGCACGTTGGCCGGGCAGGCAGATCTGCGGCCAGGAGCGCCGCGCGGCTCAGTGTGAACCAGCTAAGGCAGATCGATCGTCTGGGTCTGGCGGACACAGACGATCAGGCAGCAAGTCTTCTCCGCCAAGGCGCAACTCATGCACGTCGAACCAGCAAGTCGATAATCAAAGGCAGTATGCACGCTGCGAAGGTAGTCGCCAAACGATTCCTGCCGGGTGTGCCGCCGGCCCCCAAATTGACCAAACATCAACCTGGCCTGATTGGCCGCCTCACCCGTAAGTTGATACGCGGCGGCACCAAGAAATTCGTAGCTGCTGGACGGACCGGGATCCGTTCCGGAGTCAGAACAGCGGGTTCGTCCCTTCGCGCCGGGGGTTATCTTGATGCTGATCGGGCAGCATTCCGGGCCGCTCAAACGGCATGGCAGAAACCCACCCGGTTCGGCCTGAAACAAGCCGGACGGCCCGTGAAATGGGCTGCCAGACATACAGCACGAGCAGCAATGCGAGCAACCGCCAGAGTCACCATGCTAGGAGCTAAAGCAGTTGTTGCGGCCATGGGCGCAGCCGGAGCTCTCCTTCCCGTACTCATCGGCATCATCGGTATCGTCGCTGCCCTGTGCGCAATCCTGCCATCATTCATCACAGGCGCCGGCGCAGAGAACCACCGCCGGCAAGCAGCGCAGACGAGGTGCGTGGGCGGATCCACTCCGGGACATGCAGTCACGGCCGCTGAGGTCGCCGAGTTCCTACCGAACCCGAATGGCAAGGACATCTCCTTGCTGCTCACTGCCGAGCAGCGGGCGACGGCGACGGCGATTGTGGAGGAGGGCCAGAAGGCTGGAATCCCGCCGAGGGGCTGGGCGATCGCGTTGATGACCGCGATGCAGGAATCAACAATGGGTGCCAACCCATCGACGAAGAAACCGAATGCTGATGTTGATGTGGGGGTGTTTCAGCAGCGGGCGAAGGTCGGCTGGTATGCCGACGGCGCGACGGTAGAAGAAAACACCAATATTCTCAATGATGTGCACTATGCGGCACGAACCTTCTACCTCGGCCATGATGTCGCGGTGCGTCACGGTGATGGGGCGGGCAGTGTCGGCTATCACATTCCCGGTTTGACGGATATCGAGGGATGGCAGTCAATGGATCTGGGCCAAGCGGCCCAGAAAGTCCAGGTGAGCGCTTTCCCTGATTACTACTCGAAGCATGAAGCGACGGTGGCCTCGCTGCTGCCTACGATTCAAACCCAGGGCTGTACAGCGATCACAACCGGTAGTAGCCCTGCGGCGGGTGTGGATGACTACGCCCCAGTCCGGCGCGACCGTGAAGGACTCGATGATTGGGCGTTCTATTGGGGGGAGTGTGTATCCTATGCTGCTTTTGCGGTCCGCACATACAGTCCGCACAAGGATTTCGTCAATAATTGGCGCGGCGCGCATTTTGGTAATGCAAAGGAATGGGACGAAGCCGCACGCAAGCTTGGTATCCGGGTTGATCAAATCCCAACCGTTGGGGCTGTTGCACAGCACAGCCGAAACGGCTATGGACACGTGGCCTACATTACTGCTGTCCATGAGGACGGTACTTTCGATGTAAACGAGTACAATCATGGGCCGCGACACAAGTTCGGCACTCGCAGCCATGTTTCCATTCCTAAGGACTTCGATGTCGTCATTCATTTTGAGGAGCCGTTGGCATCATGATGAGGTATTTGAAGGTCTTGGCTGCTGGTTCGCTTGGAGTGGTGTTTCTCGGGGCTTGTGGCGGGCCGGCCGAGGAGTCGGCGGTGGGGGTCTCGTCGGTGTCGAGCGTGGCCGTGGTTGCTCGAGGAGTAGCGGAGAGCCCAATTCCGGAGTTCGCCGACTCCCCGGCCCGGTGGGCCGCGGCGGAGTTCGTGCGGGCGGCGGCGACGCCGGATGCCCGACTGGACACCTCCCCGGCTGAGGCGTGGCGCCGAGCCGCGCCCTATGCAACTAGCGAACTTGCACCGCACCTCACCGAGGCCAAGGAGTCCGGCACCGTCCCTGGGTGGTGGCGGCGCTTGGTCGAGGCGGGCGGGTACGTCTCGATCGAGATCAGCAACATCACTGGTGATGAGTCTCAGGCTGCGCCGCCTCCGGGTAGTCCCACACCAACCGCTGCTCCGGGCGAGGAACTGCCGGTGGAGGTGATGTTCAACCGCACAGCCCACGCCCCTGGCCGTGTTCCTAGTCGGGGGGTGAAAACCCAGATTTGGGTTGTGACGGTCCGAGACGGCCTAGTGGTTGCTTTCAAACCAGAGTCCGGCGACTGATACAGGAAGAGGGTGTGGAAATGGTGCGACGGCGTCGATGGCGGCGAATAGCAGCGTGGATCATTGGTCTGCTGCTGGCGGGGTCGATGTTCTGGGCTGCCGATGTATTCAGCTGCGGTTTCCGTGCCGCTGGCGGGAGTCTGAATCTTCTGGAGAAGGTCTCGGCCGGGTTCTCGACGATGCGGGCGCTGCACAGTGTGTCGTGGGCTGCGGCGGATCTCCTAGCAGGCGGGGCTGTGGTGTTGTTTGCTGCTGCGGGGTGGTGTGCCTATCGGCTGGGTCAGCCGCAGCGGGCCGGGGCGGAGCATGGCTCCGCCCGCTGGGGCAAGTCCCGGGATCTGCGGCCGTTCACGGACCCTGACATCGAGAAGAATGTTTGGTTGACGAGGGAGCATCGGATCCGCATCACTAGGGCGGCGCGTCCGGAGCATCAGCGGAACCTCAATATCTTGTGCATCGGTTCGTCTGGGTCTGGTAAGTCTCGTTTTTTTGTGATGCCGAATCTGGATCGGGGTCTTTCGTCGGTGGTGGTGACGGATCCGAAGGGTGAGCTGCTGCGGCAGTGCCGCCCCGGCCTGGAGGAGGCCGGGTTCCGAGTGCGGGTGCTGAACCTAGTGAACTTCGCCGAGTCGGATGGGTTCAATCCCCTAAGCTATTTGCGTCCTGGGCATGAGCCGGAGGATGTGGCTTTGTTGGTGCGAACGATTATTGCGAACACCAGTGTTCCGGGGCAGAAACCCTCGGGTGGGGATCCGTTCTGGGAACGAGCGGAAGCCGCGTTGCTGAACGCGTTGATTGCGTTTGTTGCCGCCACCGCACCGGCCGGGCAGCGGCATCTGGGTGAGGTGATGGACCTGCTGTCGCGGATGCAGGCCAGCAAGGACGACGCCTTGTCCCCGGTCGATGAGTTGTTCCTTCATGCGGCTGAGTTCGGTCAGGGGTCGGAGCTGCTCACCTATGCGGTGTCCCAGTATCGGGTGTATCAGCAGGCGGCGGCGAAGACGGCCGCATCAATTCTGGTCACTACCGGCGCAAGGCTTGCCCCGTTGCATATTCCAGCGGTCCGCCGCATCTTGGCGCAGGATACGTTGCGGCTTGATCGTGTGGGCTTCGAGCCGACCGCGGTCTTTGCGGTGATCTCGGATTCGGACAAGCAGTTCGCGTGGTTGTCGGCGTTGATGTTCTCGATGTTCTTCCAACGCTCGGTGTGGTTGGCGGATCAGCGGCCCGATGGGATGCTGCCGGTGCCGGTGACCTGTTGGATGGATGAGTTCGCCAACATCGGCCGGCTGCCGGACTTCGAGATCTTCCTGGCCACCGTCCGTTCTCGAGGCATCTCGGCGGTGTTGATGATCCAGGCTTTGGGTCAGGGCAAAGCCCTCTATGGCGATGCCTGGACCACGATCATGGGCAACTGCGACACCGTACTGTTCCTGGGTTCGCAGGACGCCGAGACCAGGAAGTGGGTGTCGGAGGCATTGGGTAAGGAGACAATCCGTACCGTGGATTCGTCGATCTCGCATGGCCGCAGGGGCGGCTCCAGGAACGTCAAGACGATCGCCCGCGATTTGTTGAGTGCGGATGAGGTGGGGCGGTTGCCTGGTGGGGAGGCAATCGTATTGGTGCGGGGGCTGCCGCCGTTCCGGGGCCGGAAGCTGCGGCCTGTCACCGATGGGCAACGAACTCGACGTAAGGCTAGTGACATGGTGAGGAGTGGCAAGTGATGAGTGAACATGTCGACAGCGATGCGGCTGGGGATGCGCGTGATGATGCGGTGGCCAGGTTGTCGCAGGAGGTGGCGCAGCAGAACGCCTTGTTGTTGCAGGTGATGGAGCGGTTGCAGCAGACCGAGGCCCGCACCACCAGCGTCCCCACTCGTGGTGGGAAGCAGGAGGTCGTGGTGTTGTGGCCGTGGAGCCTGGACCCGGCCCGGAGCGTGGAGGATTGGGACCGGTTGATCGTGTGGGTGGATGGGATCTGCGCGTCTCATGCGGTGACTGCGATCCCACCGTGTTGGCTGGCCCATCCCGACTTGGTGAATCAGCTCGAGGCACTCAGGTGCGCGTGGGAGACCGCCGCCGCACACCATCCTGGGCCAGAGTTGATCTCTTGGTACACCTATAGCTGGCGGCCATTCCTGGCCTATGTACAGTCGGTGGATCGGTGCCGGAATGGGCATCATCAGCCGGATCCGGCGGCTACGGTCACCGATGTTGGGTTCCATCCACTCGCCGCTGCCGAGGCTCCGGCGGAGTGAACTCGACCGGGTTGTGTCCCCGCCGGCCTTGGGCTGGCGGGGACACAACCGTCTCATAGCAGCCCCAGCCAAGGGTGAGGTGGAATATTATTCCCCGTTTTGTTACCCCCTCAGCGTTCGGGTGCGTCGCGTTCGTGGCGGGGTGTGGGTTGTTCCGGCTGTGGTGTGTGTTGGTGTTTGAGGGCGGCTGTGTCGCGGATCCGGTCGATGAGGGGCCGGTCTTTGTCGGCCGCGATCGCACGGGCTTGGGCGTCGATGGTTTTGGCCCGTTGGGCTTCGAGGGCGCCTTGGTAGCGCTCGAGGCTGCGTTGTAGGGCAGGTTTGTTGAGATCCGCGGCACGAGCCCGGAGTTCGGTGATCTCTTGGTCGAGCGCGATCTTTGCTTGGATGGTTTCGATGAGGGGGGTGCCGGGTGCAGGGCGGAGGGTCTCGCGGGCGCGGGTCGCGGCGTCAAGGTCCATGGCCAGGGCCGCCCGTTCGGGGAGGGTCTCGAGGCGCTCGGTCAGGGCGGTGAGTTGTTGGCGGAGCTGCCATTGGTCGATGAGGTCTTGCACCGACCCTGTCTGCTGTGTCGGTTCCGCTGGCCGTATCGGTGGCGTGGGGTGCAGTGACTGAGACTTCTGCACCGCCTGCACTGCCTGCGCTGGGTGCGCTGTTTGTGCTGGGGGTGCCGATTCTGCTGGCTGTACCGGTGTCGCTGGGTGCCGCGGTTGTGGTGGGGTGATCGCCGCGGTTGGGCGGGTGATGGCGGCAGTGTGGAGGGGCTGATGGACGACGTCGTGCAGTGCCGTGTCGGGCACTGGGCCGGGTATCCGTGTGGGTGTGGGAGGCTGTGGGGCCTGGATGGGTGTGGGGGTGATGGGGATACCGAGGTGGGTGGCGAGGTCGTGAAGACGCTCCCCTGCACGGGGCCGGATCCGACTGCCTGAGTTCCGACGGCCTTGGACCTGCTGCTGGATTTCGTGGCTGACCAGGTCCCGCACCGCGTCCTGGTGCTGGGTGGGGGCGGCATCGCGGAGGGCGGCTGCGACCAGGTCGGTGTGGTAGGGCTGCTGATCGGCCGGCAGGTCGGCAATCAGCCGGGCGGCATGACGTGCCACACCGACGAGGATGTTGACGTTGCCGGCCAGGTCGCCGGCGTGGTCACGAACCATGCCGACGAGGAGTTTCCCGGCGATGGTGGGGGCGGCATCCCCGAGCACCAAGGGCTTCTGTAGAGCTTCCGCGCCGCCGGGACGGGCTAGGAGTTCGGCGGGGTCCTTCACGGGCTGTCCGTCGGGTGGCAGGAGGAGGAAATCGTAGGCGGTGATGCCGTGGCGGACCAGGAGCTCATGGTCGCGGGCGGCGGCGGCCTGCCCGGCAGCATCGGTGTCGGTGGCCTCCCACACCCTCGCTCCTTGGTTGGCGATCGCCTGGGCTTGCTGCTCGGTGAGTGCGGTGCCGAGTGGGGCAACCCCAACCGCGCGGCCGCCAGTGGCGAGGGTGATGGCCAGGGCGTCGAAGGGTCCTTCTACGCGCACCAGGTCCGCACCCTTGGCAACCAGGTCCTGATACTCGGGCAAGCCAAAGAGGACCTCGCTCTTGTGGAACGCGCGGGTGGTGGGGGTGTTGAGGTATTTCGGCACTCGCGGGTCGGCGCCGGGACGGGCACGGCCGACGAAACCGACCAAGTCGCCATCGAGGTTGTGGATGCCGAGGACGAGACGGTCACGGAACACATCGATGACGCCGCCGCCCTGGGCGGGTTTGGCAAGTCCGGCGTCGATGAGCTCCTGGTCGCTGGCCCCGTGGCGTCGGAGGTGTTGGACCAGCCGACTTCCTGCCGGCGCATACCCGACCACGATCTCGGGGTGGTCGGTCAGACCAGTCTTCAACCGTTCCTCGAGGTACTGCCGGGCAGCCGAGTCCTGGTAGTGGTCCTTGAAGAACTGGGCGGCCTGTTGGGTGAGGTCGAGGATCCGTTCCCGGCTGGTGAGGCCGATGAGGTCGCGTTCGAGCTCAGCGGCGGGCGTCAGCACCGGCGCGGTTGCGGGGGCCGCTTTGGTGGGTTCGCGGCGTGGCGGGGCCTTGGTGCGGGCGTGCTGGATGCGGTGGGCGGGTTCGGTGGCGGCGCGACGCATCCCACTGCTTGGTTCGGTGGTGGCTGGGGGTGCGGTGAGAACTGGTACCGGGACAGGAGGCGACGGCTCTACACCGCCATCGCTAGGAGCGTCGCCCGGGGTGGGTGTGGGGCGGCCGGTGCGAAGGTCGGAGGCGGCGGCGTGGAGGGTGTGCAGCCAGGTCGCTGCTTGGGCCCCGACGGCCTTGGATCTGGACGGGGCTGGCAGGGCGACGTTGGGGTTGGTGTGCTCGGTGAGGCCTCGCCAGGTTTCGATTTGCCCTGCGACCTGCTCCCAGCGAGCACGCTGGGCGGGCTCGTCGGGGACGGGGCCGAGATAGGTTGTGGCCCAGTCGGGTGGGTCGAGGGCGAGCGCTTGGCCGCGGGTGGTGATCGCGTCGGCGACCTGGTGGCGCATCTGGGTGAGCGCGGCCGCCCAGCTGCTCGGCATGGCTGGATCGGTGGTGCCGTGGCCGGAGATCGCCCACGCGGGAGCACCGCACCGCTCCACCTGCCCGGGACGGGGGTCGAAGCGGCGATGGTGGGCTTCGATCCACAACTGCTTCCGCAGCTCCTGCACCGCCACAAAGCCGAGTTCTGCACGGTCCACATCGCCCGCGAGGTTGCCGGGGCGTTCCGGCATGGTGGCGGCCTCCCGTTGCGTGGTTTCGCGGTACCACGACTTCCCGTCGAGGTCGGCGCGGGTGCAGGTCTCGTCTCGCAGCTGAGTAGCACGACGGGTTGCATCATCCCGGTCAGCGCGCAGCCGCTCCAAACGCGCATCCAGATTCTTCAAGAGCTGTTCGGGAGCGGCCGTGTCGGGGGTGCGGAGCAGCTGCCGGATGTGCCGGCGGATCTCGGTGATCGCTTTCGATGCGGCCTCGGCGCGGCCGCGGGCTGCGCGGAGTTGGATCGCGAGTTCGGCATCATCCAACGCCCCGTGGGGGCGGTGCTGCCAGGACGGCACCGCTTCGCCGCGTTTCGTGACTGCCGGCACGGCCTCGGTCTCACGGTGGGTGCGTTTCGTGGCTTTGAGTGCTTTGAGGGCGGTGGTTTTGTCGCAGGTGGCGGCATGGAGTTGGGCGGCGAGTTCTTGGTCGGTGAGGTGACTGAACCGGCGTACTGCATCCCGGTTCTGGCGGGCGTGCTGTTGGGCGAGGGTGAGGTGGCGGCGGATCCGCCACGCGATCAGTCCGGCCGGGGCCTCGACGCCGTCGGGCAGGTTCTCCGCGCACTCGTGGAGGATCCGGGCCGGGGTGAAACCTTGTTGTTCGGCGTCGTGGAGCGCTTTGTGGAGGCGGTGGAGCTGGGGAGATTCTTCGATCTGGCTCCACACCGCTGGATGCTCCCGCCGCAACGTCTGGTTGTAGCGGTGGGCATCGGCGCGGCGTTGCATATCGGCCAGGATGCGGACCAGGTGTGCGGGATGCCCGGCTTCGGCTTGGGCCTGGGCGATCAGCTCCCGCGCCGACGTGGCTTGCACATTTTTGGCTGCGGCGTGGCGGAGCATGTCCGGGGCGGTGTGGCCGTCGGTGATGGCCCATACCTGGTTGGAGTTACAGCCGCGGGTGAGCCCCACATACACGGCGTCATGCCCGATCGCGGTGGTGTCGAGGAGGAGGTGTGCTGAGTCGACGGTGCGGCCCTGGGCTCGGTGCACCGTCACGGCGTACCCCAGACTGCTCCATTGACGGACGTAGTCAGCGGGGAGGGTGCAGGTGCGGTCGTGGTCATCGACAACCTCGATGCTGCCGTCAGAGTTGATGGCCTCGACAGTCCAGCGGTCACCGTTTTTCACAAAGGACCGACCGGTGCCGGTGGCCAGGCGGCGGTCGTTACGTCGGGTGAGGATCCAGTCCCCCACCCCGGCTTCTGCCCCGTCGGCCAGGGTGATCGTGGAGCTGACGTTGACGTGACCTTCGTCGATGCGGCGCTGCTGCGCCAACAGATTCAACGCGTTCACAGAACTGTTGGTGGTAGCCAGCAGCAACACGCGATCGCCCCGTTCGAGGTCCTTGGTCCATGCCTGGACCATGTGTTGATGGGTGTGCTGGGCGGTGCCGCCGTGGACCCGGCCCTGGGCCAGATACCATTCGACATCGCCCTGATCCCGCAACCTGAGCGACGCAGCCGCTTCGTGTTCGTCGGTGAAGCGGTGGAGGGTCTCGAGGCGGACGACGTCGGCCTCGTGGGTGAGCATCTTCAGGGCTCCGCCGGCGCCGATCGCCTGCAACTGGCGGTCATCCCCCACGAGCCGTACGAATGCGCCGTTGTTGCGTGCGGTGCGGGTGATGGCGGCCAGATCGGTGGCCGAGGCCATGCCAGCCTCGTCGACGACGACCACATCGCCGGGCTGGATGTTGAGACGGCCTTGGCGATGTTCGTGGAGCCATTTCGCGATCGTGACGGATGGCATTCCGGTGGCGGTTTCGAGTTGTTCGGCGGCCGCTGCCGAGACCGTCACACCCCACGTTCGCGCTCCGGCGCTAGCGATTGCCTGGGTGGCAACACGCATGGCGGTGGTCTTCCCCGCACCTGCCGGACCAATGCCGACGGTGAGCACCTGGTCGCTGGTTGCGACTTGCTGGGCCAGGGCAATCTGGCCCGGATCGAGCTGTAGTTCCTGCTCCCCCACGACGGTGTCGAAGATCTCTTGGGTGGCGGCCGGCAGATTGATGTCGTGGGCGGCATCTACCAGGAGAGCTTCGGCTTCCAGGACCTGGGCGGAGGTGTAGAGCCGCGCCGCCGGCGGGGAGTAGATGCTGTTGCCGTCGGGGTTGAGGAGCTCGGGGAGGGCAGGTGTGGCCACGTCGGGGGTGATGGAGATCGACGCCTTCGTCAATGCGGCATCGAGCACGTCGTGGCGCAGCTCATCCGAGACCAAATCGGGTTGTGAGGCGGCCCACATATTGACTCTGGTCGAGACATGATTACGGTTCCACACCGACTGCCGGGCGCTCAACTCCGTCACGATTTCGGCTGCGACCTGGTCCACATGCACCCTTGAGCCAGGCTCTTCCGGATTCTGGACAGCAGCCGATGTGGTATCGGGTTCGGCGTCGAGTTGGGTGATGATCTCCTGCTGGATCTGCTCCGCTTCTGCTCCAAGATGGCCCCGCCACTGCTCACGCAATTCATCCCGCGTGATGGCCTGGGACTTCGGGATCCGGGTCTCCAATGTGGCCTGCTGCGCCAACGCGAGGTGGGTCTTCTTGTCGGGCTGGTGTCCGTGCTCGGCGGCGAACTCTGCGATGAGTTGCTCGGTGCGGGCGGTGATTGCTGCCCGTCTGCCCGAGCAGCGCTCAATCAGGTCATCGCTGATCGCGGCGAGTTCCATGCCGCGGTAGTCGCCGCTGGGTGTGGTGCGTTCCCGTAGCTCCAACCCCAGCTGTTTCAGCTCATTCGCGAGCTTCTGGTTGTAGACCGATGAGGCGGTGACGGTGGCCTTGTACAGCGACCGGGAGTCGATGGTGAGCCACCTCACTCGGCCTTGCTCGTTGGTGATCTGCACCCGATTGGCGACAACGACGTGGTCGTGGAGTTGCGGGTCGCCCTCCCGGGATTCCCAATGCCGGAAGCGGGTAGCGAGCAGCCCGTTGGTGGTGTGGAAGGCGATACCCTGGGCGCCGGTGCGGGCTCGAATGACTTCATCCTCGAGCCACGTAATGGTTTGTTCAATGGCTGCTTCGTGCGCAGCCTCAAGTCGCTCGGCCTGCTCCGGGGAGCTGATTCCCCACGCCACCGACAACGACTTCGGCGCTGAGAAGGTGAGGTCAAACCCGGCGACGGTGTTCTGCTTGCTGCTGAGTTCGCGGCTCATCCACTTCGCGACTTCGATGCGGCTCCCGCTGCGCCCATGCGCAGCTCTGAATTCGATCCCGGCGGTGCGCATCCTCACGCGGAGGCGCTCATCAGCCTCGAGTTCGCGACCCAAACGATGCTCTTCTGTGCTGAGAGCGTTGTCAATCGCTCGCTTCAGCGTACTGTCTGGGACCTGGTAGGCGGCGAATTTCCTGCCTAACCGGACGCTCTGGATGGCCTTCTTCGCGCTCACCCCGGCGGCGATCTGCTCAGCGATGAGCCGGTCTGCATCGGGATGCAGACCCTCCCCGAACAGGGCCTTCATCTGGGCCTCGGTTACCTCGCCCTCAATGCCGAGAGCGGCCGCGCCGCGTCCCATCCACACCCCAGCTGGCGTGCCGGATTCGAGGTAGTAGTCGCCCAACTCCTGATCCTTGGAGCGGTGATCGCCACGTGCTGTGCAGGAGGTGTAGTACTCATACCCATCCCCGGCGCTGAGGCGGGAGATGGTCATCACACCGCCTATCGTAGCTCATGGTCCGCTTCATGTACTGAAAGTGCCAGTAGTGTGACGGCTGGAAGGGCCTTGAACCCCTTCTGTATTGAGGAGAAAGTAGGAGCGAAGCGACTTCCGAAATATGCTCAGAAGGGGTTCAAGGCCCTTCCAGCCGTCTTGGACACGCGAAGCGTGTCCAAGATTTAACGACTTACCAAAGTGAGATGATCGCCTGACTTGAAGTGTTTTGAAAGTTGTACCTGCTCCGTCAGGAGTGGGTACAACTGGAAGTGGTTGTGTCGCCCTCGATGGGCGGCACAACCACCACAACCTGCGTCCCGGCAAGACAGCATCCGTGCAGCCAGGTCGGCTCCGCGAGGCGGATGGTCGGGCCTCGATGGCCCGGTCATCCGCAACAGCCCAGCCACCACGAAACCATGAACCCGACGGCGGACTGGTTTGTGCACCGTGGTTGTGTGTGGCCTCGATGGCCTCACACAACCAACAAGCGCGGTAAACTGTGCTTGTGCGGAAGACAATGACGAAGACCAGTGCACGCAGCACAGTGCGCGGACGCTCCACCTCATTCGCTGAACGCGAACGACGCCTCGAGAACCTCGCGGTCGAGCACCTCGTGCTCACCGACAAGATCGCCGCCCTGGAGGCAGAACGCACCGAGATTGTGCGAAAGCTCTACAGCGAAGGACTCAGCCGGGGTGAGATCGCGCAACGACTCGCGGTCGAACTTCGCGCGGTCCCAACACGCAAACGCCTCACCGCTGAGGCTGCAACTGAGACTGAGGACAGCGACGATGACGGATCACCTGACGGAGCTGACAACAGCAGCGCAGAACCCGGCGATCTTGACGAGGTTCCGTGCGAAAATTCATCGCAGTCCTGACCTGGACTGCTGGCTTTGGACCGGCGCCATCAGCGGGAAAGGGCACGGCCGCTTCTGGATCCGCGACGACCTGGTGGTGATCGCGCATCGGTTCGCGTGGCTGGTCGATCAACTCGAACGCGGCCAGATCGTCACCAAGATGCCGGCAGTCATCTCCCACGACTGCGACAACCCGATCTGCCAAAACCCTGCCCACCTGCGCGTCGGCACGGCGACGACGAACCGACGCGAATGGGCCGCGAGACGAGACGTCCCGGGGTCACCGCTGCGAGACCTTCGTGGAGCACGCGGCCGCGCCGAAGCGCTCCGCGACGCCGCCAAGACCAGGGCAACAGATCTGACAGCGGTGATCGACGACGGCAAGGGCGCTGTCGATCGGCTGCAAGAACAGCTGTGGTGACGGTGCAGGTGGGTGTTAGGCGAGGGCTCGTTGAATGCTAGATTTGCTGACCTGGAGGATGCGGGCGATCTGCGCCAACGAATGCCCATCGGCGCGGAGTTTTTGGGCAGCCTTGCAGCGCTCGGGGGTTATCACAGTGGGGCGGCCGCCGATACGGCCTTGGGCCCGTGCGTGTTCCAGGCCCCGCATGGTGTTTTCGCGGATCGTGTCAACGCGGAGCTGTGCAAGGACGGCCATGATCCCGATGATCGCCTGCCCCATCGGCGTGGAGGCATCGACGTCCAGGGCAGGTTCGGTGAGGCTGCGCAACCGGATCCCGCGGGCGGCGAGATCACGGATCACCTCGAGTGCGATCCGTTCCGTCCCGGCGATCCGGTCCAGGGCCCGCACCAGCAGCGTGTCACCCGCTCGGAGGTAGTCCTGGCACGCTGCCCATTGCGGTCGCTGTGTGGTACGGGCGGAGTGGCCGTGATCGACGAACACCCGTACCGCTCCAGCGGCCTCGAGCTCCGCTTGCTGCGCCTGCGGGTTCTGGTCACGCGTGGACACCCTCGCGTAGCCGATGATGCTCATCGCTCCGGTCCACCGTGACCGTGGTCGGGACGCGACGGTGTGGAACGGTGTCGGGGCCTGAGGCCTGTCGTCCTCGATGACGAGTCATGCCGCGCTGACGGGAGCCTGCTCAGGCAGCGACTGGAAGAGCTGCCTCCACTCAGCACGCTTCGCCGCAACAGCTGCGTGATCTTCAGGGCTGATCTCCCACGCCTCCTGGCGGAGCTGGGCAGCCTGACGGATCCAGTAGTCATGCTCTTGCCTGGTCTTCGCCTGGTTGGCCCACATCACGTAGTGGCCACCAATCCTGCTGCACAACTCATGCAAAGCGTCGTAGGCCATCACGGGGTCGTTCATCGTGGTCCTCCTCCTCACAGTGCGGGGGTCACTCCCCCAGTCTACTTCGCCCCACCCTGCTGGACCTGTCCTTGCTCCGTCTGGCGCCGCAACAACTGGGGAACGACGAGGTCGGTCCAGAAAGGACTTCTCGGGGGTTTCGGGTCGTTGAGGGTGTGGGACGGGTTTTTGGGTCGCCTTGGCTGCTCTCCAGGGGTGCTGGCCGTGATGGGTGGGGGTGGTTCGTTATCGGCCGTTAGTGGAACACGCCAGGCGCACCGCCACCCCGGCAGGTGCGTGTAGCCTCATGGACGCAGCGGGCACAACGGACTTGGAAGAGCTGACCCACATCGTTCTTGGGCGGCCAAGCATCGGTACCAGGCCCGGGGCCTCACCCGTGGTACGGGCTCGGGTTCCTCAGGCCCTCAAGGACCGTGTGGCCGCTGTAGCCAAGCGTGAACACCGCAAGGAGTCAGATTGTGATCAGGCACGGCAGCCTCGGGGGTGAGGTGTGTCGTGGCTGCGCGCTGCTTCTAGTTGTAGTTGCGACGGTCTCGTGATGCTTCGAAACAGCGTCGATCGAGGTTGGTGTTCCAGATGCGGCGGGGGCTGGTGGGGCGGAGGCTACCTCCCGCGTAGTTGCCTTCCTGCTGGGCGTTTCTGTTGTACCAGGAGACTGTTTCGATCTTGGCGACGGCCGGGCTCTCTTGTCGCATGTCGAAGAGGGTGTCGAGAGTGGGGACCAAGTCGGTGTCGCGGGAAGCGAGGATGACCAGGTCGATGTCGGGTTGGAGGGCTTTGCGGAGGCATGTGAGAGCTACCAGGACATCGATGCCTTTCTCCTGGCCAGGTCCTTTAGGTATTTTGTGGCCGTTGGCGTTGCGGGCGGGGGTGCCCTGGGCGGTCAGCTGGAAGCTGTACTTCAGATCTCGTAGTTCGACGGTGGCTCCGTCGCGGCGCCACTGCTCAGCTTGGGCCGCGCATCGGCGACTCTGGTTCCAGTCGTAGTTGATGTGGGGCAGGCCACGGAAGGCGATCACTTCGATGAGGCTTGCTTCCGGATGGCCTGCTCGTTGTGCCTGGTTACGTTGGCGTATCGCGACGTCGGCGAACTGCTTGGGGTGGATGAGGGCATCGTGTTTGTGACCGTGTCGATCGAAGACATCGTGTGCCGTGAGATGGACGTTCTGGTAGTCCATGACGATGACGCTGCGCAGCATGCGAACTCCTCAAAAAGTGAAAAATCCCCACCAACCCTTACGAGCGGTGGGGAGCAATGAAGCCAGTATGCATGATGTTCGCAGTCATGGCAAGGGCAGCCAGATGAGTTACTGCGGAAGCCGTGCCGCGCCACCGCATCCACTCACCCTGACCTCTTGGTTGCTTTGGCGGGGGTCACTGCCCTGGGTCTTCTTCCTCTTCCCCTAGCTCAGCTAGCTCAGCGTCGCGTAGGGCTTTCTCCCGCTTGCGGGCAGCGAGTGTTTTGAGGATTGAGGGGATGCAGACCCTCAACGCGACGAAAGCTGTCACGGGTGGCAGCAGTCGCCACGGTGAGGGCTCGAATAGCCAGAATCCGAGTTCTATGGCGAGGAGCAGGGTTCCGGTTATGACGATCCCCATGATGTTGGCAAACTTCAAGGCCCCCGCGAGATCCATCGGCCAAGGCAGTCGCCACGGTTCCCTTCTGCCTGGAACCACGATGCGGGTTCGGCGCGTGGTGGAAGGACCAGAACTGTTGAACCACTCCAGCAGCACGACTCCATTGAGCGTACCCACCATGAGGACTGCGTAGACAAAGGTGAAAGGCATCATCGTGGGCTCCTTGCAGGGAGTCGGCCGGGGAGCCGGTCGGGTGGGGTGGGGAGGGTACCGCCGGCGCGGTGGCTGGCGTGTTGGATGGCTGTGGTGATGGCGGTCAGGACCCATGCGGAGCGGGTGGTCCAGTATCCGGCGGTGGAGTCGGCGGTGATTGCGGCATCGATGGCGGCCCGGGCCTGGGCGCCGATGGTGAAGCTGCGTGGCTGCCCGGAAGGCTGGATCGCGGGATGGTCTGCTCGTTGCTGAGGGGTTAGGTGCGCGTGCCGGAGACAAGCTCCGGCGATCCAGTCGCCGAACGTGTCAGCGGTGCCGCCGGCGTGCCAGTCAGCGAGGAATGCGGCCTTGGCTTGTTGGTAGGTCTCGGGGGTGAGGCAAACCGAGACGGTGTCCATACCTGCGCCCGCAGTTTGGTCTCTACGGTTTTTCTCTTCGGTGGGTGGGGCCGGTGGTGCTGTCTGCGCTGGTTGTGGTGGTGTTTGGCTGAGGATTGCGGAGCGTCTGCGGTCTGCGAGGGTTGGGCGTTTCGGCATTTTATGCCTCCTTGAGGACTGGGGTGAGGGCTTTGTGGTAGTCGTCGGTGACGGGGTGCCCTGGTGCGTAGCAGCTGACGGGTTTGCCGTCGAGGTAGGAGTCGCGGACGATGACGGCTTCCCGCACAGCGGGGGTGACTCGTCCGGGGTAGTGGGTGTGGAGGGTGTGGAGGACGTCGCGGTCGAGGCAGCGTTGCGGATTCGCTCTGGTGGGGATGATCCAGTTGATACGTTGTCCGGGTCGCAGCCGGGGGTTGATGCGGCCGGTGATGATGGCGTCGAGTCTCTCCAGCTGGTCGTAGGCTTCGCCTTCGCATGCGACGGGGGCGATGATGACATCGGCTGCTGCGAGGGCTGCGAGGGTGGCGATGCCCATGACTGGTGGGGTGTCGATCACAACATCATCCCACCGGTCGGTGAGGCCGGGAAGGTAGTCACGTAGCGCGGTGATCGCTTCGGGACGGTACTGCAACTCGGCGAGGTCGTCGGTGCCGGCCAGTACCCACGCGCTGGGAAGACAGGGTGATGGGATGGCGGCTTGTTGGGCGGTGGAGGTGCCGAGGATGACATCGGCTGCGACGGCCGCGACGGGAGCATCGGCCAGGACTCCGAGGCGGGTGGTGAGGTTTCCCTGCTCGTCCATGTCGATGGCCAGGACTCGGCGTCCACGAGCAGCCAGATGGGCGGTGATCTCGGCGGCGGTGGTGGTTTTCGTCGAGCCGCCTTTTCCCAAGGCTGTGGTGTAGATCGTCATAAGTGATATTGCCTCTCAAATCTAGGGTTGTTAGTGGGGTTGGCCGGGTTGGGGCCGTTAGTCGAGCTATCTCGACTAACGGCCATGTGGTGGTTACTGGAGGCACCCCCCGTAGCGGATGGTCTGGGCGGTTTCACATGGCCATCGCACTTGGCAGGTGGGGCAGACCAGGCGGCCATCGGTCACTTGGGAGTTATGGAGCCGCCACACGGTCTCGAGGACCTCGAGAGCCCTCTGTCCACGGCGTGCATGAGTGAGAGTGGTTTCGAGGTCGTCGTGGAGGTCTTCGACCATGTCTTTTGCTTCGTCGACGGCTCCCAGTACATCGGTAAGAGCAGTGGTGATTTCGGTAGCGGTGGTCATGACTGACTCCTTGTTTCTCCTAGTGCAGCTGGTGCGGCTAGTTCAGCTAGCCCAGTTGATGCGGTTGGTGTGGTTAGTTGTGGTTGGGCGGCCAGCGGTTGCCGGCCATAGTGGGGATGGTTAGAGGCCTCTGGCGACGGCTGCTGCGGCGGCGAGCCAGGCGCGTTGGGTGGCTGGCCGGAGGGCTGAGTAGAGGAGCCGTCCGCCGACCATGGCGGGGTCGTGGGGGATGGCGACGACGGTGACGCCGAGTTCGCGGTAGCCATTGATGATGCGTTTGATGGTCGCAGGCTTCGCGTCGGGGTCAGCCTGGGAGACGATCACGACCGCTTGGTCGGCGAGGGCAGCTGATTTCGCGTCGCGTTGAGTGAGGGCCTCCAGCAGCAAAGCGCCGGCTTCGGCGTGGTCGTCGCGGGTGGTGGTGGGGACCACGAGTCGGTGAGCGTGGTCGACCAGGGTTCGCCATTCGGCTGCGGATTCGTCGTTGCCGGTGTCCACCACGGAGACGCGGTAGTACTTCGCGGCGACGTCGAGGAGGGCGGTGAGGTCACTGGGGGTGAGTCGTTGGGCGGACGCGAGTGCCAGGGGTTGGGATTGCAAAACGTCGAAGCGGTCCTCTGGCTGGTGATGGACGAAGTGCGCCATGTCAGCCGATTGAGCGGTGGTACCAAGAAGACGCGGGATCTCGGGCAGCAACTCGATGACGGTGGCGTCGTGTGATCCTTTCTGGGTTCTCCAGCCCAGGGTGCCGCGGGTTTGGTTGGCGTCGATCGCGAGGACTCCGGCACCCCCGCAGCGGGCCAGCACTGCGGCGAGCATGACGGTGGCAGGGGTTTTCCCGGAGCCGCCTTTGCCGTTGGCGACTGTGATGAGCCGATGCCCGGGCCAATGCTGGCTGACCGCGAGCACATCCGCCCGCTCAGACCGCTCCGCAGCACCTGGTCGGACCCGCAATCCGAAGCGGGTCAGAGCGCCACGCCAGCCCTGGCGGGCCGGCTCCTCCACCGCCTGATCGGTGAGGAACGACCGCCGCGGCACTCTCGCCACCGCCTCAGGTAGCGAGACACTAGCAGCACTACCATGACTAGCATCATCAACCCCACTAGCTGCACTGACCGGGCTAACAGGGCTAGCCGCGCTAGTGAAGCTAACTGGGATAGGCTCGCTAGCTCCACTAGCCGCCGGCAGCGGTGACACCGGTGCCGGCGGCTGCGCGGAAGACTTCGACGCAACCGTCTTATCGGGATTGAGAGCCTGATACCAAACCTTCTGATCGGAGGCGGTGAAGGTGATCTCCCCCTGCCTGGTCGCGACGATTTGGGTGTAGGCCCAGGGCTCGAAGGCACCCTGAACGGTCATGTTGGCAATCAGCGCCGTCGCGACGTCAGCGTCGGGGAGGTAGGGGGCGGCGTCGCGGAGGAGGTCTCCGAGAGCCACCACCGTCGCCGCGGTGGGGCGATCACCGGTGGGATCATCGCTCCAACGAATGTCGAGCATCCCATCCTCGTGGAGTATCGCGAGAGCCTGATATGTCATAGCGGTCCTTACGTGTCGGCGGCATTCACAGCCGCCCTGAGAGCATCGGAGGTGAACGCGAGGTAGCGTTGAGTGGTGGCCACGGATGCGTGGCCCATGAGTTGCTGGACGACGATGATGTCGCGTGTCGCGGCATAGACGGCCGTCGCGAACCTGTGACGGAGCCCGTGAAGAGTCCACGGTCGCGGCAGCTGGGAGTTGACCAGTTTGCCGATGCGGTCTGCGCCAAGGTGGCCACTGGTTCCGCCGGGGAACAGCCAGCCCTGCTTGATGCCGTGTGCCTCTTGGTAGAGGCGGATCGCTGAATCAAGCCGGTCGGAGACCGGTACCAAGCGTTCGTGGCCGCCTTTGCCGTGGACCAGGATTGTGCGGCCGTGCTGCTCGGTGATGAGGTCATTGGTGTGAAGGAGGGGAATTTCTCCGCGTCGCATGCCCGCATAGGCTGCGAGCCGGACGGCTAGAGCCACGCGATCATCGGTGCAGCCCATGAGTCCCTCAATGAGAGTATCGGGGACGGGGCGAGCAAGTGCGCGGGGGCGGCGGACGGTTGGGAACTCGATGATTTCGGGATTGCCCTGGTCTCGTCGTAGCCAGGTCAGGAAGCTGCCGTAGCTGCCATAGGCGGCGTGCCTGGTCTCTGGCTGCCACTTCTGTGTGGCTGCCCAGGTAAGCATGACGTCGACCGTTAAGTCGTCCGGCAGGATGTGGGGGTTACGCCGCGCGAAGTACACGATGTGGTGCCTCTTGCAGCGGATGGTGGCTGGCCGCAACCCGCGGGCAAGGAGCCAGGTGGTCCAGCGGTCGACAGGGTCTTGCCAGGCGGCGGGGGTAGGTTTCGCGTTGTATCGGGCCATGGCCTTGATGTTCGCTTTGCCATGCCCCGGCCGTCATCGGATGTGGGTAGCGGCTGGCCCACGGCTGTCTCTTGTTCTCCATGGGTCGCGGGTTCGAACCCCGCTGGGGGCACCGGCGCAGGCTCGAAACCTGGCTCCGTTTCATCCGTTCTGTGGGGCAGCAGCTGGGATACCGTGACGCCGAAGTAGGCGGCAGCAGCGTATAGGTCGTTCAGGGACCACCCCGTCTCTCCCCGCAACTTGCGCCCCACAGCGGGACCCGTCACGCCAAGGACTTCTCCGAGCCGCTTGCGGGTGACCCGATGCTGAAACATCAGGGTGTCACTGATCAGTGGTGACAACGCCAACTTCCCGGCGCGCGGCAGCGTGACTTTGCCGGCGGTATCCGGCATATCGGGGGTTGGTGGAGCGGCTGGGTCGAGCGTGCCGGGAACGATCGTTTCCAAGCCTCACTCTGAAAGCGCAAGGTTGAGGGCGTTACCCTTGAGGGCATGAGTTCTTTAGTAGTCACTGACAGCAGGGGTCGAGCAACACTCGGCCCGAAGGAACAGACTTTCAAGGTAACCAAGCTGGATGGTGGCGCTCTGCTACTAGAGCCTGCCCGGGTGCTCACTGAAATCGAGGTCGCAGTGTTGCAGACGCCCGGCCTAGTTGACCAGGTCAATGCCTCAATGGCTCACCCGAGCGAGGGACGAACATACCGGAAGCGTTCTGCTCGTGCTTGAGGTCCTCGAGGACGAGGCAGCCACCACGATTCTTGATCAGCTCTGGGAACAAGGCCGTGAGCAGCTGCTAGAGAAGATCGACGAAGTGGTGGACTGGATCGCTGCAGGTGATGCGCGAGCACGACGTCATCGCCTCGATGCACCAGTTCTGGTTCACGGCTTCGTCTGGGCCATCAGAGTCACTGACCAGGGGCAGGACTGGCTGATCCTATGGAGCGAGGTTGATCCAGGCACCGCCAAGATCCACGCCGTGAGCCAAACAAACCTGCTCTGACTGACACGCTTAGCCACCTGTTCCTCAACCGCCAGGAGCCGGGCTAGGGTGCTGTCTTCACCGGCTCAGAGAAGAGGCACAAGCATGAACAAGCAGCACTCTAACCCCACACTTGCCAAGGACACGATCCACGCCCCGGAGCACATGGAGGCATCTCAGGAAGACCTCAGCGACGATCAGATATCTGCCGACGATGAGCAGTCGTGGTCTCATCATCACACGGAACCACTTCACGGACTACGTTTCTTCCCCGAGACACCACCCCCTCGCATCCCCGCCAGAGCAGCTGCCGCAGGCACCCTCGGCATCATCAATGGCATGTTAGGCATCATCCGAGCCACCACCACGCCTATTTTCTTGGCCTCCCTCTCCGATAACCTCGGGCTGCTCCTTACTAGCCCCATTTTCCTGCTGACCTGCACCGAGGCAATCTGCACTTTCGGAATCGCAGCAACTATGCTGGCTGGCAGCGTTCATCTGTTCAAGGAGAGAAGGCGCATCACCTTACTGGCCGCCGGATTCATTCAGATGGTAGTAGTATTATTAGAATCTGCCTTGCTTGTGACCTTCCATTATGGCGGTACGGCTTTCATCATCATGCAATTAGTCGGTCTGGCATTGCCTATCCTGATCATCATTCTCCTCAGAAAAAAGGCAACGCCTCAGGAAGCTGTCAAAGAACAGCCACCACGCCCTGAAACAATTCCCAGCAGGATAACCATCGCAGCTATCCTGGGGATCACAACAGGCATCCTGGGTATCCTCCGAGTCTTTGTCTCATTCCCCTCATTCACCCAGTTCATCGAAAAACTCAATAGCCCTCTTCTAGAGTACACAGTTGACTCCTCTGGAAATATCCTACCGGGTAAAGACTATTCAGTTATTACTTTCTGGCTCCACGGCGTGCACTACGGAGAAAAGATACTCGCTCTCGGAATCGCAGTGATCATGCTGACTCACGGCATCCGAATCTTCAAAAACAACAAACACACTCCTTTACTGACGACAGGAGTCACGCAGTCGCTGATCGCGGTACTGGAGATTGGCTTCATTCTCCTGCTATTCTCATACGTTAATAAAGAACTAGGCTACTTTACTGGTATACCATTCATGGATGTTTTCCTGATGATCGTACCGCTTTTTGTCATGCTGATACTACCGGTCCCGATGATCCTCTTCCTGCACAGCCGGAGCGCAACCACCTGGCGTCACACCCGGCGCTGAGACTTCACCCCTGGAGCACACGAAACTGCGCTAGGTTTTCCCATTGTTATCCGAGTGCCGCTGTGACAGTTCGTGGTAGCCGAGCAGGAAATCCCGACTTCGCGATGATGGTTTCGCGGCGGGCTGGCTGTTCCACCAGCGGCGCTAGCCCTTCACTAGCACGGGACACACCCGTGGCGTGGTCGTGAATAGGTTTCCGGCGAAGAGCTTGTAGATAACTTTCAGCATGAACCGCGGGGGTCTGTTGTATGATAAACACAAAGACCTGTTGCCGAGCGACTGATTGCGACAATCCGATTATCGCAACCATAAACCTTCCACACACATACACGAAACGCTAATTTTTAAAACTCGAAAGAGCACCTGCAGCACCAAAAACCTAGCAGGATAGTTCATTCATAACTGACGTACGGGGGTACAGATGTATAGCTTAATCATGGGAAACACGGACGGATGGCTGGAGAAAAGCCGAGTCCTGGAATATACTGACGAGCCAGCCAAGAAATATATAGCCCCCAGAGGCGAGATAAACATCTCTCGACTTGCGGCTCTTCCCGCACTGGCCATGCCAGAGCTGCACGACGAGAACTCACCACAAGTTGCCCACATAGGCCATGTCGAGTCTCTCAAAGAGTCAGGACGCAAATATCTATTCCGCTTCGTTCCCTCACCATATTTCCACCCGATCCCCTCCGAGCAGGTTGAGGCTCGAGCCCTGGATCTAAATATCGACTCAGATGGCTGGGAATTCAGGCGAACGCATTGGGCCGTCAAAGGAGCCGACTTGTTTCACGCTCTCGGACCTTTGCTTATCCCAAGCCTGCAGCCAACCGTATTCCGGTTCCCCACCGACGAACTGTGCGAAGATTCGGTATCAGTAATGATGCCGTTCGGTAAAGAGTTTGAGGCAGTTTACGAGACGTTGCGGGGAGCGGCAGAAGATAATGACCTGCCTTGCGTACGAGCAGATGAGATCTGGCATGAGAGCGCCATCATCAATGATATAGCCCGGTTGATTTATAAATCGAGAGTTGTGGTGGCGGATCTTACGGGACGGAATGCAAACGTTTTCTATGAGGCCGGAATAGCTCATACACTTGGACGAGAGGTTGTACTAGTCACACAAAACCCCAACGATATCCCATTCGACCTGCGCCACCTGAGGTATATCCACTACCTGGCCAATGATCAAGGCCTAAAGAAATTAAGGGAAGATCTAAGCAGGCGCTTGCACGCCTTGTTCACCAACAGTTGATCTTGGAGATCCTACTGGTAGAAATCAGTCGGTTCTCAATGCCCACACGCCATTCTAGCTACGTGTTGACATCGAGAACACACCGGACTTCGGCAGCCAGGACATCACCCACAGAAGCTTGCTTAGCTGGTAATGGGAACAGCGTCAGTCACTACAGCCAAGCTCATCATTGCCAGGAGAACCATGTCACACCAGACGGGATCTCCAACTCCCCATGACCGCATTTCTAAGCGCCAGTAATCAGTTCAAAACGTTCGGTCCGTAGTCGTAGGGTGCTGAATCCCCAGGCAGCCAGGCTGCACACGAACACAGCGATCACGAAGTACGCTACCCCTTCAGACAGGCTGTCGTCTGCAGCCGCCTGGAGGGCATAACGGGTCAGCTCACGAGTCGACCACAAGGGCAGGAACCGCGTATAGGAATTGTCAGGATCGACGAGCAGTTAGACGGCCGTCAGGGCGAGCTACCCCTGGCTTCTCGAACCGGGCCAGCCAGTCCAGCATCGTCTGCAATGCCAGTCCGAGGTTGCCCAGCTGGCAGTGGTTGCTGGCCGACTCTTCCTGCGTGAAGACCCGGGCAGTCAGGGAACGCACTCCGGTGAGAGTGGCCATCTGGTCGCGCAGCTGCCTGATGGGGACGTAATGGTCGGTGGCCCCAGCCATCAATAACACGTCCTGGCTCAGGCGGTGACTGTACGGCGCAGTCTGGAACTGGAGGGTAGCCCGAATGAAGTCAAACGGATCGTCGGCTCGCATCACCAGCATTCCCTGCTGGAGGCCCCATGCGATTAGAAGGTCCTTGGCGGCGGCCCGGCGCAGCACCGAATTGATCACACCACGACCCAGGCCCAGCGGGACCCCCGTGCGAAGCAGCATCCGCACGACTTCCGGAGCCGCCTGGCCGAGAGACTCGAAAAGGTCGGGCAGGATATCGAAGCAGATGACCCGGCTGATGCGCGGCTCAAAGGCCGCCGCCCTCACGGCTAGCCCACCACCGAGCGAGCAGCCGACGACCGTGACGTCATCGAGGCCGAAGTGGTCGAGGATGGCACTTGTCGGGCGCTCCCACTCCGGAGTCATCGGAACCCGGTAGGTCTCCAGCACCGCACCCTGCCCCGGCCCATCAAAGGCGATCACTTCGTAGCCCACCTCGCGAAACACCAGGAACAGACGCATGAACTCCTCCAGGTAGCCGTCGAAGCCGTTCATCATGACCACAGTTCCCCGGCTGGGGCCCTTGGGCGCAAACCGGTATGCAGAGAGCTCGATGTCGCCGAAGGGCACCCAGCTGTGGGCGTCGTCGGGAATGCCGTAGAAGGAGATGGCGAGTTCCCGGAACCGGCGCCGCCACATACCCTTGCGAGGATCTGAGACGGGGGCCACGAACTCCGCGCCACGGTAATACATAGCTGCCCGCAACAGCTCACCCTCCTCCTCAGCCCGTTCGGCCAGCGGAACGAGCTCATCAATCAGGGTCCTGAAGTCACGGATGCGCACAGCGGCGTCCCGCAGCTGCTGCAGCATCACCGGGTCGTTGCAGAAGTTGTGGAGCCGGTTGAGCTGGAAATTGATGCTGACATCCGGGTGAAGCTGTTCGAAGCCCACGGGAAAGTCATCGGTGGTCCAGGCGCGCATCGAGTCCTCCTAAGAGATAAAAAGAAACGATCGTTTCGTTTTAAGAACATATGCGATCGTCTCAAGCGACACAAGCAGGCTGTATGCGGCATGTGGCAGGGTGATCCCATGCCCCGAGTGACTCAGGCCTTCCGCGACAAGCAACAGGCGCGGATCTACGCCGCCGCCACCCGTTGCTTCGCCCGGGCGGGCTTCCATGCCACCTCGATGGACGACGTGATCCGGGAGGCGGGCATGTCTTCGAGCACGGTCTACAGGTACCTCCCCGGGGGAAAGCAGGAACTCATCTGCTCGGTGTGCACGTGGCGGATCGACAAGCTGGCCGCCCGCCTAGACCAGCTACGCCAGGAGACGAACCCGCCGGGAATCCGCGACGCCCTGGTCTCCGCCCTGGCCAGCCTGCACGAGGACGATCCAGACACGGACTTCACCACAACCGCGAGACTGGCGGTAAACGCCTGGTCGGAGATGCCGCGCGATCCAGAGTTCCGCGAGAAGATCAAGAGGTACTTCGCCGGTATCAGATCCCACCTGCTGGCGCTGGCCACCCAGTGGCACGAGAGCGGACAGCTTCGCCTCAGCCCGGCCGAGACATCTGAGATCATCCTGCGCACGAGCTTCGGCCTGATCGCCGAGGAGGCGCTCTACGGGGACATCGACGTCGCTGCGGCCGGTGAGGCGCTGCAGCGGCTGCTGGAAGCTCCGCCACGAGGATGACCCAGGCCAGAAGCTTCAATGCACCAGTCCCACGCCCGCCAGCTAGCTCTCACGGGTTGCCTGGCTCGCTATTCCTCCAGCAGGTCATGGACCAGTAAGGCGAAATCTCCCTGCCGTATGGATTCCACGAGGTCCTCGACCTCCGGCGACAAGAACCGGTCCTCCTCTAGGGGTGTCACCTGTCCCCGGAGCTGCTCGTAGACGCAAGCCGATCCGTCTCCCAGCGGCAGTCCCCGCATCCGTTCCTCCAGCAGATGAATGCCCTGACCGCTGATGACGAACAGGACAGCCAGCAACTGGTCGAAGCGGCGGCTGTTCGACACCAGGGCATTGACCGCGGCCATCGCCATGGTGTGGAAGTCCTCCTGGCCGCCTTTGAGCGGAAAGGACAGGGCGCCGACGGGATTCGCGAGCAGCTGGATCTCCGGTATCAAGGCAGCCGCGCTGGTGTGCAGCAGAAGCATGCCGGAGTTGAGCCCGGTCTCCCCGCCGCTCAGCCCAGCCGGGAGACCGTGGCTCCACCCATCGTGCAGCAGCCGGGCTGCCAGGTCCTTGGTCAGCACGGCCAGCCGCGCCAGGCAGCCGTTCACCGACTGCGCAGCCTGTCCCAGCACCGTCGCATCCCAGTTCCCGCCGGAGAGGAAGTCATAGCCCTGACCGGTGTAGTCCGGTATCAGCAGCGGATTGCAGGTCGACGAGTTCGCCTCCCGCGTGACGTCCTCCCTCGCCCGTTCCAGCTCCCGCAGGATGATGCCGACCTGGTGCGGGACCGATCTCACCGATGTGGCGTCCTGGATGCGTGGGGCATGTTCCCCCACGCGGCGGCGTCCTTCGCTCGTCGCCCACCCGCTGTTCCCCATGAGTCGAAGGATCAACGCGTTGGCTTGCATCTCCCAGGGCATGTGCCGCTCAGCGTGGATCCTGGGGTCGAAGGCGTTCTTCTCCACCCGCGCTGCCTCGCAGAACAGTGCGAATGCTCCGAGGAAAGTTTCAACCTGCCGGTAGACCTCCTCGACGGCGAACGCCAGATGGGCCGTCAACACCGCCGACCCCGAGATCAGCGCTATCGCCTCTCCGGTGGCCAGCTGGAACTCAACATCCCTGCCCATGGCCGCCCATGCCTGTGGAGCGCGGCGTTCCTCACCGTCCTCGCACCTCACCCGCCCGGCGGCGTCCCCCGTCAGCGCCAGCCCGGCTGCTGCCATGGGCTGAAGATCACCGGTGCCCATCGACCCGGTCCCCGGTATCACGGGGATGAGTCCCAGGTTGACGGCGTCGTTCATCCGGTCTACCAGTTCAGGACGAGCTCCTGAGGTGCCTCGCGCCAGGCAGTTCGCCCGCACGATCAACGCCAGCCGCGCCACCTGCCAGGGCAGTGCCTCTCCGAGCCCAGTGCTGTGGGAGCGCAGCACATTCACTTGGAAACGCAGCTGCTCATCCGGCTTCAGCCGCCGGTCCTTGAAAGGCCCTAAAGCCTGGTTCCAGCCGTAGACCCGCAGCTGGGGATCAGCCTTAAGGGCCGCCAGCCCTGCCTCGCGGGTGCGCTGCATCTGATTGCGTGCCACGGGATCCATCGTGATGCCGAGACGCTCTGCCGTCAGGGCCGCGGCCAAGTCCCGCCACGTCAGGGAGGCGCCGTTCAAGGTCAGGGACAACATCCCGTCACTGGCTTCCAGCGCTGATGCCGGTTGCTCACTCTTATGCATGGGGGTCTCCGGCGATTACCTCCTGATCCCGGGCCTGGTCACGACCGAGTGCGTGGTCTCTGCTGTTCATCCCTGCTCCTGGCGCTCGGGGAGGTATCTCAGGAAGTCGATGCCCATGATGTCCTCGCACTCCCCCACAGCGACCCGGTCCACCGCCGATGAGGACAGCGGCAGTGCAGTGGCAGCTACCTTGACCAGTGTCACGTCCAGTCCTTCGACGGCGTCCTTGACCGCCAGCGGCAGGCCATTGTCCTTGCGAAGGATGAAGATGGTGTCCGGGTAGGTGGCGACCCGCCCGCTCGGCCCCTCAATGGCCATGTACTCGTTCAGGTAGGGGACAGTGTGCTCGCCGACCCGGAAGGTGCCGTGATCCCAGCCTCCCCTGGTGACCAGCTCCGCCTCATGACCAAGTGGTCCCTCATCGACGATCTCGCCGCCGAGGAAGTCGGCCACACGTGTGATGACGCGTTTTCCGGCACGGGGCTTCCCCGCCCCCGCGTCCTCCATGGCCCTGCCAAGGTCCAGCGCCAGGGAGATCACACCGAGCGCGGCATGCTGTTTCACCCAGTCCAGCTCGACGGGGTTGCGGGCCGAGGCGATGAACCCACCGGAGCGCACCGAGATGTCGCGCAGCACGTCGTCGCAGGTGTCCACGCGGCCGATGTTGATGCTGAGAAGGTGCCCGTGCAGGGCACGATTACCGCCACAGACCACTTGAATGGTCTCGTATCCCTCGCGAGTCGTGAGCCCGAGGGACCCCAGCTTCCCAGTGGGATGGGCGCGAACGTCACCCGCGGCGTCCAGGACCTTCACCCCAAGTGCCGACGACTGGATCCAGCCGTTGAGAGTGGTGGAGTAGCCGTTCTGTCCGGTGATGACGGCGGCGATGGGGTGAGGGGACAACTCGATGAGTTTCCGCAGTGCGTCGACGTAGTCGATGGGCCGGATCTCCCAGTCAGGTGCTGCCGGCGCCCCGATCGCGGTGACGGTCGCGACCCAGGAATCCTCGGGCAGCTCGTCCACACCGGCTAGCACGGGACGGTTGAGGGTGGTCGCCAGCTGTCCCATCAACTCTCCGTGGTCCTGCCAGCCGCCGCCACCGCAGGCGAAGACGCCTCCGCCGAGAACGGCCCAGCGGGCATCTTCGATGGTCAGTTCACGCATGTCGGGATTCCTTCTGAGTTTTTACTTCGGTCAGTTCTGGATCAGGTTGAGGGGTTCACCGTGGGCGCCGGGTTGCTGGGATTTCTCCACCGCGTCGAGGGCTTCCCCATAGCCGGCGGTGGCGTGGCGGATGACCCCGAGCCCCGAGTCGAGGTCGAGGGCGCGGCGCAGTCGTATGGCCGCGGCCTGGGTGCCGTCGGCGACGATGGTGACGCCCGCCGACTGCATCCAGCCGGAGTAGCCACCGCCTCCGGAGTGCACCGCAACCAGGTCCGCCCCACCCGCAGCCAGCAGCATGGCGTCGAGGAGGGGCCAGTCCGTCACCCCGTCGGAGTCGTCGCGCATGCCCTCGGTGCCAATCCTGGGATGGGTCATTCCCGCCGAGTCCAGATGGTCGCGGCTGAAGGCGACGGGAGCGGTGATCCGCCCGTCAGCGACGGCCTCGTTCACAGCCACGGCCAGGGCGGAACGTTCGCCGTACCCGAGCCAGCAGGAACGAGCGGGCAGCCCCTGCAACGGGATATGACGGCGTGCCAAGTTGATCCAGCGGGCGATCTCGGGGCGTTCAGGGAACATTGTCGAGGCCAGGTCGTCCACCACCTTCATGTCGTGCTCGTCTCCTGAGAGGATCATCCAGCGGAACGGCCCGATCCCCCGGCTGAACAACGGCCGCAGATAGGCCTCCATGAATCCGGGAATCTCCGCGAAGACCCGTCCCCTCTCGCCCTCCTCAAGAACCTGGGAGGCCTGCACCCTCAGGTTGTTGCCATTCTCGAACACCACCGACCCGCGGTCTCCGAGTTCCAGCATGGCCCGTATCTGCGCGGCCATCGATGCACGGGCATCTCGTTCCACCCGTCCTGGATCCCGTTCCCGGGCGCTGGTCCAGGTCTCAAGGGTGTATCCGGCGGGCAGGTAGCCGTAGCGGGCATCGTGGGCTGCGGTCTGGTCGGTCACGATGTCCGGCAGCGCGTCGCTCGCCGCGATGGCGGGAAAGATCTCGGCTGCGTTGCCCAGCAGGCCGACGGCGGAGGGGCACCGCTTGGCAGTGGCCGTGGTCACGGCCGCGAGCGCTTCGCTGAGGTCGTCAAGAACCAGGTCAAGCCCTCCTGTAGCGTGGAGCCTCGACAGTTTTGCGGGGTCGGCTTCCACCGTGAGAGTGGAGAGCTGCAACATCCGCGCAGAGATCGGCTGGGAGGAACCCATCCCTCCCAGGCCTGCGGTGAGCACCCAGCGGTGGGGTGCGGTGGTTTCCTGGAAGTGCCGGCCGAGGGCAGCGCGCAGCAACTCGTAGGTGCCACCCAGTACACCCTGCCGCCCGATGTACTGCCAGGCGGCCGCGGTCAGCCCACCCCAGATGGTCTTGTGCTCAGCGAGCCGGGAGTAGAACCTCTCCTCCGTGGCCCAGTTCCCGACGGTGTTGTTGACTGCCGAGACCACCATCGGGGCGGCGGCATGGGTGTTCAGCACAGCCACGGGACGGCCAGTCTGCAGCACCAGTGTCTGGTCCTCACCGAGACGCCGCAGGGCATCGGTGATCTGACGGTAAGCGTCCCAATCCTTAACTGCTTTGCCAATGGAGGCGTAGACAACAAGTTCCTCAGGCCGCTCCCCCACCTCCAACACATTCTCCAGCAGGCGAAGCAGAGCCTCAGCCCGCCAGCTGCGGCAACGCAATTGGGTCCCTCTACAGGCCGTGACGCTCATGTAGCTGCTTCTCCTTCAGTCAGTCTTCGAGTGCTGCTTCCACACCCCGCCTGAGACCTTCCAGCGCGTGGGGGTTGATATCGGAGTGCAGAGTGCAGTTTGGAGCCACTATCAGGCGATCTCCTGCGGCGCGGCGAGCTCGCAGGACATGTGCGGCCGCTTCGCTGGGAGTCCAGTAGAGGCTGTCTATCTCATCGATTCCCACCATAGGGGCCCAGCCATAGCGGGATGTGGCATCGGCGATGGCGGGTTCGGAATCTCTATCCGACCAGCTGAGCACCTCGACGGGGTAGTCGGCGATCAGCTCCGGTTGTGCGTCCTCACCGTGCAGGTGCGCGATCCGCACCAGCGGCGTGGCGGCAGCCAGCACCTGGATGTCGTAGGGGGCAACCCAGTCGCGGAACTGTTCAGGTGTGAGGCCAAAGCTGGTTGGGTCCTTGCTGGCGCCGTTCACAGCCACGAACAGCGCATCGACCCCCAAGTCTGCGAGTCCTGTAACGTAGCGGGCCAGCACACCGGCGACTCGGGCGATGGTGCGGTGGGCCAGGGCAGGATCGGCCTTGAAGTAGTCGATCACGCTTCCGCCGAGGGCTCGAACGAGGGTCTGGGTGGGCGAGAACAGCGTCTCGATGATGGCTGCCTCGGGAGCCTCAGCGCGAATCAGCCTCAACGCCTCGCGCTGCCGGGCATGGCTTTCCAACTCCGCGCTAGGGTCGGCCAGAACCGTGTCGAGCTGGGCGGGATCGGTGATCTCGTCTAGTCCGCCGGGCAGGTCGATGCGGTAGTCGTGCATCACTTTGATGAAATCCCAGTCGTAGTCGCGGTAGAACCGCAGGTGAGCCTCCGCGACCTGCTCAGGACTCCATCTGGCAGAGCCATAGTGCACCCAGGCGCCGACCGGGGGACGGTCGGGACTCTCGCCGCGGGCAGCGGCCAGGAATCGGTCACGCTTGCTGGTCATCGTCGTCTCCATTTCGTGCGGTGCGTCCCAGGTAGGCCTCCTGGACACGCGGGTTGTCGAGAAGCTCACCGGCCGCTCCCTCAAGGACGAGGTTCCCGGTCGCGAGCACATAGCCGTGGTGGGCGATGCTGAGAGCGAGTTCCGCCTGCTGCTCGACCATGAGGACGGCCAGCCCCAGGTCGGTGTTCAGCGTCGCGATGGTCTCCAGGACCTCGTCGACGAGGCGGGGTGAGAGCCCCATGGTGGGCTCGTCCATGCAGATCAGGCGGGGACGGCTCATCAGGGCGCGCGCGAACGCGAGCATCTGTTGCTCCCCGCCAGACATGGTCCCGGCGGCCTGGCGTCGCCGCTCACCCAGGCGGGGGAAGCGGTCGTACTGGGCCTCCAGGTCCTCACGGATGTCAGCCCGGGACCTCCGGGTATAGGCCCCCATCAGGAGGTTCTCCTCCACGGTCATCGGCCCGAAGATGCGGCGCGCCTCCGGAACCGACGCGATCCCCGAGGCCACTCTCCGCGAGGTCGGCCACCTGGTGATGTCCTGCCCGTCCAGCAGCACACGGCCCGTTCCCGGCCGCACGAGTCCCAAGATGGTCTTCATCGTGGTGGACTTCCCCGAGGCATTGCCGCCGAGCAGAGACACGATCTTCCCCCCGGGAACCTTCAGACTCACCCCGTCCAGGGCCTTGGCCTGCCCGTAGCTGACCTCCACCGCATCGAGTTCCAGCAGTTCACTCATGCCCTTCTCCCTCCCTGGCGCGCTGGCGGGCGTCCTCGGACTTGCCCAGGTAGGCCTCGATGACTGCCGGGTCGTTGCGGACCTGCTCCGGTGGGCCGGAGGCGATGACGTGGCCGTCGTCCATCACCAGCACGTGATCGGACAACGTCATGACGAGGTCGAGTTTGTGCTCCACCAGCAGGATTGACTGCCCGGCAGCCTTCAGCTGGAGAAGCTGCTCCAGCATCTCAGAGGTCTCGGACTGGTTCATGCCGGCGGTCGGCTCGTCGAGGACCAGGAGGGTGGGCCTCCCGGCCAGGGAACGGGCGATCTCGGTGCGCCGCCGGTTCGCGTAGCTGAGTGTGTACGCCAGGTCGCCGGTCCGGGCCCCAAGACGTTCAGGGAATCTGCCGATCTCGGCGGCCACCCGTTCCGCGATCCTCTCCCGCTCCCTCCGGATCCCGGGCAGCGGCAGCAGTGCTGCGAGCGTCTCACCCAGCAACGGCAGCCATCCGAGAACCGGGTTTCCCGCCAGGCCCTTCAGGGGACGGTGTGCGCTCAGCTCCCGGTGCAGGCCGACGGAGACGTTCTCCGCGACGGTCAGGTTCCCGAACACCCGGCCGTTCTGGAAGGTCCGCAGCACCCCGGCCGTCGCCACCTGTTCGGGGCGCCGGGCTGCCACTACCCGCCCCTGGATCGAGATCTTCCCGGCACTTGGTCTCAGCACCCCTGTCACGAGGTTGAGGGTGGTGGTCTTGCCGGACCCGTTCGGCCCGATGATCGCCACGGTCTGTCCGGGTGCGATCTCCAGGTCGACGCCCGCGACGGCGTGCACGCCCTCGAAGTGGCGGTGCAGGCCGGTTGCCTTCAACACTGGTGTGGTCATCAGGCCCTCCTCGTCCACAGGCCCTGGGGCAGGAAACGAATGATCGCTATCACGACGATCCCGTAGAGGAGGATGCGCACATCGGGAGCGAGTCGCAGCGCCTCGGGCAAACCCACCAGGGCGAGGGCGCCGAGCACGGCCCCGAACGGCGAGTTCATGCCGCCCAGCACGACGATCGTCAGCACCAGCACCGACATCTGGACGGTGAACACCGTGGGATCGAGGTAGTTGTACTGGTGAGCAAGTAGCGCTCCGGCCAGCCCTGCGAAGAAGGCGGCTATCGCGTAGGTGAGCGCCTTGTAGCCGCGGGTGTGGAGCCCCAGGGATCGTGCAGCCACCTCGTCGGACCCGACGGAGGCCAGGACCGTCCCGAGATGCGATGCCCGTAACCTGAAGACCACGAACAACGTGATCCCCAGCACAACCAGATCGAATTGGTAGTGATCCTCGGCGACGAGCAGCGGAAGACCGAACACCTCCGGCGAGGGTATGCCGGAAAGCCCGTAGGCACCCTTGGTGACAGCATCCCAGCTGCGGATGACCGAGAGCACGATGTAGCCGAGGGCCAGCGTCGCCATGGACACGTAATGGCCATCGAGTTTCCAGATCGGGAGGGTCACCGCCGTCGCCAGCACGGCCGCGATGACTCCGGCGAGCAGAAGAGCCAGCAGGAACGACAGCCCCAGCCGCATCACCAGCAGCGCCGAAGCGTAGGCACCGATGGCGACGGGCGCCGCCTGCCCGAGGGAGATCTGACCGGTCGACCCTGCCAGCAGCGTCATCGGCACCGCGATAATCGCGTAGATCGCCACCTGGGTGCCGACGGAGCTGAGCACTGGGCCTCCCAGCAGCGGCACTGCCAGGCCAGCGGCCAGCGCCAACACCGCCCAGTGCCACCAGGCCAGCCGGATGGGCCGGCCAGCTCCCAGGAAGGTCCCGGTCATGGGCTCGGAGACAACAGCATGCCGGGAACCGAACAGCCCATGGGGACGCAGCAGGAGCACCAGCAGGAAGGCCCCGAAGATGAACAGGTCCCGGAATCCGCCACCGAACTGGTAGATGCCCAGCGACTCCAGCAGGCCGATCACGAATCCCCCGGCGACAGCGCCGGCGATGGACCCCAGGCCACCCACCGCGGCCGCGATGAAGCCCACGGTTCCCGTGAAGGAGGCCGAGTAGGGCGAGATGACCCCGGCATACATGCCGAAGAAGATTCCCCCGACCCCGCCGAGGCAGGAGGCCAGCAGGAATGACAGATTCTGCACCCGTGTGACGGGAACGCCCATCTGGCGGGCGGCATCCGGGTCGGCTGCGGTGGCGCGGACAGCCAGCCCATCACGGCCGAATCGCAACCAGGCCCACAGGGCAGCCATCGCGGCGAGGGTGAAACCGAAGGCGACCGCGTCGGAGGTACCGAGCCTGACGCCGCCAACGGGCAGGTTGTCGGTGGGCAGCGGGGCCGGGTATTCGCGGGTGTCGGCTCGGAACAGGATCTGGCTCAGGTTGTCGAGCACCATCGAGGCCGCGAAGGTGGCCAGCAGGGCAGCGATCGGGGGTGCCTTGATCAGCGGACGCACAGTGGTGAGATTGATCACCCAGCCGATCAGTGCGCTGGCTGCCGCCACCGCCAGCAGAGCCAGCCACCACGGCCACCCGAGCACGCTGATGAACCACCAGCCGAGCATCGCGCCGAATCCGACGATGGAGCCCTGGGCGAAGTTGACCACGCCTGTGACACCGAAGATCAGGGAGATGCCGACGGCCACCAGGGCGTAGACGTTGCCGTGGACGAGCCCCGAGATGATCGTGTCGATCATGACGTGGTCACCGGCGCGTAGGCGCCGTCCTTGACCGTCACCGGCAAGAGTTTGACGTCACCGGGCCTGCGGTCCGGGGAGAACTCGAAGTCACCGAACTGAACGGCCTGCCACGTGCCGCCGTCTGAGAGGGCCTTAAAGATTCCCTCCCGGGTGGCGCCGCCCCTGCGGACAGCCTCGGCGAGAATGTTGACAGCGTCGTACGAGTAGGCAGAGAAGGTGCTGGGATCGTGCCCGAACTTCGCCTTGAACCTCTTGTTGAAGTCCACGACCTCCGGCGAGTCATTGCCGATCAGGAAGTTCTCGATGATGATCGTGCCCTCGGCCGCTGAGCCGGCCGCCTCCAGGAACTGCGGCGTGTTCTGTCCGCCGAAGAACTGGCCAGTGAACCCGATCTCCCGAAGCTGGCGTACGATGCGAGCGCCGTCGGGGCCGTAGCCGAGATGGACGATCGCCTGCGGTTCAGCGTCCCGGGCTTTGATCAGAACGGGACGGTAGTCCTCCGAGTCGGGCTGGATGGGCGACTCGTAGGCGATCTCCAATCCAGCTCCAGCAGCCGACGCCTTGAAGATGTCGAAGGAGGTCTTGCCCCAGTCCGTCTCGAGATAGACCAGCGAGATCTTCCGATATTTCCCCGCTATCCACTGCGCGGAGCGGGTCTGGTAGAACTCCTGCGTGAGGGAGGTGGACCACATGTGGTCACCGCCCTTGGTGAAATCGGGATTGGAGTTGGTAAAGCCGAACTGCACCAGCCGCGCCTGCTGGTAGGTGGCGGAAGCCGCCATGGATGCGCCGGAGGAGAAATCCCCCAGCTCGGCGAGGATGGTGTTGTCAGCCACGAACTTCTGCGCGATCGGCACTGACTGTTTCGGATCGGACTGCGAATCCTCCCATTTCAGCTCTATCTGGCGGCCGCCGACTCCCCCAGCGGCGTTCAACTCCTCCAGGGCCAGGTCGAAACCCTCCTTCCAGTACTGGCCGTACTCAGCGCTGGAGCCGGTCACCGGCCCCGAGACGCCAAAGACGATGGGTCCGCCCTGGTCGGCGGAACCACTACCAGAGGAGCCTGCCCGCGAGAGGGCGCTGCAGGAACTCAACGCCACAAAAGCGGGAATAGCCCCCACAATGGCACGGCGAGATAGTTTTTTAGGCATGGGGAAACTCATTTCTTGGCCGGGATGATTGAGCACCGGGAAAGCACGGTGAAACGGGAGACAAACGCTAATTTGCGATGCCTCCGGAATGGGGATCAGTTACCCCAGGAGGTGAAAAATTGCGATGTGCAGGCCTCTACACAGAGACCTCAGGCTCAACACCGTGCTGAGAATGATCAGCAGGGACAACAACACATGCAAGCAGGGCGAGGCGTGACCCGGATGGTCAGATTCGCTGCAATTCGCATGGCTGCTCCCATTAATCGATGGACATCTCCAACCTATGGGGTTGGAGACCTCGTGTCAATTCAATCCAAGACAGGTAAACCACATGGCATGACCCGGCAGGCAAGACGGATATAAGCGGGTATACCTTGTATCGACGGCCCGCCCTGCCACGCCACGACGCACCGGAGGGACGCGATGGCCTCTCCAGTGGGATCTCCTATTCTTCCGGCTCCTCTGCCGCAACGAACCAACGCACCTGGTAGGGCTCAAGGACCAGCACGGGCGGGTTGAGATCCCATTGGGCATCGTCCAGCAATTCCCTGGCCTGGCTCCCGAACGGGGTGCGCAACAGCCCCATGGGGACGCTGACCTGGTCCTCGGAGAGGTTGTAGAGCTGGATCATGGGGCCGATCGGGTGATCTCTGCGGATCGCCAGCACCCTGCGGTCGCCCACATCCATGATGTATGACTCGTAACCGGCGTGCAGCTGCGGAACACCGCGCCTCACCCCGAGGACATGCCGCAGCCAGGCATTGACGCGGGCTGGGGCGGAGCCGGGATCCTCGCCCAGCGCAGCGACGGCATCCCAGTCCATGACGGGACGGTGCACCCAGCGATTGTCCTGAGCGTGCGCAGGGTCCTGATCAAAGTGGTAGTCATTCAGCATCGCCAGCTCGTCGCCCATGTAAATCAGGGGAATGCCACCAAACCCGCAGATCACGGCGTGCAGCATGTTGATCCGGGCCACCGCCAGATCGATGGCCTGCTGGTCCTTCTGCTCAAGGGCCAGCTCCAGGCCCGCGAGCGACGCCAGGCTGCCAGAAATGCGGCGGTCCCCCGTGGCCGGATTGGCCTGGAACACCAGCCCACGGGCGAACGACCGCGGGAATTCGCCTGAGTAGAAGTCGGACAGGAACCGCCGGTGCTCAGCACCATTGATGCCGACGGCCGCGGCGTCACGATCGTCAACGGCCCAGCCGATGTCGTCGTGGCAGCGCACGTAGGTGCCCCACGTGGCGGTCGGGGGTTTCGCCGGGAAACGGTCCAGGGCGTAACGCAGCAGCGTCACGTCGCGGCTGGCGAGCGCCGACCATAGCTGCGCCATCAGCGAGTTGTGATAAGCCAGGTCGGAGAGCTTGCCGTAATGGCGGCCCTGGCCGAAGTAGGCGATCAGGTCCCGCGGGCCGACGATCGCCTCGGCCTTGAATACCACGGCCGGAGCCGCAATCCGCACCGCGGACCGCAACGCCTCGGCGATCTCGTGCACGGGCGGCTCGTTCTGGCAGTCCGTGCCCATCTGCTTCCAGATGAAGGCGATGGCATCCAACCGCAGCACCTCGACGCCGTGGTTCGCCAGGTTGCAGATGATCTCCAGGTACTCGCAGAACACGTCGGGATTGGCCCAGTTCACGTCCCACTGGTACTCGTTGAAGGTGGTCCACACCCAGCCCTTCAGTTCCTCATCCCAGGTGAAGTTCCCGGGAGCGAAGTCCGGGAACACCTCCGGGAGGGTCTGTTCGTACTGGTCTGGGACGGTGCGGTCCGGGTAGATCATGAAGTAGTCGCGGTACCTCTGCTCACCCGCCTTGGCGCGCCTGGCCCACTCGTGCTCCTTGGCGACGTGATTCAGCACCAGGTCGACCACCAGTGAGATGCCACGTTCCCGGAGCGCCGACGCCACCCCGGCGAGGTCGTCCATGGTGCCGAGGTCACTGCGGATGGATCTGTAGTCTGCGACGGCGTAGCCACCGTCGCTCTCGCCCTCCCGGGGCTGGAGTAGTGGCATCAGGTGAAGATAGGTGACTCCCAGGTCTTGCAGGTAGTCGACGTGGTCCAGGATGCCGTTCAGCGTACCTGCGAAACGGTCGGTGTAGCAGACATACCCCGTCATGGCGGGCTGCTGCAGCCAGTCGGGACGCAGGAGACGTGCTTCGTCGAGCCTGCGTAGGTCGGCAGGACGCTCACCAAGCGTCTTCCTCACGATGCCGCGCACTCGCTCCACCAGCGCGTCGGTCTTGTCGCCGTAGACATTACGCAGCGCAGTCGTCAGCTCATCTCCGTAGCGATCCCAGCGCAGCTCCAGGACGTCATCAATGTCACCCATGGCGCAAGCATAGTCGGATACCCCGGCAGTTGTTACGTCACGGAGATAATTCATCCCGAGGTTCGCCTATCCCTCCACCCAGCGCGGGCCCACACCAGGCGGCTCCGGATGCTCCTCGAACCGGGCCCAGCACTGCTCGGCCTCATCGGGCAGGAGCCGCCGCTGGCAGCGGGCAATGGCGTCACGCAGTTCGAGTTTCGCGCTCTGCAGCTCCAGCAGTGCGCGACGGCTGGCGAGATCCGCCAGCCAGTTCTCCTCGCGCCGCAGGCAGCGCATCCGCAGCCGGGTGACCTGGCTCAGCCGCCGCTGTTCCTCTGGCGTGGCGCCCTGGACCACCGCAGCAGCACGAGACCAGCCATGATCACGATGGATACGGATCAGGCCGGGGTGCACGGTCATGGCCTCATGGACCTCCACGTCCGGAGCGATCACGACGGCGCCTGCTGAGAGCGCGTAGGCGGTCTCATCCCTCCCAGACTCATCCATCAGGATCTCAGTGGAGCGCATCACCACCTGGAAGATGTCGGCCCGGGCCATCGACTGCCGCCTGGGCACCCCGTCGGTCTGCGAGGAGACCACGTAGGTCCGTCCAGCCCGCAGGGGCCCGATCGCCATCTCGGCGGGCAGATTCTCCCGAGCGCCCCCGTCCACGTAGGTCTCCACCCCGACCGGTACCGGCCGGAACACCCCGGGAATGGCGCATGAGGCCAGCACGCCGCGGGTCAGGTTGTGAGGGCCCGCATCGATCACCCGGTCCTCCCTGTTCACCAAGGCTCCGTCCTGGCGCATGAAGTGCAGTTCCCCGGTCTCTAGGGCCACCATCGCCATCCTCAACTGCATCCCCGAGGCAATAACGCGGTCTGGGTCGAAGACGTCGGGGTGAAGCAGTTTCGCCAGCACCGGGCCCGGCCGGTACAACGACCTCGACTGCTCCAGCCCAGCACGCGCGGCCATCAGGTCGCTCCCCAGCTTCGGGAGCCGTCCGAGGCTGCCCGCCAGCTGCGCCATCAGGCCCAGCGAGAAGTCGGATTTCAGCTCCTCGTCGGGAGTCAAGGCCTCCTCGACGGGATCCTCACGTTCTCCTGCCTCCAAGGGTTCGGGCCGCCGGCGCCGGAGTGAGGACCAGGGCCGGGGCGACACCTCTGCGGGTTTGGCGGGCTGCCCCACCAATTCCAGCCAGGCCGGCGCCTCGGCCAGCAGCCGGGACAGCCATGGCCTGGGGGTGAACATGTCATCGGCGCTTCTCATGGAGCACCAGAGCTCGTCGATGCGCTCGAGGAACCCGGCCTGCTCCTGCCGGGCGGAGTACTGAGCCAGCCCCGCCGCCAGGATCGCCCCAGCTGAGGTCCCCACGAAGACTGAGGGCGTGAAGTCGGGGTCATGCTTGTAGAGATAGTCGAGCGCCCCGATCTGGAAGCTAGCTCGCGACCCTCCCCCTGAGAGCACGCAGGCCGTCGCTCTCGGTTCGGACTGAGAATCGAAAAGCGGGAGTCCGAACCATCCTCTCAGGGCCATGGAGGAAGTCTAGTGTCGTGTGGCGTGAGTTCGCCGGTGTTTTTCGGCCCCGGATGCGGCGTCTCGCGTCGTTCACCTCGCTCACGGTACGACCCGGTAGCGTTTCACTCGGTTGCCTCGCGAACCATCTGCCCCGGAACCGCCTCCCACTGACAAGCTCCCACCACACGACACCCGTGTCACCTCACCCGCGGGCCGGAGGAGTCCAGATGGCGCCACACCAGGTGCTTGGCCTGGCATGGAGCAGCGGTGGGCAAACCTCGGTGGACCTGAACCTGAAGTGACAGTTGAGGTGAATTACAGCCCTCGAATTCAGGTAATTCTCAGACTCTTCTCAGGAAACATCCAGCAGGGCGATTGAAATATCCACCAGATTCGTAATGCCTAGTCAAAGCAGATTTATCGAGTCGCTTCCCGGGGAAATTACATCGATGTGATCTTTCAGGATCCGGAGCAGTCACGCTCACCACGCCTCTCAGGAAACGCTCACTTCAAGCTTGTGGGCGCCCCCGATGATCCTTAATGTCCGATCGGCCGACACGATCGGGACAAGCTCCCGGGGAAGGGTCGTGTCGGCCCTGATCTTGAGGAACTCGGAGGAATCGTGAACCGGATGATGAGAACCGTGCGGGGAGGGCTGGCCGCCCTGGTGGTGGCCGGGCTGGTGCAGTCGGTCGGCTCACTCGCGCTGGTGACCAGTGCCGACGCGGCTGGCACCGCCATGCGAGCCACCACGGCTGTGAATGTGCGTTCAGGCGCGGGAACCAATTACTCCCGGATCGGCCTGCTCCAGGCAGGCGAGCAGATACAGGCCCTGAGCTCCAAAAACGGTTGGACGCAGGTCAGCTACAAGGGCCGCACCGGCTATGTGGCATCCGCCTACCTTGCCTCATTGTCAGGCGGTGAGGGGGGCGGTTCCTCTTCGGGCGCATCAGGGGTCGCCTACACCACGACTGCGCTGAATCTGCGCACTGGCCCCAGCCTACGGTCCTCCGTGAAGACGGTCGCGTCGAAGGGCACGAAGGTGACGCTGACGGGCACGGTCCGGGGCGAATTCTCGCAGGTGACCTGGAACGGCCAGACGCTGTGGGCTGCCACGCGTTATCTGTCGCAGTCCGCAGGCGCCGCCAGCCAGGACCTGCCCAGCACCACGAAGAAACTGAGGGCCACCACCGCCCTGATGATCCGCACCTCACCGGAACGTGACTACCGTTCCCTGGGGGACGTGCCACGCGGCACGATCCTCGACTGCACCGATGTGGTGACCAGCGGCATGGCCCAGTGCATCTGGCAGGGCAACGTCCGCTGGTTCAACAACCAGTACCTGAGGAGCGCCGGGTCCTCCAGCTCCCCCACTCCTGGGAACCTGCCCTCCACGACGGTGCAGTATGCGACGGCCAATCTGAACATCTGGAATTCAGCGACCGGGTCAGCCCACACGGGAGAGATTCCAAAGGGCAGTGAGGTCGCTGTGACGGGCACCGTCCAGTCGGGGCGCGCCCAGATCGTCCACAACGGCGCGATCCGCTGGGTCACCGCCCGTTACCTCAGCTCCACCGCTCCTGGGAGCGACGACGGAGGCAGCGGCGATGGCGGCAGCCTCAACCGGGGCTGGTCGAAGGGCCTGGACCAGGCCAACGCCAACGTCAAGCGCATCGTCCGCTACATCTGGGGCAACGTGCCGGAGATCAAGACCATGTACGGCGTCCGGCCGGACCCCATCCCGGACCACCCGTCGGGCCGGGCCGTGGACATCATGATCCCCAACTACAAGTCCAACAAGGAGCTGGGCAACCGGCTCGCCGCCTACTTCAAGGCCAACCACTCGCAGTTCCGCGTCCACTACATCATCTGGGACCAGAAGATCTGGAACATCACCCGGGACGGGGAAGGGTGGCGGCCCATGGCAAACCGTGGCGGCGACACCGCGAACCACAAGGACCACATCCACATCACGGTCTACGACAACTGATTCTTCCGGTTCCTCCCGGCGAAGGGTGTCACTCGGTCACCTCGACGGTGCCGAGGGCGCCCTTCTCGGCGTCCATGAAAGCATGGTCGACGACGGTGTAATGCCCGGCCTCAGGGAAGGTGAGCTCCACGAAACCGGCCTGGGCAGCCTCAAGCCCGAGAGCCTGCGCCCCGCCGCCGCTGCCGCCGAAAGCGTCCCTCCCATCCTTCAGCTGATAGCCACCCTCGAAATAGACGGTGTCGAACTGCGCACCGACGATGTGGAAGCTGGTGGCAAGGTTCGGGCCCGCCGCCAGCACCCAGAACCGTACCTTCTCCCCTACCCTCGCGGTGAACGGCCGCTGCGCGTACTGGAAGGCGATGCCATTGAAGGTGGAGTAGCTGGCCTCCTCCGTCTGGGCCTTGGCCGCGTCCACCTCTGCCGCCGTCTCCGGGCTGCTGCCCGTACCATCAGCCAGATAGATCTCGGAGGCCACCGCGACATATTCGCGATCCACCTGCGGGAGCCCCTCTTGAGGCTCAATGATGACTGCCCCATGCATGCCGGCGGCGATGTGGGCGGAGGTGGGTGCAGTGCCGCAGTGGTACAGCCACATGCCAGCGCGGCGCGCGGTGAAACGGTAGACGAGGCTCTCGCCGGGCGCGATGGTGCGCATCGGCCCATCGGGGGCGAGGTTGCTCGCGTGGAAATCGATGGAGTGGCCGATGGTGCCGTCGTTGATCAGGGTCACCTCGAACACGTCCCCCACTTTGCCTCGCAGGGTGGGGCCGACCGGTCCACCGTTGAAGGTCCAGCGTTTCTGCCACACCCCAGGTGCCACCTCCAGGGGGGTTTCCGTGACGCGCATCTCCACCCGGTGAACGGTCTCGCCGGTGGCGGCCGGGGCCACGGGGTCCACGATGGTGTTCAGCGGAGCCGAGTTGGCCTGAGCGGGCGCATGGTCATGCCCACCGGTGCCGCTGCTTTGAGATGCGGTGGCATCCTGCCCGGAGACACGGAGGGTGAATATCATGCCGGCCTGCCGGTGTCCGACGACGGTGCACCAGCCCTCCAGCGACTCCCCAACCACGCCGAGATCCAATTCCGCGGTCTCACCCGAGGCGAGCCTCGGTGTGGTGGCATCGCCGAGCTTGAGGTCGTGAATCATCGTGGCGTCGTCGTTCCTCAGCTCGATGATGACCCGGTCACCCCGGTTCACATCAGCCGAGGCAGGCTCGAACCGCTGTCCCTCCCTGGCCGAGACCTGGATTCTCTGGGTCCTGCCCGTCGCATTCACCCCCGACGAGGACGAGGATCCGCCGCCCAGGCCGACCGCGGAGGGATCGATACCAACCCCCACCGTGACCGCCAGGGTCAGGGCCAGCACCCCCGCGAGCAGGCCATTGGCCGTGAGGGCTGACTCGCGTTCGGGAAGCTTCTCCGGCGGCCCGGTGCGGGGCCCGGCCTGAGCGATCGCCTTACGCTCCGCGATGCTCGCACGTATCCCGAGGATCATCAGCGGCAGGAAGGACGCGACCGACGCCACCCCGAGCAGGCCGGAGGTCAGCTTTACCCACCCAGGGGTGGGGGTGAGGAAAAGCACCAGGGCGCCGTTGATGGCGACGAGCCGGAAGGTGGTGAACCGGTCGAACCAGGCCGCACCGGCCCGCACCACGCGGGGACCGCCCCCGAGCACTGAAGGAAGTAGGTAGCTGAGAGCTCCCGTGAGCAGCTGAGCTGCGAAACCACCTGCCCAGAGCGCAGCCAGCGTCCCCGTCGCCTCGGACCACCCCGAGACCGGGGTGACCAGCACGATCCAGCCGGTGACGACCAGAGCCACCACCCACCAGATCACCGCGGCCAGGACGGAGGCGGGAGAGAATTCGCGCGGGGGGCGGCGCCGCAGTGGTGCGATGAGCACTCTCCCCCACCAGCCAAGCGCCACCAGATATCCGAGCAGGCCGGCCACGGCGATGTATTGCAGGCCAGCCAGCGCGCCGGCGGCCACGACCGCGGTCGAGCCGATCAGCCACGGCAGGGCCTGCTTGGCGAATCCCTCGGCGCGATCGTCCATGCGGGTGCGCAGGATGGTGGGCCAGAATGTCACGAGCGTCCCCACCACGGTGAGCCCGATCCAGCCCAGCAGGTTCGTCATGGTGTGGGCGACGAGGAACCGCCAGTGCCAGGTGCTGTCCAGTCCGAACGCCAGCGTCGCCCCGAAGGCCGCCCCGACCGGCAGGTGACAGGCCGCGGCGACGTAGTACCAGACCGCTATCCGGAACCTGCCTGGCAGCGCCCTACGGAGGGACCGCCACAGCGATATCCCATGCCAGATCACCGCAGCCGTCACCAGGGTGGCTCCTGCGACCACCAGCCACCACCAGGTGGCCGGCACACCGATGAACACGGCCAGGGAGCCGAGGGAGAGCAGACTCAGGCGTCTGCGCTGCGCACGTTCCTGGGCCTCGTCGGGACGGGTTTTCAGCAGCGCTGCCGTGAAGTACTGGCTCCAGACGAAGACGGAATGGGTCAGCGCCCCCAGCAGCACCAGGTGCACCATCAGCCACGTCGACTCGGGCACCACGCGGTGAGCAGCCGCGATGATCACGGCACTCAGCAGCCAGATGATGACGGTGTAGTCGCGGGCTCGGTTGCGACGTCCGCCGCCGGGCCGTCCTGCTCCCGGCCGGGCCGCGCCTCCGGCGCCCTTGGGACGGGTGGGGATGCTCATGCCCGCACCGCCGAATAGATGGCAGTCGCAGCGAACAACAGGATCGAGACCACGGTCATGGCTCCTCCGATCTGGTAGAGGATGGTTCCGGTCAGGGCACCGATGACACGCACCAGCATGCCCAGGTGGAGCACCGTGAGCGGCACCCACATCGCTGGGCGGTAGGGCAGGGGACGGGCTAGGACGGTGGGAAAGATGATGGGGGCATGGGCCATGATCATGGACATGGCGAAGCCGAGGAAGGTGCCGTGCACCACCACGTCGTAATGGCCGGTCGCAACGGGCCGCCCCACGACGACCCAGGTGAGCCCCGCAACGGCCAGCCAGGTATTGCCGAGCAGCAGCGCCGCCGCGTTGTAGCGCCGCAGGCCCTCGCTGCGGATCAGCCGGCGTCCGACATCATCACGCAGCAGCCAGAGCGCCACGAACAGTGCCCCAGCACCGAAGAGCCGGTCGCCGGTCCCAGGCCACAGCAACGCGGACACCGCTGCTAGGGAAAGCCAGGCGCTGGCTGCCACCAGGGTTGGGACGGCACGGGGCCCCATCGTCAGCTGGGCCAGCTCCGCGCGTTCTGCCGCTATGGTGACGACGATGAACCCGGCCAGCAGCGGCACCAGCGCGGCTATTTCCACTACCACGAGCAGCGCCGCGGCAAGACAGGCGAGGACGGCGCCCACCACCTGAGCAGCCACCAGGGGCAGCGGGGCACGCCGGTAGAGCGCCACCATGACGGCGACGAACGCCAGGGTGCCGTCGAAGAGCAGCAGCCTGCCCAGCACCGGGAACAGTCCTGATATCAGGACCACGGCCCCGGCACCGAGCAGGATCGGCGCCGCATAGGCCAGGCGGTTGCGCAGGGCCTGGGCGCGTTCCAGGGATATCAGGGAGCCCATGAACCCCAGCACCATGAGTGGCCCGTGTAGGTCTGCAAGACGCCCGTTGACCACAGGCGCCCAGACGCCAAGCCGCACCAGCCCTGCGTTCAGGCCTGTCACAAGGCTGATGCCTGCCAGCATCACCAGGAAGACACGGCGCGAGACGGGGGCTGATGCGGCCTTGTCGTTCAAGGAGGTCAGCTGCGGCGTTCGAGCTTCAACTTCCAGGCCTCGGGTCCTTCCTCGACGTAGGAAACCGCAATGGCGTCCCCGTACAGGTCGGCGATCTGGGCCAGCAGGGGCAGCGGGTTGTGGGGGGCGACGAGAATGAAGGCGCCGCCCACGTTCAGATGCTCAACGACTCCGAGAATGGAGGCGTGCCGGATGGCGTGGGGGATGACGCGGGCATCAAGTTCGGGAAGCGACTCGTGGCCGCAACCACAGCCGCAGCTGGAAGGCTTCTCAGTGATGGGCAGTTCATTCATGCGGCGGAGTTTAATGACATATTAGGCCGCACGAAAGCCGACGCTACCGTGATATTACAGAGTGCAAGTAGGCTTGTGATTTGTTGACGAATTTCACGTGCGAACAGGGGGCGTCCGATGCCGGTGATCCACACCGCAGTCACCACCGACCCCATTGACCAGGCACGCCTGGAGAGAGCCGTCTCCAGCGCGCACGCAGGAGCGCGCGTCAGCTTCGCAGGCTTGATCCGCGACCACGATGAGGAAGCCGAGGGCACCGTGGTGCGTCTCGACTACAGCTGCCACCCCGAGGCCGGGAAATTCCTGGCGGACGTGGCCAATGCCGTGGCCGCTGAGCTGGATCCGGCGGGCGAGGCCGTCCTCGCCGTCGAGCACCGGGTCGGGTCGCTTGGAGTTGGCGAGGTGGCGATCGTCGCGGTGGCCGCTTCGGCCCACCGCAGGGAGGCCTTCGACCTCTGCCAGGCGCTGGTTGACCGCGTCAAGGCCGAGGTCCCGATCTGGAAACACCAGCACGAGGCGTCCGGACGGGCCTCCTGGTCAGGCCTGGGGCTGCCCCAGTGACCCTGACCGACCGTTTCGGCCGGATTCATCGCGACCTGCGGATCTCGTTGACCGACCATTGCAATCTGCGCTGCACCTACTGCATGCCCGCCGAAGGAGTCCCGTGGCTTCCCCGCAAGACCCTGCTGACCCCCGAGGAACTGATGCGGATCGTGAGGGTCGCCGTCGGGGAGGGCATCGAAGAGGTGCGGCTCACGGGCGGCGAGCCGTTGCTGCGCCCCGACTGCGTGGCCGTGGTGGCGGCCATCGCGTCGGTGGAGCCACGTCCCGAGATCTCCATCACCACCAACGGCATCGGGCTCTCAAGGCTGGCTGAGGCACTGAAGCAGGCAGGACTAGCACGGGTGAACATTTCCCTGGACACCCTGAAACCGGACCGCTTCCACCAGCTCACCCGCAGGAACCGGTTAGCAGACGTGCTGGCGGGAATTGCGGCGGCGGATGCGGCAGGGCTGCACCCCGTGAAGCTGAACGCACTGCAGCTGCGAGACATCAACGACGACGAGGCCCCGGACCTCCTCGCCTTCGCGATAGAGCACGGCTACGAGCTGCGTTTCATCGAGCAGATGCCCCTCGACGCCGGCCACACCTGGCGGCGCGACTCCATGGTGACAGCGGCTGAGACCATGACCCGGCTCCGTGAACACTTCACCCTCACCCCGATGCCGGGCCGCGGAGCTGCGCCTGCAGAGCGTTTCCTGGTGGACGGCGGCCCCGCCACCGTCGGAATCATCGCATCGGTGACCGCCCCATTCTGCGGCGCCTGCGACCGGCTGCGGCTGACCGCGGACGGCCAGCTGCGCAACTGCCTGTTCGCGTCCGAGGAGTCCGATCTGCGCACCCCGATGCGGGACGGCGTGGATGACGAGGAACTGGCTGAGATCTTTCACCGGTGTCTTTTCCGCAAACTGCCGGGACATGGCATCAACGATCCCGGTTTCCTCCAACCCCAACGTCCAATGAATGCGATCGGTGGATAGCAATTAATCCGTATTTGCGGATATCATGAGCGGACTCTGCACTCAGATTCCACAAGATTGGGGATCCGCACGTGAGCCCAGTGACCACTTTCAGCATCCGGGAAGCCGCCCAGCTCATCGGGGTCAGCGACGATACTCTTCGCCGCAACATCGACAAAGGCACGCTGCGTGCCTCCCGCCGCGGAGGACACCTCACCATCGACGGGCGTGACCTGGTCGCCTTCCAGCAGGAACGCCAGGCTGCGGCCGAGGCCGAGGGCACCCCGACCTCGGCGCGCAACCGGTTCACCGGACTAGTGATGGCGGTCAAGAAGGACAAGGTGATGGCCGAGGTGCAGCTGCGCTGCGGACCCTTCGTCGTCACCTCGCTGATGAGCACAGAATCCGCGGAGCGGCTCGGGCTGGTCCCGGGAACACTCGCAACAGCCGTGGTGAAGGCCACCACCGTGATCGTTGAAACACCGAAGGGACTCTCATGACAAAAAGAAAAATCGCCCTGGCCCTGGCTGGCCTGCTGGCACTGACCGCCTGCGGCTCCCAGACCGGTCCAGCCAATAGCCAGAACGCCTCGCAGCCGGCAACCTCATCAGCTGCTGCGGGCAGCACCGACCAGACCAGCGCCACCCTGACGATCTTCGCCGCCGCCTCCTTGAAGGACGTCTTCCCGAAGATCTACGAGGAGTTCAAGAAGACCCACCCGAACTACACAATCGAGTTCTCCTTCGCTGGCTCCTCGGAACTGGCCACCCAGATCAACAACGGCGCTGAGGCCGACGTCTTTGCATCCGCCAACGAGAAGCAGATGAAGGTGGCCTCCGACGCTGGGAACGTCGATGCCGCAAACACGAAGATCTTCGCCACTAACACCTTGACGCTGATCACCCCTCCCAGCAATCCCGCGGGCATAGCGAAACTGGAGGACGTTACGAAGGATGGCGTGAAGCTCGTCGTCTGCGCCGAGCAGGTTCCCTGCGGCGCGGCGACGAAACAGCTCGCCGAGAAGACCGGGTTCACCTTCACACCCGTCTCGGAGGAGCAGAAGGTCACCGATGTGGTGACGAAGGTCACCTCGGGTGAGGCCGACGCCGGCCTGGTGTACGTCACCGATGCCACCAGCGCCAAGGACAAGGTGAAGACCATCGAGACTCCCGAGGCCGATCAGATCGTGAACAAGTACCCGATCGCGGTGACCAAGTCAGCGCGTGAGGGCGCCCAGGCGTTCGTCGACTTCGTCCTTGCCGAGCAAGGCCAGTCCATGCTGCAGGACGCTGGTTTCGGCGCTCCCAAGTGACGACCCCTCGCTGGGTAGTGCTGCCGGCAGCCCTCGGAATGCTGCTGGTGGCACTTCCCCTAGCCGGGCTGCTGAGCAAAGTTCCGTGGCCCGGCCTGTGGGAGCTGCTGACGTCGCAGTCGTCGCTGGCGGCGTTGCAGCTCAGCATCCTCACTGCGAGCGTCAGCACCGTCTTCTGCATCGTGCTCGGCACGCCGATGGCGCTGATCCTGGCGCGCCACGGGCTGCGCTGGCTGCGGCCCCTGGTCCTGTTGCCCCTGGTGCTGCCCCCGGTGGTCGGGGGGCTGGCGCTGCTGTTCACGTTCGGGCGGATGGGTCTGATCGGGCAGCACCTGGAGGCCGCGGGCATCAGGATCGCCTTCAGCACCGTGGCCGTCATCCTGGCGCAGACCTTCGTGTCGCTGCCCTTCCTGGTGATGGGTCTCGAGGGGGCGCTGCGCACCGCCGGGGACCGCTACGAGAGGGTGGCCGCCACCCTGGGGGCCTCCCCCACCCGGACCCTGTTCACGGTGACCCTGCCGCTGGTGTTCCCGGGGCTGCTGTCGGGGGCCGTGCTCAGTTTCGCCCGGGCGCTGGGCGAGTTCGGCGCCACCCTGACCTTCGCGGGTTCCCTGCAGGGCAGGACCCGGACCCTGCCGCTGGAGATCTACCTCCAGCGGGAGGCCGACCCGGATGCCGCCATCGCCTTGTCGCTGCTGCTGGTGATCTTCGCGGGAATCGTCATGGTGATCGCGTACGGGAAGGGAAGGACCAGGTCGTGAAGGGACTGCACTGGGAGGGAACCCTCAATACCCGCAACCACGAAACCAGTCTGGACGTGCCGGCGGGGCGGGTACTGGCCGTGGTCGGCCCGAACGGAGCCGGGAAATCAACGCTGCTGGACCTGCTGTGCGGGCTGCTGAAACCCGACCGGGGCGACCTCAGCATCGACGGTCAGGTCCTCGTGGACTCCCGGCATTTCGTACCGGCTCACCGGCGCCGCATCGGACTCCTCGGGCAACAGCCGCTGCTGTTCCCGCATCTCGATGTGCTGGGCAATGTCGCCTACGGGCCTCGGGCCCAGCGGGTCCGCGGGGCTGAGGCCGAAGCCCGGGCTTTGGAGATGCTGGAACGCCTGGACGCAGCCAGCCTCTCCTCCCGGAAACCGGGTCAGCTCTCCGGCGGTCAGGCAGCCCGGGTGGCGCTGGCCCGGGCCCTGGCGACACGCCCCCGGGCGATGCTGATCGATGAGCCCTTCGCCGCCGTCGACGTCGAATACACGCCACGCCTGCGGGTCGCGGTGAAAGAGGCACTCGCCGAGGCCGGCTGCCCCAGCATCGTCGTCACCCATGACCCACAGGACGTGAAGGCCCTCGCCGACGACATCGCGGTCCTGGAGAACGGCCGGATCACCGAGTCCGGGCCGGCTGCCGAAATCATGTCCGCCCCGGCCAGCAACTTCGGAAAACTGCTGTTCAGCAACGGGCAGTGATTACCCACTCAGCGGGCAACGACAGTCAGGACCCCGTCCTCATCGCTGTTCACCGCAACCTCGGTGTCATAGACCCGGCTCAGGTTCTCCGAGGTGCAAACCTCAAGGGGCGTTCCCTGGGCCACCACGTCTCCCGCGGTCATCAGCAGCACCTCATCACAGAAACGTGTCGCCAGGTTGATGTCGTGCAGGACCACCAGAGCCAGGCGTGAGGACTGCGCAGAGTCGTCAGCCTCCGCATCAGAGCCTTGGTTCTCGTTCTTCTCTTTCTGCTTCTCAGCGACCGTCGCCTCAGAGCCGTGGACGTGGTTGCGCACGCTGCGCAGCACCCGCACCTGGTGTTTCAGGTCCAGTGCGCTGGTCGGCTCATCGAGCAGCACCAGTTCGGGTCCGTGCACGAGGGTCTGCGCCAGGGAGATGAGCTGCCGCTGACCACCTGAGCACTCCCCCAGGTAGGTGTTCGTCAGTGCGGCGATGCCCAGCGCGTCAAGCGCAGCGTAGGCGCGTTCCACGTCCTTCTTTGGAACCCGCCAGCCCGAGCCGCCCCGCTGCGCCGACACCAGCACTGACTCCATGGCGGTCAGGGCGATGTGGCCGGGAATCTCCTGAGGCATGTATCCGGTGACGTCCTGCAACGCCCGGCCACTACGCCCCCCGTAGCTCACCGCACCCAGGCACTGCTGGGCACCGGCGATGGACCGGACCAGCGTGGACTTGCCGCAGCCGTTCGGCCCCAGCAGGCCAACCACTGCCCCCTCCCGGACGGAGAGGCTGAGGCCGGAGAGAACCACATGTTTCCCATAGCTCACGCTGATGGAGTCAAGGTTGAGCATGATCTTTACACCTATTTCTCGCTGACAGCGTGGACTAGTTCGAGATCGCGGAGGTGGTGCGGCGCCTGCCCAGGATGATCAGGACGAACACCGGAACACCGACGAGAGCAGTGAGAATGCCGACAGGAAGCACCTGGCCGGGCACCACGACCTGGGCCACGGCATGGGCGCTGCACAGCACCAGGGAACCGCAGGCCATGGCCGTGGGCACGAAGAGCCGCTGGTCTTCCCCGACGAGAATGCGCGCCACGTGAGGACCCACCAGCCCCACGAAGCCGATGATCCCCACCGAGCTCACCGAGAGCGCCGCTATCAGGGAGGCCCCGAGCAGCGTCCACATACGCACATTGTCGACCTTCACGCCCATTGCCCGGGCCCGGGCTTCACCCAGTGACAGGGCGGTGAGCTTCCACTGGTTGATCCCGAACAGCGGGATGACCGTGACCAGGGCGACCACGACGAGACAGATGGAGAACCAGGTAGCCCGCTCCAGGGATCCCATCGTCCAGAACACCATCCGCTGGAGGGACTCCTGGGTCGCGCGGTACTGCAGCAGCATCAGGAGCGCCTGGAAGCCGAAGACCAGTGCGATGCCCAGCAGGATGATGGTCTCGCGGCCGGAACGGCGTAACCGTGACACGAGCGCGATCACCCCGCTGGCGAGCAGAGCGAACAGCGCAGCGCCGATGGCGACAGAGGCCTCGCTGAAGACGGGGAAGCTGAGCCCGGTAGCAATCACGATGGCAGCCCCGCAGCCGGCCGCCGCGGAGACGCCGAGGGTGTAGGGCTCCGCCAGCGGGTTGTCGAGGATGGTCTGCATCTGCGCGCCGGCCAACGCCAGGGCAGCCCCGACCACCACCGCCATGAGCGCGGGCGGTGTGCGCAGATCCATCACCACGGTGCGGGTGCTGCGCGGAACGTCCATACCCAGGTAGGTTTGTGCGATTTCCAGCGCACTCACGCGGATGGGCCCCACCATCATGGCAACGACAAACATGATCACCACGGCGGCCAGGATGCCGATCAGAATCAGCAGGCGCTTGGTCTTGATCCGCCAGAACTCCTTCAGGGCCTCCTGCTCAGAGAGGTCGGGGCGTCCTGCCGCAGCCTTCAACGCCGTGCCGTCTGACGTTCCGGTCTTGGTTTGCCTGGAGCCGGTCATGACATCTTGGCGGCGAAGACGCCCTCGGCCTTGAAGGGCATGAACTTGTCGTGGAACTCGGTCCAGGCGGCGTTCGCGTCCGGCAGGCCCTCAACCTTCAGCCCCTGCCATTCGGCGAAGGCGACGTAGGCGAGGAAATTGAACGGCGCGTCGTAGAACTGGTGGTAGATGCCGTACACCTGTTTCTCGCTGATCGCCTTCAGCTCGCTGTAGCCCGTCTCGCTGGACAGCTGAGACAAGGTCTGGTTCGCCGCCTCGGCTGTGGCATTGTAACCGAGCTCGACGTAAGAGGTGCCTGCCTTGTCGTTCTTCTTCTGCTTCCCCCAGTCCCCGCCGGTGGCGATGATGATTTTCGGCTGGGATGCGATCAGCTGCTCGGTGGTCAGGGTTCCCGAATCGCTGTCCAGGAGGCTGGTGCCCAGGTTGGTGCCGCCGCTGGCCGCCACGATCTGGCCGAAGTTGGAGTTCCCGAAGGTGCTGCCGGGTGCCTGGAGTCCGGGTGCACGCCATACGAAGGTGACGGGACGCTCCGACTCGGGCCGCGCCTTGGCGGCCGCGGTCACCGGGTTGACCAGTGAGTCGTAGTAGGCCAGGAATTCCTTGCCCTTGTCCTCGACACCGAATGCCTGCGCCAACAGGGTGACGCTGGTGTGGGTGTTCTCGACGGGCTTCCTACGGAAATCGGTGACCAGGTAGGGGATCTGGGCCGAGTCGAGTTTGGCGTCGAAGCCGGCCTGCTTCGCGGCGTCGTACTGGTCCAGCGTCATCAGGAACAGGTCGGGGCTGTGCTCTAGGAGATTCTCGACGCTCAGGTCTCCCTTGGCGACGCTGCCGACGGTCGGGATGCTACTCGCCTTGGATTGCACCTTCTCGACGCGCTCGAAGACATCCGGGGCGGCGGTCTGCATGTCGGTTCCCCACGCCACGACTTTGTCCAGCAGGTTCTCCTTCTGAAGGAACAGCAGGGAGAAGGCCTGCCGGGACTCCCCGAGGATGATCTTGGATGGCGCGGCATCCAGGGTGACGGTGCGGTCTGCGACGTCCTTGATGGTCAGCGCCCCTCCAGAGGCAGACGCCGGGGCGCCCTGTTGATTGCCGTTACCGCACGCTGAAACAGCCGCTGCACCCACAACGGCCGCAGCTCCGGTCAGAAAAATCCTGCGTCTCATTGACTACCTCCCGCCGTGGTGGTGTGGTCACCCACCGGCCATGGATTTTCCGATGAGATCGAGACACCACCCCCAGATACGTCCCCCAAAACATAAAACGAGGTAACCCTAAACAGGCTCCCTAGAATTAAGCAACCCCGCCGTCAGATTATTTGAGATGGCGTGACGCCACGACCTGGAAGTGGTAAGAGACCACCTCACAACAGCTGACGGCGCAGTCGGTGGGTGGCCGCAGGAGACCGGCCGAGGCCACTGCCCAGAGCTCTCTGCAATCTAAACTCATACGCCATGAGCAAACGCACCATCCCGGAGCACTGGATCACACATCTGGGCGGATCCAACCGCGAACCCATCGGCTGGATCACACCCCGCGACGACGGATTCGTCGCCATCGACTTGCTAGGCAGAGAACGCACCGGCGTGGTCAGCTGGCTTGAAGCAGAAGAAACCCTCGACGAACTCGGCATCCGCTACCTAGCAGACCCCTACAACCTGGCCACCGAAACCGGGGCCGTCAAGGTCTACATCGCAGAGGCCACCCCCGGATTCGTGAGAGTCAAAGAAGACGACTTCCAGAACATCGACGCCAACCAGACCTTCCACACCCTCCCCTTCCCCGTCCCCGAAGACCTCCTGAGACAGTTCCCAACCCGCTGATCAATCCCCCCAGCGGCCAACCCCCACAGGTGGGTACTGACCAGAGCCATGGGACGCACCCCCGCGTGAGCAACCTCTCGGCTCAGGCCAAAAGCACACCATGCATATCACCCCCCCCGGATCGACCCCCAGAGCCGCGCAGACCCGGTCCACGAAACGCCGATACTCCACCATCCGCGTCGGGACTTGGATGGGTGTTTCCTGAAGATCATCCAAGCCTCGAGGCGAGTTCTCCGCACAGTCCCGGGCAGCAGACTCAATCGGCAAGGCACGATGCTTGGTCATCAGCGTTTCCCTTTTCGAGCTGCTGCTTTCTGCTGTTCAACGGATAGTGCTTTGAAGGCTCCCATCGCGTTGGGATCGTTGCGGGGAATACCTGCTCTGCGGGCACGGCGGTACCACGGCGGGAGAAGAAAGAAGGGGAACCAGAAAAAGACCCCGAGAAGAAAGGTTAGACCACCGAACAACCACACCGGAGCCAGCAGTCCTATGATGACCTCGGGTATGGAAAGAACGGGTCGCAACCCAGCCAGTCCCATCAGCAGCAAGCCCGCACCACCGTAAAGCATGGCGAGAGGCGGGCAGGTCCCGCCGTTGTAGTGGATGACGAAGCGGGGAATGGGTTCGGTGTAGGCGACCCACCCCTGCCAAAGGCAAAGAAAGCCGAGCGCTAGAAGAATGACTGCAACCCAGATGGCTTCGGTTGTTACAGGAGCCTCCAAGAGAACTAAATTGTTTATCATCCGCCGAATATTTTCTTTCCGAAGTTCCAGACGGATTCTCCAAAGTCCGCGACGTTGTCGCCGAAACTCTTGCCATCGCCGTCAGGGTCACAGGACATCACCAAGCCCACTCCGACTCCGACGGCGAGGCCGACGGCGGTTCCACCGACGGGAAGGACCGACCCAACGGCAGCTCCCGCTGCTACTGAAGCAAATACCTGCGATCCGGTTCTCACAGCAGCTGTCTCAGCGACTCGGCCTCTCCTCTCGTCGGCTGTGAGTTCGGGGGGTTCCTCCCGGAAACGCTTGTCCATCTTCTCGTGCTCACTGTGGTAAGTGAGCCCGATGCCAAGCACGAAGAAGCCACGTCCGGCAGCTCGACCAATCCCTGTAACGCCGGTGTAGGTCCGTGAGGTGTGCTCTGTGCTCGCACCGACCCAGCTGAGCGGGTTGCCCCACTTGAATGGCTTTATGCTGTGAGGTTTGGTGACTGTTGTGGGTCCCCAGCTTCCCGGTGGCGGGCCGAGGAAGGTTTCCCGCATGGCTGCTGAGAACCGCGTCAAGAAGCTGCCTCCGTGCACCTTGCTCGGTATCAAGACACCTAATCCCGCACATCTCTAAAAGCGCAAAACATCTCACCTCAGGTTGAGCTCCGTCATTGCGCAACCCTTCCGCTGAAGTACACAGTCTCCAGCCCGCTAATCAGCCCCCAGCAAAGGGAGGCAGAATGTCGATTCCCCCCACACCGGCCAGATCGTGATCATCAGACAGCCCCGCCTTACCATCAACCAACAGGGAACAACGGCCGAGCACCGCCTCAAAACCCTCACCATGACGGGCCACCAGAAGCTTCTTCAACTCCCCCACAGTGGCAGCCTCAACCTCAACCGACCCAGCACCAGCCGCAGCCTCAGCCGCAGCAAAAAACCGCACCAACATCACTTCTCCTCCGCCTTCAGCGGGGGCAGGGGCGCTGAAGTCGCGGAATCCTCCACCACCCGGCGCAGATAATCGAGATCAGCCCCCGGATCAGCCCCAGCGGCCAACCCCCACAAGTGGGCACTAACCGGAGCCATAGGACGCGCCCCCGCATGAGCAACCTCCCGGCTCAGATCAAGCACACCATGCATATCAACACGCCCCGGATCAACCTCCAGGGCCGCGCAGACCCGGTCCACGAACTCCTGCCACCCCGTCTCGTCCTGACTCATCTTCTCCCTCCAGAACTCATTCCAATAAGCATGATCCACCCACGTATCCACATCACGGCCGTCATCATCGGCATCGGGCAACAGCCCTAGTCTCAGCCCCGCCAGCAGCCCACGCACCGATCGGTTCCGCGGATCACCATAGGTCTGGGCGACCAGCCGCAGCCGCGGGGTGCGGTGGATCCCCAGCAGCCACTGCGGACTCCCCTCCGGGGAGGCCAGGCAGTAACCGTCAAGGTCATCATCTCGCGCGGTCGCGGCCAGCAGGCGCGGCACAGCGGCCTGCACACCGGGCAGGTCGCAGGCCAGCACGACCGTCCAGCCAGCCGGTTGCGCCACGGCCTCCAGCCCGGCGACGATACCGGCAGCGGGCCCAGTGCCGGGGGGATCCTCGAGAGTGACCAGCACCCCGTCAGGCGCAGCAACCTGCCCGACCACGACCGTCGTGCGGGCATGCCGCACAGCCTCGAGCACCACATCGAGCAGCCGTTTGCCGCCCACCATCAGGTCAGCTTTCGACACTCCACCCAGCCGCGATCCACGGCCGCCGGCCAGGATGATCGCATCGAACTCAGGCATCGCGCCGCCAGCTTCCAGACCTGCCACCTTCCTTGGCGAGCAGTTTCACCTCACGGATGAAGGCGTACCGGTCGAGGCCCTTGACCATGTCGATCAGCGCCAGCGCCGCGACGGAGGCCGCGGTCAGCGCCTCCATCTCCACTCCGGTGCGGTCGGCGGTCCGGACGGTGGCGGTCACCTCGATTGACTCCTGGCCGACCACCAGATCCACTGACGCACCATGCACTCCGATGACATGGGCCAGCGGCAGCAACTCCGGGGTCCGTTTCGCCGCGGCGATCCCCGCGATGCGCGCCACCGCCAGCACGTCCCCCTTCGGCACCTGCCCAGACGTGATCCGCCGCAGTACCGCCGAGTCGCACACCACTGTCGCGGCGGCCGTCGCTGCGCGTTTCGTCGGCTGCTTGTCGGTGACATCGACCATGTGAGCCTGGCCTGCGGAATCGAGATGGGTGAACTTCACAGGTACCTCCGATAGGAGACGAGGTCGCCAGGACTGACGCTCTGAGTGGGGGCGTCGAGCAGCGCCAGCCCATCTGCCCGCGCCGCGGCCGAGACCAGGTGCGATGCCGAGATCCCCTCATGGGCAGGCACCACGACGAGCCGACCCGTCTCATCAGTCTCAGCGCAGACCGGCACCACCTGCCGCCGCCCCCTCGGGGCCGGCCAGGGACGCCCGACGACGGCCCGCTGCCAGGGGCGGTGACGTCTTCCCAGCATCGCATCGAGCAGAGGTTCCACGAAAAGCTCACAGCTGACCATCGTGGAGAGCGGATTTCCCGGCAGTGCCACCAGCGGAACCTCCCGCTCCCCCACCCGCCACAACGCCCAGCCCTGCGGTTTCCCGGGCTGCATGACGACATGGACGAAACGAGACCTCACAGCGGCCGACGCCCCAAGCTCCCCGGTCAGCACCTGCCGCACCACGTCATGATCGCCGACCGAAACCCCGCCACTGAGCACCACCAGGTCAGCCCCAGTCGCCGCCTCATCCAGCCCAGCGGCAAAGCGTTCGGGATCATCAGGCAGGACCAGGACTGCGACCACCTCAGCTCCCATCCGGCGGAGCTGCCCAGCCATGAAGATGCCGTTCGACTCATAGATCTGCCCCCGCGCCAACAAGGCCCCGGCAGGACGCAGTTCATCCCCGGTGGCGACCACGGCAACACGTGGCCGCCGCACCACCGTCACCTCGTCCCGGCCACAGGCTGCGGCGACACTGATGGACCGCGCGCCCAGCTGCAGACCG